>NZ_JAAUWT010000011.1 GCF_014694455.1 Vibrio sp. S9_S30 | reverse complement strand
TGAAATTCAGCAGTAGCTTGAAGTTCTAAAGAAAATTCAGACATAAAAAATCGGTCCCAGATACATATCTGGGACCGATTATGAAGACTATTAAGGATCGTTCAAGAGTCTTAAACGATCGGCATTAGCACTTAGGCTCGGTTCTTATCCAACAAGGTCACGCTTACAGTTCGGCGTTGTGGTAAACCTGTTGTACGTCGTCACATTCGTCTAGCATGTCCAAGAATTTTTGGAATTTCTCAGCATCTTCACCCGCGACTGGCGTGTGCGTTTGTGGGACAAACGTGATTTCTTCTACATCCAGTGTCAAATCAGGGTAGGCACCCGTCAGAGCCGTCTTTGTTTTGAAGAACTCAGTATGAGGGGCAAATACCGTGATCACACCATCTTCAAGTTCAACGTCGGTTACATCCACATCGTCCATCATGAGTGTTTCTAGGATAGCTTCGTCATCGTCGCCTTTGAACTGGAATACGGCTTGGTGATCGAACATGTGAGAAACAGAACCTTCCACCCCAATTTTTGCACCGGTTTTCACAAAGCATTGTCGAATATCTTGGAAAGTGCGGTTACCGTTATCGGTTAAACAATCTACGATCACGCTAGTCCCGCCCGGTCCGAAACCTTCGTAACGCGCGGGCTGGTAATCTTCACCACCACCGCCACTCGCCTTATCAAGCGCTTTATCGATAACGTGTGCGGGCACTTGGTCTTTTTTCGCTTTCGCAATCAGGTGCTTAAGCGACAGATTCATGTCTGGGTCAGTACCGCCGTTTTTCGCGCATACGTAAATTTCTTTACCGTATTTGGAATAAACTTTAATTTTTGCGCCTGCAGTTTTCGCCATAGAGGCTTTGCGCACTTCAAAACTTCTTCCCATCGGGATGTTCTCTCTAATTCAATAAATGCGAAAGATTGTAGCAAAAACAAAAACCAATTCAATTTGACCTTGATGGATTTTGCTTTAGGGCAGCTAAGCCACCCCCATCACTCTTTTATATTTTGCTACCGATTGTTCGAATAATTCGACTTCTGATTCCAACCTCAGTTTGGATTTGTGCTCAACCAGCACCTCAGGTCCCGCCTGAGCTTGCTTGATTTTCCACACCAAAAACGAAGCTTGCTTGTCGATTTCTATTTCATTTTTCTCTTCGGAAGGAAGGAGCGAAAGGTTAAACGACATCGTAAGACCTGCATCGATAGTTTGAAAGGGCAAGAATATATCACAGCCTAAGCCATTAGGTAGAGAGCTACGGAAGAATTCAAAAAAGAAAAGTGACAGGAATCAAGAATGGTGACGTAAAAGGAATTTCGCGATATGAGTTGCCCCTCAAGCCATTGGTTGACTGCTATTCAGTCGAATCCATGATCTGAAGGGAGAGAACAAGAGGTATAAAGTAGAAAGAAAAGTAAGAGAAGAGAGCCATTTAAATTGCACGCAATTTATTTACTTTTAGATTGTGCGCAATTAATATACGCCTAAAATAAACATTGCGCACAACTTAAATTTAACACATCGAGGACTCCTATGTTTGCTGAACTTTTTTCCCAATACGCTTTCACGCTATGGGGCTTGTGGTTGATTCTATTCACGGTATTCGTTCAAGCCATTGTCGCGTCCGTGGCTCACCGTAAGCAATCTCATTATGTCCCCGGAATTGTCGACAGCAATCTGAGCCACGAATCCTTTGTCTTTCGGAGCCATCGCACCCACCAAAACTCGCTCGACAACGTCACCGTATTTGTTCTCCCTGCGATTTTGGCGATGTTCGCTGGCATGTCTTCAACAACGCTGGCTGTTTTCGTGTGGATTTACGCCATCGCTCGACTCATTCACATGGTGTTGTACTACGTCATTGCTACAGAGCGTAACCCTAGCCCACGCAGTTATTTCTATATGTTGGGTTTGATGGCCAATCTAGGATTGTTCATCGCACTAGGAATAAACGGCTTCTAACAAGCGCGTATAAATTTTGCTACTCTCTGTTTGCTTTCATATGAAAGGAGAAGAAAGTGCGAGCAGAATTTATTGAAGGACAAGTCCGTTTTCGTCCTCACACCTTTGAGTTGCCATTGGATTACCAAAAACCCGATGGCGACACCATTTCCGTTTTTGCCAGAGAGCTGGTGGACATCAGTAAAGACAGCGAATCACTGCCATGGTTGGTGTATTTTCAAGGCGGTCCTGGCTTTGCCTCACCAAGGGTTGACGGCAGTTCAGGTTGGGTGAAACGCGCACTTCAGCAATTTCGGGTTTTACTGCTCGACCAACGCGGTACGGGTAACAGCAGCGTCATTACGTTTCAAACCTTGGAGGGCCAAAGCCCCGAGCAGCAAGCGCAATACTTAAGCCATTTCAGAGCCGACAACATCGTTCGTGATGCGGAAGCGATTCGTGAGCAATTGGGTATTGAGCGCTGGAGCATTCTTGGGCAAAGCTTTGGTGGGTTCTGTTCTCTGACCTACCTATCGATGTTCCCAGAAAGGCTAGAGCGTTCATTAATCACAGGCGGGGTGCCTTCATTAGTTCGTCACGCCGACGACGTTTACCACGCCACTTACAAGCGAGTGACCGACAAAAACAACGCGTTTTTTGCTCAGTTCCCAGCCGCGCAAGCTCAATGCCAGAAAATCGCAGACTTCATTCTAAACAATGATGTGATCTTGCCAAATGGTCAGACATTCTCGGTAGAACAATTCCAGCTCATTGGCGCAAATCTTGGCCGAAGTGGTGCTAACACGCCGATGTACTATTTACTGGAAAATGCGTTTGTCACGGTTAACGGTGAAGAAACCCTGAGTTTTGGCTTTTTGAATGCCATGCTTCAAGAGCAGGTATTCCACACGAACCCAATTTACGCGTTGTTGCATGAATCCATCTACAACCAACATGAAGCCTCTTCTTGGTCGGCACACCGTGTGAGAGAGGAATACCCTGAATTTCACTACAACACCGGCAAACCGTTCCTGTTTACCGGTGAAATGGTGTACCCGTGGATGTTCGACCAATTCCAAGGATTGCGACCACTCAAGCAAGCCGCCGATTTACTGGCGGAGAAAAGCGACTGGGGAAGCCTGTATAATGTGGACAAACTGGCGAGCAATACCGTGCCAATAGCCTGCGCTGTATACGCGGACGACATGTACGTTGAAATGGATTACAGCCGAGAAACTCTGGCGGGCATTCCAAACAGCAAAGCGTGGATCACCAACGAATACGAGCACAACGGCATAGGCGTCGAGGGTGAACGCATTCTCGATAAACTCCTAGAGATGGCTGACGCGATCGCCAATTTACCGCCATCTACTTCAACTACCTCGATCAGCTAAAATGAAAAACCTCCCCTTTGGGAGGTTTTTTCTTTGTTTATCCCGAATTCCGATTATTTAATAAACCGTGTCGGTCCCACTTTTATGCGTTTTTCGACCTCTTCATTCGGCGTTTCAGAGAGTGGCTGTGACTCTGAATGAGCAAGATAACGAACCACAACGGATTCACTCACATCAAAGGGCTCATCCGTTGCAACATCGACATTCTGAGCGCGATCCGCAATAAAAATGTAATCCAGTTGTTTCACGACTTTTTCATTGTGCATTAATCGGAATAAACCCAAATAATGGAAAACGCCCGTCCCTTGAGTCGTCACCGCATAGGGGGCGACAAACGTCATCGCCTCAGAGGGATCACCATAATTCAATGGGGTGATTTTAAGAAAATTGACGATGACTTCGCCACGCTGGCCATCTACCGAGTAAAACCCTTTTGCTCTCGCCTTTTCAAGCTCACCAACCACTTGGCTTAACTGCGCTTTCGACAAACTTTCAGGCACACTCACCAACCACGGCTGTGCATCTTCAAGTGCAAACAACTTGAGCATAACGGGGTCTGTTTCAGCCGTTTGCTCCGATTTTACGGTTCTACCCTGTTTGGCGTAAATCTCTTCATCCGTCAAACTAAAACGATAAACCGCAGCAATGATGACCACACCCAGAAGCAGTATGGGGATCAGCAGAACCAAAGGGATCGGTAAAATTTTTTTCGACATGTCGGCACCCAGAATTGACAACAACAAAGAGCCCGAGGGCTCTCAATTCACTGGACGGCATTTTACCCTGAAAGACCGTTCACACTTAATGATTTAGTTCTTTAATGGCCACTTTCTGTTTATGCACGGTCATTAAGCGAGCTTGATCGACCGAATACCAAGCTTGGCGCTCGCTATCTAATGGCTCGGAAGCCACCACAATGCCCTTTTCCATCATCTTATAAAACAACGTGGGCGCGTGATCATCAGACGCATATCGAAAGGCCCAAATCGTCTCACCATCCGACCAACTCGCACTGATCCGAAGCGGTTCTTCGATTTTTTCGTCCAGCATCAGGGACTCTATCAGTTCCAATGTTTTGCCTATGGCGGCACTGGGTTCCCCTTCCACCAACCCATTCGCAATCAATAACAAAAACAGCAACTCACTGTCGGTTTGCCCTTGCCTGAACCCATAAATAGATTTCGGGATTAGACGTTCAATGTGCCAGCGCAGCTCGGCGTAGCCACCAATTTGACCATTGTGCATAAACAACCAATTTTTATATCGAAATGGATGGCAATTCGTACGCGCCGTTTGTGTCCCCGTTGAAGCACGAACATGAGCAAAAAAGAGGGGAGACACAATATGTTCTGACAGGCTTTTTAAATTGCAGTCACTCCACGCAGGCAGGACTTCTCGATACAATCCAGGATCCTCTTTCACGCCATACCAACCCACACCAAACCCATCCGCGTTAATCGCTGTAATGGATTTCCTTGCACTCATACTTTGTTGTACCAACGAATATTCGGGCGCAAAAATTAAGTCAGATAGGTACGTTTCTTTTCCTTGATAAGCTAGCCAGCGGCACATATTTACTCCTAGTTCAAATATGGCAAGTTAATATATTCTCCTAATAAACATCATAGTAGATATTGGACGCTACCGTCTTCAACAAAGGTAGCAAAGTCTACCCATTTTTTTTGAATATGACGGAATTGAGCTGAGCGCATACGCAAGTTCATGATGTTCATCACGGGTTTGGAAGACTGACCTGAAGCACTCACTGAAATCGATAATCGAAAGTGGGTGCGTTCCAGTGAGCGCTCTCGTACAGGTAACGGAACGGGAGGGCTTCACCCCGACTTGAAAACTGAGTTCAAGGTGGTCATCGCCATATAGCAAGGCGGTAATACCATATAGA
This sequence comes from Vibrio sp. S9_S30, assembly GCF_014694455.1. Classification (GTDB taxonomy): domain Bacteria; phylum Pseudomonadota; class Gammaproteobacteria; order Enterobacterales; family Vibrionaceae; genus Vibrio. The sequence goes on along the minus strand of NZ_JAAUWT010000011.1, from coordinate 202,580 downwards.
AAAGTGGTCATAACCATATAGAATGTACGCGGTTTATCTACGTCATTAGGGTCTGTTATCCTTTGAGGCGTGTAAAAAGAGCCAGTCAAACTGGCTCTTTTGGTCTTCTTATTCAAACAATGGCGGTCTATTTATGAACCTTATCTGTTGATGAACCGTTATCGGCCGTAGTTTTTGACAATGTAGGCTTCAAAAGCATCGCACATTTCCGCGTCAGAACTCGCATTTGAGGCAAGCTCTTTGTCACCATCGACCACTTTTATTGTGGCTTGCAAGGGAGATACGCTGGCGCGTTCTCGCGAGGCCAAGCCTTTGATTTTTTCTTGCTCTTTTTGCCACGCTTCATCCACCGACAAGTTACACTCGTCGGCTAAGTATTTCGCGTTAAAGCCTTCCCCCGTCAGACTGACAATGGTGTCATTGTGAGACGTGCTGTTGCCGCCGTGCCAGTAATGTTTCGCCAGTAACGGACCAATTTCTGGGTTATCCGTTAGATAGCCGAATGTCTTTGTAAAGTGCGCGCGCGTTTGGTACACCGCCATGTGAGCCAACAGGTATCCCTGATACGCACAAGCGGACTCATCGGATAACAAATGAGGGATTGCCAGCAGCGGACGCGGGCTGCACTCTAAGCCAAGAATGTTCTTTTCACAGTCACGAGCTAACTGAGTGATGTTTTCAGGGGTGAGTTCGTCATCGCTTAACTCATAAAGCGCTCTTTCGAAATACGGCACAACAAGAATGCTGCGTTCTTCATACGCTTTAAAAGGCTGACGGCTATTAATCATCGCCTTGATGAGCTCATCTGGGACGGGGTTGCCATCGTTATCGAGTGCATACTGCTTAAGCCAATCGGCGTCCGTCAATAGGCTGTCACAGAACATGGATTGTGTTTCTGCATACGCCATCGATGTAGGGGCGAATTCCTGTGAAAAACACGGAGCATTCAGTTTCACATTGGCAAAATGAGCGGCGTGTCCCCCTTCGTGGAACAAGGTGTTAATGCCATCGTATCCACTGCCGACTTGGTCTGGCTTTGCGTTGCTGGTGAAGTTCACCTGCGCGGGCACCCAGTTGCCCTGATCGTAAAAAGACGGAACCGGCCCGTGGCAGAAACCATTCGGGTATTTGCCTTTTCTATCCAACAAATCCAGCGTGAGCGCGGCATCGGAATATTCAATGTTCAAACGACCAAATGATTCTACCCAGCGACGCAACGACTTAGAGAACGGGACGTACGGATCCAGATCGCGCATCACATCACCCGAAAATGAGTAGATGAAGTTATGGCCCGCCAGCGCCCCTTCCCCTTTCTCTGCCGCCAAATTCTTTAAGCTGCTGAGGTGGGCATCACGCGTACGGGCTTCAAAATCGTCCAAAATACTGAACAGCTCTTGCGTGGTCATTTTCTCCATTTTTAAGATGGAGTAATCAAAAAAGGTCTGGTACCCAAGGGAACGAGCAAACGCATTCCGGCGTTTCACCAGCTCAATGAAACCATTGTTGAGTAACCATTGCTCTAAATCCAGAAAAGCGGAATGAGCCGATTGTCGAACGTTTTCATTCTCGTTCGCGCGAACCGCCGCACCAACCACAGGCAAGGAGCCTTCTACCGATTTGCCATGCTCATCGATATAAGTCAGGGCATGTTTTTGATTGCGTTCAAACAGGTCGAATTCAAACTTAATCAAATCTGCTTTGAGTTGTTGGCTCTTTTCGCCTTCAATCGCGTGAGCTTTGAACATCGCCAGCCAACCTTTAAGACCCGCGATGGTACTGTGTTTTTCTTGCGAGTCGCTGATGTTTTCGGCAGCGTCTAGCTGCTGATTGATGTCATTGATTTGTGAAGCTTGGCTTAGGAATTGAGTCCATTCCGTTTGTGCGTTAGAAGACCCTTCATGGTCATCACTGATACCCATGTAGGTTTCCCAGAAAAAATCTTCTTTCGTACGATGGATAGCCAGATAACGTTGATTTAAGTCGTTTAGATATGCAGTTGCCGACATGTTGATCCTTCAAGCTGTTGTATTTATTGGCGCGGAATTATCGCATGGAGCGCACCGCTAAAATAGTGAGCCAGACGTGTATTTTAACAAAACTTCAACTAAGAACACTGAACTCAACACCATAAATCATTGAATAATAAGTTTTTGTTTTATACTCATTACTTGAAACCGCCCTTATGCAACACCATTGTTTGTTATTCAGAATTCAATGTTTAAGGGATTAGAAACAATGGCTCCATTCTCCATTCGTCATGCTGTGGCTGAAGATTCCACGCTTATCATTCAATTTATTCGTGAGCTTGCCCACTATGAAAAAGCAGAGCACAAAGTTCAAGCCACTGAACAAAGTATCCGAGAAACCCTTTTTGGCGTAGGCTCCACTACCCATGCGCTTATTTGTGAACTTGACGGCAAAGCCGTCGGGTTTGCTGTGTACTTTTTTAACTACTCCACTTGGGTAGGGAAATACGGCTTATACCTAGAAGATCTGTATGTCACACCCGATGCACGTGGCACGGGAGCAGGAAAACACATTCTTAAGCATTTGGCGCAGGTTGCCTTAGCTAAAGATTGCGGTCGATTTGAATGGAATGTATTAGACTGGAATCAACCTGCCATCGATTTCTATGAATCCCTTGGCGCGAAGCCTCAAAGTGAATGGATAAGCTACCGATTAACAGGAAAAGCGTTGCTGGATCTTGCTGAGTCCTAGAACTTAACCAAACTGAACCACTTTTCCAGCTTTAGGGCACATTAACCTTTCACTTGCTACATTTTAGCCCTAAGCAAACACAAAGCACTTGCCTCATAATGCGTGTAAATTCGTTTATGGCATATAGCAAATCTGTGCTTGCTTAGGCAAGGTAGTGAAAAAGTCAGTAAGGGTATTAACGTGCGCATTCAGTCCATCGATATATTACGAGGGATCTCGATTTTAGGGATCCTATTCATGAACATCTATTACCACGGCTTATTTGCCACCGGATACGTTTCTCCCGAATTTCCTCCCATCAGTGACACTTTCATTAATTTGTTCAGCGGTGTTTTTTTTGATGGGCGCTTTCGAACCTTGTTCTGCCTGCTCTTTGGTGTTGGTTTAGCCATTCAATATCGTTCTTATAAAAGAAAAAACATTGCCCCCAAAGAAGCCATAAAGCCAAGGGTGAAATGGCTGATGCTGTTTGGGGTATTACACGGGCTGTTTATTTTTGGTGGTGACGTGTTACTGCTTTATGGGGTATCGGCGCTGTTCGTTCTTAAATCGCTTGATCTTCCGCTCAAAAAGCTTCTTAAGAAATCTTACCGATATTTGATCATCGGTGGAGTGCTGAACTTCAGCATTGCCTTCGCATTTCTTTTCTTAGAAGAGCCACCACTGGTTCAAGGAACGCCAGAGTTCATGGAAGTGTATGACTTATGGTTCAGTTCTTACGGCATACAAATGCTCATTCAGGGTGGGGTGGCACTCGTTATTGTATTCACGTCTCCTCTTTGGGTATTTTGGCAGATAGCTGGCTTGATGATGCTCGGTGCTTTCTTATTTCGAGTCGGTTTTTTCTCCAAAGGTTTCGACAAAAAAACGTTCCGCTTGGTCGCACTGGGGGGCATAGGCTTTACGGCATTAGACTTGGCGCTACGCATATACCTTCCAAATCAGACGGCAGAACTTGGATCGATTGTCGCCAGTGTCTCTGCAATTTTTGTCGCACTGATCTACGCCCATGCCATTGTCAAACTCGTCGCCAACCAAAACACTGTGGTTTCGTTATTTGCGGCACCAGGTAAGCTGGCGTTTAGCCTGTATATTTCGCAGTCCATTGTGATGGCCATACTGCTGCGCTGGACGTTCACTGAGTTCCACTTAACGGCCACCCGATGGGATTACATCCTCATTGCCCTTGCGTACACCGTTGTACAAATTGTTGCCGCTCACCTGTATTTAACAGCCTTTAAACAAGGACCGTTGGAATACATTTGGAGAAAAGCATACACTCGAAGCCAAGTAAAAAAGCAGTTAATCCCTACGCATCGTTAAGGAAGCATCATGAGTTTGAGTTTTTGCCTACCCTAATGATTCTGGCTTTGGAACGATTCCAGCAACGTTGTCGCCATTGAAAAGTCATATCTTTCAATCGCTAAGACTAACGCTTCTAGCGTTTCTTTATTTTGCGGAGAAGCATCTAACAATTGCTGGGCGAGTTGCACAGCGTCGGCATCGTAACCTTCGATGGCTTGCGATAACTGGCTTAATAGCTGATCTATATTGGCATGAGGCTTATCCGCTTTTTTCCCTAAGCTGCGCGTTGACCTATACGCTTCCAACTCTTTTTGAATGCCAGAAATTCGCGCTTTCATGGTATCAATCCACTCTTGAGGTATGGTCTTTCTCTCTTTAGCATTCCACTCCATTCGCTCGGCGATCTCCACCAACGCAGGGACTCTCAGGTTCCCTGCGGAGCCACGAATCGTATGAGCAAACCTTTCCATATACTCCCAGTCTTCCCCCGCCGACTTTTCTTCGAATTCAGCAAGATCTCTCGAAGTGTTTGAAAGCATAGAACCCAATAGCCTGAGATACTTATCTTGCGTTATTCCTATCTCTTCAGATGTATCATTGATATTGATGCCCCCAATGTCATCGGTTTTAGGGACATTTGACGAACTATTACTTTTAGCGGATTGAACGGGAGATTTAGCGGATTGAACCGGAGATTTAGCGGATTGAACAGGGGATTGAGAAGAAGGCAAAACGGACGTTTCTTCGGAAAGTACAGGGGCATCCAAATAGTGCTTAAGCACTTTGTAAAACACGGAAACATCAATCGGTTTGGTGACATGGTCATTCATTCCGGCATTAGAACAGGTTTCAATATCTTGCGCCATCGCGTTGGCGGTCATGGCAATAATCGGTAAAGTATACCCTTCTTTTCGCGCTTGTTTTGTTGCTGTCACACCGTCCATCACTGGCATTTGCATGTCCATTAACACAATGTCGATATTGTTTTTCGAAAGGGCGTCTAAAGCGATTTTACCGTTTCCAGCAATAATGACTTCAGCTCGTGTTTTTTCTAGCAAGCCCATCGCCACTTCCTGATTAATCTCGTTATCCTCGACCAATAGAATGGTCTTACCCGTTAAGTCTGGCGTTTCAATGTTCGCTCGGTTTCGTTTGATGAGGTTCTTGGCTTCAATGCCATACGCATCCATGATGGCATCGAGTAACGTAGAAGGGTTAACGGGTTTGAGTATGAACCCGTCGATTAACGGCGAAACTTCTTCATCTATCCCCACTTCCCGCCCATAAGCGGTAACCAAGAAGCGTTTCAAGTCGGTGAAACGTTCATCTCTCGGCAAACGCTTTAACAGCTCAATTCCGTTAATGCCCGGCATGTTCCAATCGACAAACACCATATTAAATTGGTCGGTATTCAGCTGCTCAATAGCGTCGTACCCATTGGTGACCGACGTGACACTGAACTCCATCGCTCCCAACAAATTTTCCATGATGCTTCTGGCAGTATCGTTATCATCGACCACCAACGCTTTGCGCTCTTTTATGGGTTTCAAAGGGGCGGAGATATCGCGCATCTTGGCACTTTGCAGGCCGCATTGAATGGTGAATATAAAGTGAGAGCCTTCACCTACTTTTGAAGTGACGGTGATGTCACCCCCCATCAATTCAACGAGCTGTTTACTGATATTCAAGCCTAAGCCCGTTCCCCCATGTTTGCGGGTCGTGCTCGCGTCCGCTTGAGTAAAGGCTTCAAATAATTTCGTTAACTTATCTTCTGGAATACCTTCCCCTGTATCGCTCACCACAAAACGAATCTCGGCATGTTGCTCATCCTGTTTATTCAGGCTGGCTTTGACAATGATTTCGCCATCATGAGTAAATTTCACCGCATTCCCACACAAATTAACAATCACCTGCCCAAGCCTTAGCGGATCGCCAATCAAGTTGATCGGCATGGTTGGATCAATGTCTAACACCAGTTCGAGATTTTTCTCTTGTGCTTTAACGGAGACAATAGACACCACATTTTCCAGCACATCGTCCAAACAGAAATCAATGTGTTCAATATCCAGTTTGCCGGCTTCTATCTTTGAGAAGTCCAGAATGTCATTAATGATGCCCAGCAAATTTTTCGCGGAATCATTTATCCGATTCACATATTTTTCTTGAATGCTATCGAGATCGGTATTCAACGTGAGGTGTGCCATGCCCATGATGGCGTTCATTGGCGTACGTATTTCGTGGCTGATGTTGGCAAGAAACTCACCTTTGGCCTGGCTCATCGCATCAGCGGTCTCTTTTGCCTCAACAAGTGCATTCTCCATTTGCTTGCGTTCTGTTTGATCAAGCAAGAGACCCACAATGCCGTTCACATTGCCATGGCTATCCAAGAAAGAGGCTTCATACACCAGCATTTCTAACTGTGTCTGGTTGGCAGGGGTAACCTGAACTTCGTAGTTGGCGTTGCTTTCTTTTTGGAACAAAACTTGGTGATACTTTTCGAATTCTGGCGCGGCTTCTCCAAAAATCAAGCTAGGAGTCGACCCTAATATTTGCTCCTCACTTAACCCCATCAGCATTCTGAACTGGCTATTTATGGTGATAAATTGCCCTTTGTTATTTAGGCAATACATTGGGTTTGGCGTGGCATTTAAAATTTCCTGATTCAGCTGAGACTGTTCCAGTGCTTTCTGCTCGGCTTTGCGTTGCAATTCTAAATTACGACTCAATTGAATACTGATGGAGAGATCATTCAGCATTCGTTTTAACCATTGCAAATGAAGGTCATCGAGGCGATGTACTACCCCAATTTCCATCACGGCAATCACATTTTCCTTCACCAACAGGGGTAAATAGTACATTTCATTCAAAGACAATTGCCCACCATTGTATGGCACCACAAACGCCCCCTTTAGATCTCGTATCACCACCGGCTCTTTACTACGAGTCACCCCCATCAGCGTAGAGCTTTCCTCTTTAATCACCGAATTTTGGCTTTCTCCATAGCCCGCCCCCGATATTCGTGTCAGCGCATCGTTTTCGAATATATATATGCCGACCATTTCAACAGGGAAGTGCTGCATTAAGAAGTGTGTCACGCGGTCGCACAGTAATGAGGTCGATTCATTGTTGCGTAATACAATGTTGAAGTCTTTGACCAACGTATTGTTGCTAAGCTGTTCTGAAATATGATGAAAAACCACATTTAGGCTATCAATAAAATACTGCAAATCTCCGTAAGCGCGTTGGGTTAAAGTGAAGGAGAAATCTTTATTTTCTACTTTTTCGACGACTGTTTGAGAGAGCTTGCTGAGAGGGCTGATATAGAGGCGCCAAAGCAAAATAAACGACAAACCAATCGCTGTAATTAACACCAAAAACAGGATTAGGCTGGCTTGCTCATTGGAACGTATGTTGGCTTCATTTGCGACGATCTCAGAGTTAAGCCGATCAAGAATGGAATGGTGAGCAGAGGATATCGCCGCCATTATTTTCGCTTTTTCAGAAAAATACTGATCGCTGTACAACAATGAACGGGCACGATCTAAGTCCTCGGTTCCTGTTATACCCCATTGCCCATACTGGTCTTCTTCTCGCCCTTCAATCGCGTTAAACGCTTCAACTTCAAGCCCAACCAATGCGTTCGATAACGCCAGCGCATTACTCAATTCGCTGAATTCAAATGCCTCAATACCCGACTCTTTTATCCTTTGTACTAACGTAGGACCACTAAAACCCAACTCGGATGAAGGTAATTGTTCTTCCATGGACACAATATCCCAATACTCGTATTGATTCCCCTCAGGTATAGGGACCTTGCCATTTCGCACGTCTAAGACACGGTTGAAAAGCCGTTTCCACTTCGGATTTCCTGTCGCACCGTAGGCTCTAGCAAACTTGGTTAGGTGATCCGAGCTCCCTTTTAATTCCATTGATAACCGATAAAAGTTTGCCAATTGAGATTGCAAACTTTGCGTTTTTTTATACAAATACGTGTTTTCTTGATTCAATGAAAAAATCGCAACAGATACAGCCCCCATGATAAGAAATAGCATCGAAAATAGGATTTTTATTGATTTCATAGCTCAAGACCTGTCCAATTTTTTTTAAAATATAAGCTACATTTAATGTAGTAGAGTTTGCTAATATTTTGAAAGGTCTGATATGCCATTAAGAAACTTGGATGATCGAACTATCTTGATTGTCGATGACTCACCAGACAACTTATCGTTTATGGCTCAGTCGTTAGGCGGGAAATACATCATAAAAATTGCAAATTCAGGGGCTGTTGCGCTAGAAATTGTCGAAAAATTTCCGATTGATCTGATTCTGCTCGATATCATGATGCCCGAAATGGACGGATACGAGGTCATTCGCCGGTTGAAATCTTCAGAGAAAACCATGGAAATCCCCGTCATATTTCTTACCGCAAAGTGCTCTTCCGAAGACGAAAGACTCGGGTTTGATTTGGGTGCCGCAGATTACATTAATAAGCCTGTTAGCGTCCCAATTTTGGAATCACGCGTTAGAACTCACCTACAAAATAAAGTCTCTCACGATCTTCTTCATGGTAAGAATGACCTTCTAGAAACACTGGTCAGAAGCCGTACAGAGGAATTGGAAGAAGTCAAAGACTCTATCGTTATTGCCATGGCAAGCCTTGCCGAAACTCGGGACAACGAAACAGGTAACCACATTCTTCGAACCCAATACTACGTAAAAGCCCTAGCGGAATATTTGGCCACCACTCCTGAATTTAGTGCTTTGTTAACACCAGAGCTCATTAAAATCTACTACAAAGCAGCGCCACTGCACGATATCGGTAAAGTCGGCATACCCGACAATATCCTACTCAAACCAGGGAAGTTAACAGATTCCGAGTTTCAAATCATGCAAGAGCACACAACACTTGGGCTCCAAACGTTGCAAAAAGCCAAGGAACACTACAACAACCCGAATGGCATCGTCGATGCCGCGATCGATATTGCTTATTGTCATCATGAAAAATGGGATGGTTCAGGCTATCCGCAAAAATTGGCGGGAGAAGACATTCCATTAAGTGCGAGATTAATGGCTGTGGCTGATGTTTATGATGCGCTGATTAGCAAACGTATCTATAAAGATCCTATGGAACATAGCGTTGCCAAACGCATTATTGAGGAAGGTAAAGGGGGACACTTTGATCCCCAAGTCATCGATGCTTTTATAGCATGTGAACAACAGTTTATTGATATAGCGAAAGAGTACTCAGATTAATCAAAAATCTAAAGGATTCAAGGAAGAATACTCATGTTAATAAGTTTATAAGCATTGGCGAACGGATAGTCCGATATACAACTGCCTTCTCCATTTACCCAAACTCTTTTGTTGCTCATTTGAGCCGCTAGCAGCATCGACAATAGAGCCCGATTGTAATCGGTGTCTGGTTTAAAATAGTATCTATTGCCGCAGCTTTGGTTACTCCCGCTAAGAGATACGATAATGTTACCAGCTGTGGCATATAATTGAACCGTTCCACTTGCTTCTCTGCCTGCTGCATGTACAGAAATAGATAAAAACGCGATAAATACAAAAATCAATATTCTCATTGGTGACTCCTAAGTCGATTAAAAGCTAATATTCAGCTCTAGTTAAATTGAGTGCTTATTAACATATTAAAGAAGCTCGGTGGTTAGCTGAGAAACCAGCATTCAACAAGCGATACCAACACTAAAGGGACAGCAACCATCTGGTTTTCGGTTACCTGATAGCTAATGCTCCCTTCAAGCTAGACAACACCCCACAAATTCTTAAACCAATCCCCACTTTAGCGGTTTTACGTACCTAAAAAAAACCATGAAGATAAGGGATATTTGTCAGTTTCTAGACAGATACCTCACATATTGAACCTAATTTTATCGATACGAATAGAGCTTGGTATGAGCGACAAGAAGACACTTCAAGACTTTTCTAAAAGTGCCTGTCCTATTTTTAGATTATAATACTGATAAGCAATTCGCCAAAATGTAAAATACAATTGTAGACATGATAGAATATAATGTGATTTTTTTATTTTTACTGAATTTATTATTTATCTTTAACTTATTTACTCTAGGTAGAAAAACAAAAATAAAGACACCTAAAATAAATAAGTAAAAAGACATATGAAATCCGCTGGTTACATATAAAAAAACCCTTTTAAAGCTGGAAGAAAAACTAGAAAATATTATACAAAAAGAAAATATATGCATAACAAAAATAAAAGAAACCAAAAATCGAGCTTTCCATATGTAATCACTTACTTCTTTATTTTCATAATATCCAACAACTGAAAAAAATATAGTGTGAATAGCTTTAATCAACATAAAAATTATTCTCTATTACGTCAAGCGTTTCTAAAGTGTCTGATGTCCGACTTATTTTTCTTAAGCATTATCACTTAAATAGCTCGAGAAATCTTCATCTTGGTTAAAAGAGAGAGCAACCATGCCAACATCACTATCAAGAGATGCAGTATTGATTGAGGATGATGCTGCAACTAAATACTCACTAGGTATCTCGTAAGACTCACCCCCAACTACAAATTTCTTTTGAGGTTCTGCACAAGCCACTAGACTAAAAGAAAGCAGTAACAATCCAAAACTATTTAACTTTATCATCGAATCCTCTCCCCCGTATGATCACAACCAGTACACCATAATAAGAAGGACAGTCACTGAGGGATCCCCACAAATTCTTAAACCAATACCCACTTTAGCGGTTTTACGTACCTAAAAACCATGAAGATAAGGGATATTTGTCAGTTTCTAGACAGATACCTCACATATTGAACCCAATTTTATCAATACGAATAGAGCTTGGTATGAGCGACAAAAAGACACGTCAAGGTTTTCTAAAAGTGTCCCCTCTTATTGATCTGTATATCGAGCAATACCGAGTTATTGTTGCGCTCTAAAACGCTTGGGGGTTGTGCCTGTATGCTTTTTAAACGTGAGCGTAAAAGCGCGCTCCGATTCATAGCCAACTTGCTCAGCCACGTCATCAATCGACAACAACGATTCACGCAATAGCTCCTGTGCCCTTCCCATTCTGAGATTGGTTAAGTATTCAAACATCGGTTGTCCAACCAAAGCGGAAAAGCGGCTAGCAAACGCAGCGCGAGACATACCAATCTCGCCTGCAACCGACTCCAACGTCCAACTCCTGTCAGGATGGTCATGCAACAGTTGCAGAGCACGAGAAATACGTTTGTCGTTCAGCGCTTCTAAAAACGGGCTTTTTTGCTCTCGCCCAAAGTTAATTCGGATCAGTTCGACCAAGATAATTTCGGTCAGCTTATTGACGATCAGCTCCGAACCTGGTCCTTGAGATAGGTACTCTGAACTCAACTGATCAAAAGTGCTTCGCAACCAAGGATATTGCGCTAAGTCTTGATCACGCACTATCGTCACCCGAGGAAAGATCTCCAATAACGGCGTTGTCACTGTTCGCGTATAGCTAAAAGAACCACAAAGTAACAGCGTTGGTTCTTCTAAGTCTGGCTGGTCTCTATCCGGAGATTGACTCGACAATACGTGGTCTTGTCCTGGCCCTAAGAAGATCAAATCTCCCGCTTCCAATCGTTCCACTTGACCAGCAATAATCGCCCAGCAACCACCGCGTCGAATCAAATGAAAACTGGCGTGCTCTAGGTCGTTAAAGGTTTTACTCCACGGCGCTTCCACCTGACTGCAAAAGTAGACGCTGCCGACGACACGAATCGCACGCAGCATGTCGCTCATCACTTCCATATTTAGCCCCACCCTAAACTAGACGATCTATGTATTAAATCAAGATTATCATGCATAGATGGTATTTTCCGCAACAGTTAAATTAACCCTACAGACAACAAGCGGAGAAACACCATGGCAAAAATCGAAATTTATACCAAACACTACTGCCCGCATTGCAAAGCCGCAAAGCACACTTTAAAGCATTTAGGTTTAACGTATCGAGAAATTGAAGTCAGTGATAACCCAACGCGACTAAACGAGATGAAGAACCGTAGCCAACGACGAACTGTTCCACAGATTTTTGTCGGCAATCACCATGTTGGCGGAAACGATGATTTAGTCGCCAGTATCAGAAGTGGCGATTTTGAACAGATATTAGAGCGCCAAGGCATCACACATACCGCCAATAGCACAAAGAAATGATAAGGAGTAAGACCATGACAACTATCAATAGCAACATCAACCACCGAGTAGCAGGTACACAGTCGCTGACCAACATTTCTGACCAAGCGGTACGTTTTTCTATCATCATCGTCCTAGCATGGATCGGGGCAATGAAGTTTACCAGCTACGAAGCAAATGCAATCCAAGGTCTTGTGGCATCAAGCCCACTGACCAGCTGGTTGTACAGTATCTTCAGCTTACAAGGTGCCTCTAACCTCATCGGATTGGTTGAAGTGGCAACCGCGGTTGCTTTGTTGCTCGCGCCAGTGCATCGATTGTTTGCACTCGTCGGTGCTGCTAGTGCAACGGTTATCTTTGCCGTTACAACAAGCTTTCTGTTTACCGCACCAATCAGCGAAGCAAGCTTAGGTGGCTTCCCTGCAATCTCTGTCGTACCGGGTCAATTCCTCTTAAAAGACATTGTATTGCTTGCGGCGGCGTCATCCTTACTGGCAAAAGTTCTACGACAAGAAGATTAATCACGGTCGTTAAACAGATGTAAGCAACCCAACAATAAAGAGAACTCCGGCTCTAATGCCGTTCACGTGAGATGAGCGGCATTATTTTTTCTAGGATATCGGCTTGGCTTTTTCTTAACGAATCCACGGAAACCGCACGATCATCCACCCTTACTCGGCATTCGTCTTCTCGAAACGCAGTATCTAGCACCCAATGCATCGACTCTATTTGCCAATGAGAACGCGTTAAATCGTGTAACTCTTTCGCACTTAAATCCCAGGAGCTGATATAAAATCTCACCGACCTATCCCGCTCTGTCGCATGCTCCGATTCTTGACGAACATTAACCATTATCCCCATCGTTTTTAAGTCTAGCCACTCATACGCCACATCCCATTCGCTGTCGCAAAGGCATTGACCATATGAATGGCTTCTTACCCTCTCGACTTATCGTAAGAGCCTCGAACCGTCTTTCCATCAATGGCTACCACCTCGCCATCTGTCAGCACATGGCAGGCTTTCATCCAATTAATAAACGCACGTTGGAGTGCATTAGCACTGATCATGCCCACCACTCTCGCCAAGGTATCGGATGAAGGAATACCCTCCTTAAATTCACCGTATTGCTTTAAAAATTCGATTCTTATTCGAACAAAACCTACGATACCTACCAATGATTCATGACCCGACAAAACACCACAAATAGTCAGCAAAATAATGTCTGATAATTTGTGGTTTATTTTCGCTTCTTAGCGATATTTTTTGATCACTTTAAAATGCATAAATGGGTTCGTTAATTCCGCCATAATTAGGCTCTGTTAGGTATAAAGCCATTAGAAAGCAATGAAAGTGCTTTACAAACGGATCCTTTTTGAGTTGCTGGATATGCGATGAGTGTAAAAGAAATATCTGTAGTTAAGCTTACCTAATGCATTTACATAAATTTACAACTGTGAACATTATCAATAAACCTCATGTTCGAGATTTAAAAGATGAGTTTAAACGTTAAAAGAGGTGGTGATAAAAATGTAGCAACAACAATATTTAGTTATATCCAACTTTATGTTTATGTATTAAAAAACGAAGCCATAACGACCCAATCTTATTTTTATTTCTCCTTACTAGATAAAAGAGATATGAAATAAAGTGGGTAGAATGGGGGAATAATATCCATTATGAGTAGCCAAGAATTGGGCTGATTCTCAGGATTTAACGGTGTCAGTTTTATGGTGAATCGGCTCGCCGGACTCACTACCTATTCATTCCTGCTTAAAAAGCCGAGCACTAAAGAGACTCGGCTTGAGAAAGGTGCACTTAGGCAGATCTGAGGTGATATCAGTTCCTCATCAATTTAAAATTGAGCATTTAAATCAATGTCTAGAAACCCATCATCGAAAACAAAATATTCGGTACCCGCGTTAGGCTGGTTAAACCGAGAGAAGGTGTTGCGTTAATTAACAGGGAGCCTGCATCGTGCTTAAAGCGTAAGATGCGGCTCCAGTCCCACAATTAAGATCATAGAGCGTCGAGATCAATTCAACTTCTCAATCGCTTCACTTCATCCATAAATTCCTTCACACGGGCTTGATCGACAAACAGATTGAAATCGCCTTCTTGTTTAAAGGTCGTCCCTACCACTGCACCGTCTGCAATACTCAATTGTTCATTCACGGATTCAAGCCGAACCCCAGTGTTGGCAAACACTGCTGTATCAGGAATCGCATTTTTTACACGGCTTAAGATATTTGTATCTGTCGGCGCTCCAGCATTCATCCCCGACACACACACGGCATCAGGTTTACAGTTAAATACCGTGGTTTTGGCAACGCTTTCAATGTCTCTCGGGGCCATGTAGGCGGCCGCTTCTGGAACAATATTAAACAGTGTTTTCACCTCGGATGCCGATATGCGGTGTTGATGCCTAATCGTTTCCCCACAGTTGGTATTCCAAACACCAAAATCACTGGCGTAGGCTCCGGTAAATATCTCTCGGATAAATTTGGCCCCTGTTGCCGCTGCTAAGTCCAATGACTTTACGGGATCCCAAAGTACGTTTACACCAAAGGGAACATCGATTTCATTCATCAACTCGCCAATAATACGCGCCATAGAGGCCACTGTTTCGGTTTTCACATTGGTTAAGTAAGGTAACGAGAATTCGTTGGAAAACATTACCGCATCCACCCCTCCAACTTGCAGAGCGTGTAAATCTTTACGCGCCATTTCAATCACCCACTTCATTCCTGCTGCTGAATCGTAGTCAGGATCCCCCGGAAGCGCACGTAAATGGCACATCGCAATGATCGGTTTTGTCGTATTTAATGTTTCTTGTATCCAATTCATTTTCATTATTCCTTTTTCATGATTATCTTTATTTGATGCCAGATTTCAGATTCAGCGATGCCCTTCCAAAAAATGGACATTTCTATCAGTCGATATTTTTTATTTGCCTACGTGTAACAGTGATGCGCTATAACTGCTATGTACCAAAACTCTTTGGTCTTTATATTTTTCGGCGTCGAAAACGTCGTATTCTAATTACGTGTCAAAAGGTTCTGGGTCTAAAAACCGTTTCAGTACATTGAATGTCAACTTAGAAACATTATTGTCGTAATGATTCCATGCCAAAGACCCACACCAAGAAATCGAGCCTGTTGAAAATACTGCACCTCCCGAAGGGGTTTCATAAAACGCAAGATCCGCACGAACTTTTTCATTCTCATCCCCACCCAAATTGGGGGGAACAACGCCGAATTCTTCGTTGACTAATCTAACATTCCGGCTGTGTGCTTCCGAGCTGGCAAGGCGTAAGATATTCACTGGCGACCCCAACGAAATATCGATAGCATCTAACTCCAGCCCTGCTGCTCCACCACCAATTAAACCAAAGTCCCCAATTTTTTCGTCATCAATGCCTTCAAAAATAAAGGCAGATCTCGGGTCATATGAATCCGGTCCTCGGCGGTAATAACTACAAATATCAAAACCTTGTGCCATAAAACCCAACCCACACATCGTGTTTGGCGTGCGCCCTATTCGTCGCCACAACCCCCCAAATTCACCCGAGAACGAATTGAAATATTCGCCCGGCTCCGCAGCCCAAGTCCGAATGCCATCTTCGGCACGTCGCACTTCAATGACACCCGGCAATTGAGTGTGAAAAGCAATACGCCAGTAAAACCCATTCGCTCCCAGATACATCAAGCGTCCCCCTTGATCTATCCAAGTCTTGAGCCCATCCCACATTTCTGTCGAATAGTATTCTGGGTGTGTTCCCGTCATGATCACATCGTATTGTTCAAGGTAATCCGCGCCTTGCTCATGAAGATCTTCATCCGTGATCACATCGAACTCAAAATTATGATGATGCAACCAGCCAAACAAGTGGGTGTCTGCGTTGTATTGCCATAGGGCAGAGCCATGCCCCCCCAGCCACGACCGATACCTTGCCGAGAAATTCAGAACAGGCCTCAACCGCGACGAATAGCACACCCCCGATCCGTCTCGGTGGCTGTCATACAGTGACCCCCCCAACTCAGGATGCTGGTACATATATACATCGTGATGACCAAATTCCAGTAAACGACCGATGCTTCGCTCTGCCTCGCGAGCGGTAATGTGCTCACCATGGTTAGCGTACGCAATGTAGGAACAGGTGGGAGCCAGAAACGCCAGCTTGGTCGCTCGCCTTTTGGACTTATCCTTATGGGGGGTCACAAAAAAGGGAACGTAGTCTTCACAGGTCATGTCTGGCGTTGTCTCACCATTCTCGATATGAATGGCATACGCGCCACTTGGCAAAGAATCTGGCACCACAAACGTAAACGTTGTTTCCCAATTGGCGTCATAAATATCGTCGTGATGGAAATGAACGGCACCGTAATGTTGCGGTCCTGAAAGAAAGCTGTGAAAACTGCCATCCCAATTCCACCCCTTCATGCCGCGGGTTGGTAGGTGATGAAAACAGAAATGAACCGAATTAGCCGAAAGATCTTTACCTTCAACCGTATCGATAGCTTGGCTAAAGTCCCAGCAGAATTTGGCTTCTTCTCTGCGCTGCCCCGCTTTTAGATTTTGCAGAAAATCCTCACTCGACATCGATTGAGAGTAGATGGTTAAGCTGTCGACTTTTCCGTCCATATGAAAGTCAACGCGGTCACCTTCTGCTGGCGCACCTGCAAGCCATAAAGGCGCATCCTTAGGAGAAGTCAGCGGTAAATCGAGTTCAAAAACCTGACAAGACGCATCCCGAATGGTGGCGTAATCGATGAGAGGGGTTTGAGATAACACGACTTTTCCCTGTGCGGAATCGATCTCACAGGATATGGCGTACCACTGTCGTTCAAGCATAGAAATCGGTAACTGGTATTCCTGCTTTCCAGAAGCGGTGTAAAGGATCAATGTAAGCCGTCCCGAGTCGGTGAACATTAGGTGGAATCCGTTACCCTGCCCGTCTCTTTGGCACAAGATGGTCTGCTCATCACGGCGGATCAGAGTCGGCCAAATCATGGCAGAAATGGTGAGGGTACTTTCGGAAAGGAGATGAGGAATAGGCTCCGTTACCCCATAGGAACCCGCGTCTATCGTTTGCTTTTTGACTGGGTAAGTTCCGTCAATATCCGACGATACTGGCTTGAACTGAACTCCGGGACCTTCAGGGTTGCAATCGCCATGGCGAACCTCAACCAACTGCGCCGTTACGTCACTGCCATCTTCTGACGATATTTTGAACTCAATACTCTCCCCAGGTGACGCCGAATAGACGCTGGGATAAGCCAGTATATTTAACATGTCTGATTTCCTATCTTTGTTGTTAGGGCGCTCATAACCTATTCGCTTAACTGCGCATCCAGATCCTTTCCGGTCAGCGCTTTCCATCTCATTTTGAACAGCTCAACCTCGGCTTCCTCTATCGAGGAGAATTGAAATTCTTCCATAAACACCAAGGGTTTCTCGCGCTCTGGCGGCATTTCAGCCAAAACAAATTCCTTAAAGGGGACTTTGGTAAAAATAAACAGTTGATGCCCCGTTGGGTCATACCGCAAGCGGTTAAGAACGCGGCTTAAACCCGGGCTGGGCGAGCCCAAAGGTTTGTCCAAGAATTCTCTGGCAAACATAAGATCCTTCTCAGGATCAATTTGATACAGCATGGTCACCTCCGTGATTGACCTCTTGAATGATTGTCAGAATCGAAGACAACTCTTCCACGTGATAACGCGCATTTTGGTGCGCATCGAAAGACGCTGACCTAAGCTGAACGACACGGCCACCAGATTGAAAGCCAGACACAATCCCCGAGTGACTGTCTTCAATGATCAACACTTGATCCGTCGAAATACCCAGTTTTTGAGAGGCTTGAATATAGGGAAGTGGATCGGGTTTGCCTCTTGCTACATCATTTAGGCTAAGTGAAAACTGGATTAAGTGACCAACGCCCAGAGCCTTTAAATTGGCATCCACAACTTCACGGCATGAATTGGATACGCACACCTGCTGAATCCCCAGATTGGCGATGTTTGTTACCACCTCTTTGGCTCCACTCACTGGTGTGAGCGCATCCCAGTGCGCGATGTAATACTCATTGATTTGAGCCAGCCAAATGGAATACGTAACACCCGTAGGAACATAAGGCAGAATGGCTTGCCATACATCTTCCATATGCACGCCGATAAATTCATGTTCATCAAACATGGCAATGTCGATATCCAGCTCAGTACAAACCTGAACCAGCGCTTTGTAGTGCATTGGCTCGCTGTCTATCAGCGTGCCATCAATGTCCCAAGCAATAGCTTTAATCATGTTGCCCCCATGCTGAAAAAATGGGTTGTAACTGCTGATATAACGCCTTGTAAGACTCATAACCTTGTTGGTAAACCAAGTGGTTTTGAGCGTTCGGCTCTATCTTTTTTGAGTAGGAGACGTAATCAGAAACGGCCGTAAAATCCGAGCTCAGTCCACAGCCTACCGCAGCCATCCAAGCCGCCCCTAAGCATGAGCCAGGGTGCCCTTCTAACGTTTGAAGTGGTTGCTGGATAACATCCGATACGATTTGCATCCAAAACTCGCTATTTGAACCGCCATCGGATACCCAAAATCGTTGTGTCGAGAAGCCCATGTCTTGAAAGACTTCAATATGGTGACGAATCGCGTAGGCAAAACTCTCCAATAGCGCACGCCACAGATGAGGTACACCATGGTTTAGACTCAACCCAGAAAAAACGCCCCTAGCCAGCGGATCATGAATCGGTGTCTTTTCCCCTAATAAATACGGTAAGGCGTACACACCTTCGCAGCCTGCGGGCACTTCCTCGCTTAATGAATCCAAAAATGCATGCGGCGTGACTTTTTTTCGTTCCGCCAACTGAGCTTCATATTTTGCGAATTCTCGGACAAACCAGTTAAGGCCTGAACCGCCAGAAGCCATACAGCCATTGGGCATATAAAGACCAGGAAGTAGGTGGTAATCCAGATACATCCTTTCGTCTGGGACGGCGGTATCACTCGAAATAAGAACATCAACAGAGCCGCCAAACTTGAGCAACACGTCTCCGGGCTGATGAACGCCCGCACCATAAGCTGACGCAATATGATCGGCACTGCCGCCGACCACCATTGTTCCTTCGCACAAACCTGTTTGCTCGGCGGCACATCGGCTGATCGTTCCTAACATCTCATGGGACAGAGACAGTTCAGGAACAACATTCGGTTCAACATGCGCTAGCCGAATCAAGTCTGGGCAAAGTTGACCTGTATAGACATCGATAAACCCTGCCTCTAGCGCCCAATTCCGATCAACCGCCTTTTTCTGCGTTAACCGCCAATTGATGTAGTCGTAGGAGCCAAATACGGTATTAATGCGTGAAAAATGATCGGGTTCGTGCTGTTCTAACCATCTGAGCTTGGCGGCAACAAGTTGCTGATTAATGCCATTTCCGGACTTCAAAAGGAAATCTCGTTCGTCTATCTCTTCTTTGATCGCGACCACTTGCTCTTGGCACCGCCCATCGCTTTGCTGAATGGATCGTCGTATTAACTGCTCATTTTGGTCTAACAACACCACAGCAGGTAACATGCCCGTCACCCCAACACTGGTAATTTCACTGCTTCGAATCCCAGACGCTTCAAGCAACTCTTGGCAAATGCTGCAAACATTTTCCCACCATTGCATGGGGTTTTCTTCTGCCCAACCAGAGTGTTCAGAATAGAAACTGACAGCACGAGAAGCGGTATATCGGAAACTAGGCTCTCCAGGTTTAATGAGTAAACCAATCGTTGATGTGGTCCCGATATCCAATCCAATTACGTATGCCATTATTCAATCCTTCCTTGGTTTATTAGCAACTGTGTTTATTAGCAATTATGGTTTTTAGCAATAGTGTTTTTTTTTTACTGGCAACGGTGTTTTTGTTTAACAACGGTGCCGCACTAGCAACGGTGCTGCGTGTCTGTCTGCACGAATACTACTTAGTCTCTGTCTGCACAAATAATATTGACATTGGCGGCTTGCAGCGCTTCTAACAAAGCCCCCGTTGGCATTTTATCCGTCACAATTCCACTGATGTTTTCAAGCGTGCCAATGTGAACGACCGAGATATGACCAAACTTAGATGAATCGCATAGGACGATGACTTCTTGAGCATTCTCCATATAAAGACATTTGGTCTCTGAATCCTCAATGCTGTAATCAAATATCCCTGCTGGGTTTATCCCCGATACCCCGATAAAGGCGATATCAAATCGAAAGTTTCGGATTTGCTGAGTCGCTAATGGCCCATTGATTGAGAGCTCTGGCGTTCTCATTTGCCCCCCTGATAGATAAACGGGGTAAGTCGCTGGCGCTAAGGCAATAGCAGCATGCAAGTTGTTGGTAAACAGCTTAATGCCCTCTAGCGTACTCAACTCTTTAGCCAACAAGCTGGCGGTAGTCCCGACATCCAATGCCACTGTCGCATTAGGAAAAACCAATTCACGTGCCAATTTTGCAATTTTGACTTTTTGAGTTTGGTTCTTGTTCATGCGCAATGAAAAATCCGGCTCGATAATATCAACCGCAACTTGGGACTCCTCTTCTAGCGTCATCGCACCACCGTGTGTACGCATCAACAAACCGTCGTTGTCTAACTGAACCAGATCTCTCCTTACTGTCATGTCAGAGACTTTTAAATGATCAGCGAGATCATTAACCGACACAAAGCCACGCTGCCGAACAATATCTAGAATCTTTTCATGGCGCGTACTCACTGTTTTTCTTTTTTCGTTTTGGCTTGGGGTTGTCAAGCTGATCTCCTGTTCACCTAGCGAACACTCATCATTTAATTAATGTTCGTTTTGTTTGTAATTTAATCAAACCTCGTTCACATATCAACAAATTTATCAAAAAAAAGTTTGATTTGTTGAAAATAATGGTTGAATGTTAATCCTAAGTTTCAAATCAACATAATGCAAATATCGATAAGGAGCACATAAGATGCCTTCATATCACAATGATTTAAAAGGAAAAAAGGCATTAATCACAGGTGGGTGTCACGGAATTGGTTACGCAATTGCACATGAACTTATCGAACAAAATGTCGATGTAATGATTGCAGATATCGATCAATCAACCGCAAAACAAGCTGTAAATCGACTCAACAAGACAAACAAAGGTCGCGCGCACACCTGTTATATGGATGTATCGCAGCGACAATCTGTTGTCTCTGGGTTTGATGAAATGTTTGAAATGTTTGAATCGTTCGATTTTCTAATTGCCAATGCCGGCATATCAACCATGAATCATGCCACCGCGCTCACCGATGAAGAATGGGACGCCAACTTTAACGTTAATACCAAAGGCGTTTTCCTTACCAACCAAATGGCGGCACGCCATTGGATCAGCCAGAAGAAGCCGGGAATCATTGTGAATACGGCTTCATTAGCGGCTAAAGTCGGTGCGCCCTTACTCGCGCATTACTCGGCAAGTAAGTTTGCGGTAGTCGGGTGGACACAGGCAAGTGCACGGGAATGGGCAAAGCACGGCATTCGCGTCAATGCCGTCTGCCCTGGCTTTGTGGAAACAGGAATGCAGGAAAGAGAAATACGTTGGGAAGCAACACTAAGAGAGATGGAACCTAAAGCGGTTATTGATGAATACATTCAACAAACACCTTTAGGTCGATTGGAAAAACCACAAGACGTCTCCAAGGTTGTCGCTTTTCTTCTTTCGGAGGCTTCAGCGTTCATGACAGGTCAGGCAGTCAACGTGACTGGCGGTGTTTACATGGGCTGATTTTCGAAACAATTTCGGAGCACTTTTCCGAACAACATTTCGCAACATAGACGTTACGAGACTAAGTATATAAGGACGAGGTATATCATGATTAGGACAAAAACATGGCTTGCCAGCACACTTCTGGCAATGGCAAGCGGATACAGTATTGCTGATGACGAAACGTATTTCCGAGGTTGGCAATATAAGCCCGAAATTGTTCAAGACAATGTAGATACGTTTAATAAAATCAACAAAGCTAACGTAGATTACGCCACGGTCACGGGTGATTACCCTGCACTTATGGAAAAATCTCTGATCGCAAAAGACAAACTCGACATCCTTTACGCTAACCCTCCGACAGCCGTTCGGTTTTATGAGGCAGGCTGGCTTAAGACCGTGAATGAACTGGATGAGTTTGAAGCCATAAAGAAAGACATTTACCCCAACGTGTTAGACGCATGGACGTACGATGGGAAATTGCTTGGTCTTTCCTACTTCCTTTCCGTTCGTGGGCTTGTTGCCGTTAACAAAATCAAATTGAAAGAGCTTGGCCTAAGCGAAAAAGACTACCCGAAAAATTGGGACGAGTTTTATGACCAAGTGATCTCACTTCATGAAAAAGGGGTGAAAGGGGTTTATTTACCACACTGGTTCAACGAATTTTATGGCATTTCTTGGGCCTTTATTTGGGAAGTATTAAACCGTGGAGAGTACTTGATCGATCCCAAAACAAAGAAACCGAATCTCTCCTCAGATGGGGTCGCGGCAGAAACCTTGCGAGACTGGAAAGCGCTATGGAAATCGGGGGCGGTACCAGAAGAAGTGTTAAGTTATACCGAATCGGGCATTGTGGATGGCTTTGCCTCGGGACGATACCTCTACTCAGCACAAGCTGCCTATAACATCGCGTATTTTAATAATCCTCAATTCTCGTCAATGGCTGGTAACGTGAGCTTCTTACCGTATCAAGGACAAAGCTGGGGCTTGCTTGATAGCGCTCTTTACTTAGCCACCAATCGTGAACGCAGCGCGAAGCAAGAATCACAAACAAAGGATTTTTGGTCGTGGTATGGCTACAAAAACCAAGACGACAAATTCTACGTTGCGCAACGCTGGATGAACGAATCCATGCTGTTTTCTGCTTACAAACCTGTGATGGAAAGCGCTGAAACTCAAGCCGCCATGAAAGGGTTTTTAGCAAGCGAATCCGATTACCAAAACATGGTTGATCTATACGCAAAAACACCCAACCCAAATGGAGTGTGGAAAGTGCTGTGGGCAGAAGAATTTAATTCCTGGCTACGCAAGCGCCTCAGTCAGTTCCTTTTGGATGACCAACCCGTCGACGAAACACTCGCTGACATGCGCAAGCAAATAGAAAAATTAAATAAGAAATACGGAATCTAATATTTTAGTGCGGTCAAGGCTGACCGCACTCTAAGGAACACTTTCATGAACAGCAATAAATCAACAAAAACAACGGAGCTGTCCAACCTGCAATTTGCCTTGTTGCTGACCTTACCCGTATTACTGTTTTTGTTAGTCATTATGGCCTATCCCATGGGGTATGCCGTATGGCTTAGCCTCCACGATGTGCAATTCTTATTTGGAAAAATGCGGTCTCAGTTTGTCGGGCTGGACAATTTTTCTAACGTTTTGCAATCCAGCGAGTTCTGGCATGCTACAGGGGTATCCATTCGGTTTGCTTTAGAAGTCGTGGTGCTCACCCTCGCTGCGGGGCTTGGTCTCGCTATGGTGATGAACTCAGTAAAAAGAATGAGTAACCTGCTTCGCACTTTAATCATGATGCCTTGGGCAGTATCTCTATACGGTACAGGGGTAATGTGGTTTTATTTAGCGCGTGGGCAATCCGGTGTCGCGACCTCCTTGTCCTTTATGTTTGGAGGGGATGAACCCATTAATTTCATCAGCCGAGATTGGGTAATAGAGGTGCTGGCTCTAGGCGCTGCGTGGAACATGGCTCCCCTCGTCGCTTTTTTCCTGCTCGCTAATTTAAAGACTATACCTAAAAGTTTATACGGATTAGCCTCGATTGATCGGTTCAACCCGCTGCAAACGTTCATTCACGTTACGTTACCCCCACTCAGGTTCACGCTGTTTGTGTTTACCTGTATTTGTACCGTGCTGAGCTTAAAGATGTTTGATTTCATTTATATGCTCAGTCGAGGGGGACCAGGGGATACATCAACCGTTTTGCCGTTCTTGCTCTACGACATTAGCTTTAAGCAGCTGCAACTGGGGTACGGAAGCGCCATGTCCTTCTTCTTACTCTTTCTGATTGTGGGTTCAACCCTTCTTTTATATGCCATTTGGGGAGTCAGGGAGGAACGTGCATGAGCCGGTTTTCAATTCATAAATGGATATCGATCGTAATTGCGGTTATCTGGAGCATATTCCCATTATATTGGCTCTTAAAATATGCCTTTTTAACGCCCGCAGAAATTGCTGCGTATCCACCCCCGTTTTTCCCCGAGAGCATCAATGTCGCGTCGTTCTACAATGTGATTGGCTTGGATTACACCATGCCAGACGGAACCGTAATTAAAGCCTCAGGGCAGGCAAATCAAATCTTAGCTGGGCTCTGGAACAGTGCGGTGGTTTCTTTCTGGAGCATGATCATCACACTGATCGTTGTTATCCCTTTAGCGTACGTATTCGCGCGATTGGAATTTCGGTTTAAAACCCCGCTCTTGATGGCCGTATTGCTCTCTGTCGCCATTCCGCCGGTTTCAACCTTGATTCCCTTTTACGTGATGTTCACCAAACTTGGGTTAACAGGCACCAAAACTGGCTTAGTGATTGTTACGCTCACGATCACCATTCCCTTCGTGACTTGGATGCTGATTGGCTATTTCCGCAATTTACCGCAAGTAGAGAAGCTAGCCAGAATCGATGGGTTTTCTCGCTTAGGTACCTTTATAAAAATCATCATTCCTTTGTCAAAAAGCGGGATTGCAGTCGCCGCCGTTATTGCCTTTCTGTTTTCGTGGAACGAATTTGTCTTTGCGACGATTTTAGCCAACGGCACCCCTGCTACCACGCTGCCCGCTGCTGTTTCTGGCTTTCTATTTCAGCAGCCTCAACCCAGCCACATGGCAGCAGCAATATGGATTACGATTTTACCCGCGGTGTTGGTGGTCTATTTTCTACAACGGCATATCACTGAAATGAACATCGTGGACCCAATTTAAGGAAGTACCAATGTCAGGAATTCAATTAAAACAGCTCATCAAGAAATACGATGGTAAAACGGCAGTGAAGGGAATCGACCTCGATATTCCCGATGGTACGTTCTGTGTATTTTTAGGTCCATCAGGGTGTGGAAAATCCACCACTCTCAACTGTATCGCAGGGCTAGAACTGCCTTCGGGGGGCACAATACAGATCCAAGGGCAAGATGTTACACAGCTACCTCCACACCAACGCGACATTGCCATGGTCTTTCAATCGTCTTTGTTATATCCCCATCTTACTGCTCGAGATAACATAAAAATGAGTTTAAGAAACATAGATATAACCGAAAAAACAATGGAAGAGCGCATTGTGCACGCCGTAGACATTCTGGAAATAGGCAAATTATTAGATAAGAAGCCTGCCCAGCTGTCTGGTGGCGAAAGGCAAAGGGTCGCAATGGCAAAAGCCATTGTTCGTAGCCCCGCCGTTTTTTTGATGGACGAACCCTTAGCCGCACTGGACGCATCACTCAGGCAAGTATTGCGCTCAGAATTAGTGCATCTCCAAAAGAAACTTAATGTGACGACTATCTTTGTGACTCACGACCAAGTAGAAGCCATGACCATGGGCGATCTGGTGGTTGTGATGAACGAAGGAAATATAGAGCAAGTGGGCACGCCGACTGAAATCTATAACCACCCTGCATCTCGCTTTGTCGCTCAATTCATTGGTTCGCCCCCCATGAATTTCTTCCAAGGGCAGTTACGAGAGGAAGGGGGGAAACGTTACTTTCATGGCAATCAACTCAAAATTGATGTCACAAATGACACCAAATTTGATCATTTGAGTGACCAATCAAACTGTGAACTCGGTATCAGAGGTCACCATTTGTGCGTCACAGATGATCCCGATGCAATAAAAGGGGAAGTATACGGCGTCGAAAACTTAGGCAGAGAAAAAATCTTAATTGCCAAAGCACCAGATGGCACCAGCATCAACATCGTGACCAACACGTCGAACAACCACCAGATTGGAGACCCGATTTCGATTGGCTTCAGTTTGAACGATGCTTATGTGTTTTAAGATTTCCACTCAATTTTTGAACCGTCCATAAACCATAAGGGGCATTCAAATGCCCCTTATCATTTTCATGCTTCGGGGAATGTTGCCCCTTGATCATTACGGTTGGCAGGTCACCATACGCGCTTCATTAAGGCTTTCCACATACTTAAGGCTTTTTACATACTTAAGACTTTTCGCATACAGAAGGCTTTTCCAATACCGCGAGCACCGATTCAATTTCTTGAGCGGCTTTGCGGAGTTTGTCGACAGAGGAAATCAGATGGTCGAGCGTTTTACGAGCAATCGGGGCATGGCAAAACAAGCAAGCAATAAGGCGACCATCAGAACGTTTAATGGGCACCGATATCGCATTCATACCATCTATAAACTCTTCATTATCAATACCAATCTGGGTTTGATGAATTCCGAGCAAAGATTGCTCTAACGCGTCTGGATCCAAAATGGAGTTTTTCCCCATCGGGTTGAGATCGAACTGCTTGAACATGGCACGGCGACGTGCTTCGGGAAGGCTACTTAGGTAAAGTTTCCCACTGGATGAACACCAAGCAGGTACTCGGGTTCCTACGGGAATGTGCACTCTTAAGGGGTATTCGCATTCCACTCTGTCGAAATAGATCATTTCCGTGCCATCGGGAATGGCGATGCCACAAGTTTCATCCAACTCTTTTGCAACCCGTTCAAGGATGGCGCGCCAATGCGTTTTATGAACACTGGTATGCAGAACGTTCAGAGCGATATTATGAAAATGATCACCGGGTACAAGCTGGCCTTTCAGATCGGTGTATAACCACCCTTCTTTGAGTAACGTATTGACGATTCGGTGAGACGTAGGCTTGGGGATATCCAGCCTTACCCCAACTTCGGTAGGTGATAGCGGTTGCTCGCTGGAAGCCACTTCTTGCAGGATTTCTAACACACGGAGGATGGTAGAACCTTTTTCACGTTTATTACTGGTCGTCATAGTGCCCTGATACGTTTTTTCGTTATAGAAGCAGTATATACACAATCTACCTCAAGATAAAAAGCAGCCCAAGCAGCTGTCACGCCAGAATAATTTTCTGAAGATAACGTCACACTACTTGGGTAGGCTTTCCTTCTTTATTTCTTTATTTCTTTATTTCTTTATTTCTTTATTTCTTTATTTCTTTATTTCTTTATTTCATCGTTGGCATCGAAAACTCTGCACGCAAGCCATCCGATTCAGGCCAACGTGAAGTCACCGTTTTCATTCGGGTAAAGAAGCGAATACCATCCGGACCATGCATATTCAGTGGTCCAAAGATGGAGCGTTTCCAACCACCAAAGCAGTGAAACGCCATCGGAACAGGAATCGGCACGTTCACGCCAATCATGCCAACCAATACGTTTTCTTGGAACAGACGAGCCGCTCTGCCACTTTCAGTAAAGATTGCCGTACCGTTACCGTATTCGTGATCGTTGATCAGTTTAATGGCCTCTTCTAGCGTATCCACACGCACCACCGACAAAACAGGACCGAAGATTTCTTCTTGGTAAATGGTCATATCAGGGGTCACTCGGTCAAACAAAGTCGGCCCGACAAAGAAGCCGCTTTCTGCCCCTTCAACCTGATAATTTCGGCCATCCACAAGCAATGTCGCCCCTTCTTCCACCCCTTTATTGATATACCCAACCACTTTGTCTTTGTGTGCTTGGCTGATCACCGGTCCCATATCCGGCTCATCGGCTCTATCACCAGGGCCCACTTTGAGTTCAGATATGGCCAATAATAACGATTCAATGGTGTTTTGGGCGGCTTCTTCCCCCACACACACGGCAACCGAGATCGCCATACAACGCTCACCGGCAGACCCATACGCCGCCCCCATGAGTGCATTGGTGACTTGCTGGGTGTCTGCATCTGGCATCACCACCATGTGGTTCTTCGCCCCTCCCAGTGCTTGGCTACGTTTCCCATGCGCAGAAGCCGTAGAATAAATGTATTCCGCAATGGGGGTTGAACCAACAAAACTGACCGCCTGTACGTCAGGATGAGTCAGCAGCACATCCACAGCGGTTTTATCGCCATTCACCACATTGAACACACCGTCGGGCAATCCAGCTTGTTTAAGCAATTCCGCCAAAAACATCGCGGGCGTGGGGTTTTTCTCTGATGGTTTCAGCACAAACGTGTTTCCACAGGCGATCGCAATGGGAAACATCCACATCGGTACCATTACGGGGAAGTTGAAGGGCGTAATACCGGCACATACCCCCAATGGCTGCATCATGGAGTGCGAGTCTACCTGACGACCAACATTCAACGAGTGCTCGCCTTTTTGTGCATGCGGAATACCGCAAGCAAATTCGACCACTTCCAGCCCGCGAGTGATCTCCCCTTGCGCATCGCTCAGGACTTTTCCGTGTTGCTCTGTGATGATTTGAGCCAATTCATTACGGTGCGTTTCGACCAGCGCTTTGAATTTAAACATCACACGCGCTCTCACCACCGACGGTGTTTTCGACCACGCAGGGAAGGCTGCGGCCGCGGCTTCAACCGCTTGCTCGGTTGTTTGAACAGAAGCCAGCGCTACGTCAAGTATGTGTTCGCCCGTTGCTGGGTTGGTGACTTTCGCTAAATCTGAACCTTGGGATTCAACAATATTGTTATTAATAAAATGTCCGATACGTTCCATTGGGATCTCCTTATGCCCATAACTGATGATAAAGTCCGACGATTTCTTGCTGGCTTGGTACTCTAGGGTTATTTCCTGGTGATCCAGACGCCAGTGCTTGCTCCGCCATCACCTCGCAAAGTGAAAAATACTGTTCTTTGTCGATACCAAACTCAGACATGGTCGGCACAGACAATTCTTGGTTAATCGCAATAAGTTCTTGCACGAGTGAATGGCATGCCACGTCATCACTGGCTTCTTGCAACACAATGCCCATATGTCGAGCACAATCCGCGTAGCGCGATTTCGCACTAGGGATAGAAAACTGGGTAATGGCAGGCAAAAGCATTGCATTCGATAAGCCATGAGGTACATGGAAAAACGCGCCAATTGGGCGACTCATCCCATGCACGAGTGCCACAGAAGCAGCGGAAAAGGCCATGCCCGCCAGCGTCGAGCCCAGCATCATGGCTTCTCTTGCTTCATGGTTATTCGGCTCGTGATACGCTTTTCTTAAGTTGGGGGCAATCAGCCTCATGGCCGCTGTCGCCTGCGCATCGCTAAACAAATTCGCTTTTTGGCTCACGTACGCTTCGATTGCGTGAGTGAGGGCGTCGATTCCCGTATCCGCCGTCACCCTTGGAGGTACACTGGAGGTCAACTCATAATCCACCAAAGCGGCATCAGGCATAAAACCTAGCCCAAGGCACAACATTTTCTCGTCGGCTTCATCATCGGTGATGATGGTGAATCGTGTCACCTCCGATCCCGTTCCAGCGGTTGTCGGAATCGCAATTAACGGGACACCCGCTTCTGTTACCACGCGAGGAAACTTGTAATCGCGCATCGCGCCGCCGTGTGTGCCCAAAATGTTGATGGCTTTCGCGGAATCAATAGGGCTGCCGCCGCCTAACGCGATAATGGCGTCGTACTGACCCTGTCGAAAAACATCGACACCTTGCGATATAGAAGACACGGTTGGTTCAGGCACGGTATCGGAAAACACCGCGCAGTCCATCCCTGCCTGTGACAGAGACTGAATGATTTTGTCTGGATAACCCAACGACACCATAACGTTGTCCGTCACCAACAAGGGGGCTTTACAACCAAAACCGGTCAAGACCTCCGCTATTTTCTGGCTGGCACCCGCCCCGATCTCCATAACCCTTGGAAGTTGAACCTGATTGCTCATTTTTACATCCTTATCTCTTGCCCTTCGTTTTTAGCCTGCTGAGTTAGTCAAACACAAATACCACTCAGTGATACTTTTTGTATCGTTTTTAATATTAGAGCGAAACAAACGACATTGTAAAGATAAAAATGAGACTAAAAGTATCATTATGATAGTTAAGGATGATTTTGTTCCGCCTTGAAAGATGAAAAGAAAATCTCTAAATTGCCTACTGGAATCCCGAAAGGTATGGTGTTTTTGGGTAGAAATGCAGAATGAGAGAACGACGGTAATGTTCACAAAAAAGATTGACGATGAAATCCAGCTGGCACTGGTACAGCCCTCATTTGCCAAGGATTTTCTAAGAATTCGCAACGATAATTTAGACTATCTCTCTCAATGGCTAGCGTGGCCGCCACATTGCGATAACGAAGACGCTTTTTTGAGTTTTATTCGCACGTCTTTACAGCACTACGCGGAAGGCAAATCGCTGACCTGCGTCATTATTTATAAAGGCAATTTGGTGGGTGCCGCTTCGCTCAATTCGATTGACCACAATTTGAGCCGCGCTGAAATTGGTTATTGGCTTGAAGCGTCTGCTCAAGGAAACGGGATCGTTACCCGTGCATGCCTTGCCCTGTTAGACATCATTTTTGAAGAATTGAAATTAGAGAAAGCCCAACTGCGTGCGGCCGTAGACAATCGAGCAAGCCGCGCGGTTGCAGAAAGACTAGGCATGACATTAGAAGGCGTTATCACGCGCAATGAAAACCTCAATGGGCGAGTCGTTGATCACGCAGTGTATGGCTTACTGAAAAGCCATCAGTAAGCACCCACTCACCGCCGTACAACTCAACGCAACTCAAAGCAAAATGGAAAACGCCCCCTCATTGAAGTGAGGAGGCGTTTTTGTGTTTTTATCTCGTTTTGTTGCTATCTCATTTTATCGCCATGAGATGCCCTAAATTTATTGAGCTTGGGGGAAATCACCATTTGGCAATACCGACCTTCAGGGTGAGCACGGTAATAGTTTTGGTGTTTTTCTTCCGCTTTATAGAACTGCTCATAAGGTACTATTTCAGTCACTATTGGGTGTTCAAATTCCGGTGACAACGTGGTTATCACGGCTCTGGCGGTTGCCTCTTGTTCATCGTCATGAGTCAGAATGATACTGCGGTATTGGGTGCCTCTGTCTGCCCCTTGGCGATTCGGCGTGGTTGGATTATGAGTGGTTAAGTGAATGTCAACTAAGTCTGCAAAGCTGACTTCATCGGAATCAAACTCAATTTGCACCACCTCGGCATGCCCGGTTGTGCCATTGCACACTTCGCGGTATGCAGGGTTTTTGGTGTGCCCGCCGCTGTAGCCACTGGTGACCGACTGAACACCACGGACTTGTTGGAAGAGCGCTTCGGTACACCAAAAGCAGCCACCGCCAAATGTTGCTACTGACCTAGTCATAGTAGTTACCTCTCTTATTCCGCTTTCTTTAACGCGACGGCGTTCATGCAATAACGCAGCCCACTGGGAGGCGGACCATCAGGGAACACATGCCCCAAATGCGCATCACAGGCATTGCAGGTGGTTTCAATGCGGCGCATACCATGAGTTTCATCCATATGATAAGCAATGGCGTTGGCTTTGATTGGCTGAGTAAACGATGGCCAGCCAGAACCCGATTCAAACTTCACGCTGCCATCAAATAGCGCGGTATCGCAGCACACGCAATGGTATATCCCAGGCTCAAACAAACTGCACGATTCACTGCTGAATGCCCTTTCGGTGCCTTTTTGCCGAGTGATCCGAAACTCTTCAGCCGTCAGCTGCGCTTTCCATTCCGATTCCGGTTTGTGGATCACTCTGTCTGGTTTCAGATTGCCGTTGTTTGCATATTCAATCACACTTTGCCAATTCAACATGTTGGATACCTCGTGTCGGAGCTCTGTTTGTTTTGTTATAGCCCATATGAAAGGAATACGATCATAACGCACTCGCACTATGAACGAGAACAAATGAGAGAACTAGGGTTAGGGTCTGCTGACCAAGATAAGGCATTACCCGCCCCGAGATTTGGAGCAGGTAATGGCTATATTATTTGGGAATAAGACCGAGGGGGTTAAGAATACATTTCAGCGGTTTTTTGGATGCTGGCAACCATGGCAGACAACCCTTGAGAACGGGTGGGTGTGATGTGCTTGTGCAGTTCAAGCGCCTCAAACCATTGGTTGATATCGAAGTCTAAAATTTCCTTCGATGTTTTGCCTTCAAACGCAATCACCGTTACGGCGATGAGCCCTTTCACGATGGCGGCGTCGCTGTCGCCAAAAAAATGGAACGCGCCCTTTTCGTCTTGCACTTGATCGAGCCAAACTTGGCTTTGGCACCCTTTAATCACATAGTCGTCTGTGCGTTTGTCGTCCGATAGGGTGTTCAGGCGATCCCCCAGTTCAATAATGTACAGGTAGCGCTCTTCCCAATCCTGACAACGGTGAAAGTTCTTCACGAGCTTTTCTGGCGTCATGTTTTATCCTAACAAAAGATGGATTCGTTTAAGCCCAGCTATGAGGGCATCAATATCGTCGCGTGTTGTATACATGGCAATGGATGCACGGCATACCGCAGATAGATTCATTGACGCGAGAAGGGGCATGGCGCAATGATGACCCGTGCGAATGGCGATGCCATATCGGTCTAAAAACGTCCCCACATCGTAAGCATGATGATGGCCTAAATTGAACGGAATCACCCCTGCACGATGGCTCGGGTTACCGTAAATTTGAATGTTTTCAACGCTTGCCAATTGCGTTAATGCGTAATCCATTAATTCGTTTTCATGCTTGGCAATGGCATCCAACCCCGCCTCTTGAACATAATCAATGGCTTCACCTAACCCCAGAATGCCGGCAATGTTCGGCGTACCCGCTTCCAATTTCCAAGGGGCTTGATTGAACGTCGTCCCCGATGGAAGGCAGACCTTGTCGATCATCGCGCCGCCCCCTTCCCACGGCTCCATCGCATCCAACAACGTCTTCTTGCCGTACAGAACACCAACGCCAGTCGGGCCGTAAAGCTTATGGGCAGAGAAAACGTAGAAGTCACAGCCCAATGCTTCGACGTTCACGGCTTCATGCATGACGGCTTGTGCGCCATCTAGTAACACCGGAATGCCGTTTTTGTGCGCCAACGTCGTGACGGCTTCAATGGGCGTTCTCGAACCGAGTACATTCGAGATGTGTGCCACGGCCACCAGCACAGTGTCTTCCGTCAGCAGCGACTCCAATGCCGCGATGTCGAGCTCTCCGCGTTCATTGGCTTCCCAAACCTTCACGGTTAAATTGAACTGCTCTGCCAACATTTGCCAAGGCACGATGTTGGCGTGATGCTCCAAGTTAGAAATCACAATCTCACTCGGCTGCGTACCCTTGCGGCGCAATAGCGGTTTCAAAAAGCCGTTGGCCACCAAATTAATGGCTTCCGTTGTGCCTTTAGTGAACACGATTTCATCACGAGATTGCGCACCAAGAAAAGCACGAGCTTTGTCGCGAGCCTGTTCCATATTATCTGTGGCATTGGCGCTGAGTTGGTGCACCCCGCGATGAACCGACGCATATTCGTCCCGATAGAATCGAGACATTCGGTCAATCACTTGGTTGGGCGTTTGGGCACTGGCTGCCGAATCAAGATACACCAACGGTTTGCCGTCGATGTTCTGTTCCAGCGTTGGGAAGTCTTTGCGCCATGGGCTGGTATCTTGGGTGAATTCCGTGCTCATGACCGATCCAATTTTTGCTCAATACGACGAATGATGTGTTTGCGAACGTTTTCATTTTCAATGGCATCGGTCAATTCACCTGCAAAGGCAAAGGTGATCATTTTCTCTGCTTTGGCTTTAGGAATGCCGCGAGCCTGAAGGTAAAACACTTGGCTCTGGTCGATTTGCCCCGTGGTGGCACCGTGGCTGCATTTCACGTCATCGGCGTAGATTTCGAGCTGTGGCTTGCTGTTGATCTGCGCTTTTTCACTTAGAAGCAGATTGTGATTGTCCATCTGACCGTCGGTTTTAATGGCGCCTTTATCGACATAAATCATGCCGTTAAAGACGCCAACACCGTTGTCTTTACCAATCACTTTATGGGTTTGATGGCTATTGCAATGCGCTGCTTGGTGGCGAAGATACGTTCTGGTGTCCAACACCTGATCCGCTTTCGGCAAGGTTAAACTGTTCATTTCCACTTCACCGCCTTGCCCTTTCAAGAGGCCACTGGTGTGATGCCTAACCAATTTACCTTCCAGCAAAAAAGTATGGCTCGTCGCACGGCTGTCGCGATACAAGGTGATGTCGTTGTGACCAAAGTGATGCTGCTCGGCACTTTCTTCAATTACCTTAATGTGCTTGAAGTTTGCGCCATCACTGACATTCGCCGTCAGCCTTGAACACGTCACGCCGCCACCTTGCTTCAGAGACACGTGGTGTTCGTACACATGGCATTCCGCTAATCGGCTAATCTCGATGTGGTGTCGGTAGCTGCACAGCTCGCCTTCACCGCCCGAGTTCAGGTGAAACAGATAAATCGGTTTATCAAGCTGAGTATCGTTGCCCACTTGAACATAAATTCCGGCGGTGGCCGTTGCGTCCGTCAGGGCTGAGAAGGCTTCTTGATTGATGTTGCTTGAAAGTAGGTGCTGCGCCGAGTCATCCAGTTCGTTGATCGCTTTTATCACGGTATTCGGGATGTCGTCAGACACTTCCGATACCAACTGTCCATCGAAGAACACCAAACGGTAGCAATCAAAACTCATACTGATGCTTTCAAATGAAAGGCTGTCAATGCTGCTTTGTGCTGGCGCGCGGTGCGATAACGCTAGGAAGTCATCCAAAGGTGTGTACTTCCAGTCTTCATGCTTGGCGTTCGGGATCCCCCAAAGCGCCAAAGACTGCCAGCTATTTTCTTGCCAACAAGACTGACCCGCAAGAGCGCGAAGACGCGTTAACGCCATATCTCTACTCTTCTCCGATAATCCAACCATAACCTTTGTCCTCTAACTCTTTCGCCAAGGTGTGATCGCCAGATTTCACAATTTTGCCTTTGTACAAAACATGGACAAAGTCAGGTTTGATGTAATCCAAAATACGCTGATAGTGGGTCACCACAATGAAAGAACGGTTGCCATCACGTAGGGCATTTACGCCATCCGACACCGCTTTAAGGGCATCAATATCCAGACCCGAATCCGTCTCATCAAGAATGCAAAGCTGTGGCTCTAACACCGCCATTTGTAGGATGTCGTTGCGTTTTTTCTCGCCGCCAGAAAACCCTTCGTTGACAGAACGGTTAAGCAGATCAACCGGCATTTTCAGTAATGCGGCTTTTTCTTCGAGCAAGTCTTCAAAATCGAAGCGATCCAATTCAGGTTCACCACGGTATTCACGAATGCCGTTCAGTGCCGTTTTTAGGAACAACTTGTTGCTCACACCCGGAATTTCTACAGGGTATTGGAACGCTAGAAAGACACCTTCACCGGCACGCTCATCGGGATCGAGCTCCGCGAGATCTTTGCCTTTGAACAGGATTTCGCCATCCGTGATTTCGTAATCGTCTTTTCCTGCCAGCGTCGAAGACAAGGTACTTTTGCCTGAACCGTTAGGACCCATAATGGCGTGTACTTCGCCCGGTTTGATGGAGAGGTTAATGCCGTTAAGGATCTGATTCTCCTCAACACTGGCTTTTAAATTTTTAATTTCTAACATACTGGGTTAGCCCACGCTGTGTTCTAAACTGATGGAAAGGAGTTTTTGCGCTTCAATCGCAAATTCGAGTGGCAGCTCTGAGAAGACGTCTTTACAGAATCCGTTTACGATCATTGAAATGGCGTCATCTTCACTGATGCCTCGCTGCACACAATAAAAAAGCTGATCTTCACCGATTCGAGATGTCGTTGCTTCATGCTCAACCTGTGCGGTCGAATTTTTCACTTCAACGTAAGGGAACGTATGTGCGCCACAATCGGCACCAATCAACATGGAATCACACTGGGTAAAGTTTCGAGCCCCTTCCGCACTTGGCAATACTTTCACCAAACCGCGGTAACTGTTTTCACTTTTACCTGCTGAAATGCCTTTAGAAATGATGGTCGACTTGGTGTTCTTACCAATGTGGATCATCTTGGTGCCCGTATCGGCTTTTTGGTCGCCATTGGTTAAGGCCACCGAGAAAAACTCACCAACAGAGTTGTCCCCTTTCAGAATAACGCTTGGGTATTTCCAAGTGATCGCAGACCCTGTTTCCGACTGCGTCCAAGACATTTTACTGTTTGCGCCTTCGCACACCGCTCGCTTGGTCACGAAGTTCAAGATCCCGCCTTTGGAACCTTCCACCCCAGAGAACCAGTTTTGTACTGTGGAGTATTTCACTTCGGCGTCTTTGTGAATGATGACTTCGACCACCGCTGCATGCAGCTGGTAGGTATCACGCACAGGCGCAGAACACCCTTCGATGTAGCTCACGTACGCGCCTTCATCCGCCACTAGGATGGTGCGCTCGAACTGGCCGGTCTTCGCTTGGTTGATTCTAAAGTACGTCGATAGCTCACGCGGGCAACGCACCCCTGGCGGGATGTAAACAAACGATCCATCAGACGCGACGGCGGCATTCAACGCCGCAAAAAAGTTATCTTTGGGTGGGACAACCGTGCCTAAATACTGGCGAACCAATTCTGGGTAGTCGTGAATCGCTTCACTGAATGAACAGAAAATAATGCCCTGCTCTTTCAGCTCATCACGGTACGTTGTGGTGACCGAAACGGAATCGAAAATGGCATCCACCGCCACTTCGGAGCCTTCACGAACGGGCACGCCTAACTGGTCAAACGCCTCTTCGACTTCTTTGGTCAGAAATTCGTTTGAACCGTCGGATTCAAGATCGCTTCCTTCACACTTGCCACAGCTCGGTGCAGAGTAATAGCTGTAGTTTTGGTAATCCAAAGAGGGGTATTCCGCTTTCAGCCAATGCGGCTCTTCCATCTCTTTCCAAAGCCGATAGGCTTCCAAACGGAACGCTAACATCCACTCTGGTTCATTCCTTTTGGCTGAAATGGCACGAACCACTTCCTCATTAATGCCTTTTTCTAAGGTGTCGTTTTCAAGCTGAGTATAAAACCCTTCTTTGTATCCTTCCTTATTCATTGCCTTTTGGACTTCAGGCTGAATTTCAATTGCCGTCATTTGCTAAATACCAAAGCTCTCACCACAGCCACACTCGGCTTTGACGTTAGGATTTTTATAGGTAAAGGTCTGATTCAACCCCTCGCGAACGTAGTCCACTTCAGTGCCATCCAGAAATGGCATCGCATTCAGCGCAACAAAGAGTGTTGCACCATGAGATTCAAAAGAAAGGTCACCGTCCTGAGGTTCATCAATTTGATCGAGAACGTACGCGTAGCCTGTGCAACCCGAAGATTTCACCGACAAATGAATGGCCTTTCCATCCATTGAAAGCTGCTGTACACGTTTCGCCGCAGCGGGAGTTAATGTAATGCCTTGCCATTGAGCGTCCTCAATTGAGAACGACTCAGTTCCGTCAGTATGAACGGTTCCTTCGGAAGGAGATGCCATAACCACACCTTAATTGTAGTAAAGATGCGCACATGATAATGATTATCATTAGCAGGTCAACCTTACGCAAATAAGGGTTAAGGGGATAAGTATAAGAAATAATAGGTTACGACCAGAAGACGAAACGAAACATTGACGATCATCCAGTGAAAAAGACCATGTTACGCTTCGACTTCTTGTATCGCTCTGATGAGGATCTGTTGACCTTTATAGGCAATGTTTATCATAAGCGACATTTATCACAAGCAACGTTTATAACCGTCACTGAAGACGCACTTTAGCTTTGCTGACCGTACTTGCAAGGCCATTGATGATGTCAATCGGCTTGGTGAGAATCGCTTTGTCTTCTAAGAAAGCACTGACACTTCACCGATCAGCTCAACCACCTCTGTTCCCGTTTTGGCTCACTGGCATTGCCCCTTCAGTCGTAGCGCAATCAAAACAGAGCCCGCTTTTTCCTTCATCTTGGAAAAGCATTTTCAACACAAATAACATTGGCTGGAGTTATTGCATTCCGTTCAGCAAATAGAAAGTGCCATCCTAATGCTAATGGTTCTTGCGGAAATGGGCCGACCAGTAAGATACCCTTGGAAGTAATCTACCCCTAATGCCATCATCCTTGCTTTTTGTTCTTTTGTTTCAATGCCTTCTGCCACCGTTTTGATGTTTCTGGATCGACAATATTCTAATACTTCCAAAAGCTGAGCTCGGTTTTCATCGGCATTTTGAATGAGCGTTTTGTCAATTTTCACAATATCCACTTGTTGCCGTTTCACTCTAGCCATGTCACAGTGCATTGAACCAAAATCATCCAATGCGACACGGATATTGACTTGTTTTAAGTTTTCAATACCTTGTGCCATTAACGACATTTCTGAATTGCTGTCTTCCATAATTTCATACACCACATTTTCTTGTGGGATCCCCAATATTTTTAGGCGTATCAATAATTGTTCGATAGCGCCAGATATGTTCCCTAATGTATTAAACACACTAGGAGGAGCGTTAACGAAAAGGGAGACGTTATCGGAAAAAAACTTAGAGAAATTGATAAAGTGGATCTTGCCTGTAATGAGAAAAAACAGCAGCAAGCTTTTGTGATCTTGTCGAATCGGTCTTAGGTATTCTTCTGGACTGATGGCTGCCCCATTCATATCGGTTATTCGAGCGAGCCCTTCATAGGCGACAATGTACCCCGCTCTGTCAAATATGGGTTGGTATACCCCTCTAAAAACAAACCCATCGTATTTAATGAACGCCCATCCATTGAGGTCCGTCCTGACCAGTTCTTGGACTGAGTCGTCTACCGTGTTGTAAGTTACCTTCATCTAAAGCCTAGAGAGTTAAATTTGTTATAACGCTAACGTTGCCAAACACTGCGATATGTTCTCGCTTTTTCCTATTCAAGTGACTTTTGTGCTCAAACGACCACATTGAGCAACTAACAATCAATATCGAGCAACTATATGCCATGAGGAATCATCTAGCTTGAAGCTCAATTCAAGGAAACATCAGGAAGTGCATCTAGAAACCGTACCAAATAATCAACATGGAGTATCAGAGTCCGATATCCAGTTAATAATGCGAATCATATCAATTTAGATTAGGGATCTGTTTCATATATCGAAGGATTTCCTGTCAAATTTAGTGAAAATCTCTAACCCGTTCCTATTTTTAGACGTTTATATTTGCGCATCCAAAACACCCGTGAATCACTGTCACAAAAGTGAAACGGAAGTCTGCGTGTTTAACCCAAGAAGGATCCTGCGTGGTATTCGATGATGAAGGTCGGGGGATCACTAAATATGAGCCCGATAGCGAGATTGGGGAAAAATGAAAACAAAGCGACATAGAAAAGAACATGAGGACAATCAAAACCAGCGATTAAGGAAACAATGCCAGCACTGTGATGCTGGCATTTTTCAACATCGAAAACCACTAACGGTCATGTAAAAAACAATAAAATCAATAATATAAAACTTAGACATCGACTGTATAACTCTTAACTTTGGTAGATAGATTCTTTATCAAGAGGTAAATTTCATTCATTTTATTTAACGGAGTTGTTATGAGTAAATATATCAGCCAATCAGTTGGAAAAAATGGTGTCAATAAACAAAAAGACGTAGAGTTAATTCAAGTACTTTTAAACCATGTCGCCCAGTTATCTTCTACTCAAGCTCTGAGTCTTGATGGGAAAATAGGAAACAAAACAATTGAAAAGATAAGGTTATTTCAGTCAAAAGTTGTGAAGATGAGCGCACCTGACGCAAGGATAGATCCAAAAGGAAGAACAATAAAAGCACTGTTAAGTAAATCAAACGTTTGTATTATTAATACGCCACCAGCAATAAAGAAAACTCATATATTAAGCCAAAAAGCAGTAACCTTACTAAAAGGAATAGAAGAGCTTGCAACAGAAACGTATGATGACCAAACAGGCAAAAAAATAACACAATGGGTAAAAGGTGCCACAATCGGTTATGGTCACTTGATCAGCAAAGCAGAGTGGGATACGTATAAGAATGGAATAACCAAGTCATCCGCTGAAAAATTATTGAATCAAGACTTAAAACCTTTTGTAAATGCGGTTAATTCTGCGGTTAAAGTCGCTTTATCACAAAATGAATTCGATGCCTTAGTCATTTTTACTTTTAATACTGGTATAGGGGGATTTAGGAACTCATCAGTGCTGAAGCTGATTAACGACCCATCAGCAAAAACACCATATAAAAGTTTAGAGTTAGCATGGAAAGCATGGAACAAATCTCAGGGAAAAGTAATGAGAGGATTGAAGAACCGGAGAAATTCCGAATGGAATATTTTCGAAAATGGATTATATAAAAGATGGTAAAAATGTTTAAAACAACCCTATTCGGATCCGCACTCTTTTTTTCGTTCTGTACATGGGCTTTAGATAACCCCGACAATACAAACAAGGCGGCTGAGTTAGCGTCTAATTCCGCCGTTTACCTCAATAAAATAACCAATGCGACAGGGTACCGCTCGACACTTTTGGCATATACCGAATATCACGAGTTTCTTTCAGATGAGATCAAAAGCACGTACGTCGATATTGCCAAGAAGTTGACGGAGAAAGAAAGAGACGCATTTAAAGCATCACATACCGCATGGGAAAGCTTTCTGCATTCTCAATTCGCTTTCATAGAAGAGGTGTGGTCAAAAGATAATTTTGGTTCAGCCTCTGCAATTGACCGAGGACAGTTCAAAGCCAAGCTACTTAGAGATAGGCTACTTGAACTGCAATATTACCAAATGACTTTCTGATAATAGCTGACTCCTAGAGACGTCCTACCGATCAAGTTGAGTCATTTCGAACCACCAATGCCAGCACTGTGATGCTGGCATTTTTTGTTCTAACTGCCGTGAAAACCTCCACTTACGTTACCTGTGACAAATAATTACTGAAAGATACATATTGTTGCATAACAAAAATAGAACCAATTTGGTAAGTATCAGAAATTTAACGGAATTTAAATAGTAATTCGTCTACTAGGTTCTACCATCAAATCTTATTCATTTGATTAACTTTTGCACAGAACCAAACATGACTCCTAGGCGTTTCGACTTTATTCTTATCCACTTGCTTGTCTCTATTTCAGCATTACTGAATTTGCTTACAGGTTTGCGGATTCATTTGGTCTCAGATCGAACTTTACATTGGCTTTCTCCAATATTACCGCAGGGTAACCTGCACGATCTGCATTACGTAAGCGGGGTTGTCCTTTTTTCTAGCACATTGGGTTACGTTTTCTATGTGCTGCGCCGGAAGAAACGCGCGACCAAACCCTCATCACAATACCATCTCGGGGTTCAATACTTTGGCTATGCCATCACTCTATCGGCTCTGATATCTGGCGCACTCTATTGGTGGCAGCTGGATTTCATAAACCTTCAGGCTTGGCACTTTTGGTCTGCCATTGGCATGTTGGTTTTTTTGATACTGCACAGTTTGGTTTACATCATTCAATATGGGGCAAACGTGTTAAAAAGGGTGGTGCCCTTTCGAACGCTAAAACAAGCACGGCTCTCATTGACGCTGCTTCTCTCACTTGGCGCCACAGGGGCTGGATGGGCATGGATGTATTCCGGTAGCCAGCTTCCTTTAATGGTGAAAAAGATCAGCATTGATGAACTGGTTAATGTGGATGGCGAACCCAATGAAGCCTTTTGGCAAGAAGCAAACGAACTCTCCGTTCTTACCACGGGGGGCGCCAACTTCGATGATGGGGCAACGACTGTCTCGATCAAAGCAGCCGCCAACGCATATGAGACATACTTTCTCTTTCGCTGGAAAGACGCGACCAAAAGCCTCGCCCACTTGCCTTTGTTTAAACAGAACGGAAAGTGGGTGGTCAGGCAAAATGGGTTCCATCACTTTGATGAAACGACCTACTACGAAGACAAGTTTGCCGTGATGATCTCCAGCACCTGCGGCTACGGTGCAGACGGCACGGCATACCTTGGTCGCAACCCCATTAAAGGCAAACCCGAAAACTGGCACGGCAAAGGCTACCACGCCAGCATGGACAATCGGATCCGCGATTTGTGGCATTGGAAAGCGGTTCGCACCAACGATATGTTTCAAGCGGACGATAATTTTTTTGGCCCTGCCAGTACACCCCGATTTGGTGAGCGCCGATACACGGCAGGTTACCTTGCTGACGGCAAAGACAGTGGCGGATACAAAATGAATTGGAAATGGTATTCCCAAGATTCCGTCACCCCCAAACGGCTCCCTAAAGAACCTTCCGTCGTTACTCGCCCTCTCGCTTGGTTTGGCAGCCAACCTTATCAAAAAGCACACGACACCTTACCGGAAGGCAGTGAAATTCCCTCGGTATTATACCGTTCCAACCAGTTTGAGGGCGACAGAGCCAACGTTCGCGCCCGAGGAAAATGGGAAAACGGATATTGGACATTAGAAGTTTCCCGCAAACATGACACGGGCTCCCAACATGATGTTGCACTGGAAAATGGCACCTGTATTTGGGTGTCGGCCTTCGACCATTCTCAGGTTGCGCACACACGCCACCATCGACCCATTCAGTTGGAGTACGCACAATGAAGCTCAGAATACTGGCAACGCTCCTTATGATCGCTGCAACGGCTCTTTATAGCTACCTCAGCTTGAACATATTGCCGGTTCAATTGAGTCACCCTCGCTACGCGAAAGTCACGCAATCAGGTGAGCGATTGATGCCTTGGCAAGGGCCGTGGGCGTGTGTCGCCGATGAAAAAACAGGGCTGCTATGGGAAGTGAAAACCGATGATGAATCCATTCACGATGCCGATTGGACCTACTCTTGGTTCAATGGGCAATTAGGCGCTCCCGATAAAGGGGACTGTTTCTATCAAGACGGGCGATGCGACACGCAAGCGCTGATCAAACGTACCAATGATCAAGGGTTATGCGGCACTCATAATTGGCGATTGCCAACACCAAAAGAGCTCATGTCACTGTTGCAAGACAACGACAGACCGAATCAGGCTCAGATCGCCGCTGACTTCTTTCCGCGCATTAAAAACAGCGATTATTGGACGATAAGCGCCAATAAATCGCTAGCCCAACAGTACCGCCATTTGAAGCACGGAGCGCTGGCAATCAACCTTTTTGAAGGCAAAGAGAACGCTTTGCCTTATCGCAATGCCGCCTTTGTGGTGCTGGTTTCAGAGCCTCACCGCGAGAGGCATACCTCGCAGATGACATTAACGTCAATTAATCAAAGAAGTAATGAATAATAAAGGACTAATAACATGAATTACCTCAGAACAAGCATTCTGATCGGACTGTCCGCTATGGCTTGTCAAAGCTTCGCTGGAAGTGAATACCATCGTTTGGTTTGGGATGGTTCGCCATCATCAAAAGCCACCATCGGATTTTCACCAACAACAAGTACCAATCACCATGTGAAATATGGTTTTACGACCAGCGAACAAGAATGGAAAACGGCCAATGTGTCTTTTAGCCATACGTTCGCAAGTTCACTGAAAAGCAGCTTTGTGCAGTTAAGTGGTTTGCCAGCCAACTCTCCGGTCTATTATCGAGTGTGTGATGATGCAGGGTGTGGCGATCGCCTTTGGTTCAAAACCGCCCCTACCGACAACTCCCCATTTGTCGCAATTGCAGGGGGGGATACCCGCACAGGTTGGACAACTCGCCGAGCAGGTAACAAGCTGGTTGCGAAGATTCGCCCATTATTCATCATGCACGGTGGCGACTACACCAACCAAAACTCCGCCTCGGAAATGCGTGAATACCTAAAAGATTGGCAACTGACGTTTTCAAGCGATTTGATCGATGGTGTCAACTACAAACGCATTTACCCATTCGTCCCGACACACGGTAACCATGAAGACGACAATTACAGTACGGTATGCCAAGTGTTTGGCGTCGATTTTGATGGCAATAAAACCTGTAACCCGAAAGACACCTACGGGGCATTTAACATTTCGCCTCTGATGCGCGTCTATACCCTTAATAGCCAGTTTAAAGACAGCGGTTGGTCTAGCTACGCCACAGCGATGAATAACTGGCTAAGCCAAGATCTTGCATCAAGCGCCGCTTCGGCAAAATGGCGTGTGGCACAGTACCACAAACCCATGTACCCGCATTATTCAGGCAAGCGCGATAACACCATTTTGGTTTCTTGGTGGGCGAACTTGTTCTACCAGCACAAAATGAACTTGGTGGTGGAATCGGATACACACATCAACAAAGTCACAGAAGCATTGAAGCCGTCTGGCTC
Organism: Vibrio sp. S9_S30; assembly: GCF_014694455.1. Taxonomy (GTDB): domain Bacteria; phylum Pseudomonadota; class Gammaproteobacteria; order Enterobacterales; family Vibrionaceae; genus Vibrio. The sequence continues at coordinate 158,195 of NZ_JAAUWT010000011.1, read as the reverse complement.
GAACTTCAGCGCGACCACAACTGGTGGTACGGTTTATGTGGGTGAAGGCAGTTGGGGAGCCCCCGCTCGAAGCGCCAATGACCCGAAAAGCTGGACCATCGACTTAGCCAGCATTCAGCAATTTAAAGTGTTGAGCGTAAGCCCAGCGACACTGGAAGTGCGCACTGCCCAGTTTGGTTCTGGTGCAGAAACATTAAGCCGCGAACAACGTAATGCGAACCCACTGGCACTGCCAAGCGGCGTCAACTGGTGGTCGGCTTCTCAAATTGGGGATGTGCTTAAGCTGACTCAGGCTGCAAACCAATTGTCTGTGATTGATAAAGGCACAACAACGCCTGATCCTGATCCAAAACCACCAACGGGCAGTCAGCTTCAAAATGGGGTTCCTGTTACTGGTATTTCGGGGGCTGCCAATCAAACCATTGCCTATACATTGGATGTCCCCGCTGGTGCCACGAATCTGAACATCGCAACCAGTGGTGGTTCGGGTGACGTTGACTTGTATGTCAAATTTGGTTCAACGCCCACGTCAACAAGCCACGACTGCCGTCCATTCAAAAATGGAAACAACGAATCGTGCCCATTTGAGGCACCGGAAGTAGGGACTTACTACATCAACCTAACGGGGTACGCCTCGTTTTCTGGTGTCACGCTCAATGCCAGCTTCACCAACAGTGGAACTGGTGGCGGTGGCGGTGGTGGTAATGACGGCACAACCTGCGATACAACGGGGATCCATGTTTACCCTAACTGGCCTCGAACCGATTGGGCAGGAAACCCTAGCCATGCCGACACGGGCGATAAGATCGTCTATCAAGGAAAAATCTACCAAGCCAAATACTGGACGAACTCCATCCCAGGAAGTGATGACAGTTGGGTACTGGTTTGTGGGCAGTAAGTTTACAGTGTAAATAGCATGAGAGTCATTATCGATGACTCTGGCTTTTGCAGTAAAAATCCCTCGATTTTCATCGAGGGATTTTTTATACCTAAACGCCACCGAAGGGAGGGTAGGAGCGTCTCTCTATATAGGCACAGGTAGCCCCTGAGGTTCCTAACCATTCACCAAACGGCTTATTCCTTTAACCTAGGTAACTGATTTTACTAGGTAAAGCCGTTTAGAGCACTTCGTCCCACGCTAAATACCAATGAAGCCCAACACCCGGTTCAAAGTTGGTTCGCCTCGGTCCCCATTGCTTACAGTAACCCGCCTGTGGGAAGCCTTTACACTGATAAACGCGTCCATTTTGAGAAAGTACTCGAGTTCCAGAAGTGTATCCTTCAAGACCTTCAGGAAACACAAAGTCGTAGCTGGCTTGGGTAATTTCTCCATTTTCTGCCTTTAAGAGAAAATCAAATGTCTGTTGATTAATAACGCTACCTTGCTGATCTTTGATCACCGCAACCAACATGTGATGCCCAGGTTCAGATTTTGACAACGTTAGCGAAGCACTCGAATTTTGACCATCAGCAAGCTGCATGGCATGAGTCGCTAACGCTTCTTTATGATGGTTGTAGACCGTGAATTCGGCACTGACGCTTCCCGTTGCATTCAATGCAAAGTCAAGTACTGTCGGCTGTTCACCTATCAAGTACTCGGATTTCAACCCCGTAATATCGAGATCGTAATTCTGTACAGGTGTATTGATCTTATAGCCAATCTCAATGTTTTTCAGCCCTGAGCCTGCTTTGATGAAGATAGGGTTAACACCATAATTGGGTGTAAACTCGCCATTGCTTTGACTCTGACCCGCTCGAATTTGCGTTTGCTCTTGGTTAATTTTGCTTGCAAGTGCATGTGACCAGTTTTTCGCGCTTTTTTGGGCCTCATTCTCGATGACCAGTTCTGTGCTGTATGACGCCGCCTCTCCCGACTCGTCAAAAACACGAGTAAATACGGAATCGCCTACATTCAGGTCCATCGATGGGCTAATTTGACCCGTTTGTTCCCACTCTTTTACCGGAGCGGGTTGAGATGAACCGTCACCTTCAAACTTAACGTCTATAACATTATAAAATGACGCCCCTGTATCGCCGACATCCCAGACACTCAGTATGACATGGTAACCCTCACGCTCAGGCACATCACACAGGTGATTTACGTGTCTTGGTGGCGCCGACATTCTCCCATTGATGACACAAAATGGTGTCAAATCGAAGGAGCTACGTGCCAAAGGTTGGTTCGGATTCCAATCGGTCTTGGTGATGTAATATTTCCAGTCTTTGGTGACATGACTAGCCGTAAATGTCCATTCAAAATATTGGCTTCCCGCCTTGATAGGGCGCTTAACCCATCGATCAGCCGTTTGCTCATCGAGTGCTGCCGCAAGACCCGTCTGTGCACTGGCGATTCTGCCATCTGCTGGTCCATAATTAGGGAATCCATCTGGGCCTTCAACACTTTGGGGCTCGTACCGAATAGCGCCACACCCATGGTTTCTTTCCCCTGTTCCTTTTGCAGCATACTTACATAGCGTCACTCTTCCTTCAACAACCCCTTTTTCATGCGTCGAAATGTATCCATGGCTATAGCAAGCCCCGCTAACACCCAGTAAAGCAATAGTCAGCAGCGAATATTTAGAATATTTATTCATTATTTTTCCTAGATTATGTGGAATAAAACTCACTCTAGGGCCGGTTTTCGGTAAAACCCCCTACCGAACATCAAACCATAAACCCGAAACTTAGAGATCGAACGGGATTAAACACCAAAAATAATCTATAAATGCAGATACAACTGATAATTTGACTCGAAATCAAAGTGAAATAAACCGTTTTCATGATTTTTTACAAGTTGAGACACTTCGATAAGACTGATTGAATACAGAATTTCTGACACTCAGGAAACATTGAAAAAAGGGGGAGGATGTTCGAAAGAACCACACAAAGTCGACCTATCCACCACCAAGGCATTGACTTTATGATTCAGGTGAAATGATGAGATGTGAGCAAGATTACTGGCAAGACGTTACCCAGCAAGAGGAGTCAACACCCTGACATCGACCGAGCGAGTACTCAGCCATTTACAGTGTTGAACGTGGGCTCACCTACCTTAGAAGTACGTACCGCATGATGTGTTCTGGCGCATTGATGTCTAGGGGGAGCCTCCATCACCTCATTAGAGCGACAGGCTGCTCGCCCACAGAAACACCGTGTCGCATGCACATCCATCAATATGACTACTTAAACAAGCTAAACTTCCCTGTGAACTCCTTCAGTTCAGAAGTATCGCCAAACATACAAACACCAAAGTACTCTAAGTCTTGCTCCGATTTTTCTGACGTTGCTTTTAATTGCTCTGCGGATGTTCCAACGATCATTGTGTCCGTAAAATCCGTAAATGGGATGTGTCGCTGAAGCAGTTCTCCGCGAACTTTTCTAATCTTATTCGAGTTATCAGCCTTGAGAACAATAAATGGGTAGTGCGAAATCGATGGGTGAATCCCCCCTTCCTTGTCTCGATACGGTAAAAAACACAGGCTATCGACATCTTCTATTTGGGCAACCAGCCCCGCGGTCATATGACCAAGAGCATTAAAAAGCCGTCCCATATCAACTTTTTTATTTAATACAGCAACAAATCTCTTCGAGTTTTCATCTGGGAATGTAGATAAATCAAGCATAACAATCCTTTATTCTTTAAGGGGAGATACTTGGTTAAAGGGGGCGGGGGCATCACTGACTCTCATCAGCACCACCGCTTTAGACCCCAAACCAATGGCTCTCTAGTTCACACTTTTCTGCGGGAATATACAAGCCATTGATATAGTTACATTTCCATTCTATATAGACCACCACGCAACCCGTGAGTTAAATAGGCGCAAACATGCCTTGATTGGTATGGTTTATGGGTTATGGATCGCCATGTTGATGGCTAATGACGATACTTACGCGTTCACCTCAAGAAAAATAAGGCGTCGTTCGACTGCATTCGCCTCGGGGGGCACATCTTGAGTTATCTTGGGAACAGAATACTGAGGGCTGCCTGATGCAGTTCTCTGGACGCGGCGGCGACCGCTAAGCCATTCCAGTTTTCCTGAATAGGGTTACCTTCCCAATCGGTAATAACGCCCCCAGCCTCTTCGACAATCGGAATCAAAGCCACCACATCGTAATACTGCAAGCTCCCTTCCACCACCAGATCAATATGACCGGAAGCCAAAAGCCCATAGGAATAACAGTCTCCACCGAATCTTCGCAAACTGACTTCTGAGGCCAGCGCTTCAAATCTTTCCAGTTCGTTGCTCGAAAACATATCAGGTTCCGTGCAATACAAAGACGCCTTCTCTAGGTTCGTGGAACCGGATGTATGGCATCTGACGTCACCTTTGAACGTCCCTTTGTTCAGAATTCCCACCCAGCATTCTTTGAGAATGGGCATGTCTATCACACCAATGAAGGGTTGATTTGATCGCGTTAACGCAATCAAAGTACCAAATGTAGGCATGCCTGTTATAAAGCTCTTCGTACCATCTATTGGGTCGATAATCCATTTATAGTCAGACTGCTTGTGCAAAAGACCGTGCTCTTCACCCAAGATATTATGATCAGAGTGGCGCGAAGCGATCACCTCTCTGATGACAGATTCCACTTCTCTGTCGGCTATCGTAACTGGACTCTGATCGCTTTTATTTTCAACACGAAAAGCCGTACGAAAGTATTTCTCTATCAACCTTCTGGATTTATCCAATGCTAAATCGATCGTTACCAAGTAATTATCCATAAAGTGATCTCACTCGCTTTTGTTGAGTTGTAATAACGCCTTTTGACCTTTTTCATGAATTGGCATACCCACGAATTGGTATCTCCATGAATTGGTATCTCCATGAAACCACTCGTTCACGGTCAATTGGGTTCAATAGAGAACCCCGACCCAACAATGATCTGTTGTTCACACAGGGAAAGCGTTGCGTTGCGTCGCTCTCTCCATCGTCGTCGGAATTTCCGGTGCTCTTTAATCGTGTTCATTATTTTAAGGGGTTCGCCGAGCTCTACTCCCAAATTCAGGGTTACTAGAGTATACGCAACCAATGGTTCCAGCGAGGATCATCCATAACGGTTCTCGCACGTGCGTATTTCCAAATACCGTACTTTTGATAGTCAAAATCCCAATCCGACAACTGGCGCTGCTGAACTGCCCAAGACCCCCATTTGATGTCCGCCACTGCCCGCATCACCGTCACTCGGGCAAAAAGGTCGTCCCGACATTCCCCGTAATAACGTTCAATCATTTCAAGGGTGGTCGGTTCATCAACAAAGACCTCCCCAAGGAAGACGCCCAGTTCGTATGCGCGATCATTGTTGGACGCAAACTCAAAATCGATAAGCTTCATATCTCTGATGTGATCGTCGTCCGACATGTCGACCATAAAATTTCCCGGCATTGGATCATTGTGGCAAGGGACAATATCCAGCCCCGATGCCATAAACGCTTCTTTGGCTCGCTTGTATTGATACAACAACCAGTCAAAATCAGCGGGTCTGACGGCTCCCAGTGCATTGCCCTGCTCGATGTGCTCGTCCGCCATGTCAAAGACATGCTTTGTCACTGGTAAATCCTCACATGAGTTGAATTTTTTGTAGAGGTCGATCACCGAACCTAGGAAATCTTTTCTTGAAAAATCCGCATTGGTTGACGCTCGATACCCACTGAGAAATTCAATCACTTCCGCGCCTTTTTCTGGGCTGAAAAACTCCACCTTTGGCGAGATCCCCAATGTATGGGCTTTGGTGGCGGCATCGTGTGACAACTGCCGATCAATAAAATTTTCAGAGCCGATACCAAACACTTTGAGGAAAAAGTCGGTCCCCGCGTGAGTGACCAACCAATTAGAATTGAGCAGCCCACCGACCAAAGGTTTTTTCGACACTTTAGAGAGGTCCCAATTCGGGATAGCGGCAATGGCAGCATCAACTTGTTCTTCTGTGGCTATGGACATAATGATGACCTCTTTTTATGACAGACAACGCAGGCGATCTGCGACGAGAGAACGTTGGGAATGTTGCTCAAAACGCATAAAACGCCAAGAGGCGTATTTTGAAAACTCAAGCGACACCCTTTGAGAACTGGCCGACATTGACGCTGCGATCAAGCCCCAGCGCAGATCGTCTAACACACCGTAGATGTATGCTCGCTGGAATAACCCTTCATCGAACTGTCCGTACCACTGTTCGAACCCAACTCTCGCTTCAGGCTCTCTTTCGAACACTTCCATCAAATAACACCCAATATCTTCGAAAGGATCCGTATTGGCCGACAAATCAAAATCGAGGAGCTTTACAATATTGTTAGGGCCAATCATCAAGTTTGCGGTATTGCCGTCTCGATGGCACGGGATGCTGTCAAAGCCGTTGGCGGATATCGCTTGGTTGGCTTGTTCATTAACGGTCATAAAGGCATCGATGTGGCGAGGCAAGATCGCATGGTGGCTCAGGCAAAACTCATAGAGCGACTGTATTTCAGCGAAAATAGTCGCATCGCGCGGCATCTTGGGGCCGGACTGAAGGGTCTTTTTCGCCTTGATAACCTCAGCACGAACGTCCTCTTTTGTCGTATCGATCAATCCACCTGCATGCCACCCTTCACCAAGATACTCCATAGCAAATAAGCCGTCGTCTAGCCAAGTATCCAAAACCAACGGTGCAACGCCAAGCTCCCCCGCTCGAACAGCAATCTCTATTGCTTGAGGAGGATGAACATAGTGGTGAGTGTCGGCGTGGTAATGCTTATAAATCTCACGCCCGTCTTCACTTTCAGCTAACCACATATCCGCTTCAACTCCCCGCCATGCAGGTGAAGCAAGAACAACTAATGGGTTTTCAAACTTGGTCAGGGACCCGAGTCTCACCTTTGCACGCGCTTCCACGACACCCTGTCCGCACACATTCGACATAGCAAACTCCTAAATTATTCATTGGGTTCTAGAGGCCAACGGTTATCGAAAGGTCCTTCAGACCACAACGCCTTTTCAAGCGCTTTGGCAAGCCGAACCAGCCGGATATCATCAAAACGTCTGGCTGCAATCTGAATACCGACAGGTAGCCCCCTCCGATCCGTTCCCGCAGGCATAGACACAGCAGGGTGCCCCGACTGATTAAAGGGGGCGGTAAAAGTGCAATGCCTTAATGGCATTTTTTCATCGATCCCTCTCGAATCGGCGGGAAAACTTACAATGGGCATTACCGGCGACAAAATGAAATCCGCTTGATCAAACAGTGCGTTCGTTTGCTCAACGCCTTTTGCGATGCCAATCTCCATGTCCGCAATTCGGCTGGCGGACCAATCTCTCGCCTCACCGAACCATTCCAACATCTGTGGAGGGGTCTTGGATCTGTCTTGTTCACTTTTTGCAGAGTATTCGCGCCAACCACGCCATTTAAAGCTGTCGTCGATTGGGAGATAAGCATCAAAATCATACGACAGCGAGCCACGCTCCACATTCGCTGAAATGGTTTTTATCGCTTGTTCAGCTTTCTCTAGTATGTCCAGTACATCCGCTTCAACAGCCGGACCAAAACCAAAGGAACGATACACGGCAATTTTTGCGGTGGAGAAATCGTGTCCACCACTTGGCTCAACAACGGGCACGGATAGGCGATCCTGCCTATGCACCCCTCCCAGCCCTCTTAGCCACGGTTCGAGGTCAGCGGCGCGCCGAACTATCGGCCCCGCCGAGCGAACATCCGAAGCGGGAAGGTGCGATATCATGCCTTGAGTCGGCTTCAGTGCCGACAGCCCACAATGACACGCAGGCAGCCGTACAGACCCAGCAATATCGGTCCCAACCGACATCATACCGATGCCAGCAGCCATAGACGCGCCATTGCCTGCACTCGATCCACCTGGGCTCCATTTTAGCCCCCAAGGGTTTCGTACAATACCGTGCAGTGAGCTAACACCCGATCCCGATAACCCAAAGTCTGGCATGGTGCCCTTACCTACGATGATCGCCCCTAACTGTTTGAGCTTTTCCACCGGAGGAGAGTCCGACTGGGCCACGTAGCCCTGACCATGAATTTTGGCACCATGGTTCCAAGTCATACCAATTGCATTAACCGAGTCTTTAATCGTAACAGGCACGCCCTCAAACCGTTTGGTCGCTTGCCCCTTACGAAACCGTTCTTTCGCTGCCTGAGCCTGAATCATTGCCGCATCGGTCTGAACTTGGTATAGCGCATTGATTTTGCCGTTGACCTTATTAACTTGGTTCATTGTGACTTCCATGACTTCCACGGGATCGATGGTGCCTACACGATAGCCCGTCATGAGTTCATCAACTGTTAAGTTGGTCAGATCAGAGATATTCATTTGGTTATTCGCCATATTTTACTGCCTTCTCAGCTTGCGCGTTTAGTTCGAATCAAATCCAAACCAGCCGCGAATATCAGTACCGCTCCCGTAATCATCAGGCTCATCTCCGTTTGCACGTTCATAAGAACCAAACCATTGGCCAGCATTCCCAGCAATAGCACAGCCAGAGCGACACGAAGTACCGAACCTTTGCCCCCCGTAAACGGCACCCCACCTAACAAAATCGCGGTGAGGACGGTCAACTCGACACCAACACCCAGTGTTCCCGAAGGCGCACTGTTGATTCTTGCGATACTCATCAGTGCTGCGACGGCCGTTGCAAACCCAACTGCGGCATACAAGAGAAGCCCTGTTAGTTTGACTCGCACCCCCACAAGAAAGGCCGCACGCTCGTTGGTACCAATCGCGATGATCCGGCGACCAACAGGCAGGAATGTCATGACAAACAGACCAATGAGAAGAGCGACGATCATGATCCAAGTAAGGTAAGGCAGACCAAGCCAGCGACCGTAGCCAATAATGACAAAAGATTCAGGAAAGCCGAATAAGGGGTTAGGTGCCAACCATTGAGCCAATCCACGCATGAGCGTTAAGGCACCGAGCGTTACGATGATGGGCGACATACCAAGGACCGATACCAGCACCCCATTGATCGTCCCCGCGACCACACCCACAATAAGGGTGACAAAGATCGTTGCTGGTACGCCAAGGCTTTCAAAACATAAGGCCGCCACAACGCCACACAATGCAAGCATTGAACCCACACTCAGATCCACTTTTCCTGCCATCAAAAGCAATGAGCATGGAATTGCTATTGTCATCAGCGCGGCAATTTGAACGGATATATTTACCCAGTTTCTCACACTGAAAAACACCGGTGAGTTGAGATAAAAGAACAGGCTAAGCAGTATCACCGCAATAGGCAGTGCTGCCGCGATGGACTTTTCTACCCAGTCTACTTTTTGTTTGGATCCTTCCACTAGACCTCCTAATTGAGCACTACCTGCGTTTGTGCCTTTGCTATCCTGAGTGCTTTGCTATCCTACGTGCCTTACTAGCCTATGCATCTTGTTCCCATATGCACCTTGCTCGCCTAACTCATTGTTATCCTGAGCCATTATCACCCTAGGCAATTGGCTACCCTGATCAATGATTACTCTGAGCAATGATTACCCTAGACAATTGGCTACCCTGAGCGATGGCTATGGATGCTTGACTCCGTTCGATGCGCAATCTCGACCAGTTTTCTTTCATTTTTCGGGTTATCGATCAATTCAATCTGTTTGCCATAACCCAGTATCAGAACACGATCGGCAAGCGTGATGATTTCAGTTGGATCTGAAGAAGCGAAAATGAGCCCAGCCCCCTGAGCCATTACCGCTCTAAGTGATTCGTATAATTGAAATCGAGCGCCAATATCGACCCCCTGCGTTGGCTCATCCAACAAGATGATTTGTTGCTCCTCTTGTTCGTTTAACAGCCATCGACCCAGTACAATTTTCTGAGCGTTCCCTCCACTGAACTGCCCTGCGGCAAGCCGTGGGTTGGCAGGGTGAACCGCCAGTCGCTCTGCAATTCGCATGAAAAGCTTCTCTTCAAGCTTTGAATTGCGGAGCCACTTTGGTAGCAACGCCCCACCAAAATGTGGCATCAAAAGATTTTCCGTTGCCGATAAGTTGCCAAAAAGACTTTGCTCGGTTCTGTCGCTAGCAACGAGAGAAATACCATGCTCAAAGGCAACGGAAGGGGACGTAATGTCTACAGCCTTCCCTTTGATACGAATTCGCCCCCCCTTCTTGGGTCGAGCGCCAGAAATGGCCTCCAAAAGATCGGTTCTTCCCGCCCCTAATAACCCATATACGCCGATTGCCTCCCCACTATGAAGATTCAAATTGACGGGGCCGGTAAAAGGAGATTGGTAGTCCTCAAGTTGAAAAAGAGGCTGGGTGGACAGCTTGGCCGTTGATGTGAATATTGACTTTGTAATTGAAGACGGTGCAATCGCTTCCGCCATTTCACGAGTGTTCGTTTTTTCCTTTGGTCTGGTCCAGACCACGCTCCCATTTCGAAGTACGGTCACGGTGTCTGCTATTGCATCAATCTCATCCAGAAGGTGCGTCACGTAAACCACGCCAATGCCTTCCTGATGTGCAACCTGGCGTACCACATCATGCAATACCGCCATTTCATCTTTCCCCAAAGCCGCTGTGGGTTCATCCAAAATAAGTAGCCGTGGGTTTAGAATCAGGGCTCTTGCAATTTCAACGATCTTTCGTTCACCCGTACTTAGCGTTTCTAACGGGGATCTAGGGTCTATCGGGACTTTCAATCGGGCCAGAACCCTTTCGGCTTCTTTAATTTGTTTTGACTTGTCAATACACCCGAACGCTCGCAATTCGTGGCCAAGAAAAATATTCTCGGCCACGGTAAGCCCCTCAAAGACTTGAAAGTGCTGGTAAATGATCCCTATGCCAAGATTCAGCGCCTGACGGGGCTGGAGGCAGTTGAACGTTCGACCTTCAATATGAATGTGTCCAGACGAAGGCTCTACCGCACCACTCAAGCACCCAAGAAACGTCGACTTTCCTGCACCATTAGCCCCCAGAAAGGCATGAATCTTCTGTGCCTCAAAGTCCAAACTCACACCGCAGAGAACTTCAACGTCGGCGTACGATTTGCGAATATCGGAAACTGAAACCAGAGCATTTGACATTAGCTTTACCCACTTACATCAGACTAGTTGTAGTTTGCGATCAAAGAATCAAGTTGTGCTTGGTTCTCCTTGGAAGCCCACACGGTGGGGGTATAAGCCGACGTTGGACCATTACCGTTTATGGCATTCAAAGCCTGATTAACAATATTCGCGCCAAGAGTACTGATTTGAATGGCGGAAGAGCCGCGATAGGCTTGACCTTCGTTGGTCGCAACCAGCCCTTCAAGAGAGCCGTCTTGTCCGCCAATGAAGAGGTTGTTCATATCCAGACCCGCCACTTTCACCGCACGATACGCCCCCACCGCAGAATCATCGTTCAACCCAATGATAATATTCAAATCGGGGTGCTGACTGATGACGGTTTCCGCAATTCTCAGCCCGCTTGCCTGATCCGCTGAATCTTGCTTGGACACAATCTCAATGCCATTGTCGGCAAAAATTCGTTCGACTTCCGTCCACCGAGGAGAAATCAGGGGAAGCCCCGTTAATGTCGTCACAAGCGCCTTTGGCTTGGCAATGTTGTTCGCTTTCACCCAATCCACTGCTGCATTGGCGATAAGCTGGCCAGATTGACTGTGATTAAAACCAACAAACCCATCGCTGTTTTCCATTTCACCGAGGTAAGTCAACCACTTAATGCCCGATGTCTGTGCTTGCTTTTGCAAGGGAGCCAACGCTTTAGGATCGATCGGCGTCACAACGATGGCATCAACATTGAGTGTGATCCAACTCTGAACCGCATTTAACTGACTTTCGAGGTTGTTGGCTTGAGTGTTGTCGTGAAGCACCTTGATGCACCCCAGCTCTTTGGCTCTGAGATCGGCAAATCGACGCACCTGCCGAACGATCTGAGCTTCAGAGAGAGAATGGCTATAGGCGATGGTATATTGACGACCAGTAGAACAGGCTTTGGAGGCAGGCAAGCTGACTTCTTGCATGGTTATCGACTGAATGTCTTTCTCGGCCGCTGAGGCAGACGCCGTGAAAGACAACACCAATACTGCGGTTGAAACAGTAACGAATCCTTTCCGAATACTATTCATTGAAAACTTAAAACTCATAATTTACCTCCTGTAAATGTAAGATGAGACGTTTTCTTTGCCGCGTCTAGGCTGGTTCTGAGGCTTTAAATTCCACAAAATGCCCGACAATGGTCATTAAAATGACCGTTTACTGGTTACATCTTGACCAGCAGCGATACTATTGGCAAGTACATTTTTTTCTGATAGTTTCCTCTCTGAGTTCACTTTATATGTAAGAAATGAATCTTTTGCGCTGTTTTCATTGATTTTTTTGCCAAAAAGATGAACGACTAAAATCCAATTGAATAAATGATGTCTATCGTCAATTATGTGAAGTCGGGCAGAATGGTCAGAAAATGACTGAAGATACACATTTTGCTTTTGTGCTAACGTAGACCTACTAATACTGGAAATAATGAGATGTTGGAAAAAACGCTATCAAAAAAAGAAGCTCGCCAAGCTAAAATCGTTGATGAGCTCCACCTTTTTCCTCAAATAAAAGTCCAAGAGTTGGTCGAAAGCTTGAATGTTTCACCGGAAACAATCCGGCGAGATTTGGCTGCACTTTCGAAGCAGGGGAAAATTTCTCGAACGTTTGGGGGCGCCGTCAGCCTTAGCGCTGCGGTACCCGGTATCAGTGAACGCCAATCACTCATGATCAAAGAGCGCGATCAGATTTCTGAAATGGCGACGAGTCTTATTCGACCAAACGATTTGCTGATGGTTGGCGGCGGCTCGACGACGATGCGATTTGCGTTGAAAATAGCGGCTTTGAAATTCCCCATCACGATTGTCACTCATTCCCTTCCATTCGCGACGACGGTTTCAAAAAACCCGAATGTCAGTGTTGAAATATTGCCGGGAAAGCTGAATGCCAGTGAAGGGTTAACCGTGGGTTCAAATACCATCAATACCATTCGAAAATTCTCCGCACACAAAGCATTTGTCGGGGCATCTGGGGTAAACGAATCTGGGCTCTATGCCCTGATGGAACCCGGTGAGATCTATTCGGCCATGATTGATAGCGCAGAGAAAACCTACCTTCTGATTGATAGCAGTAAATACGATGCGACCTCTTTGGCACAGTATCAAGAGTGGAACCCTAAACTCACTGTCATTTCAGACAAAGGACCAAGTGACAATATTATGTCTGCCATGCAGGCAGCATCCGTTGACATTTTGCTTCCAAAAACACCGTCATAGATCCTGTGAGTGCGGCTTCCCAAAGCCCAGCACTGGATCTCGGGTCAGTCGGCCAAGAGCTCTACAAAAGGGCTCAATAAGATCAAGATCGCGCCACGGATTGAAATACGGATAGCCCCATTCGTATCCTTTCAGTTAAGTTGTCAAACCAATGAACCCTGCAGACACAAAGCCGTGACGGTTCTCCCATACCGTCTCCTGCGGTTCGAAAGCCGTTTTCCAACCTTAGGGTATGTTTAACATTCTCTATTAGCGCTTTGTTCACTCTCTTCATCTTCATCTTTCCCTTCATCTCCCCTTTCCCCTCTTCATCCCACTTTTCATCCCACATCCTTGATGTCAAAAATCATCACTTAAATGTCAAGCCGCTGCGCATGGATTGCATCATGCTAGAACCACTTAAGACGAATCAGTGTTGAACAGTCCGGCAAAATTGACCAACGTCATAACCCATAGTGCCTCACAGAAGGTCTGTTCTAAGAGGATTAAGAAAGCGTGGAGCATGCGATGACGCAGTCAGCAACATCAACGTCAACTTCAAGAGAAGCCTATGCATCCAGTTCTCATTGGGATGAAATGGCAGACTCGGTTCTCAACCGTGCTCATTGGGCAAGCCAAATATATCGTCAATATTCCAAAGAGCAGGTTCAGCGTATTGTACATTCTGTCGCTGACGCGGCTTATGAGAAAGCAGACCAATACGGTGAGTGGGCTGTTCGGGAAACCGGATTTGGAGTGGCAAAAGACAAAACGTTGAAGAATCAATTCGCGAGTAAGCACTTTCTGGAACACTACCATGACCACGATTTTGTTACCCCTAGGGTTTGCGCCCAAAATAAGATCGTTGAAATACCGAAGCCTGCGGGGGTGGTCTTTGCACTTATCCCATCGACCAACCCTATTGCGACCATCAACTTTAAAGTGCTATCCGTCCTGATGACACGAAGCGTGATTGTGTTAAGCCCCCACCCCGCGGCCAGAGAATGTTCGATGCATGCGATCCAGTATCTGGCCAAAGTGGCGGAAGCGGCCGGGGCTCCGGCAGGCACCATTCAAGTGATTGAAGAGCCATGTTTACCTTTGGTCAATGCCTGTATGCGCTCAGCAAAAACCGATGTCATTTTGGCAACCGGTGGGACGCCCATGGTTAGGGCGGCGTACTCTTCTTCTAACCCAGCCATTGGTGTTGGACCGGGCAACGCACCCGTTTTTGTCGATTCATCGGCCAATATTGAACGCGCAGCGCACTACATCGTAGACAGTAAATCGTTCGATAATTCCGTGTTATGCACCAATGAATCCGTCATCATTACACTGCAAGAGTGTGAATCCTCTCTTCGTGATGCGCTATCAGAGTCCGGAGGTTACCTCTGTTCGCCGCAGGACAGCCAGCGACTGCGACAATTCCTGTTTCATGACAAAGGGTTTAACACCAAAGCCATCGGTAAAAGTGCGAGGTGGATTGCATCCGAAGCTGGCATCTGTGTTCCTGATGGCACGTTGATTCTGGTCACTCCAATAGAATGCATTGGTCATGAAGAGGTGCTTTCAAAAGAAAAACTCTGCCCAGTGATCGGCTTCTTTGTCGCCAGCAGTCGTCGCCAAGCCATTGCTCAGGCAAGAGGACAATTGCGAATGACAGGCGCTGGTCACTCGGCAGCACTGCACGCCACAGATGAAGCGCTTATTTTGGAATTCGCCGAAGCCGTCGATGCGTATCGAGTGATTTTGAACGCCCCTTGCAGCCAAGGAGCCGCAGGATTTCAGACCCATTTGAATCCCTCTTTTACCATTGGGACAGGGTATTTTGGGCGCAGCTCCATCGGAGAAAATATCGGACCTCAACATTTGGTGCACTGGACTCGAATAGCCTACAACCAAGATGCCTGTGAAAAATTTGGTGATTTCGAACACCTCATTTCGGGATTGGAGTTCGCACCCGTGTTCGCATCCAAGTTGGATAACGCAATATCGGGATCTCAGGTCGGCCCACTTTTGTCGTCGCCCCCCACTACCCCACCTCACTCGGCATCACAGCTCTCACCGTTACCCAGCATGGACATGAGAGAGCAGATTCGACGGATCATTATTGAAGAACTCAGCAATTCGCTGAAGCATTAAGGGCACAAGGTATGGCGGAGCTTAGATCTTTTATATTCATCGACCAATTTCAACCCCAGACATTAAGCTATGTCAGCACATGGATGCGAGGCTCATTGCCGAGGAGCAACATGTCTGCTCAGATCATTGAAGTCGCACCCGGATTAGACATCGAACCCTTAACGGACGTGGCATTGAAATACTCTGAAGTGGGGGCGGGTATCTTGGTTGTTGAACGCCAATTCGGCTATTTAGAGGTTCATTCTCGCTCGCCTTCTCAAGTGAAATCTGCGGCTGGGGCTGTGATTGATGCTTTGGGTGCGAACGCCGACGACGCGCTCAAACCCAACATTCTGGCATCAAAAATTATTAGCCGTGTAGATACTCAACACGCTTTTTTGATAAACCGAAACAAAATGGGATCCATGATAATTGGCGGCGAATCCCTATTTGTCCTCGAAATGCAGCCCGCATCGTACGCACTTTACGCCTGCAATGAAGCCGAAAAGGCTTCAAACATCAAAGTTATTGATTGTCGAATGATAGGACCAAATGGTCGATTGTATCTGTCTGGTGATGAAGCCGAAATCCGCAATGCCCGAGAAGCCGCCGAGCAAGCGCTTCGACAACTTGGTGCCGAGTAATGGAGAAAACGATGCCATCAGACGAGCTGCGCCAATTCATACGAGACGTCCTGACAGAAGAGATGACCAAACGTCACCAAGAGACCGGTGCCTTTGCTGCAACGTCGCCTAGGCCAAGAGTTCGACAAGAACACGTTAGCATCAACAACGATAAGGATTTAATGGCGTTTGTTGAGCGACTTCTAACGATAACCAAGGACGGAAAATCTCGAAGCGAGATAGAGCAAGGTCGATGGATATTTTGTTTAACACGACATGCTGAGCCCAACCCCGTAAGTGCATCGTGCGATCCAGCGGTAAGCGAAGTCAGCCAGCCAAAAGGCACCACGGTGTATGTCGAAACCGGGTTGGTAACGGAAAGACAAGTCGACTCTCTAGGGGCAAACACGCAACGCCTTGTCGTCGGTAAACGAGTTCGTTTTACGCCACTTGCCAGCGACATCTTACGCCGACGAAATATTTCTGTTGAAAGGAAGGCATCATGTTAAAAGGTCGAGTTATTGGTCACATATGGTCAACCAAGCGAATTGACGCCTTACCCTCAGGCGCACTGCTCGAAGTTGAGTTGGATGGTGGAAATCACATGATTGCTTACGACCCGTTGGGTTGTGGCAAGGGAGAATCGGTGTTGATCGCTCAAGGGTCTGTTGCTACTGAATATTTTCAGCAAAATCAAGCAATTGTAGATGCGATCATCATCGGTACGATAGACAACGACAACATGGCTTGACTGAATACGACGTCTGGCTACGCGTTCGTTGTCAAGACACGGTAAACCAAACAGTTTGAACATCATTGGAGAACATTATGACACAGCAAGCAATTGGAATGATTGAAACCAAAGGGTATGTCGCAGCACTGGCTTCCGCTGATGCGATGGTTAAGGCAGCCAATGTCAGTATCGTGACGCGTGAAGAGGTGGGCGATGGTTTGGTGGCCATTATCGTTAATGGTGAAGTGGGCGCAGTAAAAGCGGCTACTGAGGCTGGAGCAGAAGCCGCAAACCAAGTTGGAGAGCTTATTTCTGTGCACGTTATCCCACGGCCTCACCCGGATTTAGCCGCTCATTTCAAGGCTGTTTCACAAAAATAACTAAGGCGACGGTCTGTTACCCAGATACAGAATGAAGATGGGTACGAGTCACCACACCTGCTAAACACGAAGAAGAATGGACTCATGACTGAACTACGTGTGTATCTACCGATAATGGATCTGCAGCCCCAGTTTGCTGCCTATTTAAGTACGCCGATTAGAGCAAGAGGCTACCCCCCTTTTCAGGGCGAAAATAGTTTGTTCATTGAAGTGAAACCCGCACTCGCCATCCATAGGATTGTGGATCTGGCGCTAAAGGCAGCACCGGATATGGAGCCTGGTATTCTTTACACCGAGCGGGAATTTGGTTTGCTGGAACTGCATTCAACGGATTGCGATCTCTTGATGCAAGCTGGTCAAGCCATTTTAGAGGGCATTGGTGCCAAGCCAAATGATCAGCTTGCCCCCAAGATCCTGTTCAGCGACATCATTGACAACATTTCCGACCAACATTCTGTCATTTTAAACCGTTCTCGCTCTGCATCCATGATCGTTCCCGGCGAGTCATTGCTGGTTTACGAGATGATGCCCGCTCTTTTTGCTTGTGTCGCCGCGAATGAAGCAGAAAGAGTGGCACCAAATACCACAATTGTCGACGTACAGATGATGGGGGCAACGGGTCGGATTTTCATGTCTGGGAAAACGGCAGACCTTCATCAAGCCCGAAACCAAATTACCGAGGTACTCAATCGCATCCGGAGTCGCTCGATCTGAATATCGCCTTTCCTACAGACAGTACTTTCCTAAAAACAGTACTTTCCTACAAACAGTAAAGGGTAGATACGTATGCACTGCCCTTATCCCGCCCCTGCCCCTGCCCCTGCCCCTGCCCTCCAGCAAAATGAATCACGGTTCAAAAAAGAGCAAGATCTCACCATGAGACACATTCGCTAGAAATTCTTAATATTAAAGTTATAAATAGAAAAACAAGTCGAACAGTGAGGAGCGGTTATGCGAAGGAGTGCAGGTAACGAAAGGCTTGTTCCAAAAGTGCTGGCTTCCGCCGCCGATGGAGTAGTCAACTTAATTGATCGCTATGGTGGCGATATCGAGTCGATATTTTGCCGCGCAAACATTTCACCGACGGTTCTTGAGGATCCCTTGAATGAATTGGGGTTACGAGAATACTGCAATTTGTTTGATACGGTTGCGATGCAGGTAGGAGAGGACCATTTTGGTTTACTCTTTGGCGCCTCTTTCAAACCTAATCGGCTGGGAGGCATTGGGTATCTTGCCGTCAATTCCCCCACCCTTCATGCAGCACTGAACAACTTTGTCCACTATTTCCCCGTCCATCAAGACAGTACCTACCTCAATGTGGTTGAAGATAGAGGCATTTATCGGCTCGACTATGAAATATTGGATCCGAACATCACTAACGCAACACAAGATGCCGAGCTTTCGATAGGCATTTTTTTAAATATATTAAAACACGGTTTGGGATCCCATTGGGGCCCACTGGAAGTGCATTTTTCACACCGTAATTTTCACCATAGCGCCTCAAAACACGAAGCCATTTTTCAATGTCCGGTTCGGTTTAATCAAGCCTCTAACTCCATTTTGTTTCACAAAAGCGCACTCAATGCGATCATGCCGGATTGTGACCCCTATCTTTACACGGTGATTGAGTCCACCTTAAAACGCAGTAAAGAAGTCAAATCTGAAACCGAAAACCTAGTGGATGAAGTGAAACATCAAATCAAAGTGAGCCTTGGTGGCTCAGTGCCTAAAGTCAGTGAAATCGCCGCAACGTTCAATTTAGACGTCGCGCACGTGAAAAGAAAACTTGATGCACATGGCGTTCGATACAGCGACTTGCTTCGAGCCGCCCGACAAGAGCTCGCCATAAAGTATCTCGCCCAAACCGACATGCCACTCACCGAAGTCGCCTTCTCACTCGGGTACTCTGAGCTCTCCGCGTTTTCTCGTGCATTTAAAGCGTGGAGCGGAATGTGCCCACAACGCTATCGAAATTCACATTTGCTTTCCTAAGACGGTTCGATGTCACCCTCATGCTCCTGTGTTGACTTTGCTCCTGCGGTAACATCGCTCCTGATAGCCCGCATGGATCCCCTACTTCAATACGCCGAATACTGTCAAATCGCCGCCCCTAAATGTCAAGCACGTGCTGGTTCAATAAGCGATGCTAACGAACCTAATCTAAAAAGCCGAAACTTAAGACGACCGATCGCTTGCGAATGGGGCGGCGAATCCCTTATCCCGAGTTCAGGTTAAAACGCTCCGTGAAACGGGTCTACACGCGTGCGGACCATTCACAGATGACAACGGTCATTGACTATACGGCGATATAGTTGAATACACGACGATATAGTTGAATACGCGGCGATATAGCTGAATACACGACGATATAGTTGATACACGGCAATCAAGAAGCACTCCTATGAAAAAAGCCAATAACATACTAGACAACAATGCATTCGATCTCACCTCCAGTGACAACCTGGATGCAAAGATGGCCAAAATGGTAAAGCGAAGGCTCAACACAGTTGGCCCTACCGCGATGCTCTTTTACCAAGAACCTTTGCACATTGTGCGTGGCAAAGGGGCTTGGCTGTATGACAGCAATGGCTCGCAATATCTTGATGTGTACAACAATGTGCCTTCCATCGGGCACTGCCATCCCAAAGTGGTTAATGCCATTTCCAATCAAGTACGAAAGCTCAACATTCACACTCGATACTTACACGAGAATGTTCATGTATACACAGAAAGGCTACTGGGGACGTTACCCGATTCGATTGACCGGCTAATAATGACTTGCACAGGAAGCGAGAGCAATGACTTGGCGTTACGGCTCGCACGATCATATACAGGCAAAACAGGGATCATAGTGACCGAAGCCGCTTACCATGGAAACACCAGCGCTGTAACTGAAGTGTCTCCCTCCGCCCTGAAAAGCCGCGCCCTGCCTGATTACGTTGCGACCGTTGCAATCGACAATTTAAATCAGACCAATCAAACCCCAGAAGACGTATTTTTACACAACGTACAATCGGCGATAGCAAAACTGAATTCTAAGGGGTACGGCTGCGCGGCTTTACTTGCCGATAGCATTTTTTCAAGTGACGGAGTCTACAGCCACCCTGTCGGCTTTTTGAAGAAAGCCGTGGAGGAAGTTCAGCGTCAGGGAGGGCTGTTCATTGCCGACGAGGTGCAACCAGGATTTGGCCGTACAGGCGAGAGCATGTGGGGCTTCGAACGACACGACGTTCTTCCTGACATAGTCACAATGGGAAAACCGATGGCGAATGGTTACCCCGTTGCTGGCGTTGCTGCTCGCTTAGATCTATTGGAAATATTATCCGAAGAGGCAGGGTATTTTAATACCTTTGGCGGCTCCCCTGTCGCAGCGGCAGCCGGATTGGCCGTACTGGACGTGATTGAAGAGGAAAGGCTCATCAGTAAATCGTTGAGCGTTGGCCGCTACCTAAAAGACGGATTGGTTGATTTACAAAATACCTACTCGGAAATCTCTGAAGTTCGGGGATCTGGCTTGTTTATTGGCGTAGAATTTTGTCGTGACCAAGATAAATCCAATCCCAATACTGAACTTGCCAACACAATCATGAACCTATTAAAACACAACAAAGTGCTCATTGGTGGCGCTGGGAAATATGGAAATACGCTGAAAATCAGACCACCTCTGTGCTTTAACAAAACGCACGCCGATCTGTTTTTAAAAAAAATGAACTCCGCGCTTAAACAGGCTCGTTGATCGTCGGTAGACGAATGAGAAACCTTGAACCGATCCCCTATTAACGATGGGTGATTGAGTGCGTTCTTCTTATCTTGCCAGCAGCTTACCCCTTAGATCGTCTAGTGCTACTTGCAACACATCATCATACCCCTTCAAGATGCGAACTTTATTGAGTGCAATAGCCACATCCGGCTTTATGCCTATCCCCACAAACTCTTCACCATTTGGGAAAAAGTCGTGCTTAACACATATGATGCCTTTTCCGCCTCCGGGCAGATCAAAACTGATTGGTTGCCCTGTGCTGGAGTTTGTTGTTTCGCCATATTTGGTAAACAACTCCAATCCATTGAGATACACAAGAAAATCTAAAGCGGCCGAGCCAGTATTTCGCCCTATTAACACGTGAGTAGGAATATTGACTGCTTTTTCATGGGGCACTAATGTTTTCCCAGTGCCACTGAGCCAGTGTTCGGAAATGCGACCTTTTCTCGCCTCGTTATATGAATTGCTGATTCTCGTTCTCCAAGAAGCGCTTTGAACGTCTTGATCTATCAAATAAGGAATGATTTGATTCACAACAGAAGTGTCGCCTCCGCCATTCGCCCTTAAATCAATA
Source organism: Vibrio sp. S9_S30 (assembly GCF_014694455.1). GTDB lineage: Bacteria > Pseudomonadota > Gammaproteobacteria > Enterobacterales > Vibrionaceae > Vibrio. The sequence goes on along the minus strand of NZ_JAAUWT010000011.1, from coordinate 136,776 downwards.
ATCAACCCTTTTGCCTTCGTTATGTCTTCAAAGACAGACAGAAAGTTTGAAAATACTTCATCATTTCTCAAGTGATTAATGGCAACATACGCGATATCATCATCTAACATTAAAAACTCTACAGACTTCCTCTTGGGTTTAAATATATCTAGATGTTCCAATGTGTCATCCGTCGATTTTGAATTTCGAATGAGATCAGCCTTTTTCGTTTCTCCTGTTGGCAGCTTATAAGTCACCTTTACCTTTGAACCTGCTAACCCCATAAATGCATTCGAAACCGATAAGTGCCATCGATCACGGTAAGAAGAACCATGGGAATAAGGCAATACTTCCGTTTTCAAGTACTCCTGAACAGGTATGCCCTCAATGTCTATCATCGTAGAGCCTAAAGGAATGGCTTCTATGTATGATTGACCTACGCTGGTCACCAACACTTCACCTTCAATATCTTGGAGGTGAAGATCTGGCCAATCCATATTGTCTTTAAAATGGTGAAAGGGTGGGAAGACCTTCGTATGACCATCGTTCAGCAAAGCGGAAAATCTGGACAAAACTCTATAGTAATCATGTATGTTGTCCGCACTCGCAACCTTGCTGAGATAGTCTTTGTATGATTCATCTAAATCCGACGCGACGTCATCGTCTAAAAAAACAAAATGCTCTTTCGCATTACTCCATAATAATGACAACCCATAAATTCTCTCTTCTAAAGAAAGGCGGTCATTCTTACCATAAGCAATGACGGGAAATAACAACAGTATAAAAACAAGGGCTCTACTTGCAGTGAAAATATTCATATCTGTATTACTTAAATATTAACAACATTAATCGACTTGTATTTCTTTTTAAGACCTAAGAGAGGACACCGCATCGATTCCCAATCTAAATTTAACAAGCTCTCATGCCATTCATTCGCGAGCTTTACATTCAAATTGAGCTTTCCATCACTACTGAGATAACCGACATGGTTCGCTTTATTTTCTAAAGCAACGGTGCATTTAGAAACGATTGATCGAGGGTTAATAACCCAATGATTGGGTTTCGCCGCATAACATATGTATCTGTTTCTCTCTTCTTGACCGATGACTTCTTCAAACTGCTTACGAGACTCAACCATATTTTCATCAGAAACAATGGTTTCTTTTTGGTTAACTTTTGATTTAAAGATGGTGTGATAATCCAACTGGAATCGAGAATCCTGCCCAAATGAGCGATCAAATTTCTCCTTAAAACTCTTAATACTCTCAGAGTTTTCACCATTTAAGTGGAGTCGAATTTTTATGGTAAAAGATTCATCCCGTTCTCGGTACTGAAGTAAGTTCTCCCATATGTCACGAAAACTGCCTCGTCCATTCACATAATATCTTAATTTATCATGCGCTTCTTCATCACCATCAAACGTAATTTGAAAATACTTTACATTTTTCTTTAATAAGTTGGTGAAAACATCAACGTTTAATAACGTCGCATTTGTCACAATAGAGCTTGAAAATTTAATGTCCTTTTCTTCACAAATTACATTAACCTCATCCAAAAGCTTATGTAAGATTCTAATTTTTAGGAGCGGTTCTCCCCCAAACCACGTTATATGAAGTTTACTTAGCGTATTAGCTTTTTCTTTAATAAATTTTACAATATTGCTAATATCTGAGTCCGAAATATGAATATTTTTATGCTCTTCATAGCAATATACACACCTTAAATTGCATTGCATAGTAGGGATAATAGTAAGGCTTAGGAACGAATTATTCACCGCACGTGTTAATTCAAATTTTTCTTGATCAGATAGCATTCTTCACTCCGAAATATGGCTCCCCTATTAGAAGAGCCAATGATATTATAAATTAGTATTGTGAGAAGAAATCACCAGCGCCTGGCAGAATCAGGTCGTCGATGCTGCCAAGATCCATCCCATCACAGCCGTTATTTGTACACGTATTGCACGTATTACATTGGTTAAGCTCAGGGTCGATAAGCTTTCCAAAAGGATCAATACCGATTTCCGATACAAAGGCGTCGTCTACCGTCACAAGGCCCGATCCCCACCCTGTTCCTCCTGAGATTTCTTTAAGTAGTGGTGAATCCGATAACTCGATAAAGCCGTTTTCATCGATTTTAATATTACTCATTATTTTTCCCTTAATTTAATTGTTAAAATCATAGCGTAACTATTTTACTTGCAGAATTTATAACCTCCTTTCTATGTGCAATAATTACTTTGGCAATGTTGATTTTTGATAAATTTTCTAAAATTAACGTTTCTGTTTTCAAATCCAAATTTGAACTAAATTCATCAAGGAAGATTATTTTAGGATTGGAATACAGTGCGCGAGCTAAATAAATTCTTTGTTTTTGACCTTCTGAAAACACACTCCCAAAATCGGATATTTGAGTGTGATACCCCATAGGTAAACTGACGATATCATCATGAATACATGCGATTTTTGCGCATCTAACCACTTGATCAAAATCTATATCTGATGAAAATCTGGCGATATTTTCCTGAATAGATCCGGAAAACAGTAAATCACCTTGCATTACCGATGATGTTTCATATCTCAATTTATCTATGTCATATTTATTGATATTTATACCATCGATCAGCACTTCCCCTTCTGTATGAGGATTCAATTTCAATATGGACTTAATCAGGGTGGTTTTTCCACAACCTGAACGACCAACAATGGCGATAGTTTCGCCCGGATTGGCTACAAAGCTAATGTTTTTAAAAATGTAAGACTTATCACCTGAGTATTTGAAGGATAAATTCTTTACACTCAAGTGGCCTTCTAACTGACTAGGGGTTTCAACGCCTAAGTTCTGCTCTGATTCGCTTAGATAGATGTCTGAAACCCTATCTAGGTCTATATCTAACATTCGGATTTGAACTAACTTGTCGACCAGCGATGCCGCCGTTCCAGTAAACTGACTTTTATACGCGATAAACGCCGTTAGCATACCCAACGTAAAAATATCATTTCCGTTTGATGACAATATGTAGTCTGTTGAAATATATATAATAGCTATGTTTTCAATACCAAATATAAACGTTCTTCCTAGGGAGAAAAAACTGTTCATGTAGGTCACTTTAGTGGACAAGTTTAGTGAATCAATAAATAGGTTATGCCATTTATTCAGCTTATATCCACTCATAGACAGTAGCTTTATCGTCTGTACCCCTCTTACATTCTCCATAAACTCGCTATTCTCTGAGGCAGACTTAATAATCAGTTCTTCGTTATTTCTTTTAAGTGGTATATACAAAAGCAACCTAAATGATATATACATTGATAACGATATTAAAACTATCATCGTCAAAATAGCATCATAGGAAAACATTAAGAGCAAAGTAATGATAGACATTATGCTATCGAGTATAATTTCCACCAGCTTAGATGTAGCGACTTGTTTGATATTATTTAAAGATTTAAATCTCGAAACCACATCACCTAAATGCCTTTTAGAGAAATACTCAATAGGGAGTGAAAACAAATGTTTATAGAGATTCAGTGTTAAAACATCACTTAGATAATAATTAAGCCTAATTGATATAAAGCTCCTCATAAGCTTAAACATGATATTAAACAACAAGACCAAAAAGAAAGCAAAAGACAATATAAAAGCTAAGTTTCTGTCACTGGAAGGAATAACTTCATCTAAAGTAATCCTCATATAATATGGCGTAACTAGAGAAAACAGCATCAATACTATCGATATTATAAACATCTTTAATATTACGCTATATACTCCATGGCAATCTTTAAATAACTCTAGTATTGATATTCTATCACTGTTACTTTTTCTTTCGAATTTCTTAGTAGGCGTTAACTCCAAAGCAATACCTGTAAAGTGCTTTCCTACTTCATTTATTTTTATTTTTCTTTCACCAAGTGCAGGATCACTAATCGTACATACATTATTTTTCACTTCATTAAGAACGATAAAATGATCTAAATCCCAATGTAATATACAGGGTGTCTTAAGCTTATCGATAGACTCTAACTCAATCCGAACCGCTCTCGGAGATAAGTCGTGCTTTTCACATATGGAAAACAAATTTTCTAAATTGGTACCATTTAAGGATTGTGGGTGTTTTTTCCTTAGCCCACTTAAGCTAATATTATTTCCATGATAATTTAAAATCATGCATAGGCATGCGAGCCCACATTCGGACTTCTCTGATTGATATATCATATTTAACCTTCGCTTCTATGTATAGCTTCGTGAAATGGAGCTAATAACCAATCGAGTATTTTCTTTTTTTCAGTAACAATGCTGACTTCAACTATCATCCCTGATTTAATTGAGTAAGATTCATTTTTCCTAGTCACGGTTTCCGATTCTAGAGACGCCACAACTCGGTAGAACCCCTCGCTGGCTTCTATAGGCGTTTTAATTTCTCTAGGTAAGGAAATCGTATCCGACTTTGTTTTTATTTTTGCTTTTATTGTTCCATGTTTTTCATAAGGAAAAGCTCTAAATCTTATATCGACATCATCTCCTACTCGAATGTACCCATAAGCGTTAGGAGGAACCATTAAAATGACTTCTAGTTCGCTTTCAGAAGGTAAAATTGACATTATATAGTCATTTTTCTTAACTTCCTGACCTACTTCAAAGTTTATATCTGATACATTCCCATCTACATTAGATTTGATTTCAATATTTTTCTTAGACTCTAAATCTATTATTTCCAATTGTTTTTTTGAATATTCTAAATTTAGCTTATTTATATTCTTCTGATGTTCAATTTCTCCAAGAGTGATCTTGTCTTTTAGTTCATCGTTGACGTTTTTAATTCTATCTATTTCTTCAATTAACTCTTCGATAGACTTACTCGCCTGTAGTAACTCTAATTTGTTTTTAATTATTATTTCATTACTCATGAAACCTTTAGAAAACACCTTGTCGTACTTATTGTTTCTCTCTATGATCAGGTCTCTTTTCTCTTCTTCTATCTTTTTTTGTTTCTGTATACTACTTATTTTATTTAGGTTTCCATTAATTGAATTTACTTTTAAATTTCCCTCCACTTCTTTTGATTCTATTTCTTCATTGATCATATTCTTTATATATTCAAGTTGACTCCTTAGTATTTCCACATATTTTTGGTGATTATTTCTTCCCAAAATATTAGAATCATAGGATTCAACTTCTGCTAAAGGAACTCCGTCATAAACTTTCTGCCCTTCCTTTATGTACTTAAAGCGGATGTACCCATCGTTTGGAGAATATACTTTCACTATTCCAGAACTTGGGTTTACATATCCTGAAATTTTAATTTTGCGACCATATTCAAAAAAGCAAATAAAAATAAGTATGGATGCAATTAGAAACATGGAAATATATAACACATACTCATGCCGTTCGGTAAGGACTTCTCTACTTCCTCCATAGTTTATATATTTTTTCTCTTCTATTACTTCTTTCCTAAATAGATTCACGACACTCCTCCATTTATTCGAATACTAGCACTAACCTATTGTTTTATTTTGATCGCAATCAAAATAACACTCTTAATAATTAGCTGGAGAAATATAACCAATTTTATTATTCAGATTACAAATAAAAATATCAAACAACCCAATTTCAGTATTTATTATTAATATTAGATGGAGTTCTTATTTTTTATTAAAGATGCCTTAAAAAGGCAAAGAAAATGAACGCTTCTTTTACACGAATACCAACATTCCTTAACAAGTGCTCAAGCGTTCTCTTTTCTTCGAGTTTGCTGCCTAATTCGATGAATAGACAAATTTGCTCCACGCTAGACAAACTTTAAGCAGCATGACGAGTAGCAAGCCCGCAACAAACGGTATCTCAGCGCAAAAATCATATCCGCACAAAAATCATATCCACGAAAAGTCACGCACGAAAAGCCACGCCAGAAAAAACCATGCCGACACAAAATCGCGGGCTTTTGAGTTGCCTTCAACGCTGACTCCTCGTTCTTAGCAATCAACCAACTAACCTGCACACTTTGGATACCCGCATTCAATTGTGGATAGAGATCGAACCGATCTAGAAGGATGATGGTATTGCCAACAGGTAGACCAATCTAGAGATCAAAACCAAGGAGAGGGTCGATGAAAGGATTAGAAGGAAAAGTTGCCATCGTAACCGGTGGAGTCACAAAAATTGGGCAAGGGGTCGTGAATACTCTGCTCGAATATGGTGTAAAGGTGGTGGTATTTGATATTGCGCCAGCCCCTCACACGGACAATCAAAATTTAAGCTACGTCGAAATTGATATCACAAGCGATGAAGCGCTCAACAGCGGCATCGAAGCCACCATGCGAACTCACGGCAGTCTCCATTTCCTTGTGAACCTAGCGGCAACTTACTTAGATGAAGGGAAAGAGTCCAGCCGAGAAGATTGGTTACAAGCGCTCAATACAAACCTCGTCAGTGCCATTATGGCGTCCAACGCCGCCCGCCCCCACATGATGGCTTCAGGTGGTGGCGCAATTGTGAATTTTACCAGCATTTCCTCTTCCATCGCGCAAACTGGTCGCTGGCTCTACCCCGCCTCCAAGGCGGCGCTACTGCAAGCCACTCGCAGTATGGCCATGGACTTCGCCCCTGATGGTATCCGCGTCAATTCCGTTTCACCGGGTTGGGTGTGGTCGAGAATCATGGACGAATTAACCGATGGAAATCGAGAAAAAACCGATTCCGTCGCCGCCGACTTTCATCTCGCCGGTCGAGTCGGCACACCAGAAGAAGTATCCCACGTTGTGGCATTTTTGCTGTCCGATTTATCCAGTTTTGTCACGGGTTCGGATTATTCGGTGGACGGCGGCTATTCCGCAATGGGACCAGAACAAGCCAAACCCGCCATTCCTCGCTTAGCAGAATAATGCATCGAGTGAGGGATCACGGACAAATGAGACATCTTATTATCAAAGGAGTGAGAGTATGAGAAGCATCGCCATTGTAGGTGGAGGACAGGCAGGTCTTCCTTTGGCTATTCGCCTGTTAGACAATGATTACCGCGTGACCGTGGTGACCAACCGAACACCAGACAGCATTCGAGAAGGAAGCGTCTTGTCCAGTCAGTGCATGTTCGATGATGCGCTTCAAATTGAGCGCGACTCAGGTTTAAACCTATGGGAGACAAATTGCCCGAACGTGGATGGCATCGGTTTTTCCGTTCCTCATCCAGAAATGGCAGGGGAAAAAGCCATCAATTGGAGCGCCACATTAGACAAACCAGCCCAAGCTGTCGATCAACGCGTCAAGATGCCAATTTGGATGGAACTCTTTGAATCCAAAGGCGGCAACTTGGTTATTGAGGACGTAGGTATTCCAGAGTTGGAAAACCTCACATCCACCCACGATTTAGTGCTCCTTGCGGCAGGAAAAGGGGACGTCGTTCGGCTTTTTGAACGCGATGAAACTCGCTCTGCATTCAGTAAGCCACAACGGGCACTTGCGCTTACCTACGTCAATGGCATGAAAGAGCAGGACGACTTCAGCCAAGTCGCGTTTAACTTGATTCCGGGGGTGGGCGAGTACTTTACCTTCCCAGCGTTCACCACCTCTGGCCCATGCGACATCATGGTGTTTGAAGGGATACCTGGCGGCCCGATGGATTGCTGGAACGATATCCGTACCCCACAAGATCACCTTGCCACCAGCAACAAAATCTTAGAGACCTTTCTCCCATGGGAAGCCGAGCGTTGCCAACACGTAGAGCTCACCGATGAAAATGGCATTCTAGCCGGTCGCTTTCCTCCAACCGTTCGCAAGCCCGTGATGACATTACCTTCGGGCCGATTGGTATTCGGTATGGGCGACGCGGTGGCCACCAACGATCCTATTACTGGTCAAGGCTCCAACAACGCCACCAAAGCCGCAAAAATTTATGGTGATGCCATTCTGGCGCATGGAGATCAGCGTTTTACCGCCGACTGGATGAATCAGACCTTTGACACCTTCTGGGAATACGCGAGCGATGTGGTGAGTTGGACCAACAGTTTGTTGCTTCCTCCCCCACCTCATATTCTTGAGCTGCTCGCTTCGGCACAAGAAATCCCATCACTCGCCTCCACCATCGTCAACGGATTCAACCATCCGCCCAATTTTTATCCTTGGTGGGAAGACGCCAATTTGTGTAAACATTTTATTGAATCCCACTCGGCTAAAAGCGCGTAGGAGGCCAGTTTATGAAGCACAATTCAACCACGATTCATGAAGAATCAACGCAACAAGAAAACGACACTTTGCTCCCTAAAGTGCTGCGGAATGCATTAGGAAAATACCCGACAGGGGTAGCGATTGTGGCGACTCGTACCGTGACAGGCGTGCCAATTGGGTTAACGATCAACTCCTTTGCCTCACTCTCTCTCACACCACCTTTGGTACTTTGGAGTTTGGGAACGCAGTCTCCTAACCTAGCGAACTTTAGTGATTGCACTCATTTCTCAATCAATGTGCTTTCCGGCGATCAAGAAGATCTCGCGATGCGATTTGCCAGTTCAAAAATAGAGAACAAATTCGATGGGGTTGAGTATCACTTAAACTCGCATGGTGTGCCTATGATTGAAGGAGCCATCGCAACACTGGTTTGTAAAAATGTCGAGCAGAACGCCGCAGGTGATCACCTACTTTTGATTGGTAACGTCCTTTCAATCGATTCTACAGAGCGGTCCCCTCTGGTTTTCCATCAAGGGAAATTTACTTCTCTAGTAAACGCTTAGGGATCATTAGATCAAGAAGCGGAATACGTGTCCCTTTCGAATGGGTATGACCTTCGGAAGGGGCTTTTTTATTAAAACTCACTTAAAACTTAAAACTTAAAACCGTTTTAGGCTCTCGCTTGGGCTTTCACCATAACGATGTTTATACGCGACGCTGAACCGCCCCATATGAGAAAACCCCCACTTCATCGCCACCCCTGTTACGCTTTGCGCCTGCCCACCTTGCAGCTCTGTATGCACCTTTTCCATTCTAAGGTTTCGCAAGTACTGCATGGGGCTAATACCAAGAAAGTCTTTAAACCCACCATATAAGCTGCGCACGCTCACGCCCGCGACCCCTGCCAGTCTTTCTGCGGTAATGTCTTCGTTCACGTGCGCATCAATGTACGATTGGGCAATTCGAACATGGCGAGGTCGAATAGAGGGCTTACTTTTTGCGGCGTAAGCAGAGTAATTGTGGGAATGGCAACTGAGCAAACACGTTGCGACCAACTGTTCGAGTTGACCAAGGATCAAGCTGTTCTGACTTTCAACAGGGGAAATCTGAGCGGCGTACGTCAACAAGTACCCCAGTAGACTCGTCCACTCTCGGCTTCTTTGCCATTCAAACCCCAAATCAAACCGAACCGCTTCGTGCAAAGCATGACCTGTAATGCCGACCACGGTACGCTCGATCAATGATCGGGGAATTTTGATCATCAATTGATCAACCTTTGGCTTCCACTGCATACTTACACTGTCATCAGGGCTAAGGACCGATGCAAGGTTTATCGTGGAATCCACGACACTGTACGGGCTTTCAATCACCGCTCTGCCAGACAAAGGCATTTGAACCAGAAAAAATTCCTTCATCGCACCGGGCTCTATGTCCACACCCGCTCCATATTGGAGACGACTCACGGAGATTTCACCCAGCTGTAAGAAATGCATTTTTGCGTCCAACTTGGTGCGATCTTCTTTTACTGAAAGCGAATGAGATTTCATGACTTGCCCAACGGCGTCACACACTTCGGCTACATTCCCAGAGGAAAAAAGTAGCCTTTCCGATTGGCTGAATTCCTGATCGACCAAGCGAAACAAAGAGTTATTTATTCTGGAGTCATGCATCCGTCACTCCTCACTATATTGCGTCAAACGGCGTTTCGTAATGATGTCTTTAATCTGTGAGGGCTTAACATCACCCATCACCAAACTCGATTTTTAACATTCTATTTACATATAGACCTCAAGATAGTCTACACGTACCCAGCTCTATATCCGAATTGTGCAAAAATTATCCAAAAGTGGTATTAATTGGCTACTGACAGGGCAACAGATTGAACAGTGACAAGGTGAATTTACATTGTAAATCTGCCAGATAGCGCGTATCTGGCAGACACCCCATTAGGATGACAACAAGCGATACTGTTTGGCTTTGTTTCTTAAGAACCTCAACCCATCCGTCATCACCTCTTCTGGGCTCTCGGCAACGGGCCGCCAAACGGATCGACACCGCCAAGAAAACACGCCAACACGGTGATCAACAAATACGACTCGCCATGACCCACGCGCACCACCATCTTGAAGGCATAGGGCGAAACCCCTAGCAAGTTGAGACCGTTTTGCGTAACCGCCCCTTCCTTGCCTACGTTCCCTACAACGCCTTTATGGTCAGGCAAAACGTGAAAGAGATGATCCATTGAGCATTCGAACTTTGGGAGCGTGGCGATACAGGTCATCGCATTGTGAAGGTCAACCCCGAGTTGGTTATCAATGGAACATAACCCTTATCCCCCCTAAGCTTTATCAAAGTTAACACTGTTTTTTTGAAATGAACGCCGTGTTTTCTGAAATGAACCCTGCCGTTTCTGAAGTTGAGACCATCGCTTTGAAGCCAAGACGATCGAAAAAGCAGCCACATGTGCTGCCAAAAGGCTTTATGGTAGTGAAATAAATATGTAGCTATGCAAGAAAACGGACACAGGTCAGAAGTCGCCCCACCAATGCTTGCGATTCACCACCGACATACACATAATCGGGCTCAACCATTTGTTTCACTTTTATTTCTCAGCCGTTAGGGTCCGCTGACCTAGACAGACAGGTACAGTTTCATGAACATCATTTTGAATACCGACTCGTACAAAGCCTCCCATTACCTTCAATATCCGCCAAAAACAGAATTCGTCTCAAGCTACATTGAATCCCGTGGTGGAGAGTACCCACAAGGTGTGTATTTCGGATTACAAATGTTTCTTGATCAATATCTGTCACACCCCATTTCTCAGGAAGACATTGATGAAGCAAAAGCGGTATTAACGGCACACGGTGAACCTTTCAATGAAGCTGGCTGGCAGTATATTTTGGAGACGCACAAAGGCTATCTGCCCATTGAAATCCAAGCGCTGCCTGAAGGCAGTGTTGTGCCTGCGCGTACACCTTTGGTACAAATTCAAAATACGGATCCAAAATGCGCTTGGTTAACCAGCTACCTTGAAACATCCTTATTGAGAGCGGTTTGGTACCCAACCACCGTCGCCAGCAAATCGTTCGCCATCAAATCGATCATTCAGCGCTATCTGGAAGAAACCGCAGACAACCTAGACGGATTGCCTTTTAAGCTTCACGACTTTGGGGCTCGTGGCGCAGCAAGTAATGAAGCGGCCTCCATCGGTGGGTTAGCTCATCTATTGAACTTTATGGGGACAGACACCGTTTCTGCGTTGGTTTACGCCAAACGCTACTACAACGAAGACATTGCGGGTTACTCTATTCCCGCCGCAGAACACAGCACCATAACGGCGTGGGGGCAGAAAAACGAATCTTTAGCCTACCAAAACATGCTAGACCAATTCGCGAAACCCGGAAGCTTGGTGGCCGTTGTCAGCGACAGTTATGACCTGTTCCACGCCATCGATCATATTTGGGGAGACGAGTTAAAAGCTAAAGTCGAAAATAGTGGTGGAACCTTGGTGGTTCGCCCTGATTCGGGCAACCCAGTGGAGATTGTGGCGCAAACCATCGAGCGCTTAATGGCTAAATTTGGGGAATACAGAAACAAAAAAGGATTCCGTATGTTGCCAGATTGCGTTCGGGTCATTCAAGGCGATGGGATCTCTCAAACCACCATCGAACATATTCTCTCTGAACTTAAATCCAAAGAAATCAGTGCCGATAACTTAGCGTTTGGCATGGGTGCTGAACTGCTGCAAAAGGTAAACCGAGACACCATGAAGTTTGCCATGAAAGCCTCGGCCATTTGCATTGATGGGAAGTGGCACGATGTATTCAAAGATCCGGCGACCGATCCTAATAAAGCCTCTCGAAAAGGTCGCTTAGCCGTTATCGAAGCATCCAGTTGGGAAACAGTCCGTGAAGACGAGTTAAACGGGCGTGAAAACGCGCTTCAAGTGGTGTTCAAAGACGGGCAAGTACTTAAACGCCATACGCTACAAGACATCCGCGATCGCATTCAAACTTACGCCTGATTGCTGTTTCAGTATCTGTATTGACCATTTGTGGTTATTTAATTGCAACCGAGCTTGAGAAGTTCGGTTGCAATTGAAATCACATTTTCAGTTAAATACTGACCAACTTTATCGACTCTGAAACAGAGTCTTTTTCGTTTTTTCTAACTTTCTAATAATATTCGCTACTGGTGCACCTTCTTCTTGAAGTAAATTCAAATCAGCCAAAGAAGAATCAATAAAATCAATAGCTGAATCAAATGTTACATATCTGAAATCTTGTTCTTTTATTGAAATAACGGGATACAAGTTTTCAATCCTTTCTAAATCATACCCCTCATATACAACAACTTTAACAGGATAATTCCTCGGCTTAGAGTCTCCATGAGATTGCCATTGAAACCATTCAACACCCAACAGTTTTCCACTTAGTGAAGGGGGACCGAAGTCGTGATAGTTCATGACGGTAATAGAAGAATTCGCATTTATGCCAGTAGAAAATACGAAAAAGAGCATGAGGAATAAAAATCGTCCTATTATGAAGTTCATTATGTCCCCCAACAATTGAGCGTTTTTAGCTTATATTTACTTTCAGTATCGGCTGGAACAACAATTAGGCTAGACAACCAATCAAATTGTTTTAAAGGCACCTTGCTATAAAGCCCTTTACCCACTTTGTCCCAATGAACTTCATAAACATAACCTTCTGAGAATAGCCAACAATGGGTCCCCCCTCTAGATAGACCAAATGCAAAGGGTATTTTCTTTAGCTCTTTATAACCCAAGATTTTTAACTTTCTAGCAGGTAGATTGGGATATAATTTCTGAAACTCTGGATGAGATTCCTTGGTAGGAGAATAGTCTGCCACTAGATATTTGACTGGGACTTGATCTGGGCTATAGACACAGCGTCGCTTTGCCATGACAGTCGCGTAAGTATGCTCCTCATCACCATCTTCAGGGTGAATGGAGTCTGGAGTAGCAAAAATACTTGACCAACCGTAGTTGCTTACTAACTTCTTAGCTAAGATCGTTCCTCTGAAGTTACTTTGCTTATCTTCTCGCCCCATAAGCCATATCTCTTTAGAAAGCTGCACATTACCAATTTTCTTATATGAGTGAGACAAAACCTTAAGCACATATGTAATACAGTCTGTTGCCTCTAAATTTTCGTATTTTTGGGGATTATTTTTCTTCAACTGAGACCCAACTTCATGAGTATGATTGTTGTATAGGTCTAGCATTTTATTTTTTGCATATGTAGAGAAGCTAGTCATCTTTTCTCTCATATTCCTTTGGCATGAAATTCAAATGAGTATCATAAATCAGAGCCAATTTTCTTATACATTCCAATACGTTATTTTTGGAAGTATTTCAATACAAAATGTAATCTACAAACAAATAGATTGCGATTAACGTTTAATAAGAAGTAGGTAAAAAAATCAATATGTGAATTAGGCAAAAAACATTTTTAACAATGTCCAACCCGTCGTATAGACGAGTAAAGCTAACCTTCAAGCTACCTGCATCGGCACTTTATAAACATAAATTGAGGGCGAGTTTTCAGCCTTTGGTATCTCTCTTCCGATAGCGCTTTTACTTTTTCAGTCACCTCCCCTTCTGAAAACTGGGCGACGACTAAGCCACTTTGAGTAATGGCGTTGAACGTGTCGGTAAGTGAGCGGCGATAGAAAGAGACTTCCACAGGCTGGCTGAGTGTATTCCATTCCTCTTCAATCAATTCACATCGGAAATAGTCACCAGAAGGCGATGATTTGAAATCCACCATGGGGTGATGGGTAGAAAAAACAAAAACACCTCCCCCGCTTCGTTCGTTCAGATCCGTGACATTACCCTGTCGGGTATGATGTTTGTTTTATTTAACCTAGGCACGGGAGTCAAAAGTATCGATCTACGTCGAGGATACGGCTCCGAATCTGCTCAAAATGTGGACTGGAATACCCTCGGTCTTTTACTGCGATTTTCACTTGGTTTAACGTTTATTATGCAATTGGAAATCGCCAGCGACTCTCCAGAAGAGATCGCCCAGTATCTCAATCGGCTGGATTTCTCTCTTATTGCCTCACAACAACTTCCAGCAAAGGAATGGCAATTGCTGGGGCGCGATATTGCAGTATTGAAGGAAAAATTGCCGCGAAGATAGGCGTCAAAAACCGAGAAATCAATCAAATTCATACGCTTTATCAAGCGCAAAAGCCCGACGGTATCACCCCGAATATTGAGCAGTGCCAAGCTAACGTAGACGGCGTGAGCGTAACACTTTGGGAAAGAAAACGGGTTGTTGATTGGTTTTGACCAATTAAATAACCCAAACTTGGGTAATAAATGGCTTTTGAAATGAAAGTTACAAAGGAAACACTTTTTCGAACCTTTCCAGTACTAACTCTGACGACGCATTAAACTCGGCACCGATTTCCTTGGCATATTGAGTAAAAAAGTTCACATGCGCGGTATGCCACCATTCATAGGTGCCGTCTCCTTCGCCTTCGGCTTTTGCAAACTCTTCGGTTACCTCCTCAAACGGACAAAAAGAAACGTCTGTTAGCTTCACGATACAAACGGGTTCTTCTTTCCAGTTTAAGACTAGGGTCAATCGCCCAACAACGGGCAAGGGTTCATCTTCGATATCGTAGCCTTGTTTCAAGCTACATGAAGCAGTTTTAGTGCCTTCATTAATTAAGCGCGCGCATTCATTGGCGTTGTATTCGTCGGCACAAAAATACTCAGCGGTTATCTGGGGAACAGTGTCTCTTTCGCTTTGAGGCAAGGTATCAAGATATTGATTTAAGAAAGCGTGTTGAGTCGGTGTCATTGGGTACCTTTAATAATGCAGAAACGAGCAGCAGACTCAGTCTCACTGCCACTCGCCTTTCTTGTTGATTAATCATTTCACTGATTCAGAAGCCCCTAATTCAGCGACCTCTGTTAGCCATTGCCGTCTTTGAGCTTCATCAGAACCAATTATCGATCCAAACAAATTAACTTTTGCCGGTGACATTCCGCTGAATTGGAATGTGAATAGATCGAGTTGATCCAAAACGGGTTTCGCTTGATATTCCAAATACTCTTCCGGTGCATCCATTGTGAGTATGAGTCGAACCGTCTTTCCTGTTAGAAGTTGAGCCGGCTCTGCACTGCCCTTTTCATACTTGAACGCAAAGCCAGGTAGGATGGATCTATCTAGCAGCCCTTTAAACTTAGCCGGAATGCCTCCCCACCATATCGGGGAAATAACCACGATATGATCCGCCCAAGTGATCGCTTGCTGAAAGGCGTCCAAACTTGGTTCTAGTGGCTGCTCACTATCGTAGCCAGTGTCCAAGCTGAGATTAAACTCCATCTCTGACAGGTTCATTCGACGAACTTCTGCTTTCTCTCTAGCTTCAACTTCATAAGAATCGGCCAGCAGTTTAGCAAAACTTGATGACTTCGGGTTGGCATTAAGTAACAGTATTTTTTTCATTGTCTGATTTCCATTTAACTAAGCAGACAAGCATTACATCTTTGCCCTTAGGGTCAGAGTCAACGACTTTTTGGGCAAGAATCCATAGATTCGATGCAATTATCTATTTTTTCTATATTTTTCAGCACCCTATCAAGTTCAATTTGTAGATTCTTTTTTACTTCTAACAAAAATTGATGCACTTTTTGCCAATCCACTTCACCATCTCGATAAGTAATCACGCCTTTCAGTTGCGCTAATGTCACGCCAAGTGACTTTGCTTCGACAATCAATTGAAGCACATCAAGGTCTTCTTCAGAGTAGACTCGATAATGACCTCGACGAGCGGGAGGCTGAATAAGTCCCTTTTCTTCATAGAGTCGAATCGCTTTGGTGGTTAAGCCAGTGGATTGAGATACTTGTCCGATAAGCATTGAGTTATTCCTTTCGTTTTACATCGATTGTCATTTGCACTTCAATGGCAGGGCTACCATCAGTAAGGATTAAGATATTAGATTCAATACGTTGCGCGATATTGAAGCCTATTTTCTCAAATACGGATACATTGCCCGTTTGTTCGACACACCAGAGCGAAACGCTTTGGGCAGAAGCATACGCCCCCATTACTGCCTTGATCATCTTTCCGGCAATACCTGGTGCGTCGCATCTTCCGAAGAAATAGGAACGACATCAACGTTATTCATTCTTGTTTTCAATGTCGTAGTTGAAAGGGGTTGTGACAGCGAGCTGCTGAAACCCGTGTTTTTCGACAATGGGTTTGCTCATATCAGATGCATCAATGGTGAGGTAACGTATCCCGCGGCGTTTAGCGTCATTGATTCGTTGGTGCAGAAGGGCGGTATAACAGCCCTTCCCTCGGTACGCTTCCAAGGTACTGCCACCCCAGATGCCCGCGAATGGGCTATCGCCATTATAGGTTATCCAGCCAGAGCTCACTGGTTCATTGTTGTCGTACACCACATAAATGGTGATTTGATCCGGTTGGGTGCGCTTGAAGTTACTGAGGTAATCGAAGTGCCCACTGAGATCGGTTTTCCAAACGGCTTCTTGAACGGTAACCGCATCTCGAATGCCTGCCTCATCACTGACTTCGACAACACTGCCAGACACAGGGAGCTGATCCTCAATGGCGTCGAGATCCAACACCATAAAGGATTCGGGATCGTCTGCCACAAATCCTTTGTTCTCTAATCTTTCCCCCATGTCGCTCGGGGAATCAAAATCGTAAACTTTCCACTCAACATTGCGCTGTATTGTTTTGAAGTAATTCACTTGCGCATCAATGGCGGCGTCCACGTTGGCATCACTTAAATGAAAATATGAGATGAGGCTGCCATGTGTGCTCTCTGACACCAAACGAACCACTTCCTCTGTTTGGTGCCTCTGGTAACCCGTTAGGTTAATGTTGATTCGCTCAAACTGATTGTATTGTGTTAACACTACTTTTTTGTTCATTGCCTTCCCTATTTATTTGAACACCGAATACGACTCAAATTTACAATGTAAATCCTATCCACTGGGTTTGATCACCACTTGCGTGAAGTCTATCCACCCATTAGGTAACAGTGTGGTTGTAGTCAGTTTCTCGGAGACACTCATATGCTGTCGAATATGAAAAATAGGCTGATATAAGCCTTTAGCAACCAGTGATTGTTCGGTTTGCTCTAATTGTTTTAGTCTTTGAGGTTTGTTGGGGAGTTGCATAGCGCGCACGACTTTATCTTTTACCCAGTCCATATATTTGGGCACCAAGCAGGCGTTACTGGTGTTGGTACTGAGGAACCAAGACATCCAAGAAAGTTCGATATCTTCCGCAAACACTTCTCCGCTCACAATGATGTCCGCTTTCACCAAAGTCTCGACCAGATCAAATTTCGGAAATGCATACACCATCAATTCACACTCGACACCTCGCGACGATAACGCCTCGTAGATCTGTTGGGCAGTAGCAATATGAATACCGAGCTGATAAGTCACTATTTTCAATGGCTCTGAAGGCAACACCTCTGGCATAAGCGGCTCTCTACCTAGGTTCACTTTTTCGAGTACAGGCGACTTCGTCATGCCTTCTGCGTACGCAACGTCTTCCCCCCAAGTCACCTCAGGTAAAGGCATGGAGCGAATCACATATTGAAGCCACTTTCGATGTGACCGCTTTTTCATCCATGCAAAGCGATTCGGGTTGAGTTGGGCATAAATGCACCCTTGCTCCCACTGTGTTTTCTCTTCAAAGCCGTCTCTGGAGCGGTTTTGGAGATGGACACCATGCACAACATCACTGTTGAGCTCAAAGTCTTTGGCTTTGTCGCCCACGTTCCAAATCTCAACACCATCGATCCAAGGGCGATGTCCGTGATAATACGGAAAGACATTCAATAGCGTTCGCCATTCCGTTTGTTCTTGCAGCATAAACGGTCCCGACCCAATAATGCGCCCCTTGTCCTTTTTGGCAATGCCCATCACACAGGAAGAAAGCAAGTTAGGAATCAAATCGGGTAAGGCTTTACTCAAAAATTCAATGCGCCAGTCATCATGTACCGCGACGTGATCGATAAATTGATATATAACCTTGGTTGAATAAGAGGAGCTCATCAAGCGTTCAAAGTGCCGTCGAATGTCATCCGCTAGAATGGGGCTACCATCATGAAAGCGCAGCCCTTTTCGCAAATAAAACAACACACCTTGCTCTGTTTTTTCCCAATAATGAGCGAGATCACCTTTGAACTCTTGAGTACTGTTATCCCAAAAAACAAGGCGAGCATACAAATGATTAGCAATGTGTGATTCTGAACGCCGAGATATACCAATAACATCGAGGTTGTGAGTTCCCCGATAAAACGGCACTTGGAGAATATGCTCGTCCCCAACGCCTGTTTGGTATTGCGCCACGAATTCAACAATAAATTGATCGCGTTCACTGGCAGGAACAAGAGCAATGGCTTGTTCCGTTTTTCCTTCTTTCATCAAACGCTTAGCGTGACGCTCAACCCGTTCATTGACCGATTTCAACAGTATTGCTTGAGGCAAATTCCCACGCCCTACTCCAGGCTTCCACCCAATATTGCCTTCTTCTGTTAGCCGTTTGATGACCAGCTGCGCATTACGACGAGTACAACCCAATGCCTGAGTAATATCGTCTAGTGATACGCTCTTCCATTCCTCAGTCACCAATGTATCTCGACAATACGCCAGAGCTTTCCAGTAACGCATAAAGGTGAAATCCTTTTATTTTATTTCTATTTTTCTTCATCTTTTCGTCTTGATAATAAAAGAATCCGTTAGAGAGTAAAGATCTGAAAAATCAATAAAGGAGCCACATATGAGTCAGTCTGTGTACATTCGTTTGGCGTTTTGGCTAGTGAACGCTGAATTGAAAAGAGAAGAGAAAGCTTGGAAGAAGAAAGTGCGCCAACAATATGCGGAAATTCCTTACCAAAGCCAGCATATGCTCAAAGATATAGGCATGAACTACGAAGGGGTGGCCGCTATCCCAAGTGAATCACGAGAGAACATGGCAAAGCGCAGGATGCGAACGCTTAAACGATTAGCGACTCTACAATGCTCACACTAATTCGATCTAGGTTTACCTACCATGGATACACAACTCAGACTATGACTTGAAGAACAAGTGCTCGAAGAACAATACCCAAGTAACACAGAATCGGTTACTTGGGTACAAACACAGACAAATACTTTCCTTTAAAAGAGTGCCCGCTTCGTTGGGTTTAAGGATGTTACGAATACCTTAAAATACTAATGAAGCAAACCAAGCTCTTCTGCCTCCTCCAAAGTTAAGCCGCTTTCTTTAATATCGCGAAGCATTTCAATCCGACGGCGCGCTTCTGCCTTTTTGCGTTTGTTGTCTGATTGCGCTTCAGTGACTTCATCCTTCAAATCCCACTTTTCAGCTATTGTTGAAATCTCAGAATGATCAATAGAATTAATGGACATAATTGCCTCCAGAACACCTTGTATATCAGGTACGCATAATCTTTAACAAAGGCCTTTGAGCTTGTTAAGACAATTAAAGACAGAATGTGACAGAGACAAAATTTCCTATAATATGTCCCTGCATTTACAATTAATATTTTGATAATTTATCTTTCCAGTATTAGTTTTAAAAAGTTATTCGCTGCAATTTATGCCCTCCCCTTTCTGATCATGACTGTCGAAAAGTGAGAGACTGCTATTGCCCTTTAGGGTAATGAGTACGTATCCACTATATCGAGCCCATAAGTTGATTCTTCTCACATTTTGCAAACCTTTCTCCCTATAGATACATGACCGTTATCACTCTTTTTCATTTGACTTATTTTTTAATGCGAATTTATAAGTAATGATAACAAATATCATTTCTATCTCGGAAAAGCTGTTATGAGTGAGTCAAAACACCCTCAGGCGTTTCACCCTGAACCCATTCTCCAGATACGCGATTTGTGTGTCGATTACATTACTGACAACGGTGACTTTAATGCGGTTAAGTCCGTCAGCTTTGATATCGGGAAAGGCGAGATTTTTGGTCTTGCAGGTGAGTCCGGCTGCGGTAAGAGTACGATTGCTTTTGCTATTAACCGCCTTCACAAGGCACCTGCCTTTATTTCTGGTGGACAAATTTGGTTTAAGGGCAAGGACATTCTTCGCCTGTCGGATGACGATTTAAGAGTGCTGCGCTGGAGCGAAATTGCCATGGTTTTCCAAAGCGCAATGAACTCGCTCAACCCAGTTTTGACGATACAAGAGCAGTTTGCGGATGTGTTGCGTCACCACAAAGGCTTTAGCGATGCAGAGGCGAAATCACGGGCTGAAAAGCTACTGGATTTGGTCAACATTCCCCGTGAACGCCTCACTGAATACCCACACCAATTCAGCGGTGGTATGCGTCAGCGTTTGGTGATTGCTATTGCACTGTCTCTCAACCCTGAAATGATTGTGATGGACGAACCAACAACGGCATTGGATGTCGTCGTACAACGCGAAATCCTTCAACAGATTTATCAACTTCGGGAAGAGTTTGGATTCTCTGTACTTTTCATTACTCACGATTTGGCCTTAATGAGTCAACTGTGCGACCGTATTGCCGTCATGCGCCATGGTGAGCTGGTGGAAGTGAATACGTCGAAAGAAATTCGCAACAATCCACAACACCCATACACTCAACAGCTTTGGGCGTCGTTCCCGAACATTCATGAAGCACGGCACAAGAAAGCGCAAGGAGAGCCAGTATGAGCGAACCCATTATCCAACTGAACAACGTGACCAAAGAGTTCAATATTGGCGGCGGCTTTGCAAAAGTCGATTCATTTAAAGCGCTACAAGGCGTGAGTTTTAGCCTGTACAAAGGCAAAACTTTGGCCCTAGTAGGCGAGTCTGGTTGTGGTAAGAGTACGTGCGCTCGTCTGATGACGAAAGTGTACCCAGCAACCGAAGGTGAAATCCTTTATCGCGGTAAAAATATCGACGACATAAAGAGCCGGAAAGATGTGCTCGCCTACCGCAGCAAAGTACAAATGGTTTTCCAAGACCCGTTTGGTTCATTAAACCCAACACACACCATTGAGCACCACCTTACACGTCCAATCAAGATTCATAAGCAAATCGCGGACAAATCTAAGATCCCAGCAAGGCTGCAAGAACTCTTAGATTTGGTGGAGTTGCCAGCAGATACGCTTAAAAAGTTCCCACACGAGCTGAGCGGTGGTCAGAGGCAGCGTGTTAACCTAGCGCGAGCACTGGCCGTTGGTGCTGAAATGATTTTGGCTGACGAACCAACATCCATGCTCGATGTGTCCATCCGCCTAGGCGTATTGAACTTAATGAAGCGGATGAAAGAAGAACTGGGCATTGGCTTTTTATACATCACACACGATTTGGCGACAGCGCACTATATCGCCGAAGAAACTGCGGTCATGTACAAAGGTCAAATCGTTGAATGGGGCGACACCAACTCAATCCTGACGAACCCTCAACACCCTTACACTAAGCTGCTCATTTCTGCGGTACCGGATCCTGATCTTCCATTTGGCAACTTAGTCGAATCGGAGCCGAACTACTCTCAAGAGGCGGACAAGATCCGTGCAACCAGCGGTATTTTACAACCCTTGTACGATCAAGTGGGGATTAACCACTTTGTACGACAGTGGACCAGCGCTGCATGATCTCCCTTGAGGCTTGGCAAGCTGAAATCTCTGATTGGTACCAATCTGGGAAGCATGATCAAGTGGGACCTTTGGTTCCACTGATCCTTCAGCCACCGGAAGCCATTTGGGGACCGTTGATCACAGACGCGCAAAGCAAGGCCATTGCCTGCTGGTTGGACGGGTGCTTGAGACTATTTCAGTACTACAAACGAGAAGAATCACCGCAAAAGAGTTACGAATACCTCAATTTTGCTTATGCCAAACTGCAAGCCGTCTCTTGCAACCCTGACGCTGAGATAGATTTAAAATACTGGTGCCTGAAAAGGCTCGATCATTTAATTGTGGTGATGTTGGAGCAATGCAATCAATCGGGGTGGACCGAAGAATCTCGAAGGCAGATTCAATGTCATGTGGAATTTATGTCTCAACAACAGCAAAACTTAAATTTGGCAATCGAAAACGGATCTTAATTTCGAAAGCATGATCAAGGCTGGACTAGAATACTGTGTGATTGTGCGGAACGATGATCAAGCATGACTCTTGATCAATCTATTACCTTGATCATTCTTCCCTAATTTTAGGTCGAAGAAAAAATACGTTTTCTATTTCAATCAATTAGGCTCACCATCTCTCCAAAACGTTCACTCTTCATCAACGTTCTAGTCCCGCTCTCTCTTGTGGTTCCTTTCAATTTCAGACAAAAAAATAGCAGGTCTTTCAACCTGCTAAAGTAAGTCATTGTTTGAATAAACAATTGAGCCGTTTATTAATCCATTGGAAAGAACAACAAGTGTTGCTCTTCTGGGGGAGAATAAACCACTCGCACGCAATCTTGTCAGGGTATTGTCAAATTTATCAAAAACTTAACGCTTTCTGCGACGCGAACATTTCAGTGACACAAGAAGAATTATCCCCCTGCTGAGACTTCATCCAGTGCACGCATGACTAATTCATCAATATGCCCTTCGAAAACCTGCTTACACACCTTTTTGCGCACCGCTAATCCTCTGATGAGTTTTTCAATCGATAGGTGGTTCACTTCGCGCTGACCATTGAATAACTCGATCGTTTTACTCAATACCTCATAGGGGATAACATCCTGACCCACTCTCAGCCAATCGAGCTTCTCTATGAGCTCCTGACACTCCTCTCTGATTGATCCGGGAGAATGTCCGGTCATAGCGGAAAGAGCCGTTATACTGCGTTCTAGAGCCTCTGGGGAGGTATATTTGGACAGAGTGATCGTCAATTCGTCCGCGTTGATTTCGACGAGGTGCTTTCGCAACTTGACTCTGCGCCCAAGCCTGCCCTTCGGCGAAGACGGTTTGCATTGAATCGGTTCAAACTCACCATCAATGATCTCAGCAAGCTCTTCCAGTTTTTGCTTAGACACCATTTCGTGCCGTAATGGGTTAGGCAACGTTGGCGCCATGTTTCGCTTACCTGCGTTGGTGGTACGAGCCCTAGAGTACCGAAGCACCTCTTCAACATCGCATTTGATATCAAGTTGATAATCCACCACTTTGGACTTGTCTTCGATGTTGGTGACCGTAATGTGATAACCCCATAGGTTAACCACAAACATATCTTCGGTGCCCTCCCCTTCCGATAAGCGCTTGAGCTCGCGCATGAGATCCATAGAGAATCTACGCCATTCGATGTTTCTTGCGAGTTTCAAGTTCAACTCACTCAGCAGCATCGTATCGGTAAACCGACGCGACATGCGGCTACGGAAGAAGGAATACAATTGGAAGACGAGCGTATGTTGGCGAAGAATTTCCGGTGGAAAGAGGAAGAAATAATCTCGAGTAAGAAGCTCTTCATAGAACGACGGCTCCCAAACGAGGATGTATAGGTTCGGTTTAATGCGTATTTCGCCCGCAGCGTCCTCTGAAGGGGCTTCTTCCGATGCGGTGATAGTTCTGGCCAAAAAACGAAAACGATCGCTCTTAAAGCCTTCTGGCATGTTTTCGCTCATCCACCGACCCGTTAGTTCATGAAGCTGAAAGTCGGTGTATTCGATCCTATCAATGCTTTCACGGATCGAGTCACGTGCCGGTCCACTGTCTTTCTTGCCACGCAACGCCAAAATATCCGTGATGTACAAAGGCGTCTTGTTTGGCACCTGACGGGCGTTCATCTGATAGTCTTCTTGATGATGCTCGTGGTATTGAACCGTGAGGGTAAACAGCGCAAACAACGTCATCAGATCGTCCACGGTCATGATGTTTTTTGACGATCGTGTCTCGATCACCGCCCGACTTCCTGAAATCGAGACCATCGATTTTTGGTAACTCTTACGAGTGCGTGGTGGTGCAAGTGCCTGATCAATGATCCCTGCCCAATTTGTTGGCGATACCACAAATTGTTCTGATTCATCTTTCATCGCGGGGGGAATATTTAACCCGTGTTCATTGAGTAAACGCCGATTTACTTGCGTCTGAGCCAACGCTTTCGAGCGTTTCTGTTTTTCATTCTGCTTACTTGATTCCGTCATCAAACTGGTGGCGCCTAGAACGGATATCAATTGGCTTGGGTTGACAAAGGAATGGAGCATGGTTTTTCCAGCCAGCCCCTCTTCAAAACGAACTGGGGTTTGTGTGAACAAACCTATACTCACTGCGGCTCTTAGGCGTTGCTGGATAGCGGCTCGTGTCAGTTTCCCATCCGTGGCTTCCACTAACTCTGTTGTTGAGACGTACCCATCTTTGCTGGAGAATCCACGAAGCGAAATTAAGTTCAATAGCTCGATAATGCTTTTGGTGACGCCTTTGAAGTGTTGATACTGTTCAATCCAATCAACGATTTGCTCATTAACTAAAAACAGATGCCCATCTTTATGATTCCGGGGGTGCTTGATTAAGATCTTCTCTTCAGACGTCATTTGTTATCCATGGCCGCTTGACCGTAATTTTGCTATCTTTCCGAAAGAGTAAAGAAAAATTATTCATAAATAAAGAAAAAATTACGGCTCTTAAAAAACTGATCTTTATGATTAATTTGATCTAAATTGATTAAGTGATCATATGATCTAGGCAAGAATTTCTTTGTAAGCTGATGAAAGTAAAAGATTTATTTTTTTGCCGTTCAGAAGCATGATCATGTCAATATCGAAACGATGATCATTAAGTTATTGAAAGCATGATCAAAAAAATCAGAAACCATGATCATCAGTAGATCGAACGGATGATCAAGTGCTACACGAAACCATGATCAAAGCTCTCTAACAAGTTATCCACACTGAGCATCTTATTTTCCTTTCTACATTGTGGAAGATACGGATCAATGATCAAGTTCCAATACCAATATGGTCCGAATTTGTTGTGTCATTCTATTGAAATGCACTGTAAACAAGAAAAGCCCCCTATCTTTTCCACAACCCACGCTTTCTGAAGCATGATCAAGGCTGTCTTGCTCATCATTTGTGTCCATTGGATGATGCTCCGTTTATGGCTCGACAGAGGTTAAAAATAAGCAAGACCTTATTGAATCTACACTCTCTGTAAGTTGGGCGCTAATTTACATGCTTCCGGTGGAAGAAGACAACTTGATCATTGATCCGAATTGGATCTGTGTGAAGTCGGCAGCAATGAAATGCATTTTACGCTGATATTTCCCATGATCATTCTTCCTATGACGTCAATTATGCCTGAAAGCATGATCAAGGAAGCATGACTTGATCATGCTTCTGAATTTGTCGACTTCTTTTTCATATCGGCATCGGAGACGTCATGGCACCTCCTATTTAAAATTCGATTTACACCCCCCGTAATTTGTAGGCGTTCAATAATCGTTCCGTTGTTTTTCATAGGTCAAACGCCAACTTTCAGACCGCGAAGACGTTGTGCCCTCCCCTTTTTCTGTCCTCCTTGTGAGAACGCTTATTCAAACCCCAATCAATACGTTGCCATCTTTTGTTGTCTGTACTTTTCGACCTGAGCTTATCTTTGGCTGATTGACCTGTATTGAAAATCGTACTTTCTCAGAATTAATAAGAATTCATATATAGCTAGTCAATTTAACGTGTTAGTTTGTGGCGTGTTGACATTGTCCTACGAGGAATCGGTTGAAGGTTTTGATGGATTTTCGGTTAGGTCATAAAAGTGACAGCTGACATTCCTACGGGGATCGTTTGGGTTTACAGCTTAGCTAGAGAGATTTCGTTTACAGTGTAAATAAGTGATGCTGTAACACTTTTAATTTAACGCAGTATGTGACCCGAATAGGCGTAGTTTTTAAATCACAAAAGTGTCATTTTTTCAGGGAATTCGACTAAATAGATTTATTTAATGTGATTTCGCTCTAAAGTGGTTGGTCACCTTTTTATTGTCTATTGTAGATAATGCTGTACAATGCGGAAATAGTTAATTCGTTTGGATGCCTAAAGATGAAGCGAGAAAAAACAATAGAAAATCTAATCGAGTTGGCTGAACAGACTCAACAAGTTCAAGCCGACCGAATTGAAATCGTATTAGAAGAACGCAGTGACGATCATTTTCCTCCAATGTCGAAAGCGTTGATGGAGACGCGTTCAGGTTTAACCAGACGCAAACTAGACGATGCTATTGGGAAGCTAGAAGAGAATGGGCATCAATTTACAAAGAATAATGCCAATCACTATTCGATATCCCTTCAAGAAGCGCATATGTTGATGGATGCGGCTGGCATCCCTAAGTTCCATGAACGTAAGAAGAATGGTGATAACAAACCATGGATCATCAACGTGCAAAATCAAAAGGGGGGCACTGGGAAATCGATGTCGGTGGTTCACCTCGCTGCATGTTTAGCACTGAATTTAGATAAGCGTTATCGCATCTGCTTGATTGACCTTGATCCTCAAGGTTCATTACGACTCTTTCTTAACCCACAAATCAGCGTGACAGAGCACGACAACATTTATTCCGCTGTCGATATTATGCTTGATAATGTTCCTGAAGGGGTTGAGGTTGATATCGAGTTTTTGCAAAAGAATGTTTTGCTCTCGACTCAGTATCCCAATTTGAAGACGATTTCGGCGTTCCCAGAAGATGCCATGTTTAATGCTGAAGCGTGGCAGAGCCTATCTCAAGATGCCTCTTTGGATATCGTCCGTTTGTTAAAAGAAAAGCTCATAGACAAAATCGCAGGTGAGTTTGATATCATTATGATTGATACCGGTCCCCATGTGGATCCTTTGGTATGGAATGCGATGTACGCGTCGAATGCACTTTTGATCCCCTGTGCAGCGAAGAGATTAGACTGGGCGTCTACGGTTAACTTTTTTCAGCATCTTCCAACGGTTTATGAAATGTTCCCTGAAGACTGGAAGGGGCTTGAGTTTGTCCGCTTAATGCCGACGATGTTCGAAGATGACAACAAAAAACAAGTCTCTGTATTAACAGAAATGAATTACCTATTAGGTGAGCAAGTGATGATGGCGACGATCCCTCGCAGCCGAGCATTTGAAACCTGTGCTGATACCTACAGTACCGTATTCGACTTAACGGTAGGGGATTTTGAAGGGGGCAAGAAAACCCTTTCTACGGCGCAAGATGCGGTTCAAAAAAGCGCATTGGAATTAGAGCGTGTAATGCACAGTCACTGGTCATCACTCAATCAGGAGTCTTAATTTATGGCACTGAAAACATCCGAATTGAATGCTAAGTTGTTTGGTAAAGCCAATAAGCGCCGAGCAACATCCCCACAAGAAGCGCAAACTGCCGCGAAAGAAAAAGCACAGTTTATCGAACTTGCTGTCGCGGGGCAGGATTTGGTCTCTTTTGAGCTCGTAAAAGTGCCTGCTGACAAAGTGGAATCGGACACGCTGGTGTTTGAACAAAACGCTCGTGAGCAGTCCTTCCTCAATCAGCACGCATTGTCTGATATTTTATCGACCTTGGAAGAAAGAGGGCAGCAGTACCCAGCGGTTGGCCGTCGTACTCATGACGGGAAAATTGAAGTTCTTGATGGTAGCCGACGTCGCATGTCGTGTATTTTGGCTAAAAAAGACTTCTTAATCTATGTGGCTGAAAACATCGAAACCGAGCACGCCAAGTTCTTATCCGATGTTGCGAATGCTCATAAGCCGTTGTCACTGTATGAGCGTGGTCGTGAAATGCAGGCAAAGCTAGACAGCAAAGAAGCCACCGATCAAAAAGCATTAGCAACGTTATTCCAATGCAGTGAAGCCTTAGTGAGTGGGGCATTGAAAGCTGCCGCATTGCCGCTTGAATTGCTCCGTGCTTATCCTAACGTTGGGGATTTAGGTCGACCAACCATTGTTAAACTGCACAAACAATTTTTTCAACTGACGACAGAACAGCAGAAATCGTTATTGAAAAAGTGCCACGGCAAGAACGGATATGTATGGCAAAACACACAAACCCAAGGCGTTAGCCGTATTACGAAAGAAGTGACGGAGCAGCTTGAAGCTTGGATAGAGGAATTGTCGCCAAGTAAGAAAGCCGCAAGTTCAGAAAAAGTCGATTTGGTAAAAGGTCGTGTGAGTTACACCAGAAAAGGCAACGCACTTTCTTTGAACATGAAAAAGGTCGATAACCAAACGATGGATGAGATCTTAGCCTTTTTGCAAGAAAAACTCTCTTAGAGAATCATGGTTTCCCTTTCAATGAAAGGCCGCTTGACTAAGCGGCCTTTTTACTTTTTCTGTTATGGGCGCTGTCTGTTTTTGTCTTCTTGAGCTTGCCGCAGGATCACTGATAACATGCCACCCAATCTTCGATTATTTTATGCAGGTTTTACGTGACCCACTCGGACTACATTACCCAGCTTTTCAATATCGCCGCCCACAATCAGTACCGTTATTTGGTGGAAGTATCCGGTGGTGAAGAGTGGGTTGAGACTACACTCGAATCTGCCATTCAATACGCAATCCCTACGAGTGAACGTGTTTTCAAGCTGGGAGGGAAGCCACTTCGAGGCGCCGACACAAAGCCATTCAAGTATGGGACGAAATTACTCGGCACAGAAATGAAAGCGCTCATCTACGATTGTTCCGATGGGTTCGATGCCAACAGTTTTACGGCTGCTTGCGGTGCTGTTGTGGGAGGCGGAGTGGTCTTTTTGGTTAACCTCCATAAGTTAACGAATCATTTCGGTACGCGTTGGTTGCAAGTACACCTAAAGAGTGCGATACACATTGCACAGTCGAAAAAGGTGCCAGTGCTACCAGAAAAGTTGCTTCAGTACCCTCCGTCTACTTTTGACGACCAGTTATTGGCGATTGATGCTATTCAAAAAGTTCTCACTGGAAAACGAAGGCGACCGCTTGTCATGACGGCCGACAGGGGGCGAGGGAAGTCTGCCGCAATCGGTATTGCTGCGGCGAAGATGATGGTGGATTATAAAGTCGATATTCTTGTTACCGCGCCCTCCACTCTCGCAATAGCCCCTATTTTTGAGCATGCTCAGCAACAGCTTGGTGTAGAAAAGAACAAGCGAGCGCATGTCATCGAGTTGGAAAACGGGAGTCGCTTGCGTTTTATTGCTCCAGATGAATTGCTGTTGACCTTGCCAGTCTGTGATTTACTCATTGTTGATGAAGCATCGGCGGTTCCTATTCCGCTTCTTATTCGCATGACGGAGCGCTATCACCGCATGGTTTTCTCAACTACGGTGCATGGCTATGAAGGCTGTGGACGAGGGTTTACGCTTAAGTTTACTCGATGGTTACAGCAGCATCGTGCTGGTTGGCGTTCCCTGTCCTTAAGTCAGCCCATTCGGTGGGCGAAAAATGATCCAGTTGAAACCTGGTTATTCGATGCCTTTTTGTTGGATGCGGAACTCGAAGAAAATGGCTTTTCATCTGAAATGGATACGGAGCATTTGGCTTTTTCTCGCCTAGATAAAAGCGTTCTTCTTGAAGACAAAGCCCTTCTTAAACGTTGCTTTGGTCTACTCGTTAATGCTCATTATCAGACCACCCCCAATGATCTGTTTCAGATACTCAATGACGACCACGTTGCACTCTGGCTGGCAACGATGGAGGGCAATAAACTTCTTGGCGTTCTCACGACGGTAAGAGAGGGGAATCTTCCTTTGGATGTGATTTCCGACATTGTGAATGGGAAAAGGCGACCAAAAGGGCATTTGGTTCCTGCCAGCATAGCGAACCATCTGGGGTTCGATGAAGCGGCACAACAGCAGAGCGCGCGGGTGATGAGAATTGCGGTTCACCCAGATGCTCAAAGACAAGGTGTGGGGGCTAAAATGTTGTCCGAGCTTCATGCTCATTTAGATGATATTCAGTATTTGTCCACCAGCTTTGGCGCAACCGATGAGCTGCTCCGCTTTTGGCAGGAAAACCAATATCAAGTGATTCGAATTGGCAATACGAGAGACCAAGCCAGTGGTTGCCATTCTGTCATGATGGTGCGTCCAAGCACTCATTTATCTTGGTTTCAAAGCGCCATTCCGTATTGGCAAAATAACTTTATTTCGCAACTACCCAAAGGATTGAGCACACTCGAACCAGCCTTGGTTTCTCAGTTCTTTTTGCAATGGCGATCAGAAGCACCGATATTGTCTGAACACCAAATCCAAATGCTATCTCGCTATGCGCATGGTGGTAATGGCGAGGCATCCATCAGCCATATCTTAAGTGCATGGTTGATATCCACGTTACCTGAATCAAAGAAAGTCACGCTCTACCCATTCATAGCGTTATTTTTGCAGCATCACACTTGGTCTAAGGTTTCGAGCCAGTACGGTTTTACCGGAAAGAAAGCACTCGATGCTTACTTGCGTAAGCAAGTGTTGATTGCGCTTAAGGATTTACAGTGTAAATCGTAAGAAATTTCAAGAGTTACCCATGTCACCATGAGACGGCGGATACAGATCGTTATCTGCCGTTTAGGCGTTAGGCAAGAATAACGTTAAACAAGGAAAAGTTTGTATATTCCTAGTCTGGCGGAGTTTAATGGACGTAGACGGATAAAGTCGACTTTTATACCCCAAAAGATGCCCCACCATAAATCGCTAACGGTCTGAAATTTACAGTGTAAATTTTGTTTTCCCTTCCAATCACATTTACACATTTTTTAGCGAATAACGAAAAAAATAAATTATTTTTTTGGTGATGATTGAGCCCCAAAAATGAGTTCCATTAACGAGATTAGAAAGAATGTCGTTTTATTTATATATTTGTTTATTAATGAAATTTTTACGCGTATCGACAATTAAATGGCTAAATTTTGGTGTGTGCAGTCATTTGCACTTAAGTGTAAATTAAGCCGATTACGTACTTTTATTGTTGATAAACAAAGAATCTCTCCTACACTCAAATCAAACGTCAACTCCGATAATGGATAGGTCGAAGGGATGGGTATATGGAACGTCAACTAGAAGAATCCTTAGAGATTGGTAACGTCCTAAACATCAAGAATGAGTATCAACAATGGCTCGATTGTCACGAAGAGCTAATTATT
The DNA here is from genome assembly GCF_014694455.1 of Vibrio sp. S9_S30. Classification (GTDB taxonomy): domain Bacteria; phylum Pseudomonadota; class Gammaproteobacteria; order Enterobacterales; family Vibrionaceae; genus Vibrio. The sequence goes on along the minus strand of NZ_JAAUWT010000011.1, from coordinate 105,585 downwards.
GATGCTTCCGCCGTTGTTAGAGTTGATGCTGCTGGATTGCAAGCATTGGCGTCTCTTTTCTTTAGTGCCAAGCTGGCAAATACTGATATACGACTTGTCAATGTTCCTATTGATTTACAAGAAAGTATCAAGTTACTCGACTTACAAAGTGTGTTTGAAAATTAAGGAATTGAGAGGGATTTTTATGACCAAGATTCTCGCTGTCGATGACTCTGTATCGATCCGTCAAATGGTTAGTCACACTTTAAGGGACGCTGGTTACGATGTAGAAACCGCGAACGATGGGAGTGATGCACTAAAAAAAGCAAAAATGACCAAGTTTGATATCGTGATATCAGACGTAAACATGCCAATTATGGGAGGGTTTGAGCTTGTAAAAGCCATCCGAGGAAACCCTCATTATAAGTTTATTCCTATTTTGATGCTGACGACAGAAACCAGTATAGAGAAAAAGCAACAAGGCAAATCGGTAGGGGCAACGGGGTGGTTGGTCAAGCCATTCAATCCTGAAACACTCCTAAAAACCATCAAGCGCGTTATATAAAAGCAACGCACATGTAAGAGAGCGCGATGCAAGATTTAGGTAGGTGATCTATGGCTTTAGATATGAACCAACTTCGTAAGATGTTTTACGAGGAATGTCGTGAAAACTTAGAAGTGCTCGAAACCATATTGTTGGACCTCGACCCAGAGGACGTCGAGTTAGAAACCATCAATACCATATTTCGTGCCGCCCACTCAATAAAGGGCGGTGCCGCCACTTTTAATTTGCTCGACATCAGTGAGTTCACCCATAACGTCGAAGCTTACCTAGATGAAGTCCGCAACGGAAAAATGAGCCTCACTCGGCGCAGCGTCGATATATTGCTTAAAAGTTGCGATTGCATTACCGAAATGCTGGAAGGGTATGAAAACGATACACCTGTCGAGTCAGCGTTAAAAGAAGAAGTGAATCAAGCTTTAGCGTTATTGCTTGATTCTCCAGACAGTGCTCCAGCTCAACCCTCTTCATCAACGGAGGAAACTGGGGCACAGTCTGATCATGCTGAAAGCTCACCTGATTGTGCTCCTTGGCATGTCTCTTTTACCCCACATTCTGATTTATTCTTTAGTGGTAATGACCCACTTAGAATTCTGGGTGAAGTTGTTGAATTGGACCCAGATTGCAGCATTGTATGCAATACCTCTGATTTACCCGAGTTAAGTGCACTTGAAGCAGAGCTTTGTTACTTGAGTTGGCAAATGACGCTTTCCGGTAGCATCGCTGAAGGTGATATCCGCGAAATCTTTGAGTGGGTAGAAGATCAGTGTGACTTGGATGTGCAGCGCGAAAATGCCCAAAAAGAGGAAGTTGCGCCGCCAGCGCCTGAGACAGAAACCGAAACAGAAATCATATCCCAAGAACCGCAAGTAGCCGCTCCCCCTGAGCTCAAATCGAAAGAACCTCAAAAGTCAGCAGCTAAACCCGCGAAATCCGAGTCAAGTGTGAGTTCGATTCGCGTGGATATCGACAAGGTGGATAGTTTAATCAATCTCGTTGGCGAGTTGGTGATCACGCAGTCGATGCTTACCGAGATTGGGAATGATTTCACGGTCGATAAATTGGAAAAGTTGAAATCGGGGTTGGATCAACTTCTGCAAAACAGCAAGGACCTCCAAGAAAACGTCCTGAATATTCGTATGCTTCCAATGAGCTTTGCGTTCAGCCGATTTCCAAGGTTGGTACGCGACTTATCCAGCCGTTTGGGGAAACATGTTGACTTACAGATAAAAGGCGAAAATACCGAGTTAGACAAAACCGTGTTGGAACGCATTGTGGACCCGTTGGTTCATTTAGTAAGAAATGGAATCGACCACGGTTTGGAACTTCCAGAGCAAAGGCAAGCGCAAGGAAAACCAGAGATGGGCGTTATTGAGTTGAACGCTTTCCATCAAGGGGGCGCCATTATTGTTGTAGTGAAAGATGATGGCGCTGGCATCGATAGCAACAAGCTTTGGCAGAAAGCGTTCGATAAGGGGGTGTTGCCCCCTGAATCTCGACGTGAAGAAATGACCGACAAACAAGTGGTGAATTTGATATTTGCTCCGGGTTTCTCTACCGCAGATGAAGTGTCGGATATTTCTGGGCGTGGTGTTGGTATGGATGTTGTTAAAAGAAACATCGAAGAGTTAGGGGGGCATATTGAAGTTGAATCCCGACTTGGTATTGGCAGCACGTTTACCATTAGCCTGCCACTCACACTTGCTATTTTAGATGGGCAACTCGTTAAGGTTGCCGGAGAAGTCTACGTTATTCCGTTGCTGACCATTATTGAGTCCATTCAAATTGATACACAGTGTGTGAAACACGCGGCAGGTGGCGTCGAGTTATATCGTCTTCGAGAGGAAAATATCCCTGTGCTGCGTTTGCACGAAGAGTTTGAAATGGGGGAAAGCGGAGAGCTCGAAGGACGGATTCTTTGCTTGGTCGAAGCGGCCGGTAATCGAGTTGGGCTGTTGATAGATGAGTTGCTGGATCAGCAACAAGTTGTGATTAAAAGCCTCGAATCGAACTACAGCAAAGTTGCTGGTATTTCAGGGGCCACCATTCTTGGTGACGGTTCGGTCTCTTTGATCTTGGATATCCAAGGGCTGATTACCTCATTTTTGAACCGTCAGTCAGACAGTAAAGGCGTCGCGGCCTAAGGAGTCACCGTGAATGAAGCTATTCAGGTTGTCGAAAGCGACGCCATTTCCGATAGCGATATCAGCGAAAATGCTGATTTTCTAAGTTTTTGCTTGGCTGGCGAGCTGTACGGCATCGACATTCGAGATGTGGAAGAAATTCGCGTCTGGGAGCGACCCACTCCCATTCCTCGTTCCCCCAATTTTGTTAAAGGGGTCATCAACCTAAGAGGCATGATTGTACCTGTAGTGGATCTTCGAGTCCGTTTTGGTATTGGTGATTGCGTTTACCTTCCGACTACCGTGGTTCTCGTTCTTCGCTGTGCAAATGCGGATACGGATCGATTGATGGGGTTGGTTGTCGATGCGGTTTCCGATGTTGTGAGCCAAGGTAATAAAGAGTTGACCCCAGCTCTGGGGGACTCCGCGGTGACCCCATTTACGGTTGGGCTACTCAATGTGGAAGAGCAAGTGATGTCTCTGTTAGACACCGATGCATTGCTCAACATGGAAACCATACTTGAGGCAGGGTGAAGGATGGCAATACAAGAATTCCTGAGTTTCATCTTAAATGAAGAAGAATATGCAGTCCCCATTTTGGATGTGAGAGAAGTCAGAGGTTGGAGCAACGTACGCTCAGTTCCCAATGCACCTAGCTATTTATATGGTGTCTTAGAAATCCGAGGGGAATATGTTCCCATTGTTGATTTGAGAAAACGCTTCAATCTTGAACCAGCGGTCATTAATGCAACAACAGTGGTCATTGTTTTAAATGATACACATGGTCAGCCATTAGGCATCATTGTCGATGCGGTATCTGAGGTGTATGCCTTGGACACCAACGATATTAAGCCCGCCCCGAATATGTCGTTAACGGTAGATGAAAATTTCATTGTAGGCATCGTTCCGGCGAAAGAAGGGCATGTGATCTTAATTAATTTGGAAGCTCTATTTCATGTTGCAGAGCTCAATAACTTATCAGAAGAAAAAGTGCCCATGTGAGAGGTAATGTTATGCCATTTTGGAACCGGAAAAAAGAACAAGCAGAGCAACAGTTTGTTTCTAATGCCAAAGACAATCTAACGAAGAAGTCCGGCGCGATAAGTAATGAGCAATTACTTTCCGCATTGAATGCAGCGAAAACTGCTCTAATGATGATTGATCGAGACTTCAATATCACTTACGTCAACAGGCGTTCATTAGAGCTCTTAAAGCAGCATGAGAAGACTTTTCAATCAATTTGGTCCGGGTTTCGCGCAGACGAAGAATTTTTGATAGGGAATTGTATTGATGGTTTTCATGCCAATCCTGCTCATCAGCGCCAGTTGCTGTCCAATCCCGATAACATGCCTCATACCGCAACCATTCGAGTAAAAGACGTGCTGTTAGAGCTGAATGTTGGCGCTATTATCGATGCCCAAGGCAATTACAGCGGCAACACGTTGGAATGGGAGGATGTCACGAAGCAAAGGCAGCAGGAATCCAGCATTCTTCAGCTGCAATCGGCTGTCGATCAGGCACAGACGGCCATGGTCATGATTGACCGCAATTTTGAAATTACGTACATCAATCATGAAACGGTTTCTTTGTTTAAAAAGCATGAAGCGAAATTTCGCAGTGTGTGGCCCAATTTTACCGCGTCAGAGGATTGGTTAATGGGGCGATGTATTGATGGCTTCCATAAAGACCCATCCCATCAAAGAAAACTGCTCGATAACCCCAATAATCTACCTTATAGCACCGACATTGAAATTGCCGATTTAAAAATAGAGCTCAATGTTGCGTCCATCATGGATGCCCAAGGCAATTACATTGGGAATACTCTCGAATGGAGTGACGTGACTGAACAGCGTAAGCAGTCGACAGAAGTCGCGCGTTTGAGCGCTGCCGTGCACCAAGCGCAAACCGCTATGGTCATGATTGATCGAGATTTCTTAATTACTTACGCCAATCTCGAAACCATTAACCTGTTTAAAAAGCATGAGCATACGTTAAGAACGGTATGGCGCGATTTTACGGCGACAGAAGAATGGCTAATGGGGCGCTGTATTGATGAGTTCCATCAAAACCCTGCCCACCAGCGTAAAATGCTTGATAACCCCAATAATCTGCCTTTCAAGACCGACATCACCATCGCCGATCTAAAAATTGAGCTGAACGTGGCGGCGATTACTGACGCTGAAGGTAAGTACATAGGCAATACATTGGAATGGAAAGATGTGACGGAAGAAAGAGCAAAAGAGGCTGAAATTGGTCGATTGGCTTCCGCTGTGGAAGGCATGACAACCAACCTGATGATGGCCGATAGCAAAGGCATCATCCAGTATCTTAATCCGTCTCTCATCAAATTGCTCACCAGACGAGAAAACGCTCTTAAAAAAGTGCTGCCCGGATTCGAAGCCAGCAAGCTGGTAGGACAGAACATTGATGTATTCCATAAAAATCCAGCGCATCAACGAGGCATTATTTCTAACCCCGATAACTTGCCGTTTTCATCTAACATTGCTGTCGGAGATCTTGAGTTCAACCTGACATGTATTGCCATGCGAGATTCAGAAGGTAACTACATGGGACCCGCATTGCAATGGGAAGACATCACCGAGCAACAGGATGGTCAACGACAGGTCGAAAACCTGATTCAAAACGCAATAAAGGGCGAGCTCAGAAACCGAATTGATACCAGTACCTATAGTGGCTTTATGTCTGAATTAGGTAACGGCATTAATAACTTATTAGATGCGATTGTCGCGCCACTTGGTCAATGTATTGATGTCATGAGCGAAGTCGCAGACGGTAACCTGAACAAAAATATGTCTGAAGAGAACGAAGGGGAATTCGGTCGATTATCTGAAGCCGTGAATACCTCAATCATCAATCTTCGCAACATGGTTGATCAGATCACCACATCGTCATCAAGAGTTGCCACCGCTTCCACAGAAATAGCAGAAGGCAATAATGATTTAAGTCAGCGTGTTGAAGCACAGGCTTCAAACCTAGAAGAAACCGCAGCCAGTATGGAAGAGATGACGTCTACCGTTAGGCAGAACGCTGAAAATGCTAAAAGTGCAAACGATCTATCGGATGATGCAGCTAAAAAGGCCAGTAAAGGAGGCGAGGTTGTCGGACAAGCCATTGCAGCCATGGCTGAAATCAACAGCGCCAGTAAAAAGATCTCCGATATCATTGGTGTGATTGATGAAATCGCCTTCCAAACCAACCTACTGGCATTGAATGCCGCGGTAGAAGCCGCGAGAGCAGGAGAGCAAGGACGAGGTTTTGCGGTTGTTGCAGGTGAAGTGCGTAATTTGGCGCAGCGCAGTGCCGCCGCAGCGAAAGAGATTAAAGGCTTAATCAACGACAGTGTCGACAAGGTTGATGAAGGATCGAGACTGGTCGATGAATCTGGCGAAACACTCAACGAGATTGTCGACGCCGTAGCAAAAGTATCAGAACTGATTACTCAGATAGCGCAATCCAGTCAGGAACAAGCAACGGGTATCGATGAGATTAGCCGTGCGGTTGCCACTATGGATGAAATGACGCAACAGAATGCTTCCTTGGTGGAAGAAACGTCTGCAGCCAGCCAATCCCTTAAAGATGAAGGTAAAGAATTACTGAACTTAATGAATTTCTTCTCCACCGACAAAGAGGTGAAAACGTTCTCCTCACAGGAAAATGCTGGAGGCACCAGACCACAGGTCAGAAATGTTCCTAAGGTTCGAAATGCCCCTTTATCCAAACCAGCGAACCGGGTTGTTAATTCGGGAATACAGTTGAGTGAGGAAGGAGACGAATGGGAAGAATTCTGAGCCAAACGGAGGCAGAAAGTCCACTGGTCGGTCGAGAGTTTGAACTAACAGAACAGGACTTCAAATATATACAATATTTTGTCCATAAAAGCGTCGGCATCTTCTTATCGGATAAAAAGAAGGCCATGGTCTATGGTCGCATCAGCCGTATTTTGCGAGAACATGGTTTTCAGCGATTCACTGAGTACCGAGAATTGCTAGAAACAAGTGATGCCGAGAGAGTGAATTTTATTAATAACTTGACGACCAATAAAACTCACTTTTTCCGAGAGTTTCATCACTTTGAATATTTAGAACAAGTGATGATTCCTAAGTGGTTCAACGAAAATAAAAAGCAGCTTAGATTTTGGTCAGCAGGGTGTTCAACCGGAGAAGAACCCTACAGTTACCTAGCGATGTTGAAAAAAGCGCACGTGTTTGAGCGGATAATCGATGTACGCATGCTTGCAACGGACTTAGATACCAACGTGTTGGCTAGAGCAAAACAAGGTATCTACAGCGAAGAAGTATTAACAAGCATTCCCAGTGAATACCTTAAAGGGGCATTCGTTAAGGGAAAAGGTCAAATGACCGGAAAAATAAAAATAAAACGTCAGTTACAGCAATACCTTACTTTTAATCAGCTTAACTTGTTAGCTGATTGGCCCATGGATCAGCAATTTGATGTTATCTCGTGTCGAAACGTCATGATTTACTTTGATAAAACGACTCAAGAGACACTTATTCGACGATTTTACAAACATCTTGCCGATGATGGTGTGTTGCTTATCGGTCATTCAGAGAGTGTTGGAAATTGTACTGACATATTCCGTCACCTCGGACACACCATTTACGTTAAACAGTGAGGCAAGAATGAAAGGATTACAGGCGAATTCTTCTATCCAAACGTTACAATTCAGCCGCTTTTACCATCAGCATAAGAAAGTGCATATGGTGAAAGTGATGCCTGGTGGCGTTTATACCAGCCGTGATCCTGAAGTGATTTGCACAGGGTTAGGATCGTGCATTGCCGCGTGCATGTGGGATCCACAAGCTCATATCGGTGGTATGAATCATTTTTTGTTGCCATTTAGCAATAACGCTGAAATTGAACACTGGCACCCGGCAGAAATTGTTTCTACTGCTTCACGATACGGCAATAACGCAATGGAAATTTTGGTAAACCAACTGCTTGCAGGTGGAGCTGTGCGAGAAAGGATTCGATTGAAATTGTTTGGTGGTGCGCAATTGATGGGAATAAGTGCGCTCATTGGTGATAAGAACATCGAATTTGCGCTGAATTACGCGCATGAAGAAAATTTCGAGATTGAAGCACAAGACTTGGGGGGGATCATCCCCAGAAAAGTGATGTTTGATCCCTTAAGTGGTCAGGCTTGGGTAAAACGCATCCGGTTCTCAGAAGTGGTGGCTAAGGTGGAACGAAGTGAAGCGAAATACGCCAAAGAGTTGAGTATAGAAAGCTATCGTTCTCATGATAATGATGCGGAGTTATTTAATGAGTAGCAAATTAAAAGTAATGATCGTTGATGACTCCCCAGTATTTAGAGCGCTGTTAACGGAGATCATCGAATCCGATCCCCAGTTGACCGTGGTCGCCGTAGCCGAAAATCCGTATGAAGCACGGGATCTTATCAAGCAGCATAATCCCGATGTACTGACCTTAGACATCGAAATGCCTAAGATGAACGGTGTGCAATTTCTTAAAAATCTCATGCGCTTACGCCCCATGCCAGTGGTGATGATTTCGACTCTGACTCAGCATGGTGCAGACATCACACTTGAAGCATTGGAAATAGGCGCCGTCGATTATTTCCCTAAACCGACCGTAGAAAGCACGGCAGAGATGATCCACTACAAACAAATGGTCAATGCCAAAGTGAAAATGGCAGCAGGGGCGAACGTAAAACACCACCACCACAGCCATCAGGCTGAAAAGCAAGCCAAAGTAAAACGCAAAAGTCAGCGATTTGATTTGATTGCCATTGGTGCTTCCACGGGAGGGACTGAAGCGGTACGTTCGGTGCTGTCGTCCTTGCCGTCGAACCTTCCCCCCATTGTGATCACTCAGCATATCAGCGCGTTATTCACCTCTTCGTTTGCACAGCGGCTTGATATGGCGAGCGAAATCACGGTGCGTGTTCTTGCCGTAGATTCAGCCCCACTTGTAAACGGTTGCGCGTATGTTGCCCCTGGTGACCAGCACATGGTGATTGTTAAGAGGGGCGGATGCTTGTATTGCGAATTGGATGATCGTCCCCCTGTTAACCGTCATAAGCCGTCTGTGGATGTCATGTTTGATGCCATAGCAGAGACCCTGAAAGACAGAGCCATTGGCGTGATTCTTACGGGAATGGGGCAGGACGGAGCCGCGGGTATGCTGAATATGAACAAAGCCGGTGCATTTACGATAGCACAGGATGAACAATCCTCAGTGGTATGGGGAATGCCTCGTGTCGCTGTAGAAGTAGGGGCAGTAGAAAAAGTCGTGTCACTCAATAAAATCCCAAAACTGATATGTGACTCGTTGTTTTCTTCCTGAATACTTCTGAATATAAGGGGTCTATAACCATGCAAAAAATAACAAATTTCGTAACGAATTGGTGGCTCATATTAGGCTTTCAGATGTTGGGGCTCAGTATCGTAGCAATGGAAGTGTCTTCGGTATGGGTGGTTGGATGGTCCGTGTTTATCGCCGCCACGCCTTGGATACTGATTAAGTCGCCACAAAAAGAAATCGATTCATTTGAGATAAAGCCTGAAAGCTACGTTGAACCTGTTTCGGATCGACGAGTACGACTGGATGACATCAAGCAGCTGATGGATGAAGAGATCCGTCACATTAAAGGAAGCTTATATAAGCAGCGTGGGGTGATTGATGAATCTGTTGTCACATTAAATGACAGCTTTTTTGGTTTACAAGAAGTCTCGCAGCGTCAAAGCCTTGTGTCAGAGACCTTAGTCAATAACCTTCTAGCCAACCAAGACAGTAAATACAGCCTGACTCAGGTACTCCCAAAGACGGAAAAGATATTCGCCCAATATATTGAAATTCTTGTCAGCGTGTCTGAAAAAAGCATCACTGCTGTACACAGCATTCACGACATGTCATCGAAACTGGACAATGTATTTCGCCTATTGGATCAGGTTCAAGGGTTGTCTGAGCAAACCAATTTGTTGGCACTGAATGCAGCCATTGAAGCTGCACGAGCCGGTGATGCAGGACGAGGGTTTGCTGTTGTTGCTCAAGAGGTGAGGAACTTGTCTCTTAAAGCGGAAGAGTTGAATGGGCAGATACAAAAAGAGATCACCGTTGCCCAAGGGACAATCAATGAAGCGAATCAAACGGTTGGAGAGATCGCGTCAATAGACATGACCGTGGCAATCGACTCAAAAGATCAAGTCGAAGACATGTTGCAAGGAGTGCAGCAGGTTAACGTCGAGATTAGGGACGAAATCGACAAATTACAAGGAATGGGGATGGAGCTTTCAGAGCAAGTGAGTAACGGTATTCGAGCGTTGCAATTTGCCGATATCGTTACCCAGCAGGGGCAACATGCAGAGCGTAGCGCCCAGTCGCTGGAAGATATGACCGTTCTAATCGGCAAATTTAATAAGCGAGAAATAGAGCTTTCAGAATTGACTCAAGGTATCGAAGAGCTTGTGGGTTATGCTCAAAACCGCGGAGAAGCCGCACAGCAATCCGGTATTGATGAAGGTGAAGTTGAATTATTTTAGGGAGAACAGCTATGTCAGTATCTGCTGAAATAGATAACAACCAAAGACGCGTCGTCATTTCGGTTGAAGGGGCATTTGGGTTTAATTTGGTTCACGAATTTCGCCAAAGTTACAGTCAGCAAAAAGGGTATCGCTTTGTCGTAGACTTTCGCAAAGTGGATTACATCGACAGTGCTGGTCTAGGCATGCTACTCAATATGCATAAATTCTTGCAACAGCAAGATGGTGATATCGTTATCACTAACAGCATGCCTCAAGTGAAAAGAATTCTACTGATTTCGAGATTTGATAAGAAGTTCTCAATCGAGTAATGGATTCAGGAGGGGTAGGTTATGAGAGTGCTGATTGTTGATGATCAGAAAACCAATAGGGAAATGTTTCGCTACATGCTAGCCAGTATCGCCAAAGAGATCATTCTATTTGAGAATGGCGAAGGGGTGGTGGATGCAATAAAAGAAGCCGATAGCCTTCCCGATGTGATCCTTATGGACGTTATGATGCCAGTGAAAGATGGCTTCTCGACAGCCAAAGAGATCCGTGAAGAATTCCCCAATGTGCACATGCCTATCATCTTCTTAACCGTTCTAGACGATCGTGATTCGTTTGGGCGTTGTCTCTTTTATGGCGATGATTTCATTCTTAAACCCGTAGGAAGAAGCACGCTGCTTGCGAAAGTACAGGCGCATTATCGCATTGCGAAAATGCACAGCGAAGTGAGTAAGCAACGAGATGAGCTGAGTAAATTCCGAGAACAGGTGAAATACGATTACGCCATCTCTGAATCCATTTTCACGAATCTTGCCGAAGACATGTACAAAAACATTGATGGCATAGAGTACATATCCAACCCTTCCACTGTGTTTAATGGTGATCTGATTGTCGTGGCGAATCGTCCTCAGGGTGGGGTTTACGTGATGATCGCTGATGCAACAGGTCATGGTTTGCCGGCGGCTATCTCGACCATTCCTGCCACGAGAGCTTTTTTCTCAATGGCGTCTAAGGGCATGTCACTGGGTGAGATTTTAGAAGAAATCAATACATCTTTAGTGCGGTTTCTACCACTAGGGATGATGGTTGCAGCGAACGTCTTTGAAATTCGTGCGAACGGGCTTGATGTAACGTGGTGGGGTGGGGGATTGCCAGACAGTTATATCCTCGACTCTTCTGGAAAAATCGTTAATAAACTCACCTCCATGCATATGCCGCTCGGCGTATTGAGTGGTGAAGAATTTGAAATCAATCTTGTACACCTTCGTTTAGAGCCCGGGCAACAAATTGTGTGCTATACCGACGGCCTTACGGAAGCTGCGAACTGTTCTGGAGAGCAATTTGGTGAAGACAGGCTTAAACAGGTTTTAAATGAGTGTGAGCCTAATGCGGTCATTCCATCTTTATACGAAGCGGTGAATGTTTTTTCAAACACCCATAAGGACGATGATTTATCCATCCTCACTATGACATTTCCGATTCACAATGAAGCAGGGCAAATCCCTGATTCTGAGTTGCCATTTGTTGGCAAGGTGCCATTAAGTACTCGGTTAAGCTTCTCTAAAGAGATCCTGAGTTGCGTCACGGTTATGGCAGAGGTTCGCCACTACATTTCTGGTATCGTGAGCGGAGGTCCCAATCTTGATTTAGTGTGCTCTGTCTTGTCGGAGCTCTTTGCCAATGCCATTGAGCATGGGTTACTTGGGTTGGATTCGACCCTCAAAAATGATGAAGAAGGCTTTTTTACGTATTACCAGCAGCGAGAAGAAAAACTAAAAGCGCTCAACGAGAATGCCATGCTAACACTGGAGCTTGAATATTTGCCTGAGAAGAATCAGTTGGGGATAACCATTGAGCATACTGGCGAAGGCTTCAATTATCATAATTTAAATATGGTTTCTGATGAAGACAGCTATGGTAGAGGCATTGTTTTGGTTTCGGAGCTATGTGAATCACTTGAGTATTCCAACTGTGGTAAAAAGGTGAAAGCGGTTTATCAGTTTTCTCAGTACTAGGGATTTGATTTGAGCTTGTAATATTTAATTTGAGCTTGTAGTGTAATTGCTTTGATGGATAGACTAGATAAGTTTCAGCTCCTTACCGAATATGTAACTGGAATTTGAGCAATTAACATTTAGAGATGAACAATATTGTGAGCCTAATGTTAAAATTTGACGTTATGGTGACGTTGATGTGCTTGTATTAGTGACCACAGCCGGAAAACGTGCATATTTTAGTTAAATCTCGGGGTGAATTCGTTACACTCATTCCAGATATGAAGTCTTATTTTTGAGTGACGGACTATGTGGAAAGAGTTCATCCGACTTTCAGATGATGATCAAAGTGTTATAGCACAGATGCCCGCCGATATGACTGTCGAGTCTGATTTCGGTGAGCAAGGTCTTAATCACGCCATCGAAAGCTTGGGTGCGGCTTCTTTCTTCTTAGACGGTGGAGCCGTAAAAACGTTTATCAGTGCTGCTCGTAAAACAAAAAAAGAAGCGTTTCAGGGCATCAAAATTGCCTACCGAAAAAACGCAAGTGTGACCGTTGAGCTTGACGATAACGATATGATCGCTCGTATGATTGTTCAAGGCGCACAAGGGGGGAGAGCACTTCGAGGCAGCGAAATTGTGGAAGCGCTGTCCACCGCGAGAGTAACCAAAGGCATTAATAAACTGGCTTTAAAAAAGGTACTGGCTATGAGCCATAAAGTACCGCCGGGGCAGGAGTTCTCTCAGGCAGTCGCCATTGGTCAGCGCCCTATTGACGGTAAAGATGCTGAATTCATTCCACTGTTCCCCGACATAAATAGCCGCGTACTTAGACCACAAGAGGTCAATACCATTACTCACCGCGTAGATATGCGCAACCTCGGTGAAACCATTACCGTTGCTGAAAACGAAGCCCTTTTGCGACGTCAACCCGCCACGAAAGGGACGCCTGGATTTACCGTTTGTGGTAAAACCATTCCCCCTAAGCCCGGAACCGACAAACCGCTGCGTGACGGAAAGGGAACCTATATATGCAAAGACAACCCGAATTTACTTCGAGCCTCTGTGTCTGGAATGCCCGTCATGAAGAAAGGCTCAAACGTTGAAGTGGATAACGCGTTGTGTTTAAGCAAAGTGGATGTGTCAACCGGCCACATTAAATTCAAAGGATGTGTTGTGATTACGGGTGATATCGAACCTGGTATGAAGGTATTGGCGACAGGTTCAATTACCGTGGGTGGTTTTATTGAGTCGGCAGATGTCCAAGCTCATGGAGATATTACGGCGGCAAAAGGTATTATTGGTCGTCCAGTAGGAGAAGGGACAGAACATGCCTGTATTGTCCGTTCTGGTGGCTCTATAACCAGTAAATATGCTCAGTACGCAACAGTACAAGCTCACGATGACATTACGCTTGCCATCCACAGTTTGCAAAACGAAGTCCGTTGTGGAGGCGACTTAAGTGTTTGTGATGCGAATGGCAAGCAGGGCACACTGAGTGGTGGCAACACCCAAGTGGGCGGAAAAATTACTTGTGTGAATTTAGGTGTTGAAGGCGATTCTGTTACTAACGTGGAAGCTTGCGCCCGCTATAAAAAGTACAAAGCCGGTATTGAAAAGCTAAAAGAGAACTATAAACAAGTTCAAGAAGAAACCATGAAAGTGGTTCGGGCGGAATTGGAGCTTTCCAAAACCCCGAAATCAGAGCGGACCCAAGACATGGTAGACCATGTTGCGTCTTTAAAAGAGAAAAACAACGAGCTTCTTAATCGAACCAAGAAAAAGCTCGATGCGGTTGAACTTGAATTTGAGCAGATGCTTGCGGTAAATACCATCACAGTGAAAAACAAAGTGTATTCGAGAGTGACCGTCAGGTTTGGTGACGACACCGTGGTTACACGCCGTGAACACGGCCCTTCCATACTCTCTTACAACCATTATGAAATTAGCTTTGAAGCGATGATAAAGAGCTAAACGTCGTAAGCCGGACGCTTTTTCGTCTATAGCCTCTTCAGTCTAGATACTTCCATGTATCAGCCCCATCAAAGTGACGCACTCGAATAGACTCCACCATTTGTCTTTCAAACAATCGAAAATTCACGCCCACTCGATCCTTCCCTGCTTTATCTGTTGCCGTGTAATGGGTATGCACTTTACATATTGGGCAGTGGTGGAAATGAATCATTCTATCGCCCCATTCATATCCATCGGTCACACCGGAAGTCACTGTCATGTCAACTTCGGACGACGTGTAGTAGCCGTATAAAGGTGCGGCTCTAAAGCAGTGCGAGCAATTGCATTGAGTCAAAGTGTCTGGAAGGGTCTTTACTTGCAGTGTGATGTTGCCACAATGACAGGTTCCGTGTGCCATATTACTTTCCTTATAAAGATGAGGGGATGTCATGAAGTTGTCCGTCTTCTACTGGTTATTCTTATTTATTTTTCTCTTTTATAGCCATTTTCCAATGTATTGGTTGTTTGTATCACAGCTTTTGAGTTTATTAACGCTCTTTGTCTATTGGTGGGACAAACGGCAAGCGTTCAAAGGGAATTGGCGAGTGAAAGAAGCCACCTTGCACGGTTTGGCTTTGTTTGGTGGTTGGCCTGGTGCACTGATTGGCAGAGAAGTGTTTCGCCATAAGACACAAAAGCGGCCATTTTATCTCATCCTCTATGCCATATCAGGGCTGCATTGTGTGCTGACGGTTCTCTTTCTTTACATTGCTCTGGACTTTGGGGCGAATGGGGATAATGTACTTGGATTTCATTTCAGGTAACGTGAAGTTTTTCAGGTTTTCAAACAGTTCGTAATCTTGCCCTGTACCGCGTTCGAACGCCGAATTAGGCAGCCAGTACCCATAAATGTAATCCATGGTTTTTCCAACAGAATCTTCACTGACCTCCTCGACGTCAAAAACGGCAATATCTTGCTCAGGGAGTCGATGAGTTTTCATGCCGCTAGGGATGCCTTGTAGGTCGGAGACTTCCATTGCTGAAAGGTAAGTCACCTCCTCTTCAGCGAAGGTACCAGAGGCACTGATGGTCAGCCCGTAGTAGGTGTCGTCTTTTGCATGCTGGATTTCGTCTTGTCTTTCCAATAATTGCATCCAAGGTTCTTCGAGCAAATCGCAAAAGCTCTCTTCAAACATAAATGGAGAAGGGATCGTGGTTTCAAAGCCGACGAGCAGTAACTCTGGCTGATGGACAATCTTTGGCTCAAGCTTCATACCGTCCCTAAGGTGAGAAAAGAGCGATGGGGTAAGTACGGGCTTTTCTTTCAGGTTTACAGCTAGGCTTTGAAGGCGGAATTGCTTAGGCGTGATGGCAAAATAGTGCTTGAATGAACGTGTAAACGCTTCGTGAGAGCTAAAGCCAACATTCAGTGCAATGTCAATAATGCCCAGTTCGGTATGAATCAGTTGGCGTGCGGCTTGTGTCAGCCTTCTTCCGCGAATGTACCCGCCTAACGTATCGCCAATTAACCCTTTAAACATACGCTGAAAGTGCCACGGTGACATACCAAAGCGCTTCGCCAACAGAGCGATGTCGATGTCTTCATCCAAGTGGGATTCGATGTGTTCAACCAAATCTTGAAGCTGCGAGACCAAATGAGCCATGTTGTCCTTCCAAAGTGATTTGAGCTAAGTAGCGATTTGAGTTAAATCGCGATTCGCGCTAAATGGGTATTTCATTTAAAAAATAACCAGTACCGCACAAACTATCAAGTTATGGTTTCTGTGCCGCTTTAAAGTGAAGGGAAGTGAATCAGCTCGGAAGATAAAGAATGAAAGCGATGGTATATGAGCGTTATGGGAATGCCGACGTTTTGCAGGTAAAGACGTTGGATATTCCAGTCATCGACAAACAGCAGATTTTGATTAAAGTACGGGCAACAACGGTGTCCTCTGCCGATGTTCGTATGCGAAAAGCCGATCCATGGGTTGTGCGTTTGTTTAATGGGCTATTCATACCTAAGAAACAAGTACTCGGGACTGAGTTTTCAGGGGAGATAGCATCTGTCGGAGAATCGGTTACTCAATTTAAGGTTGGAGATCGCGTTTTTGGTGGTACGGGAACCGAAATGGGGGCGCATGCGGAGTATTTGGTGCTTGATGAAACTGCAGCCGTAACGCATATGCCACGCAGTTTAACGTTTGAACAAGCGGCTTCCATCCCTTTTGGTGCGACAGCTTCTTGGTATTTTTTGCATCATCGGACGTCAATACGCCCAAACTTGCGAATACTTATCAACGGTGCGGGTGGCGCACTGGGTAGTTACGGTATTCAGATTGCGGTAAACAAAGGCATGGAAGTGACCGCCGTCTGCCAAATCGCAAAGAAAGCACTTGTGCAATCCCTCGGTGCTCATCATGTGTGGGATTACACAGAAAAGGCGGTTGAAGATCGAACCGGAGAGTTCGACATTATTTATGACACGATTGGTCATCTAAACTATTCAGCGTGCCAGCATCTGCTGACTAAAGAGGGTGTTTGGCTGGCTGCATCGGCTGGTCTTGCCGACTTTTATCGTATGCTGACTACTCGAATTTGGGGGCGAAGAAAAGTGGTGTGTGGTTTAGCCATCGAAACTCAGATCGATATGAATCACATAAGAACGCTGATTGATACCAGTGAATTAAAACCCGTCATTGATTCGATTTATGAATTCGACAAATTGGCGGAAGCCCACCGTCGTGTGGAAGAAGGGCACAAGGCTGGGAGTGTCGTTGTAAGATTGTAAGACGCGCTCGGTTGCACGAGAGGGTCTGGTTGCCGAGGGCAATAAAAAGCCCTCTTAGTTTGAGAGGGCATCCATTACAAATTGATCTTGATGTGTCCGTATCAAAGAGAATGATTAGGAGACTCTAATGCGCCCTCGTTTCAAGTTGTTGAGGACTTGTTCTTTTGGTCCGTCGGCGACCACTGCGCCTTTCTCCATGACAATCACACGGTCTACGACATCAAGCATGGAGGTCTTATGCGTAATCAAAATCAGTGTTTCACTTTTCTTCAAGCTGGTGAGCTGATGTTTGATGTGCATTTCTGAGCGGTTATCCATGGAGCTGGTCGGTTCATCCATCAGTAGAACCGGAGGTCGACCTAGGAACGCTCGCGATATGGCAACGGACTGACGTTGACCGCCAGACAGTAAAAGCCCCCCTTCACCCACCTGCCTTTCAAGCCCTGCGGGATCTTGTTGAGTAAATACCGTCACGCCACCGCGGTTTGCGGCATCCAATACCTCTCTGTCATCCACTAAAGGTTGACCAAGCGTAATGTTGTCTCGAATCGAGCCAAAGAACAGGGTGATATCTTGCGGTACACAACCAATATTTCGGCGTACATCTGCGTGGTGCAGCTGAGCAATGTCCGTATCGTCGATTCGGACATTGCCTTCATTGGGTTGATAAAGCCCCATGATGAGACGTTCTATCGTCGTTTTCCCTGAACCAATTCGGCCAATGATCGCCACTTTCTCACCTGGGTTGATACAAATGCTCACGTCTCGTACCGAGGCGAGTTCGGAACCTGGGTAGTGAAAGGTCACGCGATCAAGTTCGATTTTGCCTTGAATGATTGGGCGATGGATATAACGTTTGCCTTCTTCTTGTTCGTCTGGCATCGACATCACTTGTTCGATGATAGACATGGAAGATTTTGCTTGGTTGTATCGGGTAGAAAGCAGCGACAGTTGCACCAGAGGACCGACGGCGCGACCACTCAGCATCGTGGCGGCGATTAAGCCCCCCATACTCAGTTCACCTTCTGCAATCAGGTATACACCCACAATGATCATACCAATATTTGCTGTTTGCTGGATAAAGCCCGCCGCGTTTTGAATCGAGTCGGTAATGCGGCGGCTCTTGATGTTCCAGTTCGACATATGCGCTACCGCTTCCTCCCAGCGATATTGGAATTGGCTTTGCGCACCGAAGACTTTTACCGTCTCAAGACCAGCAAGGCTTTCAATCAGGTTGGCGTATTTTTGAGAAGCCAGACGTGAACCTTCTTCGATGCTTTTTCTCAAAGGACCTTGGATAAGCATTGCATGAATGATCAGAATCAGGATGCCAACAATAGGGACGATCACGAGATTACCGGCCACTAACCAAATGACCACCAGAAACAGAATCGCAAAGGGGAGATCTATCAATGAAGAGACCGTCGCAGAGGTAAAGAACTCTCTGATCGATTCAAATTCTTGTAGGTGCCTTGCAAATGCGCCGACGGAGGCTGGGCGGGATTCCATTCGAATGCCCATGACTTTGCTGAATAATTTCGATGAAATGAGAACATCGGATTTCTTACCCGCAACATCAATGAAGTAACTCCGTAGCGACTTAAGGAGGAAGTCAAAAAGGAAAACGAGAAAAATACCAGACGCCAACACCCATAGGGATTCAAACGCGAGATTGGGCACCACTTTGTCGTACACTAAGCGAGTAAACATCGGTGCCGCAATGGCAAAGAGATTGATAAGAATGGAAGCAATCAATACGTCACGGTAAATGTGTTTGGATTCGAGCAAGGTGCTCCAAAACCAATGACCGTCACGTGGTTTTAGTACTTCTGGAGAGCGTTCATCGTAGCGAAATTGTTTCTTAACCAGAAAGTAGCGCCCCGTATAAAGCTGTTTCAATTCCTCGAGGGGCAGCGATATTGGCATAAAGTGGGAGTCAGATGTCACCACTTCCGCTTCTTGTGTCTCTCGGTTTATGCTAACCAGTACACAAGCCTCCCCCCCCTTGAGAAGCAATATTGCTGGCAGAATCAGTTCCGGTATCCTTTCAAATTCGGTGTGATTTTCACGAGCGACTAAGCCCGCTCTTTCAGCAGAGCGTGGAAATAAGTATGGCGTTAGCTTACCGTCTGCTAACGGTAAACCACTTACGAGTGCTTCAGGTGAATTCGACATGCCATAATAGCGGCTAATGTACACCAGCGAGTTCAACAACGGATCTTGCATTCTTGATAGACCTTAAAACTTATTTATCAACAATGAAGCCTTGGAATGCTTCAATAAAGTGCTCAGAAAGAAAATCCAGCTGTGCTTGTGTTTCAACACGCGACGCGATGGTTTTTATGCCAAGGTTATGCGCAGTTCGTGAGATTGAAGTGAGCGTATACTTCTGCTTTTCATCATCAATTTGGTGGGTGTACAGGTAATCCAGCTTAACGTAAGCCGGCCTAAATTCATTGATGTACTCCAAAGAGTGGAAATGACGACCGTAATTATCCACACCAAAATCCGCCCCAGCACTACGAATCGCATGACAAATCAAAGCGGTGTGGTGCTGGTGGTTGATGAAGCAAGACTCAGGGATCTCAAAATGCAGTTTGCTTGCCAGCGCACTGCTCTTAGTCAGTGTTTGGGTAAGCCAACGAATAAAGCTTGGTTCTGTGACACTGCTGATGGTTAAGTTAATCGCTAAGGTATCCGTGATTTCTTGGCTGCGAAGCTTATCTAGCATGGTGACGATAACGAATTGGTCAAAGATATGTCCCGCATTTAATTGTTCCAACGCAAACAGATATTGGTTGGCGGTAAAGCGTTCACCGTTTTTCTCAATCGCGGAGAAAACCTCACGGTGATATGTCGCACCCGTTGTGGTGCTTGCATTCTGTAGCTTAAACTCCACCCATTGGTTGCTGATGGCTTCTTCAACCAAAGTACGCCATTGCTGTTTTCCGAGAAGGACATGGTTTTGTTCATCAGTAACGAAACCGTAGGTTTTCTCTGGATGAGCGTGTGCTTTTGATAGGGCGTTATCAACTAAAGACAGAATCTCAGTCGTATTCTTTTGGTTTTCGTTATACACCACGCCTAAGAAAGCGGCGGATGGTGCGGTACCAGTCGGATCTGGGCGGATATCTTGGGTGTAATTCATGATGCTTTCCGACACCATGCGCAGTTCACTTTCTTCTAAGTTAGGCAGAATAAAGCCAAACTCGGCTGTATTAATACGTGCAATGGTGACATTGGGATACGATGTTGTTGCTCTAAGCAAGTCAGCCAACTCTTTCACTAGGTTGTCGCCAATTTCGTAGCCTTCGTCATCGTAGGCTTCTTTTATAAAGGTGGCTTGCAATATGGCGACCCCGCCAATCGCAGATTCACTTAGCCATGTGTTTAGCTGACCAATGAAGAATGAACGGTTACCCAGTTGCGATACCGGATCCATGTACGCTCTTTCTCGTAATTGTTGTGCCTCTCTCGCTTGCGCTTTAAAGCTTTTTTCGACTTGAGCTGACATCGTATTAATGCCATCGACAACGGCAATCAAATCCCGAGTTCGTGGGCGTTCAAGTGGTTCACCAAAGTTGTTGTTGGCGACTTCTTGCATTTTATGAATGATAAGCGTAAGTGGAGTGAGTGCCCGTCTTACCACCGCAGAAATCACCACCGCACCAATGATGAAGATTCCTGTAAAGAGTGTGACTAAGCTAGTGAGTGCTTGCCAAAGTTGGAAGTAGGCATCGCCAGGGTGGCTGATGATTTCTACTTCGGCCAGTTGGAGCCATCCACTGGTAACGACGCGGCGATCATGAATTGTCCTAAACAAATCTAAATTAGTGAACCACCCTGGAACGTTGTGATTTTTAATAGGGTAGGTTCGAACGATTTCCTTGTCGTTACTAAGGAAGATGAGCCTGACTGCTGAATATGAGCTGCCATCAAACAAGGCATTGATGACGGACTCCACAGCCACTTCATCCTGATTTTCAAGATAAGGTGCTAACGCGAGCCCGACGGTGTTGATGGTATTGTTCACCTCAGAGCGTTGTGCTTGCTCCAAGAAATTACGCGTGGTGTTAAACTCAATCGCAAAGACTGAGGTTATTAACAGTAGAAATACTGCCAACATCCAAGCGACTAGCTGTCTATATAGGGTCATGGTGCTTACTCATCATAATTAACAATGGGTTTATTTAATTTCAATTTTTGTTCGCGTGAGCGTAAGTCGTTCCATAAGCTCAAGCGAGAGGATTTTCCTGCTAACTTACCACTGGCTTTTTCTTTCATTAACCATAGATTTTTACCGTTAAAACTGTAAATAGGTAGTAAGTCTTTGCGCTTCGATGCTGGCTTAATGTCTGGAATGAGGTTGTCCAAAATCAAAGGCTGTGAACTTGGTGTTTGGTAATACGCTAAAACCATGTGAAATTGATTTAATTCAATCGCTTTAACGTACACTAAGCGCAGCTTCTTATCTGGGACTCCAAGCTCAATCAATGAGAAATACTTCGCAATTGTGAAATCTTCACAGTCACCAGCTGCACTTCCTAAAAATTCTAGAGGGGTAGCCCAATAGTCTTTTTTCCCCCACAACTTGATATCGTCGACAAAATACAACTGGTTGAAGAACTTATTGACGGCGCCAAGTTGATCTTTTTCTTTCAAACTGTGGAAATCGGCAATGCCATTACGCCAAGCGATAACGCGTTGCGCTGCGCGTTCACCGTATGTGTTTCGAACAGCGTCTACCCAGCCCTGCTCTTTCGTATTGAGAGCGACTGAGGTGAAGGGAAGTGACAACAGGCACGTTAATAATGCGCCTGCTTTTATTCGGTTAATCGCCATCAACAATCAAGACGGTTCACTGGGTTTGTGAGGCAATGCCACGGACCAAGTAGTCGATAAATAACAAATGTTTTCTCCAAATCGTTATTCAATGTATACCCCCATTTATTCTCGTAAGGCTGTTTGTTGGGCGCGTGAGATAGGTTTCAATAGATAGTCCAGAACAGAACGTTTTCCGGTAATGATATCGACCGATGTCGTCATTCCAGGAATGATTGGCAGCTGTTCTGAATGGCCAAATCTGTCTTGCCGAGTGCGCACGCGGACAAGGTAAAAGCTGTTGCCCTCTTCGTCTTGGATGGTGTCGGCACTGATGTGTTCCAAGATGCCTTCCAGCCCACCGTATCGAGTAAAATCATAAGCACTGAATTTAACGATAGCAGGTAGACCCGGTCTTAAAAAGGCAATATCTTGCGGGGCAATTTTGGCTTCAACCAGTAGAGTATCCTCGGTCGGTACAATTTCCACTAAATCCATCCCAGGTTGAATCACGCCGCCTACGGTATTGGTGTACATTTTTTTAATTGTGCCAGTCACGGGAGACACGACAATGGTGCGATTGACTCTGTCTTCAAGTCCGACCGTGGATTCTGTTAACGAAGATAATTTATCCTGCGCTTGGTTGAGCTTTTCTTGTTGCTCAGAACGAAATTTCAGGGCGGCATCTATTCTGCTTAAGATTGCTTCTCGGATGGCAGATGTGAGCACTGGCACTTTGAGCTCAGTCGACATGAGTTCTCGCCCCGTATCGTTGAGTTGGCGTTCTAATTTTAGTAATTCGATTCGAGGGACGATGCCTTCTGTCGCCAATGGCTTGGTAATATCGAGTTCTTTTTTAGCGAAGTCGTAACTTCGTTGTAGGTTGGTTATTCGGGCTTTGATTTCGACAAGATCTTGAAGCTTTTGTTTTACTTGCTGATCGAGTAC
This sequence comes from Vibrio sp. S9_S30, assembly GCF_014694455.1. GTDB lineage: Bacteria > Pseudomonadota > Gammaproteobacteria > Enterobacterales > Vibrionaceae > Vibrio. Next base: position 82,885 of record NZ_JAAUWT010000011.1, on the reverse strand, counting down.
GGAGACTTGGTTTTTTAAGTTGTTGAGATCTTGTCGATATTCCGCAAATTGGCGCGCGACCAATTGAGGATCATTTTCAGCCAGTGGTTCTGGGAAGATCAGCTTATCGTTTTCTATCACAACACTGTCTTGCCAGTTTTCCAGATCCAGATCGTCTCGGACTTTTATGCTCGAGATGGATGCAGATAATTGCAACACGTTGGCGGTAAGGTTGGTGACTTGTTGCTCTCTTTCACGAAAATCAGAACGAAACCTCGTGTCATCAATCAGAAGAAGTTGTTGCCCTTTTTCGACCATTTCACCTTCGCGAACTAAGATTTTCTTAACCAATCCCCCTTCAAGGTTTTGAACCACTTGTAGCTGTGAAGAAGGGATAACCTTGCCTTGACCTACTGTCACCTTATCAATTTTCGCCCAAGCAGCCCACCCAATGGCAATAACGAAAAACAGCACGATCCCCCAAAGAAGAATTCTAGCACTACTTGGTGTATTCAGAAGTAAAGCGGCTGTTTTATCATCTACGTAGTCCAGCTCTCTTGAGTCTAGTTTTCTCAGGCTCTTGGTGTCCATGTATTTCCCTTGCAACCAATCAGGCGGTTTAACAAAAACTTGTGTGTTTCATCTTGAAGCAATTTTCGTACTAACGCTTGTGAATCTTTAGATTTGATGAGTAAATTGTTAACTTGTTCATTTAATTATACCTCAACTAAATACATTCACATATCAAGGTGGCAGTGAGTCGCCTCAACGTGCTTGTTTTTAGATTCGATGAAGGCATATGGCGGCGAGGAAAACCGGACGAAAAAGGGCTTGAGTTCCCCTATCCTTAGGCGCAAAATCATCGGAAACCAGAAGGAGTCGAAATGGAACTTTCAGATATTCGCCGTGAATACACAAAAGACGGCTTAAGGCGTCGAGATTTGAAATCGGATCCGATTGATCAATTTAATGTGTGGCTTCAGCAAGCGGTAGATGCCAAATTGACCGATCCGACGGCGATGACCGTTGCGACTGTTGATGAAAATGGCATGCCCTTTCAAAGAATTGTGCTACTAAAAAATGTCGATAAAGAGGGGTTCGTCTTTTATACCAATTTAGGTAGCCGTAAGGCCCGCCAGCTCGATAATCACAGTAAGATTAGCCTTCATTTCCCTTGGCACCCACTAGAAAGACAAGTGCATATTACTGGTGTCGCGCAAAAGCTGACGGCTATGGAGAACATGAAGTATTTCAGTTCTCGGCCTAAAGAGAGCCAAATTGCGGCGATTGCCAGTCGACAAAGTAGCCGATTGTCAGCGCGCAGTATGCTCATCAGTAAATATATGGAATTAAAAAAGCAGTTTGAGGACGGAGAAATTCCGGTTCCGACGTTCTGGGGGGGCTTTCGGGTGAAGCCTGAAAGCATGGAATTTTGGCAAGGTGGTGAGCATCGTCTTCATGATCGCTTCTTATTTTCGCGCGATGATGAAGGGTGGTCGATAGATCGATTAGCGCCATAATGTAGTGCAATATACTCAAGTTCATTTGGCGCATAAAACTAAAATAAAACGCCGCACTGATACGAGTGCGGCGTTTTATTTTTCTTGTTCTTTTAGTTTGCGAGTTCGTGGTAACGAATGTTTTTAATACTCAATTCAATTTCTTCATCGTCCGTTTCCCAAGATGTCGGTTTGTAGATACCGAATTTGATGTAAGGCTTTTTAATATCATTGTAGGTATTTGGTCCACATACATCGGATAATATTTCATCGTTCATTTTCACTGTTAAGCACGCATCTTTGTTATGTGAAAGCTCACCGCTGATTTCAATGTTATACCAAGTATTTGGTTCGTAGTGATAGTCGCTAAATATTGTTCTGTATTGAATAGAGTTACCTTTTGCACCACATGACCCATTCTTTGTTACTGAGATTGGATTCTCATCCCAACGGTTGAACATTCTTAGCGTACCATTTACCGACTCAAGAGCCATGATTGGACAGCGCCAAGCTTCACCCTGATCGGGTATTGAATGGAGCTGGAAGTAGCTATGCCATTGGTTGTACTGGGCAAAGTTGTCGTTTGTTTTGAAATCAAAAGAAAACGTAAAAGGGGTATCGCGCTTAACAATATCCTTTATTGCAAATTCACAACGTTTTCGATGCGGGTTTTTATTCATTTTTAGTTTTATAATGTCATCAGCTCTGGTTAAATTGACTGACAATAAATCGAAATGACATTCGATATGCACTTTCTCATTGGGTGTTTTTAGCCCCCCAAGATCAAGTTGTTCGTATACTGTTCTCCACATATTTGCCGCTTGCACACTTACCGAAAATACGCTTCCAATTAATAATAAAGTTAAAGTTTTCATCGTTATTCACCTACTCATAAAAAAAGAAATAAATAAAACTTTTAAATGATTGCCACGCAAGTAGCCTCATTATTCCTAGATAAGAAATAATATTTTAATAGATAAGGCAGATCTCTAGTGTTAAAACTCTGTTGTTTTATAAAATCAAGCCAATAATATTAACGAGTTAGTATTGTTTGATTTGACTAATATCTATCTTCAAGCGTTCATATGTTGCGTTAGCAATCCAGTTGTTAATTATCTCTTAAAAATCAATATATTAAGTTCGGAGTTCCTTTCTCGAACCTCTCCTGTCCATAACGAGAATATTAAAGTTTATTTTTGGGTAAAAAAATTCCTATAAAGCTCATAATAATATTTGTACAAAATCAAAAACAAAGATTTGATCTTCATTCCATAAAACACTTTAATATTGAAAATCAAATCTATCATATAACTATTGATAATATGGGTTTTTAATTTAACTGTATGATATTAATTAATTTTTAATGGGATTCTTATCTGTTTAACATGGAAAGGTTAAAGTACGTTATGTGACCAATCTTATGAGTTTTCGTGAATGAATAGTAAATCTTATTGTTTCTTAATTAGCTTACATAATGGGTTGGTTATGATGTTTAATAGATAGTTAGGTGCGTTTTTTAAACTTCAACCCTTGAGTGTAAAAAAATATTACATTTGAGTGTTTTTAACAAAGCAAGTTGCCAATTACCCATTGTAAATCAATTAAACCATTGAATTGTGCTTAGGTTTTTTTGTGTTCTTGTAAATATTTGTTAAGTAAGAAAACAGTGAGTTTAGGTAGCTTGAGCTAATCATATAGGGAAGCGAGCTTTTAGAGGTGTTATTTTAGAATGTGTAGGTTTGTTTACATTTTTAATACAACGAACGCTATATGTTTCCTTAAAAGCTCTGTTTATTTAGTGGATGACGCTTTATAACAAGTATTATTTAGTTAGCCAATTATTATTTAATTAACTATTCATAGTGCGAATGGAATATTCTGTGTTTTATGTATTGGCTAATATATGACTTACCAAGAAGGGAGGAGTTTCGTACAATCTTCTGCTATTTGCTTCGGCTAAGAACTACGGATATCTGTGTATTCAATAGGCTTTCAGGAATCACAGAGCCAAACCCTTCATCCAAAGCTAGGTCTATAAGCTCGCTTTTGGTTCTAGCACCAAATTTGTTTCTTAGTCGAGCGACGTGTCCTTCTACTGTCTTTACCGAAATGTTCATCGCGTTAGCAATGAATTGCGGTTTCTTTCCGTATAACAAGAAGAAAAGGACCTGAGACTCTCGCTGGTTAATTTTTTTTGGTGTGCTGCAAATGGTACTGATGTAAACATCCCGTTTAAGGTTTTGTCCTGTGGTGCGGCAAATCCAATGCCCAATGTCCAGAATGGCTGTCGCTTCAAGTTCTTGACCGTGGAAAATAACGCCTTGGACTTCTCCTTTGTCGTCTATCCATGGAGATTTAGTAAAGATGTGAGCCCGCCATTTTCCGTCAGGGTAGGGGTGAATATCTAAGATCTTTAAGGTCTGTCGAGTATCCATTACGTGTTTGTCCTGTCGCTGAAAGTCGAGGGCACAGATCGCGGATGGGCAAGGAATTTCAAAGTCCGACAGCCCAATACACTCAGAGTAGCTGTTTAATCCTACAAGCTGGCTGAACGATTCACTGGCGTATACGTAGGTAGAATTTGTATCTTTGCAGCCCCAGCAACCCGGAAATTGATTGAGAATAGACAATAGAGTTGAGTTAGGCACGGATATTTGCTCTGTTTAAGTGCGCCACTTGTTAATAATCATATCAGTCTCAAAATGGAGATTACAGTTTATGTTAACTATTCAAGCGGGCTTGTTAAAAAAAAGCCAGCTTGAGGGAGCTGGCAAAATACAAGATACATCTTGTCGACGTGTAGAAGAGGTTATGATCAGCTTCAGGGTCTAAGCAGTCATAACTGGTATCAATAGGATACCGAGAGTTATATACACTGGACTGTACCTAACTCTATGACACTTAAGATAAATCAGTATTTTTTTCCTTAAAAGGGGGGAATTCCCCCCTTTTAAGGAAAAAACGGTCTAAATACGATAAATATCGTATTATTGTTCACCTGAAGCACGTAATTAGGGGATACTCACATTTTAAATACTTGTGTTTTTGTTGAAGTGATAATGGTTATCATTTACGATTGCATCATCTAATGGATTCAGGATGAAAAAATGAAGAAAATTTTAACCCAGTTAGGGTTGTGTAGCCTTTTACTTGTACCAGGAATAGCGACTGCTAATTTCAAAGTTGTTACTACGTTTACCATCATTCAGGATATGGCGCAGAACGTAGCTGGTGAGGCTGCTGAAGTTGTTTCTATTATCAAGCCTGGAGCAGAAATTCATGACTATCAGCCAACGCCGAAAGACATCGTAAAAGCACAATCGGCTGACTTGGTTATGTGGAACGGAATGAATCTTGAGCGCTGGTTCGAGCGTTTTTTTGGCAACATTGAAGGTGTTCCATCTGTGACGTTAACAGAAGGCATTACACCGCTTTCCATTTACGATGGTCCTTATCAGGGAAAACCCAATCCTCATGCATGGATGTCTACAAGCAATGCCCTTGTCTATATTGAAAACATCCGCAAAGCGCTGGTAAAACATGATCCAGCGAATGCTTCGACCTATAATAGTAATGCTGCGGCGTATTCTGAGAAGGTTAAGAATCTCGATGCGCCGATTCGCCAGCAATTAAGTACGATCCCTGAGGACAAACGTTGGTTAGTCACCAGCGAGGGTGCATTCAGTTACTTAGCGAATGATTATGGTTTAAAAGAAGCGTACTTATGGCCAATCAATGCTGATCAGCAAGGTACGCCAAAGCAAGTTAAATCACTGATCGACAAGGTTCGTGAAAACCAAATCCCGGTAGTGTTTAGTGAAAGTACTATTTCGGACAAACCTGCAAAACAGGTTGTAAGAGAAACCGATGCGAAATATGGTGGCGTGCTATACGTTGATTCTCTGTCTACTCAAAATGGTCCCGTCCCTACCTATCTAGATTTACTGAAAGTAACAACACAAACTGTCGTGGATGGATTTGGATTATGAGTTCGTTGTCGGCCAGCTTAGAAGTAACCAACGTTGGTGTGACATACAACAACGGCTTCACAGCGATTAATGACGTTAATTTCTCTCTTAGCGGGGGCACGATATGCGCCCTGGTTGGGATCAATGGTGGTGGTAAATCGACACTTTTTAAAAGTATCATGGGGCTTGTGAAGCTTTCCTCTGGTGAGATTTGTGTTTCTGGTATGACCATCCGCAAAGCACTCAAAAGTAATCTAGTCGCTTACGTACCTCAAAGTGAAGATATTGACTGGGACTTTCCCGTCCTCGTTAAAGACGTGGTTATGCAAGGTCGATTTGGTTTTATGAATTTTCTTCGTCGACCAAGTAAAACGGACAAAGAAAAAGTCGCTTCAGCCATGGAGCGTATGGGGATTAGCCAATTAGCTGACCGACAAATCGGTGAACTTTCTGGCGGTCAGAAAAAGCGTGTTTTTTTGGCAAGAGCATTGGCTCAAGAGAGTAAAACGATATTACTTGATGAACCTTTCACTGGTGTCGATTTCACTACGGAAAACGCCATTATGCAGTTGTTTCGAGAGCTTAGGGCGGAAGGGCATCTGATTTTAGTGTCCACTCATAATTTGGGTAGCATTCCAGATTACTGCAATGAAGTGGTCTTTATAAACAGAACAGTGATTGCTGCGGGCTCCTTAGATGTCACATTCACTCAGCAAAACCTCGAGGCGACATTTGGTGGGGTGCTGAAACATGTTGGCATTCCCGGTGAAGAACTGCACAACGATGCGGATCGTCGGGCGGTGACGATCATATCTGATCACGAGAAGCCCGCCGTGTTCTACGGAACTAACCGGAATGACTCGACGTTGATCAGCGAATCTCAACATCGTGATCCACAAAACCAGGCGGATCAGTAATGTTGGAATATCTATTAGAGCCGCTTAGTTACGAATACATGCTTAACGCGATATTTGCGAGTGCAATTGTTGGTGCCGTGTGCGCGTTTCTTTCGGCATTCCTTATGCTAAAAGGTTGGTCTCTTATTGGTGATGCACTTTCGCACTCTGTTGTTCCTGGTGTGGCCGGCGCTTACGCATTGGGGCTGCCTTACGCTGTTGGCGCGTTCTTCTCTGGGTTCCTCGCATCTTTGAGCATTGCTGCCCTGAAATCGCTTTCACATTTGAAAGAAGACGCCATTATAGGGTTTATTTTTACAACTTTTTTTGCAGCAGGATTGTTGCTGATTTCGCTTAATCCCACTTCCATCAATGTCCAAGCCATTATTTTTGGCAATATCCTTAGTATTAGTCCGGAAGATCTTTATCAAATTGTGACCATTTCAGTCGTGTCGCTGGTGATCTTAGGGCTGCTATGGAAGGATCTGATGCTTGTGTTTTTTGATGAGACCCAAGCCTCATCCGTTGGCTTATCTCCTGTTAAATTGAAAATCCTTTTCTTCACTCTTTTAAGCGCATGTACTGTTGCATCCTTGCAAACGGTCGGAGCGGTACTGGTTATTGCAATGGTTATCACTCCTGGCGCTACGGCGTATCTGTTGACCGACCGATTTGGCTGGCTGCTCGTTATTGCCACCACTATTGGCTTATTGAGTAGTGGGCTGGGGGCGTATATCAGCTATTTCTTGGATGGCACCACAGGTGGCATCATTGTGTTGATTCAAACCATTTTGTTCATGCTTGCCTTTTTGTTTGCGCCTAAATATGGCCTATTTTCTGATCGCATTGCTGCATTGGGTCGTCTGAGCAGTACGAGAAAAATGGCTAGGAGAGCCTGATGGAAGCGTTGATTAGTTGGCTAATTGAGCCGTTTCAATACCCGTTTATGATGCGCGCACTTTGGGCGGGTTTAGCGGTGGGCAGCGTTTGTGCCATCTTGTCGTGTTATCTGGTACTGAAAGGTTGGTCCTTGATGGGAGATGCCATCTCTCATGCTGTCTTACCTGGTATTGTAGTGGCTTATGTGATGGGGATTGCACTTCCTATCGGCGCGTTTGTTTCTGGTCTGGCTTGCGCACTGCTAACCGGTTACATAAAAGAAAACAGTCGGGTGAAAGAAGATACCGTGATGGGCATAGTCTTTTCGGGTATGTTTGCTCTGGGTTTGGTGATGTTCGCAAAGATAGAAACGGATCAGCACTTGCTACACATCTTGTTTGGCAACATGTTAGGCATTAGCGATTTCGAGTTTTGGCAAACGGTTGTAATTTCTGTCATCGTCTTTTGCGTTATGATTGCATTTCGGCATGATTTCTTACTGTACTGCTTCGATAAGAGCCATGCTCGCGTTGTAGGCCTGCCAGTAACGCTCTTACACTATGGTTTGCTCATTATGCTGGCTTTGACCATTGTTGCCACCATTCAGGCTGTGGGCGTTATTATGGTTGTAGCTATGTTGGTTTCTCCTGGTATCACGGCTTTTGTTTTAACTAAAAAGTTTACCCACATGTTGATCATCGCGCTGTTCGTTTCAATCGGTTCTACATTGGTGGGCACCTTGATCAGTTTCCACATTGATGGCGCGACGAGTGCTTGTATTGTTCTCGTTCAAGCGTTCTGCTTTATCATTGCCTTGTTGTTTGCAAAGGGTCGAATTTACCTTGGCAAGGCGAAAGCGATAGCCGTACACAAGGAATGCAGCGAATAGGTTCAAGCCAATTTGGACTTGAATGAAATGGTTCAGATATACCGAATAAAAAGGGCTTCCATTTGGAAGCCCTTTTTATTCGGTATTATGTCAAACGATTTCTAGCTTTTAGTCAGCATTCGAACGACTCGAAATCCTATGTAATTTGTCGTGGATTCTGGGGCGACTTCTAAGGATTCATACGCGGACGCTTTTGCAGGAGCGAAACTCCACGCCCCGCCTTTCGCACTGCCATATTGGTTGTTTGTCCACTCCCAGACATTACCAACCATGTCGTACAAACCAAGTGCATTTGGACGGAAAGCATTCACAGGAGAGCTGCTTACATTAGACCACTTAGTGCCCCCCCACCCCGTATTCGCTTTGCCTGTACCGAATTCATCTCCCCACCAATAGGCACTGGATGCGCCTGCACGGGCTGCAATTTCCCACTCTTGTTCGGTAGGGAGGCGGTATTGGTAGCCCGTTTTATCACTTAGCCATTGTGTATAGGCATAGGCATCGTTTCTGCTCAGACATACAACAGGGGATTGATCACTTTGTTTAAAGCCTGGTTGACGCCAATTATTACCATCAACCGCAACATCGGCATTGCTCTCTATCGTTGAGCAGGTTTTCTTTTTCTCTGCGACCGTCTTGTATCCCGTGTCATTCACAAACGCGGTAAATTGTTTAACGGTCACGGGGGTTGACGAAATAGAATAGGCCCGTTTTAGCTCGACTTGCTGAGAGCCATTTTTACCCACGTAGTATTTACCTGCCCCAACAACAATCATCTGTGGGGCAGCAGTTGGGTTGCCAATTTGATCAGCAAAGGCTTTCCCTGAGAGAGGTAGGTTTTCGTTCTCTACTAACACCGCGCGCAGGTTCCCATCTTGCTTGAGCGTCATGTCACGGCTAAATGAGCGAAACCCTTCTTTTTTAACGCTCACCGTGTGCGTCCCCGTTGGTAGCATGATGTCAACAGGCGTGGAACCGTAGCTCACACCATTAACCAGCACACTGTCGTCGTATTGATTTGAGCGAACCGTCAATGTTACCCATCTCACTTCTTTTTGTGCGCTCGATTTTTCGAGTTTCTCACTTGGGTCAAAGCAGTAGGCTGAATCAATATTAAGTAATCGACAGGCTGCGTTTAACGAAGGGCGTGATTCGATGGAAACGTCAACTTTCGCTTGATACTGACCGCCGTTCACAAACCCAGTTTTGACCAGTTGGTGGTTTACAACATGAATGTTTAAAGCCGTTTGTTGAATATGCTGCTTAACGATTTCGCTTTCTGTGGTGTTGTTAATCAATGCAGACTGAAATTGATTAACGGCTTTTTGAAGTGCTAGCCCTGTAGTTTGCTCCTTACATTGCGCCAGAGTTGCATCCTGAGCACAGTTATGAAGGTATGAGACTGTTTGGGAAGTTTGAACCGTTAATTCGTTTTGTAGCCGATCCGCGCGCAAACGAAAGTAGTTGTCTTCTAATTCTCGAAGTTCCGCATTGAGCTGTGCACTTTTGGCTTTTGAACTTGATAAGGAAATTTGATGTTCTTGAATTTGGTGCTCAACATCGAGTTGTTTCTGTTGGTTTTGCTTCAGTTTTGCCCACGCATCCTGATAAGCTTTTTGATCCGAGGCAAGGTCTAGCTCAGGCTCATCCAGCATTCGAGCATACTGTCTTTCCAATGCTTGTTTGGCTTTCAGCCTTTTTTTCTCAAGTCGGCTCTCATCCTGTTCCACCTGTAGTAACTCAGTTTGGAGCTTTCGAATGGCTGCCTGAATGTCTGCTTCTTGAGTAGCGACAGACTGGATTTCAGCCTCCTTCGAACTCATAGCCTTTGATACATTGGTGATATCCATAGCCGCAGCAAGAGCTGTTACTGATATCAGGCTCGATGAAAGAGCCAACAAAAGCGCTGGTAATCCTTGTCTCATGTTCAGTTCTAATTCGTGTTGTTTGCTTAACTAAAGCGCCATTTTGTTTCTATCAATGAGGATTGATAGGAACAAAATGGCGGTAAGAAATTACATGTTAATCGGCGATATTTCATGCCGAACTAGGGCTCTACCCATGCTTTTCAGGCCTCAGCTTAACCCAAATAGTGTCATTACCGTTAATTGTAATCTGACGGTTGTATGTTTCAAAACCTTCTTTAGAAACAGTAATCTGATGGCGACCCGCTGGCAGTACTAGCTCTACAGGAGTACTGCCATATTTTACCCCGTTTACGGTGACATCATCATTGTACTGATCGGAGCGTACCGTAATGTTCGCCCATGCCTTATCTACTTTCGACGTAGTGGCAACAGGAGAGTCGGTATAACAGTATCGGTTTGCGACCCCTAGAAGTTTACAAGGGGCATCGGCGTCAGGCTTGGCTTGAAGCTGGGCTTGCATTTTCGTTGCGTAACTGTTGTCGCCTGAGAATCCACTTTTAATAATTTGGCTATCTTGAACGTGGATATTAAGTTGCACACCTTGCAGGTTCTGCTTTACCACGTTTGCTTCAGTTAGCTGACCTATCAATCGAGACTTAAATGTATTGACGGCTTTCTGTTTGGTTAAGAGCTTACCTTGGTTTGCACAATCACGCAGGGTCATGCTTGCAGCGCACGTTGCATTGTAACTGGTTTCAAGAACGGCACTTTCTCGCAGTTCAGCTGCAAGTCTCTTTACTCGCGCTTCAACGCGGGACTCTTGTAAGTTTTGCTGTGTGGCATTTAAGTTAGCCTGTTGCTGCTTGAGTTGAGAAAGGCGCATTTCGCTTTCACTGACCAAGTGTTGTTGGCTAAGTTGTTCTTTTTGATTTTTTTTAACGGCTTCCCAAGACTCTTGGTACTGTTTTTGGAAATTGGAGAGGTCGATGTCAGGTTCTTCAACCAAACGTGTGAACTGCTTATCCAGAGCGTTTTTGGCTCGGTTTCGTTTTGCAACTAATTCCGCATACTCGCGCTGCAGTTGTTCAGTTTGTTGCTTGAGTTGAGAGTTCGTTCTGGCTTCTTCGAAGTGCTTACCATCGACAGAATCAATTTTCTCTTGATTTTGAGTGATTTTCTCATCGATAGCTGCCACTAAATCAACGCTCTGTATATCTTCAGCCTGTACAGAGGAAGGTAGCCAAATTGGGGTAAGCGCAAGAAAAAGCGCTGGGATTCGATGTTTGATCATAAGTCCCTGCATGATATTCATTTCGTAAGTAACCTTACTGCTCTAATAAGGTCATAATTTTGACTGAATTTGACTTAAATTAAGTATGAAATTTTGTATATTCAGTCTCTTCGTTACTTGAGCTAATGAGTAAAACAACTTCATCCAACTTATTGAAGTCTAATAAGTCTACTCTGTCATTGAGAATTTCACAATTTTCTTAGTTTTGATATAAAAAAATGCAATTAAAGTGGATTGAGTAAGCATTGACCGTAATTTATGTGCACTTGATCATTGTTCCGTGAAATGTAACCTTTTTTGACTCAAGTTGAAGCCTACAGGTACACTGCTCAATAGGACTAATTCAATCTTTATGATCTTGTTTCATATTGTTATACCGCCGCATTGCGCGTAAGACTATGAATTTCTGGTGTTACTATGAAAAATAATAACAGTCTTAATGATCCTAAGCCTGCTCTGGTGATGACGCTTCCCAGTGAAATGAATAATCACGATCATGAGTACACTCAAATCGTTATTGGGCTAAATGGGCAGGCAGAATTTGATGTGGCTGGAGTTAGTAACTTTATTGGTCCTGGTCAAGGCTGTGTGGTTACGGCTTCTTCACAGCATGCCTTTGGTGGAATAGGCAAGTCGGATATTCTCGTACTTAATATGCCGAGGATGAATGAATACGACCCTCTGGTATTACAAAAATTAAATGAGCTAGGAAAGAAAGATATCTATTTCCAGCTTGATGGCCAGATACAGCAATTAATTGCTATGCTTGTGGGCGAAATGCGTGACAGTCCAACGGACGAGTTATTGAGCCGAGCATGCAATGATACCGTGATTGCACTTTTACAACGTCATCTAAAATCGTTCCAAGCGATACAAAAAGACGACAGACTGGATATGGATGCAGTCGACCGCTATATCGAACAGCATCTGAGCCACAGAATCACCGTTACCCAGCTTGCAGGCAGTGTTTTTCTAGGAGAAAGTCAGTTTCATCGGCTTTTCAAAGAGCAAACGGGCGTCACTCCGCACCAATATGTACTCGGAAAGCGTGTCGACATGTCGAAAAAACTCATCGAACAAGGCAGCCTAAGTTTAGGGCATATCGCTGAACTGGCAGGGTTTTCGGGGCAAAGTACATTTACTCACACATTTTCACGTCTTCAGGGCATTTCCCCTTCTGTTTATAAAAAACGTCTTTTGAATAAGCACTGAAGCCATTCGTCCCTGTTTTCGATGTGTTTATCATCCTCACATGTTTATTATCCCCACACGCTGATAAACCTCGTGTATCGATAGACTTCCTGTATCAATCAACCTAATGCGATATTTCCGATTGGAAGACGGTGTTGGATGCGTTAAACCTATGCAAATTTGTTTGCACTATATTGCATAAACTGTCGCGAAATCCCTGTGATCATGTTTTTACTTTGTTAAAAATCCGACTTTTTGCCAAAAAATTCGGAGTTTTTGGCAAGTATCTCTTTCAAGCTCAAAATACACTGCTAGCCATTGTAGATGCCCCCCGATACTGTATTCGGGACTGAGATTGAGGAAACGCATGTTTACAGCGACTGATGTGTTGACAAAACAGTTTGTTGAGCAACCGCTTGATCAACTTTGGTCATTGATCTCGCCATTGTATATGGTTGATGAAACCCAATGGTTAGAACAACTGATTCCGTTAGCTAACCCTTCTGATAATGAAAAGCGTGCTACGAAGGAAAAAACCACAGCACTGATAAATGCTATCCGTGCCGATAAAAATGCCGTGCAGATGATTGATGCACTTCTATTGGAATACAGCTTAGATACACAAGAGGGCATTCTTTTGATGTGTTTGGCTGAAGCATTGATGCGTATTCCCGATTCCGCAACAGCAGACGCACTGATTCGCGATAAGTTGAGTGTTGCCGATTGGAAGTCTCACCTGAAAAACTCAGATTCGGTTTTTGTTAATGCCTCCACTTGGGGCTTAATGCTGACAGGTAAAGTGGTGGGGTTGAAAGAAACGGAATCCAAATCCCCAACTCAAGCCGTCAATAGTTTAGTCAATAAGCTTTCTGAGCCCGTCATTCGTAAGGCGATGCATCAGGCGATGAAGATCATGGGCTACCAATTCGTTCTTGGGCGCACGATTTCTGAAGCGCAAAAGAACGGCAAAAAGATGCGCGATAAAGGCTATACGTACTCTTTTGATATGTTGGGTGAAGCCGCGCTGACAGAGGCAGATGCCGACAAATATTTTAAAGACTACATCATGGCCATTGAAGCCGTGGGACGTGATGGGTACGGATTGGACACGAGCCCAGCTCCGTCTGTTTCTATTAAGCTATCCGCCCTGCATCCTCGCTACGAAGTCGCGAACTACGAGCGCGTGATGGATGAGATGTATTCCACAGTGCTTAAATTGCTTGAAAGAGCGCGTGCGTTGGATGTCGCAATAACGATTGACGCGGAAGAAGCGGATCGCTTAGAGCTGTCACTGAAGCTGTTCGAAAAGCTTTACCGAAGTGAAAGTATTAAAGGTTGGGGAAAGTTTGGGTTGGTTGTCCAAGCCTACTCAAAGCGTGCTCTACCTGTATTGGTTTGGCTAAACGGTCTGGCAAAAGATCAGGGTGATTTAATCCCATTACGCTTAGTGAAGGGCGCGTACTGGGACAGCGAAATTAAGTGGTCGCAGCAAGGCGGATACGAAAACTATCCCGTGTATACCCGTAAAGAAGCGACGGACGTATCTTATTTAGCGTGCGCACGCTTTTTGTTGAGTGCAGAAGTGCGCGGCAATATTTTCCCACAATTCGCTAGCCATAATGCGCATACGGTTACTGCGATTGCAGTGATGACCGATCATGACGACTATGAATTTCAGCGTCTGCATGGGATGGGGGATGCGTTGTACGAACATGCGATGTCTGCGTTTAGGCAATCGGTTCGTATTTATGCACCAGTTGGAAGCCACAAAGACTTACTCCCATACCTTGTTCGTCGCCTGCTTGAAAATGGTGCCAACAGCTCGTTCGTCCACCGGTTAGTGGATGCTCGTTGCCCTGTCGAGACCTTGACTCATCATCCCGTCAACTCGCTGCTGGCCTTTGATACGTTGAACAATACTCAAATTCCTTTGCCGGGTGACATTTTTGGCGACCGTAAAAACTCAATCGGTGTCAATGTCGATATTGACAGCGAAGCGGAAGCGTTTGAAAAAGCCGTTCACGCCTTTAGCGAGCGTCAATGGCAAGGTGCGCCAATCATTGATGGTGTGAACCTTTTTGAAAGCATGATCAAGGAAGGGATCCAACCAACCAAGGTTACTGCCCCTTATGATCGCAACAAGTATGTAGGTAGCGTGGCATTTGCAAGCCTTGATCATGTTTCCGAAGCATTGAACATTGCTGCTTCCAACGTTGATGAATGGCGCAGCCAAACCACCGAAACTCGGGGTGCCTATTTAAATACGCTTGCCGATCTTATGGAGCGTGATTTAGCCGAGTTAGTGGCGTTGTGTCATCACGAGGCTGGAAAAACCATTCACGACTGTATTGATGAGGTGCGCGAAGCGGTCGATTTCTGTCGTTTTTATGCAAATCAAGCCAACCTGCTGAAAGCTCAGCACATTACTGCATTTGATGGGTCAACTAAGCAGGTAACGCGTGAAGGGCGTGGTGTGTTTGTTTGCATTAGCCCATGGAACTTCCCACTCGCTATTTTCCTTGGTCAAGTAACAGCAGCATTGGTCGCGGGTAACACGGTTGTGGCAAAACCCGCGGAGCAAACCAGCCTTATCGCCGTTAAAGCGATTGAGTTGATGCTAGAAGCGGGCGTACCTGCGGGTGTTATTCAGTTATTGCCGGGTATTGGTCGTGAAATTGGTCACGCATTAACTTCTCACTCTGCCATCGCGGGAGTGGCGTTTACAGGGTCGACGGAAACGGCTCAGCGAATCAATGCAACCTTGGCAAGCCGAGAAGCCGCACCGGTTCCGTTTATTGCGGAAACGGGAGGGCAGAATGCCATGATTGTTGACAGTACTGCCTTACCAGAGCAGGTGGTTCGCGACGTGATACGTTCGGCTTTTGCTTCAGCTGGTCAACGTTGTTCTGCACTTCGAGTTCTGTTTGTTCAAGAAGACATCGCCGATCGAATTACGTCGCTCATTCAAGGGGCAATGGCGCAATTAGACGTGGGCTTACCTTACTTACATAAAACCGATGTGGGACCGGTTATCGATCAAACGGCTAAGACCCATTTGCTCGCACACATTGACAAAATGTCGAGTACACAAAAATTGGTCGCGCAAGCCGAGCTTTCTCACGCCTGCGCAAATGGTGATTATGTGGCTCCCTCAGCATTCGAAATTGACAATATTTCGGTGTTAGAGAAAGAACATTTTGGACCGATTCTTCATATTGTGCGTTTTAAAGCGAATCAGATTGCCGATGTGGTGCAACAAATTAACGACACAGGCTTCGGTTTGACCATGGGGGTGCACAGCCGAAATGAAACCACCTACCGTTGGATCGAGAAACATGCCCGCGTGGGTAACTGCTATATCAATCGCGACCAAGTTGGTGCGGTTGTCGGCGTTCAACCTTTTGGTGGTCAAGGGCTGTCGGGTACGGGACCAAAAGCCGGCGGTCCACATTATCTGATCCGATTCACTCAAGCTGTTTACGCATAAGGAGAACCGTTATGGTACATCAAGTCACTTGTTTTTCAGATGCATACACAGCATGGGAAAATTGGAATCTGACGGGCTACGAACAACGCAGCGCGGTCATGACCTCTTTCAGTCAGGCACTGAGCCAACAGGTTCTTGCGATCGGCTCGGTTTGTTCCTATCACCGAGAGAAAAGTGAAGCATTGCTGGCGACCCCCCATTTAATGCCTGGCCCCACTGGTGAGACAAACGAACTTTACACAGCGGGCAGAGGGGTTTGTCTATTGCTTCAAGATGAGTTGTCCGATGCTGGGCGACAGGCCATTACCGCTCAGCTGATCTGTGCTCTATTGGCTGGAAATACCGTTATCTTGAGCTCGGATGATGAAGTGTTAACACAGGCTATCGCTCAGGCGGTTTCAAGTGCCTCATTACCTGCTCATCTTTTACAAACCATTCCGAGAGAGTCTTGGCAGGAAATACTGGAGTGTGACGTTCGCTCTTTAGGTTTCGTGGGCTCCTCGGAACAGGAAATTCTTCTTAACCGAAGTTTATCTAATCGAAACGGCGCCATCGTTTCGTTTATCAGTGAAACGGATCTTGTCGGTCTTCCGACAGCATTAGATCCTTTCCTGGCTTTGCGCTTCGTGACTGAACGAACGCGCACTATCAATATAACGGCAGTCGGTGGAAACGCGACCTTGCTTGAGCTCGGGAGTGATGACCACTAGCCAATTCATGCCAGTTTCTCCTCTAATTGGTTGAGCCAGCTGGGGGAGAATCTACATGGAAGAGAAAAAATAAAACAAGGAGTTTTATATGATTGAGAATAGCTTTGCTATTACTGGCACCTTTATCGCGTATCTTATTTTGATGCTTGCAATCGGTATTATTGCTTATAAGCGTACTTCAAATTCAAGTGATTACTTTTTAGGTGGACGTTCACTAGGACCATGGCCAGCGGCACTTTCCGCGGGGGCATCGGATATGAGTGGATGGTTATTACTGGGTTTACCAGGTTACGCTTATGCTGCGGGTATTGAAGCATTTTGGCTAGCGGGTGGTCTGCTGTTAGGGACATGGGCAAACTGGCTAATTAACGCCAAGCGTCTACGTACTTACAGTATTACGACCGATGCGTTAACGTTACCCGAATTCTTATCGCGTCGATTCCAAGATAAATCGAAATTGATTCAGACAATCTCTGCTTTCTTTATCCTTTTGTTCTTCCTTTTTTATACCAGCTCAGGCTTGGTTGCAGGAGGCAAACTGTTTGAAACGGTATTTGGATTGGACTACACCACAGCGGTTATCATCGGTACAGTTTGTGTGGTGTCTTACACCTTATTTGGTGGCTTCTTAGCGGTGTCTTGGACGGATCTTGTTCAAGGCTTGTTAATGGCGGCGGCGCTTCTGATTGTCCCTATTGCTGCAATGGATGGGGGGCTTGGCCAATTGACGGCGGATCTGAAGAGCATTAACCCAGAGCTTCTGACGTTGTGGAATGACTCCAAAGGTGAACCACTGACCGCCATCGCGATCATTTCCTTGGTTGCATGGGGCTTGGGTTACTTTGGTCAGCCGCATATTTTGGCTCGCTTCAAAGCTTCAAGAAGCAATCGAGATCTCGTTAAAGCACGACGTATTGCGGTTATTTGGTCGGCGCTGTCCATGGTTGGCGCTATGTTAGTGGGTTTGGTTGGTTTGGTTTACCTGAATGGTCAAGGCAGTGATCTGGCGGATGGCGAGAAAATCTTCATGCTGCTTGTTAATGCGATTTTCCATCCTATTATCGCGGGCATTCTTTTGGCTGCCATTCTTGCGGCGATCATGAGTACAGCGGATTCGCAGTTGCTAGTATCGTCATCGGCTTTGGCAGAAGACTTTTACAAGCAAGTGTTTAATAACGAAGCGTCACCTGAGCAAGTTGTCACCGTTGGTCGAATTGCGGTTATTCTGTTGTCACTGATTGCTTTGTTCCTTGCGATGAACCCAGACAGCTCAGTCCTTGGATTAGTTTCTTATGCTTGGGCGGGTTTTGGTGCCGCGTTTGGTCCTGCCATCGTATTAAGCCTATTTTGGGTCGGTATGAATCGCAACGGCGCGCTTGCGGGTATTCTAGTGGGAGGCATCACGATTGTGGTATGGAAGCAGCTTTCAGGTGGCTGGTTCGATGTATACGAAATTGTGCCGGGGATTATATTGTCAACAATCTCTATTATTGCGTTCAGCTTAGTGACCGACGCGCCTTCTGACGAAGTGAAAGCGCAACATGCCGAATTTGAAAAGCAGTTGCAGGAACTTGACTAAGTTTGGTAGCACAGAAGTCTTTGTTTTTAGGAGTGGATAGTCCTTAGGCATTTTAATAGTCCTTAGACATTAATGGCTCTTTGGTGTTGAGTGCTCTTTAGTGTCTAGCGCTTAGGAACAGGTTTTCTTATACAGCAAAAATGCCTTCGTTTATCCGAGGGCATTTTTATTGAACCATATACCCAAGTGACCTCTAGCTGAACCAAGCTTCTTGAGGGAGGGTGCTTGAGCATATCGAGTTGGACAAGAATTCATTAGCCTTTAATTGCTGTTGTCTTTATTAGTGATAAATAAAGGACTAGATATCGTATTTTTCTTAAGCAAAATACTTTTATTATGACACCAAGCACAATAATCGTGTTAGGTGAGTATAAAGTTCGGAAAATATGTTACGCCCGCCACAAATATTAGTATCAGAATTAATAATAGTGAACAGGTTTGCTCTAATTAGGTCTACTTAGTTCAAAAGCGCTAAAAGGAAACCAGTAATGCCTAAGGTATATTGTGAAGCGTGTGGGAAGAAGACCCACCATAAAGCCATTATGTGCAAAACCACACCGCAATGTACAACGCTGTTGGAAAAGGCTAATCAAATGATGTTCCATATTTTTAATGGTGACAACAACCATAAAATGGAACAAAGGCTTTACTGCCGAATATGCAATCATGAACACACTAGTTCGGTAAAAACAGAAATAAAAGAAATAAAAGAAACCAGCATTGCCTAAAGTCGCTGACTTTTTACGAGTTGGTCACAAGCTGAGAGACCGCACTTTCAGCTTGTATTTCTCTTCAAGTGATACGAATTAGGATTCAATGGGGTCCAGTATTTTTTCTGTATGGTCACGATAGGTACAAATTTTATCTCTTCCGCTTCTCTTAGCTTTGTAGAGGGCGTCGTCCGCTCGTGAGATAAGCTCATCGAGACTCATTGTAAGGTTCCATTCCACGACACCAAACGAGCACGTCACCTTAAAAGTATGATCATCATCAGAATAAAAGGGTTGATGATTGACTCTTTCGCGCAGCCTTGAGGCAAAAGAGGTGGCGCCGAGTAAATCAGTATCTGGTAATAGAATAATAAACTCTTCACCACCAAAGCGGGCACAGACGTCGCAACTTCTCGCCACATTTTTTATCGTATCCGCAACGCCCACGATCACCTTGTCGCCTGTGTTATGCCCGTGTTGGTCATTGATTGCTTTGAATAGATCAATATCGAGAATAACCAAGCTATAAGGGATTTGTGTTCTACGAGCCGTGTTCGAGGCTTTTTCCATCAAACTCGCAAACATTCTTCGATTGTATAGGCTCGTGAGAGGGTCAACAGAAGCGAGGTGGCGGAGTTGTTCTTCAACTTTTTTTCGGCTGACCATTTCTTGCTTTAAGCGTCGCATAAGAAGCATCAGGATGGTGCATACGCCAGTCAGAGAAATTAATATGAGTGACAGCCAGAACACCTTTTGCCTAGCGTCAGCAATTTGTTCTTTTTCAGCGTGATACACCAGCCCGTCAAGATGGTAGAGATCATCGACTAAATTCTCTTGGATCAATATCGCGGCCATTTTTTCAATTCGGCTTTCATTGATGTAGCCAATATCAACCAGATCCGAACGAACGAGATTGGAAATCGCGAGTGCTTCATAGCGTAATTCGTCGAGTGTTTTGGTGTTGTTATATTTATTTTGGATGATCTGAATGATTTCTTCAGGGTTATCGAGAGCGTAGCGCCACCCTCGAAGTGTCGCTTCCCGAAATTGGTCGACGAGTTGTGGATTTTCTTTGACCAATGATTCACGTGTAAAAATAAAATCACTATAAAAATCGACGCCATACGCTCCAGGATCGAGGGTATTGAAATTGATGTTTTGTTTTTTGAGTAGATAGGGCTCGTAGGGTAAGTAAGCATTGAAGGCATCGACTTTGCCTTCAATGAGGTCTTGCACATTAAACGATGATTTTTGAATTGTTATGGAAGAAACATCCGCATCAACAGACGTTAACATGGAGAGATAAGAAGGAGGCATCTGACCATTGAAGGTCATGATTCGTTTACCTTCTAAATCTTTGGGTGTTTTTATCCCAGAAGCCTCAAGAGTCAGTAATACATAGGGCGAATATTGAAAAGTCGCGGCAATGGCAACCAGTGGTTTACCTTTTAAACGCTGAAGTACAAGCTCATCATTTCCGACGCCAAAATCCAATGTTCCAGACAGCACTTCTTCAGTGATATTTAATGTGGGCGATCCTTCCACCAAATTAATGTGTAGCCCTTTTTCTGCATAATAGCCTTGATCGATTGCGGCATAATAACCAGCAAACTGAAATTGGTGAACCCACTGCAAACCCACGTTAATGGTTTGCTGTGAGGCGGCTATTTCCTTTGAGCTGAGTGAGCACACTGCAGCGAGAAGGTAAGCGAAAAAATGATACGTAGTACGACTCATCAAAGAAGGTTTGTGATATTAATTCAAAAGTTATCCAATTGTAATCGGTTGTGACAATGCGAACCATGATGACTATGCAACTCTGCTTAGTTAAATCGGAGTTTCCTTAAATACAGATCAAACTTTGAGAAGATAATCACATTTTCGAGGAGGGCAAGGTGGATTTATAAAATGGCGAATGGATTTTTAATTCTTGAATGGATTCAATTCGTTAAATATGGTCTCAAAAAATGCCTTTACGGTTTGTCTTATGCGTTCCCTTTCCATTATTGATGCCCTTTCATTTTCACTATGCAATTGCATTTTCGCAATTTGCAAATCAATGCCATTAAAAAAAACAAAAAAGAGAGTTTTTTATCCAAAATCGTACTGGTTTTCGTTAGAAAAAGTTGGCATTACTTTTGCTTTATTAATAGTGACCCTTTTAAAGCCGAGGGTCACCTAGCCAACTGACGTTGTTAGTGAATATGATTTGTTCACACTATCTATCAGCCAATCGCACAGTTTTGCGGTTGGCTTTTTTTTCCTTCTCTCTTTACATCCCACATGAGTCATACCATTGTCGAAAAGTGATACCGTATAGTTATTTTGGTACCACCAAGTGAATTCCACTTGGATGCAGCTGAAAACTCAGTGATACTTACTGTTAATGGATTGTAACTATTGCTAGGGAGTTGTTATGCCTCACTCGTCATTGGACAAAATTGATCTCGAAATACTTCGTCTTCTTCATCTTAAGGGGCGCATTTCTATGGTGGAGCTGGCTAAGCAAGTGCACCTGACAACCTCCCCGTGTTCAGACCGCGTAAAAAGACTCGAAAAAGAAGGGTATATCAAAGGGTATCATGCGGAGCTGTGTCCTGAGCGCTTAGGGTTGGATGTTCAAGTTTTTATTCATATCCGTTTGGATCAGACGAGCTTTTCTATCTTCGAAAAATTTGCGAAAGCGGTAGAATTAATGCCGGAAATTGAGGAATGTTATTCTTTATCAGGCGATTTCGACACCATGATCAAGGTGCGTGTGAAAGACATGAAATCGTATCAAGACTTCATGTCGACCAAGTTAGGCACATTACCCGGTGTGATCCAAACGCGAAGTGAAGTGGTGATTGAAGAGCATAAAACGGGATTTGGAGTGAACCCAGATTTGATCACCATGCTTTAGGGGACTTGTACTTTCAGAACGATAAATTAGGGTCATTGACCCTAATTACCATTTCTAAACTCGGTCATGTTCTAAACTTTGCCATGCCAAAGGCAGTGAGAGCCAAGGACGCGGTTTAGGCACTCACAAAAGCCGAAACGACACCAATCAGTCCACCCAACACGCCGCCCCAGACGACTAACCAGCCTAGGTGCTTTTTGATCATATCTTGAACCATGCTTTTGACTAATTGAGGTGTGAGCTCGTTTAAACGTTGGTCAATGATGTTTTCGATGTTGTTCTGGATTTCGTTCATCATTCCGGGTTGTTCGAGCTGTGTTTTTAATGCTGCTTTCACGGCATCACTCTGGCTAATTTGCACAACAGATTGCTGCATTTTCTCGACAAAAGGTTGCTTTAAAGGCTGCAAAGCATCGGTTCCACCAAACATCGCAAGCATGCCACCAAATTGAGAGTGAGCGATCACTTCTACCAAAGACTCAAAAGTAGGCTCGAAGTCAATGGACTCTATTACTGGTTGTAGGTCCAATGACTGGGTTCCGGACATTTCGTTGCTTAAGAAGCGCTCGATGTTTTCATTGGTAAAGAATTCCGCCATCATCAATGTCTTAATAGCGGATTTAAACTCTTCGAATCTCGCTGGAATAACGCCGGAACCGTACAGTCCAGGGACTTTTTCAAACAACATATGCACGGCTAACCAGTTAGTGATGGCACCTGAAAAAGCAAACACGCCAGCGTACAACGCTATTTGATTATCTAAAGTGTACCCGGCTGCCAGTAAACCCAGCGCCAGCAAATTAGTGACAAAACTTTTATTCATCATTCTCTTATCTTATGAAAAATTTTTGTGATTTTATCAATATCATAATGTGACTTGAATACCTAAGTAATCTCTTTCTGCTCATCTTTTTCATACTTACCCGTACACCCTAAACACGTTTTATGACTGGCTCAAATAGAAAATCGCTTAAAATTCAATCAAAACGCATACTCATTCAACTATCACTAAGAAACAAACGAATAATTTTTAGCGATCTCAATCACAGAAAACTTGCCTTAAAGAATCACGCATGATAATTATTATCATTTCTATTTGTGTGATTTGAACCGGATGGGTTTACTTACAGCACACTGGATAAAGGCTTCGGTACTGTAGCGATACATGCCAAAGGATCTGCAGAGTTAATAGCTTGCAAGCAATCAAGGAAATGATCGAATGAATCAGGAATCTCGCTCGCTGTATGATCGCGAGCATGAACACTCAAGTTGTGGGGTGGGTTTCATCACGGATAAAACGGGGGAGCAGACTCATCAGCTCCTTACCCTTGCCCATGAAGCTTTATGCACCATTCCACATCGTGGCGGTATGAATGCCGAGGGTATTGGTGATGGTGCTGGTGTCAATATCGACTTGTCCGTTAACTTCTACCGCTTTCTGTTAAACGAGCCAACGCTTGAAAAAGGCGAATTTGGTGTCGCAAACTTTTTTTTCCCATTTGACTCCGCGCAATTTGAGTCTGCCAAATCTCTTATCCTAGAGACGCTACACCAGTATTCATTGAAGGTTGAATTGTGGCGTGAAGTGCCTGTTAACCCAGAGGTTTTGAATGAAGCGTCTCAAAAAGTTCAGCAAGCCATTCAGCAGGTCGTTTTTTTGCGAGGCGACGATCACCCAGATGCCCAATCGTTTGAAGACCAGATTAACGCCGCGCTTTCAAAACTGGAATCGATGGGTTTTACGGATCCTGAACTAGAAGGGTTTTATCCGCTCTCGATGAGCTCACGTACTCAGGTGTACAAAGGGCGTTTGAATTCGGGTGAGGTTGTGCCTTATTTTGCGGATCTTACGCACCCAGAGCACCACGTCACCACGTTGTTTTTTCACACTCGTTTTTCAACGAATACCGCCCCCGCCACCATGATGGCTCAGCCATTTCGCCGTATGGCGCACAATGGTGAATTGAATACCGATAAGAAAAACCGCCTCAGTGAAGATGCGATTGCTCGTCAACAACACAAAAAAGTGATTTTCCCGAAAGGGCAGTCGGATTCCGCCCGCCTTGACCAAACATTGGCAAGACGTGTTGTTGAAGATCGCATGGACATTGTTACTGCGGTGTTGGCTATGATGCCGCCTGCGTGGGAAAACGACGAGTCGATGTCTCAAGAAGTGCGCGACATGCTGGAATATTTCAGTTTATCGGAAGAGAAAAATGATGGACCCGCCGCGTTGATTTTCTCTGATGGAGAGAAAGTGGGCGCTCGCTTAGATCGATTGGGTCTGCGTCCGCTTCGTAGCGTTGAAACTGACCGCTATCTTGCGGTGATGAGTGAATCGGGTCAAATTGATTTCCCACCAGAAGACGTAATTCGTTATGGACGCATTCAAGCTGGTGGCATGATTTATTTCGATCATGCCACTGGCAACCGCTATGAAACCAAAGAAATTTTAGAAACGTTGGCGAAAGAGCGGGATTACTCGGCTCTGTTAGCGTCGGCAAGGATCACGCTGAACGATCTTGGCTCTGTTTCCCTTGACGCGGTTAAAGAAAACAACAATTTCAGCACCTACAGCCGTCATGTTGCGTACTCATTAAACCAAGAGAGCTTCAAGTATTTCCTTGATCCGATGATCGAAACTGGGGCAGAGAAAATCTCTGCCATGGGTTTTGGCTTGGCACCAAACGTTCTGACCGACGAAGAAGGCGGCATGTCCAAATACTTCAGTCAGCGCTTTGCTCAGGTCACCAACCCGCCTTTGGATTCACTGCGTGAGTCAGATGGCATGACTTTGCGTGTGGCTCTAGGCGCTAAGCCAGGTTTCAGCCCGCAAGATACGGTTCAGCTTGTGCTGCAATCACCAGTGTTACAGCCACAACAACTGGAACAACTTCTCGAACAAGATCGTATCGAAGTCGCAACGTTCGATACGGTGTACACGCCGACGCTTAATAGCCGAGAAGACAACGCCAAGCGAGTAGAAGAAGCCATTCATGCGCTTTGCGATCAAGTTGAAGAAGCGGCGCGTCGCCGATGCGGAATTGTGCTACTGAGCGATAAGAACATCGGCAAAGACAAAGCCGCGTTGCCAGCCATCTTAATGGTCGCAGCGGCCAACCAAAGGTTGATCAAGCAAGGTCTGAGATTCAACACCAGTCTTGTTTATCTCACTGGGCAAGCCGCCAGTAGCCACGATATTGCCTGCCTTCTTGGTTTTGGTGCGTCGGCTGTGTGTCCAATATCTGTTTTTTACCGAGCGCAGACCTTATCGAACAATCAAACCGTTGAAGCGGGTTTGAAAAACTTCCAGAAAGCGGTCGAAAAATCACTCATGAAGACCATGGGTAAGTTTGGTCTGTGTACCGCTGAAAGTTACATCGGTGGTGAATTTTTCGAATCTAACTTCTTAGATTCCGATTCCGATTGTTTGAAGCATTACTTCCCAAACATCAGCTCGCCTGTGGGTGGGGCAAGGTTTGAAGACTTGGCTTGGAGTTCCGCCAAGTGGCATTTTAAAGCGCTTGCCATTAACGAAGAGAATCAGATTCCCCTGCTGGGTTTGTTTAAAGAACGTCAAGATGGTGCGGGTCACAGCTTTGGTAACACAGCGGTTCGTGAGTACATCAACATGACTCAAGAGCCCGTCAGTTACGCCGGCCAAGCTGAACTGGCCATGGACAAGACCAATCAATTTGCAAGCGAGGATGTTGCTTACAAAGACAAAGGTTACGAAAAGCGCAGCCCAGAGCAGATTGATGAGTTTGATATTACGCCGTCTTACCGAGCGTTCATCGACAATCTGTATCAAGAGCGCAGTAAGCGCCCTGCGGCTTTGCGTGACATCTTATTACTGCCTCTGGACTTTTCCAAAGCCAACACCGTAGAAGCGTTTTCGCATCTGCTCGACCGTTTCCATTTGGACGGCAACGTCAATTACCTTTGGGGTGGCATTTCTATTGAGAGCGTGTCGCGTCAAGACCGTGCATTTTGCCTTCGCTTGGACAACACAGACAGCCTGCCAACTTTTGCAGAGGCGCTGCAAACCTGTTGGGCAGATCATGTTGAGCAATTATCCCTTCACCAAGACAAAGTGGAGGTGGTGCTTGTACCTAAGTACGCTGAGTTCATCGGGAACATTCAAAAAGCCAAATCACCAATAACCTTGGATGACGTTGAACCAGCACATTGCATTACACCCACTTTTGCGTCCGGTGCGATGAGCCACGGAGCGCTTAACGCCAATGCCCACATGGCCGTCGCGCAAGGGACCAATATTGCTGGAGCCATGAGTAACTCGGGAGAAGGCGGTGAGCATTCCAGCCGTTTCAACAGCATTAAGTCGAGCAAGATCAAGCAGTTTGCATCGGGTCGCTTTGGTGTTTGGGTGGGCTACCTTGCGGATCCACAGCTTGAAGAAATTGAAATTAAAATTGCGCAGGGCGCAAAGCCCGGCGAAGGTGGTCAGCTTCCATCACCTAAAGTCACCGTAGACATCGCAGCGGCTCGCGGTGGTACGCCGGGGGTGGAATTGGTGAGTCCACCGCCGCACCATGACACGTATTCCATCGAAGATCTTGGTCAGCTTATTCACGACGCAAAAGCGGCGCGTGTTCGCGTTGTTGTAAAGCTGGTGTCGTCCGAAGGCATCGGTACGATTGCAGTTGGTGTGGCGAAAGCGGGGGCGGATGTCATCAACGTTGCGGGTAACACGGGAGGAACGGGGGCCGCCGCAGTAACCAGTTTGAAAAATACGGGTCGCGCTGCGGAAATCGGCATTGCAGAAGTGCATCAAGCGCTCAGCGAAAACGGTTTACGAGACAAAGTGACGCTTCGCTGCTCCAACGCACACCAAACGGGTGCGGACGTCATCAAGTCCGCGATCATGGGGGGCGACTCGTTCGAGTTTGGGACTACGGCACTGATGATGCTGAAATGCGTCATGGCAAAGAACTGTAACATCAAGTGCCCAGCCGGTCTGACAACCAACCCAGAGCTGTATCAGGGCGATCCACGAGCATTGGCGCAGTATTTCTTAAACGTTGCCCACGAAGTTCGCGAGATTCTGGCGAGCCTCGGCTACCGAAGCCTGCGTGAAATCCGAGGTAAGACGGATCTTCTGCATCTGGCGAATCACCACAGCATTGTCGGTCGATTGGATGTCACAGGGCTACTTCGCGAAGTGGAGCAGGTCAAAGTGCCTCGCCCTGTTTACTTGGAAGCGGACTTCACGCCAGATGATGCTTACATCGAAACACTGCTCAGCGAGTACTTCAATTCAGAGCGTCTGAACATTGAACTGGCAGGCACAAAACTCAATAACCGCAACAAATCGACGGGGGGCCAGCTTTCTATCGATATTGAGCGCGCACTGAACTACGAAAATGTAGGCGAAAAGCACCCTGCGGTCTTCACGGCGGGCAATGGCCGTCGTTACCTTGATGCGGAATCCATTGTGGTTCGCACTCATGGCAGTGCAGGGCAAAGTTACGGCGCGTTCAACAATTCCGGTTTGGTGATGGAGCATGTCGGCACATGTAACGATGGCGTCGGTAAAGGATCGAGTGGCGGTCATATTGTGGTGCGTTCTCCGGGCGGCAACGATATGTCGGCGGGCAATAACGTGCTGATTGGTAACTTTGCCTTGTTTGGTGCAACCGGTGGTCAAGTGTTTATTCAGGGGGAAGCGGGCGACCGATTTGCCGTGCGTAACTCTGGAGCGATTGCGGTTGTCGAAGGTGTGGGCGATTTTTGTTGTGAGTACATGACCAATGGTTCCGTCATTAACCTTGGGGAGTACGGTAAAGGTTTTGGTAACGGCATGTCGGGTGGGCTTGCGTATCAATACGATGTTGATGGTGCGTTTACGCAGCGTTGCAGTAAAGATTCCGTCTTAGCCTTGCCACTCATTGAACACGATGAAGGCTATGAAGAGGCGCTGAAATGGCATTTAGAGCAGCATGTGCGATTGACGCAATCTGAAAAAGCACAAGCCATTTTGGACGATTGGGCCACCAGCCGAACGTTGTTTACGTTGGTTCTTCCCCTTGCGCTCACACAAAGTCATCACCCTGAGAGCATTCTTGCGACCCATTCGCGCAAGAAAATGCTGGAAGAACTGATTCAGGGGGAGGCGAATCGCTTAATTGAACAAGTGCACTTTGCTTATCAAGGCAATGAAGCACTGTCGCGTGGTTTCTGCCCACAGTATGGCGATATGGATACGCCCCTGATTTGTGACTTATTGACGCAAAGTGGTGTGCTTCACCGAGCGCATCAATTGGTGAAAGGTCAGTTTGAAGGTGAAGTTGAGCAGTCTCGCGCAGTGAGACGCTTGTTCGAGCTGCGTGACAAAAAACTGCTGGATGCGTTGCTGAAAGACATCAAAGAAGCCATTTCGAACTATCGCGATGAAGAATTGGCGGTCTTATTGGCGGCGAAACGCGTGCAAGACTACAAAACGTCACTGGCACGTCGTGATGTCTGGGATACCCACTCACGTGGTACGTCCGTTTGGATATTGGCGCGAGAGAAAGACATTCGCAAGCAAATGGTCGAGATTGAAGCGGTGTCATTACGTACAGCGACGCTTTACTGCCACGTGTTTGCCGATGTGATTCGAGCCAACACGGAAGAACAAAAAACTCAGCACGTTTTAGAAGCCCAAACAGCTTAGGTCGACAGATCCTAGGGAAGGCTAGATTTCATAGTAGGAAGAAAAATGAAAGTACCTTATTTGCCTCAAGACATTCCGTTTAACGACGATCAGAAGACCTGGTTGGCGGGCTTCTTTTCTGGGTTGCACTCGCGCCTGTTGGTCAAGGAAGAATCCGTGGTACACGCGGAATCCAAGCCTCAAGTAAAGGCGCTCACCATTCTTTATGGTTCTCAAACGGGCAACGCTGAAGCGGTCGCTTACGACACAGCAGAAAAAGCCAAAGAATATGGCATGACCGCCTCGGTTTACGACATGGATGACGTCGATGCACAAATCTTTGTGAAATCTTCTCGTATCCTGATAGTAACCAGTACCTATGGTGAGGGTGAAATGCCCGACAACGCCGAGTCACTTTGGCAAACCATGTCGGATGAACACGCCCCTCAATTGGACGGCACCTTTTTCTCCATACTGGCACTTGGCGACACCAGTTACGATGAGTTCTGCTTAGCGGGTAAGCTTTGGGATGAGCGTCTTGAAGAACTTGGTGCAACGCGGGTGACGGCGCGGGTGGATTGCGACATCGATTTTGAACAACCTGCCGAAGAGTGGATGATCGCCACTCTACCGGGCATTGCCGACAAGGGGGATGACGGTGAAGCCACCGTAGCTCAAGGAGGCAGCGCCCCAAAGGCTAAGTCGAAGTACAGCCGTAAACAACCACTGCAAGCCACGCTAAAACATAAGCGTGTGCTGAACAAAGCAGGTTCCAGCAAAGAAATCGTACATTACGAAATCTCGTTGGAAGGCAGCGGTGAGTGCTATAAAGCTGGTGACGCCCTCAACGTAATCGCTCAAAACCGCCCTGAACTGGTTCAAGCATTCCTAGAGCACTTTCAGTTCAGTGGCGATGAAAAGCCATCTTGGAATGGTGACAACTTCAGTTTGCGCGAAATTTTCACCTCGCATTTGGATATTCGTACCCCATCCAAAGAATTTGTCAAAGCCTTGGCGGAAAGCGCCAGCGATCACACATTGATCGCACTCATTGGTAATGAAGACAATAAAGGCTTAAATGATTTTCTTTGGGGGAAAGACATTCTCGATTTGTTGCGGCAATACCCAAGCGTGACGTTATCGCTGGCAGAAATATTATCGCTGCTTAAGCCTATTGCACCGCGTGCTTACTCGATTTCATCGAGCTTGAACAAGCACGCAGACGAAGTTCACTTGACCATTGGCAGTGTGCGTTACCAAAACGGCGACCGCGACTACAATGGTACGTGCTCTACGTGGTTGGCCGACTTGGTGGAAGAAGGGGACGTCGTGCCTTGTTACTTTGCCCCTAACAAGAATTTCGCGGTGCCAGAAGACGACAAAGCGCCGATGATCATGGTGGGGCCGGGAACGGGTATTGCGCCATTCCGAGCGTTCCTTGAAGAGCGCGAAGTTCAAGCTTCCCCTGGTGATAACTGGCTAATCTTTGGTGATAGAAACAGTGCGACGGATTTTATTTACCAAGAAGAACTGGAAGCGTTACAAAGTAAGGGAGTGCTTACTAAACTGGATTTGGCTTTTTCGCGTGACCAAGCAGAAAAAGTCTATGTGCAAGACAAAATGCGTGAGAGTGGCGCGGAACTGTATGAATGGTTAGAGCGCGGTGGTTACTTCTTCGTGTGTGGTGATGCGTACTACATGGCAAAAGATGTAGACAAAGCCTTGCATGACGTTATCGAAGTTCACGGTAACAAATCCAAAGAAGAAGCAGAAGCCTATGTTAACCAGCTCAAAAAGCAGAAGCGTTATGTGCGTGACGTGTATTAAGCTTTTCTAAGCTTGCATGTCATTCAAAGCCATGGTTCGCCATGGCTTTATGCCATTCTCATAGACAGGATCTTAAGCTCTAAGCGGTTATTTAGATAGTCATTTATGATCAGATAATCGTCGCCAAACAAACCACCAACATCAACCGTGAAGCTGATGACGATTATCTCCCTACAAAAGCAGTTTAAGCAATTCTATAATGCGGAAAGCGTTCAAAAAATGGCGAAAAGTACAGGTTTATGAAACGGTATCGGGTGTTCTTATCCGACCAGCTAGTAATAAGCCTCGTGACCACCTTGAGCAAAGGGAACTGGTTCTCTATTGCTGATTTACTTCGGTAATTCAATGGCATGTGTTTAAGTGCTGAAGATTGGATACAAAATTTTGAACAATATAATATTTCTGTTGGTGCTAGCTTAGATGGGCTTGAGGTTTATAATGATGAACAAAGAATATTGACTAATGGGCAAGGATCATATGGTAGTGAAAAACAAGGTATTATAAAACTAAGAGATGCTCACAAAAATGGAAGAATTCCATCTTTTGGTCTTCTGTGCGTTATTAATCCAAAATCTGACGGTAGAGAGGTTTATAATCACTTCGTCAATGATCTTGAAGTTAAAAATATGGATTTCTTGTTTCCTGCAATGAATCATGATGACTTTGTATATGATCATGGATACGAGAAATTCATGGGAAGCGCATTAGATGCATGGATTGATGGTGGATTCAAAGATGTTTCTATTCGGAAATTTTCAACTGCGCTTTTGAAATTCTCAGGAATAAATAAATTTTCATTAGGTGGATATAGTGATTTAGATATGGTAACTATTTCTTTTACTATACAATCTAATGGAGATCTTGGTCCTGATGATCTTTTATTCCAAAGCCCAATTTGGAATGCGTTCCCAAAATGTAATGTTGTGAGCACATCACTGTATGATTACTTGTTAATTGAACAATTTGAAAAACTAGATAAAGAATTGAGAACAATACCAGAACAATGTACTGACTGTTGTTGGTCAAAAATTTGTGGTGGTGGTACAAATGCTGTTCATTTGAAATATAGTAGCAAGAATAATAGTTGTATTAATCCAACTGTTTATTGTGATTCAATGAAAGAGCTTTATTCAAGAATGTCTGCTAAGCTTCTGGATGAAGGAGTTCCATATAAAAAAATATCAGAAGTTCTTTGTTTAGAATAACTTCAAATCATAATTATTTATCAGCATCCTGATTTCCTATATAGAGTTTATAATTTATTATTTCAAAGGCCGTTTCTATATTTAAAATGGTCTCTTATTTTTTATGAGGAGTGAAAATTAATTTCAATTTAATATCTCCAAAAAACTATTTTAAAATAGTGTGTAGATGGAATGTGGACCCAGACGCATTTTACTAAGAATATTAGATTCGTAAGTTTAAGTTAAGTTATTGAAAGATTAGTATGGCTCACTCTATGGATTTATTGTGAACAATGAATCTGACTTACTTTATTTAAGGTTATCTACCAATGCATGTTATTTTCCGTCTTTTCGGTCGCCTCCCGCTTCTTCTTTTCTTACTTACTTTCAGTGCGGCTTCATTTTCCAAGAGTTGCGACTCGCTCAGTACTCCTATTTCTTTCACTCCTAAAGGTATGCCAGTGGTGACGCTGGAGATCGGTGGACAAGAGATAGACTTCCTTCTGGATACGGGGTCAAGCGCAGGGTTACATTTGCCCAAGTCAATGATGATTAACCTAAAGGGAATAACGGATTTACCCGAAAAACGCAAAAGCATGAATGCCGCAGGGAAAGAGTTCAACAATTCTGTTTATCACTTAAAAATGCTGAAATTAGGATGCTTGGAATTTGAAGATCTTGAAGTGGTCGCGCTCCAATCGTGGGGAGTATCTGTTGGAGGAGAAAAAGCAGACACGGATGATTTACCCGTTATAGGGTTAGGGCTGTTTTCAGGAAGAACGGTACAAATCAGCTTTAAAGACAAAGAACTGTCTATTGTAAATTCAGACCAATCGGTATCCAAACAATGGTCTGATCTTGGTGTTTCCAAGGAAGGGATTGGTGTCGCCGTTGAGACTAAAAATCAGCTCTACACGTTGGTTTTGGATACTGGGGCATCCAACACTCTGTTTGTGAGCAACAAAGTGAATCCGAAGGAATCGTTAGAAGCGTGCCAATACAGCTTAGGAAACATTCCTTGCCAACTTCTCAACGAGCCAATGACCACGTATGGGCATTCTTTTACCAGCAAGGCGCTACTGTTTCCTATTGACCCTCGATTTCAACTGGATGGCTTACTTGGTGCAGACTTTTTTCATCAATTTGACGTACGAATTGATTTTGATAACCATAAAATCCTCGTGAAACCTGTTAGCTAATAAATAGGGGGAGTTTCTTTTAACCGAGCAAAAAGACCTAATGTATGTGGTAGGGGTTGCTGATCTCAGGCTCAGAGATATCCCCCTCCTCACACAGATAAGGAATTGAGATGGCAAACGAATATACACCACCAAAAGTTTGGAAGAACTGGAAGCGTTATGTGCGTGATGTTTATTAAGGCAACCCGTATTAGGTTTTTCGACGTTTGAATGCGATAAAAGTCATGATATGCCATGGCTTTTTTTATGTTTCTTGCCTATCTTCCTATTTATATATGCTCGGATGGCGTATAAAAAATAGTTTAAAGATCTAAAAACTATTGAAGGTTGCATTTTAAAGGTGTATTTTAAATACATATTTTAAGTTGAAGGAAGTAAAGCTCATGTCAGACTTTAAATTAACGCATCGCTCTGCGAGTAAGTTTTCCGAACGTGTTGCGTATCGTATTACGCAATTTTTGAAATTTACTCTCAATATTTTCTATGGGAAGAAGTACGCAAAACGCGCCGTGATCTTAGAAACCATCGCTGCGGTGCCTGGCATGGTTGCGGGCATGTTTAACCACATGAAGGCTCTTAGGCGCATGAAAGACGATGAAGGCTGGATCAGAGAGTTGCTAGACGAAGCCGAGAATGAGCGAATGCACCTTATGATTTTTTTGGATATTGCAAAACCCAGTTGGGTTGAGCGCGCTTTAGTGCTGCTTGGGCAAGGAGTCTTTATTGTCGTTTACGGTTTGATTTATCTGCTTTCGTCTAAGATTGCACATCGAGTGGTCGGGTATTTTGAGGAAGAAGCCTGTAAAAGTTATACCGAGTATCTTGGTAAAATTGATGGTGGTGAAGTAGAGAACGTTCCTGCACCGAAAATCGCGATTAGTTACTATCAACTGCCCAGCGATGCGATGCTAAGAGACGTGATTTTGCAAATTCGTAACGACGAAGCCAAGCATCGAGATCGTAACCATTCATTCGCTGATGCTTACGAAACACAAAACTTACCAGCCCACCAGAACTGATGGTTCTCACTCGCCAGCTTTCTTCTTAAAGTTGGCGAGAACCTCGGTCTTTTTCTTATCTCTTACTCAGAACTGTATTTTCCATTTTGAAACCATGCACAAAGAAACTGAATCAGCGTTTTAAGCTTTTCTGGTTGGTAGCGGTTTTTGTTGTAAATAAGGTGAATAGGGATAGAGGCAACAGACCAATCTTCAATGGCGTGGACCAATTTACCGTTTCTTAAATGGGTTTCTGCGTATCGGCTAGGCAGGCGACAAATACCCATTCCGTTGATCGCGTAAGTCAATAATACCCGGCTATTTGAACAGCTTGCAGACGGGCTGACTTGGATGGTTTGTGATTCACCATTTGAGTGAGTGAATGTCCACTTGTCTATTGTACCAGTTAAGCAGCGATGTTCTTTAAATTGGCTTGGGTGGCTCGGGAGCGATTTACCTTTTAAATAGTCCTGAGAGCAAAATACGCCCACATCCATATCCATTAAGTGTCGAGCAACCATACGAGAATCAGGCAGGTTTCCTGAGCGGATCACAAGATCAAACTCATCCTCCATTAAGCTGACTTGTTTGCTGTCGAAGGAAATATCAATGCGAATCTCTGGGTAACACATAGAAAACTCGGCGATGGCTTGCGACAAGTATTCTTCGCCAAATGCCCCTCCTAGGCTGTTGATGCGGATCAACCCAGACATCGATGCGCTTTGCTCCAATGCATCAAAAGCCGCTTGTTCGATTTCCATTAGGGCGGCTTGGGATTTTGAATAAAAACGCTCCCCTTGTTCAGTCAACTTGAGGGAGCGAGTTGTGCGTATCAATAACTGCACGCCTAACGCTCTTTCTAGTTGGCTCAATTGGCGTGAGAGATGTGCCTTAGATGCCCCTAGTGCCTCAGCAGCATTGGTAAAGCTGCCATACGATACGATGGCGACAAACGCTTTTACATCGAGCAAGGAAATATTGTTGTTCATTATGTAACAGTCAGTATAGTGTTGATGTATATATCATAAATCAAACTGTTCCTATGATGTAGTCATCATTCAAAAATCGCGAATCATTCATCATTAGAGGCAGAACTTTTATGACTTACACTCAACAAAACACCTCCTTTTATAGCAACGGTCACCGAATTGCCGCACACCTTTTTATTCCAGTTCAAGGAAATCACCCTTTTCCTGCGGTAGTGATTGCAGGGCCTCAAGCGGGCGTTAAAGAGCAAACGGTCGATCACTACGCTACTCGATTAGCCGCTAAAGGTTTTGTGACTCTGACCTTTGACCACGCAACGTTTGGGGCGAGTGAAGGGCAGCCGAGATTTCATGAGAACCCTTACCTAAAAGCGGAAGACATTTCTAACGCAGTGACGTTTCTTCGGTTACATCACCATGTTCAGCCCGATCGTGTTTATGGCTTAGGCGTGTGTTCAGGAGGAGGATACTTAAGCTTTGCGGCTGCAACGGATAGACGAATTAAATCCGTAGCCACAGTCAGTGCTTACTTTGATCACCGAGGTTTTTATCAAACCATTATGGGAAGAGAAGGTGTGTTGGATGTGCTAGAGCTGGGCAACAAAGCAAGAGAAACCTATCAACAGACAGGTGAAATCAGCTATTTACCTCATGCACCTGAATCGGACAGTGAAGACATGCCAAGACTATTCAGAGAGTTTTACGATTACTACATGACGCCCCGAGGGCAAAAAGGGCGTTATGAGAGCAAGTTTCTGCCTTGGTCGTTTGCCAGCTTAGCCAACTTTTCGGCATTGGATATCGCTGAAAATCTGTCGCCGACCCCTTTGCTGATGATTGTTGGCTCTGAAGCGGATTCGGCATACGAAAGTGAGCAAATGTTACGAGCAACCGCTGGCGCTGGAAAGCTCGAAGTGATTCAGGGTTCCAATCATGTTGGGCTTTACGATGTTGCGGAATATGTTGACCAAGCCGTCGACAAGATTGCCGCGCACTTTACTGACTAAGTGGTTTACGGTTAGCAAATTGGAGACCAGCAGATCCAGCTGCTGGTCTTCCACTTCTTCTTTTCTTACTTACTTTCAGTGTCTCTTCTTAACTGAATGCGATGCAAGAGAGGTGTATCTCCTCAGGTTTTTTCATCTCCACTACCAAAACTATGGTCCATGCTCTAGCGTGAGAAAGCCCTTATCCTTTCTGATAACCCTAGCATCGTGTTCAATAATAAAAGTTTACCAAGCGTGTTTGCAGGGGAGCGTCTAGTCTTGAGGAGTAATCGACGTTTTTCAGCGTAATTAAGCGGCTCGATGCGGAAATTCTTCAAACCTATGGATGTGCTTGTTTCATTGAGATTATTTGCTCGCCAGAGCACAAAATAGCGATGTGCTTTTCGGGGTTAAGCGCATGCTTTAAAGATTGCGTTAATGAGTTAGCTTTATTCTAAACAATGAGTTATAAATAACCGATCGTTCTAATAAAAATATCAGATAGGGGTTTTAACTGAGAAAAAAGACCTAATGTATGTGGTAGGGTCTGCTGATCTCAGGCTCAGAGATATCCCCCCTCCTCACACAGATAAGGAATTGAGATGGCAAACGAATATACACCACCAAAAGTTTGGACGATGGAAGATGAAAATGGCGGTCAGTGGGCAAGCATTAACAGACCAGATTCGGGTGCACGGCATGAACAAGCACTGCCAGTAGGGAACCACCCGCTACAGCTCTACTCCATGGGCACCCCAAATGGGCAGAAAGTCACCATTATGTTGGAAGAACTTTTGGCACTTGGCGTGACCGAAGCGGAATACGATGCGTATTTAATCAAAATTGGCGATGGTGACCAGTTTGGTTCAGGTTTTGTGAGTGTTAACCCTAACTCGAAAATCCCAGCGCTGGTGGATCGCTCAGGCAGTGAGCCAGTAAATGTATTTGAATCGGGCGGTATTTTGCTTTATTTGGCAGACAAGTTTGGGCAGTTATTGCCTAAAGAGCCGAAAGCACGCACAGAAGTGTTGAATTGGCTGTTTTGGCTGCAAGGGTCGGCACCGTATTTAGGCGGTGGCTTTGGTCATTTTTATTCCTACGCGCCAGAGAAGTTTGAGTACCCGATCAATCGCTTTTCTATGGAAGCTAAGCGTCAGCTCGATGTCTTGGATAAGCGCCTTGCGAATAACAAATACTTAGGTGGCGATGAATACAGCATTGCGGATATCGCAACGTGGCCGTGGTATGGCAACCTTGTGCTTGGCGTTCTTTATGATGCTGCTGAGTTTTTAGGTGTAGAGAGCTACCCCAACCTGATGCGCTGGGCAAAAGACATTGCTCAGCGTCCCGCCGTGCAACGTGGTCGAATAGTTAACCGTGCATGGGGAGAAGAGTGGGAGCAAGTACCAGAACGTCACTCGGCTGCCGATATTGATGAAGTGTTGGCGAAAAAGCCGTCTTAAGTATTGATTGTCTTAAACGTTGATTGTCTTAAACGTTGGTCGTTTTAATTATTGAGAGCACGTTATGAACCCTTTCAATTTTGGAAGGGTTTTTAATGCATTGGTATTTCCTCTTTTCTTTCAACAGATTTGAACCCTCTGTATCGGCATTAGCTTAGCGTGTGTGCATACTCCACAACGACTTGATTTCCTTCAACGTAGGTTTTTTGGATCTCCCCATCAACGGTGATGCGACTTTTTAAGTAGATCACTTGCCCTGCGTTCTCGCTGTTTTTCAATGAAGGGATAACCGATTTTGGGTCGACATGTAATTGGTTGCAAAACTGTTCAACAAAAGCAGGCTCCAACCGCGCACTCCCTCTTAAAAGCTCGGAAAAATCGATTTGGCTGATCCCAAGTCGTTTGGTGATTTCCATTTGAGTCATGCGCATTTTTGCCTTTTGCGACATCCAGACCTGATAAAGTGCTTCGCGATCTTGTTGGGTAAACTCCATAGCCATTCCTGAATTGGTTTATTGATTTTTAGTGAAATGAAGGTAAGCGCGATGGAGTTTGCCGTGCCGATGAGTGCATATGTCAACACTCGGTTAGAAATTGTCAGTGTTATTCATAGTGTTGTTATACCGTGATTTTCTTCCATTAAAGACAGAAATTTAGGTAACCGGTTGCTCGGTAAACTGGCGGCTTTTGGTTAAGAAGGTCATGATGATAGCGGCAGCGATAACAATGACGGCTGCAATGACGAATCCATACCGAGTTATCTCATAATGACTAAGAAAAGCGATGAGTACATAACTCAGTGATTGCACCAAAGTTGAAAACAAAGCCAATCCGCCTTCGACCCGGCCACGTTCAGACACCTTCACACTGTGGTGCATCCAATTGGTTCTCGCAATGCGGTTAAGCGCATTAAAGAACCCAAAGCCCACTGTAAACGCCATTAAGTAAACTGGGTGCTGATAAATCGACATTCCGACCAACATTACGCCCACTACAAACATGGAGTATTGCATGGTCTTTTGGTGTGATGCTTCCGCCAGAATTTTGCGAACCAACAGCCCTGTAATTAACGAGCCCAAGCCGAAACTGATGTTGTACCCCGCGAGCCATTCTCCTGAAATCCCCGCTTCAGAAAACCAAATGGGGACGAGTTTTCCTAAAAACGTCAGTATTGGGTACGACAAGCAAGACAACAGAATGAAAGCATAGAAACGCGGCGCGTTGGCGAAGAGGCTCTTGCTCTCTTTTAACTGAGCAAAGAAAGGTACAGCTTGGGTTTTTCTTAGCTTTCTACGATACGGGGTAAGCCAGTAAGCAATAGAGGCTATGCCCGATGCGATCGCCGCGAACAACGCAAATTCCCACATGCTCCATAGCTCCAAAAGCATCACACCTAACGCGCCAGCCCCCAAAGTGGTGCCCTGCATGACCACCTCTTGGTAACCAGAAATGGACGCATATTCATGTGAGTCGTAGTTTTCTTGAGTGAACGCGTTGTTGGTCGACCATGCTAGGTTACTGGATACCCATATCACCAGCTGAGCTCCAGCCAGTAACCAATGTGATCCTGCATCGAGTGAATACGCGATAACCACAATGGCAGCGGTTAAGGCTTGTATGACTTGATTGATCACCAATAAATTCTTACGAGAATGGCGATCAATCAACGTCGAAAAGAACGGTGTTGCCACAAATGAAACGGCGGTACATAAGAGCGCGACCATGGCAACGAACGTGCCCATATTGGGTTGAGAGAGAATCACCCAAGGCAGCGCCATCATGAAAAGCCCCGATGAAATACCATCAAAAAAGCGGCCAACTAAGTAGGGAAAGGTTTTGTTTTTCATTCTTTTTCCTTCGTGAATTCTTTAGGTTTGCGTGCTACTCTAAAACCTCAAGTTAAGTTGAGGTAAAGGTCTTTTTTGATCTTTTTGTAGGTGATATATGGACATAGGTGTTGGCGAAGTCGCTAAACGAGCTGGGGTGAAAGTGTCAGCAATTCACTTCTATGAACAAAAAGGGCTGATATCCAGTTGGCGGAACGCTGGCAATCAGCGGCGGTTTCACCGCAGTGTCTTGCGTAGAATTGCGGTGATCAAAGCTGCCCAGCAAGTTGGCTTGTCGTTAGAGGAGATTTCTCAGGCATTGTCGCACTTACCTAAACACCAAGCACCAAACAAAAAAGAATGGGATACACTGGCGAGCCGTTGGCACGCGATGTTAGAAGACAGAATCCGTCGTTTGCAGGCGCTTCAGAATGATTTGGGTGGGTGCATTGGTTGCGGTTGTTTGTCTTTGGACAATTGCGCGCTTCGCAACCCCCAAGATCAGTATGGTGACGCTCACAAAGGGGAAAACTGGCTTGGTTGCACGGGGGAGTAGGCGAACCTCTTATCCGTTTGCCGTCGCTATTCGAATGGGGCGGGTCGCTCCTTCTAGTGGCGTACAATAGCCCATTCTTTCGTGATAGCCGTGTAGGGGAAGAGCCGCATTCC
This sequence comes from Vibrio sp. S9_S30, assembly GCF_014694455.1. Classification (GTDB taxonomy): domain Bacteria; phylum Pseudomonadota; class Gammaproteobacteria; order Enterobacterales; family Vibrionaceae; genus Vibrio. The sequence continues at coordinate 43,244 of NZ_JAAUWT010000011.1, read as the reverse complement.
GTTAGGTAAGTCGTGCGGGTTGGGATCCCGCACGTGGAATGACATGGTTTAACGCCGATTTAAAGGTTGAGTAGGCGGTGCAACCACTCAGAAATGTCTTTAATTTGCGGCATGCATACCTGATGTTCCATTGGGTAAGTGCGCCAATTGGGTGTGTACCCTGCGGCTTCTAAATCGGTTTTGGCTTCTTCGCCCATGGCTGGGAAAACAACGGGATCATAGCTGCCATGCATGATCTCTATGGGTAACGCTTTGTTTGCTTCTGAGTATTCGATGGCGTCAGAGGTAGGAAAATACGTGGAAAGCGCTAGCAAGCCAGCCAATGGCTGGTCGTAGCTTAATGCTGCATGGTATGCCACCGCGCCACCTTGAGAAAACCCTGCAAGTATGATGCGGTTTGACGCAATTCCACGCTTTTGTTCTTGCTTAATCAATTCCACCACTTGATGGGCGGAGTCGATGAGCTGCTGCGAATTCAATTTTCTCCCTGCGCCCATTTCAATAATGTCGTACCACGCTGGCATCACCATTCCGCCGTTAACAGTGACAGGAATGGAAGGGGAGTGCGGGAAAATAAAGCGCACAGGGGCATCGGTGGGTAATTTCAGTTCAGGAAGAATGGCTTCAAAATCGTGACCATTTGAGCCAAGACCGTGCAGCCAAATTACACTGGCCGTGGCTTCTGTAGTCGGTTCAACTTCGACGTAGCTAAGCATCTTGATATTCCGTATTGGTTTTAAGTTTGGCTCACCTTACCGTGAATTTTGGGTGAATGCGATCTTCAATTTTCGCCATGCATATTGCGCTCTCGCACTTGAGATTGTGCACAACTTCACCGGATTGTCTGATATTTATCCTTTTTAATGGGCTGGCTGGCTTTTAACCTGTGCTATGTTGTAGTTGATGCTTTAATCAGCAATTCTTGCCATCAATTGATTGTCTAAAAAGTCCATAATGCCTATGAGAAGCAACATATTCATCCGTATAAGACCTATTTTGTTCGCTATTTTTGCGTTTGCGATCAGCCATAACTTGCTTTATGTCATGTTGCCGATTCGCTTAAAAGACGGCGGGTTTGATTCTTCTGAAATCGGTTTAGCGATGAGTATGTTTGCCGTAGGGGCCATTTGTGCGGGTTTATTTGGTTCAAAAGTGGTGTTGCGTGTTGGGCATATTCGAGCGTTTGCCTCGATGGCGGCTATGTTGGCTATCGTGTCGGTTTTGCACAGTTATTCAAGCGACATCTATGTCACGTCGGTGCTAAGAATGATCGCGGGTGTGTGTTATGTCACCAGTTTTATTACCTTAGAAAGCTGGCTTAATGTATTGAGTGATCGCAGTAACCGCGGCAGAGTGTATGGCACCTATCAAATTTGCTTCGCGATTGGCTTTGGTACCGCTCCTTTTTTGATCGCATTTTCGGGCGCGCAAGATCCCCGAATTTTTGGGGTTATTTCCGTGTTTTTGTGCATTGCTCTCATCATTATGTCGATGAGTCGATTACCAATGCCTGAATTACCGGAAAAAAGTGCGCCTCTTACCATCAAAAAACTTTGGAACTATTCCCCTTCTGGCACCCTTTCTTGTTTTTGTGCTGGGTTGATTAACGCCGCGAGCGTATCCTTAATTTCGTTGTACGCCTACGGTAAGGGCATATCTGGAATCTGGCTATCGCTGATTTTGGGTTCATACCAAATGGGCGGGTTGTTGACTCAGTTTCCGACAGGATGGCTAGCAGATAGGTACGACAAGCGCGTTATTGCGTCGGGGCTCATGTTTATGGGGATGATCAGCAATTCGTTGATCATTTTAGAGAATTATGTGCCAATGCCGATTGAAATGCTCGCTGTCCTATTTTGGGTGTCGGGTGGCTCTGGCGTTGCGCTGTTCCCACTTGCCGTGACTCAGGTGTTTGACCACATCCAGCCCAAAGAGGCAATGCCAGCGACAAGTACCATGCAAGTATTGGTGGGGATTGGTGGAGTAACTGGTCCCATCATTGCTGGCTATCTTATGAATGAGTTTTCCATTGTTTGGCTTTACTACTATCTCATTGTGGTTCACTTATTTGTGTTTGGTTTCTTGTTGTTCCGCAAACTCTTTGTGCGGACCGACACATTAGAAGCGGTCAGCCACTATCAAGTGAATGTGCAGCCCATTCCCACGGGAACCGCCGAGTTAGATCCTATGTTGGATTTCAAATACACCGACATTGCAGACCCAGAGCTCAAGTTGTTGGTAGCGGCTCTGGGTCAAAACCCAACCGACCCAGGCGTGCTGTTCCGCACTGCGCTGCAAGGGTCATCGCTAAATGCTAGCGATGTGGCCATTAATATTACGCTGGCGTACCCTAAGCAATCCGGTGCGCTTTTGGGTGAGCTGATCAATCAATATCCTCAACGAAGGCTAGAAATCGCTTATTCATTACACGATTTCTTCTTACTGCGAAAAGCCAGGATCAATGCTCGGATTTATGAGGCGTTATTGGACGGTGCAGATGAAGAGGAAACGCTAGAAATAGAGCGCATTATTCAAGAATCGAATGAGAGAAAACTCGAAAGTGGCGTCGTTGAATCGCAACCTCGCTTGTAATTATTGGCTTTGCGATCGCGGTATTCGACATCGTTTTGGAATTTATTTATAAAAGGTTGTTGTGAATGTTACTCACGCTCATCTCCCTTAATATGGAATGCTTATGAACTCAACTATCGACACCATTCTTTCTCATCGTTCGATTCGTGCATTTACTCAAGAAGCCGTGACCAAAGAACAGCTGGATACCATTATTCGAGCGGGTATTGCGGCATCGTCTTCCAGTTTGTTACAGGTCAACACCATCATTCGCGTAACCGATCCAGTGAAACGTGACGCTTTGGTGACGTTTTCAGGTGGTCAAAAATACGTAGGCACCGCCCCAGAGTTTTTGGTGTTTTGCATCGACTTGCAACGTCATGTTGAAATGAACGAGAACGTTAAACCCGAATTTACCGAACTGACGTTGATTGGCGCCGTGGACGCGGGGATCATGGCTCAAAACTGCCTATTGGCTGCGGAATCAATGGGGTTAGGGGGGGTGTACATTGGTGGGTTAAGAAACTGTGCTCAAGAAGTGGATGAACTGCTGGAGTTGCCCCCACATACTGCGGTTTTGTTTGGTATGTGTTTAGGGCACCCAGACCAAAACCCCGAAGTCAAACCAAGGCTAAGCCCTGGGGTGATTGTGCATGAAAACACGTACCAGCCCTTAGATAAAAACAAGGTTAGGGAGTACGACCAAACCATGTTGCAATACTACTCAAGCCGGAGCGGTAACAACAAAAACGTTACATGGTCGGAGCAAATCACAGGCAAACTTTCGGAAGAATCTAGGCCTCATATCAAAGGCTACTTGAATGGAAAAGGGCTGGCGATTAAGTGAGTTCAAAAATCAGGGGATTTACATTGTAAATCCCCTGATTGATTTAAAGGTTTGTGCTAAAAGCTGATTGAGTTCACTCAGTTTTTTTAGCGGATTAGATTTGGCGATGTAGTGCCAAACGAATCAAACGTTAGAATGTGCTACAAGCATCGCTTGAGGAAAAGCTAAGATTTGAGCTTTGTGTCAGTTTGCAGCTTAACCTGTCTGATGATGTGGTTTGATCGATTTGGAACCACGTTCCTTCTGCTCCATCAACTTTTATGCTTGTTGTAGACATTACGTTGTCGCTATCAGTGGAATGCTTGATGGTTATTCCATGTGTCTCACCGTCTGCTGAGATAATCGAATGGAAAGTTAAGCTTGGAGCGGCATACTTAAGGTCGATATTTTTGAACGATACCAACTCTTCAGCTCTATTTTCGTCTCTAATGCTAAAGAATCCAGTGAGAGAATAAGCACTTCCAGCCTTAGAGTAGTCCAGCTTGCCGTTTACTTTAATATTTAGATCGTACGATAAGCTACAGCTATTAATGGATAGAGTGCCATTATTAGCCATTTCATTGCCGTTAGTGGTTAACACCACTTCTCCAGAATGGTTAAAACATGCTGTCGTTTTAGAAAGATCACTTGTTGTGGGAGACGCACTTTGATGGCTGTTGTTGAGAACATCATTCGCAACACTAAGCACAGTATTAAAATCAATGGCGTTAATGCTGTTAGACATTTTGGTTATGCTATTGGTAGTGATTTTTGTTTTGCTATTATCAGACGTTGAAGATACACCATCATCACCTCCACCACACGCGGTTACGAGAAGAGTCGAAGAAATGAGGAAAGCCAGTTTTTTCATTTTTAAGTCCTTTGTTATGGGGGCTTAATGATAAAACATGTTATTTCTTTATAGTGAATGTGTTTAAGAAATTTGCGAGTTACACGACAGACTATAAACTTCTTTTTAATCAGAATGTTATATCTATTATTTGTGCGTATCTGCACTGCTCTTTATGGTTGGGTTCGCCATCGAATAGAATGGCAGACAGACGAACAATATAGGTATTAGACATTCACTACCTGAGCGCTCTCGTATTAAGGGACAAAGTGGTCGACTTCCTCTAATGAGTGTGACGGAAGTGGTTTTGCCGAATAAAGTGATCGATCTGATTCGGAAGGTAGTGATTGTATATCATGCTGGTGTGGCTAGATTGGGTTTTTAGGTGATCGGTCATGCCTTCTATTTGTGTTTCTTCTACCGTTACCGTGCCATCTGACAGGGTGTTGTTATCCATCAACAATAAAGTTCGCATGCCCAGTGGGAGCGTTCCGGCAATGCTGCCCAGTTTTTGCGGGTAGCGCCATACGTCGTCGTGTTTTTCTAGTCCAAATTCCGGTGTATTACCTAACATGGCTCCCAAGCCTAACTCTTGAATTTTGCCAATAATAGACGCCCCTTTAAGTGGAGAACCAATAGCGATGACATGGGAGACAAGCGATGGGGAGGGGGAACGCGAGGCAAGGTAGTTTTTAATTACAACGCCACCCAGGCTGTGCCCGACCAGTATGTTTTTTTGCGTTCGATCTAGGGCAGAATCAATGGTGCGGAACAGCTTATCTTCATCGATAGTGACAGAGTTATAGCTGATCACTTGCGTTTCATACCCGAGTTTGCGAAGGCGTTGGCTTAAAGGCTGCATGACCAAACCGTGCATGTATAAGCCATGTAAAATGAGGATTTTCATTGTGGTCTCCTGTACGCCTGCTTGCTCGACCTCATTGGGTATTGATAGCAAACCAACAAGGAATGAGTTAATACATGTGACGATATCATTATGTTTCAAATAGGGTATCAAGTCTGTGATGTGGTAGGTAAGTTATCCGCTTAACTGAGCCTTCTATTTGAATGTGATTTTGCAGTATGAACAAACACGCCAGCAAAATGCTGGCGTGTTTTGGGTTAGGGATTAAGTCAACAGACCTTAATCATTAAGAGGCTTGTTTGCCTGGGAATTGATGAATATGCACATCGCGCTGAGGGAACGGGATCGTAATGCCTTGTTCGTCGAAGGCGATTTTCACACGTTCATACAGGCTGAAATACACCGGCCAGTAGTCGTCCGATTTCACCCAAGCCCAAACTAACATACCGACATGGCTGTCACCGTGTTGGCTAACGTGAACAAGCGGTTCGGGGTCATTCAATACGAGTTCGTAGTCGGCTAACACCTTCATGAGCACTTCGCGTGCTTTACGTACATCGTCGCGATAGCTGATACCAAATTCGATATCGACGCGGCGATTTTCTTCACAGAACAGGTTCTTAACGGTGCCGTTAGACAGCATGCCATTGGGAATAATGATTCTTTGATTATCGTAAGTGATCAATACGGTCACAAAAATCTGGATATCAACCACTTTACCCGTATGACCTTGTGCTTCAATCACATCGCCGATTTTGAATGGCTTAAAGAACAGAATGAGAACGCCGCCAGCAAAGTTAGACAGGCTTCCTTGCAGTGCCATCCCTACGGCGAGACCAGCAGCACCTAACATCGCAATGAAGGAAGTGGTTTCGACTCCTATCATCGAGGCGACAGAGATGATCAGCAGTATTTTTAGAATGACCGATGCCAGTGAGCAAAGGAAGCTTCTTAACCCTTGTTCTAGGCGAACACGTTCTAACGCAACGTCGACGCCTTTGGTCACTTTGCCTATTAACCACCAACCAATGACCAAGACCAAAAATGCCAGAATGAGCTTAGGTCCGAATGTCAGAACAAGTTCTAACGCTTTTTCGTAGATTTGTTCTAACGAAATATTATCCAGCATGAATATGTCTCCTTATTAAAATCACCTGAATTATAGGTTAGACCATCCACGTAAGTACTTCCCATTGTTGAGAAAATAACGGGATCAAAGGTTACTTATCGTTTATCGAAAGAGGTTGCGACCTGAGATTAGCCTTTGGGAAGAGCTCTGCCTTTAGTTCCAATCCAATCTATAAAATGGGAGAGGGGAATCAGGATTGCCAAGACCTTCTTGGCGTCTAGGTGGCGGTGGAGTGAAGTAACTAACTGAACCTTAAGGACTTAACTTATATCAACCCGATGTGGTTGCAATGATCGCTTGCATTTATAGTGGTAGAGGTGTGTCACAATATTATCAGTTGTACATAAAAACTTGTGAGATAGGGTTAGGAATTTAGTAAGGTTACTCGAGTATAAACCGTATTCTAAAAGAAAAATTGGTAGTGGAATTATGAAGAAATCGTATTGTGGTTTGGTGTTGATCGTGGGCTTGATGTCTGGTTTTGCGAGTGCTCAAGGTGTTAATCGGTTAGAAGGGTGGAGCCTAGGTGCGGGATATTCCGATACTGAGTATTCAGGCTCTCTTGGCGGTTCCTCTATTTCAGGCGATGCGGGATCTGGGCTTAGATTGGAAACCACATACAATTTTAATGGGGTAGCAGCGTTAAAAGGGTCTTATGAACGCAATTCAAGAGACGAACTGAAAGGGCACACGTTAAAGATCGGGGGAGAGCTTGGCCATTCTTATGTGTTTTCCGATGGTTCTTTTATCAAGCCTTACATTGAATTGGGGTATGCGAACCATCGAATTGAAGGCACGACGACGAGGCAAAAAGTGAACGAGTCTGCTGCGTTCGGTGGCGCAGGTATAAGACTTTCGACCAATTATGGTTTTTACGTCGATTTCGGTGCCGATAGAAGTAAAATGAACGGTGTTAATGTTACGCAGATGAGTGCCACATTTGGTATGAAGTTTTGATGGTATGAAGTGTTAATGGTGTAACGTTTTAATTCAGTGAAATTGCACGTTATCCATCATCAAAAAAACAGCCTGACTTGGTCAGGCTGTTTGCGTTTTAGTGGCTTATTTGGGATGGCTATTCACCGATACGGCTCAGTAAAAAATAAAGAAATCCGTGGTGTTAAATAGATCCATGACATCTTGTTCGTTCATGGTTTTCTCCTTTCTGATTTCCGACTTCATTATGATTCGTTTGCCTTTTTAATGGCTTTTTCTAACCCTTCTCCGTACGCCTTGTCTGCCTGATACGCATGGTCAATATGGCGTTGTTGTATGAATTCGGGGACGCCTTTGATGGAGCGAGCAGTATTGTCAAACAGACGTTGGCGCTCCTGATCATCCATTAGGCGGAATAGATCGCCCGCTTGGCTGAAGTAATCTTCGTCAACACGGTGGTCGTAATGATCCGCGTGACCAGAAATACGCAAGGGTGGCTCGGAATAATCGGGTTGCTCTTCCCACTCTTGTTGTGAATTGGGTTGATACCCAATGGTTGAACCGTAGTTGCCATCGACTCGCATTGCGCCATCACGATGGTAGCTGTGTACTGGGCACCTTGGCGCATTCACAGGAATTTGATGGTGGTTGACCCCTAAGCGGTAACGTTGTGCGTCACCGTAAGAGAACAAACGCCCCTGAAGCATTTTGTCTGGGGAAAAACCGATGCCCGGAACAATAGAGGCTGGGTTAAATGCCGATTGTTCCACTTCTGCGTGGAAGTTTTCGGGGTTGCGGTTGAGTTCCAGCTCGCCGACTTCGATCAACGGGTAATCTTTCTGAGACCACACGCGAGTCAGATCAAATGGGTTGAAGTTTACTTCATCGGCTTCGAGTTCCGGCATGATCTGAACGTACATGGTCCATTTGGGGGCGTTGCCGTTTTCGATATTGTCATAAAGGTCGCGGTGGTGGCTTTCTCTGTCTTGTCCACACAAAATGGTGGCTTCTTCATCGGTCAGATTTTTAATGCCTTGGTGTGTTTTAAAATGGAATTTCACCCAGTAACGCTCACTGTTCGCATTGATGAAACTGAAGGTATGACTCCCAAAACCATGCATGTGACGATAACTGGCAGGGATGCCTCGGTCGCTCATGACAATAGTGATCTGATGAAACGCTTCGGGCAAAGACGTCCAAAAATCCCAATTATTTACCGCACTTCGCATATTGGTTCTTGGATCGCGTTTAACAGCGTGATTCAAATCGGGAAACTTTAAAGGGTCGCGTAAAAAGAACACTGGGGTGTTGTTGCCAACCAAATCCCAGTTGCCTTCTTCGGTATAAAATTTGAGGGCGAAACCGCGAATATCACGCTCTGCATCCGCGGCACCTCGTTCACCCGCAACCGTCGTAAATCGTGCAAACAAGTCGGTCTTTTTTCCGACTTCGGAAAAGATTTTTGCCCTGGTGTATTGAGTAATGTCATGAGTTACCGTGAATGTGCCATAAGCACCGGATCCTTTGGCGTGCATACGCCTTTCAGGGATCACTTCTCGGTCAAAATGCGCCAGTTTCTCCAAAAACCAAACATCTTGCAGCAGTTGCGGCCCTCTCGGACCCGCGGTCATCACATTCTGGTTATGTGCAACAGGGCAACCTGCTGCCGTTGTTAGCTTCTTACTCATATTCTATTCCTTCCAATTGTTGGGGGGATCCACTCGTTCACACGGGCAACCCAGAAGCAAAGCAAAATGGGCATCGTTACGTTCACGCTTTTGCGTTTTTATAACCCGATAGGCTGCTTTGGTTATTTAGGCATAGATTAAGAATAGCAAGATATTTTTGTTAGGTTAATTCGATTGTATTTATATTATTGATAGGTATTTTTGATTTATTGTGTGGGCAGAGTGAAATGGAACGTAACATAAAAAGAGGGGCTCTATAGCCCCTCATGATTTCTTTTTCGGATTATTGTGGATACATCAACTTACTCTGCGGTGAGCGTTAACGTGACACCAGAGCTGCTGTAGTAACCGTAGATATCAATGTACCAAGTGCCTGATCCAGGGTTAGTGATCGTACAAGATTCATTATTGCCATCTTCCCAAGGGCGGCAGTCGTATTGGTAGAGAGTTGAAGGCGAACCTTTTCTGATATACAAATCGACGTCACCGTACCCACCAGACGTTGTAACCGTCATGGTTGAGTAGCCTGTACCTAGCTCTTGAGTAAAGCGTTGCCATTGACCACTGCCTACAGAGATGTTGCTCAGCGTGTCATAGATAGGCGTTGGGCCACTCGGTGGCGGTGGGGTTACACTGCCATCATAGCTCGCGGTGAGGCTCACTCCACTGATCTGATTCCATGCCTCAACCATGACATGATAAGTACCCGTTTGGATGTTGCTGATCGTACAGGTTTCATTACTGGAGCTGGTGGTGCTCTTACAGTCGTAAGTGCTAAGTGACGGTTTGGAACCGAATTTCACATAAAGATCCGCATCACCAGAGCCGCCTGTCGTTACGAAACGCAAGTTTGTTGCACCAGAAGGGACTTGGAATGTGTAGAATTTTTGATCTTTCGCTGCGCCTGAAATACCAGTAACGGGTACGCCATTTTGCAGTTCGTTGCCACCAGTGGGTGGTGGTGGTGTCGGGGTTGTTGTTGGACAACTGCCCACACCAACGGCACACCAAGCCGTTTCTACGGCGTTTTTCTCTGTAGCACCATACAGGTCTTGTGCAGCCTGAGCCGTTGCCGTTCTAGCGCCTGAGAAGTTGGTGTTTTGGTTCATGTAGGTGACCAATGCACGGTAGAAGATTTTCTCTGCTTTTAGCATGCCAATGCTTGGCACTTGTGCATTGGATTTGCCACGAGGGTGTGTGCCGCCGTCGACAAGCAATACGTACGCTAAGTTTGCAATACCGGAGTTGCCATGCACACCGCCATAGTCATTGTCTCTGCTCGGGTTGCTGGAGAATGGTATACGTTCTGGGTACCAGTCTTTAGAGTAGTTATCTTTCGTCGGGTTATTCATGTAACGGAAAGCTTTACCCTGTTGGTTGTACAATCCATCACCGAGCAACCAACTGGACGTTGTTGTGCCATTTTTGAATGCTTCAGCCGATAGTCCAAGAATATCTGACCACGCTTCATTCAAGGCACCAGATGCATTTTGATAGACAAGACGTGCGGAGAAATTGGTCACACCGTGCGTAAATTCGTGGCCAATGATGTCGAAATCGGATGTGAAATCGTAGTCGACCCCACCACCTGCTTGACCATAAAGCATTTGCGTACCCGTCCAGTACGCGTTTTGCTCACCAAGATCGACACTGGATACCAATGTCATTCCGCTATTATTAAGGCTGTCACGACCATGTCGTTGTTGGTAATAGTCGTATACTGTTGATGCACCATCATGAGCACGTTGTGCCGCAGCGTTACCGCCACACGTTTGGTTGTTCGTACACAGCAGTTGCCCAGGTGCCGAGTTTTGAGAGCCGCCGTTTAGGGTGTGCGTCTTCCAGCTCTTTGCTGAGTGCACCTGTGCGTGGCGAGCGAGGATTTCATTGGTTGACGCATCAACATAAACAATGTCGCGTCCAAACGGTCCAGCTCCCGCAAAGTACACCACTTCCATTCGCCAAGAAAGTTTCGTTTCATCTTGATCAGGCAAGTAGATGTAGGCCAGCTCAGGCTTTGTTTGAACTGAGCCAATGCTTTCTCCAACAGAGCGCGCTTGTTTACCGTTATCATGACTTTGTATTGTTGCAAGTACCGATGAAGCGGGCGTCGATGATACAGCCAGTGCTCCTGTTATCGCATAAACTGACGAATTATTCGGCAAGTTGTCGGTGCTGTCGCTTACTTCTGTGTGTAAAGCAATACTGTTGCCATAGACTTTGATTCCATTTATTTTTTGATCAAAAAATGTGTGTTTTCTTCCTAGTTCATCGACCCATTGGCGTGCGACTTCAAATTCTTCATTCCCCGTCGATTTATAAGATGGATTATTGACTAAGATTTTCTTTAGCGCTTGAATTTCCGCGCCAACCTTTGCATTACCTAAGTTCCCTGTCACAAATGAAGGTCGACCTGTCTGTGTCTCTGTTTTTATTTCTGTCTGTGCGACAGTAGAGGTTGGTAATGCCATACCAACCAATAAGGGGATAATTCCAATTTTATACTTCATGATTATTTTCCTGTATTTAAAAGGATCGATGGATTTGTCCATCACTCCATCCACCATGAATATTCATGGCTTGTTTTTTACGTGCTCTTTTCATTTTTAAGAGACGTTATTTAATTAAAACCAACGGTCTTAATATCTATTTCGGTATTAAATGGATGTGTTTATTCATGCCGTTTCATTAACTGAAACAGCAAAGAAAATAGTTTATGCAACGACAAGCTTATTAAGTTTGGTTGTGTTTAATTTGCCCTTCTCTTTTTAGAAAAGGGCAGTAAAGAACCACTATTTTATGGTGTAGCTTTTATATTGAGCGTGAGCCCTGATGTTGTTGAATATCCGTATAAGTCGATATACCAAACGCCAGATTGAGGTGACGTGAATGGGCAGGTCTCATTGTTCCCATTCAGGTAAGGTCGGCAGTCGTGCTGATCAAATGTAGATTGTGCACCTCGGCGAACATACAAGTCTGCATCACCAAATCCGCCTGAAATTGTCACGGTTAGGTTTGAATACCCTTCATCAAGTGTTTGGGTGTAGCGTTGCCATTGTCCACGTGACACAGAGATGTTAGAGATGGTTTCATTAATCGGTTCCGTACCCGTTGGGGGCGGGGGTGGGTTGCCACCACCGGTATAGCTTGCTGTGAGCGTGACACCAGATATGGCTGACCATGCTTCGACCATCACGTGGTAAGTCCCAGTTTGTGCACTTGAGATCTGACATTGTTCGATATTCGAGCTGTTGGTGCTTTTGCAGTCATAACTGTAAAGTGAAGGCTTAGAGCCAAATTTTACGTACAGATCGGCGTCGCCAGTTCCCCCTGAAGTGGTGAATTTCAGGTTGGTTGCGCCGGCTGGAACATTAAATGTGTAGAATTGTTGTGCTTTCGCTCCCCCAGATATGTTGGTTTTTGGCACGCCATTTTGCAGTTCATTGTCATCAGTAGGCGGCGGTGGCGGTGTGCCTCCAATCGTACCTTTGGCAAGCTCAGAAATGAACGCGACTGAGAGCTTGGCAAACTTGATGGCATGGCTAGAATCGAATTGGGTGTCATTAGCCGTATGGATAAGCGGGTTCAAATCATGGAAACTCGCTTCGGCTGGCATAGAAGCGGGGAAGCCTTCATTGTACCAAGACGCGTGATCGGAACACGCGTAGCCACATTGAGAATCGCCGTGTGTCATATTCGGTAGGTATTTAGCGATCAAATCTCGAATAAACTGGTTTTGCGCTGAATTGGTGAAGTCTGTGATAAGTACGATGTCGCGATTAAATGTGCCTTTATTGCCTGTCATATCAAACTGGGCGACACCCACCACGTTCTTGCCGGAGTTTTTGTAAGATTGTGCTATCGCTTTTGAGCCGCGCAGCCCGACTTCTTCTGCCGCATAACCAATGATTTTTACGGTGCGCTTTGGTTTAAACCCGCTTTTCACAATCGCATTAAGTGTTTCAGTAAGAACAGAAATGCCAGACGCATTATCGTCAGCGCCTGGAGCCGATTCGTTGCCCGGGTTGCTAGAGTTAATGGAGTCCAAGTGCCCACCAATAACGACGATTTCATCTGCTAGAGTCGTGCCGTTGATCGTTGCAATAACGGAAGGCTGTTTCCAGCTGTGATTAAAGAATTCAACATTGATGTCACTGCGCGATTGCGCCAGTTGAGCCCAGTGATTCCTTATCCAATTTGCCGCATTGTATCCAGATTGGGAGGTGTAATAGCGATCATAATAATTGGATAGCGTATTGACCGTATTGGTTAGGTTCTGTTGTGAGGTTTCTGACATCATCGCATTGGTAACGGATTCGTTATCGATGGTGTAGTTAACGGCCGCAAAATTGGCAAAGCTCTGATTGGCACTTGCTGCCTGTTTAGCGTATGCCTGAGCTTCTTCAAATGAATCATGATAAAAGAATCCACCACAGCGTTTGAATTCATGGTGCATTAACTTACTCAAGTTATTTATATCATCGGCATTAATCTCCGATACAGTAATGCCATCGGTTCCTTGAACAATTTGAGGTGATAAAGCCAACCCTTTGTGTTCTTGCGTGGTTGTAAAGTGCTGAATTGCATCGCTACCAATCGTTATCCAAGCTTTTTTTTCTTCATTTGGATTAATATTATTTTGGCTAGCGATTGAATCAGTTGCGCTAATTGCTGTGACGAGTAAAAGATACTTAACTTTCATTTCTTATTCCTGAAATTATTAAAGTTAAAGCAAATAAAAAAGCCTATACCCACAAAAAATTCATTCCTCATATAACGAGATATTATATTTATGGTTGATGTGTTTATAGCTACTATTTAGCTTATTTAGTTTCTGCTGAAATATGATTTTTCCTCAAGCATCAAAGAAAACAGAAATAGAGCCAAACTCTATTTCACTTTGGAAGGTTTGAATTAATCAAATACACAGTCGTATTAGTGACTGGGCATCGAGATTGTCATCAAAGGTGAAAGAAAAAACAAATGCCAGAAAAAATCAGAAAACATTATTGTGTTGACACATGTTACTTAATATGTGCATTGATTTTCTTTTACAGTATGGGTGCAAGTGAAAGTGCTTTATGCATGGGGGATACGGTAAAAAGCGTAAAAGAAATTGACCACGTTCGATCCAACCATTTCGGTCAGAAATGAGGTGAACAGAGGATGAATATGGGAAAAAAATCTGAGAAGAAATGAGATCAATGTTGCTTTGGACGGACGTATAATTTTTAACTTTTGATTTATAAGGGTTTATAGTTGAATTAATTTTCTCTGCGAATTAATTCAGTTACCGTATGGTTGTGCCTATAAATAGCATAAGAAGTTGAAAACATTACACTTTATTTTTTTAGTGAATTAATTGTTTGAGCTGATTTGTAAAGTTTTAATTTCATCAATTTCACTTACATAATGTGATATTAATTCAGTAAATATTATTCTCAATGTCAAATTTATGTCATGCCACTAATGAGAATGAAAATACATGTTTCATTGTTAAACGTTTGCTTTCTTGTAAACAGCGAAAACGCTATTGTTATGTTATATAGTAACACAAAGATAAGTTCAAATATTTCACTCACGGTTTCCCTCTTTTTATTGGACGTTGTTGCCTAATTTAAAAAAAAGAAAGATGAGTGCCACAATAAAAATGTTCACGCAACATGACGAATTTCAGGCATGCCAAGCTCTGTAAACTGATTTAATGCTTTGAGCATGGTGTTGAGAAAAACCATTTCACCCTCCGCGCGGTAGTATTCTCTAACTCGTTGAATTGACGGGCTCTATCACGCTTGTTTTGTTTGTTTTTCACTCACCTTATGGTTGTTTTTCGACCACTCTCTGATTATTTCTTCATCAACCCAGAAAGTCATGAGCGCGGTTAATGAGGATCTGAATTCACGGCTTCGAGTGAGTAGTTTGATAACCCAATATTTGAACACCGTACTAATGCTTCCTTATACTGGTTGGTTTGGCGTCATTCAGCGCTTTTTCTGTCCATTTAAGCGTGAAATAGCGTAAGTGAATCAGGAGCAGTGAAATCATCAACATCGATTCACCTGTGAGCCTTCATGGCAATACCCTCAGCCAAGAAAGACAAAAGGGCCTATGAACCATCTGTAGGATCGGTCAATTGACCGCACGCTTAACGGATTTGTGCTCGCGACAAAGAGTGGCGATGAGAGAAATGAAAAAGAGGAGTTGTTTGTAGAGTTTTTATGATGCAGTTTGCTACGTTGATTGCATCATTAATTTGAGCGTGTGTAAGAGCATCAGATAAGTTCTGCTTTAGGTTGGATTAAGGTCATGTTTGTCAGGATCAATTAGGTTGTGTTTGGTGATTGACTCTGTTTACAGGGTCGCACGAAGAAGAAGCGAAGAAAGGCTGAGCAGGAGAAAGTCATGAATAACGATGTGAGTGACGTTTTTCAACAATACCCTGAAACCATTCGGCAACGCCTAATGCAGGTAAGAGCGTTGTTGTATGACGTAGCAAAAGAGCAAACATTGGGAGAGGTAGAAGAAACGCTTAAGTGGGGAGAACCCAGTTATCTATCACGAAATGGCAGTACAGTGAGGCTGGGCTGGAAACAAAGCGCCCCAGATCTTTACTGCGTTTACTTTCATTGCCAAACCCGATTAGTGGAAACCTTTAGAGCGCTTTATGGCGATGACTTGGCTTTTCAGGGCAATCGCGCCATCGCATTTCACATAGATAAACCACTCGCAGAAAGCGAACTGAAGCATTGCCTCTACCTTGCACTGAATTACCATAAACTCAAAAACCAACCTTTGTTAGGAGCCTGACTGCCCCATGAATCCTCTTTTCATTACGGCAGCTTGTATGAGCTTCTGTGCGGCCTTTATTCACGGTTGCATCGTGCTCGGTGGGCCTGAATGGTATCGATTTTTTGGTGCGGGAGAAGGCATGGCGCAAATGGCCGAACAAGGGCGCTGGTATCCTCATCTTATAACGGCCGGCATCGCAGCCGTGTTATCGGTTTGGGGAATGTATGCGCTGTCGGCTGCGGGGCTTATTAT
Source organism: Vibrio sp. S9_S30 (assembly GCF_014694455.1). Lineage (GTDB taxonomy): Bacteria > Pseudomonadota > Gammaproteobacteria > Enterobacterales > Vibrionaceae > Vibrio. The sequence continues at coordinate 27,338 of NZ_JAAUWT010000011.1, read as the reverse complement.
CCCTTTGCCCTTTACCAAATGGATCTTGGTCGGCATTTCAAGCATCTATTTAGCCCGAGGTATCTTTGGCATTGTTGCCGTCAATATGGTTAATCACCCGTATTTTATTGAGCTACGAGGGCAGCAAACCTTTATGTGGGTGAGTTCGCTTATTTGTACTGTGGTTGGCATCACGCACGCCATTGGTCTTTATCAAGCGTGGTCAAAACTTTAATGGAGCCAGATAGAAAAACGGTGAGTTGTCCTATTTGTAAGAATTGGATTCTTTTTTTAACTATTTCTTATAGATGCACTCGCCAGTGAAAAGAGGCAAGGATAAATTGGACTTAAAAAAATACCCCAATGACAAGGAGTGTCATATGAAATCTTTTTCGGGTGAATTCCATATTACGGCATGGGATGAAAGCACCTACGTACAACGTGAAGGCGGATTCAAGCAGTCACTTGCCACGGTCACCCAAAACTATCGGGGCGGCATTGAAGGTGCTGGCGAAATTCAGTATCTCATGTGCCATCAAACCGCTGATCATGCTGTGTTTGTTGGTTACGAAATTATAACCGGAACCATTGATGGTAAAGCCGGTTGTATTGTGGTCCAGCACAATGGGAAGTTTGAAAAAGGTGTCGCCAGTAGCCAAATGGTGGTCGTGCGTGACTCTGGTACGGGCGAACTAAAAGGGGTAGAAGGCAACGGGCATTTTCATGCAGAAAAGTCTGGCAAAGCCTTGTATCAATTTACTTTAAAGTTCAATTGAATCCATCATTCATACATTCTGCTATTGTTATTTATTACCCTTGTCTTCTTTCCTTATCGCGCATTTTGCGCTGCTTGGAGACACGTTTTTGACTTTTTTTTCTTGAGTTTATTGTCAAAATGGTTTGATGTTAGCTATTGGACGATCAATGAATTGCGCCTAGAATGATCTATACGTGTTCCGCCAATGAAGGTGCTCTACAGCAGTGATAACGCATGAGTAAAGAAGACATCCAAAAAGCATCGGAAAACTTAAAAAAAGCCGTTCCTCTGATGATCAAAAACCAGGTTCCGACTACACCGACTAACTATGCCTTGTGGTATACGTATGTTGATAATTCCTTGCCGGAGCTCAACAAAGAGCTGGATAAAGTGGTGTCTGATTGTGGGCTTTGCCCGCCAGCAGCAAGCGAAGCTCTGTACAGAAACTATGTCGCTAGCAAGCAAGAAACCGACGTGCAGCAGTTGCGTACTAGCCTAGAAAAGTTGATCACAGAAGTGTCTCATTCCATGAATGACACGTTGGCAAACACCAGTACCTTCCAAAAGCAAATAGACAGAAGTTTTGACAACCTTTCAAGAGTGGAAGATGAAGGTTTGTCGTTCGAAGAGGTCATGGGGCTGGTGCGAAATTTGATCACGGAATCAAAAGATATTCGCTCTACCACGCAGTTTTTGAATAGTCAGCTTAACATCGCCAGTAAAGAGATTGGTGAGCTAAAGTCTCAGCTTGCCGAATTCCAAAGAGATGCGCTTTATGATGGTTTGACCAATTTATTGAATCGTAGAGCATTTGATAAAGATCTTTCTACCTTTTGTCGAAGCAACAGTGTGTTCAGCTTGATCATTCTCGACATCGATCATTTCAAATCTTTTAATGATCAGTATGGTCATATTTTTGGCGACGCAGTGATTCGCTCTATTGCCAAGCGATTAACAGGGGTGTGCCGAGATGGCATTACAGCATACCGTTATGGCGGTGAAGAGTTTGCCTTGATCGTCCCAGATAAGAATCTGAGGCTGGCAATACGCTTTGCCGAATCGGTACGGTCGAGCTTTGAGAAAATCAGCGTGAAAGACAAGCGCAGCGGTCAGCAGGTCGACAGTATTACGTCTTCATTTGGTGTGGCTGAATTCCAAGAAGGTGAATCGCCAGATGGTTTGATAGAACGTGCGGATACTCTGCTGTACGAAGCGAAGCGACTTGGGCGAAACCGAGTCATGCCTATCCCTAAATAACCTTCGCCTCGGATAACAGAATACCTTTCTCATTTTTATCGCAATGCATGGTAAAGAAAGATGGCTTCTTCAAAACACTCGCCTACGTGCGAGTGTTTTTTTATGGTTAAGTCATCACAGCCTGCGATGACATCACCACAATTCATATTATGTCGTAGAGCGAAAAGGAAAAGTGATAAAAAATCCAGCTTGAGAGAAATTAATCGTTGAAGTTCGTATTTTTAGCAGATAAGTTAACATTACTAAGGATTTTGTAACAAAGTGTACTGTGCCGTTCTACAGTATCAATAAGACAAAGACAGGAAGATGTAGTATGTACCAAACCGACGATGTTCGAATTAATAAAGTCAAAGAGCTGTTGCCTCCTGTAGCAGTATTAGAGAAGTATCCGACCACAGAAGTTGCATCTTCAACCACTTTTGAAGCGCGTGCGGCGATTCACAACATTTTAGAAGATAAAGACGACCGACTTTTAGTCATCATCGGACCCTGCTCGATCCACGATACCGAAGCGGCATTGGAATACGGAAAACGGCTAAAAACATTGCGTGATGAACTCAAAGGCAACCTCGAAATTGTCATGCGAGTGTATTTCGAAAAACCACGTACTACGGTTGGGTGGAAAGGTTTAATTAATGACCCATACCTTAACGACACATTCAAATTGAATGATGGATTGCGTATTGGACGTAAGCTTTTGTTAGACCTTACGGACATGGGGATGCCTACTGCGAGTGAGTTCCTTGATATGATCACTCCTCAATACGTGGCGGATTTAATCAGTTGGGGGGCGATCGGTGCTCGTACAACGGAATCTCAGGTTCACCGCGAGCTCTCTTCTGGTCTTTCTTGCCCTGTTGGGTTTAAAAATGGCACGGACGGCAATATTAAAATTGCTACAGATGCTATCCGCAGTGCAAGTGCATCGCACCACTTCTTGTCAGTAACAAAATACGGTCATTCTGCGATTGTCGAAACCGCAGGTAACCCAGATTGTCATATCATCCTACGAGGTGGTAAAGAGCCAAATTACAGTGCTGAGCACGTTGCGAAAATAAAAGAGGAGTTAGCCGCGTCAGGTTTACCACAAAAAGTGATGATTGACTTCAGCCATGCTAACAGTTCAAAACAATATCAACGCCAAATGAATGTGGCGGATGATGTTTGTGCACAGGTTGCAGGCGGTGAAAATGCCGTATTTGGTGTGATGATTGAGTCGCATTTGGTTGAAGGTCGTCAAGATTTGGTTGATGGTAAAGCCACAACATACGGGCAATCCATTACGGATGCATGTATTGGTTGGGACGACACAGAAAAAGTGCTTCGCCAACTTTCTGATGCAGTAGAAGCACGTCGTAAGGTCTAGTGCGAGCGTAAAAGCGTGATTAAACATCCGACGAACATTAAGAGCCAGCATTATGCTGGCTTTTTTCTGCGCGTTTACTGAGATTATCTTGTGCTAAAACGTGTTAATCCCGTTTCTTTCAGATCATGAGTGGGAACGCTTCAGTACTGTCAGTAAGGTAATCATCAATTTTAGTACGTTATACATTGAAGTCGTTTGTTTCTCTGACAAGATCGTAAAATCTAATGAGAAGTAAATTGAATATCCCCATAGCCACTCTGGTTTATGGCAAGAATAGTGAATGGTGCTTGGGATCAAATTTTAAGACATTTTCGGTACCAAAAACGAAACACAGATCTTTGAAATAGCGATTGCGTATTCTTTTGGATTTTATTTATCTGTAAAATGAAATGATGGTTTAAAAATAATACATAGACTGTTCTGGAATGGAAGTAAAACGAATTTCAATCATAGGTGAATGCATGATTGAGCTGAATGGCGAACCATTTGGTGCAATGTGGCAAACCTATGGGGGCGATACGCTTAATGCCGCGGTTTATTTGTGTCGTCATCGAGAAAAGTACCCAAATACCGTTGATGTCACCTACCTTACTGCGTTAGGTTCCGATGCGTTAAGTGATGGGCTAAAGAAGCGCTGGCAAGAAGAAGGGATTAACACCGATTGGGTGTTAGAAGATTCGAACCGAGTCCCTGGCGCTTATCTTATTCAGCTGGACAGTGAAGGTGAGCGAACTTTCCTGTATTGGCGTAATGAGTCTGCAGCAAGGTATCTCCTTCAGCACCCCGATTTTTCGGGTTTGAAAGCCGCATCTATGGGGACAGATGTCACGTTTTTAAGTGGGATCAGCCTCGCCATTTTGCCGGATGAGGATAAACCCACCTTGTATCAATGGTTACAAGAACTTCGTCAATCGGGGACAGAAGTGGCGTTTGACAGTAACTATCGCCCAGCACTTTGGAAAGATACAGAAAGCGTAAAGCAAGCTTACCTTAGCGTATATGAAGCCACGGATATTGCATTGGTAACTTTCGATGACGAGCAATTGCTTTGGGGAGACACTACCCCTGAGGAGACGTTCCAGCGGTTGAAAGCGCTAGGTGTTCGTATTGCCGTGGTGCGATTAGGCGAGAAAGGCTGCGTAGCACAGAATTTTTCTACCATGCAGCCCGCTGTAGAAGTTCCGACATGCCCCGTTGAGAAGGTGGTCGATACCACATCCGCAGGGGATTCATTTAATGGTGCCTTCTTTGCTGCGTACTTAAATGGTGAGAGTTTAGCCGAATGCTGTAAGCAAGGTAACGCTCTTGCAGGCAAAGTGATTCAGCACAAAGGGGCAATAGTGCCCAAGAGTGCGACACAATAGCGAGTATCTAGAACGAAAGGCTATCTAGAGAGAAAGACTATCTAGAGAGAAAGGCTATCTAGAGAGAAAGACTATACCCAAATTTTTAAACCCAATGAACGGCAATATTGCCATTAGGGAAGATAACCCCAAGAAGAATTAAGGAGACACCGTGAGCACCATTAGTGAACAGTTAAAAGCGTTAAAAGTGGTACCTGTCATTGCGATTGATAAGGCTGAAGACATTATCGAACTCGGTAAAGTGTTGGTAGAAAATGGCTTACCTGTGGCTGAAATCACATTTCGTTCAGACGCCGCTGTAGAAGCAATTCGTTTGTTGAAAGAAACGCAACCAGACATGCTGATTGGAGCGGGAACGGTGTTGAATGCAGAGCAGGTCAAAGCCGCAAAAGCCGCTGGTGCCTCTTTTATTGTTTCGCCGGGTTTTAACCCAAATACAGTAAAAGCGTGCCAAGAAGAAGGCATTGAAATCGTACCTGGTGTCAACAATCCAAGTGCGATTGAAGCGGCATTGGAATTGGGCTTGAAAACGCTGAAATTTTTCCCAGCAGAAGCATCAGGGGGTATTGATATGGTGAAATCCCTTCTTGCGCCCTATACCGACATTGAATTGATGCCAACAGGTGGGATCAATACGAAGAACGTAAACGACTATCTGGCGATCCCTCGTGTTATTGCGTGTGGTGGCACTTGGATGGTAGACAAAAAATTGATTGAAGCAGGTAAATGGGAAGAGCTAGCGAAGCTAACTCGTGAAGCGGTTGAGCTCGTTAATAAATAACACACCCTTGCCACGTGCTTTATTCGTTCGATCTTGAACTCTGAAGCGAGAAATAAGAAATGCCAGTACATTACTGGCATTTGACATGTTTTGATGCGCGCTTTTCCACGTTATTTGGTGGGTATCGATCATAGGATCTTACTAGTCAATCATACTCGGGTTGTAGCGTGTGATCATGCCTTTCATTGCGTCGTGAATGATTTGCTGATGCTCTTCACTCACATGCGCCACCGCTTCTTGCAGTTCATGATTGATGATTTTTGAAAGTTCGTCGTGAACCTTTTTTCCCTTAAGCGTCAGAAAGATCTTCTTGGCATTTTTATGCGTTGGATCTGGGGTTGAGGCAATGTATTCATTTTTTTCTGCGTGGCGGATTAAGCTGGTCATTGTGCCTTTACTCCGCTGCAGTCTTTCGGCTAACACGCTTGGTCGAAGACCATCTTCATGATCCAACTCCATTAATACAAGGAGTTGCTCAACATTGATTTCTTTGTAGAGTTTTTGAATTTCCAGTTGAATTCGGTTTTGCATTTGTCGCGTTGCAATCCAACTCATTCCAGCAGTCGTTTCGTAAGGTTTAGGGTTTCTATTGTCTGCCACTTTGTCGGCCCTCGACTTATTTATAAGATTTATCGCGACATCTTAAGCATATCAAGGTTCGAAGTAAAAGGTATTTACTCAGTAAACTATTTTTTTGCGATCGAAAAACGTTTGGTTTTAGAAAAATTCCATCAGATTTCAAAACAATTAGGATCAATTTAATGTAATTGATTGAATATATTCATGTCAGTCAATGACATGAAAATGATTTGAGATAAAAACGTTTTTCTAACGGCATTGGTTTTACGTAAGATCTGCAGCGAATTGAGAGGCGAATGTTGTACCCAATTTCAAATTGGTCCCACTTCAAGTGACAGGCTATCAATGCAATGTCATTGATGAAATGTGTTTGAAATGTCGTTCCTCTGTTTCCGTTTTTCGCCTCGGCATTTACGCTCAAATTTGATGGCTTATTGAGCGAGTTCTTATTCGAATGACGCCATTCCACAGAATGCCATCACATCGACAAAAAAGGCATGTTACCTTGCGTTATGAAACTGGTTGAGTTATTAAAATGAGAAAACACGAAATAGTAGGGAGTGGGTAGTGATTAACAAAAAATTTTTTAAGACGAAGAATGAGGTGGAAGTCACCTTTGAGCTGGACGAGAAAGAAGCCAGTTCCGTGGCGATAGTCGCGGATTTTCTTGACTGGAAAGCGGCACCGATGACGCGCAATAAAAAAGATAAAATTTTTAAATTCAAAACGCGTTTACCAAAAGACCAAGAATTTGAGTTTCGGTATCTCGTGAATGAATCTAACTGGGTTAACGATGCGAATGCAGACCAATATGTCCCTAACGCATTTGGTCAGGATAATTGCTTGGTGTCCACAAGAGAACGAGCCGTGGAGTGATTCTCTTTTAATACGTTGATTAACGCCCCGAATGGGTTCACCTTCGGGGTCTTAAGTATTTAATCTTCTGTATCAACTGCGGCGGAGAGAGCGGGCAGGAAAAAAGATACCCTTGAATCGATGAACATCCCATTTCTACCAATTTATTCAATTCTGATTCGGTTTCCACACCCTCAGCAATGATATTGACTTGTAATTGTTTTGCTAGCTCAATAATCAACTTGACGATGCGCTCAGATTTCAAGTTGGTGAGCATATTTTGTACAAATGTTTTGTCTATCTTGATGCAGTCAATGTCGTATCGATGAATGTAGTTCAAGCTAGAGTAGCCCGTACCAAAATCATCCAAAGCAATTTTAAAGCCTTGCTCGTGTAACCCTCTCATTGCCAGCCGAATATCACCAGATTGAGTCATGAGTACCGTTTCTGTTAGCTCAATGGTGAACTCATGGGCACTGAATTGATAGCGTTGTAAGCTTCTAGAGAGCTGAGAGAGATATTGCTTGGGTTGAGCGAGTTCTTTGGCAGAACAGTTAACGCTAAGTTCAATGGAATACCCCAACGCATTTTCCAGAAAGACTTTTGCTTCACAAGCGAGCTCGAAGACTCTTTCACCCAATTTACTGATCATGCCTGTGTGCTCTGCGGCTTCGATAAACTCATCGGGGGCAATGACGCCTAGCTTAGGATCGTTCCAGCGAGCCAGCACTTCAAACTTACGCCACGGTTCTCCGTTTAACAATACGATAGGTTGTAAGGCCACGCTTAATGCACTATTTCCAACCGTTGAAGTGAGATCGTGTTTCAATGCTTCGACCACTTGGGAGCGTCGAAGGTGCATGGCACTTAGGCGGCTATCGTAAAATTGAAGATTGCACAGTGGGTCTTGTTTACACAGTTTTAAGGCGAGATTGGCTTTAAGCAGCAAGTCGTCACCATTTTCAGCATCTTCAAAGCTAACGATGCCAATGCTAATCGAGAAGTTAAGTGCAAACGCTTCGTAAGTGAATCCAATATTGAGCAAATCGATCAGTGCTTTGGTAAATATTTCCACCTGTTCACTGCTGCATATCGCGGCGAATTCATCCCCATCGATACGATAAAGGGTATCGACTGGGTTAAAGCAGCGTTGAATAGATTGGGTTGTATGCAACAAAACGCGATCAGCGACGTGAGTACCGTATAGGTCGTTGATTTCTTTAAATCCATCAATATCAATCAAAGCAAGGCTAGCTGTGTTGCCTTCACTTATCATCAAATGTTCCAAATGATGCGACAAAGAAAAACGATTGTAGAGCTTAGTGAGGTTGTCTCGTTTGGTTTGCTCGCTTAGCTGATTCAGTAATGTATCTGCTTTTTCGACCAGCCATTTGGCACGCAATTGGTGAATAATTATTTTAGAGAACAATTTATGGTAATGAATGATGGGTTGCGAGTCGCCGATTGGGAGTTTAAACGTGGATATGAGAATGCCCAGTGTTTTCCCTTCTTGATTTTTTAAAGGGTAACCCAAATAAGATTCGAGTTTGAAATCGACCAAAAAAGGATCGTTAGGGTAGTGCCTGTACGCTCGTTCAGGATAGAAACAAAACTCTGTGTCAGCTTCAGCGGCTTGTTCACAGGGCGTATTTTTAATGTCGTATTCCAAATCGCCCACGAGATTGCCTTCTTGAACATAGACCAACGTTGCAGCAACGCGATTGAGCTCGTTCAACTCAACAATACAGGTACAAAACGAATGCAGCTTTTCATGGAGTAACATGCATGTTTTCTCCAAAAGCTCATTTCCATCCAGTAAGAGTATGGTATTGATGTCACTCATACTGATGGTTGTATCATTGAAGTTATTTCTTTCCATGATTTATTAAAACCCAGCATTGACGCGACTACTTATTCATCTTGCGTGAACATGCAAACCGCACGTTATTTTATAAAATGTGAATATAAAATTCTTATAGAACAGAAGTATAAGATGGAAAAAGTAGGGAGAGAGAGAAAAATCCCGATCTGACTCTTTATTGAGAATAGTATGAAGTGGGGGTCATATCTGACCCTATTGATAAGGGAGAGGCTTAAGAAAAAGCGAAGCGCATTTATGTTGTAGCTCATCAATCTATCCTATTGCCCTTTTTCTTGATCGAGTCTTTGCTTTAGGTGCTGGATAAACAGTTGGGTTCGAGTGTGTTCGTAATCGAGTTTTGGGTAGTAGGCGTAGATGGTGGTGGTTTCGGTTTTTAAACCAGGCAGTACTTGCACCACTTCGCCCGAATCCAGCATATCCCGAATCATCATTTTGCTTGAAATCAGAATACCCATGCCGACTTTGACGGCGTGGTATAGCGCCTCTGGGTTCGTTGTGGCGAAGTTACCTCTGAAGGTGACTTTTTTCTTATTTTCAAAGAAAAACTCCCGCTCCAATTGCTCCCCCCAGATCAGCATATTGTGGTTTTTTAAATCCTCAACCTCCTCTGGTGTACCAAATTGTGCCAAGTAATGCGGAGAGGCAAAAAACTCAAATGGGTACTCAAACAGCGGGGTGGCAATAAAGCTGAGTGAGTTCATTTGTTCGAGCTTTCGGCTAATGTATACATCAAGATCCAACTCAGGCAACTGACCGGGCACGGTGGTGGTGAGCTGAACTTTGATGTCTGGGTATTTGGTGAGAAAGTCATCCAAATATCGAACAATAAATCGCGAACCCACCGCGACGGTCGCCCCGATTTTTAACCGACCAACGGGAGCTTGGGTGACAGAGCGGGTTTCATCGACAATGGACTGCCATTGTTCCATTTGAGAGGCCGAGCGTTCAAAAAACAGCGCCCCCGCTTCCGTTAAACTGATGGATCGTGTTGTGCGCTTGAGCAATTGTGCGCCAACACGGTCTTCAAGCCATAGTACGCGCTTACTTATGGCTGAGCTGGTGGTATTTAACCGCCGAGCTGCCCCATTGAAACTGCCTTCTTCGACCACTCTGATGTAACTTTTTACGCATTGCATCCAGTCCATAGTTTGCTCACATTCATTCCTAATGGGACGTAATCACTTTCCTAGATACCTGATTATCATTCATTGATAACAAAGTAAACTGATTATACCCAAGTCACCTTCTGTGCGTATTTTTGGTGAGTTCCATGCGCATTTGAGTGAGCCAATCCCTAGAGCCCTGTGCCTAGGTACGTTTATGCCGCACCCAATGTCCGTAGCCAATATGAATGCCTAAAGCCCAAATGAGTGCTCATCGCCAAAACCAAGGCCCAAAGCTAAAACCAATGTGAGTCCCCAAACGAGAATGAGAAAAGAGCCGTTCAGTAAACTTCCGCTTATGCTCGCGATGCTAGTGATCGCGACGGGTCAGGTTGGTGTCAGCATTTACTTACCCGCATTGCCTGAAATGAGGCAACAATTTGCCGACTCCCCCCTTGATATTCAATGGTTAGTGACGATCTACATGGTCGGGTTAGGGGCGGCGCAATTGGTGTATGGCCCTGTCGCCGATTCATTAGGAAGACGACCTATATTTATATTTGGTCAGGGTGTGTACCTTATTGGCACGGTGATCTGTGTGTTGTTACAACACGATTTGAGTTGGATTGTATTTGGTCGTTTATTGCAAGGTCTTGGAGCTGGCAGTACTGCCGTGATTGCAAACAGTATTCTCAGAGACTGCTACAGCGGCAATACGCTAGCTAAAGCGCTTTCTTATGTCTCGATCATGGCGTCCGTCATGCCAATGGTGTCCCCCGTTTTAGGAGGCTGGCTAACGTGGCAGTTTGGTTGGGATTCGGTCTTTATGTTTGTTTTTGTTTACGTTGCATTAATTTACATTACGGGGCTGCTTATATTGCCTGAAACGTTGCCTTACCCTCCCCAAGTACCCCAGCTGTATACCGCCTTTCAGTCGTATGCGGAACTCATTAGAACCCCGCAAGTCATTGCAACCACGACTTACGGATGGGTTAACTTTTTAATGATTATGATGTCGTTGTCGGTTATGCCCTACTTAGTACAAGAACAGTTAACAATCAGTGCAGCACACTACGGTGTCGTTATGATTGTGCCCTCCTTCGGCTTGATGATTGGGAGTGTTTTGCAAAACATCCTTAACCGTCGATTGGTACCTAAATCCATACTAGGGACCGGTTTAGTCATGGCATTAGTAGCGGCTTTATGGATGTACTTCGCGCCCGTGAGTGTCTTCCATTTGATTGGTGCGCTTACAGGGTTGGCGATTGCTCAAGGTTTGATGTTCCCCGTGATCAGTCGAATGCTATTAGAACCCTATAAAGAGAAAGCCGGCACCGTCACGGCGTTGTCAGGGGCGCTTCAAATGTTGATAACCGGGCTGTGTGGTGGCGTCGTCGCATCGATGATTACCTCTAAAACATTACTTGGTGCATTTTTATTGGTGGGGACGCTGAGCTTAATTGCGCTCTTTTTACTGCAATGGCGAAAGAAGCACTTAGATTTCGAATTGCCGACAAGCAAAGTATTATCTGGCTAGCTCAGTTTTTCGATAAGCGATACCCATATTATTGAATGGATAACATTGATTTTTCTACGATGAGAGTATTTTAATTCCATGATGTAACGCCAATTGAGATGTTGTGCGAAAAACTTGCTTTGAATCGCGAATTACTGATTTCATGTGCCGAAAAATGTGGATTTTGTAACAAGCGACTGTTCATGCTGTTGCATACGATCTACCCTCTCGCTAACGTCATAGACCTAAGTGATCCCAAGGTGCTTAATCCAGTATCCTGAGGTCACTTAGGTCTATGGTAAACATAAAAATATGGCTGGTTGGGTGAAATTTTGGATAAACAAGCATTCCTTAGAGTTGTCTCTTCAGCTCGTGATCATAAAGTGATCGCAGAGGAACTATTCCGTTTCCTATCCGAACAGTTTTCCCCTCATGCCATGTATTTTGTTCAGGCGCCTTCTACCGATCCCCCCCCAAAACCTGGCTTTTCAAAAGGCAACTTTGTTGCCCCTTCAAGTTTTCCGCCTTCGTTTTGGGCATGGGCCGCCCAATTTGATACATCCGATGGTCTCATTCCTTTAGAAATCAACACGTGCTCATGGGATTACAAAGAATCACTTCATGGGGAGTGTTTTCTCATGATGTTTGATAACCACCCAGAGTGGCGAACCTATCTTTTTGTCGAAGCGGTGGATCCAGAAAAATACCAGACGAACACCACCAAAGAGTTTCTTGATATTCTGAACATCACCGCTGCCCGCTGGCAGTGTTTGAGAGCAGAGCGAAACGCATCGTTAGAATTTAAGAACCGCGATATGCGTGAAGCAAAATATCTGGATGAGATTCGTCAACGTGAAACCTTCATCCAAAAGATGAAATTGGTGCAGCAAGTGGCGTTAGAGCTCTCCAACCCCGCTTCTCTGGACGACTTGTACAAAGGAGCAGTGGAAGCGGTTCGTGACCGTTTGGGGTTTGATCGCAGTGTATTTATGCTGTTGGATATGAAAAAGCGCTGTTTTACCAGCACTTATGGCACCGACGAGCAAGGTGAAACGAAAGAAGAACACCAATCCGTTTACGATCTCCATCAGCTTGAAGAAGACTATATTGAGGCTCTGCATAACCATGAAGAATCGTTGGTGATCATGGAAAACGCACCGCTCTATACGACGGGGAGTGTCGTTGGGCAGGGGTGGAATGGCATGCTCATTTTAAGAGACGAAAATGAGCCGATTGGTTGGTTAGCAATTGATAACTATATTCATCGTGAACCCATTACCGCCTATCAAAAAGAGATGCTGAAATCGTTTGGCTCTCTCCTTTCACAGATCTACATTCGAAAGAAACAAGAACAAAACATTCGATTGCTGCACGCCAGCATGGTGGCGTTATCTCGATGCACTACCGTCAATGAGGTGTGCAAATCCGCAGTGAACTTTGCCATCAATAACCTTGGCATTGACCGGATGGCGGTTTTTTTGACCGATCCAGAACTCACTTACCTTCGAGGTACATGGGGAACCGACATTCAAGGAAACGTAGTGGATGAAAGCTACTACGAAACCAAAATACAGCGCGACAGACCCCTTGTCTCGATGGCAATCAGTAGCCCTAATACACTTTCGCTGGAAGAGTCTGTCCCCATTTACCACGACAGGCGAATTGTCGGTTTTGGTTGGACAGCCATGATCATGCTAAAAAGCAGTTCAGAAGGCCCCATTGCATTTCTTGCTGCCGATAACTTGTTAACTCGCAAGCCCATGACAAGCCAGCTTCAAGAAATGATGTTGTTGTTTGCTTCTAACCTTGCGGAAGTCTTGCAGCGTACACGTGCACAGGAAGCCATTCGAACATTGAATGAAAACTTAGAACAGGAAGTGCGAAATCGAACCTTAGAGTTGGAGCTTGCAAACCAGCAGCTTGAAGCGTTATCCAGTATTGACCCGCTCACTCGCCTTGGGAACCGAAGGCAGCTAAGTAAACACATGGATGATATTGGCCGTCGACAATCCAACCGGCCACAAAGTATCGGTTTAATATTGCTCGACATTGACCATTTTGGGTTGTTTAACCAGGAATATGGGCATATGGAAGGGGACATTGCGCTGATTCGACTAGGAAACATTCTGAGCACCTTTTGCAGCAGCAGTGACGAAATGTTTTGTCGTATTGGGGGGGAAGAATTCGCTTTATTGCTCTCTGACACGACCGAAAGCAGAACACGAAAAACAGCCGAAAAAATTCGACAATGCATTGAGACCGATGGCATTCCGCATGCAAAAAGCGGCAGCTCATCGGTACTCACCGTATCCATCGGTTACCTGACCGAGTCCGTTTTGCCCTCCAAATTCGATTTCGATTCCATGTACTCCAAAGCCGATAAGGCGCTGTATCAAGCCAAAGATCAAGGAAGAAACCGAATCGTCGATGCGTCGGACGTTGCCATAGCAATGTAGTGCCACCCATAGCGAGTGCCTGCTCATCGCGGAGTACTTATTTATAGCGGAGTGAGCGCTACCTTTGCTCGCAACGTTTCTTTTGTTCGTTGTGTTCAACCGTCTAAACGCAAAAAAGCCCCAACCTCTTTCAAGGATGGGGCTTTTCATGACTTGATATCTAGTTCACTGACTATCTGGTTTACTGACTATCAGGTGTACTGAAGTATCAATCAGGCATAAATGCGTTATTTAACCTTTCGGTGTGTTCGTACCGTTCGGAATGCGCCCATCAGTAGTAGCATCAGCATGCCCAACACACTCGTAGAACCACCCGATGACGAGCTGGTAGAGCTGGTAGAGGTTACGGTTGTCGTGGTTTTGGGCTGCACGGTGACGGTAATGTTACCGGTGGCAGTACCACCGTTGCCATCATCGGCTTGATAAGTGAAGGTTTCAACCCATTGGGCTTGCCCAGATGCATCTGATGCCGTGTACCTGATCTCATTCCCTTGAATGGAGAGGTTTCCTCTTTGAGGCAACGATGTCATCGTCAGGCTCAGTGTATCGCCATCGGCATCGGTGTCGTTATCAAGAGGCCGAATGGTCACTGTATCGCCGTATGTGACAGTAACAGTGTCGTTCACTGCAACAGGGACGGCGTTCCTTTTCGCGATGTTTACGGTAATGTTTTGAGAGGCTTGAGCTCCCTGTTCATCACTTACTGTCAACGTGATTTCAACAGTCGTATCAAGTTCGCTGTCCGGGATTGTAACCGCGACTTCAGCAGTATACTCACCTGTCATTGAGTAGCCATTTGAGTTACGCCATTCGTAAGAAAGAACCGAGTTGTCGATGTCGCTGCTGTTTAACCCAGAAAGTTGAATCGTATTCCCCGCGACGGCATCGATAGGCGCCCCTGAAATAACCGCCGTCGGTAGGTCATTGATAGAGTTTACCGTGATATCAACAGTAGCAATATTCGAGGTTAACCCTTCCGTTGTCTTTAATCGGTACGTAAAGGAATCCTTGCCGTGGAAATTGGCATTTGGTGTGTAAATACCATTTGTATACGTCCCGTGTAACGGCTGAGATAGCAACTCAATATCTGCTTGGTGAGAAAAATCGACAAAGTCATTCATTCGCGTATCGATGGATAATGAAGAATCCTCATCGACAGTAACCGCATCGTCGACCGCAGTTAAGAAGCTGCTTGTGTCTGTGCGTAGCAAAGCTCCAAAGCTAATTTGATTGAAGCCAGAGCTAGAGAACAGCTTTCCGTCAATATTATAATCGACACTGTTACCCCACCACGATTCCACATCTTTAAAATCTATGTAGGTATCTAAGAATGTGTACTCATATTCAAGAGAGCCATCGATAATCTCTAACACCAGAGTGCTTTTACCAGAAGGAATCTCGATACTGTTATCGAACATAATTCTGTTGTTTGAAGATATATAACCTTCAGAGATCACTTGACCGCTTTCGGGGGTAACCCTTAAAACATAGGGTGCTGTTTCGTAAGTGTGTAATCTAAGTTTGAATTGAGGCGTTGCGATGCTAGTTGGGTGTGCAAAGAACTGGATGCCGTCTAGCAATGTGGTGTTATCACGAGGTTCAATCGCAAACCCACCAACAGTTAGATCGCTTATCAAACCTTTTGAACGCTCAAAGGAGGTTGCCCAAGCATATTTATTACCATCGGTCGTGTTGTCCAACGTAAATGTTGCCGAGTTTGCATCACTGGCGATATTACTGAGTGAAACGTCTGATCGACTCCCTACGAAGTCAGAGAGTGTTGGCTCTGTCGTATCGGATAGGGTGGTTTGGTGATTGCTCCCGGGAAACAAATCACCACTGTCAGCGAGCCCACCATACCCAAGCTCATTGAGTCCATCGGCTTGTAAAATTTGCACCTGCATCGGTCCAAATTCTCGAGCTTCGTTATTAATGTTAACAGAGGTGATAAGTAAGCCTTCACCGGGAAGAGAACGGTCGTAATCGAGGTTTCGGCGATTTTCCAGATAAATCCGGCTGCCAAGTTCTTTTAGATAATGATCTACATAGACAACAGCGGCATCGCCATTTGTTTGAACAACGTGATCGCCAGCATCAGTCAGTAGTCTTGGTGTGATAAACCCAGCCGCTTCCTTAGACCATGCCAACATATTGGAAGGCGTTTGCCCCGCGTAAAGGTCACCAGGCTTCATCGCCCAAGAGCCTCCGCCCATAAGCCCCCAGTGATCTATGCTGCCCTGAAAATCGTTGTGACTGCTAGGGTAGAGATCGGGCAATGCAAGCATAAGGTGACCGAGTTCATGTGCGATCACGCCCATCGTGGACTGATTATTGTCTTGATAATCTGCAAATAGACAGTATGTGTGGATACTTACCCCATCTAATGTAATAGGATCGTGATTCCATTTGTGTGGCCAAATGACGGGAGTTTGTAACGTGCCACTGGATTTATCATTTCCAGCAAAGATGAACATGACAGAGAGTTCATCTGGAGAAATCGTTCTATCGCCATTCGCATCATAACTCGCAAGATCGATCTGTGGAGCGACTTGAGTATAGATGGCATCAAAAATAGGCTTAAACTTACTTTTGCAGTTATCAACACAGTTTGGATGAGCGATATCTAGCGCTACATCAATAACGCCATCATTTGCGGTTCCATTGGTTTCATTGGCGGGGGTAATAGCGTATTTGTTAAAGGAGTTTTTAAGAAAGTAATCTTTAACACTTTGCTGGGTTGTCGAGAAAATCAGATCGGTAAAATCATTTTCCATTGCAATATCTGAAAATGAAACTTGAACGACCAGTAAAGGTTGGAAGGTTACGGTGCCTTCAGAAGCTTTGGCTTTCTGACGTAAAGCGTAGAGCTCACTTTGTTGAGAGCGCTCAAAAAAAGTACTTGCACTGCTTTGGATTGTTTTTTTAATACCGCTCGTTTCTTTTTTTTGTTGCCCTCCGCTTAACTGTAAGGATTGATGCGGGGGAGTTGAGAATGAAGTAGCGGTAACACCAGTAGAAATGAGCTGTGGAATAGTACTATCCTTATTCATTTCGGCGTAATGCCACTCACTTCCTTGCTGGATTAAGGCATAGCCCAGCCTATTCTCATACCAATGAAATTCTTTTGTCCCCTTTAATCTCACCTCCATCGAGCTCCCATCCGATAACATGATCTGATGAATCTGAGGAGAGGGCATTACCGTTGCGAAAGACGCAAAAGAACACAACCCAAGCAAGCTTGCAAGAGCACTTTGTTTCAAAATTCTCATAAAAAATTCCATTTAATCATATACCTAGCGATGCGTATTTTTATATAAAAAGACATCGATAGCGTATTTGTGATTAAAGTGTCAGTTTTTGAGACAACATTTACAAAACTTAGTACTTTATGTTTGTGTCAATATGTAAGATTCTGATTTTAAATGTTAATTATGAGCTTTGCGATGGTTTTGTAAGGCAGTTCTGGTGTGCAACACTCTCAGTAAGTATCAGTGTTGGTAATCATTGATAACGTTCACATTTGTAAAGCTATGCAAATGCGCTTGTATGGTGAAACGTGTACATTATGACCAGTTCCTTAACTGGGAAGGGCGGTAGCGTATGAATGTTATGGCTTTTATGCTCCCTCCTTTCAGCATTCACTCTAAAGAACAATGAATATAATGACGAAATCCGTGGTGACGCTTCTCATGGCATTAATTGGCGTGATTGGAGCCTATTTTATCTACTCTCAGGGTAACTCCATTCCAGAACTATCCCTTACTCCCGTCGATACAAAAGAGCTCGATGCTCAAGGTGAAAAGAAAGAACCTGAGGCCACTTTGTCTGAGTCCGAAGGCACGAAATCGAGTGAGAATATAAATTACCCCTCGCCCGTTATCGAACTCCAACAAACACTAACGCATGGCATCCAACATTTGGACGACCCCGAATTGCCACTCGTTCAGGGCGACTTAAAAGACTTCTCTGAACACACTATGCCCCAAGATATTGCCATGCCTGATGAACTGATCGAACTGAACCAAGAACTTGAACGGCTTCAGGCTAAGGTCAAAAAAGAGTAAAAAGTTGACCCAGTGTCCTCGATTGCACTCGAAGCAGAACACCAAATTTCCCAACCCCAGAGTAAGAATTGGTCCATTAAATTATGAATAATCACCCCACCTCTAAAACAGTGAACAGAAGCCTTAGCTTGTCTTTACTTTCTTTCTTGGCTTTCACTTCGATTTCATACAGCCACTGCGCATTTTCAACGCAGAGACCGCCAAGCCCTTTGGATGAATATAACCAAGCTACGACCACTACTTTTGTTTCAGGAGCGCCCACTATTCGGGGCGATTTTAATGTCTCCGGTGGTCAGGCAACTTATTCATTGCCAATCGATGTGGTACCGGGAAGGAATGGGCACCAGCCTTCACTGGCCATCAGCTACGCCAGTGATTCCCCCAACGGGTACCTCGGAATGGGTTGGAACCTCTCTGGGCTCTCGTCCATTACCCGTTGTGGAAAGAACTTAGCCAAAGACAAACTCTGGGGTGGGGTTCGTTTAAATGATGATGATCGCTACTGTTTAGATGGTCAAAGATTGGTGGCGATTTCAGGAAAAGATGGTGGGCATTTAACGGAATATCGGTTAGAGAACAACGGCTACTCAAAAATCGTGTCGTTTAAAAGCAATTACAACGGTCATGGACCTTCCCATTTTAAGGTGTGGAAAAAAGACGGCTCGGTATATGAGTATGGGATGGAAGATACAGCGCAAGTTAACTTGCCAGGGCAAACCCATATTTACAAATGGGCGTTAAATAAAATCACCGATCATACAAAAAACAACCACATTACCTTCAAATACAATGAAGACGAGGTCGCGGGCACTCATAACATCGATGAGATTTTGTATGTGGGGGGCTCGGTTAAATTTGACTATGAAGCAAGAACGGATTCGACGTTTCAGTACTTGGTAGGTTCAAAGTTAACAAGATCACAGCGACTATCCAAAATTTACGTTAAAAACCAGTCCACGCAAACGGTTAGAAATTATAGCTTAAAGTATCGCCAGTCTGCTGCTACATCCCGTAGTTTATTGACGTCTGTGCAAATGTGTTCTGGTGGGGGAACTTCTGAGTGTTCAAATGCAATTAATTTTGAATGGCGAGATGCACTAAATCAAGAAGTTTCAACTGTGACCAATACTGGGATATTGAAACCGCGATTTTTTGATGTTCAAAGAGATGGGGTGAAAGAAACTTATGGTTTAATTTATCAACCAAAAGGCTTTGGTTGCGCTAGTTATAAAACTCCAAATGGAGATACAATAATAGGGCAAAATGAGAACCCAATGCTTAAGGGCTCTATCAACTCTCCGTCCTTTTCTGGTCCCTGTAATGGCGATATTGGCTCTGGCTCTTATGATAGGGATGGCGTTGGTTGGATGCACCCTCATGCTTCAAAGGACATTCCAATTGATAGAGATGGAGATGGTAAGAAAAGTTTAGAGAATAAAATAGTTAGTTGGTTTGATGTCACAACAAAAAGTGTTTTAGATATAGACAATGACGGTAAAGATGATTGGGTAACCTACGACAATAAATTATTTAAATATTATTTGTCTTCAAAAGGGCATCGTGAGTCGTCCTTAAGAGTGTTTGATAACACGAGATCATATCGCTTAGTGGATGTAAATAATGATGGCTATAAGGATTTTGTTACATTAGAAGTTTCATCAACTGGGCATGTTCTTATCTATCTATTTAATGGTAACGGTTATACAACTAACAGAGGCCATTACAACCAATTAATTGATACCAATACCAGTACAGATTCAGTTGCGTTTGTAGATTACAATAGTGATGGCTATCCAGATCTCTACACCAACAAGAACATTCACAAAAACCACTTTGGACGAATCAGTTGGGGTACCCACTTACGTACAGGCATAGAGAACTTCTCTGGCGTTACCGATTTAAACTCCGACGGCAGAACAGATTTAATTCTAGGTGAGTCGGACAAACATAAATCTGTTCACGTATCCACCCCCTACGCCCAAGACAAAATCCAGACCATTACCGAAGAAGGGCTGGTTTACACCATAGAGTACAAACCTGCATCCGACACCAGTGTTCATACCCAACAGCGCTATTTTGATTACCCTGTCGTTAACTCAACACCAACTCGCTATCTTGTTTCTAAAGTCAGTAAAAAGCCAGACGGCTACAGTGAAACCACGTACGATTATCAATACGAAGGCGCAAAATCTCACCGCAAAGGGTTGGGTTTTTTAGGTTTTGATAAGATCACGGTTACTGAAAATTCAGAGATAAAAACAACTACGATTTCTGAATTTACCCCGCGTGTTTATGACGCGGAGGAAGAAAAATACCTCGTTAAAGATTTGCGACTCGCGGGTAAGCCAACCCGAATTACGGTGAAAAAGAACGATAAAACCGTAAAAGAGACCGTTTTCCAAAACTACCAAGCGGTTACCCGAACAGGTATCAATGAGGTTGAGTATTACGAAACTTACGCTCAAAAAGTGGAAGTCAAACAGTACGACAACGACGGCATTCATCTAAAAACCACCACCACCACCGAAAAAGATACCAACGGCTTTGGTAATGTGGTTGAAAAGACCACCACAGTAAAAGGCATTGCAGCCAACTCAGGTACATTCACAACAACCGATAAATTTAGCTACGTTTCGACAGGGGAAAAACACACCTCAAACGTGCTATTTATTGATAGCTCGAACGTGACGGATTTAAACGCCGAGTTCAGCCAGTTCGTGTATGGCATCACTCAATACTGCGGCAGCGACGGAAACCTATACGTTAAACCCAATGACCAATTTGTGTTGATCCATGGCGATGTGGATGTACCGCTTATTGTTCAAAAAATGGAGCACTACTATCGGTTTGATAGTGCCAGCGCAAGTACAGAACGCTATTATTCTGCCAAGCAAGGCGAATTGGTTTCCATCACTCAATCCGAGTTTAACGCAGCAAGCCCAAGTGCTTGTGGCAGCGTCTCTTATTTCGATTTCAATGGCGACGGCACCAAAGAGCTGGTCAACCGAACGCTGACGCAAACCGAAGTGATCACCGAATCCGGAGAGAACTACTGGCAAATCGGAGCCGTTAAACAGTCCGAACAAAGCATCACCGACAACACCAGTGGTGACGTAAAAACCACTGTTTCCAACTTTGAATACACCACAACAGGTCTGCTAAGGAGACAAACCATTACGCCAACGGCGTACCAAGCTGGTGGTTTGTCAGGGCGTAAACTGGTGACCGAATATGGCTACGATGTATACGGAAACGTCACCTCTCAAAGTGTGTCGGGTTCCGATCTCGCTAGCCGTACCACGCGCACTGCGTATGATGGGAGTGGCTTATACATCGATTTCGCCACTAACGCCAAAGGTCATAAAACCGAATACACGTTCGATGCATCGGGCAGGCTTGTCGATGAAACCGCCCCGAATGGCAGAAAAGTCTCGTACCAATACGATGACTTTGGTCGCGTGATCAAAGAAACGCATGGCAACCCTAATAACTTCGTTACCTACGACTACCTAGGTACAGAAGGGTGTGGGATAGCCGATACCGAAACCCTTCGCTGTGTGAAAACCACACCCAATCAAGGGGGAGAAAGTTGGGTACAACTCGACTTTGCGGGGCGAGAAGTACGAAGTGGCGTTAAGAGTTTTAACGACAGAATTGCGTACACCGATACCCAGTGGGACAGAAACGGCAGAAAGACCAGCGTTACCCGCCCATACTTCATTAACGATCCGGTGTTCCACGTCGAATTCGAATACGACAGCCTAAACCGCGAGGAACTCAAAAAAGAGCCGAGCGCCACAGGAGGCGTTACGTTATGGAAAACCGAGTACAACGGCTTTAGTACCACACTTACCGATGCGCGTGGCTTTAAACATAAAACCACCACCAACGTGTTGGGTCATATTGTTAAAAAAGAAGAAGCGATAGATAAACCGGATTACAGCTACCAAACCTACACCTACTTCCCCGATGGCAAGCTGAAAACATCGATAGACAGCAAAGGGAACACAACCAAAGTTGAGTACGATAACTTAGGCTATCGCTCTAAACTGGATGATCCAGACTTAGGCAAATGGACATACCAATACAACGCCGTAGGTGAACTGCTTGAAAAGCAAGACGCCAACGGTGTCACCACAACTTATCGCTACGATTCGCTAGGGCGTAAGGTATACCAGAAAGACGGCAGCAGTGCCGCCTCAACATGGGTGTACGACGGGCGAGGCACAGCTTCACTGGGTGCCCTGACGGCTATGTCGGGTCACGGCAGCAACAGCGATTTCTACTACCATGCGAATGGGCTGTTGGCAGAAAAAGCCACGTTTGTGGATGGCGACAAGTTCAGCACACTGTATTTCTACGACGATTTTGAGCGGCTAACCCGTGAAGTTCGCCCGAACGGTGCAGACAACTCGGCGGCAAGCGCACCCATCAATTTAAGCCGTGCAACGAACGCCAGTAACCGATTGGCGTTGGATTACGTGTACAACCCACAAGGCTATCTGTCGCAAATTCAAAGCCCCTACACCTATGCGGACAAGGCATTTACCGATCCAAGTTTTCAAGAAGCCATTAGTCAGCTTATAGAGCAAACTTTGAATGTAGCTAGGGAATACCTGAACAAAGCGCAGCGCTACGCTCAGCAACAAACCTTTTTCCAAAACAAAGCGAATGAATACAACGCCAAAACCATTGGGCTGCACCATTTAGATTCGGCTTCCCTGCAAATCTTAGGCTCGGAGAACATCTTCAGGCTGAAGCGCTGGTGCGATGCCAATGGCAACTGTTACCTTCGCCCTGCTACATGGGTGATCTTGCACGATGACGTGTCTATCCCGTTAGACATTACCCTAGATGGTGCCATCTACGAGCTTCAACAGCACTTGACCAGCACTCAAAATGGGATGCGCAATTATCAATCCAGCATCATCAATACTGGGATGAGTGATAGCGACTTTAAACAGATGGGGCTGACACCCGCGGGCGATTTCCGTGTGGTCGATTACGACAAAAACGGCACGCTGAATTTGATAGCCGCAAAGGACGCCTACGGTGCCAATACCGATTCTGCCACCCAGCAAGAACTGGTGTTCAGTGCAGACGATTTGCAGCAAGCGGCGGACATTTCCAACAGACACTATCGCTACTACACCGACTTAGCCAGGGATTTGTTGACCTTGGTGGATAAGGTACAACAACTCAGTGAAGTGTATTGTAAAGCCACCAACTACCTCGTGGGGGACAGCTCAGAAGTCACAAGGCCAACCACGTGCCAAGGTGAAATAAAGGACGAGGAAAACCAGCTTGATCACCTCAAATCCATCAAAACCAATGCTGAATTAGCGGCGGCGAACAACTCTGGTGCGTACCAAGTTTACTGGCAACGCCGCGAAACCGATGCCTACGGTCATACGCTGTCGGAAACCTTGGGTAATGGGTTAGTCAACACCTACTATCACAGCGCATCGACGGGCAAACCAATGATGATCACCACCCACAAAACGGGGCAGGTGCTCAGCCATCATTACAAGGACATCACCGGCAAGCAAAATGCCTTTGTAGGTTCATCCGATTCGACTCGTTGGTTGGAATATAAGTACGATGATCACAACAACGTGACCCAACGTTACGACCAATCGTTAGGCATTCGCGACTACTACACCTACGATGGGCTGGATCGCGTTAAAACCAACAACATCGTCTTCGATAACGGCAGCAACCACGCAAACGTCACCAAAAACAGCGCGTTCAGCTACGATTCCATTGGT
Source organism: Vibrio sp. S9_S30 (assembly GCF_014694455.1). Taxonomy (GTDB): domain Bacteria; phylum Pseudomonadota; class Gammaproteobacteria; order Enterobacterales; family Vibrionaceae; genus Vibrio. The sequence continues at coordinate 3,611 of NZ_JAAUWT010000011.1, read as the reverse complement.
AATATCCTAAGCAAAACAGGGGTATCGGGTACCTATGAATACAGCAGCATTGGGGCAGGTCCACACGCCGTAACCAAAGCAAATGGGCTAACGTACCAATACGACGCTGTGGGTAACATGGTGAGCGCCAAACGCAGCAACAACAGCACCGAGCGCACACTAAGCTGGACGGCATTCAACAAGCCAAGCGAAATCACGCGTAACGGCAAAACCGTTTCGTTCAGCTACGATGCCAACCACAATCGCTATAAGAAGGTATCTGGCACTCAAACCACGGTTTACATCGACAAAACCTACGAGCGGGTGACCGATGTCGCCACAGGCGAGGTTCAGCACCAACACTTTGTGTACGCCGAAGGCAAGCTGATTGCCCTAAACAGTCAATCTGAAAACGCGGATGGCTCCATTACCAACAAGCAAGTGCGCTTTTTACACTACGACGCGCTGAACTCCGTGGATATGATCACCGATTTGTACGGTTACGTGGTCGAGCGCCGCAGTTACGATGCCTTTGGTAAGCAGCGCGATATCACATCGCAGCGTGAAACCAACACCAAGTACAATTACGTCGAGCAAATGGTGCTCACCAATCGAGGCTACACTGGCCACGAGGAAATCGAAGAAGTCGGGCTGATCCACATGAACGGGCGGGTGTACGACCAAACCCTAGGGCGATTTGTGAGTGCGGATCCGGTGATTCAAGCACCGTTTGTAACGAATAGCTTTAACCGCTATGCGTATGTGTGGAATAACCCGCTGAAGTATATTGATCCGACAGGGTTTAGGTTGGTTGAATTTGGTGGAGGTTCTGAGGGGACAGGACGATCTGTTCATACAAGTGATTCTGGCAATAAGACACACTTTGATCGAAATGGTCGGAATACGGGTGACAAGCCTAGATGGTATGCAGATACGGATAGTCTTCCTAGCGAGAGGCTAACTGGTGATGAAGCAAGAGAGTCGTTTAAAGGGAATGATCGAATTCAACTTGACGCTATTGATTATCTTATCGATATCGGGGTGGGTTATGAGGATGGCCCAGATGTCTATAATTATCTTAGTAACTTTAATGACCCATCTTTTCGCCATCAAGAACCTCTTTCTGCTAATGACGATTGCAATGGATGCGTATATCCTTCGATGGGACCAGCGGATATAGTATTAGGAGTATATAGTGCAGGTGTTGGGCTTGTGCATGGTGTTCGAGGTGCATTGGCTTGGAGCGTAAGTAGATTTGGACTTGGGCTAAGGCAGCAATATGTAAGTAAGGTCAACGCTTTAGCCATTAAGGCTGCTGAAATGCGTAAAGCTGGAGTTTCTAGCGAAGACATTGCTAGAGCACTTCATGGTGAAAGGCGAGCATTAGGTGTTGAGTATAAAAACTTAACTCCGTCTAATATGCTCGAAAAAATCTACTCTCGAAACATCGAGAAATATGGAGACAAACTTGGTCCTTCAATTGATTACCTTAGAGGGCGTGGTAAATCGTGGGACGATATAATCGAGAGTGCAACTAGAACTGGCGGCAAAGATTTGGGGCTTTAAGAGGAGGAAATGTGATGATTTGGTTACAGTCCAATGATAAGTACGATGAGTTGGCAAAGTATGATCATGACAGTGGTAGGTTTACGATTGCATCACGGAATGATTTAGGTGGCAATACTCCTTCCAGTACGGAAGGGATATATGCGATTATGTCGACTGTTTTTGTAGCGCTATACAAATTTGGTCAAGGGCTGTTTTTTCGAATTGGAGAGCAGTGTTTTCCTTTAACAGATGATGTGATTGTCACTGTTAGTGGAGAAGATTTTAATAAAAGACAACTTATAGTCAAAAAGGCTGGAAAAGAAATCGCCCACTTTAACTACGTGTTGGATAGTTCTAAAAAATTCTCTGGTGACCCAACACCATTTGTTCAAAATGAAGATTTTGATTTTGGGTTGTTTGTATCGAATATTTCAGCTAATGAAAAACGTAAGCGAGTTCTTCTTGGGTTGGATTAAAAAATAAAAGGGACAGACACTTTTAGAAAAGTCTTGAAGTGTCTTCTTAATTAAGTGGGACATGAAATTAAGTAGGAAGAAATTCAAGTGGAATTAAGTGGGACAGGCACTTTTAGAAATCTTGAAGTGTCGTCTTGCCGCTTGTACCAAGCACTACTCGTATCGTCGAAATTGAGTTCAATACTTGGGGTATTTGCCTAAAAAGGGCTTTGTTTCCTAAATTCAGGGAACTAAATCATTAACCCACGATCTGATCAGCTAAGTTCACTCAAACACTGAGACCAATGGAATTAAGTGGGACAGGTGGAATTAAGTGGGACAGGCACTTTTAGAAATCTTGAAGTGTCGTCTTGCCGCTTGTACCAAGCACTACTCGTATCGTCGAAATTGAGTTCAATACTTGGGGTATTTGCCTAAAAAGGGCTTTGTTTCCTAAATTCAGGGAACTAAATCATTAACCCACGATCTGATCAGCTAAGTTCACTCAAACACTGAGACCAATGATCAAGCCTTGCTACAAAACAGCAAATAAGTGGGACAGACACTTTTAGAAAAGTTGAAGTCAAAGTTACGTTAGAAGTTCCTGCTGGAAAATTTTCGCCTCCTTCCAAAGTTGAGCCTACAATAAAAGTGACTGTCCTTTTATGTTCTTTAGAAGAGCTTTTCATGAGGCTGCGAATAGAGAATTTCGCGAAGAAAAGCATGAATACACAGGAAATGAGTATTTTGGTCGATAATCTAATTACGTATAAAGGAATGTGATGGGTAGGAAATATATTAATCCGGGCACGGTAATTTTGATTAAACTTGAGGGAGGTAAGTTTGCTTATGGTTTGGTTCGACATTACTCACAAGTATCCTACTTTAAACTTCTTACTGATACTCCTATTTCAGATCTGAGATTTATAACAGAAAGCGAAGTACTTTTTTCGGTAACAACTTGTGATACTGCTTTTAAAAAATGGGAGAAAATTGGGCGTGTTCAATTGTCTTGTGAAATGAATAAATTAGTCGCTTACTTCATGCAAAATGAGAGTAACTTAGATAAATGTTTCATAAGTGATGAAGATGGGCGTGAGTATCATGCTAGACCAGAAGATTGTATTGGGCTTGAGCGAGCTTCTGTATGGAAATCCGAGCATATAGAAGAGAGAATACTTGATGAGATTGCAGGTAGAAAAAATAAGATAGCTGAAAGATTTAAAGTGAAAATAACTGATAATTAAAAGAATGGGAATTAAAATTAATTAGAGCAAAATAACAGGGACACACACTTTAAGAAAAATCTAGAAGTGTTTTTCTGTCGCTCATCCAAGCGCTACTCGTATCAATGGAATTGAGTTCAATACATGGGGTATATGCCTAGAAAATGAAGAATACCTCTTATTTTCATGATGTTGAGGTATGCAAAACCACCAGTGTGGATATTGGTTTAATAGTTTGAGGTATGTGGTTTGGCTTGAAGGAAGTGTTAGCTATCCGGTAACCGAAAACCGGATATGCGCTTTCTGTTTAGTTTCGGCATCGCGTGTTTGATGGTGGTTTCACAGCCAACGACCGTACCTTTTTCCAGTTGAGTACAAGCGCTCATCCAAGTGGCTTGGTCAA
>NZ_JAAUWT010000010.1 GCF_014694455.1 Vibrio sp. S9_S30 | reverse complement strand
GAAATCCATTCAACAGGAATATTCTTCCTAAATGAGTCAATAGACTCGGAGAGTTGAAATTCAGCAGTAGCTTGAAGTTCTAAAGAAAATTCAGACATAAAAAATCGGTCCCAGATACATATCTGGGACCGATTATGAAGACTATTAAGGATCGTTCAAGAGTCTTAAACGATCGGCATTAAGCATCAGTGCTTCGCTTTTTTGTAGGAATCAATCTTGCCTGATTCAATTTAGTGACGGCAGCAGGGGCTAGCTGTTGTACTGCTCGCACGCCAACATCGTGTTTTCAATCAAACTTGCAACAGTCATCGGACCGACGCCACCCGGGACTGGTGTAATAAAACTCGCGTTTTCTTTTGCCACATCGTATTCCACATCGCCAATCAATTTACCTGAGTCTAGACGGTTGATACCGACATCAACGACGACCGCGCCTTTTTTAATCCAAGCGCCCGGAATAAAGTTTGGTTTTCCTACCGCAACAACAACGATATCCGCTTGCCTTACATGGTGTTCTAGATCCTTAGTGAATCGATGGCACGTCGTTGTCGTGCAGCCTGCAAGCAGCAGCTCAAGAGTCATCGGTCGACCTACAATGTTCGATGCCCCAACAATAACGGCATGCTTACCATGCGTCTCGATGTTATAGCGATCCAATAAAGTAATGATGCCTTTTGGCGTACAAGAGCGTAACTTAGGGATGCGCTGGCACAAGCGACCCACATTGTACGGGTGGAAACCATCTACATCTTTATGCGGTGTAATGTGTTCTAAAACCTTAGTGCTGTCGATGCCTGCCGGAAGAGGAAGTTGAACAAGAATACCGTCGATTTCACCGTCTTGGTTCAATTCATCGACCAAAGCGAGTAATTCTTCTTCTGAAGTAGTGGAAGGAAGGTCAAAAGACTTAGAAACAAAACCGACTTCTTCACAGGCTTTACGCTTGCTGCCTACGTAAACCTGAGAGGCTGGATCTTCTCCAACCAAAACCACAGCAAGGCCTGGTGCGCGTAGCCCTGCATCAGTACGTGCTTTCACACGTGCTGCAACTTCTGAACGAACAGTTTGAGAAATGAGTTTGCCATCAATATTTTGAGCAGACATGGTATTCCTTGAGGTTATGGGGCTGAATTTTTGGCGTATTGTCGCAAAAAAAAATGACAATATCCATTAAGCAAACGATTGCTAGTGGGGCTCTCGCTGTGTTTTTCTCCATTCCGGCTTTTTTTTGGTCATTCGAATCAGAATGTTAGATAAATTCGTTGACCTTGTTCAATCATCTCGTATAATCCTCTTCCTGTAGCGCGCCCTTAGCTCAGCTGGATAGAGCACGTCCCTTCTAAGGATGTGGTCGAAGGTTCGAATCCTTCAGGGCGTGCCATTATTTTAGGCGTTAGCAAGTATTGACTTGCTAACGCCTTTTTCGTTTCTGGGCATCGGGCTTATCACTCAGCTGATGACTCAAAGTTGTTACGTCTAATCTACCTTTACGCCGCGTTTTTATTGCCAGTTGGTTTGCACTGACTTCTTGCCAGTTTGTTCTTCGAAACCTGAATATGTGCCAGTGCAACATGGTATCCCAGCAAGTTTAGCCTGTTGTATGCATTTCTTAGGTTTACCTTTGAAAATCAGGTAACTTCATGAAGAACGAGTCGGTAAGTCTAAGTTTTAAGCAATTTACCGATTTGGAATTTACATTCAAATCTTGATTTATCACTAAATATTCATATCGAGCAGAAAGTGGCGAAATAACGATCTTGAGTTAAAAGTTCTCTCCGATCATTATATGCACCATTGTTCATTTTATGGTGTGTATTTATATGGGAAAACCTGCCGCAACGGTCACTTCTGCACACGTCTGTCCTAAAGTTACGGGAAAAATTCCTCATGTTGGAGGGCCTGTGGTCAGTGGCTCAGGCAATGTGCTGATTGGTGGCTTACCTGCCGCTCGAAAAGGTGACACTTTAGTCTGCATTGGACCACCGGACACTATCAAACAAGGCTCTGGCTCGGTGTTTATTAATGGCAAACCTGCCGCACGCATGGGGGATGGTACCGGCCACGGCGGCAAGATAGTCGTAGGTAATCCAACGGTCTTGATTGGCGACCGTTATCGTGCCCCTAAGCAACCACCACCAAAAACCTTTGAGCAAGCCAAAGCACGGTTGAAAGAAGCCAAGAAATACGTTGAAGCCGCAAGAGAAGGTGAGGCAACCTTGCCCGGTTCTGCGTATTCTACGGCTGATAAGCGCGACATCGTGGCGAAAGGGTTAGATGAACCTTTACTGGTCAGAACCATTGAAACACAATACGCGGGGGATGAGGGTCACTTGGGGTACGTGCCAAAAGGAGCCAGCACTACGCGTTACTGGACGACCACCTTTACTCAAGCCGAGCATGGCGACACGGACCCCGAAGCATTATGTCAAGCTGTGGGTATTGACTACGATCCAAACGCCAAATACACCATGGTGTTGATTGACCATCAAAAAGCCGATGAGCTGGGTGATATGCACAGCTTTATTCCAACATACGACAAGATGAGTGAATTCACAAAAACAGAGTTGGCAACAGAATTTGAAGAGAGCCAAGAATACGTTGCCCCGTGCCTGACTCCGGAATTCAGCCAGTATTACGAACAGGTCATTGAGTCGGCGAAGGAAGATGGGACTCAACTTAACAAACAGAAAGAGTTTTTGGATTACTGCCAGGAGTTGGGTTTTACCGACAGCCAAGCCGATACCCTCCGAACGCGTCACCAAATGGCGCAAGGTTTGGGAGCCAATGAACATTTTCTGGGTAATGGTGTCACCAAAGACATCAGCGTGGATTATGCGAACACGCCGTTCGGGGAGATGGATGATGACATCGACTACGGTCCTTGTGAGACCTTCACTTGGGATAAAAACCCACAAACGTTGGGCAAGTTAGAGCAAGAGGGGGCGATTTTGCGCCTTCATTTAAGCAACAATAAGGATAAATCATGACACTATTTCCAGAGATTGACCCGCTCACGGTCGCACAGCACCCCAACCTTGTTGCGACGCTCTCTGATGAAACGGATATTGGCAATACATTTTACTTTTTGATTCAAGACGGCTACCTCATCATTGCTGACACCAAATATTTCACGAACAAGCGCACAGGTAAGAGTAAGTGGCTGCATTACCAAATCGAATTCCCTAAACAGGGCATGCGTTGGTTCTTAGACACGATGGAAGGCAAATTTTTTAAAACCGAAGCGGAAGGCGGGTTACCCAAAGGCATCTTTAATGACATTGGTACGGTTGACGGGGAGCGATTGAAACTGAGGCGCGCCTTTAATGCCGATGGCAATAATGGTGGCGGTTATGCGTTTGTTACCTTAGACAGAAAAGAAAAAAACAGTACGTGGTCAAAGTCCTACACCTTTACCGATGCCCTGCTGTTTGACCATGGCTTGATTGATGTAATGAAAGATATCGCCCATAAAGTGGATATGGGGCAGCTGTAGCCATACTGTACGTTTCAATCTTTGATTTCTTAAAAAGGTACCTTCGCAATAGCGAGAGTACCTTAATTACCTTTTGTTTTTATTCGTATCAATTAAAATAACGCGAATGCAACTGCACGAATTATAGAAATATCAGAGATTACCAACCATGTCAGAGAACACCAGCCAAGTTTCCAACCTACAAGAACAAGTGAACAACGCAGTATGGGCGGCTTGCGACACCTTCCGTGGCACCATTAGTGCCGATACCTACAAAGACTTCATTCTTACCATGCTCTTCCTGAAATACATTTCGGATGTTTGGCAGGATCATTACGACAACTACAAGGCTGAATACGGCGATGAGCCAGAGCTGATTGAAGAAATGATGAACAGTGAACGTTTTCAATTGCCGATGGTAGACATCACCGACGATGAAGACAACGTCATCGAAACCTTCAGAGCCAACTTTTACAGCCTGTATGAGCGCAGGCATCTGGCAGGCAACGGCACTCGTATCGATCAAGTATTGCACGCCATTGAAGAAGACAATGGTTCCAAGCTAAAAAATGTCTTCCAGGACATCACTTATAACACCGACAAACTGGGCGATGAAAAACAAAAAAACGAATTACTGCGCCATTTGCTGGAAGATTTTGGCAAAGAAATCCTCAACCTGAAACCCAGCCGAGTCGGTAACCTCGATATTATTGGTAATGCCTACGAATACCTAATCAAACACTTTGCGGCTGGCAGCGGAAAAACCGCGGGCGAATTCTATACACCGCCGGAAGTCTCTGACTTGCTATCCATTTTGCTCGACCCTCAGCCGGGCGATACCATCTGTGACCCAGCCTGCGGGTCTGCCTCTTTGCTATTGAAATGCGGTAACCATATTAGAAGGCGCTTTGAAGGTTCAAAGAACTACGCGTTATATGGACAGGAGTCCATCAACTCCACTTGGGCGCTGGCGAAAATGAACATGTTCCTGCATGGGGAAGACAACCACCGTATTGAATGGGGCGACACCATCCGCAACCCCAAGTTAAAAGTGAGTGGGAAAGAAGAACTGTTAGAGTTTGATGTGGTGACCGCCAACCCGCCGTTTTCTTTGGATAAGTGGGGGCATGAAAACGCCAATGATGATATTTACCACCGTTTTGAAAGAGGAACCCCACCTAAAACCAAAGGCGACTACGCGTTTATTTTGCACATGATTGAAACCATGAACCCCGCCTCTACTTCAAGCAAAGGGGCGCGCATGGGTGTGGTGGTGCCACATGGTGTGCTATTCCGTGCGTCGGCAGAAGGCAAAATTCGCCAAAAGCTGATTGAAGAAAACCTGCTGGATGCGGTGATCGGCTTACCGGAAAAACTGTTTTTTGGTACGGGTATTCCCGCGGCAATTCTGATCTTTAAGCGACACAAGCAAGACAACAACGTGCTGTTTATAGATGCCTCGCGTGAGTTTAAATCGGGTAAAAACCAAAACCTGTTAACAGACGACAATATCCAGAAAATTGTCGATACCTACAACGCCAGAAAAACCGTGGATAAATACGCGTACCTCGCCACGCCTGAAGAGATAGCTGAAAACGACTTTAACCTGAACATTCCACGCTATGTCGATACCTTTGAAGAAGAGGAAGAAATCGATCTTGTCGCCGTTCGTACAGAACGCCTGGCGCTGCAAGGCGAGCTCGCCGAGCTAGAAAAAGAGATGGCGGGTTACCTAAGGGAGTTGGGTTATGGTGCCTAGTGGGTGGGAACGTAAACCTTTAATAAAAGTTGCTGATGTTAGAACAGGTGCAGCCAAAGGAAAAAAGGGGTTAAAAGATCCCATTGAAGTCCCGTACCTAAGAGTCGCTAATGTTCAAGACGGTTACATCGATCTATCTGAAGTGAAAACAATACAAATCGAACGTCATCATTTAGAAAGATATTCTTTGCAAGCTGGAGATGTCTTGATGACCGAAGGAGGGGATTTCGATAAACTCGGGCGTGGGGACGTATGGAAAGGGCAGATAGAACCTTGCTTAAATCAGAATCATGTTTTTGCTGTTCGCGTAGATCAAAGCGTCCTAATTCCTTCTTTTTTGGCAGCTTTATCAGGTAGCCATTATGGCAAGACATACTTTTTGAGTTGTGCAAAACGTAGTACTAATTTAGCTAGTATAAATTCCACTCAGTTAAAGGAATTTCCGGTTCTTATCCCCCCACTCCCAGAACAACGAAAAATCGCCAAAATCCTATCCACTTGGGATAAAGCCATTGCCAAAACCGAAAAGCTGATTGAAACCAGCAAACAGCAGAAAAAAGCGCTGATGCAACAGTTGTTAACGGGCAAAAAGCGTCTGGTGAATCCTGAGACTGGGAAGGCTTTTGAGGGGGAGTGGGAAGAGGTTAAGTTAAGAGAACTTGGTCACACATTTAATGGATTAACAGGAAAAACTAAGGAAGACTTTGGAGATGGGGCAAAATATATCCCCTATATCAATATTTTTAACAATTCATCTGTAAGAATTGATCAACTTGATAAGGTGAAGATCAATCGTGATGAAAAGCAAAATGTAGTTAAGTACGGTGATGTTTTTTTCACAACTTCTTCAGAAACGCCTGAAGAAGTCGGTATGTCTTCTGTAATACTGGTAGTACCTAGCGAATCTATTTACCTTAATTCATTCTGCTTCGGTTTCAGACCTAATAATTTAGATAAAACTGTACCTGAGTTTATGCAGTTCTTGCTTAGAGCTAACCAAGTTAGAAGATCTATATCTGTATTAGCTCAAGGGGCTACGCGCTACAACTTATCGAAGATTCAGCTATTAAAAATAAGCGTAAATCTTCCAAACACTAATGAACAGCAAAAAATCGCCTCTGTCCTCACCGCTGCCGATAAAGAAATCGAAACTCTGGAAACCAAACTCGCGCACTTTAAACAAGAAAAGAAGGCACTGATGCAGCAGCTATTAACGGGCAAGCGCCGAGTGAAAGTGGATGAATTGGAGGAGGTGTCATGAATACCAAACGCCCTCGTACTATTCAGATATTTTTGCCCAGTGGTGACCCTTCGGGTATTCGTATTGCAGAACAAACCACATCGATTATTCGCGTTATTGAAGTGCCTCGCAGCAACATTGCCGACTTTGTTAATATGCCGGAAGCCAAACAAGTGGGGTTGTATTTTCTTGTTTCTGGTGACAACAAAGAGGAGTGCTATATCGGGCAGTCGAGTGAAGTGGGTGCCAGGTTAATGCAACATCACCGAGACGAAAATAAAGACTGGGAGCGAGCACTGGTGCTGGTTTCACTCACCAACAACCTCATGCAATCCCATGTGTCGTATCTGGAATCACTGTCCATTGAAAAAGCCAGAACGTGTCAGCGCTATGACCTGCTTAACCGCAATGGTGGTCAGAATACTCACACGACTATTCCATTGAAAGCGGACTGCGATGAAATTCATGATGTGGGCAGTTTGCTGTTAGCGACATTGGGCTACCCCATATTTGAACCCCTTACGGAACAAACAAAAACCAAAGCCGAGCAAACCTTTGTGTGTAACCGAGCAGGCGTAAACGCCAAAGGAATTTACACCAACGAAGGCATGGTGGTGCTAAAAGGTTCATCCGCACCCATGACAACAAAAAGAAAAACCGACCAACGGTTTTACGATAAACGCGACGCATTGCTAGATAAAGGGATTGTATCGACCGAAGGCAACCGTTTTGTGTTTCAGCGCGACTACTTGTTTCGCACGCCAAGCGGCGCGTCTATGTGTTTGTTGCTAGGCACCTCAAACGGATGGGTAGACTGGAAAACCGAGCAAGGCGTGACGTTGCACGACCATCAGGGGCGCACGCTGGAGACAGGCGTTTTATCCTCTGGCGAAGCGTGTTAAGTGGGCGACGAATTTGAATAGGAAATAGCGTAATGAGCGATAAAACGCCTCAAGGTGAACAAACGGCTTTGCTTGCCAATATCCGACAATTGCTCGCTCAGGGGCGAAAGCAGGTTGCCGTTGCCGTCAATACCGCCATGGTGCAAACCTATTGGGAAATTGGTCGGCTGATAGTGGAGGATGAGCAGCAAGGGCAGGCACGCGCAGAGTACGGAAAACAGGTACTTAAGCACCTCTCCGTCTCACTCACTCAAGAGTTTGGTAAGGGGTTTGATGCGTCTAACCTACGAAATATGCGTTTGTTTTATCTCGCTTTTCCGAATCGTGACGCACTGCGTCACAATTTATCGTGGACACATTATCGCACGCTCACACGAATTGAAAATGAGCAAGCTCGCCATTGGTACATGAACGAAGCCATTGATCAAGGGTGGTCGGCAAGAGCACTAGACAGGCAAATAGGCGCACTCTATTACGAACGCTTACTGGCAACCCAAGCCAAACAGCAGGATATTCAGCCTGTCCTTGATGAAGCGGAACAGAAAACATCTGAGCTTGCGGTTACCGCCAAAGACTATTTAAGAGATCCTTACATCTTTGATTTCCTTGGGCTACCAAGTGGCACACTGCAAGAAAGTGAACTGGAGCAAGCACTCATCGACAATTTGCAAAAGTTCTTGTTGGAGCTGGGCAAAGGGTTTGCTTTTGTTGAAAGGCAGCAAAGGATCTCAACCGACGATGGCGACTACTACATCGATTTGGTGTTTTACAACTTTCACCTAAAGTGCTTTTTGCTTATCGACCTAAAAATGCACAAGCTGACTCATCAAGATGTTGGGCAAATGGACATGTATGTGCGCATGTACGAAGAAAAGAAACGCCAGAAAGACGATAACCCAACCATTGGTTTGATTTTATGCACTGAAAATAACCATACCGTGGCGAAATATTCCGTGCTTAACGACAGCGAACATCTCTTTGCTTCCAAATATATGCTGGAACTTCCAACCGAAGAAGAACTGCGCCAGCAACTCGAAAAAGAGCGCCAACATCTATTGGCACAAGTCTCAAATAATAAGGATAAAGGCTGATGTTGCCCAATTTCCGTGAAGAGCAGAGCGCTAAAATTCCGGCGCTCGCTCTTCTTACCCAATTAAACTACACCTTTATTCCACCCTCTCAATGCAATGCGATAAGAGGGAATCGTTCTACCGTCATCCTTCCCGATATTTTGCGCCGAGCTCTGCAAGAGAAAACCTACCTGTTTATGGGTGAAAAGCGCAAACTTCAGCCAGCCTCTATCGATAAGATAATCCATGAACTGACACCTGCCATGAACCTAGGGTTAAAGGAGGCAAATGAAAAGCTCTACGATACGCTGACTTATGGTATCGGGGTAACGGAGTTTGTTGGCGGCAAGAAAGCCAGCCCAACCATCCAGATCATCGACTGGACAAACCCGAGCAATAACCATTACCACTTTACCGAGGAATTTGATGTAACCAACTCGCATGGTACAGGCAAACGCACCCCCGATATTGTTTGCTTTGTTAACGGGCTTCCGTGGGTGGTGATTGAAGCCAAGCGTCCCGATTCTTCCCACTCAGGTAAACCAACGGTCGCGGAAGGGATTTCTCAGAACCTTCGCAACCAAAAGAGTGATGAAATTCCCCATCTTTTTGCTTACAGCCAGCTTTTGTTATCTGTGAACGGTTTGGAGGGGCGTTATGGCACCTGTGGTACGCCATCCAAGTTTTGGGCTAAGTGGAAAGAAGAAGCGATAGCCGAAGCCGAATTTCATCAACTAAAGAACACTGCGCTGACCGAATCGCAGCTCGATCGTCTCTTTGATCACCGATCTGAAGAAGTGAAGGACGAATACTTACGTTTAATCCGTGGCGGGGCGCTGCAAGTCACCGATCAAGATAGGTTGTTGGTGTCATTACTGCGCCATGATCGGTTATTAGAAATGACGCGTCTATACACGCTCTTTGACAAGAAAGTCGGCAAGGTGGTGGCGCGCTATCAGCAGGTTTTTGGTATTAAAGCACTTATAGAACGCGTGACGTCGTTCGATGACACCTTACCCGGTAAGCGAAAAGGCGCTCGAAATGGCGGCGTTATCTGGCATACGACGGGTTCTGGTAAATCCTTCACCATGGTGTTTTTGTCTAAAGCACTTATCTGGTTTAAAGAACTCGCCAAATGTCGAGTGGTGGTGGTGACCGACCGCGTGGATTTAGAATCGCAATTATCGCGTACCTTTACCTCTGGCGGCGCGCTATCAGAAGTCGACAAAAAGTCTGCCATAGCCACCACTGGGAGCCATCTTGCCAAACAAATCGGCAAAGGAAATGAGCGCATTATCTTTTCGATTGTGGATAAATTCCGTACCGCGATAACACAGCCCGATTGTTACAACGAAAGTGCTGATATTATTGTTTTGGTGGATGAAGGGCACCGTAGCCAGAACGGTGAGAACAACATCCGCATGCAGCAAATGCTTCCGAAAGCCGCTTACATTGCCTTTACCGGTACACCTTTGCTGAAAGGAGACAAAACCGAAGGTAAATTTGGTCAAATCATTCATTCTTATACCATGCAGCAAGCGGTGGAAGACAAAACGGTTTCTCCTCTGTTGTATGAAGAGAGAAAGCCGGATTTAAGCACCAATGACAAAGCGATTGATGCCTGGTTTGATCGCATGACGGAAAAGCTGACGGAATCGCAGAAAACCGATCTTAAAAGAAAGTTCTCTCAGAAAGGTCAGATATACCAAACCGAAGGTCGCCTGGAACTCATTGCTCATGATATTTCCGACCATTTTCAGAACTTCAAACAACAAGGTTTAAAAGGGCAGCTCGCCTGCCGTAACAAGACCACAGCGATCAAGTACAAACAATTTCTAGATGACATTGGAAAGGTAACGTCTACGGTGGTGATGTCGCCGCCAGACACAAGGGAAGCCCATAACTCTGTTGAGGATGAAGATACGCCGATTGTTCAACGCTGGTGGAAAGAGAATGTGGGCAGTGAAGACGAGAAAAAGTACACCGATCGCCAGATAAACGCGTTTGCTCAGGATGACGGTCCAGATTTGATGATCGTAGTGAGTAAGCTGTTGACGGGCTTTGATGAACCCAAAAACACGGTGTTGTACATTGATCGCTCATTAAAAAAACACAATTTGATTCAAGCCATAGCGCGGGTCAATCGCCTTCATGAAAAGAAACAGTTTGGTTATTTGATTGATTACTATGGTGTATTAACGGAGCTGGATACCACCATCGAGAGCTACCAGCAATTAGCGGAAAGAACTCAAGGTGGCTACGACATCGAAGACATCAAAGGCTTGTATCACAGCATGGATACGGAGTACAAAAAGCTTCCTAGCCTATATAAACAGCTTTGGTCATTTTTTAGTGAGGTAGAAAATACGGGCGATTTTCCAGCATTGCTCAGCGTTTTCACGCCGCGTATCGAACTGATTGACGGACAGTTAACCGATTTGAACTTGAAGAAGCGTGCCGATTTTTACATCGCACTGACGGAGTTTGCCAATTGCATGAAGGTGGCGCTTCAGTCTGCCACGTATTTTGAAGACAAACGTTTCGATGCTATTGACCCAGAGACTAAGCTGAGCAAGCGCGATCTTTACAAGCAGACTCTTAAGCGGATGTCAGATTTGAGAAAAATCGTGCGTCAGGAAGCGGAAGAAACCGTGGATTATGATGAGTACTCTGAAAGCATTCGCACTATGCTCGATAAACACATTGGTGGGGTAGAGATCCAAGAAGCGAAAGGGGCGTATTTGGTAGGAAATATGGGGGAGCGAAAAGACCCTAAAAAGATGTCTACCCAAGAAGCGCGAAACCAAAAGGATGTCATCACGGGGCGTATCCGAAAAACCATTGATCAAGACCTTGAAGATGATCCTTACGCCAAGGAATATTTCTCCAAGTTACTCAAGCAGGCAATCGAGCAGACAAAAGAGATGTTTGACGCGCCCATAAAGCAGTACCTCCTATTTGCAGATTTAGAGCAGCAAATAAAAGAGCGAAATATTGAGACGATACCAGACGCCCTTTTTTCAGATTTACCCCCCAAAACCAAACGATATGCCAAGGCGTATTACGGTTTATTTATCGGTGAATTAGAAGGGGAAAATACGTTATCGGAACAAGAGCAATTGGCGTATGCAATACAGATTGATGCGGTAGTCACCAAAGCGGTGGCAGAGTTTTCAATTAACCCCAGTGAGATAGAAAATCAGATTCGCAGGGCGCTTCTGCCCACCTTATTCAAAGCGATTGGAATGGACAAGGCAAAAGCGGTGATCGAAGAAGTCATCAAGATCACTCGTTTAGGGGGTAACGGTTATGGGGCAAGCAGGGCTTCATCGTGACGGCAATTTCTTCAAAGGAAACAGACAGCGAAGTGTACAGCTTTGTTTATGGTGATGAAGCGATCGGCTATGAAGTGGTTCGCAGAGCGGTTCAATCTCAGCCAAAGCGCAAAGTGACCATTAGCATAGAACCCAGTTGTGAAGTGATTGTTTTTGCTCCAGAGGATGCCTTGAGAGGCGATATCCACGATGCGGTAATGAAGAGAGCGTCGTGGATATATCAAAACCTGAAAGCGTTTCGAACCCATCAGGAGTATGTGCAGAAAAAGCAGTACATTAGCGGCGAGATGCTTTTTTATCTTGGAAAGCGTTACGTTCTCAAGGTTATTGAAGACGGCGATTCCATTGCCAGCGCTAAGATGATGACTGGAAAACTGCAAGTTACATTGCCACGGTTCAATGATAACAAAACAGCTATGGTGAAAGCTTTAGTTCGAAATTGGTATAGAGTCCGCGCCGAAAAAGTGTTTCACCAGAGGCTGGCTGTGCTTTTACCAAAAGCGACATGGGTTGAGGGTATGCCTAGTTTTCGTGTCATGTTGATGCAAAAGCAGTGGGGCAGTTGCTCTGCCAAGGGGAACCTCATGCTAAACCCTCACCTTATTAAAGCGCCACGAAATTGTATCGATTACGTCATTTTGCATGAACTTTGCCATATCGCCGAGCATAACCATAGTGAGAGATTCTGGCGTTTGCTTACAAGCATTATGCCTAATTGGAAAGAAGTGAAAGTACAGCTTGATGGTATGGCTGAGCTTTACTTGAGTGAGTAGTGGTAAGGGTATAATTACAATCCGTTAATACCTTCAATGCTACTCTTTACCTAATGTTGTTTATTTATCCTGAGCTCATGTTATTTAGGAACGTGTATTTATGACATTTCAATCAAACGCTCAAATTCACCTCCGGTGCGTATTTCCACGATACATTCACAACCTATATTCAAAATCGTAACCAATCCGCCATGGATGTGTGCCTAGATCTGATGAGTCAATCCCCGCAGTGGGTGAATACACTGATGGATCTCCGTAACCGAATTGTGAGTGTCTTTGGGTTGAAAAACTTGGGGAGGATGCGTGACCTTCAGAGTAATAAAGAGGCGGCTGACTACCGTGTGGGTGATCGAGTGGGTATTTTTACATTGCACTCCATTAATCAGCAAGAAGTGATTCTAGAGGATGACGACAAGCACCTTAACGTCAAAGTCTCTTTCTATCTGGAAGCGCAAAGGGACAACATTCAGGTTCACGCGACGACGGTTGTCCACGTTTACAACAACCTTGGGCGCGTCTACATGCTGTTTGTTACGCCTGTGCATAAGATCATTGTGCCGTCATCACTAAAAACGTTGACCTCTTGAGAGGGGCTTGTCAGTTGAGTGCGGCTTCATCACACGCTCTAGTCACTTGTGTGCTCTTTTACTCCTTCAACGTATTTTCCCATCTTGGCAACGAAAACGGCTTTAGTGAACGGTTTGGGTAAGTAATCATCCATGCCGACATCAAAGCATTTTTGAATATCGTCTTCTAACACGCTGGCTGTTAGAGCAATGATTGGGATAGGGCTTAGGTTGTGTTGACTTTCGTGCTGGCGAATTTCTTTTGTGGCATCAAACCCATTTTTTATTGGCATCATGCAGTCCATCAAAACCGCCGCAAATTGATGGGGGCCACTTTGGTAAGCATCGACGGCCTCTTGCCCGTTGTTTGCGATAAAAACGCCCAATCCTATTCTTTCTAAATTGATCTGCGCCACTTTTTGATTGACCAAGTTATCTTCTACCAACAGTATTTGAGGGGGCTCATTGGTATGGGATTCTAGTGAATAATCATGAATAGTATCGGGAACATGCTGATTGATACTTTCTTTTAACACCGTCAGGAGACGTAAACCGAAGAGTGGGGCGGTTAGGTATCCGTCCACTAAATGTTCAAAATTGTAATGTTTTTGGTGGTTATCCCTGACTAAAACAATGGGTAATTCTGGGTGTGTTGAGTGAATCTGTGTCAGTAAAGCACGAGTGGTTTCTTCATCGATTTGATGACAGAGTATCACGCTATTTTCAGGCATATCTTGCTCACTGTTTTCCATGTCGTATGGTGAATATGAGACACCAAAATGCTTGAGTTCACCGCAAATCGTGGCGTCTTCCTCTATATTAATGAGGAAAACAGTAGGTAGGATGCTGATAGGCACTTGATGAGCCGATTCAATAGGACAGGTGATTTCAAATTTGAACTCACAACCTTTCCCTTTTTGGGATATTAGCGTCAGTTTGCCTCCCATCAGTTCGACAATTTTGTCGCTGATGGCTAACCCAAGCCCCGTGCCGCCAAATTCTTTTGACGTGTCTGACGTTTCTTGTTCGAAAGCTTGAAAAATCTTTTTCTGTTGGGACACATCAATTCCGATACCAGTATCAATCACTTGGAACAACAGCGTAATACTTCCAGGTTCCATAGAGCGGCTAGACAAAATGAGAGATACGGAGCCTTCTTTGGTGAACTTGATTGCATTTGAAGCGAGATTCATCATCACCTGACGCAGCTTGTATTCGTCTAATTTGACGAGCTCAGGAATAGACGTCGAAACATCGACGTTCAATCGAATGCCTGATTGATGAGATTTGGGCGCGATGAGGGCTGCCGTATCGTAAATGACTTCTCTTACATTTGAAGTGTGTGGTGAAATCTGAAGTTTTCCAGATTCAATTTTAGACAGATCTAACACGTCGTTGATGAGCATGAGGAGGGTTTGCGACGACGAGTCAATGGTTTTGAGATAATCTTTTTGAATGGCGGAAAGGTGTGTGCCTTTTAGTATTTCAGCCATACCGATGATGCCATTCAAGGGGGTTCGAATTTCATGAGACATATTGGCTAAGAAAGAACTCTTGGCTCGGTTGGCTTTCTTTGCTTCTTTCACTGAAAATTTAAGCATGCCCTCTATTTTTGAAGCGTTTAAAACAAGAATAAGAAGCAAAATGATGGTCACGGAAAGTATGGCAATGAAGAGGAAGAAACGGTAGGTCGCGATACTGCTTTCTGACGAGCTGATGGCTTCACCTACGTGCTCACTTAATTCAAGAAAGTTGGCTTCAATGGTATGCGCATTTTTACGGAGATCACCGTGTTGACCTAGTGTTTCGTCTAGCCCTAAAACACGAAGGCTAAATAGCAAGTCGTGCATTTGCTCAGATGTTTGTTCAAGTAAAGCGATGGCATAGACATTTGCTTTATCGGGCGATAACTCCTCCTTTAGTACAGTTAAGCGGTCAATAACGGTTTTTTTCTCTGATATGTCTTTTTTAAAGAGCCCTTTAAGAAGCATGTTTTCGAGTTGCAAAAGGAAGATTTGGTTTGCGTCCATTTCAAGCGCAAGATACTCCGCTTCTGTGATTGGTTTGATGTTTTGGGGCGATTTTGTTAATTCCAATCTGAGTTGAGCAATATTGATCAGCAACTTATCAACCAGCCCAGATGTTGGTTTGTAAATGTTCATATAAGTCACAGACAGTGCGTTAAATCTGTCTTTATATCGTTCAACTGACGTCAGGGTTCTTTGAATGTCGTTTCGAGCATTGATGTCTGCTTGGGCGCTTAGGAGATAAATGCCATTGAGTGTTTCCGTTAATTTCGCAATCTCGGATTCAAATTGTTCCGTGTATTTGTCAGACTTTCTCGCGAGGAAATCTTTTTCATGGCGGCGTAATTGAAGCAGAGAAGTATGTGCTTTGGTGATATCGTAACGAATGGTATTTAAAACGTCTTGCTGCGTATTAAAGTATCCGTTAGCTAATACCCACACTATAAATAGGGCAAAAATAGTCGCAATTGAAAATGCGATCTGCCCCTTAATTGAATTCGAAAGTACCTTTATGATCATGGGTATATACAGAAATGAAATTATCCTATTACCCTAGAAAGAATTGCGTCTTTTTAAAAGGAAAATAACGAAGTAATTGATTGAAATGTGACCGTCAAGAGACAAAAAAAGATGCTTTAAAAAAGCATCCTTTTTCGATACCCATGTAAGAGTGTTGAGCTTACATGTTGACCAGCTCTTTCGCTCGTTGATCGAGGGTTGAAGCTGATTGTTCGATCCGCTCAATGGAATGAGCCACCTTGTTGGTGAGGTCGTTAATTTGTGTCAGGCTTTCATTAATCATATTGGACACTTTGGATTGTTCATCTGTCGACTGTGCAATCTCTGAGTTCAAACTAAAAATCGTGCCTGTGGTGTTTTTGATTTTAACGAAGACCTCGCCAATTTTATCAATACTCTCTTGAGCAGTCCCCATTAAACTCGCGGCTTGGTTGATGGTGCCTCCCATCGAGTTTGTTTTCTCTTGTAAGCTTGCGATGATTTCTTCGATTTCATTTGTAGAGTCTTGAGTTCGTTGGGCTAATGAGCGAACTTCGTCTGCTACAACCGCAAACCCTCGGCCTTGCTCGCCAGCACGGGCGGCTTCGATAGCGGCGTTCAGTGCCAACAAGTTGGTTTGTTCAGCGATCGATTTGATAACGTCGAGCACACCAGACACTTGGGCACTTTCTGAAATCAAACCTTCCATGGCTTGTTGAGTGTGACCAAACTCGCTTTGAAGTGTGGTCATCGAGTCCACCGCGAGCTGCATAGACGATTGACCTTCACTGACGTTCTTGTCGTTTTGAGACGCTTCGTTTTCTGCGGTAACGGTGACATCGGTGACACGTGTTAACGCGGTCGCCATTTCTTCAACCGCAACAAGCACTGAGTTGGTTTCTTGAATGAGGGTGTCGGAGTTCATACGGCTTTCCGATACCACTCCATGTGTTTCCGCCGCAAGGTTTTGCACATGAGAGGAAATTCGGGCAGACGTTTCTTTTGTTTTATGCAACGATTCAAGCAGGTCGTTTATCTGCTTAGCTATGCCGCCTATCTCACCTGTTCCAACATGGTCAATTCGTTGGTCTAGATTACCGCTAGACGCAATGGCGCTAAGCTGATTGCTCAATGTGGTCACGGGCTTGGTTACTGCACGGTTAACCATCATGAAGCCAATAACGGATACCACAAGCATCACAGCCATCAAAGCCAGTGTGATCGAAACGGCACTTTGAAGCGCTCCAAAGTCGTTTTGAACATATTGATATGTACGTGCTTCTAATTCAGAGAAGAAACCATCAATCGGCTTCATGATCTTCGCTTTCTCTGTATGGTATTTCTTGCTATGAAGCAACTCGGCAGCCATTGCTTTGTCGGGGTCACCCTTGACGGTGTACTGACCAGAGCTTGGATCAAGGAAGATGCCTTTAACCGCATTCATGGCTTTCACTTCCAAGTTCACTAAAGCATCAGAATTGTTCTGAGCTTCTTTTAATAACGAGAACTCCTTATCGGAAAACCCAAGATCTTTCATGCGCTGTTGAATGGAGATGGTTTGACCGTCAGGCTTGGGTTTGTCGCCATAATTGATGACCAAATCCCAGTATATCTGGTGATATTTCTCAGGAAGAGGTTTGTCACCGTTACGAATGGCGAGTATGTCCATATACATTTTTTCATAATCGGCATTGCCTGTTAGCGCATAGGTTCGTGCCAGTCTTGTTAAATCATCTGAACTTTGTCTGAGCTCATCGGCAACTTGATAAGAGGCGTATCTGACTTCTGAAGTTTGTTTTAGTTTTCCAGCAGAGCTCAAGATATTGAAGCCTAATAAAAAGGTGACTATCGAAATAATAGATATGGCACCGAAAACGTAAGCCATTATTGCTCTTGTTTTCATATAGATTCCCTCTAAATTAACATAATTGCAATAAGTGTAGTTCAAGAATTTTAATAGATAGAAAAATCTGATATGGATTTTTAATCTAGTTCCAAACTGGCTGTGGGACACGAAGAAACAAGCGCTAACCAATGGATCTATTTTGCAATTTCTGATGGAGTGGTGGTGGCGTTTTTATGGTTGTTTATAGGTGCGGTGACGACTTGATTTCGCCCCAAAAGTTTTGCGCGATATAAAGCTTCATCTGCCCGCTTCAACGTGTCTGCTACCGAGTCTTCTGGCTGAAATTGTGACACACCAAGGCTGATTGTAATTTCTAGGGCGTGGTTTCTGTTATGAAGAAGTGCCAGACGAATCTTTTCAGCGATGATCTCGGCATCATCTAATGCAACGGGAAGGACCAGCAAAAACTCTTCTCCGCCATAGCGACCCACGTATGATCCTTTAGGCAAAAAATCGGCTTCAAGTATTTTCGCCAATTCAGAAAGAACGGCGTCCCCCATAAGGTGTCCGTATGAGTCATTCAGCTTCTTGAAGTGGTCGACATCGCATAACACTAAGCTAGCGTGCTCAGAGGTCTCATGCACTTGTTTTGATTTTTCTAAAATCACTCGATGGTTATATAGGTTTGTCAGGCTGTCACGCTCTGCTAAGTGTCTCAGTTTTTCGGCGTAGCGTTGGGCTCGCTTTGCTTCCATGCGGTAACGATAGACATGACCAGACATCATTACCATCAGCAAAATCATCACCGAGAAATAGGAGAATTGTTGATCAAGAAAACGAGCGCGTTCATTGGAATAATGAGTAACGAATTCAGGGAAATACGTTTCGATACTGAACAAGATTGAAGGGAGACACATCGCAAAAATAATGAATGGCCACCGCAATAAAGACATTTCGCGCAACACACTTTGAATATACAGCGCGGTGACTAAGCAATATAAAGCAGTAGGACCGTACGAACCTGAGTTAGAAAACCAAGCTATTGGTATGATAAAACCTATTAAGCAAGCGGAAAATAAAATCGCTACGATTCGATAATGACCTTTGAATCGAGAGTAATACCACATCATTGCTATTAATCCCGCAGCAAAGTACAGGATGGTTGAAAAATGCGTGGGAGTGATGTTGGCAAGCGTATTAAATACGCCAACAATCACGAGGAATATTGAGGTAAGTAAAAGAAATACGTGGTGAACGCGGTTGAATACATCTTCGCTTTCGCCAGGTACCCAACTCATGATTTGGTTTAGTTTTTTCAGCATATTATTCAACAGATTGACTTTCCTGAAATTAACCAATTCATGTAATGCCCACTATAAATCAGCATTACTGAATGGGATTCCAACTTCTGGGCTGTGATACGTCGAAAACGCGAATATGCTCAGATTCTAGCAAATAATTTATAAAAAACTCAATATATTGAGCGCCTAATCGCATAATCCATTGAACCTTAGCAATGCACATGAGAACTGTGTCATATAAATTATCCTATTGGTTTGGGAAGGATAAATTACGGTGACTTGACTTAAATAGAGTCATGTTAATTGCCTATATATCATGATTAAAATCTAACCAACAGGAAATATTATTGAACAGATAGGTTGATTTATTCAGTATGGCGGCGGGGTGAGCCTGAAAATAAATGAGTTGTTCTCATTATCTTAATTAAGCAAAGCGAATGTTAGATATTAGGTCTTTAGAAATGTAAGGGTAGATGGTTGAATCTTATTAATTTTGTTTTTTTAAGGTTCTCATTTATTGAGTGTGCAAGTTCATATTAAGTTTATACAGGCTGATAACGAGCTCAAACTTTGCTGATAAAAATACCAAAGCCTAAATTATCCAAGCTAAAATCATTTTATCTTTGAAAGTGTTGAATTAAGCACTTTTTTCAATACGGCTCTAATGTATTAAAAGGCAACAATATGCAGACAAAAACTCACATTCTGGTGGTGGATGACGACAGTGAAATCCGAGAATTGCTGGAAGAGTATTTGTTTAAAGCTGGATTTCAGGTATCGAGTGTGGAAGACGGAGACGCTCTAGCCGAATTTTTACAGCATCAGGGGTATCCCGATTTGATTCTATTGGACGTCATGCTACCGGGTGAGGATGGATTTACGCTTTGTCAGAAGGTGCGAAAGCAATCCAATGTGCCCATTATTATGTTAACTGCGGTGTCTGATGAAACGGATCAGATCATCGGGTTGGAAATTGGCGCAGATGATTATATTGCGAAACCGTTCAACCCTCGCCAATTAATGGCTCGTATCAAAGCGTTATTAAGACGAATGCACGTTCAAGAAGGCGAGGCCAATGCTTTACCGTCATTATCTCGACATGTCGTGTTTGGTGATTGGCGGTTAGACACACTCTCTCATCGTGCCACGCATTCAGAAACGGGGGAGGTCATTGAGTTTTCAGGCAGTGATTTTGCTTTGCTCATGCTATTTTTGTCTCATCCGAATGAGATTTTAGATCGCGATACGATTTCTATTGCAACACGCGGAAGAGAAGCGCTGCCCATGGAACGCGGTATTGATGTGCAACTCAGTCGGTTGCGCCATCGCCTTGGCGATAAGGGGAACAAATACATCAAAACCATGCGTGGAAATGGCTATATGTTTACGGCTCTTGTCACTTATGAGCGATAACCGTGATACATACTAACGCTGTATTAGATACTAACGTTGTAATAGATACTAACGTTGTAATAGAGACTAACGTTGTAATAGAGACTAACGTTGTAATAGAGACTCATTCTGTAATAGACAAAATAGAAACCAACGGGGTGTTCGATAAAAACAGGAATCCCGTTGTATGACATTGCACTGGCCGAATTCTCTTGTGGCTCGAACGTTGTTATTAACGTTGTTGGCGGTTGTGGTTGCGCAAGGTATCGCAACGTCTATTTGGTATTCACAGTCGAAGCAACGTGAATATGAAGGTATTCGCTCGGCATCTGAAAGCATGGCGAATATGTTTGCATCTACGGTGACATTTTTTCAATCGCTTCCTACTGAGTATCGCCACATCGTGCTCGATCAGATTCGGAATATGGGCGGCACGCGATTTTTCGTTTCCTTTAATGAAGAACTGCTTTTGATTGATCCCGTGGCAGACTCGCGTTTAAAGCGCATTTCGGTTGAAGCCGTCGAACAAGTGCTTGATAACAAGCTTCGAAAGGTCCACCAAATTAACGTGGAGTTTTCACGTCCAGATACGTTGCGAATTTTAAAAAACGATATTCGTCTTAGTGATTTACCTCGTTCATGGGCGCATCATACCTTAACGCTTGAGCCATTGAATCCACCGATTTTGGTGGTGCAAATAGAGTTGGATATCAATCAGTGGCTGTATATCGCCGCATTACTGCCCGCCCCATACATCAGCTTGGACGACACCATTATTGGGCGTGATCAGTTGCTGTTTCTGGTTTTCTCGACCACGTTATTGTTGTTGCTGACTTATCTATTGGTTCGGCGTCAGGTTCGCCCGTTGAAAAGGCTGGCCAAAGCAGCGAATGACATGAGTGTTGACGTAGAGCAGCCTCCGCTGGTGGAAGAAGGTGCCAGTGAATTAGTAACGGCAACCCGAGCATTCAATCGTATGCAATCTCGGATCAATCGTTATATAGCGGACAGAGAGCATCTATTTTCTGCTATCTCACATGATTTAAAAACCCCCATCACGCGGCTAAGAATCCGCGCAGAGTTACTGGAAAACGATCAAAAACGATTTAAGTTTAACCGTGATCTCGATGAACTGGAGATGATGGTGAAAGGCGCACTTCAGTGTGTAAGAGAGACCGATTTGCATGAGAATAATGCGCGAGTGGATCTTGAAGACATGCTGGCGTCGATTGCTGAAAGCCATAATCAGGAAAGCACCAACGTTTTCTTACCCGATACCCCCATCTTGCCAGTTTGGGGCAAACCTCTTGCGATAAAGCGAGCCCTCACCAATCTCATCGACAACGGAGTGAAATATGGTCATCGCGTACATGTGTCTGTCTATGATCATGAAGATCGGCTAGAGCTTATCATTCTCGATGAAGGGAAGGGCATTCCCGAAAGCGAACTTGATAGGGTTTTTGAGCCCTATTATCGCCTTGCCAATGACAAAGATGGGCATGGCTTAGGGCTAGGAATTAGCCGGAGTATTCTCCATGGACAGGGTGGAGATCTCATTATTTACAATTCTATTCAGGGTGGTTTGGAAGCAAAAGTCCTGATTCCACATGACCCTGAGCTCTAATGTAACAATCTCGTTACATTGGGGTTACCCTTTGTTTCAATCTTCTGCTATTTCCATGTTTAGACTTAGGGCAAATGAGGGAATGCTCAGTAGCACCTTTTTCCCTGTTTTTGCTTAATCCAAGGCTGCAAGGCCAACATAACATGGACGATAACAATGAAAATGAATAAGACTCTGATAACCCTATCATTACTAGCTGCGACGCCCTATACACAAGCTGGTGAAGTGGAAGTGCTTCATTGGTGGACTTCTGGTGGTGAAGCGAAATCGGCGGCGGTGCTGAAGAGCATGGTCGAAGCGCAAGGTCACACTTGGAAAGATTTTGCGGTTGCGGGGGGTGGCGGTGAAAGTGCCATGACCGTCTTAAAAACTCGTGCGGTATCCGGTAACCCACCTTCTGCGGCTCAGATAAAAGGGAACGACATTCAAGAGTGGGGTGATCTTGGGTTTTTAACCAGCCTAGATGACGTAGCTAAAGCGGAAAACTGGGAAAGTAACCTGCCGGAAGTGGTGACAAAAGTCATGAAGCATGAAGGTCGATTTGTTGCCGTTCCGGTGAACGTTCACCGAGTAAACTGGTTGTGGGCAAACCCTGAAGTACTGAACGCTGTGGGTGTGTCTGTGCCGAAAACCTTGGATGAGTTCTTCGCTTCAGCCGAAAAAATCAAAGCAGCAGGCTACATCCCGCTTGCTCACGGTGGTCAACCTTGGCAGGACGCGACGGTATTTGAAGCCGTAGCCCTCGATGTACTTGGCAGTGCAGACTACAACAAAGCCTTTGTCGATCTGGACATGGACGTGTTGCAAGGATCTAAAATGGTGGAAGTCTTCGAGAAATTCCAGAAAATTCGCAACTACATCGACAGCAACTCCCCCGGTCGTGATTGGAACGTGGCAACATCCATGGTCATTAATGGTGACGCGGCAATGCAAATTATGGGTGACTGGGCGAAAGGCGAGTTTGCGGCGGCGGGTAAAGTGCCTGGCAAAGATTACATTTGTGCACCCGCACCAGGCACAGAGGGTCAATTTACGTTCAACATCGACAGTTTTGCCTTCTTTAAGCTGAACAATGCCGAAAATGAAAAAGCGCAAAAAGCACTGGCGAAAACCATTCTTACCAAAGACTTCCAAGAAGTGTTTAACCTCAACAAAGGGTCCATCCCTGTTCGATTGGATATGGACATGGCCAAATTCGACTCGTGTGCTCTGGATTCTATGGCGACGTTTAAAACCAGTGCAGACAGCGGCGATTTAGTACCAAGTATGGCGCATGGCTTGTCTACCACCAGTTACGTACAAGGCGCAATTTACGACGTAGTGACGAACTTCTTTAACGACCCATCAGCGAAAGCCGATGACGCGGTTAAAAAGTTGGCCAAAGCCGTCAAAGCCGCCATTTAAGCCCCACTCAAAGCCAGCAGTTTTCCCCACAAATTTCGTGGTTGGGCTGTTGGCTTTGCCATCGGGGTATACCCGAAAGCCCCCTGAGAGTCGCACTCTATATCAGTTCGCTCTTTCCTTATGTGCCGCTGTTCCAGTGGTTCTGAGGGGTCCGTTAACAAGGATAAGTCATGGAGCATGTTTTGACCGTGCCTAAAACGAAATCGGCGCCGAAGCGAAGCTTTGCCGATACATTGCAAAACTGGCTGCCAAAAATGGTTCTGGCTCCGACTATGCTCGTCACTGTGTTGTGCATATACGGCTACATTTTTTGGACTGCCGCCTTATCTCTAACCAATTCCCGCTTTTTGCCTAGCTTCAATTTTGTTGGTTTTGCTCAATATGAAAAATTAATGGAGAACGACCGCTGGGTTACCTCGATCACCAACCTTGGCATCTTTGGTTTGCTCTTTATGTTTATCGCCATTGTTCTGGGTGTCGGGTTGGCCATTTTGCTGGACCAAAACATTCGCCAAGAAGGCGCAATACGTACCATTTATCTTTACCCCATGGCGTTGTCGTTCATCGTAACGGGCACGGCATGGAAATGGATTCTCAACCCCGGCTTAGGCATCGAAAAAATGGTGCGAGACTGGGGCTTCACCGACTTTGAGTTTGATTGGTTAGTGAATTCCGATATGTCGGTTTATACCTTGGTGATTGCTGCCGTATGGCAATCGTCTGGGTTTGTGATGGCCATGTTTTTAGCTGGTCTTCGTGGTATTGATTCCTCAATCATCAAAGCCGCACAAATCGATGGCGCGAGCTTACCGAGCATCTACCTAAAGATCATCTTGCCGTGCTTGCGACCCGTATTTTTCAGTGCCGTGATCATTACCTCCCACATTGCGATCAAGAGTTTCGATTTGGTCACGGCATTAACCGCAGGCGGGCCGGGTTACTCGTCGGATTTACCCGCTCTGTTTATGTACGCGCATTCATTTACCCGTGGTCAAATCGGTTTGGGTGCCGCCAGTGCCATGATGATGCTAGCGGGTATTTTGGCCATTCTAGTGCCTTACCTGTACTCTGAGCTAAGGGAGAAAAAGTCATGAGTAAGCCATTCAACTTAGGCCGAGCATTCTTATACACGGCTTTGCTGTTTTTCTGTTTGGTGTACCTCATGCCCCTGTTTGTCATGGTGATCACCTCGTTCAAAACCTTACCGGATATCAAGGCGGGTAACCTCATGTCTTTGCCACAAGAGTGGGTGTTCGATGCTTGGGGAAAGGCGTGGTCTTCCGCGTGTACAGGGGTGGCCTGTGAAGGGGTGAAAGGGTATTTCTGGAACTCATTCCAAATGGTGATTCCAGCGGTCGCGATTTCTACGTTGCTTGGTGCTTTTAACGGGTATGTTGTGAGCAAATGGAAATTCAGGGGGTCAGACTTGTTCTTCAGCCTCATGCTATTTGGTTGCTTTATCCCGTTTCAGGTCATCTTACTTCCAATGGCTGCGACGTTAGGCAAGCTCGGCTTAGCCAACACAACAACGGGTCTTGTGATCGTTCACGTGATTTATGGTTTGGCGTTCACCACGCTATTCTTCCGAAACTTTTATATCGGTGTACCGGATGAACTGGTGAAAGCGGCGAAGCTGGATGGCGCTGGGTTTTTCACTATCTTCTTTAAAATTCTGCTGCCTTTATCGCTCCCCATCATCATGGTCACCGTGATCTGGCAGTTCACCGCAATTTGGAACGATTTCTTATTTGGCGTTGTGTACTCCGGTTCGGAGACTCAGCCCATTACCGTTGCCCTAAATAACTTGGTGAATACCAGTACAGGGGTTAAGGAATACAACGTCGATATGGCCGCCGCCATTATCGCTGCGCTGCCGACTCTCATTGTGTATGTCTTGGCAGGGAAATATTTTGTACGTGGTCTTACCGCCGGATCAGTAAAAGGATAATCTTATGGCAACATTACAACTCAACAAGATCCGCAAGACCTATCGCAATGCGGATCAAGAAACGCTGAAAGGCATCAACATCAGCATCGACTCTGGCGAGTTTCTGATTTTGGTTGGCCCGTCTGGTTGTGGCAAATCCACGCTCATGAACACCATTGCTGGGCTTGAAGACATTACCTCTGGTGAAATTGTGATCGATGGTATCGATGTCGCGCATGTGGCGCCGAAAGATCGTGATATCGCGATGGTGTTTCAATCCTATGCGTTGTACCCAAACATGACCGTGAGAGGCAATATCGCTTTTGGATTAAAAATCCGAAAAATGCCAACCGATGAAATCGAAGCGGAAGTCAATCGAGTTGCCGAGATGCTGCAAATTGATCATCTGCTTGATCGCAAGCCGTCGCAGTTGTCTGGTGGTCAGCGCCAACGTGTTGCCATGGGGCGTGCATTGGCTCGTAAGCCTAAGCTGTATTTGTTTGATGAGCCATTATCGAACCTCGATGCGAAGTTACGCGTTGAAATGCGTACTCAAATTAAGCGGCTGCATCAGCAGCTAAACACCACGATAGTGTATGTGACCCACGATCAGATTGAAGCCATGACATTGGCAGACCGAATCGCCGTCATGAAAGACGGGGAGCTTCAGCAGCTTGGCACGCCAAAAGAGATCTACAACGCTCCCAACAATATGTTTGTGGCGGGCTTTATGGGATCGCCTTCGATGAATTTTATCCGCGGGAAAGTGGACGTGAATGAAGGGGATTACCCTGTATTAAAGGTCACTGATGGTGAAGGAACCGTTCATGATATCCGCCTGCCGGAGTCGTTACGAGATCGTGATGGGCAAGAAGTGGTGATTGGTTTACGCCCTGAAAACATCACAGAACAAGTAGAAACGGGCCATGTCGCTAGTCGACTGCCTCTTAAAATAGAAGTATTAGAACCAACGGGACCAGACACGATTGCCATGGTGAAGGTGAACGATCAGGAACTGGCTTGCCGACTCTCTCCTGAATTTGATGTCAAAGTTGGGGAGATCACAGATTTGTATTTCGACCTTTCTAAAGCGGTATTTTTTGATGCGAAAACGGAAATTCGTATTGAGCACTAAACTCTACAAGGGTTTGAAGCCTAGCCTTTAGGCTTTGTTTCATTGGTGACATACAAAAGGTCAAGGGACCTTTTGTTGTTTTTGTGCCCCCTTTGTTGTCTTTGCGCTCCCTTTGTTATCTTTGCGCTCCATAGAGGGCGCTTTTTTTGTTTCTCGATGGAAATCACGTATCGGGTGGTTGCAATCATTTTCATATGAATGAATATATGTGCTTACGAAGGGGAGGAATTAATTCCGTAAAATAGTTCTTCTGATTTTCAAATTTCAAAAGAGTTTGAACATATAGATAGATGCTTTTCCGACTCTTGAACTTTCCTTCGCAATTCTGCCTATTTACACAATGTGAATCTAGTAATTAAAGTAAAGGAATAATCAATGACGGATGGTGTTTATATTGTAGCAAAAGGGGATACCTTAACCTCTATAGCAAAAAAGCATGGAGTGGATATAAGCAAAATAATTGAGTTAAACCCATCTCTCAGGGGGCACCCCAATAAAATTTACCCAGGAATGGCCATAGTTGTAAAAGGTCTAAAAACTCAAGATCCTCGGATTTCAAAAATGACATTTAACGGGAAAAAGTTCAATGTGTATTCAATAGAAAAAAATAGACTTGTGGCTTCTTACCCCGCAATATCTGGACTGCCACCAAATGCTCCCTATTTAGCCCAACTAATCAAACAGGGGCGTGAAGAGCTTAATTTAGATACAGACTACACTCAGTCAAAATATCAAAACATCAAAGATGCTGGTCCTATTCAAGAGGATACCTATTTGCTTCCTCTACGTTCTAATATGCCATATGACAAGTCTAACTCTGCTGGTGATGGGGCTGGCTGGGGAGAAGGTGGCTGGATATTGACAGAAAGTTTCATTGGTAAACTGGGTAATTTTTTTGGAGGAAGGTTTGGGTTCTTTTTACATCATGACGGCGGTTCGAGAGGTACTGCGGGTTGCATTGGCCTGAAAAATGCCAAAGATATTAGACAGTTAAAAGGTCTTCTCCAGAAGGCACAGAAGAAGGGACAGAAAAGTGTTCCGATAGAGGTTGATTATAAATGATGATCGCAAATAGAAAGCACGGACTATTATATCTATCTGGCATCATTATTCTTGCAT
Organism: Vibrio sp. S9_S30; assembly: GCF_014694455.1. GTDB lineage: Bacteria > Pseudomonadota > Gammaproteobacteria > Enterobacterales > Vibrionaceae > Vibrio. The sequence continues at coordinate 182,743 of NZ_JAAUWT010000010.1, read as the reverse complement.
ACTTTTTCTGGTCTCTCTTAACGATCAATCAGCTTACTAAACAAGTGACAACTGAAAAAGCCAGAGTTGCGAATGTAGCTAGAAGTCTGGAGCTGTGGAAACAGATTACGATTAGTAGTGATGGTTACCTTAACCAGAGTGTGCTCTTAAAAGAGAACCAAGATATACAAATCACGCCAGTTGAGGATACGGATATAGAAGACGGGCAGAGATTTTATGTCATGTACTATTCCGAGACAGCAAAGGAACAGGATTTTAGGCAGTACTTTTCCGATTTAGTGCTGGGTAACTATTTTTACATCTTGACGGATTCTGATGGAAAGATTAGAGAATTCTTCTGGGACAAACCCTAGATTTTAAAGTGACCAAGCTCGCGTTGGACTAGAACTGAACACATGTGTTCATTATATAAAGACTAACTACATATAAAGACTAACTACGGGCGTCTGAACTTGAATTCAGACGCCCGCTTTATTTTTACTGCCAAGTCCCCAAAGCCATCTCAGTGGTAAAGCCGGGGCCGAAAGCCGCCAAAACGCCTTGCTCTCCAGCTTTTCGATGCTCAAAACTTCTTCTGAGTACATCAATAACCGCCACGCTTGAGGTATTGCCTGTTTCACGCAAGCACGCTCGGGAATGGTCTAGTGCATCCGATGTTAACTCCAACGTGCGTTCGACTTCATCCTGAATGCGTCGACCCCCTGTATGGAATAAATAGAAATCCAGATCTTTGGGGCGTTTATCCTGTCGTGACTGAACAAACAGCTCAATAACCGGAGCGACGCGTTCAATGGAGTACATCACCTCTTTGTCTAATGAGAATTTGAAGCCTCTTGGAGTCATGTCGTAGCGAATAAACGCTTCGCTGTCTTGCAAAAAGTGACTGGCAGAGTGCGTGAGTTTCATTCCGTTGGTTTGATCGTCACCCCGCAGGACGACCGCTGCACACGCATCACCAAACAATGAATTCGTTACAAAGTCTTGAATACGATTTGCGTATTTATCAAAACATAAGGATGAGGTTTCCAAGCTCACAATGAGGACGTTATTGTTTGGCGACAGTTGGCAGTGATCGAAGGCTCGATTCACGGCGCTTGCTCCTGCTACGCAACCCATTTGGGCTATGGGGAGCTGAATGGTTGAATTATTGAGCTTGAGTACATTGATCAAATGAGCGGTAAGTGACGGCATCATAAAACCTGTGCACGAGGTTACGATGACCATTGTGATGTCTTGAATGTGTAGGTCTGCATTCTTGATGGCTTGAAGAGCGGTGATCTCTGACATAAACCGAGCCTGCTTATCGTAAATGGCGCTTCGTTCATCAAAATTCTCCAGTGAAACAACGTTGTCTAATGGGGTAATGAGGTGACGTTTATCAATGTTAGAGTTTCGGATCATATCAAACGCGTTTTCGGCGTGAGGTTGATCGCTATGCAGCGAGCGTAGGCATTCAATAATGTCGTTTTGAGTCACCACATACTCGGGAAAATAGACGGAGGGCTTACATAGAACACTCATGATGTTTTTCCTGTTATTGTTTTCTGAATGATCATTTAGATATCAGTGGCTCGTAAAAACAACGACAGTGATATCGATACATGAATCCGGTTCCGTATCAAAATGAGAGGTGTGGAATAAATCTCCTACTCGTTAATCCATGTTTCATTTTCCACCCATCTAAGGGTTTTCAATGGGTGGAATTCCGCCTAAATACATTCCAATTTTTCTGATGCTTATCGAGGCGACTTTCTCCAACCTTTGTGGTTAAAGGGTTGTTAATGAAATGTATTAAATTGGTCTGGGTTTTGCTTTAAGTCGGGCACATGGTCATCAGTGATGACGACCAAGTGTTAAACAAGGAGAATAAAAAATGTTAAAGCCACTTACCCTACTTTCTGCCTCTATCTTGGCGCTGACCAGTTTCCAAGCGGCTGCTAACTGTGACCCTGGCGAGATTGTGATTAAATTTAGCCACGTAACCAATACAGACAAACACCCTAAAGGCATCGCTGCAACGTTGCTGGAGAAGCGTGTGAACGAAGAGATGAACGGTAAAGCCTGTATGCAGGTGTTCCCCAATTCAACACTGTACGATGATGACAAAGTATTGGAAGCACTGCTCAATGGTGACGTGCAATTAGCCGCGCCCTCGCTGTCTAAGTTTGAAAAGTTCACGAAAAAATTCCGCATTTTCGATTTGCCATTTCTGTTTGAAGATGTGGATGCCGTCGATCGCTTCCAAAACTCCGAGGCGGGTGACAAGCTGAAAAACGCAATGAAACGTCGTGGGGTGAAAGGGTTGGCATTTTGGCACAACGGCATGAAGCAAATGTCTGCGAACAAACCGCTGATGTCACCTAGTGATGCAAAAGGGTTAAAGTTCCGTGTGCAAGCTTCAGACGTATTGGTTGCGCAGTTTGAGCAGTTGGGTGCTAACCCACAAAAGATGTCGTTCAAAGAAGTCTATGGAGGTCTTCAAACGAAAGTGATCGATGGTCAGGAAAACACGTGGTCGAACATTTATGGCAAGAAGTTTTTTGAGGTGCAAGATGGCATCACAGAAACCAATCATGGCATTTTGGACTACCTAGTGGTGACGTCGAATACTTGGTGGAAGGAACTGCCTCAGGATGTGCGTGAACAGTTTAATGCCATTCTTGTTGACGTCACCACTGCACGTAATGCTGCGTCCAGTGAAGTAAACGAAATCAACAAGCAAAACATTATTGCAGCAGGTGGCGTAGTGAGAACGCTCACACCCGATCAACGCCAAGAATGGGTGACCGCACTTCAACCCGTTTGGAAGAAATTCGAAAAAGACATCGGTGCCGATCTGATCGAAGCGGCCTTAGCTTCCAATCAATAATAAAAATAATGGCGCAGGGTGACGCTGCGCCTTTCCTTTTCAATTATTCCCAATACAGTGGAGTATCTGTATGGTACAGCCCTTATTTTCTCGAGTCGGTAAGGTAACGGATCAAATTGAGGAAACACTGATTGCCTTGTTTCTTGGCGGTATGACCCTACTTACGTTTGCCAATGTGGTGTTTCGCTATGTGTTTAACGACAACATCCTGTGGGCACTGGAACTGACCGTTTTTCTCTTTGCTTGGATGGTACTTGTCGGTGCTTCTTATGGCGTGAAAAAACATTTTCACATTGGTGTGGATGTCATCATTAACCTCGCTCCTGAGAGCGGCCGAAAGGGGTACGCATTCGTCGCCGTTGCGCTGTGCTTACTTTTTTCTATTTTGTTGTTTATCGGCTCTTGGAACTATTGGTATCCATTTGCGACGGAGCGTGCGTGGTACGAAACCGACGATATTCCGATGCCAGAAATACTGCAATTCTTATCCGATTGGATGAATGAAGGTGAGCGTTACGAGAAAATGCCTCGCTTTATTCCTTATGCAGCGCTTCCCATTGGTATGGCGTTACTGACCTTTCGTTTTGCTCAATGTGCATGGCAAATCGCAACAGGAAAAATCGATCGCCTGATTTCCAGCCACGAAGCGGAAGAAGATCTTGAAGCACTGAAATCGGAAAGTAAGGAGAGCTAAGCCATGGACATTTTATTGCTGTTTATGATGGTCATCGGCTTTATGTTGATTGGTGTGCCGATTGCCGTATCCCTTGGCCTTGCCAGTATTCTATTTTTATTGATGAATTCCGATGCTTCGTTGGCGTCTGTTGCGCAAACTTTGTTCAACGCTTTTGCGGGTCATTACACCCTATTGGCAATACCATTCTTTATCCTCGCTTCTAGCTTTATGTCTACAGGTGGCGTGGCCCGTAGGATCATTCGTTTCGCGATTGCGATGGTGGGCTGGTTCCGAGGCGGTTTGGCGATGGCGTCGGTAGTGGCATGTATGATGTTTGCTGCGTTATCTGGCTCATCTCCTGCAACGGTTGTGGCGATCGGTAGCATTGTCATTGTCGGTATGGTGAAGAATGGATATTCCAAAGAGTTTGCGGCAGGTGTGATTTGTAATGCAGGTACGTTGGGGATTCTCATCCCTCCCTCCATCGTGATGGTGGTGTACGCGGCGGCAACGGATGTGTCTGTTGGCCGCATGTTCTTAGGTGGTGTAATTCCTGGTTTGCTCGCTGGTGTGATGTTGATGATTGCGATTTACATTGCGGCAAGAGTAAAAAACCTTCCTGCGCAGCCTTTTGTAGGGTGGGGGGAAGCCTTTGCTGCTGCTAAAGATGCAAGCTGGGGGTTGTTGCTTATTGTCATCATTCTTGGTGGTATCTACGGAGGGGTATTTACCCCCACAGAAGCGGCAGCGGTCGCGGCTGTCTATTCTTTCTTTATCGCAAATTTCATCTACAAAGATATGGGGCCATTTGCGGATAAAGAAAACACCAAACCATGGCTGGTGAAAGTGTGCCAAACGTTTGTTCACAAAGACACGAAGAACACGTTATTCGATGCTGGCAAATTAACCATTATGCTGCTGTTTATTATCGCTAATGCATTAATTTTAAAGCATGTTCTAACGGAGGAGCGTATCCCTCAAATGATCACCGAGTCGATGCTGTCGGCGGGGTTGGGGCCCATCACTTTCTTGATTGTTGTGAATGTTCTGTTGCTTATTGGTGGCCAGTTTATGGAACCATCGGGCTTATTGATCATCGTTGCTCCATTGGTTTTTCCGATTGCTATCGCGTTGGGCATCGACCCAATTCACCTTGGGATTATGATGGTCGTGAACATGGAAATCGGGATGATAACCCCGCCCGTCGGGCTCAATTTGTTTGTGACGGCAGGGGTGGCGAAAATGTCGATGATGAATGTGGTCAAAGCGGCTCTACCATGGGTGGGCGTGATGTTCCTCTTCTTGGTTATTGTTACCTATGTTCCATGGGTATCGACTTGGTTACCGACGACCCTTATGGGACCCGAAATAATAACGAAATAGAAGCGAAACGCTGAGATACCTAATACTCAAACGCTATCGCTCAATGCTAGGTCAACAGACCCTAAGCACACGAACCCCATTTGCCCTGCTTTCCCCAGCAGGGCTTTTTTTCGCGTTTTTCTAGTCCATTGTACTCGGGAGCCACAATGAAATTTGTGGAACAAAAGTCAGGAGCAATAGTACGGTAATCAGCATGGCAAGAAACGGTAAGACTTCTTTCACAAACTCTTTTACGGAAACCTTACTGATGCTGCAAGCGGTGAACATTAACGTGCCTAGAGGGGGAGTGACACCAGCTATCGTGAGGTTAAGGACCATCACGATACCAAAATGAACGGGGTCAATACCAACTTTGGTGATAATAGGAACCAAGATAGGCGTTAGAATAATCAGAGCCGCACCACCTTCTATGAACATGCCAACCAGCACCAATAAAAGGTTGATGAGAAGGAGGAGCAAATAAGGGTTATCCGTTATGGCCAGCATGGCATTGGCCACTTGAACAGGGAGCCGTTCCCAAGAGAGATAAAAACTAAAGGTAGAGGCTGCGCAGATGATGAACATTACGGTGGACGTTGCAATCACCGTTTCTTTCATAATCTCAGGCAATGCTTTCACTGAAAACTGACGGTGAATATAGCCGACGATAATCGCATAGATCACCGCCATTGCACCTGCTTCAGTGGGCGTGAAGATGCCAAACCGAATTCCGCCGATTATACCGATAGGAACCATGAGCGACCACGAGGCATTTTTAAGGGCGATAAAGCGATCGGTCAGCGACGATTTTTGGGGCTGAGAAGGGGCGTATTGGCGAATGATTGATATACGATGCGCAACGATCATTAAAGCAATACAGAGCACAATACCGGGGATAATGCCGGCCAAAAACAGCTTGCCAATCGACACGTCTCCCATGTATCCGTAAAGAATCAGCCCGATACCAGGGGGAATAATTACACTGATAATGGAAGAACAAGCCGTGACTGCCGCCGAGAATGCGGTGTGATAACCCCGCTGATTCATTTGCGGAACCATAATTTTGCTCTGCATGGCGGTATCGGCATTGGCGCTACCGGACATGCCGCCCATCAGTGTGCTGAGCAAAATGTTGACCTGAGCTAAGCCTCCAATTCGATGCCCAGTGAGGCTATCCGCCAATTTCATCAACCTATCAGTGATGCCCGAATGGTTCATGATGACACCAGTCATGATGAAAAAAGGGATAGCCAAAAGAGGAAAAGAGTGAGTGACGGCGACAAAGCGTTGAATGAAAATCTGGTGCTGAATGCCATTGGTCATCATGAAAAATGAAAGTCCAGCAATGGCCAAAGCGAAGGCAACAGGCACATTGACTGCAAACAGCAGAAACAGGATAAAAACGGGGAGTAAATCCATTATTTTGCCTCCACTTTATGATCAGAATCGGTCACATCGGGTTTGATGAGAATATGACAGATGGCGTGGATAAACATGAAAAGGAAAGACAAGCAGGTGGCGAGATAAACAAACGAAAACGGGAGCCGTAAAACTGGGGATGGGCGATTCCATGATTGCACCGCAAGCAGCAAGGCGAGATAAAAACTGTACGCAAGAAAAACCATGATCAAAGTGGTTGTGACAAACGCTAATTTTCTTCGAACATTTTGTGGTAACGCGTCTACAAAAACAGGGACACCAATGTGCAAACTTTTTCGGTAGCAAACGGATGCCCCCATAAAAACTAACCAAGTAAAGGCAATGCCTGACAGTTCGGTCGTCCATGTCGCGGGTTGCTCTGTAATGTATCGAGTGACCACGCCCCATACGACCGAACCTAGCACTAAGCTCATGGCAACCAAAGCGAGTGTGGTTTCAATGTGACCCAGTACCTTTGATACTCTTTTTGCTGCCATGAACCGTCTCCTTGCAATCCAATACCTGTATCTTCATATCGTAAAAGCTAACCAATATTCGCCTTACCTAGCGTTATGGGTTGCTTGGTCTATCGGGGATATAAGTTAGTTATCCAAAATTTCACGGACTTTGGCGTAAAGCCCATCCGACCATTTGGGAAACTTACTGTAGACTGGCATCGTGGCTTTTTGGAATGCCTTGATGTCCACGTTCTTGTGTACGGTTACACCTTCAGCGCGCAGTTTATCGAGGAGCGTTTCAGTCGTACTGATGGAAAGTTCCGTCATGTAATCGCCTGCTATTACGGCTTCTTCGGCAAGAATGGTTTGAATGTCTTTCGGTAAGTTAGCGAAGTAGTCTGCATTAATAACGAGCCCAACAAAGGCCTTAAAGTGGCTCGTTAGCGAAACGTGTTTTTTGCTTTCGTATAACTTAGCGGCGTACAACGAACCCAATGGCGCTTCGGCGGCATCCACAACCCCTGAAGAGAGCCCTGTATACACTTCAGACCAAGCCAATTGCGTCGCACGAGCGCCCATAGCTTTGACGGTTTCGATCCACATTACATTGGGTGGAACTCGCATAGAGACCCCTTTTAAATCGGCAGGGGAAAGAATGGGCTTATCTGAGATGATGTGTCTTTCACCAAACAACCAATTCATGGCAAGCACTTCAAAATTACCGTTCTTCTTAACCGTACTCTTCATAGATTGGTACAGCGACGAATTTAATAGCTTTTTAAAATCTTTCGGATCTTCCAATAAATACGGACCATTCAGCACACCAAAATCTGGCGCGTAGTCGGATAGATAACCCGGGTCGGCGGTTTGGATGACAGGAAGACCTAACTTAACCTGCTCATACACTTCTAGGTTTGTGCCTAGTTCGCCATTTGGGTGAATGGTGATTCTTATTTTGCCGCCTGAGCGCTTTTCTACGTTCGCGGCGTAAAATGTTAAAGCTTGATGCAAGGGTTCTTGGTTAGAGGTGACGTGAGCCAATTTAAGTTCATATTCGGCAGAGAATACGGACGTAGAGACCAGTATCATCAATGCCATTATAGATGTGAGAAAACGTTCCATGTGTTACTCCTGATTATTTAATAAAACTGAAATTGCGTAGCGACAGTATCCGCATGCTACTGAATAGCTCTTACATAAAATACAACCTGAGCATTTGGCGGTACTGGCTTGCCCCGATACATCACTGTTTCCGTGTGAGCGGTGTCTCTGGGTACAGAAGGAACAAGATCGAATCTCAGTTATACATTCGGTTTAAATCCATATATAAAATAAAATTTTATATATGGATTTACGTTATCGTTTGCGTGATTAAAAAACAACCAAGTCGGTGTGAGGTAATATCAAAAGTGTGACGATTGGCGGTGAAACCACAAAATGGATAAAAACTTTATTTCATATCCCACTCACCGATTGATTGAGTGGGGTATGGATATGGATATGAAGGTCGGCTGTAATGGAAAGAGCAATCGACCCTAATTCTTGAAGCTATCTTTGTTTATGCCAAATTTTTGCATTTTGTCGTACAAGGTTTTTCTGGGGAGATTTAGGGCAGACATCGTGTCTTTGATGCTACCATCATGACAAGACAACGCTTGTTCTATCAGGGCTTTTTCAAAATCGGCCACTTGTTCAGCCAACCCCAATTGTGATTTGGGCTTTGTGACCTCCCCAAGTTGGGTTAACTTGCCAAGCAAGACAAACCGTTCTGCGGCATTTCTTAATTCTCGGACGTTACCAGGCCAATCATGCGCAAGTAATGCCTGTAAATCTGTCGATGGCAGAGATGTAGCCGCTTTGCCATAACGAGCAGCAGCAACAAGCAAAAAATGATGGAATAAGGCTGGGATGTCTTCTTTTCTCTCTCGAAGAGGCGGCAAATCCAGAGTCACAACGTTTAAGCGATAGTAGAGATCTTGCCGAAAGGCACCTTCTGTTGCCATTGCTTTCAAATCGGTTTTTGTTGCCGCAATAACGCGGATATCTAAGGCAATACTCTGGTTGGATCCGATTCGTTCGATCTGCCTTTCTTGCAGCACCCGCAAAAGTCGAATTTGGGCTTGCATGGGCATGGATTCAATTTCATCCAAAAAGAGTGTGCCGCCTTGGGCGTATTCGAACTTACCGACTCGAAGGCTATCTGCCCCTGTATAGGCGCCTTTCTCGTGACCATAAAGCTCACTTTCAATTAAGTTTTCGGGTACCGCTCCGCAGTTCACGGCGACAAAGTTCTGCTCTCGACGGCTGCTTTGCTCATGCAGTGAACGGGCAACCAGCTCTTTCCCTGTACCGGTTTCTCCAAACAATAAAATATCGGCGTTCGTATCCGCGATATGAGTGATGGTGTCACGAAGATCTTGAATGCTGGCAGTGTTCCCAATAATCCTTGGACCAAGCGCTTGATTCGCTTTTAAGGCTCGCTTTAGCTTTTGGTTTTCCAGTGTGAGCTTTCTTCGTTCAATAGCACGCTTAACCGTGTCGATGAGCCTGTCGTTCGAAAATGGTTTTTCAATAAAATCGTATGCCCCGTCATGCATTGATTGCACTGCCATGGAAATGTCACCATGACCCGTAATTAAAATCACAGGCAAGTCTTCGTCTTTCGCTTTGATGGAATTCAGTAATTGTTGCCCATTAATACCGGGTAAGCGAATGTCGGTCACGACAACATATGGCGGATTGTCTGCATCGAACGCGAGCAATGCCGACTCGGCATCAGGAAACCCAGTGGCTTGAATTTCCGCGAGTTCGAATGTTTGTTCCATGGCGATTCGAAGATCTTCTTCATCGTCGACAAAGTGTATATGAGGCATATTTGTTCCTACATTTTGGGCAGCAGAAGCCGGAAACAGGCACCCGAGTGTTCATGGTTACTCGCTTGCAGTTCGCCATCCATGCTTTGCATGATTTGCTGAGATATAGACAAACCTAATCCCAAGCCGTTTTGCTTCGTGGTATAAAAAGGCTCAAACAGTTGATTGAGCGCGTCTTGTGCAATACCAGGACCCGTATCTTCAATATCAATGACGACGTGGTCCGACGTTGTATGCAGCGTAAGTTGAATGTACTTTTGTGGCTGCATGTCCATCGCTTGAATGGCATTAGTCAATAAATTCACTAGCACTTGCTCTAGCTGAATGGGGTTAATTTTCGCGTTGAGCGCCTGTTCCAACCCAGAGCAATCTAATTGGGTGTGGGTGTCTTTTAATTGCGGTTTGAGCAGTTCCCGAGCGGCAATAATGACTGGGGCGACTTGAGTGACCACTCTGTCACTGGCATCACTTTTTTTTGCAAACGCTTTGAGTTGCCGGCTTATCTTAGCCATGCGTTCCGTTAACGCCGAGATTCTATTAAGATTTTGGTCGACTTTATCGTGTCTGGATTTTTCCATAAATAGCAATGCGTTATCGGCGTAGCTGCGAATAGCGGCTAATGGATTGTTGAGTTCATGGCTGATACTGGTGGATATTTGCCCAAGCACCGCCAGTTTTGCTGCTTGAATCAATTCTTCCTGAGTTTGCCTAAGTGCTGATTCAGTCTCCGCTCGGACTTTGATCTCTTCCTGAAGCTCGGCGGTACGCACCATCACTTGGAATTCCAGCTTTTGTTTGGATTCTGCTTGAATCCGTTCAATTTGGCGCTGCTTGGACTTTTGTTGGCGGATGATAATACTCGCCAAATACAATAAAACGAAAACTAAGGTATTTAGGGCAATCAATGCTGATACTTTCCAAACTAGGTTCAATTTTGGGCTAAGTACACGAACGGTAAGCGAGCTTCCTTTAAGTGGACGCACCACGCTGAGATATTGGTTAACACTGAAGTATTGGTTAAAGAAAGCATTGCCTCTTTGCAATTTGAGCTCCGTTTCCGTTGCCTCGAAATCTCCGGTAAATGACAGCGCAAGAATGTCTCGTTCTGAATAGCGGCGGCTTTGTCTGATTTCCGTAATTTTGTCTTGTTCTAAAGGATAAAGGCTGTGATACCACCAGTTGACACGATTGGACATAAAGACAATGTCGTCTGCATCGGTTACTACGAAAAAGTTATTTTGGTTTGTCCAGTCATCTTCAATGGTCGACAAATCTTTTTTGACCACCAAGACACCGATGTTACTGCCTGCATGTTTAACAGGGTAAGAATAAAAGTAGCCGCGTCTGCCAGAAGTGCTGCCTAGCGCAAAATATTCGCCTCGCTCTCCGTTGATGGCCTGTTGAAAGTAGGGGCGAAACGCGAAGTTTTTTCCAACAAATGTTTTGGTATTCTTCCAATTGCTCGCCGCTATCGTTGTACCGATACGGTTGAGCAAATACGTGTCTGCAGCACCGACTACATTGTTAACTTCTTCTAAGTAGCGATTTGTGATGTCAAGTTGTGCACTGTTCGTGGGGGAAAGAAGCGCATCGACAAGCTCATTATCCTTCGACATTAGCTGAGGGATATAGGCGTATTTTTCGAGTTGCGTCGATAGATGATTGCTAAGTTGATCGGCGTGTAAATTTGCCTGTTCCAATTGATTTTGATAACCCAATCGCCAGCCCCACAAGCCTAAGATCAAGCTAGAGACTGCGTAGGAAAACATCAATATAATAGGAATACGCCGCAGAATCATAGCGGTAAACTTCGTCAATAACTGGTAACGTAAAAGTAACAAAAAAGAGAAATCTTTGGTGTGTTAAAACAAGACTCGGATCTCTTTTTTATCTTTTCATGAAAAAAACAGATTATTTCCCTTGAAAAGCGATGTATTGTCCCCATTTCTCAGAAAACTTTCGCCAAATATTCGAGAAATCAGGACTTGGCTCGACAGTCGCCACGCATATCGCTAGAATGTCGCGTCTAAAATTTCTGTCCTGAGGCTAATTGGAGACGTTCTTTCTGCGAAGTTGATATGGAAGAGGTCACTGAATAGTTCATGAACTACGAATTGAATGGTTTGTGGGTCTTAGAATTTCATTTTATGCATTCAGACAGAATGCAACTTAAGGATGAAGTCACCGCTAAGGCGCTGGCTCCCAAGCTCAGGTAATACTGAGCCAGTTTTGAGGTTTATTTATAATGCAAGCTACTGTTGAAACTCTAGAAGGCCTAGAGCGCCGTCTTACTATTACCGTTCCTGCTGCAAACATCGAAGACGCAGTAACAGCTGAACTACGCAACATCGCTAAGAATCGTCGTTTCGATGGTTTCCGTAAAGGTAAAGTACCTTTGAAAATGGTTGCGCAAATGTACGGCAAAGCAGTACGTCAAGATGTGATGGGTGAGGTTATGCAGCGTCACTTCATCGAAGCGATCGTGAAAGAAAAAATCAACCCAGCAGGTGCACCTACTTTCGCTCCAGTTGAAACTGAAGCTGGTAAAGACTTAGTATTTAACGCAACTTTTGAAGTTTACCCAGAAGTTGAACTGAAAGGTCTAGAAAACATTACTGTTGAAAAACCAGCAGTTGAAGTGAAAGAAGAAGACGTTGCAGAGATGATCGAAACGCTTCGCAAGCAGCAAGCAACTTGGACAGAAGTTGAAGGCGCAGCGTCAGAAAACTCTCGTGCAACCATCGACTTCGTTGGCTCTATCGACGGCGAAGAGTTCGAAGGTGGTAAAGCTGAGAACTTCCCGCTAGAAATGGGCGCTGGTCGCATGATTCCTGGTTTTGAAGACGGTATCGTAGGTAAGTCTGCGGGCATGGAATTCGAAATCGATGTAAACTTCCCAGAAGATTACCACGCTGAAAACCTAAAAGGTAAAGCAGCGAAGTTCGCTATTAAAGTGAGCAAAGTTGAAGAGCGTGAGCTTCCTGAACTGAACGACGAATTCGTTGCTAAGTTCGGCGCTGAAGGTGGTATTGACGGTCTTAAAACCGAAGTACGTAAGAACATGGAACGCGAGCTTAAGCAAGCGGTTAAGAACCGCATTAAAGAGCAAGCGCTTGACGGTCTTGTTAACGAAAACAACATCGATGTTCCTGCTGCACTTATCGATCAAGAAATCGGTGCGCTACGTCAGCAAGCTGCACAACGTTTCGGTGGAAACCCTGAAGCGGCTGAGCAACTTCCACGTGAGTTGTTTGAAGAGCAAGCGAAACGTCGTGTTGTTGTCGGTCTACTGCTGGGCGAAGTGATCAAATCTGAAGAATTAAAAGCTGACGATGAGAGAGTTAAGGCTATTATTGAAGAGATGGCTACTGCTTACGAAGATCCAGCGGAAGTTATTGCTTACTACGAGCAAAACGAACAAATGATGAATAACATGCGCAATGTTGCGTTAGAAGAGCAAGCGATCGACGCTATCATCGCTAAAGCACAAGTTTCAGACAAAGAAGTAAGCTTCAACGAGCTTATGAACGCGCAATAATAACCTGCATAGAATCAGGTCTCAGTGCGTAGAAAGTTGACTTTGTTTTAACTCTTCTGCTAACAATGGTCCGTATGAGTCTATCATCCGGGCCATTTTATTTAGGGATATAAGAATATGAGCTACCAAGAAAAAAATGCAATGTCTCCAATCATTGATGCACTCGTACCCATGGTGGTAGAACAAACTTCCCGTGGTGAACGTTCTTACGATATCTATTCTCGTCTTCTCAAAGAGCGTATCATTTTTCTTACTGGTCAAGTTGAAGACCAAATGGCGAACCTTGTGGTTGCGCAATTGCTTTTTCTTGAATCAGAAAACCCAGACAAAGACATCTTCCTCTATATCAACTCTCCTGGTGGCAGCGTCACCGCAGGTATGTCGATTTATGATACGATGCAGTACATCAAACCGAATGTGAGCACGGTATGTATGGGGCAAGCATGTTCCATGGGTGCATTCTTGTTGGCGGGTGGTGCGAAAGGTAAGCGTCATGTATTGCCAAACTCGCGCGTTATGATCCACCAACCTCTTGGGGGGTTCCAAGGACAGGCATCTGATATTCAAATTCACGCTCAAGAAATCTTGACGATCAAATCTAAGTTAAACACGTTGCTTTCAGAGCATACTGGTCAGCCTCTTGAAGTGATTGAGGCGGATACGGATCGCGACAACTTTATGTCAGCAGATCAAGCAGTAGAATACGGTTTGGTTGATTCAGTTTTGACGCACAATAAAGCGTAGTGACGCTTCGCCGAAAGATGCAGGCGAAATTTGGTGAAAATTGATATAAACTCAAAACAAGACATTTAAGGCTAAGAGGTTAGCGAATGACAGATAAAAGCAAAGAGGGCGGTAGCGGTAAGTTACTTTATTGCTCTTTCTGCGGCAAAAGCCAGCACGAAGTTCGCAAGCTAATCGCAGGCCCATCAGTGTACATTTGTGACGAATGTGTCGACTTATGTAACGATATTATTCGCGAGGAAATAAAAGACGTACTCCCTAAGAAAGAGTCGAGTGCGCTTCCTACTCCTCGCGAAATTCGCGAACACCTCGATGACTATGTGATTGGCCAAGATTACGCAAAGAAAGTGCTAGCGGTTGCAGTATACAACCACTACAAGCGTTTGCGTAATGGTGATACAACGAGTGAAGGCGTTGAACTGGGCAAGAGTAACATTTTGCTGATTGGTCCAACAGGGAGCGGTAAAACACTGCTGGCCGAAACCTTGGCTCGTTTCCTTGATGTTCCTTTCACAATGGCTGATGCGACCACATTGACGGAAGCAGGCTATGTGGGTGAGGACGTCGAGAACATCATTCAGAAGCTTCTGCAGAAATGCGATTACGATGTTGCTAAAGCAGAGCGTGGTATTGTCTACATTGATGAAATCGACAAAATTTCTCGTAAGGCTGAGAACCCTTCAATTACTCGTGACGTGTCGGGTGAAGGTGTTCAGCAAGCGCTATTGAAATTGGTTGAAGGTACCGTTGCTTCTGTTCCGCCTCAAGGTGGCAGAAAGCACCCTCAGCAAGAGTTTCTGCAAGTAGATACTTCTAAGATCCTGTTTATCTGCGGCGGTGCGTTTGCTGGCTTGGATAAAGTCATCGAACAGCGTACAGCCACTGGCACGGGTATTGGTTTTGGCGCAGAGATTCGTTCTAAAGATGAAACTCGTACAGTGGGTGAATTGTTCACTCAAGTTGAGCCAGAAGATCTGGTGAAGTACGGATTGATTCCAGAATTTATTGGTCGTCTACCAGTGACAACGACTCTGACAGAGCTCGATGAAGAGGCGCTCATTCAAATTCTTTGTGAACCTAAGAATGCGCTGACCAAGCAGTACGCTGCGTTATTCGCCATTGAAGATGTAGAGCTTGAATTCCGTGAAGATGCACTAAGAGCTATTGCTAAGAAAGCAATGGATCGCAAGACAGGTGCTCGTGGTTTACGCTCTATTCTGGAAGCCGTTCTGCTTGAGACAATGTACGAATTGCCATCATCAGAAGATGTGAGTAAAGTCGTTATAGATGAAGCAGTTATTCAAGGCGAATCTGAACCATTGTTGATTTATGAAGGCAATGACAATCAGGTCGCTGGCGCGGAATAAAACACTTTTAAATACGAAAGGAGGCTTTTGCCTCCTTTTTTTTATTATCTCGTTGAATCTAAGCCATTTGCCCCCATATACTGCACATAAGCAGAAACGGAAGAGAGAATAGTATGAACTTGGAACGTTCCGAGCGTATCGAGATCCCCGTATTACCCTTGAGAGATGTGGTGGTATACCCACACATGGTTATCCCTTTGTTTGTTGGCCGAGAGAAATCAATCCGTTGCCTGGAATCTGCGATGGATGCCAGTAAGCAAGTTCTACTTGTTGCGCAAAAGCAAGCAGACACAGATGAGCCGTCTATCGATGACCTGTTTTCCATTGGTACCGTAGCCACAATCCTACAGTTGCTGAAATTGCCCGATGGTACTGTAAAGGTGTTGGTTGAAGGTCAACAGCGCGCTCAAATTCATCAGTTTAAAGAAAATGATTTTTTCCTTGCAGACGCTGAATACCTACCGACTCCAGAGTTGGATGAGCGCGAGCAAGAAGTTGTGGTTCGTAGTGCCATCAATCAATTTGAAGGTTTCATCAAGCTAAACAAAAAAATTCCACCGGAAGTGTTAACTTCTTTGAACGGAATTGATGAAGCCGCACGCCTTGCCGATACCATCGCAGCTCACATGCCTCTAAAGCTTAATGATAAGCAGCAAGTTCTTGAAATTATTGACGTCAATGAGCGTCTAGAATTCTTGATGGGGCAAATGGAATCGGAAATCGATTTGCTTCAAGTTGAAAAACGCATTCGTGGTCGTGTTAAGAAGCAAATGGAAAAATCTCAGCGCGAGTACTATCTGAATGAGCAAATGAAAGCCATTCAGAAAGAGCTTGGTGAGATGGATGATGCACCAGATGAATTTGAAACTCTGAAGATGAAGATCGAAGAGTCGAAAATGCCTAAAGAAGCACGTGATAAGACAGAGCAAGAGCTACAAAAGCTTAAGATGATGTCGCCAATGTCTGCTGAGGCAACGGTTGTGCGTAGCTACATAGACTGGATGGTTGGTGTTCCTTGGGCTAAGCGCTCTAAAGTGAAGAAGAATCTGTCTAAAGCAGAAGAAGTGCTCAACGAAGACCATTATGGTCTAGAGCGCGTGAAAGAACGCATTCTAGAGTACTTAGCGGTACAAAACCGTATCAATAAGCTGAAAGGTCCCATTCTTTGCTTAGTTGGTCCTCCGGGTGTAGGTAAAACCTCTCTTGGTCGTTCGATTGCGGCTGCAACAGGTCGTAAGTATGTTCGTATGGCTTTGGGTGGTGTTCGAGATGAAGCGGAAATCCGTGGTCACCGCCGTACTTACATCGGTTCCATGCCAGGTAAGCTGATCCAGAAAATGTCGAAAGTGGAAGTGAAAAACCCACTGTTCTTGTTGGATGAAATCGACAAAATGTCTTCTGACATGCGCGGTGATCCTGCATCAGCGTTACTTGAAGTGCTCGATCCAGAACAAAACAACTCATTCAATGACCACTACCTCGAAGTAGACTACGACTTGTCTGACGTTATGTTTGTTGCGACGTCTAACTCGATGAATATTCCTGGTCCATTGCTTGACCGCATGGAAGTGATTCGTCTGTCTGGTTATACAGAAGATGAAAAACTGAACATTGCTAAACGCCATTTGGTTAGTAAGCAAATCAAACGTAATGGATTGAAAGAACACGAAATTGAAATCGAAGATTCTGCCATTATCGGCATTATTCGTTATTACACGCGTGAAGCGGGTGTACGTAACTTAGAACGTGAGATTTCAAAGATCTGTCGTAAAGCCGTGAAAAATATTCTGCTGGATTCTGAACTTAAGAAAGTCAGCGTAAGTATTGAAAATCTGAAAGATTTCCTTGGTGTGCAGCGTCATGATTTTGGTAAAGCTGACGACAGTAACCGCATTGGACAAGTTGTCGGATTGGCTTGGACTGAAGTGGGTGGGGATCTGTTAACGATTGAAACAGAATCCATGCCAGGTAAAGGCAAGCTGTCACAAACGGGCTCCCTTGGTGATGTGATGCAAGAGTCTATTCAAGCTGCAATGACGGTTGTTCGTTCTCGTGCGGAAAGATTAGGCATCAATTCTGATTTTTACGAAAAACGTGATATTCACGTACACGTACCAGAGGGGGCGACGCCAAAAGATGGTCCAAGTGCGGGTATCGCAATGTGCACAGCACTGGTATCAAGTCTAACAGGTAACCCTGTAAAAGCCGATGTGGCAATGACCGGTGAAATTACATTGCGCGGGGAAGTGCTTCCGATCGGTGGACTCAAAGAAAAGCTGTTGGCTGCTCACCGTGGTGGCATTAAAACGGTGGTCATTCCAAAAGACAATGAACGTGATTTGGAAGAGATTCCAGACAATGTTATTGCAGATCTGGTGGTTAAACCAGTTCGATGGATTGACGATGTGTTAACGATTGCATTAGAGAAAGAGCCATTAGGAGTCACTCTGGAGTCTGTAAAATAGTGACGTGCAGCAAAAATAACTAAACAAAACACGCTGACTTGCTTGAAAAGGCTTGTCAGCGTTTTTTTTGAACGCTAAGTTTATCCACCAAGGACAACGCCTTTATCCATAAGGTGTGGTTTAAAAATAACTAAATTTTTTAACGGAACGAATACTGCCATTTTGGAATCGGTAGTACTAAAGGGGAACATCACGTGAATAAAACACAATTAGTAGAAAAAATCGCAGAGAACGCTGACATTTCTAAAGCATCAGCGGGTCGTGCCCTAGACGCATTCATTGAAGCAGTGAGTGAAACTCTACAGTCTGACGAGCAAGTTGCATTAGTAGGCTTTGGTACGTTCAGTGTACGTACTCGTGCGGCTCGTACAGGTCGTAACCCTAAGACGGGTGAAGAGATCCAAATCGCTGAAGCTAAAGTACCAGCATTTAAAGCGGGTAAAGCGCTTAAAGACGCGTGTAACTAAATTTGAATTGACCTACTAAAGGTTAATTACTGGGAATGGCGCTCAAAAACGCCAAAAAGTCCTGAAATATGCGCATCAAACTGGTGCGCATTTCTTTTTCTGATATCATCTTTACCATTCAGCGCTATAGAGCGAAATGCCTGCTCCCTTCTGAGTAAGTTGTGGTCTGGAAAATTGGAAATGTACTCATTTCTTTAATGAACTTTTTTGTGGGCTACAGATCTAAATCACACATATTTATCAGTGAGCTGGATAAGTGGATTCGCTACTGTGTAGATTTAAACGCTTAGTCAGAGCTCGGGCTCAATTTTGGAGAGTTGTTACATTATGATGGAACGATTGCGCGAAGGCGTAAACAGCATCGCAGTTAAAATTATTCTGGGACTTATTATTCTGTCCTTTGTCTTCACTGGTGTCAGTGGCTATATCGGCAGTGGTAGCAACGTTGCTGCTAAAGTCGATGGCGTTGAGATTAGCCGCGGAGCTTTTGAGCAAGCGTATCAAAATGAACGCAACATGCTTCAAGCGCAATATGGTGAGCAATACGCTAACCTCCTTTCTGATCCTGATTTTGTCCAAAGGCTGCGCCTGTCAGTTTTAGATAAGATGGTGAATGAAGTACTGCTTGAGAATCACGCTAAATCACTTGGTCTGCGAATTAGCGATGAGCAAGTGCTTGGTATGATACTGCAAATGCCAGAGTTCCAATTGGAAGGCAAGTTTAATCAAGACATCTATGAGTCATCTCTTCGCCGTGCTGGTTACACACCAGAATCCTTTGGTGAAGTCATTCGCCGAAGTGAAGTACGTAATCAGCTTCTTCAAGCATTAAGTGGAAGTGAATTTAGCCTTCCAGGTGAAGTTGCCGATCAGTCCAAATTGATTACACAGACTCGTGATATCCGAATTCTTGAGCTTAACGTTGAAGAGTTCGCAAAATCTGCAAATCCGTCAGATGAAGAACTACAAGAGTATTATTCATCGAATGCCGTTAAATTTACGCGTCCAGAGCAGGTAAAAATTTCTTACCTAGAGCTTTCTGGTGATGCGCTTAAGGCGAGTGTTGACGTTACTGACGAGGAGATTGAAGCTTACTATCAAGAAAGCTTAGATCAGTATTCTACGGCTGAACAGCGCAGTGTGAGCCATATTCTGGTTCAAGGTGATGAAGAAACAAAAGCGCAAGCGATTTTAGATGAACTCAATGCGGGTGCGGATTTCTCTGAGTTAGCAAAAACGCGTTCCGAAGACATCGGTAGTGCTGAAATGGGCGGTTCTGTAGGTTGGATTGAACGCGATGTAATGGAGCCCGCATTTGAAGAAGCCGCGTTTGCTTTGACTGCCATTGGCGATACAACGGGATTGGTCAAATCTGATTTTGGGTACCATATTATCAAATTGGATGACTTGAAAGCCTCTGAAACCAAACCATTAAGTGACGTTAAAGAAGAAATCAAGCAAGACATCGTGAATCAAAAAGCCGCTGACCGCTTCCATGATCTTTACAAAGACCTAGAGCGTGTTGCGTTTGAAGCACCTAATTCACTAGAGCCATTAGCTGAGCTGATTGGAAGTACAGTACAAACAACGGATTTTGTCTCGCGCTTTAATGCGCCAGAGATTCTGAGCAGCCCAGAAGTTCAAGAAGCTATCTACAGCGTGGAAGTGAAAGAAAATGGCGAAAACTCTACGCCTGTTGAGATTGCTCCCGAGCACGTAGTGGTAGTTCGTGTTGATGAAGTGCGCGAAGAAACGGTTCTGCCGTTTGAAGACGTGAAAGATCAAGTTGTGCAGCAGTTGTCTGCCATAAAAGGCGAACAAAAAGCTGTTGAACTTGCAGACCAGCTTATCGAAACCCTGTCTAACGATGACACAAGTGTTCTAGAGCAAGAAGGTTTAGCGTTTGATGAGCAAGAAACTATTAACCGTGGTAACCCACTTGCGAACACAGTATATGCTCTAACTAAGCCAGAAGAGGGTAAGAAAGTTTACGGACAGTCTAAAGACTCTTTGGGTAATATCGTTGTTGTTGAGCTCACAGGTGTCGCTGCTGAAGAGCAACCTGCTTTCTCTGCTCAAATTGGTATGCAGTTAGTGCGTTCTAACGGTGAACAAGGTGCTATTGCATTGAGCAAAGCACTGCGTGAAAGTGCGGATGTAGAGTTCTATGCAATAGAGAGTACTCAGCCGTAAAAGTGTGTAACTAATTTGTTTGTCAAACAGGTCGCTTTATGCGACCTGTTCTATTTTTAGTATTGACTGTTTTCTAACCTTCTCCACCAATTCAAAATACGTTTTTTTAAGTAAGGAACGTAAAATGAAGTTCATCAAACTAGCTCTAATCGCGACACTGTCTTTCGGTATGTCACTGCCCGTCTTATCTGAAGGTACCACTACACCACCTACAAGCTCAAAGAAAGCGGATAAGCATGATGGCATAGAAATTACCGTAAACATTAATACAGCGACCGCTGAAGAGCTTGAAACGTTATTGATTGGTATAGGTGAGAAGAAAGCCAAAGATATCATTCAATTTCGTCAAGAAAACGGCTTGTTTGAAAAGGCTGAAGATTTGATGAAAATCAAAGGAATAGGTAAGTCTACCATTGAAAAAAATAAAGACCGTATCCTTCTCTAAGTGATGCTTTCTTGCGAGTTGAGTCGTTATATCTTAACTCGCATTTACAAATTCTATTTTACCCATCCTTTTGGTTGTAGGCTGCCGAGTATTAACCCAATGATAGTCCCAGCGATATGAGCTTCCGTTGCAATTTTTGCTTCAATGAGCGCTTCAGTGTCTGCTGAAGGGCCCACCCAAGTTTCCCATCCAATTTTTATCAAGATACCTAAAATCAGTAAACTGCTGTACTTTCTTCCTTGAATGGTTTCGGTGATCGCGTAGAACGCGAAAATGCCATGCAGGACGCCAGAAAAGCCAGCATATTGATACATGTTACTGGCTAACAATCCAATGCCTATCAGTGTGGATATGAGGGGAACAATAATAAGCAGAGAAAGCCAAGAAGCGGTATTTCGGAAGAAAAAGACTATTACGGCAAAGCTTGCAGCATTAAGCATGAGATGATTGAGATTGGTGTGTGTGAAGTTTCCTGTTACGATTCGCCACCACTGACCATCCAGTATCAGGTCAGTATTCCAAGGTAGCCAAGGTTGGAATGCAGGGTATTCTGCAACAACCATGGCGATTAGGAATAGGGTTACAACGGGAACGAGTTCTGCTTTATGTCTGATCATCAATCTGCTTCCACATACCGGTATTGCCAACATTGTGGCAAAGCCAAAAAAATGTGTATATGCCATACCATACAAAACCTCCATTCTGAGGTAGAACTCATTATTCTTCAACATCCTGATGAAGTGCATCGTGCGATGGGGACAGCAAGGATTTTGAACTTATCTCTAGATTCATGCCGTATTCTGGTGGGAGAAAATTTCACAGAAAATGCTGAACTAAATACCCTGCTTCAAGACGATAGCTATATTCACTGGGTGCTTTTCCCAAACGAAAAGAGTGTCCCAGTCACTCAGCTAAGTAGCGCTCACCTAGGTAATACCCTAGGTAGCAGAAGTGAAATGAAAAAGATCCGAGTTCTATTAATAGATGGAACGTGGAAGAAAGCGTATAAAATATGGCGTCTTAGTGAAAACCTGCATTGTTTATTGAGCGTGGCTTTACCAGACAGCCTCAAAGGGAATTATAGAATTAGAAAGGCACCATCAAGTAATAGTTTATCTACGGTAGAAGCTGGCTTTCATTTATTGAACATTTTAGAGCCATCACAGGACTTTACCCCATTGATAGAGAGCTTTAATCAGATGGTGGATAGGCAGTTTAAACACATACCCTCACATATCCGTACCCAAAATTACTAGTGTGAAACGCTAGGGTTGATTGAGCCAGTTAATTAAGAGCAAAATAGCTGCTGATGCAATCTTTGCGCGGAACCATCGGTTAACGATGAAATATAGTCGGTTATCACGCGCATTCCACCGCGGTCAGATTCAGTTGCTTTCAGCCAATCTTGGCGAATGTTTTCTGGCAAGAGCCTATTAGGGTCACCACTAAGCGCTTCAAAAATATCAATAATGATTTGCTGACCTTTGTATTCAACAACCTGAACTTCAGGGATTTGAATAACGTGTTGGCTTACAAACTGCTTAAAGATATCCAGTGCTTGTTCTGCTGGTTTTTCTAACGTTGCATTCCAGCTTAACAAAGGTTCATCAAACCTAGATGACGCGAACTCTTTCACGCTGATACTGGTCAGCAGAGCGTTGACAATGCCACCAATGGCGTCTTTTCTTTGGTAATGGACCCCAGAAAATAATTTCTCACTGATTAGTTGAATATTTTCTTCAAACCATTTGTCGCCACATTCTGCTAATTGGCTCGCAGCGACTTCTTGCCACTGAGAGCGATGAACGAGACCTAATACGATCGCATCTTCTAGATCGTGAATGCCATAAGCAATATCGTCAGCCAGTTCCATGATCGAGCAGTCCAAAGATTTGTACTGCGTTTTTTTATGCTCAAATGGTGTGTGCTCACGAGTCCTCAGCGTAGAAAAAAGCGTTTTATCATTGTCGCTCAAAGGCTCTAACACCCAGTCAAACAAAGACTGATCATCGTCATATATGCCTTTTGCTGGATGCCAATCACTGGCTTTGAGTTTGCGCTGATTAGATACGGATTCTGGAATGGCTGAGGAACGCAGTTGGCTAATGAGAGCGGGGTATTTAATTAGACCTAAAAGTGTTCTACGAGTCAGATTCATACCATGGCTTTCAGTATAGGGTTCGAGCTGAGTGACAATCCTAAACGTTTGGGCGTTACCTTCGAAGCCCCCATATTCTCGCATCATGTAGTTTAAGGCGATCTCACCACCGTGCCCAAAAGGCGGGTGACCAATATCATGAGCCAAACACAAGGCTTCCATTAGGCTCGAGGTGGGTAATAAGTCTGCCAGTTCAGGTTGTTTGCGTTTCACTTGAGCACGAATTCCAGAGCCAAGCTGAGCCGCTTCTAAAGAGTGGGTTAATCGAGTTCGGTGAAAATCATTGACGCCAGTACAATGCACTTGAGTTTTGGCTTGCAGTCGACGAAATGCAGCAGAGTGGAGGATGCGGGCACGATCTCTTTGATATGGATCTCGATGATCGTCTCTTCGCATCTTTTGTTCCGCATTCATGCGGGTTTGCCATGCGTTATGAGCATTTTGGGTCATTGATTCCTCACTGGTGTCTTTCATGACACTCTACAAGCCTGATTCACATCACAAACCTAGCTTATACCACAAACGTAATTCATATCATAAACTTAAGTAATACCATCAACGTAAACCACATTGCCCTACTGTTAGCTTATTTCATCAAGAGACAGTTCAAAGCTCTTTGCAAACGTGTCTAAAAAATAGGTCATCTCTGGCGATTCTCGGTCTTTTAATGTTTTATCAAGCCTTTTTTTGGCTTGTGCGTATTCGTGATTGCCTGCCGATAGCTCCTCTAAACACTTCAAATATGCACACAAGCTGTCAGCTTGCTTTACGATATTTTGATCATCCTTATGCGCATTTTTCGAGATCAGAAAAGGAGCAAAATCCTCGCGAAATTCTTCCGGTAGCATAGAGACCAGCTTCTCTTCAGCAGCGGCTTCTATTTTTTTGTATTCCTTAGCGATATCAGGATTATAGTACTTTACAGGGGTAGGTAAATCGCCAGTAAGGACTTCGCTGGTATCATGGTACATGCCCAACAAGGCGATTCGCTCAGGGTTAACATTGCCGCCAAATTTCTTATTCTTGATGATGGCTAGCGCATGGGCAACAAACGCGACTTGTAGGCTGTGCTCAGAGATATTTTCTGTTGAAACGGAGCGCATGAGAGGCCAACGCTGGATAAGCTTCATTCGGGCCAAATGAGCAAAAAAATGACTGCGTGCCATGAATGGATCCTTCTTTTCGTATGGAAATGTACACTCAAACAACGTCAAAGTGCTTGTTTGAGTATAAAGGGTAAGAGATTGATCTGAAAGGCATCACTTGTCGAAGAAAAAACGCCTCAACGAATATTGAGGCGTTTCTATGGCTGCACGCCTTAAAGAAACACTTATTGTTTGTAAGTGCTTAGGAAACGATCTAGCCTGCCAATAGCGGTTTCCAAGTCTTCTATATGCGGTAGGGTGACGATTCTGAAATGATCAGGCTTTGGCCAATTGAAACCAGAACCTTGTACCAAAAGCACCTTTTCTTGAATCAAGAAATCCTGAACAAATTTTTGATCATTCGTAATGTTGAATTTTTTCACATCAATTTTGGGAAATAAATACATGGCTCCTTTAGGTTTGATGCAGGTAATCCCAGGAATTTGAGTAATCAATTCATAAGCACGGTCACGCTGTTCTAGTAAGCGCCCACCAGGCAAAAGTAATTCGTTGATGCTTTGGTAGCCCCCCAGCGCCGTTTGAATGGCATGTTGCATGGGGACGTTGGCACACAAACGCATGGATGAAAGCATATCCAAGCCATCAACGTAGCCGCTAGCGATGCCTTTAGGGCCCGTCAAAAACATCCAGCCGCCGCGAAAACCACACACACGGTAGGCTTTAGACAAACCATTGAATGTGACCATCAAAACATCGTCTGCCAAAGTCGAAATAGAAGTATGGGTGGCTCCGTCATATAAGACTTT
This sequence comes from Vibrio sp. S9_S30, assembly GCF_014694455.1. Taxonomy (GTDB): domain Bacteria; phylum Pseudomonadota; class Gammaproteobacteria; order Enterobacterales; family Vibrionaceae; genus Vibrio. Next base: position 157,797 of record NZ_JAAUWT010000010.1, on the reverse strand, counting down.
GTCGTAGATTTCGTCCGCAAAAATGATCAACTTGTGTTGCCTAGCAATCTCAATCACTTTCAGTAGAAAATCTCGGCTATACACAGCACCTGTTGGATTATTGGGGTTAATCAGCACCAAACCACGTGTTTTGGGCGTGATTTTCGCCTTCATATCTTCCAGATCAGGATACCAGTCAGACTCTTCGTCACACAGGTAATGCACCGCTTTACCGCCGGATAAAGAAATGGCAGCGGTCCACAATGGGTAATCGGGGGCTGGAACCAGCATTTCGTCGCCGTTATTGAGTAATGCTTGCATGGCCATGACGATCAACTCAGATACGCCATTGCCAATGTAGACATCTTCAACATCAAGATTCAAAAGCCCCTTACGTTGGTAATGCTGAACCACTGCTTTTCTCGCAGAGTAAATGCCTTTTGAATCACAATACCCTTGTGAAGTGGGTAAGTTACGGATTACATCAACCAGAATTTCGTCGGGGGCGTCAAAACCAAATGGGGCAGGGTTGCCTATATTCAATTTTAGTATTTTATGCCCTTCTTCTTCCATGCGTTTAGCATGTTTGAGTACAGGCCCTCGAATGTCGTAGCAGACATTGTCGAGTTTTGATGACATCCCGATATTTTGCATTGAGTAAGTCCATATTTGTTTTATTTTAATTTCTAAAAGTACACCATTTACATTCTTAATAGAATAAAAATCTATTTTAAAGTTCGGATTTCTATTTTGTTCTGACATCTGTGCCCAAATTACCTGAAGGTGCATGATTTCAGTAGTTTGGGTTTCGAGAATACGGGCTTTCTGTGTAGCCCGAATTTTTCCCTAAACTCGCCTAGGTTTGTTTGATATCAACAAATAGAATAGCCCACTTAAGATAAGATGATCTCAGGTTTAAGAAGAGTGAGATTGCCTTGTTGCCTCTACAAGCAAAAATTAACGATCTGATGGAACGTGTAAACCAGGGAAGGGATAGACAGCATCGAATCAGTTTGTCTATTGAACTTGAATCGAGTTTTTCTTTGCTTGACTGGTTAGAATGTCAGCCTCATTTTCCTAAACTGTATTGGAAATCGAGATGCGAGAATGTTGAAGCCGTCACACTAGGGCTGGTCTCCCATTTCAGAACGACGGCTGATGCGCAAGCCGGGCTTAAATCGAAACAAAATATATGGGTTGTCTCTTGTTTCGGTGAGCATGAACCGCTTAGCCCCAGCCCTAAGCAACATAACAACAACCCCAAACCCTATTGTTTTCTTCCCCAAATTGAATTGATTCGAAATGGCAATGTGTGGACGCTTAGCGTAAATCTCAAGGGGGACAAACGTGAAGATCTCCATGCATTGGCGTCGTTGGTGACGAATTGCTCAAGCTGTTCCCATTCGGATTCATTACCTGCACTTACTTTTGTCCAGCATCAACCTACGAAGCCGATATGGGATGGATTGATCGAGCACGCGTTAACACAATTTCAAAACAGCGCCCTAAAGAAGGTGGTGTTGGCTCGTCAAACCACATTTCAACCTGCTCATTCAATCTCTCCTTTTGCCTTTATTCAATCCAGCCAGAAAAGGAACGACGCTAGTTATCATTTTGCTTTTGCTTACGATAAAGAGAGCGCATTTGTAGGCTCGACCCCAGAACGCTTATACAAACGTGTTGGGTTAAATATAGAAACGGAAGCGTTGGCGGGAACGGTAGAGAGAGGAAGCAGCTCTGAACGCGATTTAGCGCTTTCTTCTTGGCTGCTGAACGATCCAAAAAATCAGCGAGAGAACCAGCTCGTTGTGGATGACATTGTTGGGCGTTTAGATCCCCTATGTACTCAAATTCAAATTCAGCACTCTCCTAGCATCAAGAAGTTGTCCAAAATTCAGCATCTGCGTCGGGTGATCAAAGCGGAAATAACGAAAAGAACGGAGGGGGAAATCATTCTTTCGGCACTCCAACCAACCGCCGCTATTGCGGGGTTACCAAGAGAAGAGGCGCTTGACTTTATCCGAGAGAATGAACCCATTGTTCGAGAATGGTATAGCGGCAATGTCGGTTTTTTTAACCGAGAAGAAGCGGAGTTTTGTGTGGCTATCCGTAGTGCGAAAATTACGCCTGAGCATATTCACTTTTATGCCGGAGCGGGAATCGTACTCGGCTCGGAATCGGATAAAGAGTGGCAAGAATTAGACAAAAAAATGTCGACGTTGCTGAGCCTATTTAGCACGCTGCCAGAAGTGGAGGCCGCATCATGATTGGGCAAGCGAGTTTGAACCGCGTTTGGGCGATGTTGATTTTGGAAGAATTGACCCGATTTGGGGTTGAAGATATTTGTATCGCACCGGGTTCGCGTTCAACACCGTTAACCCTTGAAGCGGATGCCAATGTAGGGCTTAACCTTCATTGCCACTATGATGAACGTGGTTTGGCGTTTTACGCCCTAGGTGTGGCAAAAGCATCCCGTAAACCTGTCGCGATTGTGGTGACGTCGGGTACTGCGGTGGCCAATTTGCTGCCCGCAATATGTGAAGCCAACCTGACGGGGGAAAAGCTTGTTGTACTCACTGCGGATCGCCCTGTGGAGCTGATCGATTGTGGTGCGAATCAAGCCATTGACCAAGTAGGTATTTTTTCCTCACATGTAGGCAAAGCCGTAAACCTTCCTAGCCCAAATACGCGAATACCACCGAATTGGCTGCTATCCACTGTCGATGAGGCAATGCACTTTCAAGTAGAACATGGCGGTGTGGTTCATTTTAATTGCCCGTACCCAGAGCCACTTTATGGTGGAGAAGAAGCCCATTTCGATGACCCCTACCTGCTTAAGGTAAAACCTTGGTATGAGTCTGCTTCCCCTTTCACCAGAGTGTTTTCTTGTCAGTCTCAATCGCCGCTTTCATCGGATTCTTTCAGTTCAATAAACTCAGTTAGCGCAATAGAAAGCAAGAAAGGGGTAGTGATACTGGGTTCATTGAATTTACCAGAATCTCAAAAGGCACTTGAACTTGCGAACCACTTAGGATGGCCGGTGTTTTGCGATCCGCAGAGCGGGGTGAGCAGCGAGTTTGCGCATTTTGACCTTTGGTTAAGGAGTGCTAAGGCTGTAAAGGTGTTGGATGAGTGCAATTTTATTCTTCAGTTTGGGGCGAGGCTCGTTTCAAAACGCCTATTAAATTGGATAGAAACGCGTGGTGACCATTGTGAATATCACATCGTTCAGCCTTATCCGCAACGGCTGAATCCAAGCCATAAAGTACAACATAGAATTATTGCGAATGTTGGTTATTGGTGTGAAAACGCCTTGAGTCGAATAAGCTCATCTGAAGTCCACTTCCATAGTTGGGGTGATGACCTAAAAAAAGTGTCGGACATCACTCATCAGGTTATTCGTTCACATGAATACGTAGGTTGTTCTGAAACGGATTTAGTGACGCGACTGTTCGATCACGTTTTGGAAGAACCGACGGTATTTCTCGGTAACAGCTTATTGGTTCGATTGGTGGATATGTTGGCGAAAATGCCCGAATTGGACGTTTACTCAAATCGTGGTGCATCAGGCATTGATGGTTTGGTTGCAACAGCGGCAGGGGTTCATTTAGCCAGCAAAAACACATCCCTAGTTCTGATTGGAGATACGTCTCTCTTGCACGATCTTAACTCCCTTTCCCTTTGGACTCATGCCAATGAATATGCTTCGGTGATTCTAGTGTCCAATAACGATGGTGGTGCTATTTTTGATTTATTGCCCGTACCCCAAGAGAAAAAAAGAACCCTCTATCAAATGCCGCATGGATATCAATTCAAACATGCGGCTAGGCAATTTGGTTTGAATTACGCAGCACCAGACGATACCACGAGCTGCATACAAGAGGTTGTGAGCCACCTAGCCTCGGGGAAAGGCACGTTGTTGGTAGAACTCATTACTCCCCCAGAGCAAACCTCCTTCGAATTAAAACCCATTACGGAAAAGGTCTGCAATGAGCTTAGGTAGCCAATATGTACTTAGGTAGTCAATGGTTGTCTTACCGAGAAGATCATAGGCAGCAGCCTGTCGTGGTGTTTCTTCATGGTTTTCTAGGCAGTGCCAGTGATTGGCAAACCACGTCTAAGTATTTAAATAAAAACAACTGTTTGGGTATTGATTTAGCCGGGCATGGCAAAAGCGCCGGTATGACAGCCGCCAACTTTTTTGAGGTGTGCGAACAAGTAAAAGACACCCTGAAAATGAGACTACCGCAAGCTCCCCCCGTTATTTTGGTTGGGTACTCTATGGGGGCTCGGATTGTGATGTCAGGTTTAGTGAACGGTCATTGGAAGCGAGCCAATATTGTCAAAGTCATATTAGAAGGTGGGCATTTTGGTTTGCAAAGTGAAATGGAAAAACGCGCCAGATGGAAGAGCGACGTTAAATGGTCAAAACGCTTTGCCAATGAAAATATCGATCCTGTATTACAGGATTGGTATCAACAACCTGTGTTTAGCTCTCTAAATGATGAGCAAAGACAACGTGTTATCAGCCAAAGGCGGAATAATAATACCGTCGGTGTGTCGCAAATGTTGCGTGCGACGTCGCTCGCGAAGCAACCTTATTTGTTGAATGAAATGTTACGTCTCGATTGTGTCCAATACGTTTGCGGTGACAAAGACGAAAAGTTCAAGGCGCTAGCGGAATCGAGTGGATTGACATTCAGTCTAGTGAAAAATGCTGGGCATAACGTGCATCAGGAGCAACCTGCTGCCTTCGCCCGAATCATTAATCAATGTGTGATGGAGTACAAACTTCAATCATCACTTCCGGAGAAAACCATGGCAAGAACGGTCGGTATTACAGAAGAGGAGCTATACGCTCCTGTCGAGTGGGTGAACTCGAACAATGGTTATGAAGATATTTATTACGATAAGTCATCGGACGGCATCGCCAAAATTACCATCGCTCGCCCCCAAGTACGAAATGCGTTTAGACCGCAAACGGTGACCGAAATGATTCACGCTCTGGCGGATGCTCGGTACGACAGTAAAGTAGGCGCAATCATCCTAACTGGGCTGGGTGACGACGCTTTTTGCAGTGGTGGCGATCAGAAAATTCGGGGTGACTATGGGGGCTATCAAGATGATGACGGTACGCATCATTTGAATGTACTCGACTTCCAGCGCCAGATAAGAACATGCCCCAAACCCGTGATTGCTTCGGTAGCAGGTTACGCGGTAGGAGGGGGGCATGTACTCCATATGATGTGCGACTTGACCATTGCCGCCGAGAATGCGCAGTTTGGCCAAACTGGACCCAAAGTGGGGTCGTTTGATGGCGGTTGGGGCGCATCTTACATGGCGCGAATTGTGGGGCAGAAAAAGGCTCGTGAGATATGGTTTTTGTGCCGATTCTACGATGCTCAAGAAGCACTGGATATGGGGTTAGTGAATACCGTAGTCCCCATTGAAAACCTAGAAAAGGAAACGGTGCGTTGGTGTCGAGAAACATTGCAACATAGCCCCATGGCACTGCGCTGTTTGAAAGCTGCACTAAATGCGGATTGCGATGGGCAAGCTGGTCTTCAAGAGCTCGCGGGCAACGCAACTATGATGTTTTACATGACGGATGAAGGGCAAGAAGGGAGAAATGCGTTCAATGAGAAACGCCGCCCAGATTTTGATAAGTTTCCTCGCAATCCATAATAGGTATAACAACGTCAATGGCAAATTATGCCCAATAAAATCAAGTTATTTGAAAGTAATTTGCCACGCAGTTAGGTAGGAAAGGGACAGCGCAATGCGAAATGTAAAGCTTTATAGGTATCAACTGGCTATGGATAGCGGAGTGATATTACGCAATCTAAAGCTTCCGCAACGAGACGGCTGGATTATCGAGCTCTCCGAAGATGGGAAAACTGGATACGGCGAAGTCGCGCCTCTTCCGGGTGTGAGCCAAGAAAGTGTTGATGAAGCAGGAGAGCAATTACAACAAGCACTCGAACTTTGGGCAAAAGAGAGGGCATTGAAATTAGATGACCTGTTCCCATCGGTTGCTTTTGGATTATCTATTGCTCAAATGGAGTTGGCTGGTGGGTTGCCCGAAAACGGCAATTACAGTGTGGCACCGCTTTGTACGGGGGACCCTGACGAGTTGCTGCTTATTCTTAGCCAAATACAGGGTGAAAAAGTGGCCAAAATCAAAGTCGGGCTTTATGAGCCCATTCGCGATGGCATGTTGGTGAACCTGTTTCTAGAGTCCATCCCCGATTTATCGCTTCGTCTGGATGCCAATCGATCGTGGTCGCCAGAAGAAGCGCGTAAGTTCGCGAGTCATGTAAACCCTTCATACAGGCAGCGCATCGCCTTTTTAGAAGAGCCCTGTAAGAAACCGGGGGACAGTCTCGCATTCGCTATGGATACAGGCATTGCTATTGCGTGGGATGAAACACTTCAACATGCGGTGAAAGAGAAAGGCTTCAAATTATCTGAGCTGACAGGGGTGAAAAGTGTGGTGATTAAGCCCAGTTTGATTGGTTCGATTGAGCGTTGTGCCGCGTTGGTGAAACAAGCAGAAAAACTGGGCATATCCAGTGTCATTAGTTCATCGTTGGAATCCAGTTTAGGGCTCAATCAACTCGCTCGTTTGGCGCACTGGCTAACACCGAGAAGTGTACCGGGGTTGGACACACTGAGCTTATTTGCGTCACAACTCGAAGTGCCTTGGCCTGGGTCGTCTTTACCCATTACATCGCTTGACTCCCAAGAACTCGTATTTCAGTGCTAGAAGGCTCTTTATTGCCAAAGGCTTTTTACTGTCAAAAGACGTTATATTGCCAAAAGACGTTATATCGTTACAAGACACTTTATTTTAACAGGACATATCATTGCCACAGAACGCGCTACTGAAACACGGGTCTTTACTGCGTCAATGGGCGAAAACGCGCTCTAATGACATCGCACTGGTAAATGACGATGAAAATATAACGTGGGCAGCACTACTGAATAAGGTGATTGTTCGTAGCGAATCTTTGATTGAGCAGGGGGCCACTGCTGGGGATGTGATAGCGTGTATTGGGAAAAATGATGGCTTTCTTGTCGAAACTGCGCTGAGCTGCCAAGAAGTGGGGGCTACCTTTGTTCCTATCGCGCCCTCTCCCGAAGAGATCATCAAGAAAAAATTGGCATCCGTTGCTCCCGCATTGGTGTTTGAGCAAAACCCCTCTGGAGAATGGGAGCGCTTAAAATCGGATAATTTTGTTCCCACAAAGGCAATACCTGCTTTGTCGAGTTTGATTTTCACCTCTGGAACCACGGGCGATCCAAAAGCGGTCGCCCATACTGAATCCAATCACATTTTATCCGCCACAGGGCTGTTGAGTCAGTTTGAATTTAAATCCGGTGACTCATGGTTACTCAGCTTACCGCTCTATCACGTATCAGGGCTCGCTATTGTTTGGCGTTGGTTGATCGCCGGTGCCACGTTGGTCGTTCCCACCACAAAAGGCTGGCTTCATGATTTGCGGTTGGTCACTCACGCATCGCTGGTGTCTACTCAGTTAAACCGGCTTCTCGAAAGCGAAGATATGGGTGTACTGAAAAGGGTGCTTCTAGGGGGAAGCCATATACCCAAGGCATTAATTGACGAAGCACAGAGGCAGGGCATCGACACTTGGATAGGGTATGGTCTGACCGAAGCCGCCTCAACAGTGACCGCAAAACGCACCAATCAATGGTCTTCATCAGGTAGGGTTTTGCCGCACCGAGAACTACAATGTGTCGACGGAGAGATCTGGTTGAGAGGGGATACGATGTCCATGGGATATTATCGACACGGGAAGATTGTGAACCTACAAAACGAGAATGGATGGTATCCAACTGGAGACTTAGGCTACGTCGAAGAAGATGAACTGATCGTCGTTGGGCGCAAAGATAACCGCTTTATCTCGGGAGGTGAGAATATCCATTGCGAAGAAATTGAAGTGGTTCTTACCGCTTGTTTTGATGTCCGAGCCGCCGCCGTCATCCCAGTAAAAGATGAAATATACGGTTTCAGACCAGTCGCTGTATTGGATACGGATGTTCTACAGCCTAATGAATACTATGAACACACACTGGCAAGTAAGTTGGAGAAATTCAAGTGGCCGATTGAATATTATTTGATGCCAAGCGGTGCTAAAGCTAATGGGGTCAAAGTCTCTAGGCGATGGTTGGCAAGGTGGCTTGATAATCGAAGCTAAAAAGAGCGGTCAAGCCGCTCTTTTGAATGTTAATACCAGAAGAGTTGATTGTAAGCGTCTTGATTGTAAGCGTAATGTCGATCAGCGCCAGTCACCGCGAAGTTCCGACACTTTTTCAAACATGTAGTCAGTGGTGGCATCTTTTGGTTGAACTGGTTGCCCCGCTTCAATCTCAACCTTAGACCAAAAGCGCCGTGGGAAGCCATGGCAGGCTCGGCCATCTTTAGAACGGCTAAAGTAGCTGCCCCATAGCCCTTTAAGAGCCATTGGAATAACAGGCACTGGCGAGCGTCTTAGGATCAAGTCCATCCCCCGCATAAATGGGTTCATGTTGCCATCATTGGTCAATCGACCTTCTGGGAAAATGCAAACGACGTCGCCATTATTTAATGCTTCTTTAACTTCATTAAACGCTTGGCGAACAGAGCGGCTGTTGGTGCCATCTATCGCAATGACGCCGCCATTTTCTAATAGTGTTTTGATGGGAGGGAAATGCGCGTATTCCTCTTCCATAACAAACCGTATTTGGCGTTTGCACGCGCCAATCATCAGCAGGGCATCCATATAGCTTACGTGGTTGCAGACAATTAATGCTCCCCCTTCTTTGGGGATGTTTGTCAGGTTCTTGTGCTTAACCCGGTACATGGTGTGGGTAAACATCCATAACACCAATCGCGACAAGAACATCGGCACTTGCCAGTATACGTATGTGGCGACAAATACATTCAATATGGCTAAAAGCAGAAATAATGTTGGAATAGAAAGTTCGAGCACGCTAAGACACACAATACCCAACACTGCGCTTCCGACCATGTAAATGGAATTATAAATGTTGTTTGCGGCAATGATTTGGGCTCGTTCACTTTCGCGAGCTTGTGTTTGCATCAATGTATACAGCGGAACAATAAATAAGCCCCCTGACGCACCCAGCATCAGTAAGCTAAAGAACACCGGCCAAAGTTCAGGGTAGGTAAGGAAGCTCATAAAATCGGTGAATATCGGCAAAGATTCCGGTGTAAATGACGCTAGCATAACCCCAAAAACGCTGATACCAAAGCTACCAACAGGTACGATACCAGGTTCCAATTTATGCTTGGATATTCGGTCGCAGGCCATTGAACCAATGGCGATACCCACTGAAAACAGCGCAAGCAAGAGCGATACTGCACTTTCGTTGCCATTTAAATGCAGCTTAGTGTAATTGGGAAACTGGGTGAGGTAACTTGCGCCAAGGAACCAGAACCAGCTAATAGCCATAATGGCTTGGAAAACGACGCGATCACGCTTTGCTATCGCTAATGTGTTTTTGGTTTGTGATACTGGACGCCACTTAAACTCGACATCCGGTGCGTTGGGGGCGGCTTCCGGAATGGAACGGCTCGCGACGTAACCACAACACGCAAACCCGACAACACATAGGGCGGCTACTGTGGTGGCATGATCAACCGACGCAATTATGCCTGCTCCTAAGGTACCCAGTAGAATGGCGAGAAAAGTCCCTGTCTCTACCAAGGCATTACCTGGAACGAGCTCATTACGTTTGAGGTGCTGAGGGAGCAATGCGTATTTAACAGGGCCGAAAAAAGCAGATTGTGTGCCCATCAAGAAGAGTAAAATCAGTAATATCAAGTAGCTTTCTGCCACAAAGGCAATAGCGCCCAGTATCATGATGGTAATTTCGGCTAACTTCACTTTCCGTATATAGGCGCTTTTTTCGTATTTATCGGCTAAGACCCCTGCGGAAGCGGAAAACAAAAAGAAAGGCAGAATGAACAAACCAGCCGCAAGATTAATGAACAAGTTACTTGATACAGGAAGGGCTTCGGCTCCGGCGAAAGCAACAAATAACAACAGAACATTTTTAAAGATGTTGTCGTTAAATGCGCCAAAAAATTGAGTGATAAAATACGGGAGGAAGCGCTTTTGTGTCATTAAAGACGGGTGCTGTTTAGGCATTCAAAATCCTTATGCTTGCCAGTTAGCTAAATAGTTGGACAGTAAGTTATCGATCAAAATTTTGCCATCGACTGGAGACGCGGAAAAGAACTTATCATCGACGCTAAGCAAGGTAATTCCGTGTACCCCAGCCCAAAGAACTCGACTGGCTTCAACCACGTTCTGCTCAGACCCTTCAGGGGTGATCATTTGAATCAAGCTTTCAAGCATGCCCGTCATTTTATCGATTCGTTCGGACTGCCAAGTGGGTAATTCTTCTCCGTTCATCGTGTGTTGAAAGATCAGTTGCCAACGATATGGATGCGCCAAAGCAAAATCGTGATAACAATATGCCAGCTTATGTAGGGCATCAATGGGATGTTGAGCATCTTCGACGGCTTTTTCTGCTTGCTGCGATAGCTCATCCAAAGTTTGTGCAACGGCTTGTAAAAGTACCAAATTGTAATTACCAAATACATTCACGAGAGTGCTAGGGACATAACCAATCATATTGGCAATCTTTCGGAGGCTGAGTTCATGGTGGGGTTTTTCTTCAAGGAAAGATTTCACGTTATCGAGGGTAAGTGCTATCAATTCTTCACGTGTATGATCGTTACGTCTGGCCATGATTGAGTGTGTTAAAATGAACAATGTTCATTATTTTAAGTGTCGCTTATATAGGGGTCAAGACGATAAACACCTGTTAGCTCAAATTACTGTAATCTGGGCGGTGTCGAAGAGTATGCATGTGCAGTCATGCCGTTTCCCAATGAGATACGTATCCTGATGTTAGCAATATCCTGACACACACATTTGTGTTGCACGTATTTTATTGTTAGTAACTTGCGGCTATGATTCTTAAAGTACCTGTGCCACCTTGATTTTCACTTGAGTGCCCATATGTACATACCTGTTAAAACCAGAATTAAGAGAAAATAACGATGAAACGATTATTTGCGTTTGTCGCTTTATTGATGATTTCTGTCACCGCTGCACCGATTGCTGAAGCAAAGAAATTCGGTGGTGGTAAATCATTTGGTAAAAGCTACAAAACGGCACCGGCTCCAAAACAGCAACAACAGAACACAAACACCATCGGTAACGATCAGGGTAAACAAACCAGCGGTAAAAAAGGCCTAATGGGTGGTTTGCTAGGAGGTCTCCTTGCGGGCGGCTTATTAGCGGCATTCTTTGGCGGTGCGTTTGAAGGTATCCAGTTTATGGATATCCTTATCATGGGATTGATTGCCTTTGTTATTTTCAAACTAATGAAAGGTTTGCTTGCGTCTAAACAGGGAAGTATGAATCAACAGCAACCCGCTTATTCTGGCGCAAACCGCAATACGTTTGAACCACAACAGCAACCGAACGTTCATAACTTCGAGCAAACTCAGCCGTTGTCTGGTGGGTTCGGTGCAGCCAGTGACAGTGATGTCCCTCATAATTACCCGCTGGGTTTTGACCACGCTGCATTTGTGAATGGCTCTCGTGATCACTATCGTAAACTGCAAGGTGCATGGAACTACAACGAATTAGAAACCATTCGTGAGTACGTTTCTCCGGGTTTGTTCGATGATTTATCGGCAGAACGTGCAAAACTGGAAGGCGAACAGCATACGGATGTCATGTATGTTGACGCTGAAATTGTTCGCGCGGACCACAACGCAACGTCTGCACAGTTAAGCCTTCAATTCAGTGGTCGCTACCGTGACACAGCGGAAGGCGTAGAAGAAGACATCACCGATGTATGGCATTTAGAGCGTGACCTAACACAACCTAATGCACCGTGGTTGATCGTGGGTATTCAAGCTTAAGCTCAATTTGGTCTTTACAGCTAACCCCTTCCTTACTGAGGAAGGGGTTTTTCTTTCATTCCACTCTCTCAAATTTGGCAAACGTGTCTCAGCTTGAACGATTACCTTCTTTCAATAGGTTGATATTCAATCTAGGTGATTGACATTTAACCAATGATTTCAGTATTAGTTAGCGCTCTTACATGACAATTCTTATTTACTCAGGTCAGCCGACCTTAAGACGCGCTGTTTGCTATGAAAAATCATCCAAGTCTTTCCGATATCAGAACATTTGTGGTGCTTGTTGAAGAGGGAAGCTTTACAAAAGCGAGTGAGAGACTGATGTGTTCTCGTTCAAATGTATCTAAACAATTGGTGCAGTTGGAAACCGCGCTAGGTGTTACGTTACTTTTAAGAACAACTCGAACACAATGTCTTACCCAACAAGGTGAAGCATTTTTCCATCGTTGCAAGGACTCTCTTCGTGCTATATCCCATGCAATTGAAAATGTTTTAGAGAGTTCGGATTCTTTAACAGGGGCTATAAAAATCAATTGTGTAGGTGGACACCTTGCCGAAGACATTGTTGCTCTTTTGATTAACGACTTTATGACCTTATACCCTGATATTTATATCGAATTAGATTTTTCGAGTGATCGTGTCAATATTATTTCTGGGAAGTATGACTTTATTTTCCGTATGGGTAGCTTGGAAGACTCTTCTTTGATAGCAAGGAAACTGACTAACATTACAATTGGAACTTACGTTAGCCCAGAATATTTAATCAAGTATGGTAAACCCACTTTACCAAGTGATCTTGCCACGCATCGGTGTGTATCAGGAACCGTTAATCATTGGGTATTCAGGCATAAAGTCACTAAGGAAAAAAAAGAGGTTCAGATAAAAGGTCACCTTGCCTGTAAAAATGGCAGAGTCATGGTGAGATCAGCATGTGCCGGAAACGGTATTATTCGAGTACCCGAATGTTATTGCCGACAAGAGTTGGAGGAGGGGCTGCTCGTCGCTTTATTTGAGGATTGGTATATCGATTCTATTCCATTCTATGTTCTGTATGCGCGAGATAAGCATCAACCCATAAGGCTTAGGACATTTTCCGAGTTTGTGGTTTCTAATTTCCAACAGTACATGGAATAAAGATCGTTTGTTGTGATTAGTGAATATGAGTGAACAGTGATGTGCCTCTAAGTGTATATATCATGAAATAACGACTTCGTAAGATAGGTGGGCAGTTAACACAGAAGGAGTTCTTTATGAAAAGCGTCAAGCTGCTTAGTTTATCGTTATTAACATCTGCAATTCTTGGCTCGTCATTAGTAATGGCTAATGATGATTTTTTAGGGGCAGACCTGAAAAGCGGGAAGAACAAAGTATCATTCCTAAGTGAAAATACTCACATCGCAGGGCACGTATTTCTGCCGCCTGATTACACGCCATCAAAGAGCTATCCAGCCATTGTTGTTATTACTCCTGCGAGTGGTGTGAAAGAACAAACTGCTGGAATATACGCTGAGAAGTTGGCTCTCAAAGGATACATCACAATGGCATTCGATCATCGTACCTACGGTGAAAGTGGTGGGTATCCCCGAGGAATGGAAAATGCGCCAATGAAAGTTGAAGATATAAAAAGTGCCATAAGCTTTATTCGTCGTTTCCCTGGTGTTGATAGTAACAGAGTAGGTGAATTGGGATTATGTTCTGGTGCAGGCTACAGTCTCCAAACAGCGATGCAAGATACGCGTATTGATTCCGTTGCGACCGTGAGCGGGTTTGTAGACTTTACCGATTATGCAATGGGAGGGGCTACTCAATATATGGATGTAATAAAAGGAACACCCGTTGAGCAATATCGACAACAAATAAATATTGCCAGTGAAGCTCGCCAAAAATATTTTGACACCGGAGAGGTTGTCTTAGTGGATGGTATTCCAAGTCAGGAAAGTGCTAAGGGTATGAATGAATTTTGGGTGAGAGCGGCAGATTACTATCGCAACCCTGAAAGGGGTGGAGGAGCAGTAAACTACACACCAATGCGTGCTGCCATGTCGCTTGATACTAGGTATGCTTTTAATCCTTCGGAGCATATGGAATTACTGTCAAATACTCCTTATATGGCGATAATTGGTACAGAAGCTTTGTCCGCCTACTTTAGTGAGGTTGCTGTTAAAAGGAGTAAAGAAAAAGGTGGGAATGCGGAGTTGGTGAAAATCCAAGGAGCAACGCATTTTGATCTTTATGACCAAGAGCAATATGTAAATCAAGCTATTCAGGCGCTCGATAGGTTTTATTCCGCAACGTTAAATTAATACCAAGCTGGGCTTGTTAATTAGCTTATGGGTTAAACAACTAGAAGAACCACTTAGTATAAAAAAACCGCCAATTGGCGGTTTTTTTTAAACAGAACAGAATTAAGCGTCGGCTTCTTCCGCTTGTTTTGCCTGAATGGCGGTGAGCGCGACGGTGTAAACAATGTCGTCCACCAAAGCACCACGAGACAAATCGTTAACTGGCTTACGCATGCCCTGAAGCATTGGACCGATTGAAACAAGATCGGCACTACGCTGAACCGCTTTGTAGGTTGTGTTGCCTGTGTTGAGGTCGGGGAATACAAATACGGTTGCTTTGCCTGCTACTGGAGAATTAGGCGCTTTAGAAGCCGCCACGTTTTCCATGATGGCGGCATCGTATTGAAGTGGACCATCAATCACCAAATCAGGACGCTTTTCTTGAGCAATTTTGGTGGCTTCACGGACTTTTTCAACGTCTGCACCTTGACCGGATGTCCCCGTCGAGTATGAGATCATTGCAACGCGTGGGTCAATACCAAATGCCGCTGCTGAATCCGCTGACTGAATGGCAATTTCTGCCAATTGCTCTGCGTTTGGATCTGGGTTGATCGCACAGTCGCCGTAAACCAGTACTTGATCAGGCAAAAGCATAAAGAACACAGACGAAACAAGAGAAGCACTCGGCGCAGTCTTGATAAGCTGAAGTGGTGGACGAATGGTGTTAGCCGTAGTGTGAACCGCACCAGAAACCAAGCCGTCGACTTCTTCGCGCTCTAGCATCATGGTGCCGAGAACAACGGTATCTTCAAGTTGCTCACGAGCAACCACTTCCGTCATGCCTTTATTCTTGCGCAGTTCAACCAAGCGAGCGACGTATTTTTCACGTACCACTGTTGGGTCAATGATTTCTACGCCATTGCCTAAAACCACGCCTTGTTGCTCAGCGATACGCTTGATTTCTTCTGGATTACCCAAAAGCACACATTCTGCGATACCGCGTTCGGCACAGATAGCCGCCGCTTTTACGGTGCGAGGCTCATCGCCTTCAGGAAGAACAATGCGTTTTGCTGCGCGACGAGCAAATTCGGTGAGTTGGTAACGGAACGCTGGAGGGCTCAGACGACGAACGGTAGCCGAGCCTTCCGTTAAGGTGTCTATCCAAGGGCCGTCGATATGGCTGGCAACGTGATCGTTAACGAACTCAATACGTTCACGGTCGTCTGCTGGCACTTCTAGGCTAAAGCTTTGTAGGTTCAAAGACGTCTGCCAAGTGTTGCCTTGTGCCTTGAAGATCGGCAATCCTGTGTCAAAGGCAGGCTTACATAGGTCAACGATTTCAGTTGGGATATCGTAGCCACCTGTCAACAAAATCGCACCGATTTCAACACCATTCATAGAAGCCAAAGCAGCAGCTACGATAACGTCTGGGCGATCAGCCGACGTAACCAGCAGAGAGCCAGGACGGAAGTGCTCGATCATGTTTGGAAGTGAACGTGCACAGAATGTGATGCTCTTGATACGTCGGCTCGCGATATCACCTTCATTGATGATTTCTGCTTTCAGGTGTTTTGCCATATCGATAGCACGAGTGGCAATCAGGTCGATGCTCCAAGGCACACAACCTAGTACGCGAATAGGGCTAGAATTGAAGATGTGCATCACTTCTAGGTTCGCTTGATGTGCGCTGTCTGCATCGTCGAAGATTTCAGATAGATCAGGGCGAGTACGGCCAGCGTCATCGACAGGCGCATTCAGTTTGTTAATGATAACACCTGAGATGCTCTTATTTTTTGTTCCACCAAAGTTAGAACAAGCGACTTCGATGCGCTCTTTCAACTGGGTTGGATTGTCTGTGCCTGGTGTCGCGACAAATACGATTTCAGCTCCCAGCGTTTTCGCAATCTCTGCATTCACTTGGTTAGCAAACGGGTGTTTACGAGTGGGCACCAAACCTTCGATCAGTGTAACGTCGGAATCCTTATTGATTTGGTTGTAACGCTCAACCACCGTTTCAAGCAGTTCGTCCATTTTTTCAGCACCGATAAGTGCCTCTGCTTGAGACATTGGCGTTGGGTCGCCAATTTTCATGTCGCTGTTGAAGCTCACGATGGTTGATGTCAGATCGGGCTGGTCGCCACCACTGCGAGGTTGTGCGATTGGCTTATAGAATGAAACTTTAACGCCTTTACGTTCCATAGCGCGCAAAACGCCCATGCTAACACTGGTAAGACCAACACCTGCGCTAGTGGGGATAAGCATAATAGTACGTGACATAGGGGATTCCTATCACTATCAGGTAAATGCTTTGCGAAGCTGCAATGTTCCCAAAGCTGAAAATAAGAACTGGCTAAACGCACCTATTGGCACGTTAGCCAGTCAAAGTCAGTGTATTATAGACCCGCTAAACGTGCAGTGTCTTCAGCAATAACAAGCTCTTCATTTGTCGAGATAACCATTGCAGGGATGCGGCTTTCCGCCGTAGTGATCGTCCCTTCGTTGCCGAAACGCGCTGTTAAGTTTGCTGCTTCGTCAACTTCGATGCCGAAGATACCAAGACGGTTTAGAACCATTTCACGGATTGGACCCGAGTTTTCACCAATACCGCCCGTAAATACGATGGCATCTAGACGACCGTCAAGCGTTGCAGTATAACCTGCAACGTATTTCGCTAAGCGATGACAGAACACGTCCATAGCACGCGTTGCTTCTTCTTTTTCGCCGTAGTTGTCTTCAACAAAACGACAGTCTGAAGTCACTTCTGTAAGACCGGCAAGACCAGACTCTTTCGTTAGCATGGTGTTGATTTGCTCTACTGAGTAACCAAGTGCATCGTGAAGATGGAAGATGATGGCTGGGTCGATATCACCACAACGAGTCCCCATGACCAAACCTTCAAGCGGAGTCAGCCCCATTGAAGTATCAACAGATTGCCCATTCTTGATTGCACAAACTGATGCACCGTTACCTAAGTGGCAGTTAATGATGTTCAATTCATCCGCTGGTTTACCTAGGCGCTCTGCTGTTTCACGAGCGATAAATAGATGAGATGTACCGTGCATGCCGTAACGGCGGATACCGTGCTCTTTGTACAAGTTGTACGGCAGTGCGTATAGGTAAGCTTCTTCTGGCATGGTTTGGTGGAATGCGGTATCGAATACGGCCGTCATTGGTAGGCTTGGGAAGGCTTTTTGTGCTGCCTTAATACCGATGATTGCTGCTGGGTTGTGAAGAGGCGCAAGTGCTGCGCAATCTTCAATCCCTTTAAGTACAGTTTCATCAATCAATGCTGATTGCGTAAATTGTTCACCGCCGTGCACGACACGATGACCAATTGCTTGTAATTGATCTGCTAGCTCAGGTTTTGAAGCAAGAATAGTTTCAACAATGAAAGACAGCGCTTCATCGTGTGCAGCACCATTACCTAGCTGTGCTTCGTGCTTTCCGTCAAGTTTCCACTTGATGCGAGCTTCTGGAAGATGAAGACATTCAGCAAGACCTGTAAGGTGCTCGTCGCCGTTTGCTGCATCAACAATGGCAAACTTAAGTGAAGAACTACCGCAGTTTAAAACTAAAACTAGCTTAGACATGAGTGACTACCTGTTATTCGTCTGATAAAAGAATCAGTTAAGGATGAAAATCAATCGCAAGCGTAAATGCCTTTTTGAAAAGACAAATTACGCTTGGTCAAAAAATACTTGAAATTCCGTATCGTTGGACGCATTGATACTTTACTCAATGCGAATACGCTTCCTTGCAAATAACACTCACGGTTGCCTAAATTGTAAATAACGGCAACAATGAGATTGAGGGTTTGCTAAGGATAGCGATAATGACCCAAGATAACAAAAAAATTTGAATGCATTTTAACTAGAATCAATTTTTTTGCAGCTTTTTTTTAAAGGTTGTCAATTTATTTTAGTGAGAGGTTGGTATGAACAATAAAGTCGGGCTCATCCACAGTTTGAAAGACGGTCAAAAATACATGGATACTTGGCCTGTGCGAAAGGAGCTGACCCCTCTTTTTCCAGAACAACGCATCATCAAGGCGACAAAATTTGGAGTCAAAGTGATGCCAGCTGTTGCTGCGATTAGTGTGCTTATGCAAATGGTGTTCGACAACCAGCAAGCCATGCCGCAAGCTATAGTGATGGCTTTATTTGCGATTAGCCTTCCGCTACAGGGGATGTGGTGGTTAGGTAACCGTTCTAACACCCAACTTCCGCCAGCACTTGCAAGTTGGTACCGAGAAATTCATCAAAAAATTATCGACGCGGGCGGTGCGCTTGAGCCGATCAAAAGCAAGCCACGATACAAAGAATTGGCGGTCACACTCAATCGAGCGTTTAGACAGCTCGATAAGTCTGCGTTGGAGCGTTGGTTTTAAAGTGAACCCAATTTCAGACTGAGCTATTTATTACAAGTTAACTTCTCAAAAAAGGAGGCTAGGGTCATTCGATCCTAGCCTCCTTTTTGTTCCCAATTCGGCATGTGAATCAACGACCTCCAATCCATTATTATCGATGAAAGTCAAATGTTCTGACAATAATTGACTTTCCATTTTGCTCGAAAAAACATCATCTATTTTTTGCTTAAATGACAAGAATATTAGTTTACTAACTGTCAAACACAGTGGTTTTGTGTGCTGTTTAACGCAAATTTCACGTTTTGTTACTTTGTTGTTAATCCTTTCTTCCCTTTACTGAGCCTTGCTGGTAAAAATGTGTACATATGCGTAAATCAGCGCGTACAAAATAAAGAAACTATTTTTAGTAGCTGTTTGTTTCAGATTTCCTAGACTTAAGACTAGGCGCTTTATTATGAGTGTTTGGAATCAAAGAAATAAAACAAGTAAGCCGCCAGGAGCTTGGCAGCCACAACATCACAACAACTTTACTGCTGAATCAAGGAGTCAAGATGAAAGCAAGTCAAATCATTGTTACCGCGTGTATTGCCGGTGCAGCGTTACTTTCCTCAACCGGTGTTATTGCTAAAACGGCCAAAGTTGCCGTATCACAAATCGTAGAGCATCCCGCTCTGGACGCGACACGTCAGGGCTTGCTTGATGGTCTAAAAGAAAAGGGCTACATAGAAGGGAAAAATCTAGAATTTGAATATCGTACTGCGCAAGGCAATCCTGCTATTGCCGTACAGATAGCGCGTCAATTTGTTGGCGAAAACCCAGATGTATTGGTTGGCATTGCGACGCCTACCGCGCAAGCGTTGGTTTCCTCAACTCGTTCTATTCCAGTGGTTTTCACGGCGGTGACCGATCCTGTTGGGGCGAAACTGGTGGGCAGCATGAAACAGCCAGGAAAAAATGTGACTGGTTTGTCGGATTTGTCACCTGTTGCTCAACACGTTGACTTGATTCAAGAAATCCTACCAAACGTCAAATCTATCGGTGTGGTTTATAACCCAGGTGAAGCGAATGCGGTGACTTTGGTTGATCTTTTGAAAGAGGCGGCTGAGGCAAAAGGTTTGAAAGTGATTGAAGCGACGGCGCTAAAGAGCGCAGATGTTCAGTCGGCAACTCAAGCCATTTCTGCTAAGTCTGACGTGATTTACGCGCCAACGGATAATACGGTGGCGAGTGCGATTGAAGGTATGATCGTTGCGGCGAATCAAGCGAAAATCCCCGTCCTTGGCGGTGCGACTTCCTATGTTGAGAAAGGTGCTGTGGCAAGCCTAGGGTTTGATTATTACCAAGTAGGTGTTCAAACAGCCGATTACGTAGCGGCTATTTTAGAAGGCGCAGAACCTGGTAGCTTAGATGTGAACGTGGCAAAAGGTTCCGACCTTGTTGTGAATAAAACGGCGGCAGAAAAAATTGGTGTCACCATTCCAAAATCCGTTCTGGATCGTGCAACTAGCATAAAATAACACGACTAAGCCCGAATAGCGTTCGCTGTTCGGGCTTTTTATATCAAGCAGAAAGGGAGTTGTTATGTCTGCTTTTGCATTTTTTGGCGCTCTTGAAATTGGGCTCGTTTATGGATTGGTTGCACTGGGTGTCTATTTAACGTTTAGGGTTCTGGATTTTCCAGATTTGAGTGTGGACGGCAGCTTCCCAATGGGGGCGGCCGTCGCTGCTACCGCTATTGTGGCGGGTATCGACCCATGGATCGCAACTGGCATGGCGATTATTGCGGGTGCCGCAACCGGTTGGGTTACCGCATTTTTGGCGGTGAAGTGCGGAATATTGCATCTCCTAGCCTCGATTTTAACCATGATCGCGGCTTTTTCTATCAATATTCGCATTATGGGGCGACCCAATATGGCATTGATAGGTGAGAATACCATCCTAACGCCATTTGAAGCCTTGGGTGATTCTATGTATGTGCGCCCGATTGTGGTCGGAGTATTGGTATTACTGTCGGCAAACTTTGTCGTGCGCCTTTTAAATAGTGATTTCGGTCTCGGTCTCCGAGCTACAGGTGTCAATGCCAGAATGGTAGCGTCGCAAGGTGCAAGCACGGCGTTTTACACCTACTTTGGGTTGGCGTTGTCGAATGGCTTTGTTGGGTTTGCGGGCGCTTTGTTTGCGCAAACAAACAGTTTCGCGGATGTGACATCGGGAGTCGGTACCATCGTTGTCGGATTAGCGGCCGTCATTCTTGGACAGACGTTAATCCCGGGTCGGAAAATATGGGTGGCGGTTTTAGCGGTTATCGTTGGTTCGGTGCTCTACAGATTGGCGGTTGCATTTGCGTTAAGCACAGGCATGTTTGGACTCCAAGCCTCAGACTTGAACCTTGTGACGGCTGTGCTGGTTGCTTTGGCGCTTATTGCACCGAAACTGAAAGGAAACTTTAAGGTAAAAAAGGGCGGTAAGCCTGCAAAACCGGAATCTAAGGGGGTAGCATGATCCAGCTCGACAATATTCAAGTTACCTTTAACGCAGGGACTATTCTAGAAAACAGAGCCTTAAGAGGCGTTTCTCTTACTGTTCCAGAACATGAATTCCTGACGGTTATTGGTTCCAATGGGGCAGGTAAGTCAACTTTACTGGGGGCTGTTACTGGTGAAACGCCTATGGCGGGGGGGAGCGTCATTATTGATCATGCTGATGTGACTCGCCAAACCGTTGATCAACGAGCAAGCCAGTGTGCGCGGGTGTTTCAAGATCCCCTTGCAGGGACGTGCGGTGCTCTTACCATTGAAGAAAATATGGCATTAGCCTATATGCGAGGGAAGCGTCGCGGGTGGAGCTTTTCACTGTCTTCAAAACGGAGAAAACTCTTTCAAGAGCGCATCAGCATTTTAGGTTTAGGATTAGAAGATCGGTTAGGGGATAATATAGGTCTGCTATCGGGTGGACAGCGTCAAGCAGTCAGTCTTGTCATGGCGACATTATCTGAGAGTAAACTTTTGCTTTTGGATGAACATACCGCAGCGCTGGATCCTCGTATGGCGGCGTTCATTATTGACTTGACGAAGCGCATTGTAAATGAGTTTAACCTTACGGTTATGATGGTTACGCATTCTATGAAAGACGCGCTAGCGTGTGGAGACAGAACGGTCATGCTTCACCAAGGTGAAGTCGTTTTGGATGTTGCCGGAGATGAACGGGCAAATATGTCGGTTCCTGATCTCCTCGAAATGTTCTCTAAAGTACGCGGAGAAGAGCTGACCGATGACAGTTTATTGCTGAACTAATGCTTTTCTTAAAAGATAAGGCGCTCAACGTAAGAAACTTAAACCCTCTTTAGTATGAAGAGGGTTTTTTCTTTTTGACCATGAGAGTTTGTATTGGAGTCAGTTAGCCAATCGATTCGGTGATCAATTGGTCACGGTATCGCTGTATATGCTCTACAATTGGTGCCGCTTTATTAAATGTGCGAATATCACGAAATAAGGCTGCCGCTTCTGGGTATTCTTGTCTCAGATACGAAAACCACTGTTTTACTCGATTAGGGTAGTACAATCCTTTATCACCTTGGATTTCATATTCGGAATACTGAAGCAGCAAGTCGACTACGTCATGCCAAGGCATGGGGTGGTGATTGTACTTAACCATATTACCGAGATTGGGGACATTGAATGCACCTCGACAGACCATGAGTGAGTCTATTCCTGACATCTCCATACAGCGTTGTCCATCTGCGTAATTCCATATCTCGCCATTGGCGATCAAAGGAATACGGGTTCTTTGCTTTAGCTTCGCTAAGTATTCCCATTTAATTTCGCTGGCTTTGTATCCACCTGACTTCGTTCGAGCATGTACCGTAATTTCACTGGCACCAGCTTGCGTAATCGCATCGACGATTTCAAAACAATCGTTCGGGTCTTCCCAACCTAGTCGAATTTTAGCCGTTACAGGGACGGAGGGATCTATGGCTTCACGGCATGCCTTGACCACTTGATAAATCAGTTCAGGATGCTGCAATAACGCGGCACCACCTTTGCTCTTGTTGACCATTTTAGCTGGGCAGCCAAAGTTCAGGTCAATACCATCGGAACCTAGGTTAACGGCTCTCACCGCATTTTCCGCCATCCAATTGGGTTCTTGACCGAGTAGCTGTGTGCGTACAGGGGTGCCCGACTTTGTTTTGCTACCAGTGTGTAATTCTGGGCAGATACGGGTAAAAACATGCTCTGGTAATAGCTGATCAATCACTCGCACGAATTCTGTTACGCACAGATCGTAATCGTTTATGTTGGTCAGAATTTCACGCATTAGATGATCTAATACGCCTTCCATTGGTCCAAGTATTACGCGCATAGTTTTTACCTTGTTTTAGGGCTGCGCGATTGTATGCGAGAAGCCTATTGAATGCAAAACGGAGGGCGAACCCAAAAGCCAAATAGCGATATCTGGTTTCTTTAATGGACTTGGGTATAATTCGCGCCAACATACCGAAATAAGATAAACACAATGTACCAACTGATTTCTCTACCGAATGGCTTTGATGGCGAAACCATTCATTTTTACGAAGGCGCCGTGTTGGCTGCTAACTTTGTGACCCAACCGCTGGAGCCTAAAAAATGGCTACCTAAAATACAAGCTGAAGAGATAGAGAAACAGGTCGTTGATCAAATAAACAACCAGTACGCTGCCATTAAGTCGAGCACATATAGACCTTCTGAATGGACGCATGAAAAAGAAGCCTTTGCGGATTTCTCAGAAGGTTTTATGTCGGTTTGGCCGATTGTTGAGGAGCAGTGGCTTGAGTCAAAAGTGTCGGACGGTACAGCAAGGATGTTACAAGCACTACTCACTACATTTATGTTGGGTATTGACGAGGAGCAAACCCACGCGCAAATGAAACAGGCAGGTATAGAGAATCCGCCACGCTTAGAATCGCTATTGCCACAGTTGGATATCATGATTTCCGAAGTGGCGATGGCAGCCGATGAACTTATGACAGGTGCCAAATCACAAAGTGTGAACCCATATAAAACCATTGGTCGCAATGATTTATGCCCATGTGAAAGTGGTAAGAAATTTAAGCAATGTTGTGGTTGCTAGTTTCAAAACTTCCATCGTATTTCCCGTATCAAGAAATAAAGCTCCTTATAGGAGCTTTATTTCTTATAACAATATCTTAAGGACATTACCTTTAAAAAAAGGTTTTCGGCTTTCTAGAAAACTGAGAAATAATCACAATCGCTAACGCAACCAACATACCTGCGAAGATGACGACTAACCACTGAGGCATGGATAGGGTTAAGAATTGCCATACCACCTTGCTGCAATCTCCATACGCTTCAAATACCGATGGCATCCATTTATTAAGAGGTGCCCAGTCTGGGAAAGAGACGAAAATATCGCATGTTGCAAAAGGGGAAGGGTTAAACTGATAATCGACATGCTGTAGCGAAAGCATTAAGCCCTTATAGGCACTTGCGCCCCACCCGAAGAATCCGAGCCAACGAATGATCACGTTTTTAGGGTTTAACATGCCTAAAATAGCAGCGAAGCCGACACCCATCATCGCAATACGTTCGTAAATACACATTACACATGGAGCCAACATCATCACATGCTGAAAGTACAAAGCCGTGGCTTCCAGTGCAACGATAGAAATAAGCAGAATCAGCCATGAAAGGCGGCTCTCTGAAAATTGTTTGATTGCATATAAAGCGTTCAAAGTAATGTATCCTTATAAAAAAGCCCTGACAACTCAGAGCTTTTTATCTTGAATAAGTTCTCTATTCAACAAAAAAATTAATGCCCTTGCGACGCACCTACGGTTTCGCTTACGTGATGAGAGATCAATCCCATCTCATAGAAACTCGCTGTTAGTGGTTCAAGCAAGAATGCGATACCAAGCAGACCTACGATGGCAAGCACACATGTGTAAGGCAGAGCCATGATGACCATGCGACCGTATGACAAACGAATAAGCGGAGCCAATGCTGAAGTCAGTAAGAATAAGAACGCGGCTTGACCGTTTGGTGTAGCGACTGAAGGGAGATTGGTGCCTGTGTTGATGGCGACGGCAAGCAAATCGAATTGATCACGAGTAATCACGCCTTCAACGAGAGCTGATTTGACTTCGTTGATGTAAACCGTACCAACGAAGACATTATCGGACACCATAGAAAGTAGACCATTCGCAATATAGAACATGATCATTTGTTGACCACCTTCCAGTGCGAGTACCGCATCGATAACCGGTTTGAACAGCTCTTGATCGATGATAACGGCAACAACGGCAAAGAAGACAGCAAGAAGGGCGGTAAACGGTAGTGCTTCTTCAAATGCTTTGCCTAATGAATGTTCTTCAATAACACCAGTAAAAGCCGTTGCAAGGATGATGACACTTAAGCCAATTAACCCGACTTCTGCTAGATGGAACATCAAACCAATGATAAGCCATACTGCGATCAAGCCTTGGATAACCAGTTTCGCAATATCCTGTTTATTTCTACGTTTACGTTGCTCGGTGTCAAAATCGACAAGGATCTTTCTAACACTAGCAGGCAAGTCGGTACCGTAACCACAGATTTTAAATTTTTCAACTAAAGCACAAGTAATCAGACCGCAGATGAACACTGGTAGCGTCACTGGTAACATGCGGATCATGAACTCACCAAACTGCCAACTTGCTTGGTCTGCAATGATCAGGTTTTGAGGTTCGCCTACCATGGTCATTACCCCGCCCAGCGCAGTACCCACACCCGCATGCATAAGCAGCGAGCGTAAGAAAGAACGGTAGTTTTCTAAGTCATCGCGAGTTACTTCACACAAGCCATCATCACTGGTGTGATCGTGGTTAGCTTGAGATCCTTTTCCTGATGCGACCTTGTGATAAATAGAATAGAAGCCAACCGCAACAGAAATAACCACTGCGATAACTGTGAGCGCATCCAGAAATGCCGAGAGGAATGCAGAAACGAAGCAAAAAGCAACGGATAGCATCATCTTCGAGCGTACACCAAGCAATATCTTCGTAAAGATGAAAAGCAGCAGCTCTTTCATGAAGTAGATACCAGCCACCATGAATACCAGTAATAGAAGAACTGGAAGGTTAGTTTCTAACTCATGATAAACTTGATTTGGACTTGTCATACCTATTGCTACCGCTTGAATAGCTAAAAGGCCGCCGGGTTGGAGTGGGTAGCATTTTAGAGCCATAGCCAACGTAAAGATAAACTCAACGATGAGCATCCAACCAGCAATGAATGGGTCGACAAAATAAAATACGATTGGGTTGATAATAAGAAAGGCAATAATGGCAAGTTTGTACCAATCTGGTGCTTTGCCAAGAAAGTTCTTAATGAACGCGTTTCCGAGTGACATCGGCATGATAAGACTCTTTTATTGTAAATTCGACACTGAGAGTGTGTCTTGATCCCTGACTATGAAATACAGAATTTCATAAAAAATCATATCTTAAACAGTGACTTAGGAAGACAACTTCGATGGAAGTCTTTGTAGCCTTGCCAAGTCACTCCTTGAGAAAGACAAGCACTCCTATACTTTCGACCGCAACTCTACTCTTACGTAATATTTAGTCAACCTAAAAATGTTTAAAATCGCCAAATTGACAGGCTTTTTTATCAAGAACTCGAGACATCGATTCATAGAATACTACGAGATTTAACTTTTGCTTACACTTTTATTCTTGCCTAGATTATTCATCAAAATATAGCACGTTAGCTATAAAATGCAGGTTTTTTTGCCGAAATTAGGCTAATTTTCAATGTGAAATTAAGTCAGAGTTGTGCTTTTGATAAGTAATTTTCCCCGTTACTCGTTTGTTAAAATTATTGAAAAGTGAGATTTGACTCACAATGAGTGCGCTAATCTCTCTGAGAATAAAAAAATCTAACGCGTAATCTCACAAACAACGCAGTAATACACATGCGTATTTTCTGAATTGTGCAAGTAGTGGTATGATGAGTACAATTTTACGTTATAAATGCACCGGAAACCCGAATTCATGGTTATAAAGGCAAAAAGCCCAGCAGGTTTTGCTGAGAAGTACATTATTGAAAGTATTTGGAAGGGTCGCTTCCCTCCTGGCTCTATCCTACCAGCGGAGCGAGAGCTTTCTGAATTGATTGGTGTAACAAGAACGACGTTAAGGGAAGTGTTGCAGCGGCTTGCTCGTGATGGATGGCTAACCATTCAGCATGGTAAACCGACCAAAGTGAATCAATTTATGGAAACCTCCGGTCTGCATATCCTTGATACGCTAATGACTTTGGATGCGGATAACGCAACCAGCATTGTTGAAGATCTTCTTGCGGCACGCACCAACATCAGCCCAATCTTTATGCGTTATGCTTTTAAAACCAATAAAGAAACATCGCTGAAGACCATTCAAGGGGTGATTGATTCTTGTGAACAGCTATTAGAATCGGACAATTGGGATGCGTTTGTTGAAGCGTCGCCTTACGCTGAAAAAATCCGTGCAAACGTTAAAGATGATAACGAGAAAGATGAGGGAAAACGTCAAGCTATTTTGATGGCCAAAACGTTTAATTTTTACGATTACATGTTATTCCAACGCCTCGCTTTCCATTCTGGAAACCAGATCTACGGGCTTATCTTCAATGGGCTGAAGAAGCTGTATGATCGTGTTGGCAGCTATTACTTTTCCAATCCTGAAGCACGAGACCTTGCGTTACAGTTTTACAAACAATTGGGTGAAGTGTGTGAATCCGGTTCTCGTGAACAGTTGCCTAATGTTATTCGCCATTACGGGTTGGAAAGTGCGCACATCTGGAACAAGATGAAGGTAACGTTACCGACAAACTTTACTGAAGACGATAGCTAATTTCTTTCATGTAAGACCTAAGGTTTCTTATAACCCGCCTTGGGTGGGTTTTCCAACGCTGATGCTGTAGCTTTGAATCCTACTCTCAGTGGCGTTAAACATTCCATTACCTCGAAGATCATTGCCAGCCATGATGGTACTGCTCTGTCATGTCGTCGCGATGTGTTTCACAATCAAGTAACGATAGCGTCATCCTAAAGTTAGTGGTATTGCTCGGTAACTTATCTGTGAGAGCCTTGGCTCAGGATAAGATTAACTTGCCGTACTCAGTATTTTGCTTTTTAAGAGAGGTGCTGGAAGAGGGGAGCAGCCCTAATTAGGGGAAGGCGACCTTTATCGACATTCGATTTTGAGAACGTTGCGGGGATGAGAGAGAGAAAAACCGCCTGTAACGTCGGCGGTTTTAGTTTTTGTATGCAGTGACTTATTTTAGTATTCAGTTACTTACAAAATGCCATTTACATCACACGCATGCCTGGTTTAGCGCCTTCGTGCGGTTCAAGTATCCACAAGTCGCTGCCTCCAGGACCGGCTGCAAGCACCATTCCTTCAGACATACCAAACTTCATCTTACGAGGTTTTAAGTTGGCGACCATAACGGTGTGCTTACCCACGAGCTCCTCTGGCTTGTAGGCGGATTTGATACCAGCAAAGACCTGGCGTGTTTCACCACCGATATCAAGCGTTAGCTTAAGCAGCTTATTCGCTTTTGGCACTTCTTCACACTCAACGATTTTCGCGATACGCAGATCCACTTTGGCGAAATCATCGAACTCGATTTCATCGGCAATGGGGTCTTTACTCAGCTCTGTTTCCGTTTGTGCTTTCTGCGCTTTTTCGGCAACGGCTTTCTCTGCTGCGGCTTCTTCTTTCGACGCTTCAACCATCGCTTCCACCTTCTTTGGGTCGATGCGATTGAATAGGGCTTTGAACGTTGTGATCTCATGACCCGTTAACGGACGAGCAATACCTTCCCAAGTGAGCTCTTCATTCAAGAAACCTTCTGTGCGTGCTGCTAGCGCCGGCATCACGGGTTTCAAGTAAGTCATGAGAACACGGAACAAGTTAATACCCACGGAGCAGATATCTTGAAGTTCTTTGTCTTTGCCTTCTTGCTTGGCCACGACCCAAGGTGCTTTCTCGTCGACGTATTGGTTAGCTTTGTCGGCGAGTGCTGTGACTTCACGAATCGCGCGGCTAAATTCGCGGGATTCATACAGCTCCGCGATGCGTTCTGCTGCTGAGGCGAACTCATTGTAAAGTTCTGGTTCTGCGAAAGTCTCTGAAAGCTTACCTTCAAAACGTTTGGTAATGAAGCCAGCGTTACGAGACGCAAGGTTTACGATCTTATTAACAACGTCTGCATTTACACGTTGCGTGAAGTCTTCAAGGTTGAGATCTAAGTCGTCGATGCGGCTATTTAGTTTCGCGGCATAGTAGTAGCGCAGGCATTCAGGATCTAAATGGTCGAGGTAAGTGCTCGCCTTGACAAACGTTCCTTTTGACTTAGACATTTTCGCGCCGTTCACTGTAACGTAGCCATGCACGAATACGTTGTTTGGCTTTCTGAACCCGGAGCCTTCTAACATGGCAGGCCAGAACAGGCTGTGGAAATACACGATGTCTTTACCGATAAAGTGGTAAAGCTCTGCGTTGCTGTCTTTTTTCCAGTATTCGTCGAAATCTAAGTCATCACGCTTGTCACATAGATTTTTAAATGAACCCATGTAGCCAATCGGAGCATCTAGCCAAACGTAGAAGAATTTGTTTTTTTCGCCTGGAATTTCGAAGCCAAAATACGGTGCATCGCGGGAAATATCCCATTGTTGCAATCCAGACTCAAACCACTCTTGCATCTTATTGGCGGTTTCCGACTGCAGCGAGCCAGAGCGAGTCCACTCTTTCAACATGCTCTCAAATTGAGGCAGGTCGAAGAAAAAGTGCTCAGAGTCTTTCATAACTGGGGTTGAACCCGATACCGCAGATTTCGGATTGATAAGTTCTGTTGGGCTGTAGGTTTCACCACAGTTATCACAGTTGTCGCCGTATTGGTCATCGGATTTACATTTCGGGCAGGTGCCTTTTACGAAACGGTCTGGTAGGAACATTTCTTTCTCAGGGTCGAAGAGCTGAGAAATTGTGCGACTGGAAATAAAACCATTTTTCTTGAGCTGCAGGTAAATGTGAGAAGCCAGCTCGCGGTTTTCTTCAGAATGCGTGCTGTGGTAGTTGTCAAAGCTGATATCAAAACCAGCGAAATCTTTCTGATGCTCTTCACTTACAGCAGCAATCATCTCTTCTGGTGTAATACCCATCTGTTGTGCTTTAAGCATAATTGGCGTGCCGTGAGCATCGTCTGCACAGATGAAATTAACAGTGTTGCCACGAAGGCGCTGATAACGAACCCAGATATCCGCTTGGATATGCTCAAGCATATGACCAAGGTGGATAGAACCGTTTGCATACGGTAGGGCACAAGTTACCAGTATTTTCCTTGTAGAAAGGTTGTTTGGATCGGTTGCCATACTTGTTATTCGCTTTAGATAGGTATTAATGTGATAGCCGCTAATAGTACCTTAAGCGGCAGCGTACTCCAACCCGAAGACTCGGCGTATCACCTAGTTTTTTCAGGGTTCTTTGCGAAAGAATGTAGTGATAGGATGGACAGAAATAATGGGAGGCAATATGGAACAATTTCAATCAAAAGATGCGCTGTGCCAGTGGCTAGGGCAATACCAACATCCAATGCTGATCGATGGATGGAGCCAGACTCCTGGTATCGTATCCGTCTTAGCGAGTGGTGTGATTAAGATTGAGATTCCGTTTATCAACCATAACTTGCAGCAGAGCCTGAAAAATTGGATTGAAGACCAGATGGCTTCCAAGACCATTCCTTCCTTTGAATATCATATTGTGGGTAAGGTGAAAGCCATGCAAACCACCGTGTTAGCCGAAGTCAAAGGCGTTAAGAATGTTATCGCGGTGACGTCTGCAAAAGGAGGTGTGGGTAAGTCAACGACAGCGGTGAACTTGGCGATGGCGCTCAGTGTTTCGGGTGCTAAGGTTGGAATGTTGGATGCCGATATTTATGGTCCTTCCATTCCCATTATGCTGGGCACTCAAGGGCAAAAGCCAGACGTTCGGGATCACAAATGGATGCAGCCGATCAAAGCGCATGGCATTTACACTAATTCAATTGGCTATCTTGTTGATGACGCCGATGCCGCTATTTGGCGAGGTCCTATGGCGTCTAAAGCGTTGGCGCAGTTGCTTAATGAAACCGAATGGCCGGATTTGGATTATCTTGTCATCGATATGCCGCCAGGAACCGGTGATATTCAGCTTACGTTATCGCAACAGATTCCAGTAACGGGTTCTTTGATCGTCACGACTCCTCAAGATCTGGCTTTAGCCGATGCCCGTAAAGGTGCCGCGATGTTTGAAAAGGTCAATGTACCTGTTTTAGGCATGGTCGAAAATATGAGTTACCACATTTGCAGTCATTGCGGCGAGAAAGAGCACATCTTCGGTGCTGGTGGAGCAAGTCAAATGGCTCAAGAGTTTGGATTGGCGCTGTTGACACAAATTCCACTGCATATCTCAGTGAGAGAAGATCTTGACAATGGTGCTCCGACGGTCGTTTCTCGCCCTAATTCACCTCACTCCGACCTTTACCGAGCGTTAGCCGAAACCGTCGTAAGCCGTTTGTATTGGCAAGGTAAAGCCAAGCCAGACGCAATAAGCTTTGTGGCGGTGTAGCTTTTTGTGTTGTCGCTTTGTCGCGGTGTAATTGCACAGGGTAACGTCACGTATTACGTCTTCCAATCTCAGTCAACACAAGCTTTGATGGAAAGCCCCCCCAATCAGAGAATGATTAGGGGGGATTTCGTCGCTTGAGGTGATTAGCTTCGGCGGTTTAAAAGCGCCCTCTCTACTGTGGAACGTCGCCTATTTGTTGCCACCAGTTCCGGTTTATCTCTGTTTAAGTGGTTGTCAATTATCTCACTTTCCCTTCAATTTGAGTCGTTTTCTGTAGCCCAAAGTACTTGAGTAATGTCTCACCTGATCCATCGAATACATCGCAACGATAAGATGAGTTCGAGTCTGTTTTGTGACTGCTCATCGTGTAATGGAGAAAGGCAGTCATTTTCTTCTTATGTACTCGAATTACACAAAAACCAATCCAAGATGTACTTTTATGACGCCAATCACATTTATATCAATAAAACATATAATGTCCTTTCGTTACATAATTAATATCTGTAAATATACTTTTATTACATTAAGGGTTTATTTTATCAGTAAGGAAAAGTCTCTATGCGAGATACCAATATCGACGCACTAATAGAAAGAGAAGCGAACTCACTCACGGTTGATCTCTCCAAGAAAAGCACAATGGAAGTTCTCAAAACGATTAACGCTTATGACAAAACGGTTGCTGACTCCATAGAGCAACACCTTTCTTCTGTAGAAAAAGCCGTCGATGCGATTTGTACGCAGCTACTTAATGGTGGTCGAATATTTTATGTTGGTGCCGGTACGAGTGGTCGTCTGGCCGTTCTGGATAGTGCTGAATGTCCCCCTACTTTTGGTATTAATCCAGAGCTGGTTCAGTCGATCATCGCTGGAGGGTTAGACGCGATGTTGGCAGCAGTGGAAGAAGTGGAAGATAACAAAGTGTTATCTATCGCTGCGCTAAAAGAGCGAAACCTTGAATCGAAAGATGTCGTGATTGGTATTTCAGCGAGTGGTCGGACGCCTTTTACGTTATCAGCATTGGAATATGCTAATCAGCTTGGGTGTCTAACGATTGCTATTTGCACGCGTGGACCTAGCCCTATGGAGAAAGAAGCGCGCATTGCGATTGCTCCGGATGTGGGTCCGGAAGTATTGAACGGATCATCTCGTATGAAGAGTGGTACTGCGCAAAAAATGTTGTTGGGGATGATCAGTACGACCGTAATGATCCGTCTTGGTAAAGTGTATAACAACCAAATGATCGATTTAATTGCGAGCAACGAAAAGTTGATTTATCGAGCAGAGAATATCGTATCGTCTATTTGTCACGTATCTCTAGCGAAAGCAAAAGCATTCTTAGAAAAAGCGGAGTATCACCCTCGTGCTGCTGTATTGATGTGCTTAGGAGATATGACTTACCAGCAAGCACTCGCATGTATAGAGAATGAATTTCAGACCTTAGAAGAGCAGTTGCTGATTGCCAAACAAAGCCATACCAATAATTAAAAGACATAATTAAGGAAGAGAGAACATCTAATGGGTATCAATTTAACACGAATCGACAACCGGTTACTGCATGGTCAAGTGGCAGTTGCTTGGAGTCATCACGCTAACGCCAACCTGATTGTAATTGCAAACGATGATGTTTCAGCAGATAGCGTACAACAGGACCTAATGACCATGTCTGCAGGAAACATGGGTGTGCGCTTTTTTTCAATACAAAAAACAATCGATGTGATTCACAAAGCCTCTCCAGAGCAACACATCATTCTTGTCGTGAGAACACCACAAGATGTTGTCCGCTTGGCAGAGGGCGGGGTACCTCTGAACGATATCAATATCGGCAACATGCATTATGCCGAAGGTAAAAAACAAATTCATGTCACTGTTTCAGTGGATGACGATGATATGGCGGCTTTTAAACGGCTGCAAGAGCTAGGTGTACGTTTTGCCGTCCAACGAATGCCTCACGAGGACAAGTTGGACATATTTGATCTTTACGAAGCATATAAGGGATAGATATGTTTGAAATCATATTAATAGGATTATGGGCAGCCTTTGCTGGTGTCGACTTTTACAGTGGACAATTCTATTTTGGTCGCCCAATTGTAACGGGACCTGTGGTGGGTCTTATTCTTGGGGATTACCAAACTGGACTTGCCGTTGGCGCAGCCTTAGAGCTTGCATGGCTAGGGCTTGTACCGATTGCAGGTGCCCAGCCACCTAACGTGACAATTGGTGCCATAGTTGGAACCGCTTTTGCGATAAAAGGAAGCTTTGCACCCGAGGTTGTTGTGGGGATAGCTCTGCCTTTCGCCATCTTGATGCAGCAGTTGATTGTCCTTCAGTTTACGGTGTTTTCAGGTTTGATGCATAAAGCGGATAACTTGGCCTCACAAGGTGATGATAAAGGGATAGCTCGCATAAATCATTTGGGCATGCTGTCTTTGGGAACCCTCTATTTTATCACTGCCGTGCTTCCGGTTTACTTCGGTGAAGAAGTGGCGAATGCGATCATCGCGTATGTCCCAGAAGGGATCATTGAGGGTCTTAAAATCGCGGGTGGTCTGATGCCTGCACTCGGATTTGCGATGCTGCTGAAGATCATGTTTAAGAAAGCGTTTATTCCATACTTCATTGCTGGTTTTGCCGCAATGACTTATCTGAACCTTCCTGTGTTAGCTATCGCTATTTTCGCAACTTGTATTGCGGTTATTGATTACATGACGCGTCAAAGAATCGAAGAGAGCAAACCTGCTGTGGTGCAAAACCAAAATCAAGGCGGAGGTATATAAAATGACGAATCAGATTTCTCCAGACTCACCATTATCAAATGAAGACATCGTAAGTGATTTACCAAAAAAGGTTGTAAGAAAAATTCTGTGGCGTCAGCTCTTTATTCAAGCCTCTTTTAACTACGAACGTATGCAAGCGTGTGGATTTCTTTGGGCGATATCCCCAGGGTTAAAGCACATTCACAAGCAAAAAGATCGTTTAGGTGAATCCATGCGTGCTCATATGGATTTTTTCAACTCCCATACCTATCTAGTGACTTTCATTTTGGGTTTGGTGTTGGCGATGGAGCAAAGCAAGCAAAAAGTGGAAACCATCCGTGCCTTTAAAGTGGCGGCGATGGGGCCGATTGCTGGTGTGGGTGATGCCTTATTCAACCTTACATTGAAACCGATTAGTGCGGCTATTGCGGCGTCGTTGGCGCTGGACAATGTTTATCTGGCTCCAATCTTTTTCTTATTGTTATTAAATGTTACGCGGCTGAGTATTCAAATTCCTCTGTTCAATTATGGATACAAATCTGGGTTAAAAGCACTGGATAAGCTGAAAGATCATACCGTTGCGATGGCGCGTTCTGCAACCATCGTTGGGATTATGGTTATTGGTGCCATGTCTGCACAATTCGTAAAGCTTAAAACTACGGCAACAATAGGTTACGCCGATACAACTTTCAGTATCCAGACGGATCTATTGGACAAAATTGTTCCAAACATTCTTCCAGTATTATTTGTACTTCTGACCTATCGATTGTTAATGAAAGGGCTTTCACCGACAAAGATCATTTTCCTAATGATTTTGTTCGGTATCGGCGGTCATTACATTGGCGTTCTATAGCGAACTTTGTTGAAACCAATGCGGGGAATCCCGCATTGTCGATTTGAATTTCAAAAGGGTAAAAAATGATAGCGGTCATACTGGTAGGTCATGGTTGTTTTGGATCGGGTTTGGGGCAAGCAGTGAATCAAATCATTGGATTACCGGAAAATTTCTCGTTCATCGATTTTGTAGAAGGCATTTCAGTGCCTGAACTGGAGTCATTAATGCTGAATGAGTTAGACAGATTGGAAACAAATGACGGTGTGGTGTTTTTGACGGATCTGTTGGGGGGGAGCCCCTTCCGAGTAGCGTCACAGATTGCGCTTGAAAGAGGCAATATTGAAGTTATCTCGGGAACCAATCTTCAGCTTTGTGTCGAGATGTTATTGGAGCGAGAGGGCATGGGGTTAACGGAATTTGCTCAAACAGCGCTGACTTGTGGTCACAACGGTCTGACGCGGCTGGCAGATGAACTCGAGAAAGAAAGACAAATAACAGATGAAGATGGAGGCATATAGCGCCTACTTTTTCTAGGATCCAATGATTCAACTAAGAGCTGTAGATACAGAGTCTACAGCTTAATTGAAAGTCGCTCATTCGGACGTGCAAAGTTCTTTTGCATAAATTCAGTAACGATACTTACCTTCAGGGCTTTCATGAATGGAATTTTTCCTATTTTTGGCTGGAGATGCTACGTTTTATTCGGCTTTTCTCAAGCTTGCTATCGGTTTGCTGCTTGGTATTGCGATGGGGCTAACAGGGGTTGGAGGAGGCATTCTTATCATTCCCCTCCTTCAGTTTGTCTTTGGTATGGAGCCCGTATTAGCCGTCGGAACGGCGAGCTTGATTGCTTCGTTAGTTAAGGTCAATGCCAGTATTTTTCATATTAAGGCCGCTAACGTTGATTGGCGCAGTGTAAAAGGCGTGTTGCTTGGCGCAGTCCCCGTTGGCATTGCCAGCGCTTTTGGGGTGGTCTATCTCAGTCGCCAATCAGAGTACAACCAATGGATTTCAAATAGTGTTCAAGTGTTGATCATAGCCGTGATGTTTTTTGCGCTCTATTTATTGGCAAAAAAGTATGTGCTGAGTAAGAAGCCGGTTCACACGGTTGCCCCTACAAAAGTGAAACACCAGACGTTACATCAAGCGGTTTTATCAGGAGGGTTTTGCGGGTTGATAATAGGAACGACAGGTATTGGGGGCGGTGTTTTATTGCTTCCAATCTTAAATAGCCACCTAGGTATTGGCATTAAAAAATCTGTCGGCTCCTCGATCGTGATCGCTTTGGTGTTGTCCGCTAGTACTTCATTTATTTACGCTCAAGGCGGGCAAAGTGATATCCCAACGGCTTTGATGCTTGTTTTAGGCTCTCTGATTGGTGTTCCGATTGCCACCACGTTACTTAAACAATTCTC
Organism: Vibrio sp. S9_S30; assembly: GCF_014694455.1. Lineage (GTDB taxonomy): Bacteria > Pseudomonadota > Gammaproteobacteria > Enterobacterales > Vibrionaceae > Vibrio. The sequence continues at coordinate 121,574 of NZ_JAAUWT010000010.1, read as the reverse complement.
TGAAACCACGGTGTATTTGGTCACGCTAAGCGTGATATGTGTGAGTATATTGATTATGATGTTAACCAATATGTTTTAGGCTCAGGTATTATCTTAGGCGTCTTTATGTCAGATCTTATTCCAAGATTAGAAATGCTTTTCGTACATGGCAGTGATGCAGAAAAGAAAATTTCTGGATACTTGCTCAGCGACAAAAAAAACAACATATCAACTCTGAGTGCTGTCGCGCTAGGCAATCAATGTGATGTCAGTAATGCTTCAGTTATCCGATTCGCTCAGAGTTTAGGATACAAAGGGTATTCCGAGTTCAAACTTGAGTATTTAGCCACTCAAAAACGCAGTGTCGGCGAGGTGCTCTACAATGATGTTCGCTCTGACGACTCTCCTTCAGAGATTATCCAGAAAGCGGGGTATCTTTTTCGCAAGAACGTTGAGAACTCAATCAAAGTGGTTGATCCAGAGGCTCTTGAACGCTTAGCTAGCGTTATGATGAAAGCTGAAAAAATCGCATTGTTTGGTGTGGGATCATCGGGTGTAGTGGCGTCTGACGCATACCAAAAGCTTATCCGAATTAATAAAAATGTTCTGTTTAATTCCGATACACATGTGCAGCGTGCCTACGCAAGCATGTTGACTGAGCACGATCTTGCGTTAGCGTTTACAACGCGGGGGCAAACGAAAGAGGTGATTCAGTCATTGGAGATCGCTCAGGCGGGCGGCAGTCAGATTTCTGCTATCACACGGTATGGTAAAACCCCAACGTCAAAGCTGGCGGATCTGGTACTGTCCTTTGCTTATGAGGAGCGTCATCATGAATTGGGGATGATTACACCTCAACTTTCTCAAATGATGATATTCGATATTCTGTATTTCCGGATTACCGCGTTGATGGGGGAAACCGCGACGTCTTCACTACAGCGAATTCGTAACAACTTTTCGAACCTTGTCTCAAAATGAAACGTTAGCCGAAGAGTTTAAACTGCTTCGGCTAATGCGTTATCAATACCATCCTTTTTACTGAAAGAGCTCCCCGCCTTAGAATACTCTGCTTAAAAAGCAAACAGCAATGCGTGTTTATGCTTATTGCAAATCGATATTAATGATAAATTCCACACTCCATACTGGTATTAAGTATTGTATCTCCCTATAATCGGGCGGTTTAACCCAACCCCAGCTACCAAATTAGTATCAGGTGCTATACATGTCTAATAACAATCAATGCGTCATCGTGGGAATTGCTGGCGCTTCTGCCTCAGGAAAGAGCTTAATCGCAAGTACCATTTACAACGAGCTTCTTGCGAAAGTCGGTGACGACCATATTGGTGTGATTACGGAAGATTGCTACTACAAAGATCAAAGCCATCTGAGCATGGAAGAGCGCGAAAAAACCAATTATGACCACCCAAATGCACTTGATCACGATTTGCTTTGTAAGCACCTAGAGCAATTGATTCAAGGGAATGCAGTGGAAGTGCCCGAGTACAGTTACCCAAAGCATACACGCACCGACACCACAACGACATTAACACCGAAGAAAGTGATCATTTTAGAAGGCATTCTTCTTCTTACTGATCCACGTTTACGTGATTTAATGCACGCGACTGTTTTCATGGATACACCATTGGATATCTGTTTACTTCGCCGCGTCAAACGTGATGTAGAAGATCGAGGACGTTCTATGGAATCCGTGCTTAAGCAGTACCAAGACACCGTGCGTCCTATGTTCATGCAATTTATTGAACCTTCTAAGCAATATGCCGACATTATTGTTCCTCGTGGTGGTAAGAATCGAATTGCGATTGACGTTTTGAAAGCGCATATCGCGAAATTGCTAAAAAGTTAAGCAGTGCGATCGCTCAGAATTGTCAAAGTTCTGATAAATCGGCAAAAATGCATAACAAAAAGTGGCGCATCATGCGCCACTTTTGTATGTTTGAGGTAATTTGAGTATATCTCTCTGATCGCAGATTCAAGGAATCCAGGATGAAGAAGCTACTTCTTTTCATTGCAGTACCAATCACTTTGATTGTTGTTGCTCTACTTGCCCTCATTATTTTCGTTAACCCAAACCAATTCAAACCCATGATTGTTGAACAGGTTCAAAAGAACACTGGTATGACACTGGTCATTGAAGGAGACATTGGTTGGCAATTTTTTCCAAGTTTAGGTTTCAGTATTGGACAAACCGAATTAAGAAACCCAGAAGGATTTTCATTACCTAATTTGCTCAAAGTTGAACAAGTTGGGCTGGCTATTGAAGTGACGCCCCTCTTGAGTAACCAACTCATTATTGGCAACATTCTGCTAGATGGTGCCGAAGTATCGTTAGAAACCTTAGAAGATGGGCGCTCCAATCTAGACTCGCTCACTCAATCGGGTCAATCTGATGCCTCTCAAGAAGAAAGTCAGCCACAAGCGGATACCGCGCAAGCCCCAGAAGGCACCGAGGCAAACGCAGAGTCTTCTGCACTAGAACAATGGCAAGTCACGGTTGCTGGTATCACTATTTCTAATGCCAAAGTAACGGTATCCGACAAGCAGGCCGGCAGTTTGCTAACGCTCAGCGATGCGAATGCTTCGTTATCAGAGTTTGAATTTGGTCAGTGGAGTCAACTGACCTTTGATGTAACGGGATCACAGAATCAACAGCATTTCTCTGCTGAAGGTCAAGGGGAGTTCAAACTCTCTCAAGACCTGAAGCAGTACGAATTACGCAATGTCGATCTGGATGCGAGTGTAGAAGACAAATCTTCAGGGCTAAATGCGAAAGTCACACTTTCTCTCCCTGCTTTCGCTTTTGATCAATCCAATGATCTGTCTTACAAACTTGCTGGTCATTTAGCAGGAATGAAAGTGGATTCACAGGGCGCATTAAGCCTAGTTGTCGATAAAGCGATTTCAAAGATTAAAGTCCAAAACATTAAGTTATCAAATACCTTAGAAGGCAGTGCGCTTCCTCAATCACCCATGAAAGTGGACTTAGATGCAGGTGTTACATTTGACGTTAAGAAAAGCCACCTTGCATTGGTGTTAAGTAAGCTGACAGCAAATGACATCAAGCTCGATGGGGATGCCAGTGTGACGTTGTCTGCGATCCCACAGGTCAATTTCAATTTGTACAGCCCGAACATCGATTTGGATGCGTTTCTTGGTTTGAATACACAATCAAAAGAGTCAAGCTCGGGTGAAGGTAAGGATGCGCCTGCGAGTAAAGAAGCGCCTAAAGCACCGGAGGTTGAACCGGATTTGAGTGCTTTAAAGCTTGTTAATGCTGAAGGAAAGTTGGTGATTGACAAGTTCAAGGCGAACAATGCGAAATTGCAAAAAGTCACGACTCAATTTACGTTAAAAAATGGTGTTCTCGACCTCTCGCGCTTTAGTGCCAATTTATACGAAGGAAGCATCTCAACAAAAGCAAAATTGGATGCACGAAAACCCACGCCTTCATACAGCATTAATGGCGCTGTGAAAGGTGTGAAAGTGCAGCCTCTAATGATCGATGTTATTGATAACAATTTATTAGAGGGCACGGGCAATATTGATATGGCGTTAACGGGGCAGAGCCTAAAACCGACGGCTCTGCAAGAGAATCTAAAAGGGACAGTAAATATCAACTTTGCCGACGGCGCGGTGTACGGTGTTAACTTACCTCACCTGATTCGCACGAATTATGCGAAGTTTAAAGGTCAAGATGTCTCTGCTGCCGACAACGTAGAGAAAACCGATTTTTCTGCAATGACAGCAACGTTGAAACTGAATAAAGGCGTTGTGTCGACAGACAATCTCAACATGCAATCCCCGCTGCTGCGTATTACAGGTAAAGGAAACGCCAACTATATCCAGCAAAATGTGGACATGCTGATTCGCACATCGGTTGTTGGTTCTCTAAAAGGTCAGGGAGGGGAAACCATCGACGATTTGAAAGATGTGACGATTCCTGTTCAGATCTCAGGTGCATGGGCTGATCCTAAGTTCAAATTGGTTTTCGATGATATCTTGAAGCAAAAAGCGAAGAAAGAAGCGGAGCGTGGTCTCAATAAGCTATTGGGAGATAAGGTAAAGCCTGATCAATCGAAAGATATTGCAGATAAGCTTCTTAAAGGTTTATTCAATTAACCAGTAATATTTAATTAACCAGTAATTGGCTTTATAAAAGGCGCACTGACTCGTAGGGCAGTGCGCTTTTTTATTGCAACAAGGCTCTATTCTGTGGAGCGTGAATTTCATCACGAGTGATGTGAAAGATTCAGTTGACGTGAAAGATTCGGTTTATGATGGCTCTAAGAATGCGATAAAGGGATGAATTGTATGGTTGAAAAAATCATTCTAGATACCGATCCTGGTATCGATGATGCCATGGCTCTGTTATTTGCAGAAGCGCATCCCGACATTGAGTTAATTGGTATAACGACTGTGTTTGGGAATGCCACCGTAGAAAATAGCACTCGTAATGCCCAATTCTTAAAAGACAAATTTCAATTCACTTGTGACATTGCAAAAGGAGCGGAAGCACCTTTAGAAAGAGAGCCTGTCGGGCCTTCCTCGCATGTGCATGGTGAAGGTGGTTTTGGCGATGTCGATGTCTCTTGCGTGGATATGACTGGACTCAGTGACAAACCCGCTTACCGATACATTATAGATACACTTAGAGAAAATCCTGATGAAATCACCCTTGTGGCGGTTGGACCTCTAACCAACCTTGCGCTTGCGTTGGAAGAGGATGAAAGCATTACATCTTTGGTCAAAGAAGTGGTTGTTATGGGGGGCGCGTTTGGGTTAAACAACAGGAGAGGCAATATCACACCTCATGCCGAAGCCAATATTCACGATGACCCCCATGCGGCACAAAAGGTTTTTTCTGCCTCATGGCCTATTTCAGTCATCGGGCTAGACGTGACAGAATCCAGTGTATTCGATGACTGCTATTTCAGGTCATTGAAAGAAGAAGCAGGGCAAGTGGGTGAATTAATATGGGATGTAAGCCGATTTTATTTGAAATTCTATTCCTCGCTTATCGGGTTCAATGGCTGCCATGTTCACGATCCTTCGGCGATAGCTTGCGTGGTTCAGCCTGAATTGTTTGAATTTGAAGTGGGAGCGATAGAGGTGACAACAGAGGGCGAACAGCAAGGTATGACAACTCTTCTAAAAGGAGAATCCAGTCATGGTAAGGTCATTCATAAAGTAGCCGCTAAAGTGAATACCGACGCTTTGTTAACGATGTATCGAGATAAGACCGTTGCATTTGGGAAAAAGTTTGAGAACGCTAAATGAGCAAGAACGACCCGTTATACCTTGGGTCGCTCTTCTCTCTGGATACATGCAATACGATTGGCAGGCAATGTGATGTTCTGATCATCCAATGCTGTTGTTTTACCAGTCGACCCCTTTCAATGCTTTGACGCCATTCTCAAACGCATGCTTCACGTTGCGAACTTCGGAAACCGTATCAGCAAGTTCAATGAGCTCTCTGTGAGCGCCACGACCAGTGATCACCACTGATTGCATGAAAGGGCGATTTTTCAGCGCGTCCAGTATTTCTTCTAACTCAATGTAGCCGTAGTTAACCATGTAGGTAATTTCATCGAATAGCACGACATCGATGGATTCATCTTGAAGCATCCGCTTGCATTCTTGCCATATTTGCTGGGCGGCTTGAGTGTCTTTGTCACGGCTCTGCGTTTCCCAAGTAAAGCCTGTACCCATGACGTGAAAATCAACGCCAAGCTTTTCCAACAAGTTGCGTTCACCGTTATCCCAAGTACCTTTTATAAACTGTGCTACAGAGCACGTTAGCCCATGTCCTACTGCTCGACAGATGGTGCCAAACCCAGAGGTCGATTTCCCCTTACCGTTTCCTGTGATGACCAGCATAATGCCTTTGACATCCTGTGCAGCAGCAATACGCTCGTCAACTTTTTCTTTAACGCGTTGCTGACGTGCTTTGTGCCTTTCTTCTTTCCTGTCTTCTGCTGACATGGTTTTCCCTTTCTTACTGGATCTGAATGCGGGTATCATAACGTAACAAACGCCAGGTAAAAACCATAAGGAATGAGGATGGCAAACAAGATTTCAAAAGTACTCGTGGTTTGTTTAGGGAACATTTGCCGCTCTCCCACTGGGGAAGCGGTTTTAAAAGCGAAATCTCGCCAGAAAGGGTTCGATTTGATCGTAGATTCAGCAGGAACACAGGCTTACCACTGTGGTGAAAAACCCGACCAACGCTCTATGCAAGCCGGAGAGAGAAGAGGCTATTCTTTTAAAGGGATGACCTCAAGAAAAATTCGATTAGATGATTTTGAGCGTTTTGATTTGATACTGGCCGCTGACCACACAAACCTTTCGGATCTTCAACAACTGTGCCCACCAGAGCATCAGCATAAATTAAAGCTATTTTTAAGTTTTAGCGATAGTCAGTATGATGAAATACCGGATCCCTATTACGGTGGTGAGAATGGCTTTGAAATGGTCATTGATTTAATCGAAGATGCCAGTGATGCGTTACTAAAACAGCTGCTAGAGTAGGGTGTGTAACTGATAAATAAAATTGTAAGCTTTGACTCTCATTTTGCTTTTCGTTGTTACAAAGTACTCATGAGCTGATGTAATCTTTAAAAATGAACGTTCACAGCAGTTCGATAATGATGAGTAAGCTTAAATTTAGCGCTTTAATCTCTCTTTTGAGTGTCAGTTCGGTAGCCTATACTGCCGTCACGTCTCCTCATGGTTTAGTTGAAGCCGCGATGGAGAGAACAGAACACTTTGTGATGTACGATGGCAGTTATGTCAGCATTCCTTATCCAAATGGTGATGTGGCGGCAAACAAAGGTGTTTGTACGGACGTGATCATCCGAAGTTATAGAACGTTGGGCGTTGATCTTCAAAAGCAAGTGCATGAAGACATGAAGGTCCATTTCGATGAGTATCCCTCAAAGCGGATTTGGGGGCTATCACGACCAGATAAAAATATTGATCATCGTCGGGTGCCGAACCTCCAAGTCTTCTTCAAGCGTCACGGGAAAAGTTTAACGGTATCCACTGACGGCGATAATTACCTTCCCGGAGATATGGTCACATGGATGTTACCCGGAAACCTCCCCCACATAGGCATCGTTGTTGAACAGAAATCAGATGATGGGAAACGACCTCTGATTGTTCACAATATTGGCTGGGGACCGAAAATGGATGACATGTTATTTGATTACAAAATAACAGGGCATTATCGCTATTTCCCTTAAAGTCATTTTCCCAAACGCATGCTTTAAGCCGCCATAAACGAAAACCGACGCTAACGCGTCGGCTTCATTATGTCAGTACCCATCTAGCGAGAGGTGACTATGCCAGAATATCGGTTGCCACTTTGTAGCTTGGATCTTCTTTTACATTAATTTCAACCAGGCTGCCGGCCTTATCCAACAGCGCTCGACAGTCTTGGCTTAAATGGCGCAAGTGAAGGGTTTTGCCCGCCGCGGAATATCGCTCGGCTAACGTTTCGATAGCTTCGATGGCTGAGTGATCGGCAACCCGTGAACTTGCGAAATCAACAATAACGTCTTCTGGATCGTTTACGGCATCAAACAATTCTAAGAAGTTTGCAGCTGAGCCAAAGAATATAGGGCCATTAACGTGGTATTCCTTTGAACCCTCATCATTAATCTTGCTTGTCGCATAAATATGTTTAGCGTGTTCCCAAGCAAACATCAGTGCTGATGCAATGACACCAACCGCAACGGCTACGGCAAGGTCGGTGAGCACTGTCACCACCGTGACCAATACGATAACAAAGAAATCTTGTTTGGGTACACGACGTGCAAGTTTGAACGTTGCCCATTCAAACGTGCCGATAACCACCATGAACATCACACCAACCAGTGCCGCTAATGGGATCATTTCGATTAAGTTAGATGCGAATAAGATGAAGAAGAGCAATGCTAACGCAGCAACGATGCCTGAAAGTCGACCACGACCTCCTGAATTGACGTTGATCATCGATTGTCCAATCATCGCACAGCCACCCATTGCTCCGAACATTGAGCAGGTCACATTTGCCATACCTTGACCAACACATTCGCGGTTAGATTGACCACGAGTATTCGTCATTTCATCAAGAACGGTGAGTGTTAGTAGAGATTCAATCAAACCAATGGCTGCCAAAATAATCGCGTAAGGCAAAATGATTTGAAGCGTTTCAAAAGAAACTGGGACACTTGGAATAGAGAAAGTCGGCAGCGAGCCAGCCAATGTTGCGGCTTCATCACCCGACATTGTTCTTAGGAAATCAACCACAGTACGTGTTTCTAAATCCAAACCCACCACTAAGCCAGTCACAGTAACAATCGCGACAAGAGAAGAAGGAACAGCGGTGGTGAACTTGGGTAGAAAGTGGATGATAGACATGGTTAATGCGACCAAACCGAGCATGAGTAGCATTTGGTCACCTGGCAGCCAAGTCAGAACACCTTTAAGATCAGGGGCTTTGAACTGTCCTAGCTGTGCTAAGAAAATGACAATGGCCAAACCGTTAACGAAGCCTATCATTACTGGATGTGGCACCATACGGATAAATTTGCCGAGTTTACATATACCTGCGGCGATCTGTAAGATACCCGCGAGTAATATGGCAGCAAATAAGTATTGAACACCGTAAGTGATAACTAAACTTGTCATCACAACAGCCATGGCACCTGTAGCTCCAGAGATCATACCTGGGCGGCCACCAAAAACCGATGTGATTAAACCTACGATAAATGCAGCATACAGACCAACCATTGGGTCTACGCCTGCTACGAAAGCGAATGCGACGGCTTCAGGAACCAATGCAAGAGCAACGGTTAAGCCAGAAAGCACATCATTTTTTACAGAGTGCTTTGAAAATTGCGGAAATTCGAACATGTTAGCTCAGTCAATTAGCTTGATAATACGTAATTTCGACTATTGGGGCTGAGTAACAGGTTGTTTAAAAGAGCAGCTCAATAATCGACTGTTGAGTCGGCGAATCCTACCGAAAAGCGTGATGAAGTTCAATATTGATACTTAATTAATCAATAAGCACTCATTATGAACGCTTACATTCTTACTGTTTCAATGGGTGTCGCTTCAATGAATATCGCTTCAATGAATAATAGTGACAGATTGGTACGGTCAGTCTGCTTTTCGCTTTTTTGGAAAAAGTGTTTGCTTGGAGATACAAAAAAGCAGGTCGCTAATGCGACCTGCTTTTAGTGTAGCACTAAGCTAGTAGTTGCCAGTTTTAGCCATACCAGCAGACGCTTGGTTTTTAGCTGCGATACTGCCCGCACCGATTGGCTGGAATCGCTCTGTTTTTAGAGGAGCCGCGACAACTTGGATTTCTTTTAGCTCATCACTGCCAGGTGCTTTCGCCGTTGGCGCAGAAACGTGTGATTTCACCTGATGAGAAACGTTTACCTTAATAGGTTCAACGGCTTCCTTAGCCACAGTTTGTTGTGCAGGTTGTACTTCAGCTGTTTCATGTGTTGCTGGTGCTGGTGCTGGTGCTGGTGCTGGTGCTGGTGCTGGTGCTGGAGTGGTTGCCTGAACTTTAGCTTCAAGATCTTCGGCTGCAAGAGCTTCAGTATCCTGAGCATTAATCACCTGAGTTGGGGCCAGATCCGCAGATACTTGTGTTGCAACTACTTCGGTCTCACGCGGTTCCATTTTAGGTGCTTCAACTGCTTGAGCACTGTTATCAGTCGTTGCTGATACAATCGGCTTTACTGCCACTTCAACAATGGGTTGAGTTTCTGTGACAACGGCTTCTTCACGACGGATGATGACTTTGCCCATTGCCATCTCTGGGAATGAGTAGCCACCATGTGCAGGAGCGTGAGTTTCAACACGATTTTCGACAACTTCTTCATTACGACGCTTGGGTTTTGCCAAATCGTAGCGAGGCATGACTTTACCCATAGCCATTTCAGGTGATGCGACACCACCTTTACGTAAACGGAATGGATTTGGTCGGCGATCACGACCACGACGGCGACGCTGACCACTTGCACGAAGATGACGAGGTGAACGGCGATTACGACGCTGTTTGGTTTCCTCTTCCTCCTCCTTTGCTTCAGGCTTTTTAGCTTCTACAGCAGCAGATTTCTTTAGTTGTTGCTCTGTATTCGCTTCTTCAGCAGCTTCCATTTTTTGGTTTTGATCTTTCACTCGAACATTTTTCTTAAGCTGTCGACGTTGGCGACGCTCTTTCACTTGCTCGGCTTTTCTTTCTTTTTTCTCTGGATTAGCAGCGGCTTGAGCCTCTGCAGCCAGTTCTTGACCTTGTTTCGCTAGTTTATCGTTTTTACTTTCGTCTTTAACGCGTTTGTCTTGACGAGGTTTACGACTCTGCTTACGTGAATCAGCGGACTTTTTCGTATCGTTTTCAGATACTTCAACTTCTTGCTCACGGTCTCTATCACGGTGACGATTACGAGTTTTATTGTCGCGTGAATTGCGGCGACGGTTATCACGTTGATCTTTACGATCTCGACGCTGACGATTTCCGCCACGGCGATTGTCGTTTTTCTCTTCTTCTTTAGGTTTTTCTTCTTTCTGGACTTTTTCACCAGAACCAAATAGGAAGCTGCCTAGCGCTTTCAAGACTCGACCGAAGAAACTTGGTTGGTTTTCTTTGTCTTTCTTAGCTGCTGGCTTTTGATGTGCAGTCGCTGTTGGCTTTGGAGCAGGCGCAGACTGGGCTGGCGCGGCAAAACCTTTGAGTGCTGGTTCTTCCAGTTTCTTAGGCTTGATATCCGGTTCTGCAACCTCTTTAGCTTCTGCTTCTTTCATTGCTTCTAATTTCTTAGGAATAAGGTAAGAAAGAAGGTCTTGCTCTTCGCCATCGCGAATACGGATGACTTCAAAGTGCGGTGTTTCCATATCAGAATTAGGAACGACCGTAATTTTCACTTCTTGAAGTTTTTCAATATGGTTGACAGAACGGCGCTTCTCATTAAGAAGGTAAGAGGCAATAGCAACAGGCACAACCGCCAATACTTGCGATGTGTTGTCTTTGAGTGCTTCCTCTTCGATTAAACGAAGAACAGAGAGAGCAAGTGATTCATTATCACGCACAACACCTGTACCCGTACAGCGAGGGCAAATGTGGTGGCTTGCTTCTGCAAGAGAAGGGCTCAAACGTTGACGAGACATCTCTAACAAACCAAATCGAGATATGCGACCGATTTGAACGCGAGCACGATCTAAGCGTACAGCCTCACGTAGTCGGTTTTCAACTTCGCGTTGGTGGCGTACGGGTGTCATATCGATAAAATCGATAACAACCAAACCACCTAGGTCACGTAAACGCAGTTGGCGAGCAATTTCGTCGGCAGCTTCTAGGTTGGTGTTGAGAGCCGTTTCTTCGATATCACCACCTTTGGTGGCGCGTGCAGAGTTGATATCGATGGATGTGAGTGCTTCAGTTGGGTCGATGACAATAGAGCCACCAGAAGGAAGGCGAACTTCACGTTGGAAAGCCGATTCTATCTGGCTTTCGATCTGGTAATGGCTAAATAGGGGCACATCACCGTCGTATTTCTTCACCCTGTTGATAAAGTCTGGTCGAACCAATTGAATGTGTTGTTTGGCGCGCTCATAAATGGTGTTGCTATCAATAAGTATTTCACCGATGTCGCGGCGTAAGTAGTCACGTATAGCGCGAACAATCACGTTACTTTCCTGATGGATTAGGAAAGGAGCCGCGTTGGCATCCGACGCTTCTTTGATGGCGTTCCAGTGGTTAAGCAGGACGTTTAAGTCCCATTCCAGCTCTTCTGCACTCTTTCCTACACCTGCGGTACGGACGATAAGCCCCATACCTTGAGGTAACTCTAGAGTGCTCAGTGCTGCTTTTAGTTGAGTGCGTTCATCACCTTCGATACGACGAGAAATACCGCCAGCACGAGGGTTATTAGGCATAAGAACAAGGTAACTACCTGCAAGAGAGATAAAAGTAGTCAGTGCAGCGCCTTTGCTGCCTCGTTCTTCTTTCTCTACTTGAACAATAACTTCTTGACCTTCCTGAAGCACCTCCTTGATGCTAGGACGACCTTGGTAGGTATAACCATCAGGGAAGTAATCTTTGGCAATTTCTTTGAGTGGAAGGAAACCGTGTCTCTCAGCACCATAGTCTACAAATGCAGCCTCTAGGCTTGGTTCAATTCGAGTGATACGTCCTTTGTATATGTTTGCTTTTTTGGATTCGTGACCTGGACTTTCGATATCTAAATCAAAAAGTCGCTGTCCATCGACCAAGGCGACACGCAACTCTTCTTTTTGAGTTGCGTTGATTAACATTCTTTTCATTTTAAAAAAATCTCGTTGTCTTTTTCTTTGTTTTGATTATTCAACTTGTCGTTTCGCACTTTTCTTATGGTGTCTGATCCCGTGGTTTATCGTTGCAACCTCACGGCTGGAAGGGATGCTCTAGGACACTTCAGTTGCCACACAATCCTAAAAAACGTGTGACCTACCTGTTTTGGCAGTCATAACTCAACATAAATAAAGAGAGTAGAACGACAAGTGATGCTTCTGTCTCTATGTCTGACGCCCATTGCTGCATAAAGATTGAGAAGCGATCTACTCTTGTAGCTGATTGCTCATGGATTCTGCGACCAAGTGAAATAAGAGACGTTTCATTATTGCGATATGAAAATATCCAATTAAGCAGAAAAAGTGGTTTCCGGATTTGCCGGTAAAGACGTTATTCAAGCTCAAAATGGAAAAATATCTGCGCAACTGACTTTACGTCGACTTATTTGTTGGTATGAGTACGAAATGTAATCAATTTGACCATTGCAGCAATGAACTATAGCAGTGCTGAGAAAAGTGGGCAATCAGCTTTCTAGTAATGTGTTGAAAAAATGAGAGATGAAATGCCGGTTGTTTTTGTAATTGACTGTTATTAATGGCTTAATTGGTAATTGATCTAACCTTGTACAATTATTCACCCACTAGTTATTCACAACTTTTTTCACCGACAGAAATAAAAAGTTTTGAACTTTTATGGAAACTCTCGTTTTCGTTGGGCTTAGCGTGCATTTTGTCTGGTGAAGTAGAGCGAAAATGTTAGAATGCGCGACATGAACGAAATCAAAACAACCGTACAGTTTGTCGATATTGATGAAGATATGGCTGGGCAAAGAATTGATAACTTTTTGCGCAATCAACTTAAAAATATCCCTAAAAGCATGATTTATCGTATTTTGCGTAAGGGCGAAGTGCGTGTGAATAAAAAAAGAATCAAAGCAGAGTACAAGCTTCAGCCTGGGGATATCATACGTATACCCCCAGTAAAAATAGCAGCAGAACCTGAATCTGCTCCTATAAGTACTAAGTTAAACAAAGTGGCAGAGCTAGAACAGCACATTATCTTTGAAGATGATCATATGTTGATTCTTAATAAGCCCTCTGGCATTGCAGTACATGGTGGGAGTGGTCTTAAGTTTGGTGCGATAGAAGCGTTACGAGCGCTCCGACCTGATGCGCGGTTTTTAGAACTTGTCCATCGTATCGATCGTGACACGTCTGGTATTTTGTTGGTGGCGAAGAAGCGTTCGGCATTGAGGCACTTACAAGCTCAGTTTCGCGAGAAAACGGTACAAAAATATTACTTTGCTTTGGTGATGGGGCAGTGGAAGAATAGCTGCAAAGTGGTTAACGCTCCTCTACTTAAGAATGAAGTCAACAGCATTGTAAGAATCAACCCGAAAGGTAAGCCTTCAGAAACTCGATTCAAAGTGATAGAGAAATTTGAGCAAGCCACGCTGATACAAGCCAGCCCAATAACTGGGAGAACTCATCAAATTCGAGTCCATACGCAGTATACTGGACATCCTATTGGCTGGGATGATCGCTATGGTGATCCTAGATTTGATGCCTATACGTCCAAAGTCGGTTTAGATAGATTGTTCTTACATGCAGCCAATATTAAATTTGAGCACCCTAGTTCGGGCGAAAAAGTCGATATTTCAGCACCAATGGATGATAAATTGGAAAACGTACTGAAAGGGCTGAGAAAGCTGACTAGTTAGCATCCTGCTTACCGTGAGCTGACCATGTCCACGGTGTCAGGTTTGAAAAATGCGTAAAGACATGAATTAGGAGACCGCATGCAAATAAATGCGGTCTTTATGAGAAAGCCACCCATTTTGATAGTTATCAGGAAAAATTAAATAGCGTGAATACCTTGTTTTTCTAACATGGTGATTAACGTTATTAATGGTAACCCGACCAGAGTATTGGGATCTTTGCCTTCCAGCTTTTCAAACAGAGCAATACCAAGCCCTTCACTTTTAAAACTCCCAGCACAAAAGTAGGGCTCTTCTTTATTTAAGTAATTATTAATCATGCTGTCAGTTAAATGGCGAAAATGCACAACAAACGTATCCAATTCAACGTCACAATAGCCACTTTCCGTATTGTATAACGCGATCCCTGTATAAAAGGTAATGCTTTTTCCACTTTGAGCTTTAAGCTGCTTAATCGCGTTTGCTCGAGTATGAGGTTTCCCAACGATATTCCCATCTATGACGCAAACTTGATCAGAACCAATAATGAGTGCTGGTGATGTGATTGAACATGATCGTGCTTTGAGCTCAGCTAACCGCAGGACGAGCGCTTGTGGGGTTTCATCTTCATGAATGGTTTCTTCGCAGTCTGGAGAGGCGACTGAAAAGGGGAGGCTTAGCTTTTCTAAGAGGGTGCGTCTAAAGGGAGAGGTTGACGCTAGAATCAGCTCAGGAGTGGTATTCATTTTGATGAGATTAATTACGGGTTTGGAGTAGAATAAACCAAGTTTTATTGCTTATCCTAGAAATAAGGAAAAAAACGTACTTTTTTGTCCTTTTTCTTTGACTCATGAAGATTTGAACGATAATATTCGCGCCCTATGCAAAAGGTAAAAATACCGCGAACGGTTGACCCAGCGAAAGCGGCTCAAAAAAGATTAGATTACGATGGCATCATCCAAACAAGTCTTTTTAAGCGCTTGGCAGACACAACCGAAGGCGTAAAACGTGACGCAAAAGTCTCATTGTCCTTTGGGCATGATGAACAGCGATTAGTCGTTATCTCTGGTAAAGCTAACGTCGAAATCGATTTAGAATGTCAACGTTGTAATGAAGTTTTCGCACATGAGTGTGAAGTCCAATTCACTTATACTCCCTTTTATAGCGAGAAAAGTGAAGAGGATGCACCGGAAGAGTACGATTTGGTAGATCTGAACGAGTACGGTGAAGTCGACTTAATACAACTTGTTGAAGACGAGTTCATCTTATCCTTGCCTCAAGTAGCAATGCACGATGATGCGGATTGTAGCGTTAATTCAGACAATTTGGTGTTTGGCGAAATTCCCGAAGAAGTGGTGAAAGAGAAACCGAACCCATTTGATGTTTTAAAAGACTTAAAACGTTAATTTTTAAGTAATAACATAGGAGTAGGGTCAATGGCCGTACAAAAGAGTAAGAAATCACGTTCAATGCGTGGCATGCGTCGCTCACACGATGCACTAACTTCTAGTGCACTTTCTGTAGACGCAACTTCAGGTGAAACTCACCTACGTCACAACGTGACTGCTGACGGTTACTACCGTGGCAAAAAGGTTATCAACAAGTAAGGTTAACCTTTGCAAACTATTACCGTTGCACTCGATGCAATGGGCGGGGATTTCGGTCCTCGCGTAACAGTGCCTGCCGCCGTGCAGGCATTGTCGCATTTCCCAGAGCTAAAAGTGATCTTAATTGGTGATCGCGATTTGATCACGTCTCAACTTTCCCAAATTGGGTATATTCCACATTCTCGTTTAAGCATTAAACACAGCGAACGCACCATTTCCAACACCGAGCGTCCTTCTCAAGCGTTAAGAAATAGTAACGGCAGCTCAATGAAGTTGTGTATTGATAGCGTAGAAGATAGTACTGCAGATGCCTGTGTGAGTGGTGGTAATACTGGCGCTCTAATGGCGCTATCGCGATTTCGGTTGAAACTGCTGCCTGGAATAGAACGGCCTGCCTTAGTCTCTGCACTGCCAACAGCCAATGGAAACAAAACGTGGATGTTGGATCTGGGTGCGAACGTATCCTGCGATGCCGATACTTTGTTCCAGTTTGCCGTGATGGGCAGCGCTCTTGCTGAACAACATCTAGGACGTAAGCCTACTGTAGCCATTTTGAATATTGGCGAAGAAGACATAAAAGGCAACGATTTGGTGAAGCGATGCGCAGAGCTTCTATTAGAGACCGATGAAGTCAATTACATCGGTTATGTAGAAGGGGATCAGTTATTGCACGATTCAGCTGATGTTATTGTTTGTGATGGTTTTGTCGGCAATGTTTGCCTTAAAACAACAGAAGGGGTTGCGCATTTATTCCTCAATAAACTAAAAAGCCAACTTGCGGGTTCAGGGGTGAAAGCCTGGATTGCAAGAAAACTGTTCGGTGGTCTCTTAGATGAGCTCAAAAACCTGAACCCCGACCAGTATAATGGCGCAAGTTTGTTAGGATTGCGCGGCATTGTCATTAAAAGTCATGGAAGTGCTGATGTATCGGCTGTCGTCAATGCGATTGGCGAAGCGGTACACGAGGTCAAGCGACAGGTTCCCAGCCGGATTAGCGATCGTTTGGAAGCGGTTTTACTCGAGAGGCATTATTAGTCTTCATGTATAGCAAAATTTTAGGAACAGGCAG
The DNA here is from genome assembly GCF_014694455.1 of Vibrio sp. S9_S30. Classification (GTDB taxonomy): domain Bacteria; phylum Pseudomonadota; class Gammaproteobacteria; order Enterobacterales; family Vibrionaceae; genus Vibrio. Next base: position 104,877 of record NZ_JAAUWT010000010.1, on the reverse strand, counting down.
CTACCTGCCGTCTCAAGTGCGTACAAACGCTGACCTTGAGAAAATGGTAGATACAAGCGATGAGTGGATCGTAACTCGGACAGGCATTAAAGAGCGCCGTATCGCCGCGGAGAACGAAACGGTTGCCGACATGGCTTACCACGCTTCTGTTAATGCTATTGAAATGGCGGGTATTGATCGCAGAGACATTGATTTAATTATCGTTGCGACAACCAGTGGAAGCCACGCTTTCCCTTCATCTGCATGCCAGCTTCAAGCTCAGCTCGATATTGGCGGTTGTCCTGCGTTTGATATAGCGGCAGCATGCTCTGGGTTTGTTTATGCCTTATCAGTTGCTGACCAACATATTAAGAGTGGTATGTGTAAAAACGTACTGGTCGTTGGCTCCGACACGCTTTCTAAAACTTGCGATCCAACTGACCGCTCAACTGTCATCTTATTTGGTGATGGTGCTGGTGCCGTTGTCGTAAGTGCAAGTGAAGAGCCTGGCATTCTTTCTACACACCTGCATTCTGATGGTCGTTTTGGTGATTTACTGAATTTGCCAATGGCGAGCCGCGAAAATGCAGAGTCAGATAAATGGCTGCACATGGCAGGTAACGAAGTCTTTAAAGTCGCCGTTACTCAGCTCTCCCGATTGGTAAAAGACACACTTGAAGCCAATAAAATGGGAAAAAATGAGCTGGATTGGCTGGTACCTCACCAAGCGAATCTAAGGATTATCACCGCGACGGCTAAGAAATTGTCTATGTCGATGGATCAAGTTGTTGTTACGTTGGATCGCCATGGCAATACCTCTGCGGCTACAATTCCGACAGCATTAGATGAAGCGGTACGTGATGGACGCATCAAGCGTGGCCATACACTATTACTCGAAGCATTCGGTGGCGGCTTTACTTGGGGTTCGGCTTTAGTCCGATTCTGATGATTTCTGCCAGATCAATGCATGAAACGTTGATCTGTTTTTTGTTTTTATTGCATTCTCAGATGGGTGCTTAGCTTTAAAGGAACGTTACGATGAGCAAGTTCGCTGTTGTATTCCCTGGTCAAGGCTCTCAAGCCGTTGGTATGCTAGCCGAATTGTGCGAGCAACATGAAGTAGTAAAAAATACGTTTGCTGAAGCTTCTGAAGCGCTTGGCTACGATCTTTGGGCGCTGGTTCAAGATGGTCCAGTAGAAGATTTAAATGAGACATTCCGCACTCAACCTGCTTTGCTAGCCTCTTCTGTCGCTATCTGGCGAGTATGGCAAGAGCAAGGTCTTTCTACTCCAGAAGTATCTGCGGGACATAGCCTTGGCGAATATTCCGCTTTGGTATGTGCTGGCGTGATTGATTTTAAAGAAGCCATCAAGTTAGTTGAGCTTCGTGGCCGTTTAATGCAGGAAGCTGTGCCTGCTGGTACTGGTGCAATGTATGCGATTATTGGATTAGCCGATGATGCTATCGCAAAAGCGTGCGAAGACGCCGCTCAGGGGGACGTTGTCTCACCTGTGAATTATAACTCTCCTGGTCAGGTGGTTATCGCTGGTAATAAAGAAGCTGTAGAGCGTGCCGCTACGTTGTGTAAAGAAGCCGGAGCTAAACGTGCTTTGCCTCTTCCAGTCTCTGTTCCTTCACACTGTGCGCTAATGCAGCCTGCGGCAGACAAATTAGCTAAAGCACTGGAGTCTATTGAATTCAACGCACCGAGCATTCCAGTGATCAATAATGTTGATGTCATTGCTGAAACCGATCCTGAAAAAATTAAAGATGCGCTTGTCCGACAGCTTCATAGCCCCGTTCGTTGGACGGAAGGCGTTGAAAAGATGAGCGAACAAGGTATCGAAAAACTTTACGAATTGGGTCCGGGTAAAGTACTGACTGGTTTAACAAAACGAATTGTGAAAACACTTATCGGTGCAGCTGTAAATGACTCGGCAACGCTTGAAGCAGCTAAGTAGCATTTTACTGAAAGCGGCAAATAAAAAGTTATTAGAAGAACTAAGGAATAAACAACATGATGAATCTTGAAGGCAAAATTGCACTGGTTACAGGTGCAAGCCGTGGAATTGGTCGTGCAATTGCTGAACTTTTGGTTGAACGTGGTGCCACAGTAGTGGGTACGGCAACAAGTGAAAGCGGTGCAGCAGCAATCAGCGAGTACCTTGGTGCGAATGGGAAAGGCCTTGCGTTGAATGTGACAGATGCTGAATCTATCGAGTCTGTTTTAAATACCATTAATGATGAATTTGGTGCTCTGGACATTCTAGTTAACAACGCAGGCATTACTCGTGATAACCTACTAATGCGAATGAAAGATGAAGAGTGGACCGATATCATGGATACCAACTTAACTTCGATCTTCCGCTTATCTAAGGCGGTTCTTCGCGGTATGATGAAGAAACGTAACGGTCGTATCATCAATGTTGGTTCTGTTGTTGGTACTATGGGCAACGCTGGTCAAACAAACTACGCGGCTGCTAAAGCGGGTGTAATTGGCTTTACCAAGTCAATGGCACGCGAAGTTGCGTCTCGTGGTGTGACAGTGAACACAGTTGCGCCAGGTTTTATCGAAACTGATATGACAAAAGCGCTGAATGATGACCAACGTGCTGCTACACTAGCGTCTGTACCAGCTGGTCGCCTTGGTGACCCACGTGAAATTGCCTCTGCGGTTGTGTTTTTAGCATCACCAGAAGCGGCTTACATTACAGGTGAGACCCTGCATGTAAACGGTGGTATGTACATGGTTTAAGTCTTGCGTAATTAATTTATGCATGATTTAGGTCAAAAATGTACCGAATTTCGGGAAAAATCGCGCAAATTGTGGTTTGACCAGCAAGGTCACCCTTGCAACTTTTAAAAGTTTGAATAAACTACGGAAAACATCGCATAAAGCGAAGTCTGTAAAGGAAAAGAAAAATGAGCAACATCGAAGAACGCGTAAAGAAAATCATTGTTGAACAGCTAGGTGTAGACGAAGCAGAAGTTAAGAATGAAGCTTCATTCGTAGACGATCTAGGTGCTGATTCTCTGGACACTGTAGAGCTGGTTATGGCTCTAGAGGAAGAGTTCGACACTGAGATTCCAGACGAAGAAGCTGAGAAAATCACAACTGTTCAAGCTGCAATTGACTACGTGAACAGCGCTCAGTAATTTGCACTTCCAGGCGGTCATCCTTGACCGCCTGAGTTTTTATCGACTATCTTCTATCCTTTCACTTAATCAATTTCAACTCCGGAGAGTTATATCGTGTCCAAGCGTCGTGTAGTTGTCACTGGCATGGGTATGTTGTCACCGGTAGGCAACACTGTAGAATCAGCATGGAAAGCCCTGTTAGCAGGTCAGAGTGGTATCGTTGATATCGAACACTTTGATACTTCCGAATTCACAACTCGCTTTGCAGGTTTAGTCAAAGACTTTAACTGTGAAGAGTACATGTCTAAAAAAGACGCCCGCAAGATGGATCTATTCATCCAGTATGGTATTGCTGCGGGTATTCAAGCGCTTGATGATTCAGGCCTAACGATAACCGAAGAAAACGGCCCTCGCATTGGTGCGGCTATTGGTTCTGGTATCGGTGGTCTCGGCTTAATTGAAGCCGGTCATACTGCGTTACGCGAAAAAGGTCCACGCAAAATTAGCCCATTTTTCGTACCATCGACAATCGTTAATATGATTGCTGGGCACCTTTCTATTATGAGAGGTCTTCGTGGTCCAAACATCGCTATTTCTACAGCCTGTACAACTGGCTTACACAACATCGGACATGCGGCACGTATGATTGCATACGGTGACGCGGATGCGATGGTAGCAGGCGGTGCAGAAAAGGCATCCACACAACTTGGCATTGGTGGTTTCGGTGCAGCAAAAGCACTATCTACCCGTAACGAAGAGCCTCAACGTGCTTCTCGACCTTGGGATAAAGACCGAGATGGTTTTGTTCTAGGCGACGGCGCGGGAATGATGGTTCTTGAAGAGTACGAACACGCTAAAGCGCGCGGTGCGAAAATCTATTGTGAGCTTGTCGGCTTTGGCATGAGTGGTGACGCTTACCACATGACTTCACCAAGTGAAGATGGCTCTGGCGGAGCACTGGCTATGGAAGCCGCGATGCGTGATGCGGGCGTAACGGGTGAGCAAATCGGTTATGTCAACGCTCATGGTACATCCACACCTGCAGGTGACATCGCTGAAATTAAAGGCATTAAGCGTGCTTTAGGTGAAGCAGGATCGGCGCAAGTGCTGGTTTCATCAACTAAATCTATGATCGGTCATTTACTTGGGGCTGCGGGCTCTGTTGAAGCGATCATTACTGCGATGGCATTAGTCGATCAAGAAGTGCCTCCTACTATAAACCTTGATGACCCAGACGAAGGTACGGAAGGCATTGACCTCGTTCCTCATACCTCTCGTAAAGTCGATATAGAGTACGCATTGTGTAACTCGTTTGGCTTTGGTGGTACTAATGGTTCATTGATCTTCAAAAAGATCTGATGCGATTCTAAAAGAATTGATAGAGTTGTATAGTTAAGCTTGTTTTAAAGCGGCTTGATGCTTAGCATTGAGCCGCTTTTGTTTATATGGAGCCGCTATGATTCTCGTTAACGGACGACCCCAAGAATTACTTTCAGTTTTTGATCGAAGTTTTCAATACGGAGACGGTTGCTTTTCGACTCTTCTCACCTGCAAAAAACAAATTCAAGCTTGGAATTATCATAAAGAGCGTCTTGCATCTTGTTTAACCATCCTCAGAATTCCCGCGCCGAATTGGGAAGAAGTTTATGCTTGGTGCAATAAAGTGGCATTGGATGAAGAAAAAGCGGGGTTGAAGATTCATATAAGCCGAGGTACGGGAGGAAGAGGGTACGGTATTGCTGGTGCATCTGCGCCCACCGTAACCATTTCAGCGTTCGATTACCCAAGACACTACAACGACTGGATTACCCAAGGGGTGTCGTTAGGCATTTGTGAAACTAGGTTAGGTCATCAGCCTATGCTTGCCGGCCTTAAGCACAACAATCGATTGGAGCAAGTACTGGTCAAAGCTGAAATAGAACAAAATGGCTGGAGTGATGCGATCGTCTGTGATTTTGAAGGTAATGTTGTAGAAACCAGTGTCGCTAACTTATTTTGGGTGGATCCGGAGTTTCGACTGTGTACACCGAAGCTTAATTTTTCTGGTGTGGCAGGCATTATGCGTCAACAAGTCATTGAAGAAGCGATAGCGAAGAAAATGACGCTTATTGAGCGCGCATTTTCTATGGAAGAACTATTGAATGCGAAGGAAGTCTTTATGACTAACGCATTGCTGCAAGTTTGCCCTATAACTCGTATTGATAAATCTCACTTTAAAATTGGTTCTCTAACCAAAACTTTCCAGGAGATATTTGTAACGTGATAAAAAAAATTGCGATTTTTCTGGCTCTCTGCGCGGTGATTTTGGCTGCTGTAGGGTTTTACGTTAATCAGCAGGTCCAACAGTATGTTAATCAGCCTGTCACTAATTCTCAGCCAGAGTTACTGACTATCAAGTCGGGCACCAGTTTTCAAGGCGTGTTAACACAGCTTGAAAATGCGGGTTGGGTCAATACCAGCTCTTTCTCAAAGCTTGTTCGTCATGTATATCCCGAGCTTGTCCAAGTGAAAGCGGGAACATTTTTCTTGAAGACGGGAATGACACTAAGTGAAGCGCTTGTTTATTTAGGAGAAGGTAAAGAGCATCAATTTGCAATTACTTTTGTTGAAGGGACAACCTTTAAAGAGTGGCGCGCAATTCTCGATAATACGGAATATCTTCGTCGCCTTACTCGTGGAAAGTCAGAACTGGAAATCGCTAAAGCACTCGGTATAGATAATCAAAAACTGGAAGGGTTATTCCTTGCAGAGACGTATTACTATACCGCTGGAACTTCCGATCTCGAGATTCTCAAACGTGCTCATCGAAATTTGAATACCGTGTTAGACAATGCATGGGAACGGAAGCAAGAAGAGTTACCACTTAAATCGGCATATGAAGCCCTGATCTTAGCGTCGATTATAGAGAAAGAAACGGCGCTCGATGAGGAAAGAAAGCGGATATCATCGGTATTTATAAACCGTTTAAATAAAGGCATGCGCCTTCAAACCGACCCAACGGTGATCTATGGTATGGGAGAAAGCTATGATGGTAACATTCGCAAAAAGGATTTGCGCACACCAACACCGTATAATACCTATGTGATTAAGGGACTTCCCCCAACACCTATCGCAATGGCAGGTTCAGCTTCCATTGAAGCGGCACTGAATCCGGAAAAGAGTCGTTACCTGTATTTTGTAGCCAGCGGTTATGGTGGGCATGTGTTCAGCAAGAATTTAGCTGATCATAATCGAGCAGTAAGACAATATTTGAAAGTATTAAGAAGTAAAAAATGAATCCAGCGAAGTTTATTGTAATCGAGGGTCTTGAAGGCGCAGGCAAAAGCACGGCAATTCAGACTGTAAAAGAAAAACTCACGCATTTTGGTGTGCAGAATATTGTCAACACTCGAGAGCCGGGCGGCACGGCATTAGCCGAAAAGATGCGTTCGCTGGTGAAAGAAGAGCACGAAGGTGAAGAGCTTCAGGATATATCGGAATTGTTGCTCATGTACGCTGCTCGAGTTCAACTCGTTGAAACGGTGATCAAACCGGCCTTAAAATCGGGAGCGTGGGTGGTGGGTGATAGACATGATATGTCTTCACAAGCTTATCAAGGTGGTGGACGCGAGATCGCACGTGACACGATGGAAACACTGAGAAAAGTGTCTTTGGGTGACTTTAAGCCAGATTTGACCTTATATCTTGATATCGACCCACGCGTTGGATTAGAGCGTGCACGAGGTAGAGGGGAACTAGACCGCATTGAAAAAATGGACATCAGTTTTTTTGAGCGTACACGTCAACGGTATCTTGAAATCGCAGAGTCTGATCCTAGTGTTGTGATGGTTAACGCTGAGCAAGCGATGGAGGATGTGACGCAAAGCCTAAATCAAGCCTTACAAGACTGGCTAGAGTCACTGGAGCAGTAATGAATACCATGTACCCTTGGTTACAGCTCACATGGGATCATTGGCGGTCATTGCTAAGTAATGACCGTGTGACGGGCGCTTTGTTGTGCCAAGCTCCAGAGGGGCTAGGTGTGGAACAGCTAGCTGATAAGTTTGCGCGAGCGTTGGTCTGCAGTAACGCAACGGACGAAGCGTGTGGATTTTGCCACAGTTGTGATTTGTCCAAGTCAGGTAGTCACCCAGATATACACAAAATCGTGCCTGAAAAAGAAGGTAAATCGATTGTTGTCGATCAAATTCGCCAAGCCAATCGGTGGGCACTCGAATCTTCCCAGCTTGGTGGAAAACGTCTTATTATTATTAGGCCTGCGGAAGCAATGAATGAATCTGCGTCCAATGCCTTATTAAAAACATTGGAGTCCCCTGCGGAAAATTGCGTTTTTTTACTGATGTCGACAGATAGGCACAAACTACTTCCTACTATTGTCAGCCGTTGCCAGCAATGGGATGTCGCAATACCGGAATTTGATGATGCGATGTCTTGGCTTCATCAACACGCCGAACTGCCCGTTAGCGAGTTGGCACTTCAACTGAGCCATGGCGCTCCATTAGCCGCATTGGCGTTCACTCGTGATGGTCAAGAAAAGCAGTTTGATGCTTTATTGAATAGCTTATCACTTCAGCTATCTTCAGCCATTCCTTCTTACCATAACTTTTGGTCCACGATTAAGGATCAGCCGATAGAACGCCTTGGTTGGTTGAGCTTTCTGCTCGTTCATGTCCAGAAAGACTTTTTTACTCAAGAACCAAGCACCTACTCAGAGCCCATTACCAAATGGGTTAGCTATGATCTTGCTTATAAAAAAACTCGACAACTTAACCAGCTTATTCATCGATTGAAATTGTTTCCAGGGTTAAATGCCGAGCTGCTTGTCGCGGACTGGTTTTTAGATTTACACGAGAAGAAAAATGTTTGTTGATTCACATTGCCATCTAGATAAATTGAATTATGAAGAGCTGCATAGCGGAGTGGCTGACGTTGTAGCGAAAGCCGAGAAAGCCAAGATTGAACACTTGCTTTCTGTGGGTGTTACCCTTGAAAGCTTTCCTAAAATGATGGAAATGATTGAGCCCTTTACCAATGTATCGGCCTCATGTGGTGTACATCCTTTAGATGTAGAAAGTGCATTTTGTTTCGATAAGCTCTATGACTACGCCCGTCATCCAAGGGTGATTGCTATCGGTGAAACGGGGTTGGATTATCATTATAAGCCAGAGACGAAAGCGCTACAGCTGAAACGATTTGAGCAACAAATCGCATTGGCTGTTGAGGTCGATAAACCGCTTATTATTCACACAAGAAATGCACGTGAAGATACCTTGAAACATCTCAGAGAGGGAGACGCTCAAAAATGCGGTGGCGTTATCCACTGTTTTACAGAGGATCTCCCCTTTGCTGAAGCGGCGATGGAGTTGGGGTTTTATATTTCGATTTCAGGTATCGTCACATTTCGCGCTGCGACAGAATTGAAAGAAGTCGTGAAAGCACTGCCACTGGATAGGCTGTTAATCGAAACCGATTCACCTTATTTAGCCCCTGTTCCTCATCGAGGAAAAGAGAACCAACCAGCTTATGTTGTCGAGGTTGCTCAATATATTGCCCAATTAAAAAATGTGTCGTTAGACGACGTTGCTCAAGTAACAACCAGAAATTTCCGAAATCTTTTTTTGCGATAAAAATACGAGATTCATGCATGGTTAGCGGGCTTTATGAGGCGCCTTCGTTTCAATGACTGAACATTGCCCCCAATATGTGTGTTTTCAGATTCCCTTAGCAATATAATGTAGCGCTTACCAGCATAGCTTCTCCTCTATAGGCAATAGGTAGCAATCGTTAGAACCGCGCTGCCTAAGCCAATTTCTGATCAAGTTTCACCAACGAGAGAGCTTATTGACCACAGCGAGCGACCGTGTAACGTTTGATCGTTGGCAGTGAAGTTATAGATGACCAATCCCAGCCCCACTCAGCGCACCGACGGCGATCCCTACTAGAAGGCTTGCTATCGTCGGTACGCTTTCTAGCCACCTTATATGTAATACTGCCTTCGTAAATAATATCACCGCAAGAGTTGCCCTTAATATGGCGCCTTTCATGAATCCTAAGGACAAGTCCGCCTTTTTCTTTTATCCACGTGTTTGCGTCGATTGCAATAAGCTGTAAGGACGCACTCAGCCCTTTAACCAATTCAGCGACCAGCGAACTCATACGAATAAAACGTTTTTGGCGGTAAGGGGGTGTGTAGTAGATGTGGAGACGCTAGCGTAAGTGTCATGATTGATGAAAGTGGGCGAGTCTTATCTATGATGTTAAATATTCTACGATTTGGTTTAAGTTTGTATCGTCGTATACCATTTTCTTTTCAAGGAAATATCCGCTGTGACATATTGATACGAATGACATTAGTTATCAATTGCATTATCATAATGGGAAAATTACTATATCGCGAACATAGTGATCTAAGCCTTTTGAGGCACAAATCGTATCAGTAAAAGTGACGATGGCACTTCAAATGTTGGACGGAGCTGGATTGAGTGCATCTATCCTATATTCATTAAAAATGGCTTTCAAAAAAGCATTCAGCACACGCTAGAGGCCATGAGCCGTCTCAACCCGCTGTTGGAAAACTGGCAAGAGAAAGAACGAGTTGACGTCGATGGGGAATATCTGACCTTGGCGGTAACGGGCTCTTTTGGGTTTGTCATGCGAGCAAGATGCCATTAAAAAGCGTTGCCGCACAACGACAGAGCAGCCGTTCGGCTTAGCTTTAAATTGGAAATACGTATGGAAAGAGAAGAACTAAAACAGAAAGTTGCGCAAAGCCTAGAACAAGATTCAGCGTTGTTACCGGCGTCTATCGCTGAGGCGTTGGGCGTTTCTGAGCATGACGTTGTTCGCTCGCTACCTGAAGGTATGGCGACAATGATTGGGGGCGAATTTGCACAAGAGCTTCTTGAAGGGCTTGTAGGTTGGGGGACCGTAACCACTATTGTTCATTCAATGGGGTCGATATTTGAGGTGAAAGCGCCATTTCCGAAAGGAAAAATGGCGCGAGGCTACTACAACCTCATGGGAGACAAAGGTGAAATGCATGGTCATTTGAAACTGGATCTTGTCAAAAGCATTGCGCTTGTCAGCAAGCCATTTCGTGGTAAAGAAAGCCATTATTTTGGATTCTTTACGGAGCAAGGTGACAGCATTTTTAAAATTTACCTCGGGCGAGACGAAAATAGAGAATTGCTTCCGGATCAGCTAGAGAAATTCAATGCGCTTAAAAAGCAATACGTTTAATTTTTGTACTAACATGCTACGTAATATAAGTGGGTTTCGCCTACAAATAACAATTCAAAATGGCGTGTTGGGTTGAGAGATGAGTGGTAGGAGAAAATGATGGATCAAGTGGTTAAGCAAGAGCGTTTGCAAACGCGGTTGGGACCTGAAATTAGAGAGTTTCGTGAAGCGCGCAAAACACTTCAGTTAGCAACGGTTGATAGCGAAAACCGCCCCAATGCTAGCTATGCTCCTTTTGTTCAGAATGAGAACGGGTTTTTCGTTTTGATTTCTGAGATTGCTCGTCATGCAAGAAACCTAGGGCAAAACCCTCACGTTTCGATCATGATGATTGAGGATGAAGATTCATCTAAGCAGTTATTTGCCCGTAAACGTTTAACATTTGATGCTACTGCATCAGTGGTTGCGAGAGAAGAGGCATTATGGGGAGAAGTTATTGATCAAATGAGAGATCGTTTTGGCGATATCATTGATGGTCTTAGTCAGCTCCAAGATTTTAAGCTCTTTAAACTGATGCCAATTAAAGGGTTATTTGTTAAGGGGTTTGGTCAAGCATTCCAAGTGTCTTGTGATGATTTAGTTGATGTTGTGCATCTTCAAGAGGGACATAAGTCAGTCGAGCAAGACTAATTCTTCGCTCAAACGTAGAAAGAGAAAAAGATCAGCCATGCTGGTCTTTTTTGTTTTTCAAGTGCATATAACGGTGGCGAGATCTGCTATAAAAAAGCTGTGAGTATTCGAGTACCTTTCTATCTATGAGCTCTTGAGTTTAATGTTTTGACAGAAACCTTACTTCTTTCCTATTTACCCTTTCGAGAGATTTACGCACAATCCACACAGTGAAAATTTAGAAGGATTGGAAATGAAGCGAATTACCTCTTCGTTAACCGCACTCATGCTAATGATGGGCGTCTCTCAGGCGGCAATGGCTGAACCGCTATCAAATGGAGAGTGGAAATTTGGTATAGCAATCGATCAAGGTGTAAGTGCGGTTGCGCAATATCAAGACACCTACAATTTTGCGATCGGTAATCATGGCGTATCGGCTGATTATTTATTAAAGAAAGGTCGCTTTGACGCTACCGATGTCCCTTTTACTTGGTACTTTGGTGTGGGCGGTTGGATTGGATGGAAAGAAAGCTTTGGTCCAAGACTGCCCGTGGGGCTGGATTGGGATTTTGCTAAAGACTGGGATGCCTATGCTCAGATAGCACCTGGGTTGAATGTGCATAAAGGCTTGAATCTGGGTATAGATGGCTCGTTAGGTATCCGTTATGCGTTTTGAACGGATTAAAAATTAAAAAATACCGGCTAATTCAGCCGGTATTTGCATTTATTTGGGGAGTTTGCATTTATCTGGGTAGAGAAGGTTTAGTCTTGCTTATTCATTGCACGCTTAATGCAGATGGCAGCGCCACCCCAAGTAATGCCTAACCCTAAAACCATCATGATGATTGCACTTGTTGTCATGTGTTGCTCTCCTTACTGCTGGTTACGTTAATAACCAGACCGAATACAAATAATGCGGCAATGAGAACCCAACCTAGCGTCAGGTCATAGCCACCGTAGCCTTCAGTGAATAGCGCGTTCAGCTTGGTAACCAAAATGATGGCCAAAATTACCGGAGTGATGAAACGCAGGCATATGTCGAACCACTGACCGATTGAGAAATCTGATGTCGAATTCACGTACTCACGTATATCGCTAACTTTATTCAACAGCCAAGCCATCAACAAGATTTCAATCAAGCCTCCTAGCATGATGCCAACGTTATTCGCGAAATGATCAACCAAATCAAGTAGCAATAACCCACCATTGGTTGCAAATGCCATCGAAACAACAAGTCCGAGACCGATAACAATATTGGCTGCCTTCTTACGGCTCCAGTTTAATTTGTCCATAATGGCTGATGTTACGGCTTCCATAATGGAAATGTGAGAGCTCAAACCCGCAACCACAAGGGCAAAGAAGAACAGCGGACCAAGAATATAAGGGGCTGGAAGTAAGTTAATGGCGGCTGGAAGCGTTACGAAAGCCAGACCAACGCCTGCCGACACGACTTCAGTTAGCTGTTTACCTTGTTCCTGAGCCATGTATCCCAGTACAGAAAATATCATGATACCGGCAAGAATAGAGAACCCACAGTTAATCAAAACGGTCATGAATGCGTTGTTTGTAATGTCTGACTTTTCAGGCAGGTAGCTTGAATACGCGAGCATAATGGCGAAGCCAATACTTAAGGTGAAAAAGATCTGACCGTATGCAGCGGCCCACACTTTTACATCCCAAATCTTGCTGAAATCGGGTTCAAACATGTAATTCACACCATCCAGAGCGCCTGGAAGGAACACCATACGTCCGATAAGTGCAATAACCATAATAAATAAAACGGGCATCATGATCCTAGATGCGCGTTCGATCCCTGCTTTTACGCCACCAACGATTGCCGCGTATGTAACGCCCCAAGCAATAAGCATAGCAATGGCGATTTTCCATTGGATATTGCCCAGATTTGTTGGTGAATTGTCACCTAACTGCAAATATTCACTGAAGAAAAATGCGTTTGTGTCTTCTCCCCATTCCTGAGTGAACGACATGCCAAAATAAGAGATCGCCCAGCCAATAACCGCAATATAGTACACCGCAATCACGGCGGCTACGCCTACTTGAAACCAACCAAGCCATTCAAATTTTGAATGTATTTTTGCAAGTGTTTTCGGTGCAGAGCCGCGATATTTTTGACCCATGCTGAACTCTAGGATCATGAATGGAATACCGGCGGTGATCATGGCAAAAAGGTATGGAATAAAAAATGCGCCGCCACCGTTCTCATAGGCCATATAAGGAAAGCGCCAAATGTTCCCTAACCCGATTGCAGAACCCACTGCGGCTAAAATAAAGCCCGCACGGGATCCCCACTGTTCTCGTTTCATTATATAACTCCTAACGACTTTACTAAGTTCGAAATTTTCGCCACAAAACGCTTCCCTTTTTATATTTTGTTATTGCACTGGAGTCATATGAACCATGCGAATCGTGTGCAGATTGGTAATAAATTAGGTATAAGCTCTATCTTGGTGTTTTAACTTAGTGATTGATTCTGATTTTTACGATGTGTGTGTGCTTTTTCTGGAATATTTCGCTATTCGTATAGTTGAGACTATCCATTAATTAGTGGTAAAGCAATAGTTTCTATTGTGTGTCAAAATGATGAACGACCATCTTTTATTTGATTAAATGTCAATAAAAAGGTGAATTATTCTGAATAAATGTCTATTTTAATATTAATAAGTCTTCTATTTATTTATTGGTCAATATATTTACCTTTGAATGGAAAAAGTTCATTTGATGGAAAAAACAGCAAATACTATGTTTGTGTCCTGAATTTATTGAAATGTGATAAAAGAGTTCAAATGTGATACTGGCGGCATACTTAAAACGGGAATAGCGAGAGTTCTTGAATGGATGTGTTTCCAATGTTATTAACTTGTTAATATTGGATTGGGATCTGGAGGTGATGTATGGACTTTGATTTTAAATTTGCTCTTGGAACAACAATCGTTGTATTTACTGTTCTTGTGGTGTTTGCGGTTATCGCTATTACAACGGCTTAAAACTCTTACCTATATGAGCAATACAGGGGCAGTAACCAACTCTACCACTAATGTTAACATTCAGCGTTTACGTAAGTACTTGGGTGGTAAAACGGCGCTGGTTGCCCAAGGCGGTGGGCAGCGAGGAATATTTACGGCCGGTGTTTTAGATGCATTTCTCCTTTCCGATTTTGATCCCTTCAATACTTATTATGGCACTTCAGCTGGTGCATTGAATTTATGTGCCTATATCTGTAGGCAGGCTGGGCTTGGTCGCTCTTTTCTGCTAGACCTGACTACTCAGCCAGAATTTTTTAGTCTGTTTGGTTATATCCGCAACAAGCAAACGCTTGATATTGATTGGGCGCTGGACAAAGTAAATCATTACCCGTACAAACTCGATGTCGATCTAGGCAGAACTCAATTAGTAGGGAAAAATGCGTTTGCTTCGGTAACGGATGCCGTTCATTTGCAGGATCATTATCTTCCCATGCTTGAAGATAATTGGGTCAATGTACTCAAAGCGACATGTGCGATACCTAGGCTGTATAAGGGTGAGGTGATAATAGATGGTATTAGGTACCTTGATGGAGGAGTGTCTGCGTCCATTCCTGTTCAGGAAGCATGGCGTACGGGAAGTCGCTGTATCGTTGTTATCAGAACCGAACCGTTTGAACAAGACATGCCAAAAGATAATGTGCCCATTACGGTGAGTGAGGGTATGCCTATATGGCTTCGGCAGTCTGTAGATGCTTTGCAAAGCCAGTGGGACAGCAAGGTGCAAGAATGGAAGAGCGACTGGTCTGATTTTTTCATTGAAAAATTCAATCAATCCGCTCAGCAAAACAAATTACTTTCTCGAACAAGGCTTTTGAATGGTGGACGATGGCTATTTGGGGCGGGAGATGTATATCGTTTGAGTCATATGCTTGGTGAAGCCTTTGACTCGGGGTTAGCGGATATGTTGATGGTGCACTACCAGACTTATTCGTTGACACAACAATTTCTTACTTCGCCTCCTGATGACTGTTTCATTCTTCAAATCCATCCTGAGTCGCCGCTGGAATCCACCTCACTACTCAGTGACCGTGAAGCACTTCTCGCAGATTATGAGATCGGCTTAAAAGCGGGCAATAATTTTATTAATACATATCTGAAGGCCAAAGCGAACCTGAACCCATGCCCTGCGTAATTGTTCAGGGAAATACCGCAAAGTAAGAAGAAAGGGCAGGTTAGCTGACTTCTCCAACTTGCTCTTTCTAAGCCAGTATCCCAATGCCCACTTTGGTTTAATCATCGTTCTCTTGAGGTTGATTTTTTATCGTACGTCAATGATTCTCATGCAGTTGGTTGAGCCAATAAGGTCCATTACGTCACCTTGCGTAATGATGACGGTATCACCAACATCCAATAGCCCTTTTTCTTTTAAAGTTTCCAGAGCGGAGTAGGCCGTATCCAAGCCAGATGCACCATCGCTACCAAAGTAAACCGGAGTGACACCACGATATAAGGCGCATCGATTAAGAGTATCTTCTCTGCGGGATAGAGCGAAGATGGGGAGCCCTGAGCTTAAGCGAGACATCATGAGCACAGTTTTACCCGATTCCGTGAGACTGATCATTGCTTTTACACCGTCGAGGTGGTTTGCGGCATACATGGTTGCCATTGAGATAGTTTCAGATGCCGACTCAAATTTTGTTTCCAAACGGTGTCCAGATACATTGAGTGAAGGCATTTTCTCCGCACCGATACACACTTCAGCCATATATTTAACGGTTTCGACTGGATATTTACCCGCGGCGGTTTCCCCTGAGAGCATTACGGCATCCGTTCCATCAAGCACCGCATTGGCGACATCCATCACTTCTGCTCGGGTGGGGAGAGGGTTATCAATCATGGATTCCATCATTTGGGTTGCAGTGATCACCGTTCGATTGAGCCTTCGAGCCCGAAGTATGAGTTGTTTTTGTACGCCTACCAGTTCTGGGTCACCTATTTCGACACCTAGATCGCCCCTAGCAACCATTACAGCGTCCGACGCGGTAATGATGTCATCCATGCTTTCTTCGTCTGCAACGGATTCTGCACGTTCAACTTTGGCCACCAATTTAGCACTTAGTCCGGCGTCAGTAGCGAGCCTTCGTGCATACCTCATATCTTCACCATTGCGAGGGAAGGAGACAGCAAGGTAATCGACTTTTATTTTGGCTGCAGTAAGAATATCGGCTTTGTCTTTATCTGTAAGCGCTTCTGCAGATAGCCCGCCCCCTTTTTTGTTTATCCCCTTGTTATTTGAAAGAGGACCACCAACAAGAACAGTCGTGTGAACTCTGGCGTTTTCTACCGACATGACCTTCAACTGAACGCGACCATCATCCAAAAGTAGAACATCGCCTTTGGAGACGTCTTTGGGCAGATCTTTGTAGTCGACGCCAACAGATTCGACTGACCCTTCTCCTAGTGGTAGATCAGCATCTAAAACGAATTTTGCACCAACCTCTAAGTTAACCTTATTGTCTTTGAACGTTGAGACTCGAATTTTGGGACCTTGTAAGTCACCTAAAATAGCAACGTGTGTTCCAAGTCTTGCTGCGATTTGCCGGACTTTTTGTGCTCGGCGTATGTGATCTTCGGAACTTCCATGAGAAAAATTCATTCTTACAACATTAGCGCCAGCTTCGATTATCTCTTCCAAATTATTGTCTTTGTCTGTGGAGGGACCCAAGGTAACAACAATTTTTGTTCGTCTGAGTAATTTGGTCATATCATTCTCCGTTCTATCGCGAATTTTCCTTACGTTTTGCTAAGTGTAGTGATTGAAAGATATTTTCGTTCACAAAAAAATATCGACATGGTCACTTTTCTAAGCTTTAAAAAATGCCTAAATTCAAACTTGTATAAAAAGATCTGATAGATACGTGATGGGAGTCACGACGATGGATCAAGCTGCTTCACAATTACTTTTCAAAGTAAAAAAATTAGTAGGTTTACAATCGTCGGAGTTTTCTATGTACATGGCTCAACCAGGCCATATTGATCATATCAAACAGGTCAATGCTGGCCGTGTATATAAATTGATAGACCTTAAGGGTCCTATTTCTCGTATAGACTTATCCAAAACCAGCGAGCTGGCACCAGCCAGTATTACTAAAATTACTAGAGAGCTCATCGATGCTCATCTTATTCACGAAACGACGGTTCAAGAAGCCACAAGCCGCGGTCGCCCCGCTGTTGGTCTTCAAACCGATAATGAAGGCTGGCAGTTTCTGTCCATGCGATTAGGACGCGGTTATTTAACGATAGCGTTACATGAACATGGCGGCTCTGTGTTGGTTGATACAAAAATCACCATCGAGGAAATAGAACAAGAAGAGGTATTGGAAAGGCTTCTCCATGAAATTGAAGAATTTTTCCAAGGCTACTCTGACAAATTAGATAGGGTGACGAGCATTGCCCTTACTCTCCCAGGTTTAGTCGATTCAGACAAAGGTGTGGTATTACAAATGCCACACTACAACGTGAACAACTTGGCATTAGGACCTGAAATCTATAAAGCGACAGGGCTACCTGTGTTTATTGCGAACGATACTCGTGCTTGGGCGCTCGCTGAAAAACTCTTTGGTAACTCTCAAAGCGCAGATAATTCCGTGCTCATTTCAATTCACCATGGCCTCGGTGCCGGCATCATACTTGATGGTCGAGTTTTACAAGGACGTCATGGCAATATCGGAGAGCTTGGGCATATTCAAATCGATCCGAATGGTAAGCGGTGTCATTGTGGTAATACAGGTTGCCTTGAAACTCTAGCAAGCTCAAAAGCGCTGAGAGAAGTCGTGACCGCGCGAATTGAAAAAGGTGACCATACTTCCATTCCTCATGATAACGTCACCGTTGAAAGTATTTGTGAAGCGGCGGAGTCCGGTGACACGTTGGCTATTGAGGAAATACAGCAGCTAGGGCGTTATCTTGGGGCAGCTATTGCTATTGTCATCAACTTATTTAACCCCGAGAAAGTGTTAATTGGTGGTGTGATTAACCAAGCAAGGTCGATTTTGTATCCCGTGATTCAAGAATGTATCGAGACTCAGACCTTGCCAGTTTATCATCAAGATCTACAATTGGAGGAGAGTCGTTTCTATACTGAAGCAACAATGCCAGGTGCAGCCTTGATTAAACAAGCTATGTACGATGGGCAACTATTAATGAAAGTGGTTGAAGGCTAAACGAATCCGGTCAAAATTGAGCTGGATTTGTTGGTTCATAATATGGCGCAGATGTAATTGATGCTGTACTCTGTAATTATTGATTAATGAGTGAGAAACCTTATGTCTGGAGTATTAAGTAGCGTTGATCAAAGAACGCAGCTAGTTGGTGAAAACCGCTTGGAATTGTTACTGTTCCAACTCAATAGCTCACAAATTTTTGCTGTAAACGTTTTTAAGGTCCGTGAAGTTTTAAAACTACCTCCACTCACAAAATTACCTGGCGCTCATCACTACATTACGGGGGTTGCTTCATTACGGGGAGAGTCTCTTCCGGTCATCGACCTTCGTGCTGCGATTGGTTTTAGACCAATGCAAGATGAAGAAGAGCAAAACCTGATCATCACTGAGTATAATCGAACGATTCAAGGTTTTTTGGTTGGTCAGGTTAGAAACATTATTAATACCGCATGGACTGAAATTCAGCCCCCACCAAAAACAGCAGGTCGAGCTAACTACTTAACAGCGATCACTAATATCGTAGAAAACGAACAAGAACGTATTGTTGAAATTATTGATGTTGAAAAGGTACTGGCTGAAATCGTTGATTATGATGTGTCTATTTCGGAAGGTGTGCTAGACGAAGATTTATCTCATCAAATGGCAGGTAGGAAAATCCTTATTGTGGATGATTCGTCGACCGCTAGAAATCAAGTAAAAGGTACATTGAGCCAACTTGGGTTGGAGATTTTAGAATGTAACGACGGCTTAGAAGCACTGACTCTTCTAAAGTCATGGTGTGATGAAGGAAAAGATGTGTCAAGAGAGCTTCTTCTCATGATCACCGATGCTGAAATGCCTGAGATGGATGGCTACAAACTCACACATGAAGTAAGAAGTGATCCTAGAATGAAAGATTTGTACATCACCCTCAATACCTCATTGAGCGGAAGTTTCAATGAGGCCATGGTTGAAAAGGTAGGATGTAACAAGTTTATTTCTAAATTCCAGCCTGATGTATTAGTGCAAGTCACTCAAGATAGGCTAAGAGATATTCTTTAACAAAACCCGGCGTCGCCGGGTTTTTACTTAAGAACTTTTTGAATGTATCAATTTGTCTATAAAATTTTCTTTATTTCTTCGGCTGGGCATCGATGCATTGCCCATTTACCGCTTTACCTTCTGGTGCCATCAAATATAGATACAAAGGCATAATGTCTAAAGGTGTTTTTAGCCGCTCGGTATCTTCGGCTGGGTAGGCCTTAGCTCGCATTCCTGTTCGAGTGGCACCTGGGTTTATAGCATTGACTCGCACATTTGTTTCTTCTAACTCATCAGCTAAGACTTGCATCATTCCTTCAGTCGCAAATTTGGACATGGCGTAAGTCCCCCAGAAGGCGCGTCCATTATGACCAACCGTTGAAGAGGTGAAGACAAGTCGAGCATCCTGAGATTTTTTAAGCAGAGGCAATACCGCTTGAGTCATTAGAAACTGAGCTTTCACGTTGACCTGCATAATATCGTCATACGTATCTTCACCAATTTGGTCAAATGGACTGATTACTCCCAATATACTGGCATTGTGTAGAACCCCATCTAAACGCCCGAACTGACTTTCAATGGTTTCGACCATATCAATATAATTTTGTTTGCTAGCGCCTTTCATATCAAGGGGAATAATGGCGGGTTGAGGGGCACCTAAAGCTTCAATTTCATCATATGTTTCTTCTAGCTTAGCGACGGTTCGACCAAGTAATATGACGGTAGCACCATGCTGCGCATAACTTAATGCGGCTTGCTTCCCTATGCCAGCGCCTGCACCGGTCACTAAAATTACTTTTCCTTCTAGGGCTTTCTCTGAGATTGAATAATCCACATTTTCACCTTGTTTAATGAATCTTTAACCACCTTGTCGACTCATAAGCATTGGATAGGTCATCAAGGTATTTCAGTTTTAACTATTGGTAATCGTGACAAGATCGTTACAATACACCAATTCATTCTTTTGGGGATATCACATTGGAATTTTTGTTAGATTACGGATTATTTTTAGCTAAGATCATCACATTACTGGCTGCAGCCGTGGTTTTGTTGGTGGTTGTAAAATCAGTAAGCGGAAAGCAGGCTGGCTCAAAAGGTGAGCTTGAAGTGACCAACCTTACTGAACGATACGAGCACAGTGTTGAACAGTTAGAACATTATTTGCATGACGACGCTTATTTAAAAGCAAAACATAAAGCGGATAAGAAAACACAAAAAGAAAAGGATAAAGCGCGGGAAAAAGAAGTTAAAAAAGCGGCAAAGGGGGGTGAGTTAGAAGCCAATCGAAAACCGCATTTGTTTGTACTCGATTTTAACGGTTCAATTGACGCGAAAGAAGTAACAGCGCTTCGTGAAGAAATCAGTGCCATTATCGCAGTGGCACAAGAAGGCGATGAAGTGTTGGTGAAGCTCGAGTCTGGTGGCGGCATGGTGCATGCCTACGGTTTGGCGTCTTCTCAGCTCGACCGACTAAAAGCAGCGAATCTACCGCTCACTATTTCTGTCGATAAAGTTGCGGCAAGTGGCGGGTATATGATGGCGTGTGTAGCAGACAAAATCATTTCTGCACCATTTGCTGTTGTGGGATCAATTGGTGTTATCGCACAGCTGCCTAACTTCAATAAGTTGCTTAAAAAACATGATATTGATTATGAGCAGCTGACTGCTGGTGAATATAAACGTACCTTGACCATGTTTGGTGAGAATACAGATAAAGCTCGTGAGAAATTTAAAGAAGAGCTAGAAGAAACTCATGGTTTGTTTAAAAACTTTATTCGTGAGCGCAGACCGTCTCTTGAATTAGAGAAAGTGGCGACGGGTGAGCATTGGTTTGGTACTCAAGCAAAAGACCTTGGACTGGTAGATGAAATCTCTACATCCGACGATTTGGTCATGCAAGCGTGTAAAGATAAGACAGTCTTAGCGATCCAATATGTTCAAAAGAGAAAATTATCTGACAAGCTTACAGGTGCAAGTGCAGACATTGTCGATAACGTGATCATGAAGTGGGTATCGAAAGGTCAAAGGCCTATTCTTTGAGCTATAATTTAGCAAGGTCTTATGTTTAGAAGAGAAGTCCGTTTGGTGTCAGTGATATTACAATTTCTTGAGTAAACAGAAAGTTGTATAACACCGACACCAAATATAGCGGACTTTTTTGTGTTTTATTCACCATAGCTTTCGGTATAATAGCGCGCCGATAAAAGTGAATGCTCTACAACAGTGTTTGCTACAAACGAAAACGGAGAAAAACATGTCCCATCAACCTCCAGTCATTACAGTTGACGGTCCAAGCGGTGCTGGTAAAGGCACTCTTTGTATGTTGTTGGCGGAAAAACTAGGCTTTCATTTGTTGGACTCTGGAGCAATATATCGGGTACTGGCTCTCGCAGCGATCCATCACGGTGTTGATACGAGCTCGGAAGAGGCTTTGGTTCCTATTGCTACCCATTTAGACGTGCAGTTTATTGCGGAGGGTGATCTGGTTAAAGTCATCCTAGAAGGCGAAGATGTTTCAAGAGAACTTCGTAAAGAAACTACAGGGGATGCCGCATCAAAAATTGCCGCTTTACCTCGTGTCAGAGAAGCTTTGCTGCGTCGTCAACGTTCTTTCGCGGCAGAACCTGGTTTGGTTGGTGATGGTCGAGATTTAGGCACAGTTGTATTTCCGTCTGCTATTGCCAAGATCTTTTTAGACGCAAGTGCGGAAGAAAGGGCGAATCGCCGCTACAAGCAGTTGCAAGAAAAGGGGCATGATGTTAAATTTGATGACCTTTTGCGCGAGATCCAAGACAGAGACGACCGTGATCGTAATCGAGCGGTTGCACCATTGCGTCCTGCGGAAGATGCGTTAGTGCTTGATTCTACATCGCTTTCTATTGATAAAGTGGTGGGGCAAGCACTTGAATTTATTGAATCTAAATTGTCTTGATGACGATATCAAGGCAATAAGACTGTTGGTCGCAAGGATGATGACTGGCATTTTTATCAACCCCATGAGGTAGGATACCCGTGGACGTTTAATTATTGAAGATCAAATAATGACTGAATCTTTTGCTCAACTCTTTGAAGAGTTTCTAAATGAGACTGAATTCCAACAAGGTACCATTGTTAAAGGTACTGTAGTAGCTATCGAGAATGGTTTCGTTCTTGTTGATGCTGGTCTTAAGTCTGAGTCTGCTATCCCTGCTGAGCAATTCAAGAACGCAGCTGGCGAACTTGAAGTTGAAGTAGGTACTGAAGTAGATGTTGCGCTAGACGCTGTTGAAGATGGTTTCGGTGAAACTCAACTTTCTCGTGAGAAAGCGAAGCGTCACGAAGCTTGGATCGTACTTGAAAAAGCATACGAAGAAGCTGAAACTGTTGTTGGTATTATCAATGGCAAAGTTAAAGGCGGTTTCACTGTTGAACTAAACGGTATCCGTGCTTTCCTACCTGGTTCATTGGTCGACGTACGTCCTATCCGCGACACTGCTCACCTAGAAAACAAAGAGCTAGAGTTCAAAGTAATCAAGCTTGACCAGAAACGTAACAACGTTGTTGTTTCTCGTCGTGCGGTTATCGAATCTGAAAACAGCGTTGAGCGTGACGAGCTTCTTGAGACTCTTCAAGAAGGTACTGAAGTTAAAGGTATCGTTAAGAACCTTACTGACTACGGTGCATTCGTTGATCTTGGTGGTGTTGACGGTCTTCTACACATCACAGACATGGCTTGGAAACGTGTTAAACACCCATCTGAGATCGTGAACGTTGGTGATGAAATCCTAGTTAAAGTTCTTAAGTTTGATCGTGACCGCACTCGTGTATCACTAGGTCTTAAGCAACTAGGCGAAGATCCATGGGTAGCAATTGCTAAGCGTTACCCAGAAGGTCACAAGCTTTCTGGTCGTGTGACTAATCTAACTGATTACGGTTGCTTCGTTGAAATCGAAGAAGGCGTTGAAGGTCTAGTTCACGTTTCTGAAATGGATTGGACTAACAAGAACATCCACCCATCTAAAGTTGTTAATGTTGGCGACGAAGTTGAGGTTATGGTTCTTGAGATCGACGAAGAACGTCGTCGTATTTCTCTAGGTCTTAAGCAATGTAAAGCTAATCCATGGCAGTCATTCGCTGAAGCTCAAGCTAAAGGCGATAAAGTTACTGGTAAGATCAAATCTATCACTGACTTTGGTATCTTCATCGGTCTAGAAGGCGGCATCGATGGTCTTGTTCACCTATCTGATATCTCTTGGAACGTTCCAGGTGAAGAAGCGGTACGTGAATACAAGAAAGGCGATGAAATCTCTGCAGTTGTTTTAGCAGTAGATGCAGAGCGCGAGCGTATTTCTCTTGGCGTTAAGCAAATGGAAAATGACCCGTTCAATGCATACGTTGCTGACAACAAGAAAGGTACTCTAGTAAATGGTACTGTAACTGCAGTTGACGCAAAAGGTGCTACAATTGAACTTGTAGAGGGCGTTGAAGGTTACATCCGTGCTTCTGAAGTGTCTCGTGACCGTATTGAAGATGCGTCTCTAATCTTAAGTGTTGGTGACAGCGTTGAAGCTAAGTTCACAGGTGTAGACCGTAAGAACCGCGTAATCAACCTATCTATCAAAGCTAAAGATGAAGCTGAAGAGCAAGAAGCAATGGCTTCACTGAATAAGCCTGAAGATGGCGGATTCGGTAATGCTATGGCTGATGCATTCAAGGCTGCTAAAGGCGAATAAGACATCGCTTAAGGGGAGCCATTAGGCTCCCTTTTTTTCGATAAGTGCCTTTTTGATTCCATTGAAATGAGGGGAACTATGACTAAGTCTGAACTAATTGAAAGACTCTGCGCGCAGCAAACACATCTTTCTGCAAAAGAAGTAGAAGATGCCGTCAAGGATATACTTGAACATATGGTGTCAACCCTAGAGAGCGGAGATCGTATTGAAATCCGTGGTTTCGGTAGTTTCTCACTGCACTATCGAGAGCCAAGAATGGGGCGTAATCCTAAAACTGGTGAAAAAGTTGAGCTGGAAGGCAAATATGTCCCTCACTTTAAGCCGGGTAAAGAATTACGTGAACGCGTAAATATCCACGGCTAATCACCTTTTGGTGTTATAGAAAAGCGGCATGCATCTCGTATGCCGCTTTTTTATAATTAATTTACTCATATTCCATCGATTCTGGATGGTTTGAGAATTCAATTTACTGCATAATCTAACCCTTAAGCTTATTCCGGAGTAGTGATGTATGAAAATTATAAAAATAATCTTGGTGATTGCTCTTGTATTGATCGCCTTAGCATTAGGTGCTCAAAATCAGCAGGTTGTATCATTTAATTACTTGCTTGCTAAAGGCGAATTTCATCTCTCATTGCTCTTAGGCTTGGTGTTTGTTTTAGGATTTAGTCTGTCGACTCTTATCTTTGGTAGTTTGCAATTAAAGTACAAACTCACCATTCGTAAGTTGAGGAAACAACTTAACAAACAACCATCGATAGAGAAGCAACAAAGTAACGCCTAAGGCAACCTTGAATGCTTGAACTTCTCTTCTTGTTGTTACCGATTGCCGCTGCCTATGGTTGGTACATGGGTAACCGTAGTGCGAATTTCAACAAGCAGAAACAATCTAATCAAATTTCCCGACAGTACGTGACGGGATTAAACCTCTTACTTTCGGATCAATCTGATAAAGCGGTAGACCATTTTATTGAGCTTCTTCAGGTCGATGATGAAACGATTGATACACACTTAGCTTTAGGAAACCTATTTCGATCGCGCGGTGAAGTCGATCGAGCTATTCGAATCCACCAAAATCTCATTTCTCGTCCAAGTTTGACCATTGACCAAAAAAATATCGCTTTACAGCAGCTTGCGAAGGATTTCATGGTTTCAGGCCTTCTTGATCGTGCTGAAAAGATATTTATGCAACTGTTGGATGAACCCGATCACCGAGAAGCAGCCCTTCATCAATTGGTTATCATATTCCAACAGACTAGGGAGTGGAGTAAAGCCATCGAATATGCTTCAGCATTGGTTAAGCTGGGTAAGAAACGAATAAAAAAAGATATCGCTCACTACTATTGTGAATTGGCTATGCAGGAGCAAGGGGGAGGGAATATCAAGAAATCCATTAGCCTCCTCAAGAAAGCACTCACAGAAGACTCGCATTGTGTTAGGGCGAGTATCACACTCGGCAAAATATACCTAGCTCAAGAAGATTATATAAATACGGTCCACTATCTAGAACAGGTTATCGATCAAGATATCGATTTTGTAGGACAAGTTCTGCCTACGCTTGCTGAGTGCTACCAAAAGTTGGATAGAGAAAGCGAATTATTGGCATTTTTGCAACGTTGTATTGAGAGAAAAGCCGGTGTATCTGCAGAGCTTATGCTTGCCCAGCTTGTGGCAAACCATGACGGTGTTGCAGCGGCACAAACGTTACTAACGAGGCAGCTTGTTAAGAACCCAACAATGAAAGGCTTTTATCGATTGATGGATTATCATCTTGAGGAAGCTGAGGATGGAAGGGCAAAAGACAGCTTAACAACATTACAAGGAATGGTTGGTGAGCAGCTTAAGGTGAAGCCCCATCATCGATGCAGGAAGTGTGGCTTTTCTACCCGCTCTTTGTATTGGCATTGTCCATCTTGCAAAGGTTGGGGTACCATTAAACCGATTCGCGGTTTGGACGGTGAATAGCGGAATTGAAGACCATAGAGTGAAAGTGATGGTTTATTGTCTGCTTGCAGACTAAATATAAGTAGGAGAGAAAAGTGATCGACCAGAAAGTCATCGTAGCACTTGATTATGACAAACAAGCTGATGCATTCGCGTTTGTTGATAAAATTGACCCAAGTACGTGCCGTTTAAAAGTCGGCAAAGAGATGTTTACTCTGTTTGGTCCTAATTTTGTTCGTGAGCTTCATCAGAGAGGCTTTTCAGTATTTCTAGATTTGAAGTTCCATGATATCCCAAACACTTGTTCAAAGGCGGTACGGGCAGCGGCTGAATTGGGTGTATGGATGGTTAACGTCCATGCTGCGGGCGGAGAACGTATGATGATAGCCTCACGAGAAATCTTGGAGCCTTACGGTAAGAATCGTCCATTGCTGATTGGTGTGACTGTCCTTACGAGTATGGAGCAATCCGATCTGGCAGGAATCGGTTTGAATGTTACCCCTCAGGAGCAAGTTATTCGCTTGGCTAATCTCACTAAAAATGCGGGTTTAGATGGTGTGGTGTGCTCAGCTCAAGAGTCCGCAATGTTGAAATCTGAGTTAGGTAAAGACTTTAAACTGGTGACCCCTGGTATTCGCCCTGCTGGTGCCGCCATTGGTGACCAAAAGAGAATAATGACGCCTGTTGACGCTATTGACGCAGGATCGGATTACTTAGTTATTGGTAGACCAATTACTCAAGCGCTTGACCCAGCGAGCGTTCTTGCCGAGATCAATCAATCTTTGGCATAAGGTGATATTCAAGCAACTTTGAGGTTCGAGATTCAAAGACAGTCACTTGGTTTTCAAACGAGAGACTTATTCGGATATATGAGACTCAGTCCGAAATCAGTAGTTTATACTGATGTTGAAAAGTAAGAAGCCCGCTGATTCGGCGGGCTTCTTGCTTATGTGAGATTGGGGATGCCGCTATGAAACTTAAACTCTTTATCGGGTGTTGTAATTAATTCGGCTTCTACTTTGCCAAAAAATATCACTCTGTCTGTAATATCTTTTTCCGCTATCTGCTCTGCTAATGATAAGTAGTCTTGATAGTGTCGGGCTTCTGAGCGTAGTAGCGATACGTAAAACTTGCTGATATCGTCTTCCATATGTGGTGCCAATTTAGCAAATCGTTCACATGAACGAGCCTCTATGTAGGCACCTATTATCAATTTATCGATCAACGTTTCCGGTTCATGAGTTTTCATATGTGAAAGTAGCCCTTTAGCATAGCGGCTAGCCGATTCATTCCGATATGCGATCCCACGTTCTGACATAATCTCAAGAACTTGATAGAAGTGATGAAGTTCTTCTTTTATCAACAATACCATTTTATCAATGAGATCTTGGCTGTATGGTGAGTCTGCTTTTGCCTTGATTGCTTTCGATATATTACTCTTACCTTGAAGTGTTTCGATGGTGCCTATTTTGCGATAAGCAAAGTCCTCATAAGGTTTAAACCAGTCTAAAAGAGTATGAGCACTGTCTTTATCTACCGCATATTTCCGAATCAAATACATCGCTGACTGACCGGCTTTAAGTTCACACATTAAGTGGTCCAACAGTACAGTTGGTAAATTTTTTGGCTTTTTAGCTTCCTCTACCCACTCTTGAGGTGTTTCGCATTGGAGAAAGGATTGGACAGGGGCAAGGAGTTTTTGGATATTTTCTTTTTCAATCATTATGTAGCATCATTATAAAAAAGGTCGCGTATCGCGACCCCTGATTTAAACAAGTCTTTGGGACATCTACCACTTTTTCTTTTCGCCGAAGAGGGCATCCATGTCGTCGTTACGTTCTTTCTTGTCTCGCTCCTTAACATGTTCCGCTTCTTTGCTTTGCCTTTTCTGATCCATATCATCCAGCATCGCCTGAAGTTTTTCTTTGGCTTTGTTAGAGTACGAATCGTTTTTAGATGCGAGCGCATCTAAGCCTTTTTTCAAAAGCTGTTTGGCTGTACCAGCTTGCCCTCTCAATACTGAGTCATTCGCCCGTTTAATCACGTTTTCGATGTTGATGCGAACCTGGATTTGCTCTAAACGAGAATTTTCCGCTACATAAGCCTGAGTCTCAAAGCGACCTTTATTGTGCTCACTTCGAATGGTTTCACGCAACCGTTTTACAAGCTTCAGCATAATAATGGCTTGCTTGTCACTGCTAGGTACTTTAAACGAAGCCGTTTCACCACCTTGATAGTTATCTTTTAATTGCTGGATTTGAGATTGCATGTTGGCGACACGAGACTTCAGCTGCTTGTTTTTGGGATCTAATTCAAACATAGCTTCAAGCGCGTCAAAAATTCGCGTGTTCAAACACACCAAAAGCTCCTTACTGTATGGGAGATGATGGGCATTCCCAATAAGGTCTTCTGTCGCATCAATAACTGCGAGATGCCGCGTGGACTCTTGTTTTTTTGCAGTCTCTACTTTCATGCGGTACTGAAGCATTATGTTGTAACCAATTACGAGAACCAACAAAATAGCAACAAGCGCGATTATTAAACCAATATTCATAAACTTAAGTCTGCGTTCCGTACAAAAAGTTAACTCCCGAGGATACACGATATTGTGACGTTTCTATACCCGAGATAACAACAAACTTCATTATTATCCTTACCTCGAGGAAAATTAATGAAAAAATCAAAATCGCCCCAATTTATGCGGGGTCTATAGCAAAACCTACCTAATACTATAGTTGATAGTCAAACTCCGCACATAAGTATCTGCGTTTTTGCTGTCTTTTTTTAGCTGAAGGCGTTATAACTATTACTTATATACATAAGTAACTTCAACATTAAAATCATGCGAGGTTATTTATGTATATGAATTTAGAGTGACGGAATATGGGGTAGCAATGAAATTACAGCAACTGAAGTACATTGTTGAAGTTGTTAATCACAACTTGAACGTTTCAGCGACGGCAGAAAGCTTGTTTACCTCACAGCCGGGTATTAGTAAACAGGTTCGTTTGCTAGAAGATGAGCTTGGCATCCAAATATTTGAGCGAAGCGGTAAGCACCTCACGCAGGTTACTGATGCAGGTGAAGATATAGTGCGTATTTCAAGCGAAATATTGGCAAGGGTTGAGAGTATCAAAGCTGTTGCTGGGGAGCACACTCACCCGGAAATGGGGACGCTGAATATTTCAACGACTCATACTCAAGCACGTTATGCTTTACCCGATGTCATTAAGGGTTTTACGGCTCGTTATCCAAAAGTTTCTCTTCATATGCACCAAGGAACGCCTTCTCAGATGTCGGAAGCGGTTGCTAAAGGAACTGCAAATTTTGCTATTGCGACTGAGGCGCTGCACTTGTATCAAGATGCCATTATGCTCCCGTGTTATCATTGGAATCGTTCAATTGTAGTCACGAAAGGTCATCCTCTAGCTAAAAAAGACCATGTCACCATTGAAGATTTGTCTACGTATTCTTTGGTTACCTATGTATTTGGGTTTACAGGACGATCTGAACTGGATACGGCGTTCAACAATGCAGGTCTCACACCTCGCATTGTGTTTACTGCGACAGATGCTGATGTGATTAAAACTTATGTTCGCATGGGGATTGGTGTCGGTGTCATCGCTTCAATGGCTGTTGACAAAGCGCTTGACTCAGATTTAGTTGCTATTGACGCGAGCCATATTTTTGGTGCGAGTACGACTAGCATTGGTTTCCGTCGAGGTACTTTCTTGCGTTCTTACATGTATGACTTCATGGAGCGTTTTGCTCCGCATTTGACTCGTCCAGTTGTCGAACAAGCCATTTCTCTAAAAAGTAACTTGGAAATTGAAGAGATGTTTAAAGACATCGAGCTGCCTGTTAGATAAACCACTTTAACTTTTTTTTGATTCCCCCTACAATCGCCCGATTCTTGGGGGAATCATGAATCAAACTTTCCAAAAGATCAGTGCATTATTGGCTTCTCACGATAGTGAGTGGCGATTTCAACCATTTCACCTGAGTGATTGCTCTGATTTCCCGTGGGATTTAAAGTACCCTAATCTTACTCCTTGGCTAAATACTCTTTCTGAAGCAGAAATTATTAAACTGAAAGCGGATACTCCTCGCTTGGTACAAGAAATTTCGGCATTTATCCCTGACGTTGTTCACTTAGATAAGCTTTCAAGGCTAAATAGGCTGCCAGCATCTCAACTCACACAACTCCCGAAGGGGGCTGAAGTTGGTATACCGGGAAGAAAGCTAAACCAGATACGGCTAATGAGCGATGCTTGCCTTAAAGGCAACTGTGGAGAAGAATGGCTTGAATGGTGTTCTGGTAAAGGCTTTTTAGGGCAGTTACTTACATCAAGCTCAAAGGCACCAGTCATCAGTTTTGAGTGGCAGAAAGCGTTGTGTGATAGTGGGCAAGCCCTAGCAGACAAAAAGGGATTGGTTATGCGCTTTGTCCAAGGCGATGCCCTAGAAAAAAGTGCTTCTCGAATAATGAAGCCTACTCAGCACGCTGTTGCGCTGCATGCCTGTGGAGATTTGCATGTGAACCTTATCAAGCGCGGGTGTGAAGTGGGTTTAGGTGAGCTTTCGATCTCTCCGTGCTGCTACCACCTTATTCAGTCAGACCGTTACCTTCCTCTTTCTTCGGAAGGTATTGAGCGCGATCTGCATCTCACCAAAATGGAATTAAGAATTCCTCTTCAAGCGACCGTAACAGGAGGTGAGCGAGTTCATCGCCATCGATTTGAAGAAATGAGTTTTCGGCTTGGGTTGGACTCATTTCTAAAAGCGCAGAAAGGTCATAATGCCTATACAGCCATTCCTAGCATAAAGAAATCGATGTTGTCGGATGGCTTTGAGGCGTTTTGTTTATGGGCTGCAAAGAAAAAAAATCTCGAACTTGGAGCCATAGATTTTAAGTTTTGGAATAAGCGTGGTGAAGAGAGGTTTTGGCAGATGGAAAGATTAAGTCTGATTCAACAAGTTTTCCAAAGGCCACTTGAACTTTGGTTGGTTTTAGACCGAGCGTTATACCTCGAAGAAAACGGGTATTCAGTAGATGTGAGTGAGTTTTGCTCAGAAGAAGATACACCAAGAAACATATTAATACAGGCGAAAAAAGACCCGCGTAAGCGAGTCTTATCCCTTAAAAGCCGTTGAGTTACCGTTCTCAGTTGAACATTGCAATTGCTTGTTTTGCTTCAATGTATTCTAGATCAAAGCTTGCAGCAACTTCTTTACACGTGACTTTACCGTGAATAACGTTCAACCCTTCAAGTAAACCTTTGTCTGCAAGAAGTGCTTTCGCGTAACCATTGTTCGCCAGTTTTATAATATAAGGTAATGTTGCATTATTTAGTGCAAAAGTAGACGTTCGCGCTACGGCACCAGGCATGTTGGCAACACAGTAGTGAACAACGTCATCAACGATGTAGGTTGGTTCAGCATGTGTCGTTGCTTTTGATGTTTCAAAACAACCGCCTTGGTCGATGGCCACATCCACTACCGCTGCCCCTGGCTTCATACGTTTGATGTGGTCTTTCGTAATCAACTTAGGTGCTGCTGCACCCGGAATAAGTACCGCACCAATCACGAGATCCGCTTCAAGTACATGCTTTTCAAGTGCGTCTTCAGTAGAATAAACGACTTTCGCGCGACCTTGGAACTCTTCATCTAGAGCGCGAAGGGTGTCAATGCTGCGGTCCAAAATGGTAACGTCTGCACGCAAACCTACCGCCATACGAGCCGCATTTGAACCGACTACGCCACCGCCAACGATCACGACTTTTGCTGGTTCCACACCGGGTACGCCGCCTAAAAGTAAACCGCGTCCACCCTTTGATTTTTCAAGAGTTTGAGCGCCTGCCTGAATCGACATACGGCCCGCAACTTCAGACATTGGTGCTAAAAGTGGCAGACGACCCATATTATCTGTTACAGTCTCATACGCTATGCAGACAGCTTTGCTCTTGATAAGCTCTTCGGTTTGTGGAAAATCTGGTGCTAGGTGTAAATATGTGAACAATATTTGCCCCTCACGCAGCATAGCGCGCTCGACGGCTTGAGGTTCTTTAACCTTAACAATCATGTCTGCTTTCGCGAAAACGTCAGCAGCAGTAGGAAGAATGGATGCACCTACGGCAATATAGTCTTGATCGGAAAAACCGATACCACTACCGGCATTCGTTTCGACAATGACTTGGTGACCGTGAGAGATAAGTTCTCTCACACTAGATGGAATCATTCCCACTCTGTATTCGTGGTTCTTGATTTCCTTTGGTATGCCAATAATCATCCTGACTCCTCAATATTTTTGGTTGTATTATCTATGTGTAGGGTAATTCCGTCGAATTAATGTCTAGTATAGAGTTGTGTTTGAAAAATTTGATACTGAATATTAAAAAGTTGTAGTATATTTTTTTGCAAGGAAGTAATAAGGTGGGATAAAAAATGGTGGATAACTACAAGAAGCCGTCCAAGGAATTAGATCGTATTGACAGAAACATTCTTAACGAACTTCAGAAAGATGGTCGTATTTCGAATGTTGAGTTATCAAAGAGAGTGGGGTTGTCTCCAACGCCATGTCTAGAACGTGTGCGTCGATTGGAGAGACAAGGATACATTACTGGATACACAGCTTTGCTGAATCCTCAGTATCTAGATGCATCACTATTGGTATTTGTTGAGATTACGTTAAATCGAGGCGCGCCAGACGTGTTCGAACAATTTAATCATGCGGTACAAAAACTGGATGACATTCAAGAATGTCACTTAGTTTCAGGCGATTTTGACTATCTTTTAAAAACCCGTGTATCAGACATGAGTGCCTACCGTAAATTGTTAGGTGACACGCTTCTGCGTTTACCCGGCGTTAACGATACCCGCACATATGTGGTTATGGAAGAAGTTAAGCAGACCAATCAGTTGGTTATTAAAACTCGATAGGTGCAAGCGTAATTTCTGTTGAGTAGTGGCGAATTCGATTGAGATCTGGATTCAACTTCAGAAGTTACGTTAATCCATTGTCCTTATTTTGTTTGGTAAATTGCCCGTTTATCGGGTTTGCGAGCCGAACAGAGATTGGGTTTTATGGCTTGATGTGGTTAAATCATCTAACAAACCGAGCGGCTATTGCCGCTCGGTGCGTTTTTGAAATCAATAAGTATAAAGTTGGTATATGTTCAGAGAGAACAAAGAAAAGGTTGAAACCATCATAAAGTCCCAAGAAGAGACCTTGCCTCATCGATTAAATGGGCTACAACGACTTCGCGATTGCTGCTTCATATTAGGTTGTCTTACAGCAATTCTAATTTCTATTGCTTTGCTTTCCTTTGACCCAGCTGATCCTTCATGGTCACAAACCGCATGGGGAGGGGAAGTAAAAAATCTAGGTGGTCAATTCGGCGCTTGGGTAGCAGACAGTCTTTTCTTTGTTTTTGGCTCTATTGCCTATCCCCTTCCAATTGCTATTTCTGTGATGACTTGGGTGTTCTTTCGCAAAAGGGCAGAAGATGAGCCAATCGACTTTATGTTGTGGGGGACACGTCTCCTTGGTCTGACTATCGTTATTATCACGAGTTGTGGTCTTGCTGATATTAACTTTGATGATATTTGGTATTTCTCATCTGGTGGTGTGATTGGTGATGTGATCACTAATCTAGCGTTACCTGCATTTAACTTTCTTGGCACAACGCTGGTTTTACTATTTCTGTGGGGTGCTGGCTTTACTCTTCTAACGGGGATTTCTTGGTTATCTATCGTGGAATGGATAGGTCGCTCGTTTATTTCATGCTGTGCTTGGCTAATAAACTTGCTACGTGGATCTAAAGAAGAACACATTAAACCAACATTACAAGATCCAGAACGTAAAGATTTCGATCATCCAGAACCCATATTGCCTACGTTGGACACCGAAAGTCAGCGCCAAGATCCCGTCGACAACAGTGAACCGACTTTCTCACCGCTGGACGATGGAGATGGTTACGTTGAATCAAGGTACAATATTCACCTTCCACAATCGGTTCACAGAGGGGGATCATATGATCTTCCGGTCAATGAGCAGATGGCTACAGTTGCTGGCTCCGAGAAGGGTGTGCATGAACAAAATGAAGGGCGGACCCTTTCTCCTAATGCAACCATCGAAGAACTGACTTATCAAGCAGAGCAGGCGAACGATTACGCTGAGGGTGCTGATGCAGTTGCAATAAGCGATATTCATGTCAGTGAAAACACAGCCGAAGTCGAAGAGATTGAGCGAGATGTACATGACACCATCAACTTCGACAATATTGAAATCGAAGAGAGTACCCCAATCATTTCTGAGTTTGACACCGAATCCAACCGTATTGAACAGGAAGAAAGTCGTTCGTCAATGGAAGCATCCTTTCATTCTAGTGATAAATTGAATGAGTTAGAGCCCGTTCCTAATGACGATGTTGAAGAAGTAATGGACGGTGACCCTGATATCGCTGCATTTCAATCACTGGTCGCAGAAGCGCAGCAAACTGTTGCTGCAAGCCAAAACCCATTCCTTGTTCAAAAAGAGCAAACATTACCCAAGCCTACTTCTCCCATGCCGACGCTTGAGTTGTTGTATCACCCTGAGAAGCGCGAGAATCATATCGATAGAGCCGCTCTGGAAGAGATTGCTCGTTTGGTTGAATCGAAGCTATCCGACTACAAGATTACGGCAAAGGTTGTTGATATTTTCCCAGGTCCAGTTATTACTCGTTTCGAGTTGGATTTGGCTCCGGGCGTAAAAGTAAGCCGTATATCCAGTTTGTCTATGGATTTAGCGCGCTCTCTTTCCGCTATGGCTGTACGCGTGGTTGAAGTGATTCCGGGCAAACCCTATGTTGGATTGGAATTACCGAATATGAGCCGCCAGACAGTCTATTTGTCTGATGTGATTAACAGCCCACAGTTTGAAAATGCCACTTCTCCAACAACAGTGGTACTTGGTCAGGATATTGCTGGGGAAGCCGTTGTCGCCGACTTAGCGAAAATGCCGCATGTACTCGTTGCCGGTACAACAGGTTCAGGTAAGTCTGTTGGCGTGAATGTCATGATTTTAAGTATGCTCTATAAATCGAAGCCAGAAGATGTTCGATTTATCATGATAGACCCGAAAATGTTGGAGCTTTCGATCTATGAGGGCATTCCGCACCTGCTTTCGGAAGTGGTCACAGACATGAAAGATGCGTCGAATGCTTTGCGCTGGTGTGTGGGGGAAATGGAGCGTCGTTACAAGCTCATGTCTGCTCTTGGTGTTAGAAATATCAAAGGGTTCAACGAAAAGCTAAAAATGGCGGCGGAGGCAGGACACCCAATCCATGATCCCCTTTGGCAGCCGGGTGACAGCATGGATGAACTGCCACCACTACTAGAGAAGCTTCCTTACATCGTGGTTATTGTGGATGAATTTGCGGATCTCATGATGGTGGTGGGGAAAAAAGTTGAAGAACTGATTGCTCGGCTAGCACAGAAAGCACGTGCCGCAGGTGTGCATTTAATTTTAGCCACTCAGCGTCCATCTGTTGATGTGATCACCGGCTTAATCAAAGCGAACATACCCACGCGTGTAGCCTTTACTGTATCAACGAAAACGGACTCAAGAACCATTCTTGATCAAGGTGGTGCTGAATCACTGCTTGGAATGGGTGATATGCTTTACCTTCCTCCGGGGTCGAGTCACACGATTCGTGTTCACGGGGCGTTTGCTTCCGATGACGATGTTCATGCCGTTGTGAATGATTGGAAAGCTCGAGGTAAACCGGAGTATATTGATGAGATAACCAACGGTGAGCAGACGGCAGATACATTGCTGCCAGGTGAAGCCATGGAGTCGGATGAAGATGTCGACCCGTTGTTTGATCAAGTGGTGGAACATGTGGTTGAAAGTAGACGTGGTTCGGTGTCGGGGGTGCAGCGTCGATTCAAGATTGGTTACAACCGCGCAGCTAGGATTGTGGAACAACTTGAAGCGCAAGGCATTGTGAGCGCTCCTGGTCATAATGGCAACCGAGAGGTACTTGCCCCACCGCCCATTAAAGATTAACGAAACAGAAATAAAAAAACGTTGTCCAATTCATTATTGGTATCAGTCAAAAGAGATTTTAAATGAAGAAATGGCTTATTTTATTGACGGTTAGTGTATCGATGTCGGTATCGGCATCACCTAAATCTGAACTAAGCGAACGATTGAGTAAAACAGAAGGATTCAGCGCTTCATTTTCACAAATTGTGACAGCGCCTGATGGCGAAGTGATCCAACGGGTTTCTGGTACAGCAGACATTGCACGTCCAAGTATGTTTCGGTGGTCAACAATTGAGCCTGATGAAACTGAATTGATTTCTGATGGTGACGTGGTTTGGTATTACGAACCTTTCTTGGAGCAGGTGAGCATTTACAATCAAAAACAGGCAATAGGGCAAACCCCATTTGTGCTGCTTACTCGAAATAGACAAAGTGATTGGGATAATTACCACGTCTCTCAAAAAGATAACCGCTTTACGCTTGAGCCAGTATCAGAAAATGCCACGCAAGGGCAATTTATTATCGATGTAACGGCTAAAGGCAAAATAGAAGGCTTTTCGGTTGTCGAACAAGATGGGCAAATAAGCCAGTTTACCTTTAATACGATCACGATAAAAACGCCAGCCCAGGAACGCTTCACTTTTACTCCCCCAAAAGGTGTGGAAGTCTATGATGAGCGTGGCAATTAATGAGTAACTATTCGCTCGACTTTTCTGGTGACGAGGACTTTCGCCCTTTAGCCGCACGTATGCGACCAGAAACTGTTGAGCAATACATTGGTCAGCAACATATTTTGGGTGAGGGCAAGCCTCTACGTCGTGCTTTGGAGGCAGGGCACTTACACTCGATGATCCTATGGGGGCCACCAGGTACAGGCAAAACGACGCTCGCTGAAGTCGCAGCTAATTATGCGAATGCGGAAGTTGAACGCGTTTCGGCCGTGACCTCTGGCGTTAAAGATATCCGTATTGCCATTGAGAAAGCCCGTGACAACAAAGTCGCAGGCAGAAAAACCATTCTGTTTGTCGATGAAGTCCACCGCTTTAATAAGAGCCAGCAAGATGCATTTTTGCCTCATATTGAAGATGGCACTGTTACTTTCATCGGTGCGACAACCGAAAACCCTTCCTTTGAACTGAATAACGCGCTTCTTTCAAGGGCGCGAGTTTACAAATTATCCTCGCTAAAGGAAGAGGACATTCTTAATGTTCTCAAGCAAGCGCTGGCAGATGAAGAACGAGGGCTAGGTAAAGAATCCGCAGAGTTCGAAGAGGGCGTGTTAGACCGTTTATCAGAGCTGGTTAACGGCGATGCCAGAATGTCACTTAACTATCTTGAGCTGTTATTTGATATGGCAACAGAGAGGGATGACATAAAGCAAATTACCTTGCCATTACTCGCGGAAGTGGCAGGGGAAAAGGTTGCTCGTTTCGATAATAAAGGTGATATTTGGTATGACCTGATCTCAGCGCTTCATAAATCCATTCGGGGCTCTAATCCTGATGCCGCATTATATTGGGCAGCACGGATGATCAATGCAGGCTGCGATCCCCTGTATGTGGCGCGTCGATTACTTGCCATAGCCTCTGAAGACATCGGCAATGCCGACCCAAGAGCAATGCAAGTTGCGTTATCTGCTTGGGACTGCTTTTCTAGAGTAGGACCTGCCGAAGGTGAGCGAGCCATTGCACAGGCCATTGTGTATTTAGCCTGTGCGCCTAAAAGCAACGCGGTATATAACGCTTGGAAACAAGCTCTGCGAGATGCACAAAACCACCCTGAATACGAAGTCCCACCCCATCTTCGCAATGCGCCGACCAGTCTGATGAAAGATCTCGGTTATGGAGAGGAGTACCGTTACGCACATAATGAGCCGGGTGCTTACGCGGCAGGTGAGCAGTATTTCCCTCCTGAAATGGCAGAGACTCGTTACTATTTTCCAACAAATCGAGGCTTAGAGACCAAAATCGGCGAAAAGTTAGATTATCTCTCCTCTTTGGACGCAAAAAGCCCACAAAAGCGCTATGAAAAGTAGCGCTTTTTGGATATCTTTAGCGAGATAATTTTCTCAGTAGCAGGACAGCCTGCTACGTCTTCAAAACAAACCAAAAGGCATAGGATTAGCAATGCTGGATTCTAAATTACTTCGAACTGAGCTGGATGAAACAGCTGCAAAATTAGCACGTCGCGGCTTCAAGCTGGACGTAGAAACAATCCGTCAACTTGAAGAGCAACGCAAGTCCATTCAAGTAGAAGTCGAAAATTTACAATCCTCACGCAATTCCATCTCCAAACAAATCGGTCAGAAAATGGCGGCTGGCGACAAAGAAGGTGCCGAAGAGATTAAAAAACAGATCGGTAACCTTGGTAGTGAGTTGGATGCTAAGAAAGTTGAGCTGGCTGACGTTCAATCTAAACTGGAAGACATCACGCTTTCAGTGCCTAACTTGCCAGATGATTCTGTGCCTGATGGGAAAGATGAAAACGACAACGTAGAAATTTCTCGCTGGGGTGAACCAAAAACTTACGATTTTGAAGTAAAAGATCACGTTGACCTCGGTGAGTTGAGTGGCGGTCTAGACTTCGCGAGTGCGACCAAAATCACGGGTGCACGTTTTATTGTGATGAAGGGGCAGTTTGCTCGCCTTCACCGCGCCATTGCGCAATTCATGCTTGATCTTCATACCGATGAGCATGGTTACTCTGAAATGTACGTCCCATACCTTGTGAACGCCGACAGCCTATATGGTACTGGTCAGCTTCCTAAGTTTGGTGAAGATCTATTTCATACCGAACCGTTAACTGAAAAAGTCAACGATGAAGAGCCTCGCAAATTGTCTCTTATCCCTACGGCAGAAGTACCTGTCACAAACATGGTTCGCGATACCATTACAGATGAAGCAGACTTGCCTATTAAGATGACGGCGCACACGCCGTGTTTCCGTTCAGAAGCCGGTTCTTACGGCAGAGATACTCGTGGTCTCATTCGTATGCACCAATTTGACAAAGTTGAGTTGGTTCAAATCACCAAGCCAGAAGATT
This sequence comes from Vibrio sp. S9_S30, assembly GCF_014694455.1. GTDB lineage: Bacteria > Pseudomonadota > Gammaproteobacteria > Enterobacterales > Vibrionaceae > Vibrio. The sequence goes on along the minus strand of NZ_JAAUWT010000010.1, from coordinate 65,956 downwards.
CAATGACAGCGTTAGAAGAGCTGACAGGTCACGCAGAAAAAGTACTTCAGCTGCTTGAGCTTCCATATCGTAAAGTGATTCTATGTACAGGAGACATGGGTTTTGGTGCTCGTAAAACTTACGATTTAGAAGTGTGGGTTCCGGCTCAAGAAACGTACCGCGAGATTTCATCATGTTCGAATACTGCTGATTTCCAAGCGCGTCGCATGCAAGCGCGCTTCCGTCGTAAAGGCGAGAAAAAACCGGAACTTGTGCATACATTGAATGGTTCAGGTTTGGCAGTCGGTCGTACCATGGTTGCTATTTTGGAAAACAACCAACAATCAGATGGTCGTATTGCCATCCCTACTGTGCTTCAAAAGTACATGAACGGCGCAACGCACATCGGTTGATTGGCGAGTTAGCAAGACCCTAGTATAAAAGTGAAAAAGCTGACTTTGTGTCAGCTTTTTTGTACTTATCATTCAGAGTCGCGGCTATTTTTCAAATTATTGAAAGCAAGCATCAATATCGAGCGCGCTTGCAATAGCGCCTATCAGTTTTTCTATATGTTCTGGTTCACTAATGTACGGAGGCATTAGGTAGATTCTGTTCATAAAAGGGCGGATCCAAACATCGTGGTCAACAAAATGTTTTTGAATCGATTCCATGTCCACATTCTCGTGAGTTTCAACGACGCCTATGGCACCCAACCATCGAACATTTTTGACGCGTGTGTGATGTTTTAAAGTGGGCAGTTTTTCGGAAAACAGGGCTTCAATCGCCGAAACCTGTCGCGACCAGCTCCCGTCTTCTAGCAGCCCTAAACTTGCGTCTGCAACCGCACAAGCGAGTGGGTTCGCCATAAAGGTTGGACCATGCATAAAGCAACCGGCTTCCCCACCACAAACTGTATCTGCGACGTGTTTAGAGGTAAGGGTGGCAGACAAGGTCATGTAGCCCCCTGTTAGGGCTTTACCGACGCATAGAATATCCGGAAGAACATCGGCGTGTTCACAGGCAAACATTTTCCCTGTCCGGCCAAACCCCGTGGCGATTTCATCTAGAATCAGGAGCACATCATATTGGTCGCAAAGTTTACGCACCTCCGATAAGAACCGAGGGTGATAAATATTCATTCCTCCCGCTCCTTGCACTATCGGTTCAAGGATAACCGCTGCAATATCTTTGTGATGAGTTTTGAGTTGCCGTTCAAAGTCATTGATATCTGTGGCGTCCCAAGGTTCAAAAAAGCCTGTTTTTGGGTTGTCGGCGAACAAATGCTCAGGCAAGAACCCTTTATATAAGCTGTGCATGGAGTTATCGGGATCGGTGACTGACATCGCAGCAAAGGTGTCGCCATGGTAACCATTTCGAAGGGTCAGAAACTTGGGTCGATTTTGACCTTTGGCGTGCCAGTATTGCAACGCCATTTTTAGGCTCACCTCGACCGCAACCGATCCCGAATCCGCCAAGAACACATGCTCCATGTTGCTTGGGGCTAGATTCAGTAATTTTTTACAAAGGTTTATTGCGGGCTCATGAGTCATACCACCAAACATAACATGAGACATCTTATCAATTTGCGATTTAGCGGCTTCATTCAGAGTAGGGTGGTTGTACCCATGAATAGCCGACCACCACGAAGACATCCCATCAATAAGCTCGCGACCATTTTCTAAGTAAATCTTAACTCCACAGGCTGATACCACGGGATAGCAGGTCAGAGGTGTAAGGGTTGAAGTGTAGGGATGCCAGATGTGCTCTCGGTCGAAGGTTAAATCCATGATGTTCTCTTTAGCTCCTTTTGGTTAATAAATAACCAATTGTAAACCATGGGTGATTTTGCAATGTTGACAGTCTATCGGTTGTCAGTACACTAGCCAAGTAGCAATTAACAATAATCAAAATTAAGGATACGCACGTGGAAGTTCGTCATAACTGGACTCATGCTGAAGTCAGAGCCCTTATGGATAAGCCTTTTATGGACCTGCTGTTTGATGCCCAGGTGGTTCATAGACATTACCAACAGCACAACCATGTCCAAGTCAGTACATTGCTCTCCATAAAAACAGGTGCGTGCCCTGAAGATTGTAAATACTGCCCACAGAGTGCTCGATACACAACGGACGTTGAAAAAGAGCGTTTGATGGAGGTTGAGCGAGTATTGGATGCGGCGAAGAAAGCAAAAAATGCAGGTTCTACACGGTTCTGTATGGGGGCGGCATGGAAAAACCCAAAAGATCGTGACATGCCTCATCTGACAGAAATGATCAAAGGCGTGAAAGACATGGGTCTGGAAACCTGTATGACACTGGGGATGCTAACGCCCGATCAAGCAGGCGAGCTGGCAACCGCAGGGCTGGATTATTACAACCACAATCTCGATACGTCTCCAGAGTTTTACGGCAATATTATTACGACGCGTACCTACCAAGATCGCTTAGATACGCTTTCTCACGTTCGTGATGCAGGCATGAAGATCTGCTCAGGCGGTATCATCGGTATGGGGGAAAGCGTCAATGATCGAGCGGGTTTGTTCGTAGAATTAGCGAACTTGCCTGTTCACCCTGAAAGCGTTCCGATCAACATGTTGGTTAAAGTGAAAGGAACGCCACTAGAAAGTGTGGACGACGTTGATCCATTTGACTTCATTCGCCTCATTGCGATTGCCCGTATTATGATGCCAAAGTCCGCTGTTCGCTTATCGGCTGGTCGTGAAAATATGAACGAACAGATGCAAGCACTTTGCTTTATGGCGGGAGCCAATTCTGTCTTTTACGGGTGCAAGCTTCTCACTACACCTAACCCTTCTGAAGACAAAGACATGATGTTGTTTAAGAAATTGGGTATCAATAGCCAGACCGTTAGTCAGAAACCCGATGAAATCGAAGAGAATGAATTATTAGACAGAGTTGTTGAGCGTGTTGCTGCTCGGCCCGCTAAAGACGATTTATTCTATGATGCAAGCGTTTAGGCAAAGAATACGAAACCAGCTAAAACAAAGAGAGGAGAATGGCTTAACTCGCCGCCTCTCGACGTTATCGGGTGGTAACCGTGTTCGGTTTCAGCTTGGCGGTCACACTTACGTCAATTTTTCCAGTAACGACTACCTAGGCTTAGCCACCGATAAATCGCTGATTAAAGCGTGGCAAGACGGCTTGGATCACTATGGTGCGGGGAGTGCAGCATCGCCACTTGTGACGGGGCATTCTCGTGCTCATCGTTGTTTAGAAGAATCATTGTGCTGTTGGTTAAACTTTGATAGAGCCATACTGTTTAGCTCTGGATTCAGTGCCAACCAAGCCGTTTTGTATTCTTTGCTTGAGAAAGGCGATTGGTTGTTTCAAGACAAGTTGAACCACGCATCGTTGATTGAAGCAGGGATGCACAGCCCTGCGTTAATGAAGCGCTTTAGACACAATGATGTAGGTGATCTCAAACGTTTATTAGTGAACAAAGAGAACGCATTAATAGTGACGGAAGGCGTATTCAGCATGGATGGTGACACGTCTCCACTTACTCAACTGAGCCAGATTGCGTCGGCTTCTAACAACGCTTTGATGGTGGATGATGCTCATGGTATCGGAGTTTTGGGCGCTGAAGGGCAAGGAAGTTGTCATGCCGCTGGCGTTCAACCCGATGTTTTGGTAGTGACGTTTGGCAAAGGAGCCGGTCTATCGGGTGCAGCCGTATTGTGTGATCACGAGTTAGGGGATTACCTGACCCAGTTTGCACGGCATCACGTCTACTCGACAGCCATGCCACCTTCTCAAGCGCATGCCTTAATACACTCTATCGATATGATGCGAAAACAGCAATGGCGGAGAGATAAATTGGATGAACTATCCGTCGCTTATGACGAGGTGCTTTCCGAGGTTCCTGGCTTTATTCATACCGAGACACCTATCAAGCCTTTGATTTGTGGTGATTCTAATACTGCTGTTGAATGTGCTGATTCGCTTAGAAAACAGGGTTATTGGTTAACGGCAATTCGTCCACCCACGGTTCCTAACGGGCAAGCAAGACTTCGAATTACGTTAACGGCAAATCACAGTAAAAAAGATGTAGTAGAAATGGCAAGTAAAGTGAAACAGGTAGTAGCGAGTCGAACATGACAGAGCAAGCAGTATTCATCTCTCATTCTCAAGCCGACAAAAAGGCGATTTCGGAATCGTTTAGTCGTGCTGCTGGTACATACGATCAACATGCTGAGTTTCAACGTCAGGTTGGTCGGCATCTTCTAGAAAGAATGCCATTGGATCTTACCGGAGCGAGGGTTCTGGATTTAGGGTGCGGGACGGGGTATTTTGCCAAGCTTCTTGCGTTGCGAGGAGCAAAAGTTATCGCCGCCGATCTGTCTGACGCTATGCTGCGAGTGACCGCATCGCGTTGTGAACAATTGGATGTTGAATGTGAGCTTGTGGATGCAGATGCATTGCCGTTTGCGGATGCCAGCTTTGAGTTCGTTTTTTCAAGTCTCGCGCTTCAATGGTGTAATGATTTGTCTTTGCCATTTCGAGAAATCCATCGCGTGTTAAATCGAGGAGGCAAAGCATATTTTTCTACTTTATTAGAGGGTTCGTTGTTTGAGTTAAAGAACGCCTGGTCTAAAGTTGATGCATATCAACACGTCAATGAATTCCTGGCAAGCAAACAAGTAAAACTTGCGTTAGCGCAAGCGGGATGCAGTACTCATCAAATAGACTCCTTTCCTATCACTTTGAGATACCGCTCCGCTCTGGAGCTGATGAAAGACTTAAAGGGGATAGGTGCGAGCCATGTAGAAGGTCGCTCCGCTGAGTTGGTCACTAAATCTAAACTGATTCGTGTAGATAAAGCATACCGACACGCCTATGCCCTTCAAGGTCAATTACCTGCAACGTATCAAGTTTGTTTAGGAGAGATTTCAGCATGCTGAATGCATTTTTTATCGCCGGTACGGACACCGAAGTGGGAAAAACGGTTGCTTCCAAAGCCATTCTCCAAGCTTTAAATGAGAAAGGATTATCAACGATCGGTTATAAGCCTATCGCTTCTGGTTGTGACATTACCGAACATGGAAAAAGAAACTCGGATGCATTGCATTTACAGGAAGCCTGCAGCGTTAGTGTTGATTATGACGATGTGAATCCTTTCGCAATGTATATACCCGCGTCGCCACATATTGCGGCTAAGCACGACAACATAGAGATTGATTATTGTGTTCTGAGCCAGAAACTGAATCAGCATAAAGAAAATGCTGAGGTTGTTTTGGTCGAAGGGGCGGGCGGGTGGCGTGTACCCGTATCGGATTCCGATTGCTTGTCTACTTGGGTTCAGCAGGAAAAGCTGCCCGTTGTTTTGGTTGTTGGTATCAAGCTTGGCTGTTTAAGCCATGCCATGCTTACCGCAGAAGTCATCAAGCATGATGGCTTAGAGTTGGTGGGTTGGGTTGCCAATCGCATTAACCCAGGCACTGAGCATTACGCTGACATCATTAAGATGCTGGAAGACAAACTACCAGCACCAAAGCTCGGAGAAATCCCCTATATTCCTAGACCTAAGCGAAGAAACATAGGTAAGTACATTGATATATCACCTTTAATTGAATAAAAAAACGGCTGCGAATTTCGCAGCCGTTTCTTTTAAAATACATTACTACTTTTCAGCAGATAGACCCATTAACGCTTGCTGAGTATCAGTAATTTGCTGTTGAAGCTGAGTATCAGATTTCAAACCTAATTGCTCTCTTGCTTCATCTTCAGTCAAGCCTAAGTGGCAGCAAAGCATATCAATAGCCATCTGAAAATTTCCGTTGTCATTCATGTTTCCATTCTCCGTGGATATTATGTATTTTGGGAACCGCTTTTCCGACCCCAACACTTTAGAACTTGTGGCATCTTACAGCAATAAGACTATGGTCTAATACTGTTCAAGAGAGCTGAAAATGTGCTTTAACAACTTGATGTTTCAGAAGATAATCGGTTATTCACATATGAACCCTTTTAGACACTAAATGTTGCAATTTTGCTCTTAACCTTGTTTTTAAAATTTAAGACTATATGTATAGGGTTATATTCTGAGGTGGGATGGTGAGTTGGGTTGGTTCTCAAACATAACCATAATGTCATACGGTATGACTAACCGAAGAGTTAGAAAAATTAAGCTTCCTATTGGAGAAAACAAATGAAGCGAGTCATGTTGTTCTTGGCAACCAATTTAGCGGTAATATTGGTGCTGAGTATTGTATTGAACATTGTTTATGCTGTCACTGGAGTTGCACCCGGTAGCTTGTCTGGTCTGCTTGTCATGGCAGCCATATTTGGCTTTGGTGGTTCCTTTATTTCACTGCTTATGTCTAAAAAAATTGCCCTGCGTTCAGTGGGTGGTCAGATCATTGAGAGTCCACGTAATGAAACTGAGCATTGGTTGTTGGAAACGGTTCAACGCCAATCGCAACAAGCGGGTATTGGTATGCCTCAAGTTGCGATTTATGATTCCTCAGACATCAATGCGTTTGCTACTGGCGCAAAGCGTAATGATTCGCTCGTCGCCGTTTCAACAGGGCTCCTTCATAGTATGACTCGTGATGAAGCAGAAGCGGTTTTAGCGCATGAAGTCAGCCATATTGCAAACGGTGACATGGTCACCATGACTCTGATGCAAGGTGTAGTGAATACGTTTGTTATCTTCTTATCCCGTTTTATTGCCAATATCGTGTCTTCGAATAATGACGAGGAAGGAGAAGGCGGGTCGAGCACCATGACGTATTTTGTTGTCTCTATGGTGTTGGATTTGGTGTTTGGCTTTTTGGCAAGCTTTATCACAATGTGGTATAGCCGCCGTCGAGAGTTTTACGCGGATGCGGGGGCAGCGCAACTTGTCGGAAAACATAAGATGATAGCCGCATTGGAACGGTTAAAAGTGAGTCATGAATCAAAATTAGAAGGTTCAATGATGGCATTTGGTATTAATGGTAAGAGCTCTATCTCACAATTGATGATGAGCCACCCACCACTAGATCAGCGCATTGACGCATTACGCCAAAGTTAAAGTTCAATGACTAAAGGCTCTAGAAGCTATTGAATATATAACGAAAAGGTCCAGTTCTTACTGGACCTTTTTTGTTTGTGATCCATTCTCATTTTTTCATCGTAAACAACCCTGATTGTATAAAGTGATACAAAAATATATTTGTACAACTTTTGCAGCTATATTAAGTGTGTACAGAAAAATATTTTGTACAACGAAACTGGTTTCATTGGTGGGGTAAAGATGGATATTGGTCAAGTGGCGGATTTTTACCGTTCGTTAAATAAACATAATTTGGCATCGGTAAGAGAGCTATACCACCCAAACGTCGTGTTCGAAGATCCGGCGCATCGTTTAGAGGGCAATGAAGCGCTTTACGATTATTTTGAAAACCTGTTTGAAAATGTGGATCAATGTGAATTTCAGATTCACAACCATCATCAAGCGGGCAGTACTGGTTTTATCGTTTGGACTATGTTGCTAAGGCACCCAAAGCTTAATCGTTCAAATCCAGTCGAGGTGGATGGGGTTAGCCAGATTTCTTTTGAAGACAACAAAGTGGTTTATCATCGAGACTATTTTGACCTCGGTTCCATGCTTTATGAGCAGATTCCCGTGCTAGGTGCTGTTGTTAGAAAAATAAAGGCTGGGCTAGGGCAATGAGTCAGCAAGTGGTGTTGTTAACTGGGGCGACATCTGGAATAGGGCGTCAGCTTGCCAAAGATTACGCATCTAGTGGTTTTAACGTCTGGGCTTGTGGTCGAAATCATCAAAGTCTCGCTGAATTAGAAGCCTTTTCTAACAACATTCAAACGTTGCAATTCGATGTTACGGATCTTGAACAAGCAAAAGCTGCGTTGTCCGATCTTATCCCCAAACCTTCTATTTGGATAATGAACGCTGGCAGCTGTGAGTACATTGATGAGGGAAAAATAGACGCAAAGCTGTTTCAACGAGTATTAAACGTCAATGTAATGGGTGTTGTGAATTGCATTGAAGCGTCTCAATCTCAAATGATTGAGGGTGACCAGCTTGTTATCGTGGGCTCCATCGCGAGTGAGGTGGCACTGCCAAGAGCAGAAGCTTATGGTGCCTCAAAAGCAGCCATTAATTATTTGGCGAGAAGCCTCGCGTTACCAATGAAACAAAATGGCATTGACGTTTCGATGGTCTTTCCAGGGTTTGTCACAACGCCTTTAACGGATAAAAACGACTTTCCAATGCCGATGAAAGTCAGCGTTGAAAATGCGTCAAAGCGCATTCGTGAAGGTATTCACTTGCGTAAAGAAACTATTTATTTTCCACGTCGTTTCACAATGATTTTGAGATTAATAGGGGCTTTGCCATATTCATGGCAGCGCTTGTTCATCTCTAAATGGGTTACTACGGTTTAGAGTTGAAGGGAAAATCATGAAAATAGCAATAATAGGATCAGGTATTTCTGGGTTAACGTGCGGTTATCACCTTCACCAAGAGCACGACATTACAGTTTTTGAAGCGAATGATTATATCGGTGGTCATACCGCCACCGTAGACGTAAGGATAGAAAACAAGTCTTATTCTGTTGATACGGGGTTCATTGTTTACAATGACAGGACTTACCCGAACTTCATTGAAATGATGAATGAAATAGGCGTTACAGGCACACCCACTCAAATGAGTTTTAGCGTGAGTAATCAGAGTAACGGCTTAGAGTACAACGGTCATACTTTATCCACTCTGTTTGCCCAAAAAAGAAATCTTTTGAACCCCAAGTTCTATCGCTTTATCTATGAGATATTACGTTTCAACAAACTCGCAAAGAAAGCAGCGACTCAATCTCACCGCGAAGAACAGACGTTAGGTGATTTTCTTATTCAGCACCAGTTTAGTGAATACTTTTCCAATAATTATATTCTTCCAATGGGCGCGGCGATTTGGTCTTCCACCTTAGCGGATATGCGCGGTTTCCCTTTATCCTTTTTCCTTAATTTCTTCTTGAATCATGGGTTACTCGATATTGCAGATCGTCCTCAATGGTATGTTATTAAGGGCGGATCTAAAGCGTATATCGAGCCTTTGATCAAAGGCTTCAAAGAAAAGATACGGTTGAATTGCCCAGTAAACACCGTTGAGCGACAACCTGACGGTGTTCTTATTCAATCGTCTTTTGGAACGGAGCATTTTGATGCCGTTATTTTTGCATGTCATAGCGACCAAGCATTAAGAATGCTTCAAGACCCGAGCAATAGGGAACATGATCTGCTTTCTAAGATGAAATATCAGGCTAATGAAGTCACGTTGCATACAGACACAGCGCTGTTACCGAAAAGCCAAGCGGCATGGGCGTCATGGAATTATTTGCTTTCAGGCAAAAAGGGTGAACAAGAAGCGCTCCCATCACTTACCTACAATATGAATATTCTGCAACATATTGAGAGCGAACAGACATTCTGTGTTTCGCTAAATTCAAACGATAAGATTGATTCAGATAAAATCCTTAGAACCTTTACTTATCATCACCCTGTTTTCACTAAAGAATCCCATATTGCTCAGAAGCAAAAGCCCAGTATTGATGGGTTCAATGCTACTTGGTTTTGTGGGGCATATTGGTACAACGGGTTCCACGAAGATGGCGTTCGAAGTGCGCTGGATGTGGTTGAAGGTATTCGGTTGCGGAGCCGTGCTTTAGAGAAGGAGGTCGCATGATGGTTTCGAGTTGCATGTTAGATGGAGAAGTGACTCATAGGCGATTCTCTCCAGTCAAACACAGTTTGAGATACCCACTCTTTATGCCGTGCTTAGATCTCGATGAGATAGACATTCTAAAAGACAAGCTTGTCGGCTTTGGCGATAAAGCTTGGCATTGGGCTCGATTCCGTAGAGAAGACTATGTAGGCAGTGGGGACTTAAAACTGGCTGTTCAGAACAAAGTGTTTGAACTTACTGGCGTCAGGCTGAAGGGCAAGGTGAAAGCGGTTTGTCATTTGCGCTACTTCGGTTTGTATTTTAGTCCGGTAAATTTTTATTATTTGTATGATGAGGCAGGGGACTGGAAATATTTGCTTGCGGAGGTGAGCAATACGCCATGGAACGAGTGCCATTACTATGCAATCGATTCCAATGCTGGTGCGGAAAGAGAAAATTGGCGTCACGATAAAGAATTTCATGTCTCACCCTTTAATCCCATAAACCAGAAATATGTGTGGTCACTCAAACCTCTTAATAAAAAATTAGTAATTCACTTGGAATGCCACCAAGAAGAAAAGGTATTTGATGCTTCTATGACGATGATGGCTAAACCTTTGAACAGAATGACTCTGATTAGATACCTACTGAAAACACCCATTATGGCACTAAAAATTATCACTGGTATTTACTGGCATGCTCTTAAATTGTGGGTGAAAGGGGCAAAAGTTTATTCTCATCCAAATAACAAAAAGAAGGAGACACCCTCATGCTAAATAGCCGTTCATATGTTTCTGAAGGTGGGCTCAGTGTGCGTCAACAAGCTTATCGTTCATTGATTTTTAGAATGCTATCTCAGTTGACACGAGGTCATATCACTATTATTGAAAGTTTTGGTGAGCGAGTGGAGTTTGGTGACAGCTTGTCTGACTTACATGCTGTGATTGAAATTCATGAACCCAAGTTTTACGAGAGGCTTCTAAAAGGTGGCAGCATCGCTGGAGCTGAAGCGTATATGGATGGCTGGTGGGATAGCCCAAACTTGACAACCGTTACGCGTGTTATGGCTGAAAACCTTGACACTTTAGATGCTGTTGATAGCAAAGTCAGTTGGATACAAAAGCTCACCTTGCAATTTTCGCATTGGCTGAATCGCAACTCGTTGTCGCAATCAAAAGAGAACATAGAAGCGCACTACGACTTAGGGAATGATCTTTATCAGCTGTTTCTTGATGAAAACATGTTGTATTCCTCTGGTGTATACAAAACGAAAGATGATTCGTTAGCTGTGGCGCAAATCAACAAGATGGACAGGCTTTGCAAGCAGCTAAAACTCAATGAAGATGACCATGTGTTGGAGATAGGCACTGGTTGGGGAGGGATGGCGATCTATATGGCTTCCCACTATGGGTGCCGTGTTACAACCACGACGATTTCGGAAGAACAATATCAATACGCTAAAGCGTCTATAGCTAAAGCGGGACTAAGAGACAAAATTACTCTTTTGAAGAGAGACTATCGTTTACTGGAAGGCGAGTACGATAAAGTGGTTTCAATAGAGATGATAGAAGCAGTAGGTAAACAGTATCTTTCTTCCTATATAGACAAATGTTATTCGCTGTTAAAGCCTGATGGGTTGCTCGCTATTCAAGCGATCACCATTGCTGACCAAAGATTTGACAAATACAGAAAAGATGTCGACTTCATTCAAAAATACATTTTTCCTGGCGGTTTTTTGCCGTCTGTGACATACCTAATGGATCAAATGACACGTAACAGTCAATTTGTGATAAGAGATTTATATGACATAGGGCAAGATTATGCCCGTACTCTTTCCGATTGGCATTACGCATTTAACCAATCCTATTCTCAAGTTATTCAGCTTGGTTATGATGAACGTTTTGTCCGTATGTGGCGTTATTACATGAGCTATTGTGAAGGTGGATTTCTAGCCAAAACGATCAGCACGGTTCATTTAACGTTTCATAAAGTCCGATAATTGGTCGCCAGATCCACTTATGATGCGTAAGCCTTTGTTCGAAAAAAGCAATGGATCTGTATTCCTTAGCAGCGTGTGGTTTCAAATGCTCTGGTTTGTTGCTGTTATAGGCCGGGAAGAGACACTTTTTTGGCTCCTCACGGGCGCTCTGGTTACGTTGGCTTATTGCCTCTACGAAAATGCTCAAAAGCTCAGGCTAGTTATGGCAATTAGCTCAGTTGGTATCGTCATTGACTTTATTAATTGGCAATCGGGTTTATTTACTTTCTCTATCGATGCATTTCCAGTTTGGTTGCTTTTGCTATGGGTGTTATTTGGTTGGTATTCCGTTCAAATGAAAGCCATAGTGAACCGTACGCCTCGACATATCGTAATAACTCTGGTGTCTGTGTTTGGTGGGTTTAGCTACTATGCTGGGCAAAGGCTTGGTGCCGTGGAGTGGGTATTCGGTACCCCCAAAACGCTTTCACTTCTGTTTTTGGAATGGTTTTTGCTCGCTTATTTTGTAACCACATTACTAAGCTCTCGCTGGGGGAAGTTATGAATAAGTACATCGGATTTCTAATTATTGGTTTGCTGATGACGGCACACGCCCAAAGCTCGACTCCGAATTCTCAAGATGATCAGGACTGGGATGGTTGGAAAACGGTTGGGAAATCGAGCTTGAGTTGGCTCTTTTTTGATATTTATAAGTCCGAGCTTAAAACGCCCAGTGGAGTATATGAAGAAAGTACAGATGTTTCTCCTCACCCGATGGCATTGCTGATTAATTACATGAGAGACATCCCTAAGCAGCAGCTACTCGATGCAACTCAAGAACAATGGCAGCATTTAGGGTACAGCGCCGAGCAGCAAGAGAATTGGATATCGACGCTATCCGATATTTTACCTGATGTTAGTAAAGGTGAGCGTTTGGTTTACATATCAGATGGAGAAAAAGGGCAATTCATTTTTTACGATTCCGCCAATCAAACCACCCACTTGGGCGACATTACAAATGAACAACTGAACGATGCCTTTTTGTCTATTTGGTTTTCACCTAACACCGAATACCCAAAACATCGTAGACAGTTATTGGGAAAGATTAGATGAGAACAATTTTAACACTTTGGTTTTCTGTTTTACTGAGTGCGTGTACTGCTGATGTTGAAGAATATCGTGAAGCAACGCCGAATTTTGACCTGTTTGGTTACTTTCAAGGTGAAACAAAGGCTTGGGGAATGGTTCAGGATTATACCAAAAAACAAACTCGGCGATTTTCTGTTGAACTTTCGGGAGAAGTCAGCGGAAACACGTTGGTGTTAGTTGAAGATTTCATTTTTGATGACGGTGAAAAAGATCAGCGTGTATGGACGATTGAGCGTCAAGGGGATGGTCGCTTTCTAGGGAAAGCAGATGACATCATTGGTCAAGCGGTTGGGATTCAGGCGGGCAACGCCCTTCAATGGAAATACGATTTTTTACTCAAAGTTGATGGTTCTGAGCTAGAAGTACACTTTGACGACTGGTTGTATCGTCAAGATGATCGTCATGTCTTTAATCGAACGTCTATACGAAAACTAGGGATAGAAGTCGCAGAGGTGACGATTTTTTTTCAGAAGTGACTTTTTTATCTCAGAAGCGGCTCTTTTATCTCAAAAGTACGGAAGCGATTTTTCCAAAAGAAGTGACTTGATAAATTCGCTATTTGTTGTCTTTAGCTAAACACTTTTTTTGTAGATCGGATTTTACAATTTCTAGAGCAGCTAAAGCCGTTTCTACTTCTATTTCGTTAGACTCCAGCAAGTAGATGAGATCAACCGCCAGTTTGATTTCGTCTGGTGCGGTATTCAATGGAGATGAATTGGAATGACTCATACTGGATTGCGCTCCCTATAGGTGATTTGGTTTTCGATTTTTAGTTTAGATTCTTGGCAACGATTAAGGCGTTGTTCTGCAGCCATGAGTGTTTGTTGAGCCTGCGTTTGCATGTGCTCAGGAACGGATTCAAGCGCTCGGGCTTTTTCGACAACGAGTTCTTCTAGTCGACGCTCCCATTCTTGATGTTGTGCCATTTCCTGATAAAGCTGATTGATTGGCTTTTGAAAAGGACGTGAGTGCTTTATTTCGCTTTCTCTAATGGTTTGTGTCGATAGTTCACGTTGTATGGCTTCGAGTTGAGCGAGCATTTTAGTCGTTAAATGCTCGGCTCTTAGAGGCGTTAGCCTTCCATTTTCTTGTTCTCTTAGAATGGATTGAAAGGTTGATTCAAGTTCTTGGACACAAGGCACCAATAAACGCGCCTTGCAGTGGAAAAGCCTTTCATCAAAAAGCGCTTGATGATGCTCACCTCTTTGGCGGTCAAGCTGTGCCGATTGAAGGCTCAATTGAGCAATGTTTTCTTTTAGGGAGCTGAAGTGCTTCATAAGTTTACAAACCAAGCATTAAACGCCAGTTTACCCGCCAGCACAACCACGACGGTGACAAAAACAGGACGAATGAATTTTGCTCCAAATTTGATGGCGGAATGAGCGCCTACATAAGCACCGACCATTAAACATACACCCATCGTAAGGCCTAGAACCCAATTAATGTGTCCTAAGAAAGCAAACATAACCAAAGAGGTCACATTGCTGGTGAAGTTCATGGCTTTGGCTAATCCTGAAGCCAGCAGAATGTTCATTTTATATAAAGCCATGCTGCTAACGGTCCAAAACGCCCCCGTTCCTGGCCCTGCGACACCATCATAGAACCCTAAAGTGAGGCTTTGTAACCATTGTTTCTTCGTCAGGCTAGGGCACGGTGCGGGTATGGCATTGTTTGATGCGTTCACCGGCTTATGGAAGATCGTATACAAGGCAGTGATGAGAATCACGAGAGGAAGTACTTTCTCCAACCATTCAGTGCTAATAGCATCGACGGCAAAGGTGCCTATGGTCGCACCTATGAGTGTGCCAATGAATGCCTTCTTCCAACATTCTGGCTTAAATAACCGCTTCTTATAGTAGGTGAGCGCGGCTGTAGAAGAGGCAAAGGTTGCTGCGAGTTTATTCGTTCCTAAGGCGATATGCGGAGGCAAACCTATCGATAGTAACGCGGGGACAGTAAGCATTCCGCCGCCACCAGCTACCGCATCAATAAATCCTGCAAGAAATGCCACAAGAGCGAGAACAACCAACATTGTTGGTTCTATAAATTCCATATGATTGCTTATTATTTGTTATTAATAATCGATACGTCTTTTGAATGGGGGTAATGAGTCTATTAAAGACTTGCCATAACGCTTTGTGACGAGTCGCCTGTCTAGGATGACGACTCTACCAGAATCTCGTTCCTTACGCAGCAATCTACCGACAGATTGAATGAGCTTTTTGCTGGCTTCTGGCACAGAAATTTGGAGAAATGGGTTTCCTCCTTTCCGCTCAATATACTCCGCATGAGCCTCTTCTACTGGAGAGGTGGGAACCGCAAAAGGAATTTTAGTAATAATGAGGTTTTCTAATAATTCACCAGGTAAGTCTAACCCTTCTGAAAAACTCCCTGTTCCAAAGAGAATGCTGGTTTTTTTCTTACTGCAGTAAAATTTATGTTTCTTTAGGATCTCGTTACGCGAGGTTTCGCCTTGGACTTGTAGCATCCATTTATTTTTCTTTGCGAGTTTCTCTATACCTTGCTCTACTTTATTCATTTGCCAATAAGAGGCAAACAAAACCAAGTTGGCCTTCCCATCTTCTATATAGGAGGGAAGAGTTTCAATTAAACAATCGGTAAACTCGCTGGCTTGCGGTTCGAATTTAATTTTAGGTATGTAGAGCTCCCCCTGATTTTGGTAATCAAAAGGAGAGGCGAGTGCAAGAAATTGTGTACCGTCTTCCTTTTTCTCGCTGATACCCGTCTGACGGCAAAAAAAAGAAAAGGAGTTGAGCGCTCTCATCGTGGCAGAGACCAAAACAGCCCCCGCGCAGCGACTCCACAATAGCTGGTCTAGTTGCCAACCTACCTCCAACGGAGATACCGATATAATAAAGTCGCCCTCACGCTCTTCCGAGGTTTCCACCCATCGAGCTAATGGTGCACCTTTCTCTCTTGTTGGTTCTGCCATTAAATGCCAAACCTTCGATAAATTTTCGTATCTTTGCAAGAAGAACCCAATCTCAGCCAATGCGGGCTCAGCTAAACGATTTGATAACTCTCCTTCTTTTACGCGCTCGGAAATTAAATCGGCGATCTTAGCTAGAGCTTGCGCGCCCTTTTTACTCGCTTTCTTAAGTTCCTGAGATTCATTTTCTAGCCATGTTGGTAGCTCGCCGTGCTCAAAGCGGTAACTTTTTTCAACAAATAGCGAAGGGTCGAATTGTTTCGCCAGTTGGTTGAGGCTTGGAATTAGGTGTTGTATCGAGTCTTGAAGCTCATTTCTAAATCGACTTACTCGCTTGTCATCAGCTAGAGAGCACAGCTTTGCAGATTGTGAATTTAACTTCTCTAACCAAGACGCCACTCCTTTTAAGCTTGCTGAAGCAGATGAGTGATCACGTGCCACTTTAGGGAGGTGGTGGGCTTCATCAAAAATAAAAATAGTCTGTTCAGGCTCCGGAAGAATAACTCCGCCTCCTAATTCGGCGTCTGCCATGACTAAGCTGTGGTTTGCGATAATGACGTCGACTTTATCTAACTGAGAGCGTGCTTTTTGAAAAGGGCAATCACGGTGAGAAGGTAATGTTGCATTACAGCTGTGTTTGTCGCTGACAATACGTGACCATAAAATATCAGATATAGGGGTTGACCATGAGTCTCGCTCCCCATCCCATTTATTTGAACTCAATTGAGAGTACATTTGTTGCAACGTTTCTATATCGCTGCTCGATGGCTTGTTTTCAAAAATAGCAATTTGTTGATCTGAACTTCCACTTGCTACGGCTAATTTTTCAGCACAGCAATATCTTTGCCGACCTTTTGCTAATGCAAATGAAAACGGAACATCGCTAATTCTACGAAATAGTGGGAGGTCTTTGTGAACCAATTGTTCTTGTAGCGCAACTGTCGCGGTAGAAATCACTACCTTCTTCTTACTAAAAGACGCAAAAGGGATGGCACTCATTAAATACGCTAAAGACTTACCGATTCCTGTTCCTGCTTCGGCCACAAGCATTCTATTTGATTTGTGATACTGCCCTGCCAATGTGCGAGCAATCTCTGATACGAGATAGTTTTGTGCGCGTCTTGGTATAAAGTTTTCTAAATGATTTTGCAGATTGCTATAGCTGCTGCGAATGGACTTTTGAATCGTTGTATTAAGCATTTTCTGCCTCTGATTTAACCGCGCGAGATTGTAGCACAATCCTGCTGTTGCATGTGTTTTCGTCAGAATGGCGTGCTTTTTAGGTAAATCTAGATCTCAATCACAAAAAAAAATTGAACGATCATGGGGTTAGGTAAAGTCGGTAAAAAGTATAGATAATAATATCAAGAAACCCCATTAAGTAGAGTTATTGACTTAATTTGCCGCCTTAATTTTAATTTATTAAATTTTTGTGCTGAAAAAATAAAAACAACAGGAAAAGATTTTCTAAGAAAATGTGATGTGATTTCACTCTAAAATTTTATGTTGTCAATGTAAGTTGTTGAATTTTGGTTGTTTACGAATTTTTATTTTTATTTTTTTAGTCATTTGACATGTAGCGGATTCTTCTGCAATCTTAACATCGAAATTTAGAGGAGTTGTGCCTTAAGCAAATGCTCGAGAATCGACTCTAATAAAACTAAATAAGGGAACCGAAAAGGAATTCCCAGCTAAGAAAAGGCAGTGGATTATTATGAAAAAGACTCTAGTAGCTCTAGCAGTTATGGCGGTTGCAGGTTCTGCAAACGCATCTATCGAACTTTACAACAAAGATGGCGTTACAGCTAACCTTAAAGGCGACATCGAAGTTCGTTACAAGAAAGACACTAAGAAAGATTCTGAGCTAACTCAAACTGTTGATGATGCGGATTTCGCATTTGACCTACGTTACGCTCTAAACGATGACCTTCAAGTAGGCGGCTTCTTCGAAGTACAAGATACTGGTACAGATATTGGTGATGCTTACATTGGTTTCTACTCTGCATCTATGGGTGACATCGTATTTGGTCGCACAGCAACGATTCTTGATGACCTTGGTATCGGTAACGATTACCTATTCGGTATCAAGTCTGCTGTAGATTCAGCAAACTTCAGCGGCTCTGAAGTTGTAAAATACAACCTAGACAAAGGTAAATTTTACGGCGGTATCGCTTTCATGCAAAACAAGTCAGGTCACGGAACTCCAAGCGCTGACAATGACGGCGGTAAAATGGCCGACAAAGACAGTACCCACATCGATGCTAAACTAGGTGCGCGTTTTGGCGATGCTGATGTTGCGGTATTCTTTGGTCAGTCAAAAGGACTAGGTTCTTACGACAAGACAACTAAAGTTGCTTCTGTAAGTGCTGACTCTACTCTTAAGACTGTAGCAGTTGAAGGTGCTTATACTATCGACGCACTGAAGCTTGAAGCTATGTATGCGCAATTTAAAGTTGAAGACAAAGTACGTATCATCGGTGCTGCTGCAACTTACACAGTTGACGCTTGGACTTTCTCTGGCGGTATCTCGAACTCTAAAGCAGACGGCGAAGATGCTCAAAATGATGCATATGTAAACGCTGGTTACGCTCTGACTTCTAACGTAACAGCTTACGCAGAACTTGGTCACACTTCTGCTGACAACACTGAGACTGGCTACGGCTTCGGTGTTAAAGCGTCATTCTAATTCGCTTTAAAGTATTGTATAAAAGCCACCTTAGGGTGGCTTTTTTATTATGGAGGATTCATGAAGTTTAGGAATACGTTTATCGTTCCTTTGACAATGTGCTTTTCTACTTTTTTAAGTGCAGCGCAGTTAGAGCTAAAATCAGGTGTCGACCTTTTGGTATTGAATGGTATGGAGAGTTCAGAGTTTGAAGAAGGCTTCAAGCTATCTGAAGGGACCAATCAGGCTGTAGTTAAAATGTCCAAATCTTTTGGGACGGGTGGAAGTAAGGATATTTTTACCTCCAACCCATATATTGTGTCTTTCCAATCAAGTGGTAAAGACATTACGATTGCACATCCTAAAGTTTATAGTGTTCAGCATGCTCGTAATACTTTTAATAAGAACCCGGAATGGCTTGTGTATGAAGATGGTGATCTAATTGAAAGTCAGTCTGTTTTTTTAGAAGGGAAAG
Organism: Vibrio sp. S9_S30; assembly: GCF_014694455.1. Lineage (GTDB taxonomy): Bacteria > Pseudomonadota > Gammaproteobacteria > Enterobacterales > Vibrionaceae > Vibrio. Next base: position 47,079 of record NZ_JAAUWT010000010.1, on the reverse strand, counting down.
GGGGCTTTGTTCCTTATTGGGATGTGAAAGCACTAGTTCGCGATTATAATGAGAAGCAGGGCATTTCATTTTCAGCGGCACCTTTAGCAGTAGCTGCGACCGCAAAAGCAGCTCCAGTCGCTAAGCCTCAAAAATCGGTTGCTAAAGTGGCTCAAGGTGAAAAAACTCAGACGTTAGAGCAATTGCAAGCTTGGTACTTGAAAGCGTCCAAAGAGGAGCGTAAGGCTTTTCGTAAATGGATGATCGACCAAGAATAAAGAATTATATAGTTGAGAGCGGCAATTGCCGCTTTCTTGCTTTTTAATTCTTTCAATTAACTCAATAAGTTATACTATTTCTTATCCAAAACTGAGGTTAATGAAAGTCTCTTGATTGTGTTCTTAATTTGGATAAGTGGTTGGTCATGTCAGTCAGTTTTCCTGCAATTACATGTATAACTTCCCCTTCTCGTTCTAGAATCCCTTTTACCTTTAGAATCTTTGCCGTAAGGTAAGCTTGCTTTTGGGCTCTTGCTGTTGCTCCCCATACAACGACATTCACGTTTCCAGTGTCGTCCTCTAACGTAAAAAAGGTGACTCCGGCGGCTGTGCCGGGAGATTGTCTGCCTGTCACTAAGCCAATCACAGTAATCAGAGACTTATGCGGTTTATTAGAAAGATCTTGCATACGCGTGAATTTCGGCAGTATACCTGCGTTGCTTAACAACGTGACAGGGTGCTTGTTTAAAGAAAGCCCTGTAGCGGCGTAGTCTTCTGTTAAGGTACTGAAATCGTCAGGCTGATAAAAGTAGCGACTATCTTGCTCTTTCTGTGAATGAAACAAGGGGAGGTCATCAGCATCATCCATTATCTTCCAACGTGCGGAGAAACGATTACCAGCAAATGCTTTTAGTGCATCTGCAGAGGCGAGAGTTTCTAAATCTTTACGTTCGATTCCTATACTTTTCAAATCTGAAGTGTGTTGATAACCTGAATGAGGGCGGCGGTGAGTGATTCTTTCTGCAGTTTCTTTTTTTAATCCTTTGACTAGCCTCATCCCTAATCGAATATGAAAACTATCGTTATTTCTTACTACTAAATGATCGTAGTCTGAGTGATTCACACAAATTGGTTTTACATTAATCCCATGCCTTCGAGCATCTTGGACTAGCTGAGAGACACTGTAAAACCCCATAGGGTGGCTGTTCATTAGTGCTGTATAAAAAGCTTCGGGGTAGTAATATTTAAGCCAAGATGAGACGTACGCAAGGACTGCGAAAGAAGCAGAGTGGCTTTCAGGAAAACCATACTCACCAAATCCACATATTTGGTCAAAGAGTCTTTTCGCGAACTCTTCTTGGTAACCTCTCTCTAGCATGCCATTAATGAGTTTGGAGCGGAACTGCATCAATTGACCACTCTTTTTCCACGACGCCATTGCTCGTCGAAGTTTGTCGGCTTCTCCTCCGGAAAAACCGGCTGCAACCATCGCAAGTTTGATCACTTGTTCCTGAAATATGGGTACCCCCATTGTTCTTGATAGAACATCTTTGACGGCTTCCGATGGGTAGGTGACGTCTTCAATGCCATTACGTCGTTTGAGGAATGGATGAACCATGTCGCCTTGTATTGGACCTGGGCGGACGATGGCGATTTGAATGACTAAGTCGTAATAGTTCTTGGGGCGTAATCTAGGCAGCATACTCATTTGAGCGCGAGATTCTATCTGAAACACACCGATGGTATCGGCCTTTTGAATCATGCCATACACGTTTGGATCATCTTGCTGTCGAGTAATATCCGCGATGCTTAATTCAATATTATGGAAAGATTGGATGGTCTTGAAGCACTTGCGAATTGCCGTCAGCATCCCTAACGCTAATATGTCTACTTTGAGTAGCCCCAAACTTTCGAGATCATCTTTGTCCCATTGAATAACAGTGCGTTCGTCCATAGCTGCATTTTCAACAGGAACCAGCTCATATAAAGGACCTGATGAAATGACAAAACCACCGACATGTTGAGAAAGGTGGCGCGGAAACCCGAGTATTTCATTGACCAATTGAATGAAAAGCTGTCCTTGATAAGCGTTAGGGTCGAGACCCAACTCGACTATTTGTGCTTGCCAATTCAATGCTTTATCTCGCCTATTTACATTTTTGATAAAGAACTCGAGTTGTTCTTCTGAAATCGCTAAAGCTTTGCCCACTTCTCTTACCGCGCTTTTAAACCGGTAGGTGATGACGGTGGCAGAGAGTGCTGCACGGCTGCGACCATATTTCTGATAGATGTATTGAATGACTTCTTCGCGTCGTTCATGTTCAAAATCGACATCGATATCGGGTGGTTCATTCCGTTCTTTACTGATGAATCGTTCAAAAAGTACGGATATTTGGCGAGGGTCGACGGCTGTGATTTCTAGACAGTAACAAACAACAGAATTGGCAGCAGATCCTCTACCTTGGTAGAGAATTTTCTTGCGCTTGGCGAACATGACAATGTCATAGATGGTCAGAAAGTAAAATGGGTAATTTAACTCTTCAATTAAAGCCAACTCTTTATCGATAAGCTTTTGTATCTCAGGTGGTACACCTTGAGGAAAGCGGCGTTTGCTGCCTGCTTTTACCTGCTCTTTTAAGTAAGCCATTGCCGTGTAGCCATTTGGAACCAGCTCGCTTGGGTACTCGTATTTCAGTGAGCCTAAGTCGAAACGACAGCGCGCGCGAATACGTTCGGTTTCTGTGTACCATTCTTTCTTGAATACCCTTTGAAGCTTTTCTTTTGAGCGAAGTGAATGCTCACCATTGCTTTTCAGTAACCGACCTGCTTTGCTGACGCTCGTACCATGTTTAATCGCAGTTAAAGTATGCTGTAGAGGAAGCCTAGCCGTATTATGCATGAGGACGCCACCACAAGCCGTGATTGGTATATGGTATAAAGCACTAAGATGCTCACAGTGCCGTATAAACGCATGATCATCATGCTGAAGGTGACGTTGCAGGCCAATCCATAACCTATGAGAATGGTATTTGGTTAACCATTTCGCCCAGTGAAAGTCACCATCTTCGTGGGTCGGTAGCCAGATAATCAAACAATGTTTTGCCGACATAATGTCCCATTCGGACAAAGTGTATTCCCCTTTAGGGCTGCGTCTTCGTGCATTGGTTATAATTCGGCATAATTCACCATACCCTTGCCTATTTGTGGCCAGTAGAATGATTTCAAGCTCACCCCCCATTCGAAATAATGAACCAACAATGAGTTTTAGTTGTAACTCTTGGACTTGTATCGCCTTATAAGCCCGCACCACACCAGCAACGGAGCACTCATCAGTAATAGCCATTCCTGAATATTGTAAGAAATCAGCTTGAACGACTAACTCTTCTGGGTGAGAAGCGCCTTCTAAGAAAGAGAAATTAGTTTGGCAAAATAACTCGGTGTAGCCCATAAAAACCTAACTGAATATTCCGTGCAGAAACCATTGTTTCTTTGGTGTTCTGAATACCCAAAGCCAGCGACCATCATGACTGTGAGCAATAAAGTAATCTCTGATTACAGGGTGATTATCCCACCAGCCTGTAGCCACTCTTTCCGGTCCTTGTGTGATGGATACTTCCTCTGTCAGGCGTTCAGGATGCGGGAGGAGAATACTCGGTCTAAGTTTAGGCTTGAATAAAGGGTCATCCAGTTGTTCAGAGAGGGGAGAAGAGTATATATTGGCAACTTCGGGTCGAGGATCTGGAATAACACTAGGTCGGCTCACGGCTTCTTTGCCTAATTTCGCTTCCAATACGGACATGAGTTCTAGTGCCGTTGTCTTACCTTTCTGACCTGTAAATAGGTCGGTGTTGAAGCTGGCTTGCTGCTCAACTCGTTTAGTGCCCAAGCTTATTGCTATTACGGGAGAACTAATTGAAATAGACTCTAAGGTAAGTTTGGATAAGTTTATCCAGCGAACAGCTAGATACTCCCCTTGTGCTGAACTTATTGTAAAGCTGACATACTGTTTATTCCTAAGACGTAAAATAACGTCAATGTCATGAGCAACTTGATCACGTAATTTCAGAAAATGTTCCAATTTTTTCAGTAATTTACTTAGTGGTTTTTCGAGGTATTGAACATTTTCTATCTCATAGAATAGATCGAGAGAATATTTAAAGGTTTGTTGTGGATGATAGAAATCAACAGGATGCTTAAACCTGCCTGTTACTTTTCCTATATAGTTAATAAGATCTATATCAAAACGCTTAGCAATATCGGCCATAGGTACGGCTAATAGATCAGAGAAAGTCTCAATACCTACACGGGAAAGTTTTTCTACTGTTTGGTGAGGCAGTCCACTAACCGATAAAGGTAACGCATAAAGTTTCTTTTTTAAGAATTGTTTATTATCTGTAATTAAATGTATTTTCTGTTGAGAAAGTATTTGTGCTGAAAGTGGGGAAAATCCTGTTGAATAATCATAGCGTATATTAAAGTATTGCAAGTGAGATTGAATGGTTGACCAGTAATGTTCAATATTAGAATACAGTGAGAGCATATCGCTGATTTTCAAAAGAATGCCATTAGGTTCAAACAATGTGATGTCTGAGGTGATTAAGTAAAGCCATCGTGCTATTTCCCGTAATTTTGTTTGTTCAATATTGGCGTCGTATGAATGAATTTGTAAATCGTGGCAGAGTGATGCTGCTGTTCCAAGGTTCATACCGAGTTTTAGTCCAGCGGCATAACCGCAAGGTGTAAGTTGTACGATTAGGTTTTCGTTATTAACGATAGCAATATGACCATCATAAGCTGAGCCACAAAATGAAGCATCAAGCTGTAGATGAGTAAAATTCAGATAAAGCCACAACATCGTTTATCTTCGCTTAAGAAGAGGAAAGGGCACAACGATATTATTTGTAGGAGCTTTAGTTAAATTCATCCAGTGACGAGACATGTCTAAACATAAGGTTGTTCTCCCTAACCTTCCTTTACGTTTATTGATTGTAATCTTTAAGCCAGTTGAATGAGCTTCAAGGTTTAAACTGAGAGAGACGGGCAGAGGAAAGGTTTGTTTCTGTGGTTTGAAGATAACGAGTGAGCAATGACCCGTTTCACTTGCCATTTGTAACCGCTTTACTTGATGTATTTCTAATGTGTCACACCAGAGTAATACATGAGAACAGGCTCCGCTTTTCAAGGATTGCTCGGTAGCCCATAAAGCTTCTTTGCCGTTCTTTGGGGAAACAACAATAATCTTATCAAGTTTATAGCCTTGCGTTACGAAAAACTCACCGCATATCTTTCCAGGAGGATGAATAAAGACCCTGAGTCTGTCGTCTGTAATGTTGCTTAAAAATGCATCTAACAGTCGTAACTCACCGATACCAGTAAACGTATTGATTTCGATAACCCCTTTATTTGGAAAGCCACCGCCTAATTTGTTATCTAGCTCGGTATAGCCTGAAGGAACAACATTTGCTTGGTGTAGTGTCTTTGTCCCGTTCCATAGTAAGTTTTTTTGTTTTAGTGCCTTTATTATCTCATGCATCTTCATAAGCCTGTATAAATGTACAGTATTTATAGTATATGCATTCGGAAAGGAGCGGCAAGGATTTTCTGAATTGGTTGAATCGATAGGAGAGAAAATACAAATAAATCAAAAGGGTATGGTTTAAGTGTATTATTGGAAAAAGAATATAATTAGAGTGAGCTTAGATGAATATATTTTAAATAAAATGGTTTGAATGGTTATCAATAATATAAAAATATGTTGTGAGGGGATGGTGGGTGTAATGCAAAGAGTGGCATTAAAAAAGCCGAAATCTATATAAATTTCGGCTCAATATATGAAACACTGGTGTGTAGAATCAAGGGACATGCCCAGTGTTACAATAAATTTTGTAACAAACTGAAAGCTAGATTAGAAAATCATCCAGATCTTTACCTGAATCCAATTGTGCTTGAATTGCAGAAGGAGTACGACCTTGACCTGTCCAAGTCTTTTCTACACCATCAATCGTGTATTTATATTTTGCTGGGCGAGGATCACGCTTTTTCTTCGCTTTAGATTTTGTTTCTCCGGATAGCGCTGCAATAAGGTCATCTACATCGATTCCATCTTTAGCGATCATATTTGCGTATTCAGCTAATTTAGCTTCGCGCTCGGCTTTTTCTGCTAATTCTGCAGCTTCAACTTCGCGACGTTCATTAACAACGGTAGTTAATTTATCCAGCGCTTCTTCCAAGTGCTCAAGCGGTAGATCACGAGCAAATGCTCGTAGACTGCGAATATTAAGCAGGGTTTTTGCAATATCTGACATGTTCAGTCCCATTCTTATTTTAGTAAACGTACACAATAATAACAGTGTAAATCGAGAATACAATATAATTTTATTTCAAATATATCGAAATTCAAATACACATTTCTAAAAATATATTTAATTACTTATTTAGCAGGATAGAATACGTCAATATTTAATGCGCTAAATGTCAGAAAAGTGTAAGTATATGGTATATAGACACGCAGTCTAGTCGAAAGTTTCATCAAGACGGTTGAAAATTAAAATTATATGTTGCAAAACGCTTTTGTATCCGTAGAATTACTCGAACCTGATTTGGGTGGTGGTTTTTTAATCAATACAGCACCCAAGGTAGAGGCGCAGTAACGATCAGTATGTTTCAAGAGAGTGATACCGAAGAGGGAAACAGAAAGGCGTTATTGCCGAAGTATTGAAAGCCATCACGCTTCAATGCTGGGGTTATATCCGAATAGGTATAACACTGCCATAGTCTATATTGTTGTTAAACTATGGAGCGCTACTGTGGGGTTGGGTGAAGTGTTCACTTCCCTTTCGCTTGTTCAACTTAAGGTATATATAATACCAACTGCAGTAGATCTCTAACCAAATATTGGTTTCTGAAGATCATGAATTTATTAGATTTTGCATCATCTCCCCTTTCGTTGTTGCCACCGCTTGTTGCTTTAGGGCTGGCTATTATTACCCGCCGAGTTCTTATCTCATTAGGTATGGGCATTTTGCTTGGTGGTTTACTGATCACTGACTATTCAATTACTGATTCAATTAAATATATATGGGATAAAGTATATAGCGTAGTTATTGAAACTAATGAAGTTACTGTTGATGGTGTAAAAGCAGAAGAAAGCAGCCTTAATAGCTGGAATATGAGTATTGTTGCTTTTCTTTTATTATTAGGAATGACAACAGCTTTGCTGACATTGTCTGGCGGTACTCGAGCATTTGCGGAATGGGCACAAAGCCGAGTAAAAAGTAAGCGTGGCTCAAAGTTACTTGCTGCATTTTTAGGTGTTTTTATTTTTGTTGATGACTACTTTAATAGCTTAGCCGTCGGAGCTATATCTCGCCCAGTGACCGACCGATTTTATGTATCGCGTTCTAAACTTGCTTATATTCTAGACTCTACTGCAGCACCGATGTGTGTGTTAATGCCAGTGTCTAGTTGGGGCGCATATATAATGACCATTATCGGTGGTATTTTAGTCACTCACGGGCTAACGGGGTATTCTTCTGCGTTGAGTGCTTATGTCAATATGGTTCCAATGAATTTTTATGCGGTATTTGCATTGCTGATGGTGTTTGCTGTGGTGTGGTTCCAGTTAGACGTTGGACCGATGCGTAAAAAAGAAATTGAAGCTTCTCAAGGAATGGGATTTGATGACGTTAATAATCAATCTAGCTATGAATTAAGTGAAGACCTTGATATTAGCGAAAGTGAAAAGGGCAGAGTTGCTGATTTAATTATGCCAATTGTTGCTTTAATTTTAGCGACAATATTCTTTATGTTATACACTGGAGCAGAATCACTTGCCGAATCAGGTAAAGGATTTGATCTGTTAGGTGCGTTTGAAAATACCGATGTGGGTACATCTTTATGCTACGGCGGTCTCATTGGTTTAGTGACAGCACTGATTACGGTTTTCCGACAGAAAATTGAGTTCTCTCAAATTGTTCGAACTTTATGGGTCGGTGCGGGTTCAATGTTCGGTGCAATATTAATTTTGTTTTTTGCATGGACAATTGGTTCAGTCATAGGCGACTTGAAAACAGGAACTTACCTTTCATCCTTAGTTCAAGGAAACATCAGTGCTCATTGGCTGCCAGTTATTTTATTCTTACTATCTGGTTTGATGGCATTCTCGACGGGGACCTCTTGGGGAACATTTGGCATTATGTTACCTATCGCGGGTGATATGGCTGGTGCGACCGATTTAGCGTTGATGCTTCCTATGTTGAGTGCGGTTTTAGCGGGTTCTGTATTTGGAGATCACTGTTCCCCCATTTCTGATACGACGATATTGTCTTCGACAGGTGCCCGTTGTAATCACATTGACCACGTTGCAACGCAATTGCCTTATGCACTATCCATTGCGCTGGTATCTTGTGTTGGGTTTATTGTTTTAGGAATGACATCATCCATTTTATTCTCATTCGCAGCCGCGAGTGTGACATTTGTTGTGGTGTGCGGTGCTTTGAGTGTCGCTTCCAAACGTAGACAAAGTCCCATTAAGGTATAAGCGATAAACGTTATGCAATGAGCAGGTGAAAGCCTGCTCTTTTCCTTTCTACCGCGTTGTCGTTTATTAACCAACTGGATGCATTTGTTTCACCGTTTCTAAGGGCAAGCAAAAAAGTATGATTATCGAGAAGGTCATTTTTTTTGAATAGAGTCTTGCAAATCCATTTGAGCTTAGTTAGTGTGGAGTTAACTCAAGGAGAAACTAACTATGCGTAAAAGTGTAATGAACATTCATCATCATCATCCTGATTAGTCTTTCGGGAGGTTTACGCATACCCGAGAGGCTCAGAACTCTCGGTGGTTGAATCAGAAAATACAGATTTAAACCCTCGGGAGAGAAAATTCCCGAGGGTTTTTTCATTTTTAACGGCTTATAAAATATTAAATATTCACTAAATTTCGCATAGGGACATCGTAATGCAAACACAACGCCTAAGAATTGCCATTCAAAAAAAAGGACGCTTGAGTAAAGAGTGTCTAGACCTACTTAAAAAATGTGGTGCTAAGTTCAACATTATGGGGGAAAGACTTGTCGTTCACTCCGAAAATATGCCTATCGATCTTCTGCTTGTGCGAGACGACGATATTCCTGGTCTTATTATGGACGGCGTTGTTGACTTAGGTTTCATTGGCGAAAATGAATTGGAAGAAGTACGTTTAGACAGAAAAGCACTAGGAGAACCATGCGAATTTGTCCCGCTTCGTCGTTTAGATTTTGGTGGTTGTCGCTTATCCATCGCTATTGATAAAGATGAAGAATATAAAGGACCTCAAGACCTTGCCGGTAGACGCATTGCAACAACGTACCCTCAACTACTTAAAAGCTACATGGATGAACAAGGTGTTGAGTTCAGTGCCTGTGTATTAACGGGTTCTGTTGAAGTTGCGCCGCGAGCAGGGCTGTCTGATGCGATTGCTGACCTTGTTTCGACAGGTGCGACACTTGAAGCAAATGGCCTTAAAGAAGTGGAAGTTATCTTCAAATCTAAGGCGACTCTGATTCAACGCAAAGGTGAGTTTGATACTGACAAAACCGCTCTGATCGAAAAGTTATTGACGCGTATGCAAGGGGTTCTACAAGCCAAAGAGTCGAAGTACATCATGCTACACGCTCCGACCGATAAGCTAGAGCAAGTCAAAGCTTTACTTCCAGGCGCTGAAGATCCAACTGTGCTTCCGTTGTCCGCTGAGAAAAACCGCGTTGCCGTACATCTTGTCAGCACCGAAAATCTTTTCTGGGAAACGATGGAGCAATTGAAAGCACTTGGCGCAAGCTCAATTCTGGTACTGCCAATTGAAAAAATGATGGAGTAATGGGATGAGAACCGTAGTTTGGCAATCCTTAAGTGAAGAGCAGCAAGACGCTGTTTTAGAGCGCCCTGCCATAACGGCAGGAGCGAATATTACCGCTGCTGTTTCTGATGTGATCAAAAAAGTACGAACAGATGGCGATGCAGCATTGATCGAATTGACTGAAAAATTCGATGGTGTGACTCCGGCTTCCGTTCGAGTGTCTAAGCAGGACATTCAGGCAGCGTCAAGTCGTCTATCTAGTGAAATGAAACAAGCTCTAGAGCAAGCGTATGCTAACATCGCTATGTTTCATAAAGCTCAAAAATCCCAGCCGATTAAAGTAGAGACTCAGCCAGGCGTCGTTTGTGAACAAGTGACTCGCCCAATTAATACCGTTGGGTTATACATTCCAGGCGGCAGTGCGCCTTTACCCTCTACTGTGCTTATGTTAGGTGTGCCTGCCCAAATTGCAGGGTGTCGTAAAGTCGTATTGTGCTCACCCCCTCCGATTGCGGATGAAATTCTTTATGTCGCGCAACTGTGTAATATCGACGAAGTCTATAATGTGGGCGGTGGTCAAGCGATCGCCGCAATGGCATATGGCACCGATTCTGTAAGTAAGGTCGACAAGATTTTCGGACCAGGTAATGCGTACGTAACAGAAGCAAAGCGTCAGGTAAGCAACGATTTTCGTGGTGCGGCTATCGACATGCCAGCAGGTCCGTCAGAAGTGCTTGTTATCGCCGATGACACCGCAGAACCAGAGTTTATCGCCGCCGATTTACTGAGCCAAGCTGAACACGGACCAGACTCTCAAGTGGTGCTGGTAACGCCTTCTCCCGTCATTGCCGACAAAGTCACGGATGCCGTTCAGCGTCAGCTAAAGGCGCTATCTCGTGCGGACATTGCAGAGCAAGCTTTGGGCTCAAGTTTGATTGTAATAGCAGATTCTCTAACGCAATGTGTCTCTATTTCGAACTTTTATGGTCCTGAACATCTGATTGTTCAAACCAAAAAACCTCGTGAACTGCTTCCTCTGCTCGATAATGCAGGCTCTATTTTTCTGGGTGACTGGTCGCCAGAGTCCGCTGGTGACTATGCCTCAGGTACCAACCACGTGCTTCCGACTTATGGATACACTCGCACCTATTCAAGCTTGGGTTTAGCCGACTTTTCCAAGCGCATGACCGTACAAGAGTTAACATCGGATGGGTTGAAAATTTTGGCCCCAACCGTTGTCACGATGGCGGAGGCCGAAGGGCTTGACGCACACAAACGTGCCGTCACCATTCGCATAGAAAAATTGCAAGAAGGAGAGTTGTGATGGAAAAGCTGGCTCGTAAGCAGGTTCAAACGTTAACGCCTTATCTTTCTGCCCGTAAAATTGGCGGCTCGGGAGATGTATGGCTCAATGCTAATGAATCGCCTTTCGATAATGAATACAAAACGGATTTTGCGCGCTTAAATCGCTATAGCGAATGTCAACCCAAAGATCTGATTGACGCGTATGCCGCTTATGCCGGTGTTAAGCCGGAGCAAACCTTAACATCGCGCGGCGCAGATGAAGGCATTGAACTATTGATTCGTGCTTTCTGTGAACCAAATGAAGATGCCATTCTTTACTGCCCACCCACATACGGTATGTATGCCATTAGCGCAGAAACCTTTGGTGTTGAGAGAAAAGCGGTCCCATTAACACAGGATTGGCAGTTGGATCTGAACGGGATTGAAGACAATTTAGCGAATGTGAAGCTGGTTTTCGTATGCAGCCCTAACAACCCAACGGGGAATCTAGTCAAACGTGAAGACATTGTTTCTTTGCTTGAAATGACAAAAGATCGCGCCATCGTCGTGATGGATGAAGCGTATATTGATTTCTGCCCAGAAGCTTCAACGTCGGATCTCTTAGCGCAGTATCCTAATCTTGCCATTTTACGTACGCTTTCTAAAGCGTTTGCGTTGGCAGGGCTACGCTGTGGATTCACATTGGCAAATGAAGAATTGATCAATGTGCTGTTGAAAGTCATCGCACCTTATCCCGTCCCCATTCCGGTCGCAGAGATTGCCATTCAAGCGCTTTCTGAGGCTGGGTTAGCCAGAATGAAATTCCAATCGTTAGATTTGAACGCAAACCGAGCCTACCTTCAAGTCGGACTTAGCATGTTGGAAGGGGTGGAGGTTTTTGAAGGATGGGGGAACTACCTGCTCGTTAAATTTGAAGATGGTGAAGCCATATTCAAAGCTGCGTGGGACAGTGGAATCATTTTGCGAAATTCGCCCATTGAAAACTGCGTACGCATCAGTGTTGGAAATCGTGAAGAATGTGAAAAAGTTGTCGCTTTTATTCGCAATCAGTTAGCTAAAAATGTCGCTTAAAGAAGGGAAGTCGTCGTGAGCAAGCAGCAAAAAATTCTATTTATTGATCGTGATGGTACGTTGATTGTTGAACCACCCGTCGATTTTCAGGTGGATCGTCTCGATAAATTAAAATTCGAACCGTACGTGATTCCTAGCCTACTGGCATTGCAAGAGGCGGGTTATCGATTGGTTATGGTGACGAACCAAGATGGGCTCGGTACAGACAGCTACCCTCAAGAAGATTTCGACGCTCCACATAATATGATGATGGAAATGTTTGAATCGCAGGGGGTGAAATTTGACGACGTTCTGATATGCCCGCACTTTGAAGAAGACAAGTGTTCTTGCCGAAAACCACAATTGGGTATGGTGAAAGAGTATCTTCAAGGTGGCAAAGTGGACTTTCGAAGTTCAGTGGTGATAGGCGACCGCGAAACGGATCTTCAATTAGCCGAGAACATGGCGATTAGAGGAATTCAATACAACCCAGACACCATGGGTTGGAAGCAGATTGTCAAAGACCTGACCGTAAAAGCGCGCATTGCTGAAGTCGTTCGTACTACCAAAGAAACTGACATTAAGGTAAACGTGAACCTTGATGAGCAAGGTGGCAATGACATCAAAACCGGCCTAGGTTTCTTTGATCACATGCTTGACCAGATAGCAACGCACGGCGGATTCCAAATGAAGTGCAGTGTTGCAGGGGATTTGCACATTGATGATCACCACACCGTTGAAGACACGGCACTGGCATTGGGGCAAGCTCTGAAAGAAGCTTTAGGTGATAAGCGTGGTATTGGACGTTTTGGGTTCAGTTTGCCAATGGACGAATGTTTGGCTCAGTGTGCCCTCGATTTATCTGGCAGAGCCTACCTAGTCTTTGATGCAAAATTTAGCCGTGAAATGGTGGGTGACTTTTCAACAGAAATGGCGGAACATTTTTTCCGATCAATCGCGGATTCAATGGCGTGTACCTTGCACCTATCTTCTACAGGTGACAACGACCACCATATTGTAGAAAGCTTATTCAAATCATTTGGTCGCACACTTCGCCAAGCCATCAAAGTAGAAGGCAACGAATTACCAAGCAGCAAAGGCATGCTTTAAAGGGGAACCGACACGTGACAGAACAAAAAGTTGTCATTATTGATACCGGATGCGCCAATGTGTCCTCTGTGAAGTTTGCGATTGAACGCTTGGGCTATGAGGTCGTCATTTCTAAAGACCCTGATGTGGTACTCGCGGCAGATAAGCTGTTTTTGCCCGGTGTTGGAACCGCAAGTGAGGCAATGAAAAACCTGAGAGAGCGAGATCTGATTGATCTTGTTAAGAAAGTTGAGAAACCTTTGCTCGGTATTTGTTTAGGTATGCAGCTACTAGGAAAAGCCTCTCAAGAGAAAGGACAAAAAGCCAATGAGTGGGTGGAATGTCTAGGATTGTGTGATGGGGAAGTCACCTTAATGGAAACCGGCGATTTACCTTTGCCACATATGGGGTGGAATACGGTTTCAGCCAAAACTGGGCACCCGTTATTTAAGGGGATTGAGGAAGGTGAGTATTTCTATTTCGTACACAGCTTTGCTATGCCAGTGGGTGACTATACGATTGCCAACTGTGATTATGGAAGGCCGTTCACCGCAGCGGTTCAAAGTGGTAACTATTATGGTGTGCAATTTCACCCAGAACGTTCTTCTCAAGCCGGCTCTAAGCTCATTGAAAACTTTCTGAATTTATAAGGGAACTATAAGTGATTATTCCAGCTCTCGATTTAATTGAAGGTCAGGTCGTTCGTCTTTATCAAGGGGATTACGGTCAAGTAACCGAATACAAAGTGGATCCGGTTGAACAGTTCAATTTATACCATCAAGCGGGCGCGAATTGGCTGCATCTGGTCGATCTGACTGGTGCTAAAGATACGACGGCACGCCAGCTTGATTTGATCGCCAAACTGCTGGCGAGTACGCCAGCCAACATTCAAATTGGCGGTGGGGTAAGAAGCGAACAAGACGTGGTCAGCTTACTGGAAGCCGGAGCCCAACGTGTGGTTGTGGGCTCTACTGCCGTGAAGCAACCTGAACTTGTCAAAGGTTGGATGGAGAAGTACGGCGCAGAGAAACTGGTATTAGCCCTCGACATCAATATTGACGAGAGCGGTGTGCGCAAAGTTGCTATTTCTGGTTGGCAAGAAGATTCTGGCGTCACTATTGAAGCGCTTATTGAAGATTATCTAATGGTCGGCTTAACGCACGTACTTTGCACCGATATTTCCCGTGATGGGACATTGGCGGGCTCGAACGTCGAGCTTTATGTCGATTTATGTAAACAGTACCCGCAAGTACAGTTTCAATCGTCTGGTGGTATTGGCTCATTGGCTGATATTGAAGCGTTAAAAGGAAGTGGTGTCGCTGGTGTTATTGTTGGGCGTGCTTTGTTAGACGGTAAATTTACAGCTGAGGAGGCCTTTTCATGTTGGCAAAGCGAATAATCCCGTGCCTTGATGTCCGTGATGGTCAAGTGGTGAAAGGGGTCCAATTCCGAAATCACGAGATCATTGGTGATATCGTGCCCCTTGCTCAGCGATACGCTCAAGAGGGTGCTGATGAGTTGGTCTTTTATGATATTACGGCATCGAGTGATGGTCGTGTGGTTGATAAAAGCTGGGTTGCCCGCGTAGCGGAAGTGATTGATATTCCATTTTGTGTGGCGGGGGGCATTAAGTCTACAGAAGATGCCGCGCGAATTTTAGAGTTTGGTGCAGATAAGGTGTCCATCAACTCACCAGCGCTTGCCAACCCAGAGTTGATCACAGACTTGGCGGATAAATTTGGTGTTCAGTGCATCGTTGTCGGTATCGATTCCTACTACGATAAAGAGACTGGTAAATATCAGGTGTATCAGTTCACAGGCGATGAAGCACGCACAAAAGCAACGCAGTGGGAAACTCGAGATTGGGTTCAAGAAGTCCAAAAACGTGGTGCGGGTGAAATCGTCTTGAACATGATGAATCAAGATGGCGTGAGAAATGGGTATGACATCGAACAATTGAATATGGTTCGAAAAGTCTGCAACGTCCCATTGATTGCATCTGGTGGTGCTGGTGCCATGGAGCACTTTGCCGAGGCATATCAAGCGACAAACGTGGATGGAGCTCTAGCGGCTTCGGTTTTCCACAAGCAAGTCATCAATATCGGTGAGCTGAAAAAATATTTGAAAGAAGTAGGTGTAGAGGTGCGATTATGAGTTTTGAATCCGCGGAAGTCAATGCACTGTCTGAGCGCATCGATTGGGACAAGGTTGAAGGTTTAGTTCCAGCCATCGTACAAGATTTTCAGTCTAGCCAAGTCTTAATGATGGGGTACATGAATCAAGACGCGTTGGCTAAAACAGGAGAAACGGGGCAAGTCACTTTTTTCTCAAGAACGAAAGAACGTTTGTGGACTAAGGGTGAAACGTCGGGTAACGTTCTCGCATTGAAAAACATCTCATTAGATTGCGATAACGATACTTTGCTTGTAAAGGTTGAGCCTGTTGGACCCACCTGCCATAAAGGCACAACAACGTGTTGGGATTGCGACCCCCAAGAAGAGTCTCAAATGGTATGGCTTCATCAGCTTGAGCAGTTATTGGC
Source organism: Vibrio sp. S9_S30 (assembly GCF_014694455.1). Lineage (GTDB taxonomy): Bacteria > Pseudomonadota > Gammaproteobacteria > Enterobacterales > Vibrionaceae > Vibrio. The sequence goes on along the minus strand of NZ_JAAUWT010000010.1, from coordinate 31,281 downwards.
TGCCCGCAAGAACGCCGATCCAGACTCTTCCTACACTGCCAGCTTATATACCCGTGGCACCAAGCGTATTTCGCAAAAAGTGGGCGAAGAAGGGGTTGAAGTTGCGCTTGCGGCGACGTCGGGCGACAAGGCGGAGCTAGTTTGTGAGTCTGCCGACCTGATTTATCACTTGCTGGTGTTACTGCAAGATCAAGGGCTATCAATGAACGACGTTATCAATAAACTGAAAGAGCGCCATAAATAGTCTTTTAATTTACTGTTTATAGAAGCCTCTTCATTCAGAGGCTTCTTTCATCCTTGTTTTTTGTCTACTGTACCGTGTTAGCTAGCCGCAACATTTTTTGAATTTTTTACCACTGCCACAAATGCATGGGTCGTTTCGTCCAACTTTCAAGTTGGTCACTGGCTGACTTAGCCTAGGATCTTCCATGGGTTGTGTTTCTTCTGGAAAGATCCCATCAATGTAATACCACACGCCATTTTCCCGCAGGAATCGAGATCGCTCCCCTAAGCAATACTGCTTGTTATCCTCATTGAAGTAGGCTTTAAACTCAACATAACCTTCATCGGCATGGCTTCCGCTTTCGGTGTTGATCACATCTAGTTTACACCAGTCGCTGTTCACGGATCTGGCAATGTCTTCCCTTTGCTCATTGGCCTTTTTTGATGGATGGTAGGTGTTAACAACGAAGTCCACCAGTCCTTTAACGTGTGCGCTATAGCGAGCACGCATCAACATCTCGGGCTGAGCAGCAGCAGCGTGATTTAAGTGCACGATTTCACAGCAATCTTGATAAGGTTGGGGGTTTCCACATGGGCAATGAGACATAGAATTTCTACCAGACAAAGCATCGTAAGCTAAACCAAAGTGTGTCTTCAATTTAGCCTGAGTTTAAATTTATTTCAGGGTAGGAGGCTACCACGCTTTAAAAGTGAAAGGTAGAGAGCAATAAGAGGCAAACAGACGTTAATCTACATCCATTAACTCTTGTGACCAACTGATCGCTTCGCGGTAACAATCAGCAACACAACCCTCACTTAATTCAAGAACGCCTCGCTTGGATATAGCCGTTTCCCAATCAGCACGTTCAAAGGCTTTAACCAGTGAGTAAATGTCTCCCAACACACCGCTTTGGTTTAGCAGAGCATCTTTAACCTTGTTATCAACAGGTATGGATTGGAGAATTTCTTCCATGGGTTGATCTAATAAAGAATCCAGCAAAGACAACATGCCAGTGAGAAAAGCGAGACCTTTATTCGTCTTATTTTGGCAGTGAGATGCCAACAATTCGCAGAACCTAGCTCGGGTTATCGACAAGGTATAAAGCGTACTGGGCTTACCTTCATTCGTGATTGAAACGGCAACCAAAGAGACAAATTTCCTTAGTTTATTTTCACCCAAATAAACCAGAGCTTGTTTGAATGACTTGATTTCATTCGAAATACTAGAAGAGGAGTTGACATAACGTAGAAGCTTGTACGAGAGAGAGACATCCGTTGCGACCAAGCGTTCAATCTCGTCATAATTGATTTGGTTGCTAGAGATTTCTTTGCACAACTGAACAACAGTGAGCAGTGAAGGCTCAATAGCACGATGCTGTATCATTTCAGGTTTAGCAAAAAAGTACCCTTGGAATAAAGTAAACCCAGCCTCTTTTGCTTGTTGGAACTCTTCATACGTTTCTACTTTCTCTGCCAAAAATTGGATATTTGTGCTCTTAAGTTTTGAAATGAAGTAGGCTGCTTTGCTGATAGGGACTGTGCGAATATCAAATTTGATGATACATATCAAAGGCAAGAAACGCTTCCATTCTGGGCTTGGAATAAAGTCATCCAGAGCTATCTTGTAGCCAAGTAAGTATAAGTCTTCAAGCGCTTTATAAAGCTCATCTGTCGGTTCACAGTTTTCCAGTACTTCAATAATAATCGAGTTACGTGGAAACAGAGCAGGTATTTGATTGATCAAACTGTCATAAGGGAAATTGACAAACCCTTTTTTTGAACCCAAATTGTTTTGATTTGGGCTCAAAAACTGATCGCTGAATAACCGCTTTGTTGCCAGTTCGGGTTCAATGTCTGGAAACGTATTATTCGGACCATCACGAAATAGCAGCTCATAACCCATAGTCTGGAGAGCAAGGTCAAATATGGGTTGTCGCGCAACATAAGAGTATTTCAATGGTATTGCTCGCGTCTAGTTATTGGAGTGGTGCTGCATAGTAATCAGACGAAAAGATTTATCTATATCTAGCTCAATCGCCCGTTACACTGTGTTACGTTAGATGGGGTGCTTTATCTATTTAAGTGGAAAAGGAATTATTTAAGTGGAAAAGTAATTCGTTTACCCCCAGTTTCATTATAGGCTAATACGTAGCCTTCCTTATACCAATCTCCCAATACCACTCTTTTACCATGGGTATTCATGAGCTCAACATGGTGTTCATCCGGCCTATGCGTGTGTCCATGAATCATCAGAGAAACACCATGCAAATCCATGATTCGTTTCACTTCAGGCTCTGTAACATCCATGATCTCCAAAGCTTTTGCTTTCTTGTTGCTTCGGGTTTTATTTTGAATATTCTTGACGATTTTCTTTCGCAGGAACAGTGGTACACACAAGAACCATTTTTGCAGCCATCGTTGGTGAACGGTTTTTCTAAATTCTTGGTACTTAACATCGTCAAGGCACAATGTATCGCCATGAAGAAGCAGTGTCGGTGTTCCATAAAGGTCTATTTTTACTTCTTCAGGCAAAAGCTCAACACCGCTCTCTTTACTGAAACGGTGACTGATTAGAAAATCGCGGTTTCCGTGAATGAAATAACAACGCACGCCAGAATCAGTGAGCGATTTGAAGGCGTTTACAATAGATCGGCTAAAAGGGGAGTTATCATCATCACCTATCCAGAAATCAAACAGGTCACCTAATACATACAGCTTTTCAGCTTTCGCTGCGTGATGCTCAAGGAAATAAAAAAAGCCTTCTGTAATTTCAGGATGAGCAGGAGATAAATGCAGATCGGAAATAAAAAGAGTGGTCATAAGCCTTAGAAAAGGGAGCGAGAAGCTCCCTTGATTGATTATTCTTCGATGGTTGTGCCAGTGATAAGCACTTCCTCAAGAGGAACGTCTTGGTGCATTCCCATTGAACCAGTCGCAACGTCTTTAATTTTGTTTACAACGTCCATTCCGTCGATAACTTCACCAAATACACAGTAACCCCAGCCGTCTAGGCTTTCCGATTTAAAATCAAGGAAGGTATTGTCGTTAACGTTGATGAAGAATTGAGAGCTCGCCGAATGCGGTTCCATAGTACGAGCCATGGCAAGTGTGCCCACTTTGTTGCTCAAACCATTGTTCGCTTCATTTTTGATTGGCGCGCGGGATTCTTTCTCACGCAAACCTGAAGTCATGCCGCCGCCTTGGATCATGAATCCATCAATAACGCGGTGGAAAAGAGTGTTGTCATAAAAACCATCACGGCAGTACTGTAAAAAGTTAGCACTGGTTTCTGGTGCTTTTTCATCATTTAATTGGATCTTGATGTCACCAAAGTTGGTGTGAAGGGTGATCATGATAGCTTCCTTTAAAAATTAATTGGAATGGATACCGAATTCTAGCGTAACTTCAAATTTACACAAGCGGTACACTAAGGAACGTAGCATGAGTAAAACTTGTTCGATTAGAGCGAAATAACATTTTCAAAGGTGATTTCTGAAATTGAGCTATTACTTAACTTCAGCTGTCTTGTTATACTCATGCGTCCTAAAAACCACCAATTGATAAATAGAGATCATGTTAAAGATATTCAACTCACTCACACGACAAAAAGAGGAATTTAAACCCATTCATGCTGGAAAAGTTGGCATGTATGTTTGTGGAGTAACTATCTATGATCTCTGTCATATCGGGCATGGTCGTACGTTCGTTTCCTTTGATGTTGTTTCACGCTATCTTCGTTACCTTGGCTACGATTTGACGTTTGTTCGCAATATCACCGATATTGATGACAAAATCATCAAACGAGCGGCAGAGAATGGTGAGACATGCGATGCCTTAACTGAGCGCTTAATCGGTGATATGCACGCCGACTTTGATGCATTGAATATGAAGCGCCCAGATGTTGAGCCAAGAGCCACTCAGTTTATTCAAGAAATCATTGAATTAGTCGAAACCTTAATAGAGCGTGGCTTTGCGTATGTTGCCGATAACGGTGATGTTATGTTTGAAGTGAAGAAATACGATGAATACGGAAAACTGTCTCGTCAGGATTTGGATCAACTTCAAGCGGGTGCCCGTGTTGATATTGAGCTGGCAAAACGCAGCCCATTAGATTTTGTACTTTGGAAAATGTCCAAACCGGGTGAACCAACGTGGGAATCGCCTTGGGGGCCAGGTCGTCCGGGGTGGCACATCGAATGTTCTGCAATGAACTCTTCTATTCTAGGCGATCATTTTGATATTCATGGTGGTGGTTCAGATTTGCAATTCCCGCACCATGAAAATGAAATTGCACAATCATGCTGTGCTCATGATACTCAGTATGTCAACACTTGGATGCACAGCGGTATGGTGATGGTCGATCGCGAAAAAATGTCTAAGTCACTAGGCAACTTTTTTACCATTCGCGATGTTTTGACTCATTATGATGCGGAAACGGTTCGCTATTTCTTAATGTCTGGTCATTATCGTAGCCAGCTAAACTACAGCGAAGAAAACCTAAACCAAGCTCGTGCTTCTCTTGAGCGTCTGTATACGTCTCTTCGTGGTTTGGATTTAACGGCGTCTCCAGCAGGTGGTGAAGAGTATGTGACTCGCTTTACTGAGTCTATGAATGATGATTTCAATACGCCTGAAGCGTATTCTGTGTTGTTTGATATGGCACGTGAAGTAAACCGCCTTAAAGGTGAAAATTTAGAAAAAGCCTCTGCACTGGGTGCACTGCTGCGTGAATTAGCCGATGTGATTGGGATTCTTCATCAAGAGCCAGAAGCGTTCTTACAAGGTGCGGCGTCGGGCAATGATGATGAAGTTGCTGAAATCGAGGCACTGATTAAGCTTCGTAACGACTCGCGAGCGGCAAAAGATTGGGCGAACGCGGATATGGCACGTGACAAGTTGACTGACATGGGCATCGTACTTGAAGATGGTCCTGAAGGGACAATCTGGCGTCGTAAATAAATAGTAACGATTTTATAAAGGGCTGAGGTTTCAGCCCTTTTTTCTGATTTATAATTTTGGAAACCTTCTGTGGCTCAAATGTATTTCTATTACTCGGCGATGAACGCGGGTAAATCGACAACGCTTCTTCAATCTTCATTTAATTATCAAGAGCGTGGTATGAATCCTTTGATTTACACTGCGGCACTCGATGATCGTTACGGGACGGGTAAAGTCAGTTCCAGAATTGGTCTGCAATCAGCAGCTCAATTGTTTAATGAGGAAACCGATCTCTACACAGAAATCTCACAACATAATGCAGAGAAAAAACGCCATTGTATTCTGGTTGATGAGTGTCAGTTTCTTTCACGTGATCAAGTGTATCAATTAACAGAAGTCGTCGATAAGTTAGGCATACCTGTCTTATGTTATGGCTTGCGGACCGATTTTCTGGGTGAGTTATTTGAAGGGAGTCGCTACTTACTTTCATGGGCAGACAAGCTGGTCGAGTTGAAAACCATTTGCCATTGTGGAAGAAAAGCCAACATGGTTATACGAACGGATGAGCAAGGCAACGCCATCGCTGAAGGCGATCAAGTGGCTATTGGTGGAAATGAGCGGTATGTCTCTGTTTGCCGTAAGCACTATAAAGAAGCGCTAGGAAAATAAAGAACAACGAATAAAGACCAAAAGAGCACCAGAAGGGGGCTCTTTTAGGTTATGAGGTATCGGTAGTTAGCTGCACCAATACAGGTTAACTTTACGTTATCTTTGCGAACCAAAAGTCTTCGCCGCATAGGCAACTCGCTCTTCAGGCTTAGGGTATTCAGCCGGTTCCCCCAAGCTTTCAATATGGCGAAGGCGTGGTAAAAGACCACAGCCATTGGCAATTTGTATTGCCAATCCAGGTCGAGCATTCAACTCCAACACCATAGGACCTTCTTCTCTGTCCAACACCATATCAGTGCCCATGTAACCCAACCCAGTCATTTCCCACGCGCTGGACGCTAATACCAGCAAACGCTCCCAATGAGGAACTTGCAGCAGAGAAAGATCTTTCCCTGTATCTGGGTGCACTTGGATCGGCTGGTCAAATTGTACTGCCCGTATTGCTTTTCCTGTCGCAATATCAATGCCTACGCCGACCGCACCTTGGTGTAAGTTCGCTTTTCCGTCGGAATCGGACGTTGATAATCGCATCATGGCCATCACTGGGTAGCCTTTGAACACAATAATACGGACGTCGGGTACGCCTTCGTAACTGAAACCTTCAAAGCAATCGTCAAACTTAATGAGGTTTTCCACTACCGCAACATCATTTTTACCACCAAGAGAAAACAAACCCGCGAGGGCGTTACTGATATGGCGCTCGACGTCTTCTTTATTGATGGCGGAACCTGACGGTTTAATGTACTCCCCATCTTTGTGGGAAGTGATCACCAAAATGCCTTTTCCGCCGCTGCCTTGCGCGGGTTTAATGACAAACCCAGGCCAGCCTTTTACCATTTTGTGAATAGACTTTACTTCCGCCTGATGACTGATAACACCAATTAACTTTGGTACTGCGGCACCAGCGCGTTCTGCGATGATTTTTGTTTTCAGTTTATCGTCAACCAACGGATACTTTGAACGATCGTTGTACCGTCCGATATAGCTATGATTACGCTGATTCATTCCCATTATCCCTTTGCTTTTCAGCTTAAAGGGGGAGGTGAACTTACTCCACATGGCTTTAGTCCTCGGCTAGTGGCTTAAAGCGTCTAAGTTCGGTCAAGCGGTAACCTGTATAGGTACCAAGTAACAAAATTAGAGCAAGAACGATGAGCTGAAGCCCAATAAAGTTGAACGTCAGGTGCTGAACAAATGAGTTGGTCATAGCAAGGTAGACCAATACCGCAGTGAGAAGAGACCCACCCCCTTGGATAAAGACCTCTTTCCCGCCTTCTTCTTCCCAAAGAATCGACATTCTTTCTATCGTCCAAGAAAGGATGATCATAGGGAAGAAGGTAATGGTGAGCCCTTCATTCAACCCGATATTGAACGACACAATCGTAAAGATAGAAATGATCAAGATGACGGTGATAATGACGGCAGAGATCCGAGCGACCAACAGTAAGTTAAGCTTTGAAAGATACCCGCGGATAACCAAACCCGTTCCAACAATCAGCAAGAAACCAACAATACCCGTGAGGAGCTGTGTCTGTACAAACGCCACCGCGATGAGTACAGGCATAAAGGTTCCAGACGTTTTCAAACCCACAATGACGCGCAGAAATACAACGATCAATGCACCAATCGGGATAAGCATGATGGTTTTAAACATCGACTGCTCTGCAATGGGTAAACTATGAATAGAGAAATTCAATAAGCTGTCAGCTTCTACTTTCTTACTGGTTGCTTGCTGAGGCGTGACTTCTTGAGCAATCATCGAAAACAAGACTTGGCTGTTCTTCCCACCAATCAGATCAAGAAGGGAAATATTAGAATCGTCCCACACAAGCCAGTGGCTTTGCTTTCCTTGAATCCCAGTATTGGCATCGAACAACTCCCACTTATTTCCATCCCATACTTCAATCATAGGAACGATGTTTTGACGGCGTCGCCCATCTTCAAGTTGGATGACACCCACCACTTTATTTGGGATAGCCGCGTAACTGAGTAGCTTAGACATGGTGCTGACGGTGTCTTTTGTGTTTAACAATAAAGCCGCGTTTTGGTTGTCACTGTCGTTGAGCTGTTTGATCAATTCACGGGTTAGCGTTGCATTATCAGCACTACGATTTGTCGCTTGCCGGAGCAAAGACTGAGCGGCTGCATCTTGTGGTCCATCGAAAATAGGCTTTGCAATGGGTTTATCAGAAGGAGGAACGACGGCGGCTTTTGCTTGTTCATCAACAAGAAATTGTGCTTTGTAGTAGATAACTTGTGGTCCAGTTGCGCTTCGAATACTCCACTCTGCTCTACGACTAACATCTGTATTGACGTAGGCCACGCCATAGCCGGGTGAAGACGTACTTTCATTGATCAAAGTGAAGCCACTTTGAGTGCCAGGCGCGGCAAGAGAAGCTTTCACTGATTTGCCATTTGCGGTGAATTCGACCCGGGCTTCCACATCCCATACTTGCCTCGTTTCGCCCGGTGTCCAAGGGACACCATAATCGGTATGGCGAAGAATACTGAGTGCAATCCCTGCAATAATGAGAAGGGCTACCGCGAGGTAAAAGGGCACTTTAGACGTCATGGTACTCGTTCCTTAGCGATTATTTGTTTTCAGATTGCAGATAAGATTTGCTGACATCCACAAGAGCGATGTCTTGAATAAACTCACGACCTAACAAGATAGCGTGACTCATTTGAGAGCGGTCGGCCAAAGTAAATTGCGCTTTTTCATGAATGTTACCCACTTGCACCCAAAGTTCTACCACTGGTCGGCGCTCCGTTTCTTCGCTGGTGGATTGCCGAATTTTGACATAGCGAATGACGGGGGATTCAATCCAAAGTTGATCTTCTTTTGCCGTTTTACCATCGCTGATATGGAATTTAATCCATGTATTGCCGTTGCGTTCAAACTCTTGGATATCGACAGCATTGATGGAAGACGTGGCTGCTCCTGTATCAACACGTGCATCAAACTGTTGTTTAATGGTGTCGATTTTGACCTTCTCAATGCCACCAAGAATGAGGGTACGAGACGGCTCCACAACGGGGCTTGTGTGCTTTGGCGGCTCAATCACGGCTTTCTTTGCTCTTAGTTTCTTGAACTGGGCGGCTTGCTCTTGTCTGAGTTTGGATATTTCGTTGTTTAAATTCGACAGCTCTATACTTAAGTAGTTAATTTGATCGTTTTGCTTGTCAATTTGAGCTGAGTAAGAGTGAAGCTGATTGGTCAGGTTTGTTTCAGATTGTTGGATGGCAGCTTGAGTAGACTGACTGTATTTATCGCCATCGATCAGCGAGCATCCGGAAAGCGCTGTAATAACAGCTAAGGCGGCGACCTTCTTAAGCATTATTGACCTATTATTGCGGGTTGAAAGCGGGAAGTGAGGCAAAGTGTATATTATTAAAAAGGATGCGTGAAGCATCCTAATGTTAATCTGTTGTCAGAGCTTAAGGCGTTTTTTTGAGATCTTCACCTCAAAACACAAGATTTGGGAGCTCAGGGGTTTCGAGCAACCAGAACAGCACGCCTTGGCGCTGGGTGACCTTCCACGGTTTTGCTGGGATCTTCAGGGTCGAGATAGTCAGGTAAGGAATTGTGCGTCATCCAATCTGTTGTGCGTTGTTCTCCTGTCGTTGTGACGTTCTCATCAACGATGCGAACATCTTCAAATCCACATTTTTCTAGCCATACTTTCAGCGCTTTGGCGGAAGGAAAAAAGTACACATTACGCATTTGGGCATAACGGTCAACGGGCACCAATACCGCGTTTTCATCACCTTCAATCACCAACGTTTCCAAAATCAGCTCGCCACCAGAAACCAGTTGGTTTTTCAATTGGATGAGATGATCAAGAGGAGAGCGTCGATGGTATAAAACCCCCATGCTGAATACCGTGTCAAAGGCTTGCAATTCAGGCAGCTGCTCGATACCAAGAGGCAATAAGTGAGCGCGTTGATCGCCCCCCATGAGTTTTCTCACGGCTTCAAACTGAACCAGAAATAGATGCGATGGGTCAATGCCCACGCACAATCTTGCGCCTTCGCCCAACATTCGCCACATGTGATAACCGTTGCCGCAACCGACGTCTAAAACAGAACGATTGTTCAAAGGGGAGATATGAGGAAGCACGCGATCCCATTTCCAGTCACTTCGCCACTCCGTATCGATATGAATATCATGGAGGTGGTAAGGCCCTTTACGCCATGGGTGAAATGTTTTTAGTAAGCTTTCTAGCTTTTTTAATTCGCCTGATGCTAAGGGGGTGCTATTCGATAGCGTTACCGAATTTTTTAAGTCGATATTATCCGGTTTGCCTTCCTGAATTTTATTCAGTGCTTTCAGCCAGCGCTCGAAATCCCCGTGCTCTGCATTTTGCCAGTCTGTAAGCTGCTGAGGTAGGATATTCAACCAAGGTTGAAGGCGAGTGTCTTGAGCAATAAGTTGGTAAAAGTGAGCAAAATTGAACATGGTTTCGTCGTTAAAATTTTCAATAAAAAAGAATAAAGAGTATTCGCTATTTTACGGCGAACATAGAACCGAAGTTGAAGCATTGGAACCACACTTCATAACTTGAAAATCCGAGTTGTTCGAATCGCTCTTTATGGGCTTGTATGGAATCTGGGCGCATGACATTTTCGATAGCACTGCGTTTTTGACTGATTTCTAGTTCGCTGTAGCCATTAGCGCGTTTAAAGTCGTGGTGCAGATCAATCAACAGTTCATTCGCTGAGTCATTTTCAAATACGTACTTCTCAGACAAAATCAGGATACCACCTGGTTTTAAACCTGCGTGTATTTTTTCAAGTAGAATGAAGCGATCGTCAGGCGATAAAAACTGAAGTGTAAAATTTAACACGACAACGGATGCGTTACTGATTTCAATGTGACGAATGTCGGCTTCCATTACTTCTACCGGCGTTTCAGAGCGGTAGGCGTTCACATGCAATTTGCACCGTTCCACCATGGCTTGCGAGTTGTCTACAGCAATAATTTTGCAACCGTCTTGTTTAATGTGACGTCGCATAGAGAGCGTTGCGGCGCCTAAAGAACAGCCCAAATCGTAAATATTAGAATTAGGTGTGACAAAACGTTCAGCGAGCATACCAATCGCAGAGATGATGTTGCTGTACCCAGGAACGGATCGTTGGATCATATCAGGGAAAACTTCAGCAACATTCGCATCGAAAGTAAAATCTCCAATCTTTTCAATAGGGGCGGAAAAGATGGTGTCTTTTGGGCTCATGGCAAACTCGCAATCGTAGACTAAAACGCGACCTGAATTCAGATCTTAAAAAAGGGGCGTATTTTAAGGAATATTTGCTTATCTGTCACCAAGGGTTTTCTTGCTGATCAGGTAGACATCAAAACATACTGATTTGTTTGCTCTCAGTAAAAGCAGGTGAAGCGGCGAGCTCAGGTAAATCCGTCTGTTTTTGCAAAATTCCATATAGTGTGCGAGCAAATTCTGGCGCTTCAGTATTGTCTGGGGTATGAACCATCAAATAAGGCTGTTTCCCTTCGGCAATCCAACTTGGAATCTTGGTTAACCAAGGTTGAAAGAAAGGCAGGTTAGCCTCTAATTCTGGATGACCAATAAAGCGAATCATAGGGTGAGAAGCGGTAGATACCGCATGGGCTGGCACCTTGGGTTTCTTCTTGTGGGCATCAATGACGGCATCGGTGGTTGGCGCCGCAGAGTGGACAGGGCGGCTATCCATAATGATTCGGTTAATCCCTTCTTCATACAGCCAACGATTCAATTCCTGTTCTTCTTTGCCTTTATTGAAAAAATCCAGATGGCGGACTTCCACCCCTAAAGGAAAACCTTTGGGAAACAGGCGGCAAAAAGAGCGCAGAGCAGGGAGGTCTCTGGGACCGAATTGTGCGGGCAACTGAATTGTCCACATACCGACTCGATGATGAAGTGGTTCCATTACGTTCATAAACTCTTTTAGCAACGGTTCACAACCACGGAGTTTATGTTCATGAGTAATGCTTTTCGGTAGCTTAAAAGTAAATCGAAAATCATCGTGGGTAGCGGCTTTCCAATTTTGAACGGTGGAATCCGAAGGCGTGGCGTAAAAGGTGGTGTTGCCCTCTACCGTATGAAATACCTGAGCATATTTCTCCAACCTTTCTGAATTCTGAGTCCCACTGCCATAAAACCCTGCCTGCCATGCACTGTGAGACCACATGGTCAGACCGAGCCGAAGAGGTAAGTTCTGCATATTCCGTCATCTAAATAATGGTGAATGCCACTACATTACGAGATTTTTGAAGCGAGAGGCAAATTCAATATATACTCTCGTCCCATAATCTTAGTTTTGGTGCTTATTTGGTCAATTGACTGGCAAAATGGCATCAAGACTCGATAAATCGCAATAAATTGTATTCGATGAGGTCGATTTTCGCCGACTTTCAGCGTATAAATGGCACTTTGCACTGTCGATAATTTCACGCATCGGCAGCTTAGAAATTGATAACTAATTAGAGATTGGGAAATTCATTATGCGTACCCATTATTGTGGTCACCTGAACAAGTCCCTTGCAGGACAAACTGTAGAGCTGTGCGGCTGGGTAAACCGTCGCCGTGATTTAGGCGGTCTTATCTTCATTGATATGCGAGATCGCGAAGGTGTAGTTCAGGTAGTCGTAGACCCGGATATGGCAGATGCTTACGAAGTAGCTAACCAGTTGCGTAATGAATTTTGCATCAAATTGACGGGTGAAGTCCGCGCTCGTCCAGACAGCCAAATTAATACAGACATGGCGACAGGCGAAGTTGAGATTCTGGCGAAAGGCTTGGAAATCATCAACCGCAGCGACGTGCTTCCATTGGACTTCAACCAGAATAACTCTGAAGAGCAGCGTTTGAAGTTTCGCTATTTAGATCTTCGCCGCCCAGAAATGAGCGATCGCATTAAATTGCGTGCGAAAGCCTCAAGCTTTGTTCGCCGTTTCTTAGATGACAATGGCTTTCTAGATATCGAAACGCCAGTACTGACAAAAGCCACACCTGAAGGTGCACGTGACTACTTAGTTCCGAGCCGTGTTCACAAAGGCAGCTTCTACGCGCTTCCTCAGTCTCCACAGTTATTCAAACAACTTCTGATGATGTCGGGCTTTGACCGTTACTACCAAATCGTTAAGTGTTTCCGTGATGAAGACTTGCGTGCAGACCGTCAACCCGAATTTACCCAAATCGATATCGAAACATCGTTCATGAGTGCAGACGAAGTTCGCGCAACGGCAGAAAAAATGGTTCGCGATATGTGGCAAGAGCTACTAAACGTTGACTTGGGAGTGTTCCCAGTCATGCCATTTAGTGAAGCGATTCGTCGTTTCGGCTCTGATAAGCCCGATTTGCGAAATCCACTTGAATTGGTTGATGTGGCGGATTTGGTGAAAGACGTTGATTTCAACGTTTTCTCTGGTCCAGCAAACGATGAAAAAGGTCGTGTAGCCGTGATTCGTGTGCCGGGTGGCGCGAAACTGACTCGCAAGCAAATTGATGGCTACGGTGAGTTCGTTGGTATTTACGGCGCGAAAGGTTTGGCGTGGATGAAAGTGAACGATCGCGCAGCCGGTATGGAAGGCATTCAGTCTCCAGTGGCTAAGTTCCTAAGCGAAGAAGTCATCAGTGGTATTCTAGAGCGTACTGGCGCAGAAACGGGTGACATCATCCTATTCGGTGCAGACAAAGCAAATACGGTTGCAGAAGCCATGGGTGCACTGCGTTTGAAATTGGGCAAAGATTTAGAATTAACCGATGAATCTGCTTGGGCACCACTGTGGGTTGTCGACTTCCCAATGTTTGAAGAAGATGATGAAGGTAACCTGCATGCTATGCATCACCCATTCACTTCTCCGCTAGGTGTGACCGCACCAGAATTGAAAGCAAACCCAGCAGCAGCAAACTCAAACGCGTACGATATGGTGATTAACGGTTACGAAGTGGGTGGCGGTTCTGTTCGTATCCACAATGCTGAAATGCAGGCGACCGTATTTGATATTTTAGGTATTGATGCCGACGAGCAACGTTTGAAGTTTGGTTTCTTGCTGGATGCGCTTAAATTTGGTACGCCTCCACATGCAGGCTTGGCATTTGGTTTGGATCGCTTGGTTATGCTTTTATGTGGAACGGAAAATATCCGCGACGTGATTGCATTCCCTAAAACCACCGCGGCATCATGTTTGCTCACGGACGCACCGAGTTTAGCGAACCTAGCTGCATTGAACGAGCTGGCGATTGCGGTAACGGTAGCGAAAGAAAAAGACGCCGAGTAAGCACAAAGAAATAAACAAAAACTCCCGCACCTGCGGGAGTTTTTGTTTTAATGAAAACATATTCAAGAATACTCAGATGATTTTTGTGCAGTGTTAAGAATGTCGTGTCGGAGTGTTTAATTAACAGAAAAGGTGAATTATGGCTGGTCACAGTAAATGGGCGAACATTCGTCACCGTAAAGCGGCGCAAGATGCCAAACGAGGAAAAATATTTACTAAACTGATTCGAGAAATCATTGTATCAGCAAAAGAAGGCGGTGGTGAGCCGGGCAATAACCCAAGACTTCGAGCAGCCATTGATAAAGCTTTATCGAACAACATGACGAGAGACACGGTGAACCGTGCTATTAGCCGAGGCGCTGGTGGTGAGGGTGACGATAACGCGGAAACCGTCATCTACGAAGGCTATGGTCCAGGTGGTACTGCGGTAATGGTCGAATGTATTACGGATAATCGCAATCGAACCGTTTCTGGCGTGCGACATGCATTCTCTAAATCGGGCGGCAATTTAGGAACCGATGGCAGTGTGAATTATCTGTTTAACAAAAAAGGTGTCATTTCTTACTCACCGGGTTTGAACGAAGACGAAGTGATGGAAGTGGCATTAGAAGGGGGGGCTGATGACATTGAAACCAGTACCGACGGTTCTATTGATGTTTATACGGATCCCGCTGACTTTGGTAATGTAAAAGATGCGTTAGATGCAGCGGGGTATGAAGCCGCCAACGCTGAAGTATCGTTAATTCCATCAACCAAAGCCAATCTCGATGCAGAGACCGCTCCAAAACTTCTACGACTGATTGATGCGCTTGAAGATCTGGATGATGTTCAAGAGGTATATCATAACGGTGATATCTCGGATGAAGTCGCAGCAGCGCTCTAACCTTCACAAAGGCGCGATGTACTTAAAGGAAAAGCATATGCAAGCGTTCAACACTGTAAATTTAAAGGTATTTGCAAATTTAAAGGCATTTGCAAAAGAAAAAGCGCTTGTATTCGAAACAGTATATCGTGGCAGTCCTTTTTATATGGGAAACATTTATGTCGATAATTCTTGGTATTGATCCAGGATCTCGCATTACTGGCTACGGTGTGATCCGCCAGCAGGGCAGGTATCTTCACTATTTGGGAAGTGGTTGTATTCGCACCTCACATGATGATTTGCCAAGTAGGCTAAAACAAATTTACGCAGGTGTGACTGAAATTATTACTCAGTTTCAGCCCGATGTGTTTGCGATTGAGCAAGTCTTTATGTCAAAGAATGCCGATTCGGCGCTGAAGCTTGGACAAGCAAGAGGCAGTGCGATTGTGGCTGCGGTGAATGCGGATTTGCCCGTTTATGAATATGCCGCACGGCTTATTAAGCAAGCGGTTGTGGGCACGGGTGGCGCGGACAAATCTCAAGTGCAGCATATGGTGACCAGTATGCTGAAACTGTCCTCAAAACCTCAAGCGGATGCTGCCGATGCGTTGGGTGTGGCGATATGCCATGCGAATACCAATAAAACGCTGGTGGCGCTTGCGGGTAAAGCCACCAGCGCTAAAAAAGGGCGATATCGCTAATTCTCAAAAAGTGATTGAACTGGCTATCCATCCAGTAATCCATTATCATCATTTTCATTAAATTTTATTCCATAGGACAAGATTGTGATCGGACGCCTTCGCGGTATTTTGATAGAGAAACAGCCACCAGAACTCTTGATAGAAGTGTCTGGCGTAGGGTATGAAATACAAATGCCAATGAGCTGTTTTTATGAACTTCCCAATGTGGGCGAAGAAGCCATCATCTACACTCATTTTGTAGTGCGAGAAGACGCTCAACTGCTTTACGGATTTAATACGGTGAAAGAGCGTGCTTTATTCCGTGAAGTGATCAAAGCCAATGGTGTCGGCCCTAAACTGGGTTTAGGGATCTTGTCGGGTATGACAGCAAGCCAGTTTGTGTCTTGTGTTGAGCGTGAAGATATTTCCACTTTGGTTAAGCTGCCAGGTGTTGGTAAAAAAACCGCAGAGCGTCTCGTTGTTGAAATGAAAGATAGGCTTAAAGGTTGGGGGGCAGGTGACTTGTTTACACCGGCTACCGATGCGGCCCCTATAGATTCTCTGCCACAAAGTAACGAGCAAAATGCAGAAGAGGAAGCCATCAGTGCATTACTGGCACTGGGCTATAAACCACAAATGGCCTCTAAGGTCGTTTCTCAGATCGCCAAAGCGGGTATGAGCAGTGAAGAGCTTATTCGCGACGCCTTAAAATCGATGGTATAACTTTCAAAATAGTAGACTCTTATGATCGAAGCAGACCGTTTAATTGCGCCGGAAAACCCTACTTTCAAAGAAGAAGATGTCATTGATAGGGCGATACGCCCCAAAAAACTTGAAGACTATCAAGGTCAAGATCATGTTCGTGATCAAATGGAAATCTTTATCAAAGCAGCGCAACAGAGAAGTGAAGCGCTAGATCATCTTTTGATATTTGGTCCGCCAGGGTTAGGTAAAACGACTTTGGCAAATATTGTCGCCAATGAAATGAACGTGAATATTCGTACAACATCAGGACCAGTGTTAGAGAAAGCGGGCGATCTTGCCGCCCTTTTAACAAACCTTGAAGAAAATGATGTACTTTTTATTGATGAAATTCATCGATTGAGCCCTGTCGTTGAAGAAGTGTTGTATCCAGCGATGGAGGATTACCAGTTAGACATCATGATTGGTGAGGGACCTGCTGCTCGTTCCATAAAAATTGATTTGCCTCCCTTTACTTTGATAGGAGCTACCACACGAGCGGGTTCGTTAACTTCACCACTGCGTGATCGTTTTGGTATCGTGCAAAGGTTGGAGTACTACGACGTAAAAGATTTGAAAAACATTGTGCAGCGTAGTGCCAAGTGTTTAAACCTCTCTATGGAGCCTGAAGGAGCACTGGAAGTCGCAATACGTGCACGCGGTACGCCACGTATCGCAAATCGTTTATTAAGGCGTGTGCGTGATTATGCTGAAGTAAAAGGTGATGGACACATATGCAGCGACATAGCTGACAAAGCATTGAATATGCTCGATGTGGATAGCCAAGGGTTTGACTATATGGATCGTAAGCTTTTGCTGGCTATTATGGAAAAATTCACCGGAGGACCTGTAGGTTTGGACAACTTAGCTGCCGCCATTGGTGAAGAAAAAGACACGATTGAAGACGTAATAGAGCCTTACTTAATCCAACAAGGCTATTTACAAAGAACACCCAGAGGTAGAATTGCAACAAGCAGGGCATATTTACATTTTGGGCTTGATGACCCAGGAAAATAACAAAATAGCAACATTGTACACTGAGAAATCTTTCATTAAAAAGTTGGCGATGGCGCCAACTTCCTATCTAAAAGCCAACTTTCTTAACGTGCTACATTTTTTTTGCAGTTTTTTTCAGAACATTTTGGAATAAGAGTCTAGCACGTAATCCCCCCTAAAAGTTCCGTTAGTGTGATGTGAGTCAATATATAGAGCGCCAGAAAATACGCCTCGATTGATATAGATCAACTTGGTTGTTTTTTAATCATTATTTAGCTTGGACTTTGACCTAAATCAAAGCAGATTTAGGGTATAAATCTTTTGAAACATGCCGCTTTTATCGCTAATATTAGCCAAAGCTGTATTAGCTATCACTTAACATTAAACTAACCATTTAGGTACAGGTTTGCAACAATAGGCGGCTATTTCGCAACATTTAGTGTTGCTTGTTATCTATTGCTTCAGCCAAGTAACCTAAACATACACTGTAATGTGTAATCAGTGTCACTCAGCCGACA
The DNA here is from genome assembly GCF_014694455.1 of Vibrio sp. S9_S30. GTDB lineage: Bacteria > Pseudomonadota > Gammaproteobacteria > Enterobacterales > Vibrionaceae > Vibrio. Next base: position 13,377 of record NZ_JAAUWT010000010.1, on the reverse strand, counting down.
CGAAAAGGAGTTACCATGATTGACGTAGTTGATCTGTCGCGGTTGCAATTTGCACTCACCGCGATGTATCACTTCCTGTTTGTTCCATTGACTTTAGGCATGGCTTTCTTGCTGGCCATAATGGAATCCCTTTATGTAATGACCGACAAGCAAATCTACAAGGACATGACAAAGTTCTGGGGTAAGCTTTTTGGTATTAACTTTGCCCTCGGTGTTGCAACCGGTCTAACAATGGAATTCCAGTTTGGTACGAACTGGTCCTACTACTCTCACTATGTGGGTGACATATTTGGTGTGCCACTTGCCATTGAAGCTCTCGTCGCATTCTTTTTAGAGTCTACTTTTGTCGGTCTTTTCTTCTTTGGTTGGGACAGATTGACCAAACGACAGCATTTAGTGGTGACTTGGTTAGTCGCTCTTGGTTCAAATTTCTCTGCGTTGTGGATTCTTATCGCCAATGGATGGATGCAAAACCCAGTTGGTGCAGAGTTCAATTTTGAAACTATGCGTATGGAAATGGTGAGCTTCTCTGAGGTCGTTTTCAACCCTGTGGCTCAAGTGAAATTCGTACACACGGTTGCTTCTGGCTACGTTTGTGGTGCCATGTTTGTTCTTGGTATCAGTGCTTATTACTTGTTGAAAAGGCGAGATGTAGCGTTTGCTCGTCGTTCGTTTGCGATTGCGGCATCATTCGGTATGGCTGCCATCTTATCAACACTTGTTCTTGGCGATGAATCTGGTTATGAGTTGGGGGATGTTCAGAAAGTCAAATTGGCCGCTGTTGAAGCAGAATGGTATACAGAGCCCGCTCCTGCGTCATTTACGATCTTTGGTTTACCAAATCAGGAAACCATGGAAACCGACTATGCCATTAAAGTCCCATACGCAATGGGCATCATCGCTACTCGTTCTTTCGATAAGCAAGTAACAGGTTTACGCGACTTACGTGATGAAAACGTCGATCGTATACGTAATGGTATGTACGCGTATGAACTTCTTGAAAAACTTCGTGCAGGAGATAAGTCAGAATCCAACTTGGCAGCATTCGATGAAGTGAAGGGTGACTTAGGTTATGGCTTACTTCTGAAGCGATACACTGAAAATGTGACCGATGCGACTGAAAGTCAAATTCAGGCCGCGGCGGATGATTCAATCCCTACTGTCTGGCCGTTGTTCTGGTCGTTCCGAATTATGGTAGGGTGCGGCTTTATCATGCTATTTGTGTTTGGTGCCGCATTTATTCAGACATGCCGACAAAAAATTGAGCAAAAACCTTGGGTTCTTAAAGCCGCCTTATTCAGCATCCCACTGCCGTGGATTGCGATTGAAGCGGGTTGGTTTGTCGCTGAGTACGGTCGCCAGCCATGGGCAGTAGGTGAAATCTTGCCTGTGTATGTTGCGGCATCGGCTCTGACTGCAGCAGAAATTTGGACATCGTTATTCGTTATTCTTGCGTTGTATACAGTGTTCCTGATTGCAGAAGTGTACTTGATGGTGAAGTTTGCGCGTAAGGGACCTAGCAGCCTTAAAACAGGTCGTTACCACTTTGAACAAAATGCCAACTCGATCGAAGACAAAGTCGGTCGGCAAGTAGAAGCATAAGCAAGGAGCATAAAGATGTTTGATTACGAAATCTTGCGATTCATTTGGTGGGTGCTGATTGGTGTCCTATTCATTGGCTTCGCCGTTACCGATGGATTCGATATGGGTGTGGGTGCTCTGGTTCCTATCATTGGAAAGAGTGACACAGAGCGTCGTGTTATGATTAATTCAATTGCACCGCACTGGGATGGTAACCAAGTTTGGCTTATCACTGCGGGTGGTGCGTTGTTTGCGGCTTGGCCGTTGGTTTACGCCACATCCTTCTCTGCGTTTTATCTAGCAATGCTGATTACCTTAGCTGCTTTATGGTTGCGTCCAATTGGTTTGGATTACCGTTCAAAGATTGAAGATCCAAAATGGCGAAAGTCTTGGGACATCGCTATTTCAATCAGTGGTTTCGTACCACCTCTGATCTTTGGTGTCGCGTTTGGTAATTTGCTTCAAGGTGTATCATTTAAGTTAAATGAATTCTTAATGCCGACGTACCACGGTTCGTTCTTTGATTTACTGAATCCATTTGCTTTGCTTTGCGGTGTAGTTAGCTTATCGATGATTGTGATGCAAGGTGCAACATGGCTTCAAATGAAAACCGCTGGTGCGGTGCATGACAGAGCGCGTGTTGTCGCTCAAGTCTCTGGGGTATTGCTCATTGTCACCTTTGTAGGTGCGGGTTTTTGGGTGCAAGACATGGATGGCTACGTTGTCGTAAGTGGTCTTGATATTGCGGCGCAATCTAATCCACTAAACAAAGTGGTGGAGGTTCGAGAAGGCGCTTGGATGCTTAATTTTGAGAAGTATCCATTGATGTGGGCAGCACCATTTTTAGGCGTCGTTATGCCATTGCTAGCGATAGTCGCCTCTCGTTCTGAAAAAGGTGGGTTTGCATTTTTAACGTCAAGCTTAACCAATGCAGGTGTCATTCTTACCGCAGGTTTTGCCATGTTCCCCTTTGTTATGCCTTCTAATGAAGTACCAAACCACAGTTTGACTATGTGGGATTCGACATCAAGTGAACTGACACTGAATCTGATGACGGGTGTTGCCTTTGTGATGGTGCCGATCATCTTGAGTTACACAACATGGACCTACTACAAAATGTTTGGTCGTCTTGACTCAAAGTTCATTGAAGAAAACAAAAGCACACTTTACTAAGGAGCATTGCTATGTGGTATTTTGCATGGATCTTGGGTGTATTACTGGCGTGCGCGTTTGGCATCATCAATGCGCTTTGGTTAGAACACTCAGAAATGATGGATAAGGACAGTGAAGAATAACTTGGCAGACATTGTTGCTAAGCTCCACGAACCTATGGATAGAGCCCTTTTGCGGGCTCTTTCCTTACTGTTGGCGTTTGGCAACGTAGGGCTCTTTATGTGGGACCCGACTCAATATACAGAAGACGTAGGGGGGTTTAGTGCTTTTCTCGCGCCATTGTTTATTTACAGTGTATGTTCCAGCATGGTGTATGGAATAGGGTTTAAACCAAGGCATTGGATTTGGCAGGTGTTCTTTAGCCCTTATCTCTCCATTGCAGCCCTCGTTTACTTTACCCTTATGCGCTTTATTGTGTAATCTGTGTTTAAACCTTCGCCTCTTAGAGCAGTTATCAGACAACTGCTCTTGTTTTTTTGGTGTTAACCACAAAAAATCCCTTTATTTTTCCTGATGAAGTCACAACATAAGGTATAGTTACGTTTTATTATTTTTGTGATTGGTGTCTTGGTGAAAGGAGAATTTGCGCGCATCTTTGAGTGGTCAATTCGGGTTTATTACGAAGATACTGATGCGGGTGGTTTGGTATATCATTCCAATTACCTTAACTACTTTGAGAGAGCCAGAACGGAATTTCTGAGATCACTCGGAGTCTGCCAACAAAAACTTCTTACTGAACACTTCGGTTTTGTTGTTCGTCATGTTGAAATGGATTTTCTACAAGGCGCAAGGTTGGACGACCAATTGACAGTAAGAACATCAATTACTGAATTAAGGCGAGCTTCCATGGTATTTTGTCAGGAGTTAGTTAATCCTGACGGCAAAACATTGTGCCGAGCAACAATTAAGGTAGCATGCGTTAACACAAAAACAATGAAGCCTCAGGCAATCCCAAGCTCAATGACTGCGGAGTTTATAGACAGTGACAGCTGATATTTCAATTTTAGATCTTTTCTTACAAGCAAGTATACTCGTAAAACTTGTGATGCTGACTTTACTTGGTATGTCAGTTATTTCTTGGGCGATGATTATTAAGCGCAGTAAAATTCTAAAAGAAGCATTGCAAGACGCCGCTCGCTTCGAAGATAAATTTTGGTCTGGCGTCGACCTTTCTCAACTCTACCAAGAAGTGAAAGCTCGAAAAGACAACATCAGTGGTAGCCAACAAATTTTTTATTTGGGCTTTACTGAATTCGCAAAATTACGTCGTTCTCCAGGCACCTCTCCTGACTTCGTGATGGAAGGCACTGGGCGTACGATGCGAGTGGCGGTCTCACGGGAAGTTGACGAGTTAGAACACAGCTTGCCGTTTTTAGCAACAGTAGGTTCGATAAGTCCTTACATTGGGTTATTTGGTACAGTTTGGGGCATTATGCATGCCTTTATAGCGTTAGGTGAAGTGAAACAAGCAACACTTGCTATGGTTGCCCCTGGTATTGCAGAAGCGTTGATCGCCACAGCCATGGGTCTTTTTGCCGCTATTCCTGCCGTTATGGCGTATAACCGCTTCAGTAATCAGGTGTCTAAACTAGAGCATACCTACGCGACATTCTCGGAAGAATTTCACAGCATTTTGCACCGTCAGGCTATCGCTGGTAAGGAACAGTAATGGCAGGTTACCAGCGTAAGAAAAGACAACTAACGGCAGAGATAAACGTCGTACCTTACATCGACGTTATGCTGGTGCTTTTAATTATCTTTATGGTGACGTCGCCATTTGTTACGCAAGGCGTAGAAGTAGAGTTGCCGAAAACAACCACAGCACAACCTGCGTCGGACTTAGCTGGCAACAGTAAGGCGAGCTTTATTATCGTAGAGATAGACAAAAATGGGCAATTAGGGCTCAGTGTGAACGATGAAGACGTTATTCGCGGTCTGAGTTTGGAAGACATCATTATTCGAGTGAAAGCTGAAATATCTCTTGCACCAGATTCTCCAGTTGCGGTGGGAGGCGATGCCGCCACCCCATATGCTGAAGTCGTATTGGTATTGGACGAGTTAAGCCGGGCAGGCATCCCTAAAGTGGGTTTGCTGACGGATTTAAAATAGGGACGCATCGGTTAATCGATGAAAAATAAGAACAACTATACCTCAGCAATCATTGTATCCGCTGTATTGCACATAGTGCTTATTGTGGGGCTTCTATGGGGCTCGGACTTTTCTAAGCCAGAAAAGGACACAACAGGCAATATGGTTCAGGCGGTTGTTATTGATCCAAAAATGGTTCAACAACAAGCTCGAGAAATTCGGCAACAAAGAGAAGCTGCTCAACGTGCTGAAGAAGAACGCCTAGATAAGCTAAGAAAGCAAAGTGAGCAATTAGAGAAAAACCGTAAGGCAGAAGAAGAACGCATTCGAAAGCTCAAGCAAGAAAAAGCCAAGGCAGAGAAAGAGGCAAGAGAAGCCGAAAAAGCGCGTCAGAAGAAAGAACAGGAGCGTCAAGCTGCTGAAGAGAAAGCAAACAAAGAACGTGAACGTGTTGCTAAAGCCGAGTCAGAACGCAAAGCCAAAGAAGAGGCCGTGAAAAAGGCAGAGGCAGAGCGAGTTAAACAAGAAGCGGCGATAGAGAAGGCAGAACAGGAAAGGATTGCTAGGGAAAAATCAGCCAAGGAAGCGGAAGAAAAAGCCAAGCGTGAGCGCGAAGTCGCCGAGAAGGCAGAAGCTGACCGGATAGCGAAAGAAAAGGCAGCGAAAGAAGCCGCTGAAAAAGCCAAACAAGAAAAAGAGCGCTTAGAGCGTCTTAAAAGGGAACGAAAAGAGCAAGAAGCCGCTCTAAACGATATCTTTGCTGGTCTTGAAAGTGAGAACTCTCAAAACTCAGCTGCAAAACAGCAGCATGTTAGCAGCGAAGTTCAACGATACGGCGCTATTTATAAGCAACTGATCCAGAGCCGCCTGTTGAAGGATGACTCATTTGTGGGAAAGTCGTGCAAAGTCAATATGCGTCTAATACATACGGGTAACAATGCTATTGTGAATGGCGTTAAAGTATTAGGCGGTGACTCTCGTGTGTGTACTGCGACCAAAAGTGCGATTGCGCAAGTTGGCTCTTTCCCTGTCCCAAGTGACAAGGAAATAGCAGAAGAGCTAAAGAATATCAATCTAACTGTTGAATTAGATTAAAAGGACTAAGAAGTGACTAAACGCCTTTTACTAGGACTGCTGGTACTATTTATCAGCATGGCGAACGTAGCCAACGCCGCTTTAGAGTTGGTGATTACTGATGGTATCGATTCGGCTCGACCTATTGCCATCATTCCATTTAAATGGGAAGGTGAGGGAGAGTTACCCCACGATATTAGTGCTGTTATATCCTCTGATCTCCAGCGCAGCGGTAAATTCAGCCCCGTTGCCCCAAACAAAATGCCTCAAACGCCTTATTCCGATGTTGATGTCGATTTCTCGTCGTGGACAGCGCTTGGCGTTGATGCCTTACTCACGGGATCGGTGACCAAAAAAGCCGATGGTAATTATTTAATTGAATACCAGCTTGTTGATGTTGTACGTGGTCAACTGACGGGTGGGCAAAGCAAAGCCTTGAGTGATACTGGTGAACTTGTGCTATCGCAAGACCATGTTTTATTTACCAAGCGTGCCACTGTGCCAGGTCCAAGACTACGCGAATATGCGCACCGAATCTCTGATCTTGTATACGAGCAGCTGACGGGCGAAAAAGGGGCATTCTTAACGCGTATTGCGTATGTTGTTATTAATGACAAAGAAAAATTTCCTTACCAGCTCAGAATTGCAGACTACGATGGTTATAATGAGCGCCTAGTATTGCGTTCAAAACAGCCATTAATGTCCCCCGCTTGGTCTCCAGATGCTCGTCAGCTGGCGTATGTTAGCTTCCAAAATGGACGTGCAGAAATTTTCTTAATGGATATTTATTCCGGTAAACGTGAAAAGCTCACGTCATTCCCTCGTCATAATGGTGCGCCAAGATTCTCACCAGACGGTAAAAAACTGGCAATCGTATTGTCAAAGTCCGGAAGCCTTCAGGTTTACGTTCTTGATTTACAAACTCGAAAATTGAATCAAATAACGAGAGGTAGAGCAAATAATACGGAGCCATTTTGGCATCCTGACGGGCAATCACTCATATTTACCTCGGATCGGGGTGGTAAACCTCAGATATATCGAGTAAATTTGTTAGACGGTGCGACCAACCGTCTAACATGGCAAGGCAGCCAAAACTTGGGTGGGCAAATCACACCTGATGGAAAGTTCATGATTATGGTTAATCAGAACGATTCTGGGTTTAATTTGGCCAAGCAAGATTTGGAAACAGGAGCCGTACAAGTGTTAACAAAAACACAACTGGACGAGTCTCCAAGTATTGCGCCAAACGGTGGTATGGTCATTTACAGCTCCATGTATAGGAAGAAGAATGTACTTTCTATGGTCTCTATAGATGGTCGCTTTAAAGCTAGATTACCGGCAACGAATGGGCGCGTAAGAGCTCCCGCCTGGTCACCATTTTTGTAGAAATACCCATTTGTACGTAGTTCGGCAAATCGGTTAAAACAAAGTTTCGGACAAATAAGGAAGAAAAAGATGCAACTTAATAAAGTTCTTAAAGGGCTTCTGATTGCGCTACCAGTACTAGCTGTTACGGCATGTAGCTCAAGCGACAAAGCGGCAGACGCCTCTGCTGCTTCTCAAACTAACAATGCTGAGCAAGTGGTAAAAGAAGCTGTAACTGAAGTAACGCCACTAGAGACAGGGTCTCAGTTAACAGAGCAAGAGATCAAAGAAGCGCAACTTCGCGAAACTCAGACTGTTTACTTTGCGTTTGATAACTCAACAATTTCGTCTGATTACGAAGATATGCTGGCGGCGCATGCGGCATTTATCAGCAAAGATCCTGCACTTAAAGTACGCATTGAAGGTCACGCCGATGAGCGTGGTACTCCTGAGTACAACATTGCACTAGGTGAGCGCCGTGCAGAAGCCGTTGCTAAATACCTACAAGCCCTAGGTGTTCAGGCAGATCAAATTGAAGTGATCAGCTTCGGTGAAGAGCGTCCTCTACTTCTAGGTCAAAGCGAAGACGTTTACGCTAAAAACCGTCGCGCTGTACTAGTATACTAATAGGAATTCTCCTATGTTCAGTAACTCTAAGCGACTGGTATCGCTTATGTTACTAGCAAGTGCGGCGAATGGAGTATTCGCCGCACCAGCTCCAGTAACTGATCTCAATAGCACCACTACCGCCACTTCCAACCCATCCTCGGCAAGGGTATCGTCTGTTAACGAGACGGATGTGCAGCGTCTTGAGCGTCTACTGCAAAATCGCGCTAAAATTCAAATTCAAATGCAGCAGCAAATTGACGACTTAAATTCAGAAGTGGGCGAGTTGCGTGGCATTGTTGAACGTAATTCCTACGAAATGAAACAGATGTTAGAAAGGCAACGAGAGCTGTTTGTTGAACTCGACAATACGAGGCAGCAATTACAGCAGGTGCCTGTTGTCGAGGCCGAAACTGGCTCAGAAACGTCTGGAACGTTTAGCACAAACAAAGACGAACAAACGGCTTATCAAGATGCCGTTGATTTAATTTTGAAGCAGCGTGACTACGCTGGTGCCATTACCGCATTTAAACAGTTTCAAAAAGATTTCCCAGATTCTAAGTTCGCCTCCAATACCCATTATTGGTTAGGTCAGCTCTACTTTGCGAAAAAGCAGGATGTTGAGGCAGCAAAAAGCTTTGCTTCAGTTGTTGCGTATAAAGAGTCGAGTAAGCGGGCCGATGCTTTACTCAAGCTTGGGGACATTGCTAAGCGGAATAATAAGTCGGATGCTGCGGTAAAATACTATCAGCAAGTTATCAGTGAATATCCTCAAAGCGCATCAGCTGATATGGCAAAAAAACAGATGCAATAATTGAAAAATCAGGGTCACTTAGTGACCCTGATTTATTTCTATCTCTCCCTCGTACCAAGTATCAAAACCAATCAAATTGAAATAACTAATTCACCACTTGCCTATCTAGGCTCTGGAAGCCTGCGGTCATTTGGGTATACAATACTCGGATTACTTGGAAGTTGCGTAGAGCAAGAGCAATGAGCCACATTTTAGACACAATTGAGACCGTATATCCTTTTCCTCCTAAACCCGTCCCTCTAACTGAAGACCAAAAGCAGCAGCACATAGCCAATATTAAAACGTTGCTGAAGGAAAAAGACGCGGTATTGATTGCACATTACTACACTGATCCTGAAATTCAGGCGTTGGCCGAAGCGACTGGTGGCTTCGTTGGCGATTCTTTAGAAATGGCAAAGTTTGGTAATCGCCACCCAGCAAGTACATTGATCATTGGTGGCGTGCGTTTTATGGGAGAGTCCGCAAAAATCCTGACACCAGAAAAGCGCATCCTAATGCCAAATCTAGAAGCAGAATGCTCGCTTGACCTTGGTTGTCCAGCCGATAAATTCACCGAATTCTGCGATGCCCACCCTGATCATACCGTTGTAGTTTATGCCAACACGTCGGCAGCAGTAAAAGCACGGGCGGATTGGGTGGTTACCTCAAGTATTGCGCTTGAAATTGTCGAACATCTAGATGCAGAAGACAAGCCCATTATATGGGGACCCGATCGTCATTTGGGTTCTTATATCTCGAACAAAACAGGTGCAGACATGTTGCTTTGGCAAGGTGAATGCATCGTGCATGATGAATTTTCTGCTGACGCATTGAAAAAGATGAAGAACCTCTACCCAGATGCCGCTATTTTGGTTCACCCAGAATCTCCGGCAAGCGTGGTAGAGTTAGCAGACGCGGTAGGCTCCACTAGCCAGTTGATCAAGTCAGCAAAAGAGTTACCGCATCAGAAAATGATTGTTGCAACAGACAAGGGTATTTTCTTTAAAATGCAACAATTGGTGCCTGAAAAGGAGCTTATTGAAGCACCAACTGCTGGCGCAGGTGCGACTTGTCGTAGCTGTGCTCATTGCCCTTGGATGGCGATGAATGGTCTATCGGCTATTGAGAGTGCGCTAACTGATGGTGGAGAGGAGCACGAAATTTTTGTGGATGAAGAGGTTCGATTGAAGTCTCTTATTCCACTAAACCGGATGTTGGAATTCGCAGAACAGCTCAATATGCAAGTAAAAGGTAACGCTTAAAGACCTTATTCAGTGCTTTAGAAAAACGAAAAATGCCGCGATACATGCGGCATTTTTGATTATGGAATATTGTGATCCAAGGTAAGAACTCAGCCGTTACTGAGCTTCCGCTAATGTCACACCACGTTGGGTTAACCCACAAAGCATAACGGGAATGGCATTGAAGATCTCTTCAAACTGTTCTAGCCCCTCTATTCCTTGCTGTGCGAGAGTGGTGACCGCCGTTTCTGGATCATACAACATGCTCATGGATAAAATAACGCCACCTAAAAGCGCGTTATCTTCACTGTCTTCGGGCATTAATGTTTCCCAATCATCACGAGATACTCCCCAGCCTTGTAACAACCCTTCAGTGAAATGACGAGTTTGTTCATTGACAATTTCTTCGTCATCTAGAGCGCAGTTTTCAGGCCACTGCCAAGTCCCTTCAAGTAGTTTTGGTCTCGCATCATTCCAAATAGCAATAACTTTATCTGCAAAAAACTCTAAATGTTCAGGGGTAGAAAAGGGGGCGATTTCTTCACCGCCCCAAAGAAACGCAAGCCATTCAGCTGGGTCAATAATATTCGGAGCAGCTGCCATGGATGTGACAAACCCACGGATTTGGTATTCGTTTAAAATTTTGTCTTCCATTTCTGGTAGAGCAAGTAATTCTGTTAAAGTCAAAATACGTTTCCTTCTTGAGTGATTAAGATAGTGTATCAAGCTCAAGCAACTGGAAAAAGGGTTGATGAAGACCATACTTAGATATAGGTTTTCTAATATGTGTATTGTTGGCTAATAATATGGCGATTCAATCTTCACTTAAAAAGAAAAGTATCATCGCTTTAGGTTTATACCTCTGTTTCTTTATTGCTACCGTAGGCAGCGTTACCTACTTGGTTGTAGAGTCTCCCATCAAAAGTAAGCTTCAACAAAACTTAGATTTAAGAACCGAACTTCTTGCGACCAGTTTAGACGAATCGTTAAACGGTTCCCTAGGCTTGTTATACGCTATTGCGGCCGTAGGTGAAGCTTCAGAGCAATATGATGACTTGAAATCTATTCTGCCCGCCATGATTGCACAAAGTACCAACATGATAGTGAGTGGCGGTACATGGCCAGAGCCTTACTCGATAGATAAAGATATTCGGCTTAATAGCCTTTTCTATAACAAGAACTCTGAGGGCGGTGTTGACCTCATCCATTTATGGAACAACCCAGAATCAAGAGGATATAATCTCGAACCTTGGTATACCTCCGCTTTAAATGTTAAGGCTCAAGAGGTCTCTTGGTCTGATGTCTATATCGATCCGTATACCCATGTTCAAATGATTACGGCGTCGACACCTTACTATCAGAATGGCGTGGTTAAAGGGGTTTCTACTATCGACATCTCTCTGTCGGAATTAATTAAATACGTTCAAAACCATGCCAATCAATATGAGCTCGGTGTGTTGATTAAAGACAAAACGGGCAATGCCATAACGGAGCACAACTTTTCACTCACAAAAGATATTTATATTTCTAGGCTGTCGTTTGGGAAATACAATTGGGAAATTGAGGTGGTTAACGCCAAAAGATTGGTTGGAGAAGAAACGTTTGAATTGGTGATGAGCTTGGAATTTGTCATCGGGCCGTTTTTGTTGCTTTGTGTGATGATCGGTTACTACTTAATTAATCGCTACTTAATACGCCCGATTGTCGTGATTGCAGACAAGGTGTCCGATAGCACGACTCATGGCATCATTGATATGAAATACAACAGCCATGATGAAATAAAGCATCTCATTGATAGTTTTAATAGCAAGACGGTGTACTTAAGAGAAGAAACGGTGAAGGCGAAAGCATCGACCAAAGCGAAATCTGCCTTCCTCGCAACCTTATCACATGAAATTCGAACACCAATGAACGGTGTGTTAGGTACGGCGCAAATACTGGCTAAAACAGACTTAACGGAATATCAGAGTAAACTGCTACATAGTCTTTATGAGTCCGGCGAGCATATGATGACGCTTCTCAACGAAATTTTGGACTTTTCTAAAATAGAGCAAGGCAAGCTGGAGCTCGACCCGTCCCCTTTTCCACTGATCAGCATTATCGGCAGTATAAATAGTGTGTACTTTTCGTTAGCGGCAGAAAAGGGGTTGAATTTTAAAGTATATAGTGAAGTGCCGCCAGAGCGTTGGTACAACGGCGACAAAGCGCGGATCCGGCAGATATTTTTTAACTTACTGAGCAACGCTATTAAGTTTACTTCTCGCGGTTTTATTGAAGTGTATTTAAACGAATATGAGCGTGATGGAAAAGTCTACTTGTCGATACAAGTGCGTGATACTGGCATTGGTATTTCAAAATCAGCACAAGGGAAAATATTCAAACCGTTCGAGCAAGCCGAATCTACAACTACTCGGCGCTTCGGTGGGACAGGGCTTGGGCTAGCGATCACTCAAAAAATCGTACACGGAATGGGGGGGAATATAAGCGTAAAAAGTGAGGAGGGCATTGGTTCTAGCTTCTTCTTAACGTTGCAAATAGACGTTTGCTTACCAGAAAGTACACAAGACGTCGTTCACCAAAAATTTGACTGTAATGGTTTGTCTGCCCTGATAGTAGAAGACAATCGAACGAACACTATGATCATGGATGCCTTCTTACGCAGTAAGGGGTTTGATACCACCAGCGTTGTCGATGGAGCGCAAGCAGTTGAAATCGTCACTCAGAAAGCCTTTGACCTCATCTTAATGGATAACCATATGCCAGTGATGGATGGCATTGAAGCGACGCAGCGGATTCGTCACTTGAAACACCCATCATCTAAAGGACTCATTCTTGGTTGCACCGCGGATGTATTCAAAGAGACACGAGAAAAAATGCTGGATGCAGGAGCTGACCACATTCTCGCCAAACCGATTGATGAAAGGGAATTAGATGATGTTTTAATCAAGTTCTCAGAACGTTTAAATCAGTTGAAGAAGAATGCATTAGAATTCAGCTCCTCTAGCTCGATGAAAGCATCGAGTAAGCACACTGAGCAGAGATTAATTGATTTGTATGTCTGCCTAGATAACCAAGACTTTGAACAAGCAACTCAGATCCTAGAGTGCATCATAAGCCAAGACAGCATAAGGTTTAGTAATGATGAACTCAGCACAATCGACACAATCGTGACAGCTCTTCGTGAAAATACAATGCCATCAGAAGAAGACATTAACGTGCTGACGTTAAGTTTAGCTGACTGACTTCGTAAGTTAATTACAAAAAGCTCTTATTAAGGCTCCGGAGGTTTAGCTTTCGGTGCTTTTTCGCATTAATTATATCGATAAATCGTAAGCGCATCATGAACCCCGCGTTCTAATCATCCGTCTCGAATAATAAGATCAAGTCTCCAACTCAAAGGAGACTTGAAATGGTCAAACGACGAACCAACCAAGAATGGCAAACGTTATTCGAACA
>NZ_JAAUWT010000009.1 GCF_014694455.1 Vibrio sp. S9_S30 | reverse complement strand
ATGGCGACCCAGACCAGCCGATTATTACAGGGCGCACCTATCACGCCACCAACATTCCGCCGTACACTTTGCCGGACAACAAGACCAAAACGGTCATCCGCAGTGAAACCCACCAAGGCGATGGGTTTAATGAACTGAGTTTTGAAGACCAAGCCGACAATGAAAAAGTCTACCTGCATGCTCAAAAAGATTTGGAGCGGGATGTTCAGAATGACAGTACCACCCACATTCATAACGATGAACACCACACGGTGGATAACGACCAGTTTACCCATGTGAAAAACCATCAGCACCTCACGGTGGATGGGGAAAGCCGAGTGAAAATCACCGCCGACAAATCCACAATCGTCAATGGCTCTTTTCATACCAAAGCGGGTTCAAAAATCCTTTGCGAAGCCGGAATGGAAACCCACTTTAAAGCCGGAAAAATTGTGCTGGATGCGGGATCCGAAATCACCGTAAAAGCAGGCGGCAGCTTTGTCAAAATCGACCCAGCGGGCGTCCACTTGGTGGGCCCTGCTATCAGCCTGAACGCAGGCGGCAGCGCTGGGAGTGGCAGTGGGTTTGGGGGGAGAAATGCAATAACCCCCAACAACCTGAGTGCACCTTCAGCCCCAGAGGAAGCTTCCAAACCAGAAATGATGGCTTCACTCGAAGCTGCGCAACCCAATGTCAAGTTAGCTGCTTTCTCTCAGGCTGAAAAGAGTAGTATTCCAGCGGTAAAACTGTGCCCTATAAGTAAGGTTGATCAATGATCAAAGATTGGATAAACAACCACATCGATAGCAATACGCTGTACTGGATAGTATCAAGCGAAGGATTCGATCTTGCTATTCGTAGTGAAGGTATTCATAAAATTGAAGATGCTCACACATTTTTTCATGAATCCTACTTTCGTGATCTTAAATCGCTTTCACCTCGGATGATTCCCATTAGAGATAACATCCTATCTCTACCAGAAGACATTTTGCATTTAGGTATAATTATCGCCTCAAGCGCCGAATATCATACACTCATTGAGCATTATTCAAGTTTGTTTCATGCCATATTGGATGGAGAAGAGGTTTTGTTTCGATACCATGACCCAATGGTTATTGCTCCAATGCTCCCTACGATGAGCCAAAGTGACATGAACTTATTCTTAGGCAATGCTGAAAAAGTCGCTGTTTATTTTGAAGAAAAGGTAACTCAGTTTCAAAACTCATCGGAACAATTGTTTCAACCAAAAACTTCACCTTGGTGGGTAATGAAAGATACTCACTTAAAGCCGCTTTATAAAACAGCCATTCACGCCAAACATTTGGAAAGGCACCTATGGCGATTTGTTCCAGAACTCATTCGACAACATGACGACCCAGCTCACCAAATTGACCAGTACTTACAAAGCACACCACACCCCCAATGTACGGAAAGTGACAGGGAAACTTACGCACTCGCGAATCTTCTTGCCACGAGTAAAGACATCACACTAAAAGCATTGACAGAAAAGTTGCACCTCTCAGCTCAAGAAGTCGAAGGTATACGTAAGTGGGGATCCCTATTATGAGCACGTTAGCCTACTGCGCACCTTGTGAAAAAGAATCTAACTGGATTGAAATTGTTGTCAGGGATGAGCACAATCAGCCATTTTCGGGGATAAAAGGAAAACTAGTAGAGGCTACAGGAGTCGAGCACCGGATTACACTTTCAGAAAAGCCCATATTGGTAAAAAACTTGCAAAACGGCCGAGTGACGATAGAACTTGAACACGAGAGTTGGCTAAAAGAGGCTCAAAAGCGCACTCGCCGAGAATCGGATGAATCAGAAGTATTAAAAGAGTGGCTGGGTACTGAAGGCTATTCAAATAGTTGCTTCCAGTATTTGCAAGGCACCGTATCCGATCTGGTGTCTCTAGAGCAAACTCAAAATGAAAAGCGGCTTTCTAGCTATAATTACCTGACTGGACGAATAAAATACATAGAAACCTATGCCTATAAAGAAGAGCAAAAGAGAAACAAGCTCATTAGAGATCTAGGTAGATTCAAACACCATAAAAAAGGCAGCCAAAACAACATTCATCTGGAAGTCAACAATAGTTACGCGATTGAAATAAAAGGCTTCAACTTTTTAAGCTTGCGCATCGGTATGTTTTTTGATGGCACATTAAATAATTCATACTCCGCAACGTGGGGTAAGCAACAGTTCGAAAAATACTACCCGATTTGGAAGTCCTTCTATTTAGTGGAAGGCAATAAAAACCCGACCTATTTATCCCCTCGCTCCTTAAAATACCCTGATGCACTGGAGCCAGGCACCAGTGCCGAAAACGAGCACACGAATATACAAAAGTTGTTCGATCTTTATTTAGATGGCGAATTTTTGGATCATGACCTAGTTGAAAGGGTGTACATTACCGGTATTGGAACCAGTAATGACATTGATATTGCGAGGCCTGCGGAAGAATCAAAGCTAGGATATGCAACTGGGACGGGAGACTTTGGGATAGAGAAGAAGGTTGAAACTGGTATTGATAGCCTGTTAGAACACATACAATTCAACTGGTCACGTTATACAACTGAGTATGGCGTAGATGGACTTGGCTGCTTAAAATTTGATGTCTTGGGTTTTAGCCGAGGGGCGGCGGCGGCACGGCACTTTGTTAATACCGTACACGAAAACACCAATATCCCTTTCTTTAGCCTCCTTGATAAAGCATGCACGGAAAAACGTATTCCTCTGAAAATTGGGTTTAATGGTAAGGAGGATACAGCCATAAAATTTGTCGGTATCTTCGATACTGTGGCGGCCGTAGTGAATGGCTGGTCAGTTCGAAATGGTTTTGATATTTCTGCCGACAATACCGACAATGGCGACGTGAAGCTGTGGCTCGATCCAGAGCGAATTGAGCAAGTCGTCCACCTTGTGGCCGACTCTCAAACGGAATATCGGCTTAACTTTACGCTAAACCAACTCAACGATAACCACAGCCCTCATTTTTCTGAATACACTCTTCCTGGGGCCCATTCAGACCTTGGTGGGGGATATCACTCTCGTTTAGGTTTCAGTAAGAAAGACTACCTGCTGCCAAGAATGGAAAAGAAGGCGCTAAGAAAGGTGAAAATCTTTGGTACAACCAAAGAGAGAAGCGAGAATAAAGCGCTAGCGCGACTTAAGGCGTTCAAGAATATCGAAAACGCATTGGGATGGGGTGACGTATTCAAACACGAACTGCGCACTCAGCCAGTTTACGATAAGTACGGTTTGATTATTATGGGCTATAAAACAACAGGGACGCTGTATATACAAAGGGCGGTCGAAGGGGATCTTTCTCGGCTTTACCTGCGGTTAATGGTAGGTTTGGCGCAATTTCACAATGCCCCGTTTATATTTGATGAATACCTCCTTGAGGATGATGCGTTGCTCGCGGTTGAAGATCACCGCATTGCAAACCTCAGCTTTAAAGAAATATGCCAACAGTGCTATACATTGGCCAAAGACTCAGGGAAAGTACTGCCTTTGTTAAACCAAAATCAAGCGTTTAAGCAAGCGCTGATTTCAGGTGGGCTAGTGCACCATTCCTCGGACGTAGCAAGCGTTGCCTATGGGGCAATTGTTCCTAACCAACCCAACAATGGGCTGATTAGAAAAGTGCTGCCTACTCGAAAAGGGTATTGATATGATTAAACACGCTCTCTTCCTTCTTGCGTTGCTCCTGTTCCCAATGAACTTGCTAGCACAAACGCCTCAAGACAATGACGAAGGCTTGGCTCCGTGGAAAATATCGGTGGTCACTTCGCCATTTTATGCCATATCAGCCAGAAACATTATTGGCATTAACTATCAAGAAGACTGGTCGTCACCCATGATGCCTTTTAGCCAGCAACTGTACCGACGGTTTCGTACTTATGAAAGCGTCACCAAAAAGCGGCTTCCAAACTACGACGGGCTGGGGCTGCCTTTAGACTATCTAGCGGTATCAGGAACTCATCCATTTTTGGAGTACGTTTCTCTGCCAGATGAAATTGATATTCATTGGAATTCCACATTGGAGAGGCGCTCCTTCTTTTACAGTTTTAAACTGACCAAAGAAATCAAAGCGATCATGAGAACACCCAGAAAAAGCCCCAGAAATACCAAATGTTATTACAGAAGATTGGTCTTTGGGCTTATCCCTGGAGGGAGCATTAAAGTATGGTTGGATGGGTGTGGCAAATACGAATATCTGTCGTCTTATACATCAGAAGAGCTCGATACGTATGTCGTGCATGGTAAGTACCAAGAAGGGTTAGCGAAGCGCATTAAAAAGAAAGCGGACGAACTTGGGATCCCGCTGTTCCCTATAGTGAAAGAACGCGTTGAAAAAGTGTATCGCTATCAACCACCTGTTAAACCCTCGAAGCCTGTCAAAATGGTGAACCGATGTTGGGACAATCGACCTACAGAGCCTCTACCCAGTTGGGAATACAAAAAAGAAGGAAAAGTGTACGAGTTTGAAAGGCTGCTTTGGCAACGCATCAAGGAACTGCCTTCTAAGCTGGGGAAAGAAGAACGGCTGCTGGACCTCAACGATGTCATTCGCTATGCCTATCAAGAGGCTGAAGAAAAGCAAACCACCGATGATCGCATCACACTTTGGGCTTTGGCTCGTTTAGCCGCCGCTATTGATTACCCCATAGCCAAAATCATCCAAGCGTTCGAACTTTCGCCTGAATACACGAAGCTCATTCACCAATTTAATGAAGAGATCTGCAGAGCAAATAAATAGATCCACCTCGGAAACACCCCAGTGCTTGTAGCGATTTTTGTGAACTTAATCTAGTAGAAAAATCGCTTTATAAGCGGATAATTGCCTAACTCGCACTCAAACTTGACGGGCATCATTTTCGAGAATATAACCCATACAAAGCATCACAAAAGCGAGGAAACCATGGGTAACGCAGTAGTTTTAGGAAACATTGGCACTGGTCACGACGGTTTCCCTCCGACACCAGTCTGTGGCGCATCTCCCGACGTAAAAGCCGATGGCATTCCCATTGCGCGAGTCGGTGATCCGCTCGTTCCCCATTCAAAGCCTAAGCATCCGCCTCATGGTCGCAGCATCGCGGCAGGCTCTGGTACCGTGTTTGTAAACGGTAAACCTGTTGCCCGCTCTGGAGATGCCGTCAGTTGCGGGGGCTCTGTTGTGGGGGGAGGAACCGTCACCATTGGGTGAATAATAAGTGGTTGACATCAGGTGCCAAAAATTGTCTTGATAGATGCCACAATACCAACGACAAACACAATCCCAAGTAGCACTTGTATATAATTGTTTTCTTTGCATAAGCTTGCCCACTGACTGAATGAAATATCGCCCTGAAGGATACGTTTGAGCAGATTTTTCAAGGTCGTGTTTGGGTTTGCGCCATTGTTGATGTGAGACGCTCGCACTTGAGCCGTCAGTGAAATCAACTCAGAAAATGGCCTGGTGTTCGCTTCTAAGTTCAACAAATAAACGGTGTCTCCGCCTGTTGTGATCCCGACGTCGTTGAAGCCATATTTCGATAAGATGTCTTTAAAATGCCTGTCCCCCGAACAATCCTCGAAATCGCAGCATATCACTTCCTTCAATGCCGGGTTTTGCTCCCTTAATTGATTGATTTTATCGGCCACCCCCGCAAGCAAACAAAACAGTGTGTTGTCTTTCAAGGACGATGGAAAGTTTTTTGAGACGATGGATCCGATATGAATGCAATTGTCTTTGCTGGTGGGGTCAGGCGAAGGACTTATCGAGTTTTCATCCAATTTTCCAAGCTTAAGATTTTCGGCGTCGATTTTTCGAATGATCTGAACATGCACAAAGCCTTGAACACGCCATTGCTTATCCTTACAAAACATCCAAGATGAGGGATTTTTATTCACCACGGCATGCAGTTCATCGAATGAAAGTGTTTCTGGATTGAGTGACTCCGGCTGTGAATAGGCGTTTTTTGCCAACTCATTGATTTGAGTCACTAGCCCACCACGCTTGTCATGGGTGAACTGCGAAAGTTCGTACAAATACGGGTACGGCAATGTTTTTATTCTTCGAATCAACATAGGGGCAATCTCACGCATGGCATTTCCTATCAAATGAATATTAAGCGATTGATTATATGGAATATGAATTCAAATATCAGTCCAATTATTTCATTCGTAAAGCGCTCAAAGACATGACGGCCATTCTTTAACTCTCCGATTCTTTATCTATACCTGATTCTTCATCTCTGCTCTATGTTTCATTTCCACTCTGTTCTTCCCCCCTAGATAGGTACACACTGTGTGGCAGGCTTACCTCCGCCATTCCTCCTTCTTCTCCGAGCTCCAGCTTAAACTTAGCGTTCATCTTTTTTGCTCTTGTTCCGATGGAGGCAAGCCCATACCCACTCGGTTTCGTTTGAACCCTACTGTTTGAATTTTTTCCATTATCCCGAATCTGAATGATGAGTTCTGAACCCAATTGGGTGCAACGAAAACGGACAGAAGAGGCCTGATTGGCGTGTTTGATCACGTTGGTCATGAGCTCTTGCAAAATGCGGAGTAAATCCAGTTTCGTGTGTGGTGAAAGGAGGACTGCGCTGTCTTCACATTCCACCGACCATTCCAGTTTGATATCGGCAGCTTGAAGAATCGGCTCTATGCGCGCTCGCCACTGGCCAAGTAGCACGCTAAACTGCGCATCAAATAGCGGGTTTCGCGAATCCAGAATCAGCCGAAGGTCATTCAGGCATTGTGTGGCCTTTAATTGAATATCGGTTTGATTGGTGGTGGGGGCTCTCAGCAATGTAATCAGCTCCACCAACTGGCTGCCAAGACCATCGTGCATGTCAGAAAGCAGGCTTTGCCGCTCATCCATTAATGCTTGCTTCTTTTCAAACTCGTGGGCAACCGCCTGTTCTTTTTTGTAGAGCGTAACCGCTTCCACCACTTTTTGCTCTAAAGTCTTTTGCAGCTCTTCACTTCGGTTCAGTGCACTGGCATAACGATAGATAAGAAGCACGCACAGTGTTAAAAATATCAGCAAGTTTGCATGGGCGCTCAAAGGAAAATGCATCGACAAAAGCTGCATCCCATCCAAAGAATCCAGCACTCCAGATATCACCCCCATCATCCCTGTCGTCGCAAGCAACAAAGCGCTCCTACTGCGATTGATTAATGCCTGAGCCACCAAGACATAGCCAATGTACACCGAGCTCAACGCCACATAGCCGCGTAAAACGCTCTCGTTAAATCGCCACCAGAGCCAAGTTGGTTCGTATTCGTAGAGCACAAAAGACGATACCGCCACAATCCCTGTTGCAACCCCGGCAACCCACTCGATTGAAAGACGTTTCAACTGATACCAGCGATGCACAAACAACGTCATAAACAAGGTTAGAAAAGGCTGTACCGTGACGGTGGTCATCCAGTAAGTTTGCTGAGAAATCGGCAAGGAAGACACCGTAAACGTCATATTACTCAATGCCCAACACGCAACACCCAATGCGAAGAATAGGTATTCGGTGTTGTTACGCCGGAACCACCACAGCAACAGGTAAAATAGGGTAATCAGCGGAGTGAGCCACTGCATCACGATGTGCAGCCCTATCTGTGACCAGTACTGAAACTGATAGTAAGGCTTCACTTGTGCTGGCGTGCCGTAAAAAATCTCGGGCATTTGCAGCCCGCCGCTGGACGCAATTTTTACAGTGAGTAACCGTTCTCCCCCATCAAATAACGCATTAGGCAGCTCATGATAAGAAGGACGATAGCGAAACCTTGGCATCATAGAATCGCGAGAATGGGCAATTGGCGCAGTCTGCCAGATCAACCGGTCACCCAAATAAAACTCGGCAGTGTCACGAAAAGGCGGCAGAAAGAGCGCCGTCGTCGCGTTCGACGCCTTCTCGACTTTGGGAAGCGAGATCCGATACTCGCCATAAGAAAAGTTGAGGTGCTGGCTGTAATTATGAGGTAGCGCAACATCTATCATCTTGGTGGTTTCATTGTCTTTAAGAACCAAAACGCCCGACTGCACCGAAGGCAGCGACACCTGATCGCCATACTTCAGCAGCGACACTAGGGCATAAATGACCACAACTGGCACCAAAACGATGATCGCCAAGCGCACAAATCCTTCTCGAAATGCGTTTTTAGCCCAGCATGGCGATGTCCTTTCGCTCGATTGCATACCGTTCACTATTTTATAAAAACTCAGTCTACTGCCATTGCTGTCCACTCTGCAACCAAGCCCCCCTAAAACTGGGGATGGTGAATCCCCCCCATCGGCGTAACGTAAATACCCGTCAATTAATCGAAAGGATTCAACGATGAAATGGGCAGCGGTGACCGGCACCAACGGCAAAACCACCAGCGTAGAGTTAGCACGACAGTTGCTTTCTAAACTGGGCATCCATGCTGCCAGTTGGGGCACGTTAGGGGTCGGCTTGGAGGGGGAGTTTGAAGAGGTTCCTTGGTATTGCAATTCCAGCAAACGAGTTCACGAATTTATCCAAGATCTCGCTACTCAGAACCAAGTGGACGTTTGCTTGATGGAATGCTTCAGCCGCTTGATAGAGATTGGGCAATACCAGCATTTCACATTTGATTGCGCCGCGTTTACCAACCTGACGCACGATCATCTCGACTACCACTCCACCTTAGAAGGCTACCTCAACGCCAAACTCAAACTGCTTCAGCATTGCAAAACAGGCGGTGAAGTATGGATAAACCAACAAGATCCCATGCATACAACATGGGTCAAAGCCAGCCAAAGCGCTGGATTGCGCGCTAAGTTGTTTGCCCATTCCACATCCACTCCAGCATGGTTTGGACAGCCAGAGGGATCCGATATAACGCTCAACCTTGACGGCTATGTATGGCAGGGAGAATGCCCGTTCTTTGGCGAGCATAACGTACAAAATCTGCTGACTTCGCTCGGCATCGTCCAGAGCCTTTACGGTAAGGAAGCACTCACACAAGCTTGCCAGTACATTCCAGCACTTTCCCTGCCTCCTGGCCGGTTAGAACCCATCATCACAAAAGGCAATCGACAGGTGTTTGTCGATTTTGCCCACAACCCAGACGGGCTGATCAAATCTCTGAATTCACTGCACCAAGCGTTTGGTAAAAAGCTGGTGGTGGTGTTCGGCTGCGGTGGTGACCGAGACAAAACGAAACGCACACCTATGGCAGAAAGCGTCAGGCAATTTGCTGAGCGAGCCTTTATCACCAGCGATAACTCGCGCAGCGAACCGCCCGAACAGATCTTCGCGCCGCTCAAAAAAGTGCTGCCGGACGCTTTAGTTATCCAAAACCGGACGGACGCCATTTACCAAGCCCTAAAAACACAAAAGCCCGATGAAATCGTAGTGGTCGCGGGGCGCGGCCACGAAGGCATTAACGTGGACACCGCCACCGAACTGATCGCGCCCATTAAAGGGACTCAAAACGTGCGGGACGCCGACATTATCCACCACTGTCTCGCGCAGTTGCCGCGCTGGTAACGCACACGCGAGACGAAGCACACCCAGCAAAATAACCGTCATCGAAACTCAAGGAGGACAGAATGCGAATAGCCGTTATTGGTGATTCCGTGATGTGGGGACAAGGCATTCCCCGTCACTTAACCTATGCAAATCAACTCGTCAGTTGGCTTCGCCAAAACGTGAATAGTGGCGCCAACGTGCGGGATCTTCACCAACCCGTCACGGGCGATCACAAAGCCCATTCCGGCGCCATCATCGGGCATGACAACGAGCACCACCGACGCCCGAGTTACGACACCCACTTACCCCAACCCATTTACTTTGGCGAACTGCCTTCATCGTACCCAACCATTACCAAGCAACTCACCGAGATCGAGCAACCCGACACGGTCGACTTGCTGCTGATGAATGGTATTGCGAATGATGTGGGATTTAAGTCTGCCGCCACCGATTTTGAAAAGACGGTGCAAAAGCTGGATGGGCTGATCGACGACCGCCTGATTCCATTTCTAGTGAAAGCCAGAAACCAGTGCCCCAACGCACTGATCATCTATACGGGTTACTTCCCAGCCGTCTCCCCACATTCAAAATTTGAAAGTGTTGAGCAGGTATTGGATGTGATGGAACAAGCGGGTTCCGTATTGCAGGAAGTGGCCAATTTTCGAACCGGAAACCGTTTTGCCGATACCCTCATCGAATTTGCTGAAGCACTGACCCCTGTGGATGACATTCTTGGTTGGATGGGCAACACGCTGACTGTGCCCGCCAACCAACTCGACATCATCAAACTCAATGCTTACCTGTTCTACACCGCCATGGAACTGGGTGCCATGCGCGCAGCGACCAAAGTCAACCAACGGCTGACTTCCAGCGGCAAAGCACCCATCTGGTTTGTTCACCCCGGTTTGTCGGCCAGCAAAGCCATGTTCACACGGCAATCGCAGGTATGGGGGCTGAGGGGCGACCCTTTGGTCACGCGTGAGCGCGTCAAAATGTGCCCGACATATCAGGCAACATTAAGTTTTTCATCATCGAAAGGCTTGGATTTGGGCCAAAACCTGATCTCTGCCGTGTCTTGTCAAAAAGCCCATATGCTTCACCCCAATAAATCAGGGGCAAACCAATACTTTGCGCGCCTAAAATCCATGATGACCGACCACCATACTTTTAGCTTGCGTAAGGTGATGGGGCAAATCGCGCCGAACTACCGCATTCGCAAAGCGGCAGAGGAACTTGGGATTCCTTTCAATGGTTCGCTGCGAAACCTGATCCCTCATCAAACTCTTGACATGCTGGGTGCAACGCTGACGGTACAGGCGAGAAGCAACGCCAAAAAGCTGGTGTTCAACCTCCATTATGGGGATCGCAAGTTCCCGTTGGTGGTGAAACCACTGGTGAATCAGGGGGCGATGAAGCTCTACGCCTCCGAACAAGTGGTATTGGATACCGAAGCACGAATACCCATGAAATCCGTGAGCAAACTGCGCCTTCGCTGCGCGACATCAGGGGTAAGCAAAGTCGCCAACGTGAATCTGCAAGTGGTGATCAATGGCGCGACCTTCTCATTCGATTTAGAAGAAGCCAACGGCACCCTCAGCAGCTCGGGAACCCCTTTACCATTCGGGCTTTTTTCAACCCCCATTCATAACTAAAAGGACGGAACTATGACTACTGACATCAAACTCGGCACTCGCCGGATCGACAACATCGCTAACCACTTTCGTTTTGGTCAGAAAGCCGAAGAAAATACAGGTCCAGGTATTGAAATTTTAAACGACAATTTAATCATTACTTCGGAGTTTTCTCGCCGCACCAATCGTACGATCATCACGCCCACTCAAGTTCGCACCAAGTCAACCGTATCCGACAAAGTGTTCAGTGAAGAGCAGGAATGTCGGAAAGAAATCCGTGTGGGCAGCTTGGCGGAGGTGACGGAACGTACCGACAACGAAACGGGCTCCATTAAAGTCATTACACCTAAAGACACGCCCGATATCCATGTCGATGGCAACACCGGAGCGATCATGGCGCGTAACTTTCGCCGAACATCGGATGAAAGGCTGAAGAAAAACATCCACCCTATCCTATCCCCGCATCAACTCCTCAACCAATTAAATGGTGTGACGTTTTTGTGGAAAGACAGCCACAGCAACACCCCAGAATACGGGTTGATTGCACAGCAAGTTGAAGCGGTGCTCCCATCTTTGGTGGATGAAGATGCCGAAGGCATGAAAAGTGTCGACTATGAAGGGTTGATTCCTTTACTACTGGAAACCACTAAACAACTGCACCAACAAGTTCAGAGATTGGAAGAACGCATTATGGTGCTGGAAGCAAAATAACAAGAGTAAAGACAGGGGCTTGTGAAGCCGACGTAACGTGACTCAGCGTTCGTTACTTTATCAGCCCCTGCTGATTGGCTTCATACACCGCTTCGCAGCGGCTGTTGACTTCCAGTTTGCGATAAATGGCTTTGATGTGATCGTTCACTGTGTAATGAGAAATCCCCATTACATTGCTGATTTCACTGCTTTTTAACCCTTTTGCCAGCAACGTCAGCACCTCATTTTCCCGTCCGGTTAATGGATTAGGTAACGGCTCTTTTTGCCCAGCTTGAATTTGGTTCAACACATGGGCAGCCACGGCGGCACTCATAGGTGCTCCCCCTGCCAATTGGTTGGCTATCGCCTGCTCGATCTGTTCGAATGGGGTGTCCTTTAGCAAGTAACCTCGTGCGCCTGCTTCAATCGCCTTGAGCACGTTGTCTTCGTCGCCAAAAATGGTCAGCACCATAATTTCGGTTTTCGGGGACTGAGCTCTTAAATGCGCAATAAGCTCTCGTCCGTTTCCATCGGGCAAGCCCAAATCAACCAAGGCTAAATCGTATTGATGTTCTTTAACCAACTCGAAAGCTTGCTCTAAGCAGCTCGCGCTGTCGCAATGACCGATTTGCTCAGACGACGACAATTGCGATAAAAACTGCCTGTAAGCGGGAATGTCCTCTACAATGAGCAAGCGCATATTCAAACAGACGCCTTACTATTGCCAAAAGCCAAAACGCTGCCAAAAGCCAAAACGCTGCCAAAAGCCAAAACACTGCCAAAGACTAAAACTTCGCTAAAGACTGAAACCTCGCTAAAGACTGAAACGCTGAACAATGCCAATGCGTGTTCCATTCATAACCTCGATATTGTTGACCTCATCCAGCGCAACCTTGCTGTTGTTTTCCAACCTATTCATACGTTTGTTTTACGTGATCACCCAAAATAAAGGCATGATGCACACTGACCGATATAAAATAAATCTCATAAATAACCAACACTGTTCGCGTCTAATTTATAAGTTAAATTAATAACTAAAATAATTTTAATCAAAACATATTTATCAATTCCATTAGAAAAGCCGCCAAGTGATGGTCAGCTGACCAACGCCCATTAAGCAAGATATGTATTTTAGAGAGCAATACGCCAACATCAGAGTCGACTCATAGAAAGGACAACGTATAGCCGCGAGCCCTTTCTATGTTCTTTAATGATGAAATGAGATAGGAGGTTGACTCCTAAGAAGGAATGAGTCTAGTGACTATCTTGTTGTTGCCGTCACCGAGTTAATCCAACTTACCATTTTAGGAACGTCTGTATAAACACCATATGTATTAGGCTTCGCGCAGCCGATTCCAAAGCTAACAATACCCAGTTGCATTGATTGAGTTCCACTGCGCAAAATAAGTGGCCCTCCGCTATCACCTGTACAAGTGTCTTTCAGCCCTGCTCCTGTCGCGTCTCCAGCACAGAAGTTCGTTACCCCGATATTAGTTTCATTTAAGAATTCCTGAGAATTAATGCAAGTCTCATTCGATACATACTCTATTGAAACGTGTTGCAGTTTAGAGGGTTTAATGTTGCCAATAACTTTTGTGCCTAATCCAACGGCTTCAAGTGATACTCCTGGAACAACATATTGATTTAAAGGCAAGGTCGGTAAGGTAACCGTTTCTACGCCCTGCAAAACATTGTCTATCTTCAATACAGCAACATCATAAGATTGATCCCCTTGTTTGTTATAACTAGGGTGCAAAATGATTTGTGTAACAAGGACGGTTTTCTCAGGTTCAGACGAATAGTTGTTTGGACTAAATTTAACTCTTATCGCATCTGGGGTTTGATATCGGCTCACACAATGCGCCGCAGTTAACATGTAATTATTACCTATATAACTTGCACCACAACTGCTTTGATCAGTATTTTCACCAATGATTTGTCCAAAAAATCTCCAATTGTTGTAATCGGCGTCGGTTCCACCAACAACCCTTAAATTTTTTGCCTCAACAGCCCCAGATACCAACGACGTGACCAAAACAAAGACTGACGTAGAAAGACATTTCATAGATTATCCTCAGATATAGAATGAGCCGAGAAAATACGTTCGATCGTTTTACATGAATAGCCCATAAGTCAAAACTTAAGAAATACATTCCTATTCATATATCGGAAGGTGTCAATAATTACTAATAATAAGATTTATCCGTAAATAACTCAGAAGAAACAAGCTCTCCATAAGAGATCAACAACGCCTGTCATCTTGTCTACGTAGCAACATTCGTCGGGTTGGTGTGCTATTTAAGGGCTACCTGCCCCTAAAAGGATAAAATGGAGCCTTGAACAACAAACCATCCATATCCATACCTCACGTGTCTAGACAATCAATGCATAATCCATCACGACTAGGATCCCGTCGCGTAGTACAGAGCGAAAGCGCTTAACGATACGTAAAACATGACGAAATTAAGTGAATATTATTAAAATTCAGTGCATTAACTATCGATAATTTCGAATGAAAATCACCCTAACATGTCTGTTCACTGTATTGTTTCAGCTAGCCTTTTGATACCCAGTGCATAATATTTATTAAATACCAATTATTTTCGAAATTTATTTGTTGATGAAAAAACAGGCGACTACCATACCGATTCTCAAAAAAGCACATACCCGAATAGATAAGGGTTTGAGGCAAAAGCAAATAAAAAAGGATAATAAATGAAATCACAGATGAAGCTCAGCTTGATAGCGGTAGCCACCAGCTTTTTGCTGCCTATGACGGCAAACGCTTTCGAAATCACCCCAAGAATTGTAAACGGCATCGATGCGAATCCTGCCGATTGGCCATTCTACGCTCAGCTTATTTACCCTTACCGCGAGCGGACGTTTTGTGGTGGCTCGTACATTGGTAAAGGCTTTATACTCACAGCCGCTCACTGCGTGCGAAATCGAGGGCCTTCCTTTTTTGAAGTGAAACTGGGCGGGTATAAGTATGGAAGTAAAGAAGGCACACGCTTTAAAGTAAAACGCGTGTTTATGCACCCAGATTATGTGCATGAAAAATTTATAAATGACATTGCCGTGATTGAGTTGAGCACCATACCCACAGGCTTTAGTAGTGTAAACTTGGCGCAAAACAGCTTGAACCAGTACGTCCGAGAGGGCGACCCACTGACTGTTGCAGGGCTTGGTCTCTTACAAGAGAAAGGAAAGAATCCAAAAGTATTGCAGGAAGTGGATTTGCCTTTTGTATCGAAAGAAACCTGTAATGCCTTAGGTGGCACTTTCCAAAAGGGCGACATTGGCACATCGGCATTCTGTGCAGGCTATATTGAAGGTGGAAAAGATGCTTGCCAGGGCGACAGCGGCGGTCCTATTGTGGTAAACCAAGGTGGTCAAATCACCCAGCTCGGAGTGAGCAGTTGGGGAGTCGGCTGTGCTCGACCGAATACATATGGTGTGTACAGTAACATCGCACACTTCTACGATTGGATCTCTGGAGTCATAAATGCCCCAGATGACCAAGTGTTCATCAACTTCAAGAACTTGGTTCAGGCTCAAGGGTTCGAGCTTGGGCAAACCAAAAAACACTTCTTTACTATTCGTAATACTGGCACAGCGGAATTTAACATTACTTCCGCAACACTAACTGGTTCAGGTGTCGCCGAAACCCCAGTCATGACCATCGATAAATGTACAACAGCACCACTTCTCCCTGGCAAATCATGTTCTATTCAGGCGACCTTTGGCGCTACCGCGGCGGGCACCGCTGAAGTGAAATTAAACTTCACCGTCGATAGAACAGATAACACAGTTTATACTGCCATATTGAAAGCAAAGGTGAAGGATCCTTCTACCTCTACAACCCTAGAGAGCGACTGTCCAGTAGCGTGGCAAAGAGGAAAAGATTATAAGACCGGTGAATTAGTCAGCTGGAAAGATCGAATCTGGAAAGCAAGACACGGAACCAATGAAGAGCCAGCAGACACAGGCAAATATGGTGCATGGCTAGATCAAGGATCGGCTACTTGTACTGGGGCTTAAAAAATTAATACCTTAGGAACACTAAGCGCGTACCAACGCGCTTAGTTCAGTAGGCTTACCTCCATTTCACCACCAGCACGCATTGCTGAGAAGAAAATCCGGCTAGCATGTACCGTGATGTCACTCGACGCCATTGCTTGGATGTCAACTTCGGGAACAACATCTGCTTCGGGACCAACATCTGCATGAAGAACAACCACTCCAATTCGAATGCGTCTATTCCATCCATCGGGCTTGAACAACCGTTTTACATCATCAGTCACTATAATTTGATCATTCATCCTAGAATTCTCTTGTCTACTAACATTTTAAAAGGCTCAAGTGCACCTTCTGTTTGGTGCTTGCTAATACGCATTGGCCAGCGGGTTGGGAAATCAACCAACATTGAATAAGTACTGCGGTAGTCAAATCCATGATTCGCGGCTTCATTTGAGTCCGCAGCATAAAGAACCTTACTTGTTCCTGAATACATCGCGTTCAAATAGCACATAGCGCACGGTTCACCAGACGCCAGTTTGGAATCCATGGCTAAAATCATCGATTTATTAGTATTAGGTCATAATCGGAATGAATCTTTCATTTTATAGATACCCAACAAAAGGTGGGGAAACATTTCACCACATACTTAAACGATGCACTCGATGCTGCCTTAGAAAACGATAATAAGCTCATAGTGGATTGCCTTTAAAGCATCACAGAGGAACGATAATCGGTTATTTATTATTGAGTTAGACACCGTTCTTTAACTACATCTAAAGAATGGTGTCTCCCTTTTATCCGCTGTTTTACGCAGTGTTAGTATGACCTTATCAAAATTTCCAAATCAAATTGCCGACAACTTAGTTCACGCTTTCTAATGAGGAGCGGCTCTTCCTGCATTTGCATTTGCATTTGCATTTGCATTTGCATTTGAAGGCTATTTATAGGCATACCGAAACAATATCTTTCGCCAATTTCTGAGCCTGCTGTTCATCCAGCTTAACCGTGGTAATCCGTAACCCGTTTGATAGGCTATCAATATCATACAGGCTGCCCGGTCTGACTAACCACCCCAGTTTAGACAGTTCATAGGCGCACGCTTGGCTGTCACCTTTCACGGGTACCCACACATTCACCCCGTCACTATCCTCTGGAACGGTCAGCCCATATTTTGCTAACGCTTGGATCAACCATTGTCGGCTCTGACGGCATTTCTCGCTGGTATCAACAAGCTGCTTTTGAACCGTGTCGGACTGTAAAGCCGTGAACACCAGTGACTGAAGAATACGGCTTACCCATGTCATCCCTGGAATCAAACGACTTTGCAGCCGCTTTGTCGTTACCAAGTCTGCGGCAACACATGCCAACCGGAGATCCGGCCCCAATCCTTTGGAGACCGAACGGTACACCGCCCAATGTTGCGTGTTGTCCGCAATCAAATTTTGGTACGTCTGCGTAGAAAGCAAGGCATAGTGGTCATCCACCAACACCAGTACATTAGGGTATCGAGCCAGCACATCGCGAATCTCTTTGGCTCGTGCTTTACTGTAACAGCATCCCGTCGGGTTTTGAGCGCGGGGGGTAAACAACACGGCTCGCGCCCCTTGTTTTATCTGAACGTCGAGTTCGCTAGGCAGCATTCCGTTACTGTCCATGCGGGCTCCGACTGCCACCATTCCAGCCAGTTTTATGGCATTGGACGATCCGAGATAACACGGATCTTCCACCACAATTTTATCGCTCGGCAGTAAATGGGTTGCCAATAAACGTTCCAACGAATCGACGGCTCCGCCTGTTAATGAGAACCCCATTGCTTTAGGGCAATCCGCTTTAAACCACCTCCTGCCATAGTCTTCCATTTCCGGCAAAATCGGCGATTCACCGTAAAGACACTGCCTAAAATCGCTTTGTTGGGCAAGGTGGTTGAGATCGGGCAGCCATTCTCGTTTTACGTTTCCATCCGCCAAATCCACCAATTGGGTTTCGGTTATCCCGTCATGTTGGCCCGCAGCTTGTCGAGCTTTTACCCTTGTACCCAATCGACCTTTGGTTTCCGCCAAGCCTGATTTTACTAGGCGTTGATAGACACCAGCAACCGTGTTTCTGTTCACGCCCACTTCCTGAGCAAGCTCCCGTACTGGGGGTAACGCGCTGCCTTCTTCCAACTCTCCAGAGGCAATCAGCGATCGGACTGACTCAAAAATTTCTTGGCTCGTTTGTCCTTTTATCTTGATCTTCATCTTTGTCCTATGACAATATGTTTATCGAACTATGACAATAAATGTTTTACACTATGACAATAATACCACTGTGACTTTCCCTTTGCAGGATGGCGTGTATCCCCTTGTGCATGGCTTCAAACATTTAGCGTCCCTTACCACCTCTTTGCTTGAAGGAATACGCGATATGTTTACTGGATTAAGTGGCTTCCCTATCACCCCTTTCACTCACGAACGGTTGGATCACACGGCCTACGCCAATTTGATTAACCGCTTAGTCGACGCCAATCTCGATTCCATTTGTGCGCTCGGTTCGACGGGGCTGTACCCTTACTTGAACACTGAAGAAAAAGAACAGGCTATCCGAATTGCGGTAGAACACACAGAGCATGTGCCAGTGTTAGCGGGGATTGGCTCACTAAGGCTACGGGACGTGCTCGCCAATGCCGAGCAAGCCGAAAAACTCGGAGTTAAAGGGCTGTTGCTCGCACCTCTTTCTTATCAGCGCTTAACCGAAGACGAAGTGTATGAATTGTACCGACGTGTTGCTGAGCAAGTGTCGGTGCCGATTTGTGTTTACGATAACCCACCCGCGACCCACTTCACGTTCACCGACGAGCTTCACGCCGAAATCGCGAAGTTGGCAATGATCAAATCCATCAAGTTCCCGGGTATGCCTTTTGAAGACAATGGTGAGCAACGAATCCAACAACTCAAAGCCATTCTGCCGCCCGATGTCACGATTGGTGTCAGTGGTGATGCCTTTGCCCCTTCGGGCATCCAATCTGGCTGTGATATCTGGTATTCCGTACTGGCGGGGCTGTTCCCTCGCACTGCTCAGTACATCTTCCAGCACGCTCAACAATGCACGGCCTCACAAGCTACGGAGCTTTCATTGAACTATGCGCCGTTATGGGATCTGTTTTCTCAGAACCTAGGCGGAATGCGCGTCATGGCAACCGCTGCGGAAATATTAGGGTACACCGAAGCTCCTTGTTTACCCGCTCCCCTCACTGGGCTTGATCTTGATTCGCAAGCCCGCCTTCACACGCTGATTTCAGAGTTAGAACTGATATAAAACTCAAGAAAAAAGAAAGAAGAAAAGAGAGTAGGAGCAAGAGTATGGGCAGTATCAGCCACCATCACCCTAAGCTTAATCACACGTCTGCTCTGCTTACCCTATTCGCTATTCTTGCCAGTTTTGCACGAACGGCAACAGGTGC
The DNA here is from genome assembly GCF_014694455.1 of Vibrio sp. S9_S30. Classification (GTDB taxonomy): domain Bacteria; phylum Pseudomonadota; class Gammaproteobacteria; order Enterobacterales; family Vibrionaceae; genus Vibrio. Next base: position 212,348 of record NZ_JAAUWT010000009.1, on the reverse strand, counting down.
CGCCACGGTTGGTATCTTGATTTTAGCGGCGGAAAAGGGAATGAGTGGCAATCAGATTGGCATACTGGCTGCGTGCCTTACGGCTCCGCATTTATTAGGACCCATTTGGGGGCGCTGTCTGGATACGGTGAACGATTCTCGCAAGTTAATCGCCTACGCCGCCTGCTGCTACAGTGTGTTTTTGGCGCTGGCCGCCCTCTTTTTCCCTACACTTCCTTACCTTGTGCTGGTCGCCATTTTAGTGGTTTGCGGTGGTTCTGGTCCCTTTTTGATGGGCGGCATCAGTGGGCAACTTACTCACCTGTTCAAAACCCATCAGCAATTAAGAAGAAAAGCTCAGGGGTGGGATGTTGCTTGCTACGCCATAGGCACAACCATAGGTCCCATGCTGGTGGCCTTTCTGACCAAAACCCTCAATGCTCAGGTCGCCGTGGCAACCATCGCAATGCTGCCTTTGATCACCGCCTTTTTGGTGATGAGGCTGCCCAAACATGAGCACAAAGCCAGCAATAACCAAGCCGTGCCATCCGTCGCTGTGGTTGCAAAGCAGCTCCTTCGAAACGGCGCGTTAAGCCGCACGCTTTACCTCACCATGGCCACTTCTTTTTCTTTGGCGGCGTTGCCAATTTGCGCCATCTTTTTAGTGTCGGGCTGGCAGCAAGACCCAGCCAGCGCTGCAACACTCGTGAGTGGATATGGCATCGGGAACTTACTGGGGTCGATATGTTTAATCCGTTGGCCGAATCAAAAAGAAGCCGACCCGAGCATGACGATCACCGCTCTCGGTGTCGCGGTGGGGATCTTACTTATCGTAACTGCCACGTCCTATTCGCTTGGGCTCGGGGCATTTCTGGTTTGTGGTATCGCTAATGCTTTTTTCTTTGCTGCAACTCTAGCGGCAAGAACGGAATACGCCCCTCCTGAAAGTGCTTCTCAGGTCTTTATGTGGATCGCCGCCATGAAAATCGGTGCCGTCTCGGCTGGCAGTTACCTCGCGGGTGTGTTGGCAGCACAGTCTCCCCAAGCCACATTATGGATCAGTTTGCTTGTTATACTGGGGTTCGCGGCGATTAGCCAAATTCACCGATATTATGGTCAGAGTTAGCCGCGCTGCCACCAACGCCTGTCAGTGGTTTTACGAATGTGAGCACGACCACCAGTGATTAAAGCCGAAACAAGGGGACTGCTGCGTATATTGCTCGTATGGCATCGCACCTTGCCCTCCACAACAAAGCCCAAAGACATGCTGTAAGGGGTAGTTAGGGAGACCAATAACTAACCTCCCTTGATTTGACTATGCAGAGAAACGCTAAGACCTAGTGCTCTTCAGCAAACGACAGAAACGATTGAGCCGTGGCAGAAGGGGTTTCTACCATGGGTAAATGACCAACATTAGGAACGATATCCAGTTGAGCGTGTGGGATGATTTGTTTTAAAACCGATGCTCCCGAAACGTGCAGCACTCTGTCTTGCTCGCCCCATGTTATCAGTACAGGACCACTATAATTTACTAAGGTGCGATCCAACGGTAAATCGGGGTGAGGCTCGCCATTTTTCATTCGATGTATTTGTTCGAAGATTTTGGTGTTTATCTCAACCCTTTCTTTCGCTTTACTTGCCAAATGCTTCACGATAGGAGAAGGGATAAACGGCGGGTCAACAAACAGAAAATCGAGCAGATCCAAAAACTCAGCTTCTGTTCGGGGCAAGACCATGGGATTTTCCCCCTTCTTGGTGGCAGTAAACATCTCGCTTGCCTCTGAGTTTTCAACACCAAAGGGGCTGATAAGCCATAAATGTTCAATCGCATTTGGGTACTGAGCCGCAAAGTTCCCCGCTATGTATCCCCCCATTGAGCTGCCAGCCAAACTAAATTCAGCTAGGTTTAGTGCTTCGGTTATCTGCTTTACCCTTTCAACTTGAGAGCGCACATCGTAATCTAATGCCATGCTCTGCGTGCTGTTCCCAAAACCCGGTAAATCCAACGCGATGACGTCAAAATCCTTTACTAATTCGCCAGAGAGTCGTATCCAGTTATCTTTATCTGCACCAAATCCATGGAGTAAAACCAGCGTAGGACCACTCCCCCCGCGAAGGTATTCGATGTCTAGCTCGCCGACGTTAACTTGCTTTAGCTCTAGACCTGCCATGCTCCGTTCAGCACTCGCGATATACCGAAATAGTGTCGGAACCGGTGTCACAGCATACGCAATAATGGTGATCACTATGAACCCTGCTAGCGAAAGACTAAGGATTGTTTTCATGTCATGGTTCCTTTTTCACATTACTGCTAATTCTATGTTTGACACAACCAAAATCACTGACTCAATCTTTGCCATATTAAGGTACCGTCTCGGCCCTCCATCCTATTGATTTAATAACCATATTTAACAATAGCATAACAATGTCTGGCGGTCGTATAGGGGCCGATCACGGTTCTTTGATTTAGTGGCACCTACTTTAAAAACCAGCGTCGTTGAACCAACTTATTCCCATCTATTCATCTACACACCCATCATTCTTAAAAATGAAAACAATAATTATTCCCATTTTATAAATGTAATGTTTTGCGTAATAAGGTTGCATTTTTTGAGAGTAGGATGAATTCAATGTTATTAAAATGGCGTTTTAAAAAAATAGCGTGTGCTGCAATTCAATAACGCTAGGAGGTCATCATGATTGATCGAAAATGGAAATGGATAGCTGCCGCTGCAATACAGATTAAGGATAAAGCGGGAAGGTGTTTAACCTACAATACCAATTCAACAGAAACATATTATAGCTCGGACTCCCATTATCAATTTCAAGTCGGGTATAGGCGCTCAATCAAAAACAACACATTAGAAGAAAACCGACATATCTCTTTAAAACCCATGCCCGACAGTTTTCTGTAAACTTTATCAAAATGCGAAGCAACACCAAACATTAACAAAGCTTAACCAAGCTCCACTGGTATTCTTTTTCTTACGTGTAAGACACTGATATTACATTATCAAAACACAATCGGTGTCTCTATGGTTACGTCATCCTTATCTTCGTTACCCTTACTGACTCCACTGCGAGGTTTTGCAGCCTTGTTTGTGGTGCTCTACCACGCGCGGCTTGTTTTATTTCCTCAATGGAAATCTTCGATTGCGGGCTACACCTATTTTCTTGAACGAGGTTACATCTGGGTCGATTTGTTCTTCATTCTTAGTGGGTACGTGATGATTCATGTCTACCGGAATACCTTCAAGGATGGCGTTACGCTCACCGATTGGCGACAGTTTATGTGGCTCCGTTTCAGCCGTATTTATCCTTTATTCCTCATTACCCTATTAACGCTTATTGCGTGGGAAAGCTTTAAAGCCAGTGAAGGTATTCTATTTTATGCGGGTCCGTTGATGGAAAAATGGAATCTCGCTGGGCAAGCACCATTTGAGGGGCCATATAACCGTGGCGATGCCATTCTTTCAAACCTGCTGATGCTGCAAAGCATGGAAACGTCTGGTGGTCTCAGTTGGAACATATCGTCATGGTCTCTCAGTATCGAATGGCTGGTGTATTTGTGCTTCCCTGCCATAGCGCTTACGCTGCTGAAACCTTTTGGTCGGAGTTATGTTGTCCCTGTTATTGCTTTGCTAATGGTGTACGCCTTAGTGGCGCAATCCAATAGTTTGGATCACACCAAGTCTGCGGAGGCATTAATCCGAGGTGCAAGCGGATTTATGTTAGGCGCTTGGATGTGCAGCAATGTCAGCCACGGTTGGATGGCGAAATGTCAGGGCGGATTCTGGGTTTGGGCAATGGTTGTGGGCGTGGTGTTTTCGATGCACTTTCGTTCAAGCTCGCTTTCTTTAATGTCCACTTATGTCTTTATGACCTTATTGGTGGGGATATCTGCCGTTCAGATGAAGCCAAAGCAAAGGTTGATTCGAATATTGGACAACCGAGTCACTCAGTTCCTTGGCGACATATCTTACTCTGTCTACCTATGGCATGCCGTACTGCTGCTTGCGGGCACAGAGCTGATTCATTACGTCGCCCCTGAAAAACTGGCGTGGTGGTATGAACAAACGACTTGGAGCGCAGGGCTCATAGGCATCACCGTATTCCTTGCGATGACCATTATCGTGTCGACTTTGAGTTATCACGGTATCGAGCGCCCAGCCCAGCGATGGCTGCGAGGCTTGTTTCAAGAAAAGCCCCAAAAAAAATCCAATACAGCGACCAATATTCCCTGATGGCACCAGTTGGCGTGTGTGTTTTTTGGCAGCGAATCGAGCTTGGTAAACGGAAAAAAAGCTGACGTCGACGTCGGTATCATCGCCTCACTTTGGGAGAATAAAGCTTCAAAAAAAAGCAGCGTTTCCGCTGCTTTTAAAAGGTCGATATATTGCAAAAATGTGGGAAATCACCACATCAAGTCATCCGGTACAACGAAATCGGCATATGGATCGTCCTCCGCTGGGATCTCTTCTTCTGTCGACTTGTTCTCAATAATGGATTCTTCATCACGCATTGCTATCTTGGTCGCCACCACGCCGGGAATCACGGCATACCCGTCTTCATAACGTGCCACAGCTAGAATACCTTTTAGCAATTGGTCACGTACAAGCGACTCCACGTACAAAGATTTAATTCGCTTACCGTCGGTAAAGTTGTATTTGATGTCGCCCTCTTTCAGATCAAGCTTGTTCATTTCGATCAACTGCTTAACCTGAGCGCGGATCTCTTTGGTTAACTTCAGTTCCTTTTGCTGCTGACTGAGTTCTTTGTCTTTCGCTTGTTGCGCCGCTTTTGTCGCCTCTGCAGCCGCTTTCGCTTCACGTGCTTGCACACGAGATTTCTTTGAGTTTTTTTTCGCTTTCTTCAGCTTCTTTTCATTTACCAAGCCAGCTTTCAGCATCTGCTCTTGAAGAGTTAATTTAGCCATTACCAATCCAATTTAATTAATCTGCTGCCAGTTTAACGAAGGCATCAGGGGATTTAAACCAAATGTGTTATGGTTTCACGCAAAATTTAACCACGAAGACCAACACGCCCTAATATCAGGAACGAAATTATGGATATCCGTCGACGCAGGCTGCTTCAAGCAGGGCTGGCTATCTCTTCTCTGTTTGCGCTTCCAGCTTGTACCGTAACCAAAGCAAGTCACAGTAAAAAGAAAGGTTGGATCTACGAACTCACCGCGGAAGAAACCACCACCGAATTAGTGAATGGGTTTCAAACCGATGTCATGGGTTTCAATGGACGCATCCCCGCCCCTACCCTTCGCTGCCGCCAGAACGAACCTGTCACCATTATTTTCACTAACAAACTGAAAGAGCCGACAACTCTCCATTGGCACGGGCTGCGCATTCCCATTGAAATGGATGGCGTCCCTTTCCTAAGCCAGCCCCCGATTCTGCCGGGTGAAACCTTTACCTACACCTTTACCCCCCCAGACGCCGGTACTTTCTGGTATCACCCCCACGTCAACAGTGTGGTTCAACTTGGTAAGGGGTTGGTCGGTGCCATTATTGTTGAAGAGGAACACCCCGTTATCTTTGATGAAGAACATACACTGCTTCTCAAGCACTGGCACATAAACAAGCAAGGGCAATGGAAAAAGCTCATCATCCCGCGCTACAGTGCCAGAATGGGCACCCCCGGAGAATGGGGCACCGTGAATGGTCAGCATGAGCCGCTTTATCAACTGAAAGAAAACGCCACTACGCGCCTACGCATAGCGAATGTGGATAACACGCTCACCTACCCGATTATGGTTGAAGGGGCAGAAGCTTGGGTTATCGCCATCGATGGCAATCCCATCAAAACCCCCTACAAATTAACCGCGCATAAGATCAGCCCTGGAATGCGAGTGGATTTAGTGGTGCACGCGCCTAAACAAGGCGAGCGATTTTATGTGCGTTTTTTGAAAGGACAATCTCCATTCCCACTGTGCGAGTTCGAGTCCATTGCTTCTGATATTGTTGAAAGAAAGCCTTTTCCTATTTTGCCTCTCAACCCCATTCCCGCACTTGATTTGGACAACGCAACCGAAATCGATTTTGTCTTTGAGTGGGAAGGGGCAATCTCTCCCACCAAGAAAAATGGTGAAGTCAACACAACATTCTGGCTTATGAACAAACGGGCTTGGGAAGGCATGAGCAAAGACACCATTCCAGCGCCTCTCGCCACGCTGGAATTTGGAAAAACCTACCTATTCAATTTAAGGAACGTTACCCAATATCACCACCCTATTCATATACACGGGCATACCTTCACTGTATTGGAAATGAACGGCAAAAAGTTAGATGAACCCTTCCACACCGATACCGTTTTGCTCGGAAAAAATGGGAATGCACGCGCCGCATTTGTTGCCGACAATCGCGGAAGGTGGATGTATCACTGCCACGTTATCGAACACATGAAAACGGGGTTGATGGGGTACATTGAAGTGGTTTGATGTTTGTTTTACTGAGTGTGCCATATAACTGAGTGTGCCATATAGACGCAAACAACCTTACATCTGCGCTGTATTGAGACGTTGTTCGGGGGCCATTTGCGAGTTACCAGATCTTTCTGTAGTTCGTTTGTACGAATACAGCGATCGAAAGCTTGTCGCAAATGCTGCGTGATCTGGAAGTCGCAGCCGAAAAAGCCCAATCGTTGATTCGATTGGGCAATCGGAGGGCTTGGTTAGCCGAAAAAGCGAATTTAATTAAAAATGATAGGAATCGACGCGCGTTTCTCTGTCAGCGAGAAGACTTCAGTTTGTGTAATAATATGAAGCTTACGGTTATTCGCGTCAGAGTAATCCAGAACAACCGATTTCATGTCTGGTAATGCGTTGTTCAGCGTTGTTACCAAAGCATGCTGGCTGATATCACTCACAACTTCCGCTTTATGAAATGAACCTCTGTCGTTTGCGTTCAATTTCACGAGGGTTTCAGAATCTACCCCTTTCACGCTCAGGATAATCTCTTCCAAGGAGTGTTTTGTAAACTTCACCGTTACGTTCTCACTGGCTATATTTCCCACCCATTCTGTATGTTTGAGGTCTTCGATTTTCGCCGATTTGAATAACCGATTAAACTTAACGTCGTCCTCAGAAGTATCGGAAGACAGCGTTAGCGAATCGCCATTCACTTGAAAACGGTTTTTAGATCTCAGTACATCAGGCCAAATAACATTTATGCGACGTGACCAACTAAAAGGACCAAATTCAATAGAACCTTGGGTAAAACCATGTGTATTATCAAACGAAAACTTAGTCTGTGAAGTTTCGAATAGCTCACCAGAGTCTGGCCATCCATTGCCAATACTCCCCGCAGTGACCAGATAGGTTTCTGCGTAGATACCATTGGGGTTATAGCCTTCAAAGATGCGTAATGCGAAATTGTGAACCACTAAAAATGGGAAGTCTGCTGGAAGTTGTTGAACTGATTGCAAGTATTTATCAACCGGATATTCTTTCGTTAAGTAATACTCCGGTGCAGTGTCGACTCCTCTTGCCCAATAGGAATCGAGTATCGCCTGTCGAGCACGTTGCTTCTTTATGTCTTGTGTAACATCAGCAAATTCTAACTCAGAACCAGTGGCTTTAGAAGACAGATAAAATTTTACGCCAATCTGTCTACGACCCTGAAATCTGTCTGCGGTTTGCAACGTTCGGAGATCATCAAACTCCTCCGTGCTGCATTGACGAGTACGACCAAACTTATTGATTTCGATATTTATCTCATCACCCAAAACGCCGGCATGATCATTCAGGTTTAGCGTCCCCAAAACATAACCACACGTATGGTCAATGCTAAATGCGATGGAATTCGCTTGGGAGTGCTCTTCAAATGTCATCAACATTTTTCGGTTTAATTTATTATCGGCAAACTTCGAGTAGGACAAGACGCGCCCTTCGAAGTTTTCTAGAAGTGACGATTGAGCGAAAACTGGCGCCGTAGACAGAGTAAATACTACTGCAAGCGACAATTTAGAAATATTCAAGGTGTTCATTATGTTCTCCTGTATTATTTTTCAACGTCAGAGATTCTGTGTGAATCTTCACTGATGATGTATGGAAAAAAATAGATAACTGGCATGATTAAATACTTAAGAAAATAAGAATTTAAACAACAGAAATTGGAATTCGATTAGAAAATCATTCCAAAAATTAAAACATCCACACCTTATACTCAGCAGGTTCATATAGGACTGCATCCCTTATATTCATTGCCATTTCGAAGTTTCGGTGGTATTCACAAACTATTGATTTTGAATTTCACCGTCAATGAGAACATCTTATTTCATTGATCTTTAGTCAGATTTTAAATAAATATTTAAGCTCATAAAATTTATTTTACACTGCTATTTTAAATAAAAATAACAATACACTGCACAGTAACAATTGAAGCCTTAAACATTCCCAAATAACTTAAACATACCCAAATAACTTAAACATACCCAAATAACTTAAACATACCCAAATAACTTACATATGCCCAGTAACTTAAATATGCGGGTTTCAGAACGGTATATCTCATTTATTAGGTGGAGCTGTCATTCATGAAAATATTTGAAGTTTCGTCATCACATCCTTTCATGTAGAATCACCGACCTTTTTCACTCAAATACGGAAGGTGACATGCACATAAATTTTAATGAAAGCATCCGCAAATTGCTCGGTAGCGTCCATAGTAAAATAGCGGTTATGTTAAAAGACACAACATCAGGAAAAGATTGGTCAATATCGCCAAAAAATGGGAATATCATGACCACTTATGTTAAAAGAAATAAAACGAAAAAAGCCCAATCGTTTATTCGATTGGGCTATCAGAGGGCTTGGTTAGCCTAAAAAGCGAATTTAATTAAAAGTGATGGGAGTCGATGCGCCTTTTTCAGTCAGTGAGAAGATTTCATTTTGCGTAACAATATGAAGGCGACGGCTATTCGCATCCGAGTAGTCCAAAACCATCAACTTCATTTCTGGTAATGCATTGTTCAACGCTGTGGTCACAGCATGCCCACTGGGTGCAATCACAACTTCCGCTTTATCAAGCGAGCCGCTCTTATTCTTCGCGCTCGGTCTCAAATAAGCCTCGAAATTTTTACTTTCCAATTTCAGTAGCATCTCGTCCAAAGAGTGGCTTGTAAACCTCGCCGTAATCTTTTCGTTTCCTATGCTACCAACCCAATTTGTATTTTTTAGGTCTTCAATCTTGGCCACTTTGGTAAAACGTTTAAACATTATTGGATTGCTAGACGCATTATCAGAAGTCAGCGTTAACGAATTGCCATTAATTTGAAAACGGTTTTGAGATTGCAGCAGCACAGCCCATGGATAAAATATCTTATGAGGCACATTCAATTTACCAATATGAATAGACCCTTGTGTCAAATCGTATTCATCTGCATCTGTCCTCTTATCGAAAGAAAATTTAGTTCCTGGACTGTTATTTGCGAACAGATCCACCGATTCATTTGAGATCTTGTGCGAGCCGCCCAAAAAGGTTTCTGTTGAGATACCTGTATCTGTTCTATTGCTTTCATGGATTCGTAGCCCGCGATTGTGAGTAACCAAAGCTCCTGTTCGTGGCAGTTGCTGTATTCCCTTTAAGTACGTATGAACGGCAGCGGAGCCCAACTCCTCGGCGTCCGTGTCCGTGTGTACCCAGTAAGAATCGAGTATCGCCTGTCGAGCATGTCGCTTGTTTACGTATTTTGTCACATCAAGAAATTTCAACTGAGAACCAGTGCCTTTAGAAGACAGTACCACTTTCGTGGTGAGCGGCCCACGATCACTCTCAATGTTGTTTGCGGTTCGCAACGTTCGAAGATCATCATTCTCCTCAAGGTTACACCCATGGGGACTACCAAACTTGTTGAGTTTGATATTCACTTCACCACCCGAAACACTGGCAGGATCATTCAGGTTTAGCGTACCCGAAACATAGCCACACGTATGGTCAATGCTAAATGCGATGGAATCCGCTTGAGAGTGCTCTTCAAATGTCATCAACATTTTTTGGTTTAATTCATTATCGACCAAGTCTGCATAGGCAAAGATGCGCCCTTCGAAGTTTTCTAGAAGTGACGATTGAGCTAAAGCTGGCGCCGTAAACAGAGTAAATGCAACTGCAAGCGACAATTTAGAAATATTCAGGGTTTTCATTATGTTCTCCTGTATTATCTTTTAAAACGTCAGAGATTCTGTTTGAATTCGCACTGACGTATAACAAAATGGGCATCTGAAGTTATTATTTGCTTAAGAAAATAAGAATTAAAACAACAGAAAATGGAATGCGATCAGAAAATGATTCCAAAAATCAAACCACCAACACCTTCTACTCAATCAGTTCATATAGGACTCCATCCCTTATATTCATTGCCCTTTCGAAGTTTCGATGGCATTTTGAAGCTATTGATTTTGCATTTCATCGTCAATGAGAACGTTCTCTTTCATTGATCTTCAGCCAGCTTTTAAATAAATATTAAAATTAATGAAATTTATTTTGAAACACCATTTCAAATAAATATTACAATATGATACACAGTAAATAATGGTTCCTTATATACCAAAATGACTTAAATACACCCAAGTGACTTAATTAGCCTTATTTCAGAACGGTATATCTTATTTATTAGGTGTGGCTTTCATTCATAATAATATTGAAGGTTTCGTCATGACATACTTTCATGTAGAATCGCGACCTTTTTCACTCAAATAAGGAAAATGACATGTGCATAGGTTTTGACTATGGCACCGAAAATTGCTCGGTAGCCTCCATAGAAAATAACGATCATGGCAAAATAGCGATCATGGTAAAAGACACAACATCAAGGAAAGATTGGTCAATATCGCCAAAAATGGGAACATCATGGTCACTTACGTTGAAAGAAATAAAACGAAAAAAGCCCAATCGTTTATTCGATTGGGCTATCAGAGGGCTTGGTTAGCCTAAAAAGCGAATTTAATTAAAAGTGATAGGAGTCGATGCGCCTTTCTCAGTCAGTGAGAAGATTTTACTTTCTGTAACAATATGAAGCTTACGGTTATTCGCATCGGAGTAATCCAAAACAACCAACTTCGCTTCTGGTAAAGTATTGTTCAACGTTGTGGTCACAGCATGCCCTCTGGATGCACTCACAACTTCCGCTTTATCGAGCGAACCGCTCTTATTCGCGCTCAGTTTCACAAGAGCTTTAGAGTTTGCACTTTCCACATTCAGTATCATCGTGTCCAAGGAGTGGCTGGTAAACTTCGCCGTAACCTTTTCGTTTTCTATGCTACCTGTCCAATCTGTATTTTTTAGGTCTTCAATAGTGGCCGATTTAATAAAACGTTTATACTTAAATGGTCTGCTAGACGCATCATCGGAAGACAGCGTTAACGAATGACCATTAACGTTAAAACGGTTTTTAGATTGCAGCAGACCAGGCCAACTCAAACCTATCCTCGAAGCCCAGAAAAAATGACCAAATTCAATAGACCCTTGTGTCAAATCGAAAGCATCTCTATCTGTCCTCTCGTCGAAAAAGAACTTAGTCCCTGCTCCAGCCTTCCCACCCACTGTTTCATTTGAAACCTTGAACGAGTAAACAAGGGTTTCTGTTGCGATCCCTGTAGGTGTTTTATCGCTGCTAAAGATTCGTAACCCCTGATGGTGAACAACCGAACTTTCGGGGCCCACAAACTTAGAAAGGTCTAGCGGGTGCTGAATTCCTTTCAAGTACTCATAAACAGAAGCGGAGGTCGGCTCCTTGTAGTTAGTGTCCGTTTCAGGATCGTATTCTTTTATCCAGTAAGAATCGAGTATCGCCTGTCGAGCACGTTGCTCCTCTGCGTCTTTTGTCACATCACTAAATCTCAAATTAGAACCAGTGGTTTTAGAAGAGAAGTATGTTTCCTGAGTAAAGAGCCTAAGGGAGAAAACGTCGTCTGCGGTTACCAGCGTTCGAAGTTCATTAAAATCCTCCGCGCTGCATGCATGGGTACTACCAAACTTGTTGAGTTTGATATTTATCTCACGACTATCCGAGTTGGCAGGATCATTCAGGTTTAGCGTACCCGAAACATAGCCACACGTATGGTCAAGGTTAAATGCGATGGAACCCGCTTTAGATTGCTCCCCAAATGTCATCAACATTTTTTGGTTTCGTTCATTATCGACAAACTCCGCGTAGGACAAGATGCGCCCTTCGAAGTCTTCTAGAAGTGACGATTGAGCTAAAACTGGCGCCGTAGACAGAGTAAATGCAACTGCAAGCGACAATTTAGAAATATTCAAGGTTTTCATTATGTTCTCCTGTATTATCTTTATTTAGATGTCAGAAATTCTGCGATAATTCGCAATGACGTATATAAATAAAATAAATTACTGGCACAGTTAAACGCTTAATAAAATAAGCATTTAAACAACAGATAATGGAATACGAGTAAAAAATAATTCCAAAAATTAAAACATCGAGATCTTATACTCAGCCAATTCATATAGGACTCCATCCCTTATATTCATTATCCTTTCGAAGTTTCGATGGCATTCTGAAGCTATTGATTTCATATTTCATCGTCAATGACGGTGTTCTCTTTCATTGATCTTCAGCCAGCTTTTAAATAAATCTTAAAATTGATGAAATTTATTTTAGGCTTCCATTTCTTCAAGTAAAGATAACCATACGTTGCACAGTAACGATTGGTTTCTTAGATATACCAAACGACTTAAATACACCCAAGTGACTTAATTAGCCTTATTTTAGAACGGTATATCTTATTTATTAGGTGTGGCTTTCATTCATAATAATATTGAAGGTTTCGTCATGACATACTTTCATGTAGAATCGCGACCTTTTTCACTCAAATAAGGAAGATGACATGTGCATAGGTTTTGACTATGGCACCGAAAAGTGCTCGGTAGCCTCCATAGAAAAATAGCGATCATGGTAAAAGACACAACATCAAGGAAAGATTGGTCAATATCGCCAAAAATGGGAACATCATGGTCACTTACGTTGAAAGAAATAAAACGAAAAAAGCCCAATCGTTTATTCGATTGGGCCATCAGAGGGCTTGGTTAGCCTAAAAAGCGAATTTAATTAAAAGTGATAGGAGTCGATGCGCGTTTCTCTGTCAGCGAGAAGATTTCACTTTGTGTCACTATATGAAGCTTACGGTTATTCGCATCGGAGTAATCCACTACAATCGATTTCAGGTCTGGGAATGCATTGCTCAGCGTTGTAGCCAAAGAATATCGACCGAGTGAGCTCACCACTTCTGCTTTACTAAACGAATCACTCTTGTTGGTATTCAGCTTAACGAAAACTCTTGAGCTTCTACCTTCCACAGCAAGTATCATCTCTTTCAAGGAGTGGCTGCTATATCTTACCGTCACATTCTCGTTTGCAATACTACCGACCCACTCTGTATTTTTAAGATCTTCAATATTGGCGAGTTTAACCAAACGATTAAACGTAAAGCTTTCATCAGAGGTATCGGAAGACAGTATTAGCGAATCACCATTCACTTGAAAGCGGTTTTTAGCTCTCAACTCCCCAGGCCACGTCAAAAATATCTTTTGCAACCAATAAAAATCATCAAACTCAATAGATCCCTCAGTAAAATTAATACCATTTGAATAGTGGTCATTTATATATTTTCTGTCAAACGTCAATGTCGTTCCTTTATTTCCAGACAATGGCGCTAAACGATTCTTGATGCTGATACTGCCTACAAGAGTTTCTGCGGCGATACCTGTATCCGTTCTATCGGTTTCAAAGATGCGTAATGCATTATTGTGAACCACCAAAAACGGGTGGTCTGTTTGAACTCTTTCCAAATAAGGAGCAACAGAAGGTTTCTCATCGGACTGGCTGTCGGATGTAGCGTCATTTCTTACCCAGTAAGAGTCGAGCACCGCTTGTCGAGCTCGCTGCGGCTTTATGTCATCGGTAATATCAGTAAATAATATCTTAGCGCCAGTGACCTTGGAAGATACTTCCATATGAAAATAAGCCAACCTAAAATTACTGATTTTGTCTGCGCTGACCAATGTTCGAAGATCTTCAAACTCTTCCGCTGTACATTGACGAGTACCGCCAAACTTATTGAGTGTGATCTTCGCATCAGAATCCAAACTACCAGGGTTAATCGCTTTCAACGTACCCGTAACGTAGCCACAAGTGTGGTCAAGGTTAAATGCAATGGAGCCCGCATGAGATTGCTCTGCAAAAGTTATCAACATTTTTGGGGATTGGCTATCCGAAGAATTTAAGTAGCTTAGAGTACGCCCTTCTACTATATCCAAATAATCTGGTGATTGGGCGAATGCTGCTGTAGAGCACAGAGCAAATGCAGCTGCAAGTGACAGCTTAGAGAGATTTAAGGCTTTCATTATGTTTCCCTATATATTTTTTATATAAACGTCAGAAAATGATTCCAACACCAAAGGCATCCGTATCTCTTGGTTAGCGAGGTTTATAGTTAACAAAGTACATAAGTTAACAAAGTTCATAAGTTAACAAAGTTCATAGTTAGCAAAGTTTACTTAGCCAGAAGCCAGCTCACATAACACTGCATCCCTTATGTTTACTGGCTCCCCAACGTACCGATGATCGGATAGAAACTATTAACTTTGCATTTTTTCGTCAATGTCGATATTCCCTTTCATTGATCCCCAGCCAGCGATTAAAATATTTTTTAAAAACCTGAAATTTTCTAGCTCTCCCCCCTATTCTCTTAGCGTTGTCCTATATAGACCTCACCATGCGCTCCACAGTAAATGATTTCCCACTCGATAGAAAACGTGAACTCATCTCATATATTTTCTCAACCATTTGCTGTAGTATCGCTGACCTTTTCACTCAAATACGGGAGATGACATGTACATAGGTTTTGATTATGGCACCGCAAATTGCTCGGTAGCGTCCATGGTGAAAGACACAACATCTGGAAAAGATAAGCCCGTATTAATCCCATTAGAAAATAACAACGAATTCATTCCCTCCACTCTATGTGCCCCAACACGCGAAGCAGTATCGGAAGCGTTGTTTCGCCATCACGGTATCTCACCCAGCGATTCGATTGGCGAACAAGTGCTCAAACGCTCCATCGCTTTTAACCGCGAAGAAGGTATTGAAGTCTTGCCAGAAGACATTGTGTTTGGTCAAGCAGCGTTGGATTTATACCTCGAAGACCCGCGGGAGGTGTATTACGTTAAGTCACCAAAGTCCTTCCTTGGTGCCAAAGGCTTGCATGATGTCCAAATCCGATTTTTTGAAGATTTGGTCTGTTCAATGATGGTCAATATCAAAAACAATGCCGAGCACCGTACCAATCAAATGATTAACGATGCTGTGATTGGCAGACCAATCAACTTCCATGGTCGTGGCGGCGAAGATTCCAACCAGCAAGCCGAAACCATTTTGCGAAAAGCGGCAACGCGAGCAGGATTTCGCAACATTGAATTCCAGTTTGAGCCTGTAGCGGCCGGTCTTGATTACGAAAACACGTTGAGTGAAAACAAAATCGTTTTGGTGGTCGATATCGGCGGTGGTACCACCGACTGTTCCTTGATCGAAATGGGACCCGACTGGGCACGCCAAACCGACCGAACCAACAGCTTGTTAGCGCACAGTGGTCAGCGAGTCGGAGGGAATGACTTCGACATATACCTTGCCTTCAAGCAGCTTATGCCAGCATTGGGTAAAGGATCGAAAACGAGTGCGGGCATCGATATCCCGTTAAATCAGTTTTGGAACCCTATCGCCATCAACAATGTTGAAGCGCAGCGCGACTTTTATGGCAGAGACAATCACAAAATACTCAAACAGTTAAAAAAAGAAGCACAAGAGCCAAACAAAATCGCACACTTGTTGCAAGTGTACTTGGAAACACTTGGGTACAGCATTATCCGCCAAGCTGAGCAAGCCAAAATTGCACTTTCTGATGCACCGCTATTCACCACCCAACTGAATTTGATGTCTGCAATGTTGGAAGTGGATATCTCGCAAGCTCAGATGGCTGAAGCGGTCTCGACACCCCAAGAAAAAATGATGGATTTGGTCACCGAAGCCGTGAAATTAGGTGGAACAATGCCAGACGCCATTTACTTAACCGGTGGTAGCGCCCGCTCTCCGATTTTACGAAAAGCAATTGAAGCTCAGCTACCTAATATCCCGATGGTTAGCGGTAGTTACTTTGGCTCGGTAACGGCTGGGCTAACGTATTGGGCAAAAACCTGCTTCCAGTAACACACCACTCACTAGAACATTGATTACCAAGTTATTTTTAAAAGCACTCTCTTTTTGAAGGCATTCGATCTTTAATGGCATCATTCAAAAAGACGGTGCTTTTTTAAATGGTACAACAAAATACCTTCATAAATAACGTCTTATCCCTAGTTCAGGTTAACTATGCCAGCGTATGCCTCGACGGTGATCGGAATTCGCCGTTAGCTTTAGCTTTAGCTTTAGCTTTAGCTTTAGCTTTTTAAATGAGGATACGTGATGGCGGCAGACACTTCATCGCCTCTGGTTTGAGCGAAAGGCATCCACAATTTAGAACGCAGTCACTAATTCATTAAATGTGCAATTTGTTAATTTCACTTAACCCGAACTCTTCTCATAACTTATTAATATAACTTGAATTTATTACGCTTATTTAAAGCGAAACCATCAATTCCAACTAGATTTTGAGTGCCTCGAAGAAAAGGGCAGTTTCATTATTTAGGGACTTTTGCACTTAGATAGAGAGATACCTGCGAGGCTGAACTTTACAGATGCATAAAATGGAATTAAAAAATGAACCATACCATGACACAAATTAAGAAGAGAAAGTCACAACTTATTGCCATCAGTACTCTGGCAATCGGTATAGCAACCGCAACGTCAAGCTTCGCGACGAACAACCAAATTCCGGATGTTTTACCAACCATCTCAGAGAAAGTAGTCGCACAATTGTCTTTATCTGCCACGCAAGGTCATGAAGAGAACACAAACCGACTCTACTCCCCAAATGCCAGCTTCATTAAAGTCCACTTCTCGCAATTTCAAGTGCCGGAAGGCATGGCGATTGAACTTTCATCACCAGACAGAAGCGAAGTGTTGCACTACGGACCGGGGTTAAATACGGCAAAAACCTACGATTCCAATGCCGGAGATGATGGGGTAAACCGCTTCTCGGCGATGTCGATTCAAGGGGACACCGTGCAAGTTAACGTCATTGGTAAAGCGAAGGATCCAAACAGCGTATTCAATGTGGTGATCGACCAATATCAGAAAGGCAAAACGCAAGCCGAAATCGATACCATCATCAACGTGAACCCAGATGGTACAGAATCCATCTGTGGGACTGACCAGAAAAAAGCTGCCGTATGTTATGAGGGTTCTCACCCAACCGAATACGCTCTGTCACGCCCTGTGGCTCGATTACTGATCGGCGGACGCAGCTTATGTACCGCATGGCGTGTCGGTCCGGATAATTTGATGATGACCAATAACCACTGCGTTGAATCAGCGGCAGAAGCGGCGTCAACCGAAGTGTGGTTTAACTACCAACAAGCAAGCTGCGGTGGCGCCAGTGCCACTACCGTAAAAGTCCAAGCTAACCAACTTCTTTCTACGGATTACACGCTCGATTACACACTCTTTAATGTCAAAGATTTTGCCAGAATCACGCAATTTGGTCACCTAGGCTTGGATCCGAGAATTCCTTCATTGTCTGAGCGCATATTTATTCCTCAGCACCCAGGCGGGCGTAAGAAAGAGCTCGGCATCGAAACAGACTACACGGGTGTTTGTCAGGTCGATCGCCCCGTTGTGAATGGCCGTGGAACCAATACCGATGCCGGTTACTTGTGCGATACGGAAGGCGGATCTTCTGGCTCCCCTGTTTTAGCGGCATCAAGCAACCGTGTTATCGCACTGCACCACCTTGGTGGCTGTTACAACAAAGGCGCGCACATCAGTAAGATTTGGCCAAAAGTCTCTTCTTACTTCCCTGCGGGCGTTCCGAACAGCTACGTAGACATTATTGATGTGAACCGCCCTCCTGTTGCCGATTTCACCTTCAGCTGTACTAAACTCGCCTGTACGTTTGATGGCTCTAAGTCGTTTGATCACGAAGGGGCATCGCTGAATTACAGCTGGGACTTTGGAAATGGTAGCCATGCTAGCTCAGCCAAGCCTTCGCATACCTACCTAGCTGATGGTACTTACACGGTAAAACTCGTTGTCACTGATGATGCGAACTTATCGGATGCGTACACTCAAAGTATTACAGTGAAAAAAGATTCAACCGGCGGCAGTTTGTGTGCAGGCTTAGCCATTTGGGATGAGAAAACGGTTTACCTAACGGGAGATTCCGTACAGCACAACGGTGTGAAATACCAAGCCGCTTGGTGGACGCAAGGCGCAAACCCAGAGCAAAACTCAGGTCCGTGGGACGTTTGGGCAAACTTAGGCGCGTGTAAGTAACGCATGTAAAGTGCCATTCCAATCATAGCCGGAGCCATGACTCCGGCTTTCATGGTTACAGTCAGTCACTTCTCGCTCAGACTTTCACCGGATCTTGTGGTTATTCATTTCCTCCCAATACCGTATCTCCCAACGACCCTGTACCTATACTGCACCTTAAGACTAAGATTCATACTGACCCTCGATAAAGTCTATTTAAATCAATAGGCTGATAAATCATCAATGCCAGAAAGATGTCAGAAAAATGTCAGAGAGTGACCTTACTTCCTTTTAAAAAAGGATTATTTTATAAAATATTCAGGAATGCTCTTTTGCTGTGTTAGGAATGAGAAACTTTTTGAATTCTATGGAAAAAAGGACATTCTCGTGAAAAAAAAACAGCTCGCACTCATTATTAGTGCTCTAGTGATATCCGGTAACGTAATGGCCAACCAAGCCATCATTTATCCGGGAGAATCAAGCAATGAATATCCTTCTGTTCATACTGGGTCTATTAATGCTAATAATGTGAAACAGTCGCAATCCAATGTTGAGCTAACCAGCGATGACTTATCAAACAAAGTCCGCACAATTTTACTCCCAAAGCATTACTCGATTGAACCCGAGCTCGAAGCAGAGCTACGCGATGTTGGTGCACAACAAGGATTTATGGTTGAGATTAACGATAATATGCGTTTATGGGCGGAAGACAACATGTGGTCTTCGAGAGATGGAACTAAAATATTTCGACCTAAGAAATCACTTGGGGACAGGAAAGACCCATTTTTTGCGTTTGTGGTGGCCGCAGGGAAGTCACCAATAGCAACAATTGAAGGTCACCATAGTTTAGGTATCAAGACTTCGCAGGGAGTCAAACCGTACTCACTATCACAAGCGGACTCTTACGCTAAAAGCTCCGGAGCAGAGCTTATCAAAACGTTCTCGATTATTGATGGCGGCAACATGCTTACTGGTAAACGTGAAAATGGCACACTATATGCTCTTGTTGGACGAGATGCGGTACTGCAAACAGCGTTACGTCACACACGGTTTAGTAAAGAGCGCATTGAGGCAAAAAGACAGCAAAAAGAACAAGCAGGAGAATACTCTCTTTCCATCATCCCACACACATTTAAGGGCCTGTATTTTCAGTTAAACAATGACCCAGAAATAGATAGACTTT
Organism: Vibrio sp. S9_S30; assembly: GCF_014694455.1. Taxonomy (GTDB): domain Bacteria; phylum Pseudomonadota; class Gammaproteobacteria; order Enterobacterales; family Vibrionaceae; genus Vibrio. The sequence goes on along the minus strand of NZ_JAAUWT010000009.1, from coordinate 192,757 downwards.
TGTTAGAAGCAGCCAATCTATTACCCGTGGGCAGTACACTGGAAGAGCAACTTCATTTTGCGAAGCTCATGGTAGCGAAGTCTGAGATTATGAGTGCCCCTTATGATCAAGTTAAAGCGGCGACAATCAATATGGATGTGAGTCATGTCAAAGCCAAAATTATAAATCGCTATGAAGAACTCCATGGCGCTCCATTGCCTGAGGGCTTTGATTTAGATTACCATTTAAATACGGCTTATGGTTATTTAGTCACTGCAGCAAATCAAACACCCGAGTTTGATTTCTCCCTGATCGATACCATGCTTGAGACGCTGCCCACGGATCGAATTAAAGAGAAGCACTATGCAGCTATGCTAGAAGCCGGTGGTTACATTCGAACTGGACTAACAGACGCTGAGGCTAGCATACAAGCACGCCGATTTATGGCAATGATGGAGATTGTTAACAATAAAATGGCAGAGGAGCTGGGTGTCACCCGCGAAAACTTAGTCATTCTGACTCAGCCAGGATTCCATATTGATATGCACCTTCGCCCGCTCGAGAACGGTAAAGTGCTCATCAATGATTATGAACAGAGTAAGCAGTTTGTTGAAAACGTGATTCAAAATGACACTGCCATCAGCGATGCAGATCGCACAGAGTTGCAAGATACCGTCACTCAATTACAGACAAAAGCTGCATATTATGCGGATATATACCAAATGATCCATCAGCAACTTATCGATGCTGGTCTTACTCCAATCAAAGCAATTGGTGAGTTTGATATTGGTCAACGAAAGGTTAATTGGCTAAATGGTATAATGGGGCATGGAAATTCCAAATTCTATGTGACTAATGCATCCAGCATTCCATCGCTGAATAACGCTTTTGCCGATTGGCTTAAAAATATTGTTCCAGAAATTTCGGTTTATTTCGTAGGGCATGCCCCTGCAACCATTAGCACACATAAAACGCATAACCAAGCTGAAGCTCTGCTTCGTGGATCCGGCGGACTGGATTGTGTAACGATTCATTTTGAATAAAAGAAAGAATTAAAGTCTCAAAAATTAAAACACTTAATATCGTCATCTAAGATCAATATTAAGTGTTTTTTGCAATCCCCCTACGCATTGCAATTCTGCCTCATCTCGATTAACTTAACCGCATGACTTCAATATTCGCGATGGCTCACCAATCTTGTTGTTGCTGTAGATCTTTCATCTACGGCCGCTTTCGCGTATTTGCCACCGAGTCATCACTAAAAACGGGGTACCACCAATAACCCGTTGATACAAAAAAGACTCCCACGAATTCCAAGGCCGTAGATGATTCCATCTACGGCCTTTTTGCATTTGTTTATTTATTAGGGTCTGTACTAATAAAACCCGACACAAGGATTGAATTATGGCTCAGCCAACACTGGAATTGTTTAACACTATGAACAGGGAGCTCATGCCTTTTACCAGCATCGAGCAAAAAAAAGTTGGGCTGTACGCCTGTGGTCCAACGGTATACGACTACGCCCATGTAGGTAACTTGCGCACGTATTTGTTTGTGGATGTACTGCGCCGCGTGCTCTACATCAATGGGTACGATGTTCACCACGTCATGAATATTACCGACGTCGGTCATTTGGTGTCGGATGGAGACACGGGGGAAGACAAAATGGAGAAAGGGGCTCGCAAGCAACAAAAGTCTGCTTGGGACATTGCGACCTATTTCGAAGACGCCTTCTTTCAAGATTTTAAACGGTTGAACATTCTTGCCCCTTCCACTACTTGCCGAGCAACCGAGCACATCCAAGAGCAAATAGCCTTCATTCAAACTCTGGAAGAAAAAGGGTTCACCTATCAAACTGGCGATGGTGTCTATTTCGATACAAACAAGTTGCCTGATTACGGCAAACTGGCAAAGCTGGATAAACAAGGTTTAGAAGCCGGTATCCGAGTGGATATGGGAGAAAAGAAGCGACCGACCGACTTTGCACTATGGAAATTCAGCGGAAACAAACAAAGACAAATGGAGTGGGAAAGCCCATGGGGAAGAGGCTTTCCAGGTTGGCATATTGAGTGCTCTGCCATGGCAGAGAAATATCTAGGTGAAGTGTTCGACATTCATATTGGCGGGGAAGACCATATCCCCGTTCATCACACCAATGAAATCGCCCAATGCCAAGCGAAAAATGGTCACGTTCAAGCCAACTTTTGGCTACACGGTTACTTTCTAAAAATAGACAACGAGAAGATTTCCAAATCCGGAAAATCTCTGCGTTTAGAGAGCTTGCTAGAGCAAGGGTTTGATCCATTGGCTTACCGATATTTGGCACTCACTAGCCACTATCGTAGCCATTTAAGCTTCACTTGGGACAGTTTGAAAGGCGCGCAAAAAGCCCTCAATCGATTGAGAGCAAAAGTCGCCGCTTTACCTGAGGGTGGTCACGTCGACGAGTCATTCAAAAACGCATTGTTTGAGCACATCAACCGTGACTTAAATATGCCGAAGGCATTGGCTCTGGTATGGGAGGTATTAGATAGCTCAATCTCGCGTAGCGACAAGAAAGCCACGTTGCTGTATTTCGACCAAATCTTCGGCATTGACATAGACAAAGTGGAAGAAGTCGCCATACCCAAACACATTCTAGAGCTGGCAGAAAAGCGCACAATACTTAAAAAACAGGGGAAATATGAAGAGGCAGACGCTATTCGAAACCAGATCTGGGCGCAAGGGTATCAGGTGAAAGATACAGGACAACAATCAACCGTCACCAAGCAAGATCCGAAGTAGCCTAAAGTGTGGGGTCACCTGAGCGCAAGCGAGCTAATGCTCTGCACGTTGTTTCTTTGACTCTGCTTTCTTTGGCTCTGCTCTCTTTGCCGACGCGATGGGCGTATCGCTCGGCGGAGAAAATAACGCCTTGAAACGTTGCTGTACCGACAGGTCTTTTTGGCTGGCTTCTTTAAACATGTCTCGCCATTCATGAAACGTCACCACCAGCGGATTAAAGCTGTTTACGGGTTTAGAAATACCATAGCGCACCGTTTCAACTTCAGGCTCAAAAGTGCCGAACAGCTTATCCCAGATGATCAATACACCCGCATAGTTTTTATCAATATATTGCGGGTTTCGACCATGATGCACACGGTGATGCGATGGCGTATTAAATACAGACTCCAATATGCCGAGCGTACGTACCCATTGCGTATGAACAAAGAACTGTAAGCCTAAGTTTAACAACACCACAAACACCACCCACTTAGGATCAAACCCGATGATCACTAATGGCAACCAAAATACCCACATTCCGGCTAAAGGGTACATAAAGCTTTGTCGAAAAGCCGTACTGAAATTCATCCGCTCCGAACTGTGGTGTGCCACATGCGCTGCCCACATCCATCGAATTCGGTGGCTTGCTCGGTGAAACCAGTAATAACAAAAGTCCTGCAATACCGCTAATACCAGAAAGCTCGCTAACCCCATTTCAATATCCAGTAAACGCCAACCAAACAGCCACAAGTAAAGCTGAGCCACCATTAACCCGGTCAGCAAGTCGGCAAACTGGTGCATCCCCGCAAGGGCAACATTGCAGGCGACTTCCGGGAGTTTATAGGCCGCATTGTCTGGTAACTTTCCTTTTTTCTGACCGATAACATATTCCACCAAAATACAGACAATAAACAAAGGCGCTAATGCGATAAGCAACCATTCTGGATGGTGAATAAGGGAGTCTATGTCCATGAGTTCGTCCTTATCTGCACTAGCACATCGAACCTACCAGCGCGCGAAATGGTCTTCCGTTAATCCAAGTACCTCATCGAGATGATGCACTTGCCCGTGATTATCTTTAATAGATCCAGAAAATTGCCCAACAAACTGCCTAAAATTGCTTTTTAGTAGCCAAAGATCCAGCTTCTCGCTGCGTTTGTTTAATGGTTTAAAAACCAAATCCACACAGCCATCTTCAGAGAAAACTCGCCAATGTTGGTCGATGTTGTCTTGATCAGAACTATCGCGGTCAAACTCAAAATGCACATTCGAAAGAAAATGCCTCTCGCCGTTTCGCCACAACACATTTTCGCAGCTTCCCGTTTCATTCACCCCTGCCGCGAGGTTTAAACCGAAAGTGGCTTCACCCAAACAAGCATTGATACTTGCCCAACGCCAACTGGTTTCACGCCGCATATACCCTGCAGAAAAGTCGTACCCTGCCAATGCAGAGTCCAAAGGCACTGACTGACCATCTACCGCCAAGGATCCCTGAACCGATAGCGCGTTGTGTTTTTGGGTGTATGTCCAACCGGTGTAACCCGTAGGCGTACACATCGCCAAGGGTAAGCTTCCACTGGGGGCAGACAAGGTTAAATCGGCTTTGATGTTTTTGGTGTTCAGCTTTACCTGCCAACTGCCTTCAAAAAGATGGAACTGAATCTGCTTAGAAGCTATGTGAGCAAAGCTCGTATAAGGCGACGATGCCGTTGCGTAGCCACAATTCAATGGACGTAACCAGTTGTTTTCTATCAGTTCATTTTTCTCGATATCGTAGACATAACAAAACGCCGATCCTAGATAGCGAATATCTGCAATCGCTACCCCAATAACGTAGCGATCGGTAATCACACTGACAAACTGAAACTGCTTATAGTGGAAATACCGCCTCAACGCCGACGCTTTTCTATCCATGGTGTTACGGTAATCAAACTCCTCGATTGCGAGTTGTTTGGGTATGCCATCAAACTGCCCATATTGAGGCTTACCATTCGCGGCAATAAGTGTTTCAGGTGCAAGGCGCGTTACGATCATTTTCAAACCAGCATAGTTTACATACTGTTAACAGTTTGGCGGGAAACGCCCTTTTATAGGAGGTTAATTTCGGACATGTTCCACATTCGCTTCACAGTTTCAGCGTGCTATCGTCTAAATCCACCAAACCTCACTATTCCGAGGAGGCAATGTAAGAAAAGGCACACTCCCAAATGGCAGCGTTGTTTGTGTATACTGAAGAAAACACAACAAAGTTCAATCCTAATGGCCATTATTGCCGAATACTTTCCTACTGATCACCGCTACCAACTGGGCACGCTGGATGTTGCCTTGTTACTTAGTGTGTTGAACGAACGCGGCATTAACACCACTCCACTCTTGAAAAGCACTGGGCTGGAAAAGCTGGATTGGCAAAACCCGCAATGCCAGATTACGTATTCCGATAAATTGGTGCTGTTTGGCAAAGTGAACCGCATTTGGGGCAATGATGGGCTCGGATTAACGCTGGGGGAACTCGCCAAATTTCGCCACTTTGGTGTTCTCGGCTACGCCATATTAAGCAGCCAATCCGTTGAAGAGGCAGTGAAAACAGGCTTTAAATACTTAAGATTGAATGGTCCCGTTTTTGCGGTAAAAGTGACGAATGACGACGATATTGCGAGTATTCGCATTAAAAACACCTTAGATATTGGGGAACTGCTGCCATTTTGTACCGAATATTTTTTAAGTGCCATTGCCTCCTTATTTGAAGAAATGACCAACGTTAAACTGGACACTATTGATTTGCACTTACCTTATGCCGAGCCTACCTACGCCGATCAATATCAAGATCGATTCCGTTGCCAAACTCATTTCAATAGCACTCAATTTGAGCTTCGATTTGATGCCAGCATCTTGCAACGCCCTTTAAAGTCGCACCATTCTGACACGCTAAAGACATGCCTTAAATCGTGTGACGCCATCATGAATACACTGGAATCGCCTCACTTACTCACGAATCAAATTAAGGCGATGTTGTACCAGAGTGCGGGGGGCTTTCCCTCTATAGAAGACATCGCAGCCCACTTTGGCTGTTCTTCAAGAACCCTTCGCCGAGACTTAGCCAAACACGACACTGGCTTCCAAGCCCTGCTCAACCAAGTCCGCTGCGAATTGGCGAAAGAGTATTTGATTCATACCGAATTATCCGTCGATGAAATTGCCCATCGGCTGGATTACAGCGACGCCACCAATTTCAGACGAGGCTTTAAAAACTGGACCGGAAGAACACCGCAAACGTTCAGAACATCAAAGCGTTAAACGCCTTGAATCCAACACGAACAAATTCACTCCAAGTCTTTAACCAACCGAGTGACTCCCCAATAACCCGATCCACTGGATAACAATGTCCAGCCACGACGTTTTAGCTCCGCAGCGACAAATCTGTTCGCCAGCCCATGCCCAAATATTGCCACGCTAGGTTGTTCTCGTGATTTTTCTTCGATGAGATCGACAGCTTTCGTTAACCGTTTCTGACCAGAACGTCTCGATTCGCTCTTTCCCACAATGTTCATATACCAACTTAGGCGAGAAAATAATAACCACTTATTCACGGAAAACCTGAATGGCCAATCAAAACAAGGAATGTCAAACTCCCTTAATTCCTTTAGAACACAATCGGCTTCTTTGTGGGTACAAAGCCTAGCCGAATGCAAGGCTCGATTAAGATCGCTGCTTACCGAGTAACTGTTTTCTATCTCCAACTGTAACTCTGTAGTCGGCACGCTTTTGGTATCCACACCAGATAAATCATAATCACGCACCCATTTTTTAAAGCCTAACGCATCCACAACAACATTGGATGCCGAACTCGGCTTTCCATGCCTAACCATCACTATTTTCAATTGTTCCATCCTACTTTCCACTTTAGTTGTTACCCGTAAACACAGGTACTTCAGTAGGAACCACTACCCAGTGAGCTTTCTCTTGGATACACACTTGTATTCTTTGGCAATGACATTTCTCTTTATAACTGCTCACGTTTATCTCCCAATTAACTTGCTGCAAACGGGATACTAGGTAGCATATAAAATATGTTAAAGAACATATTTAAAAGAAACGATGCCATATACCAAAGCACATAAGCAAAAGAGCCGAGAAAAAATACTCAAAAGTGCCTTCCACCTTTTTTCACAAAAAGGGTTTGATTGCGTCACCATTGATAGGGTGATGGAAGATTGTGGCTTAACGCGAGGCGCATTTTATACCCACTTTTCAAGTAAGGCGGAGCTCTATAGCTGCGCATTGTCTCAAGGGGCAAGCGAAACACATTTGGTGCAGAGAAAACCGGATCACCTTTCCCCTCAAGAATGGGTCGAGTTACTGCTCAACACCTACTTCAGTATCGAACATGTAAAAGGCGAAACTCCTTGTCCTCTCGCGTTTTTCGCTACCGATATTTCGACAAAAAATTCTGAGGCGAAAACGACCTTTTCGGGTATCTATCAAAACATGAACCAGACGATTCTTAATTATGTTCGACGATACAAAGAGTGTGACGAAAATAAGGTGTTCGCCATTACGGCGTTGGCAATAGGCACTGTCGCCATTGCTCGCACCATGGAAGATGAACAAACCATTTTGGCACTCTTGTCTTCCAGCCGAAAAGAAGCGCACGACATGCTTGTCGCCATTTAACCAGTATTTAAGTTATTCAGTCCGTTGCAAACAGTTGGCTGTCAATGTCCTTAAACGCTTTGAATTCCAGTGCATTGCCGGTCGGATCATAAAAAAACATCGTAGCTTGTTCACCGGCTTGCCCCTTAAATCGCACATAAGGTTCAATCACGAACTCAACACGTTGTTCCTTTAAGCGAGTGGCAAGTGCCTCCCAATCCGCCATTTCCAGCACAACACCAATATGTGGAACGGGCACCGAATGGCTGTCGACTGAATTGTGATGCAAGCGTAATTTTCCGTCTTCGCCAATTGAGGGATCGAGATGGATCACCAATTGGTGACCGTACAAATTAAAATCCACCCAACAGTCGCTGCTGCGACCTTCGCTGCAATTTAATACCTCTCGGTAAAACTGGCGGGACTCTTCTAAATGACGAACAGGAATCGCAACGTGAAATGGCGTGAGTTTCATAAAATGTCCTTAACCCAAATCCTCAGTGAAGCATCATTCTATCTCTATTCTCTTCCCACAAACTTGAACAACCTATTCTTTTAGAAAAACAATTAAAATAATAACAATTATAAGTAATAAAAATATCAGAAGTAAAATAAAAACGACCGAGAAATATTAATAATATTTTTAATAAATCAATAAGTAAAAAAGTATAACCATTAAATATTATTACATATTTACTTACATCGAAGTGCTTTTAAAATAAGAAAACAAACTCATAATAAATACCAAATCATCGATACCTAAACAAATGACTTAATTTATGAAAAAAAACATTATATTGGTTTCATTAATAACAGGGGCTATATCGCCTAATGTTGTTTTTGCGGAAACACATTATGGTTTAAATGAAGAGTTCTTGAGCCGAATGGGCTTTATTTCCATGTGGGAAGATCCCAAGTTCAGCCATATTAAAGGGAAAAATGCTGTAATAGGAATGATGGAGACTGGGGTGCCGATTGAAGGGAGCCTCGCTTTCAACCCTAAGGTGATGCACACCTATCCAGGGGCATTCGAGGGGACATACCATGCATCTCACGTGGCTTCAACGATGATCGGGCATCAGAATGTAGACAGAAATGGCAAAAAGTCTGTTTTAGGAGCGGCACCTGAAGCTTCTCTCTATGCAACTGGCGTCGCCATCGTTGATGCTCATCAAGCCTTAATCAATCTGAGTAACACCACCAATATCTCCACACAGAATTTTTCTTGGGGGTATTCGGCAGGGGGAAATAACAAAGATGAAGAGGTTCAAGGTTTATATCAAAAAATATCTCATATTTATGATGATATCACTCATGCCAATTCAAACTTATTAGTGGCGATTGCATCGGGCAATGAATCTGGGTATGTCGCATCAGATGGCGCATCCAAAAATATCTTAAGTGTGGGTAACGCTCAAATCGCTGGAGAGGGGTTTACCATTTGGCACGACTCCAATGTCGGACCAACACGCGACGGCAGAATAAAACCAGAGCTGGTGGCATTTGGTACCGACATATGGGGAAGCACTTTTTATAAAGAAGACTACGCGAAAAGTATGGGGACATCGCATGCGGTTCCTTTTGTTTCGAGTGCCAGTGCCCTCGTAAAAGAGTATTCGAAAGAGCTTTATCACTCAGAAATTAATTCTGCCACCGTTCGAGCGCTTTTAGTTCATTCTGCTTCAGCACAAGAAACACAAGGGCCAAAATACCAGTCGGGTTATGGTTTGCTTAATACGCATCGCGCAATGCAAATACTGCACGACACCCAAAGTGGACATTCGATCATTATTGAGCAAAAAGACATGGGCGATGCCTTTGAATTGAACGTCACCAGTAATGGAAACCAACCCATCAGAGCAACACTCGCATGGGTGGATCCTGCGGGGCCAGTACAAGCACCAGGGGAAACGCATTCCGTACTGGTGAACGATCTGGACATTACGATCATCGACCCCGATGGAAACGCACACTACCCTTGGGTGCTTAACCCATACAATGAGACAGCGCCTGCACACCGAGCTCGAAACTCCAGAGACACATTAGAGCATGTCTTCATCCAAAACCCCGTTGAAGGTGAATATACCATCCGCTTAAATCAGCGCCTCACAGAGGGGGAGTTCCAACCATTTAGTTTGGTGGTGTCGGGCATTCAGCCCACGACCAATGCAGCGCCTGTCGTTAAACTGAACAGCGCTTCGAGTGTTGTCTCTAGAAGCGCCGCCATCAGCGAATTCAACATTTACAGCAGCTCGAACACCATTGCTCAAGACACGCTTTCTTTCAAGATCAATGATCGTACTGTTCACCACGTTCAATCTGGACTGCACCGATACCAGCTGGATTACCGAACACCCGATCAAGACTTCGTCATTGACGTTTTTAATAATGGAGAAAAGATTGGTGAAGAAAAGATCATAGTCACCAGCCCACGAGGAGCGGAAATTACCGTCAATACCGACACCATTCATAATGGCAATAATGTTCGTATTGGTTTTTCGGTAAACAACCTGAACAACGCGTTTGAATCCATGTCTGTCAGTGCGAAAATCAATGATTCCGTTGTCAACCTGACTCCTGTAGCACTGAATGATAACCGTTTTTTTGTAGCGTTGGATAACGTTTCACTCAACGACCATATTGAACTGTTTATTGAAATCCGAAGCAACGGTGTTCTAACGTCGTCACACACGCTTATTGATGTCGCTCCTAGTCGCTTGGGAGAATGGAAAAGCAGATTGGAGGATGGGATACTCTATATAAACGACGACAATACGTTGCAGGCGAGCGTCTCTCCCCTAGCTGAGCAAGTCACCTTGCACTATAGAAACAAACTCATGCAGATGCATAGCGTAGAAGGTCAAAGAATTGCGGGCACCGATGGTATTGTTTTTGATTTGAATGACCATCTAGACAACATCTGGGAGAACTTCATCGTATCGGTCACGATGAAGATGGATGAAAAGACCCATTACCTTCCAGCCGGTTATCTTCAAAAGAATGTCAACTTACCAGCTGTGTCGGACTAAGCGACGAAAAGCACCGTTCTAACCGAACGGTGCTTTTTTTATAAGTGAACATGTTTATAAGTGAACACGTTTATAAGTGAATGCGTTTATGAGTTAACTCTCGGTCTATTGACCTTAATAACTCGCTTTCAAGGTTACCCCCGTGGCTGAACTGTACCCTCTTAACATGATGTAGTAGCGGCCGCTATTCGTGTTAGAAACGGTGCACGTTTCGCTGTTGCCACTGCGGTATGGACGACAATCCCAAGAACTGGTCGTCGGTTTCGCACCAAAACGAGTGTACAAGTCAGCATCGCCCGTACCACCGCTTATTGTCACCGATAAGTATCGGCCAACAGGAACATCAATATAGTAGTGTTTTTCTTCACCACGATTCACACTGATATTGGTTACTGCGCTACCGTTTGTTAACTTGCCATCCCCTGGATTCGCGCAATCGGGTTCACAATTGCTGCCACTGAGACTATAAAGCAGTTTATTGACCGATCCTTTGGTATCTGTCACCTTACCTACTGTCGCACGTTGAGTGATTAAGTTAGAGACCTGAGCAGGAGAAAGGTAACGGTTTGCTTGTAAGTACAGTGCTGCTACACCCGCTACGTGTGGTGTTGCCATGGAGGTACCACTAATTGTTTTGTAGCTGCCGTCAAACCAAGCCGATTTAATACTGGAACCCGGTGCGAAGACATCCACACAGCTACCCCAGTTTGAAAAACTTGAGCGAGAGTCGCTGCTGGTCGTGGATCCAACCGTTACGCCACTTGCTACACGCGCCGGAGATGTATTACAGGCATCGGAATTTTCGTTACCTGCGGCAAGCATAAAGCTCACACCGGATTGAACGGCACTGGCCACGGCCTGATCTAATGCCAAGGAAACACCCCCCCCCAAACTCATGTTAGCCACAGACGGACCAGACGCGTTTGCCGCGACCCAATCTACACCCGCGATAACCCCAGAGGTAGACCCCGAACCTGTACAACTTAATACGCGCACACCCACAATATTGACGTTTTTCGCGACACCATATTGCGACCCCCCAATGGTGCCCGCAACGTGTGTACCATGACCATTACAGTCTGTTGCGTTTCTATCATTATCAACAAAGTCATAACCTGAAACGGCGCGACCACCAAATTCTGGGTGCGTGACGGTCACCCCTGTATCGATAACGTACGCCGTCACACCGGTTCCATCGTAGATGTAGCTGTAATTGCTGTTCAGTGGAAGGCTGCGCTGATCAATTCGGTCTAGCCCCCAAATTGCATTCCCTTGGTTGGCGTTGGCGGAAACCACAGGATCAATCGAAATGATGCGGTCTTGTTCAATAAATTCCACTCGCTGATCGGCACGCAGTGAACGGAGCTGCTCTTCCGATAGCGTTGCCACGAAACCACTTATTGAACGGTCGAACACTTTACCGACTTCCACGGCTTGCTCACTCACCAAACTGGAAACCGTTTGTTGCGTAAACAGTGGGATTGATTCAGGGTTACTCGCCACAGAGAAAGGCTGTTTCAGTACCACAATGTACTGGTTTTTCACCCCTTGGTTTTCAGGAGCAAACACCAATGGTGCCAGTGTTTGACCCTCCGATGTGAACCCTTGTTCTTCATCATTTTGCGCATGACCTGACGTTGAAATCACCGCGAACGAAGCGGCAATACAGTAACCTAGTACTTTCTTTAACATACTGTTTTCCTGTGGTTATTATTGATTATATGATTGATAAGTGCTTGTTATTGCTAACAGGCTTGAGAGTTCGAACACCATATGAATATGGTTTCATTTCAAAGTCCAAACTATGTGATAATGAAACTTATTGCACATTTAAATTGGAAGGAGCAGTAAAGTTTGGGATTCCTTTACCTTATTTTGTGGAAGATTTTCGGTCGGTTTCTATTACGATGAGACCGTTATCTAAAATAAAATTTATTACTCCACCAATGAAGAAATACGTGCTAATGCGTGAGAGAAAAATCAATAAGAGAGGCATTGCCACTCTGTTTTCAAATACGACCTATAAAAAGCACTTAATTCATTGAATTATCAAACATTTAAGTAAGATTACACCTATATTCACTATGCTTAACACAATCATCCATTGGTTTCCCTTATGGGCGACCTTAGGCTCCGTAGCGGCTTTTTTTGCGCCTCACATTTTCGTTCCACTGAAAAGCCAAATAGTCCCCTTACTGGCGATCATCATGCTTTCCATGGGGCTAACGCTTAAGTTTGAAGATTTCTATCGCTTGGCTTCTAACCTAAAAGCGATGAGTGTGGGTGTTTTTCTTCAGTTCTCGATTATGCCTCTCGCAGCATTCATCATCGCGTTAGCATTCAATATGAATGATTCACTAACCATAGGTATGGTGTTGGTAGGCAGTGTGGCGGGGGGCACCGCTTCGAATGTGATTTGCTATCTTGCAAAAGGGAACGTCGCGTTATCGATCACCATGACCACGGCCTCAACCTTGCTCGGTATGGTAGTCACGCCATTTCTCGTCGATCTGTTTTTGGGGATCAAAGTCGATGTGCCTGTGACTCAAATGGTATTGAGCCTTGTTAAAAGCGTACTCGTGCCCGTTAGTATTGGCATATTGCTCAATCACCTATTCCATAAACCCATCGAACAACTCAGCCCAGTATTACCCCTAGTTGCCATGGCGGCGATTGTGCTCGCGATTGCGATCATCGTTGCCTTAAACCGACATCAAATTGCCAATGTTGGTGCAGGGGTGTTATTCGCGGTAGTGATTCATAACAGCATTGGTCTGATTGCGGGATACAGCGCTTGTCGGTTGTTAGGGTTCGACAAAAACACCTGTAACACCATTGCTATTGAAGTGGGGCTACAAAATTCTGGGTTAGCCACTGCCCTCGCGCTCAAGTTCTTTACGCCGCTTTCTGCACTGCCCGCTGGCATTTTCTCGATTTGGCACAACCTTTCGGGGTCCGTTCTGGCGTATTTTTGGTCGCAAGAACACCGGCACAATCCAACGACGAAAGTTTGAAGGGGAAGGAATCGTCCTAATTCATAAAAACATCAACCGCTAGTGAGGGTCTGTTGCTAGCGGCTGACGCACTTGCTAACGCATCATTTACGCTTCTGCTGTTTCTAACACAATCCTAAAGCAGCTCCCTTTGCCGGCTGCCGACTCCACAGAAATAGACCCATTTAGGCTATCTATCATGGCTTTGGTTAATGACAGCCCTAGCCCATAGCCTCGGGTTAAGTTTCGGCTTTCATCAACGCGGAATAAGCGCTTAAAAATCAGCTCGTGGAATTCAGGCTCAATACCAATACCGGTATCTTGAATGGAGATTTGGTATTGCCGCTGAGTATTGATGGACGTAGAGAGGGTGACTGTTCCCCCTTCTGGCGTGTACTTCAGCGCGTTATCTAACACGTTAACAATAATCTGAGTCAGCTTATTGGCGTCCGCTTTGGCTAATTGGCTATCCGCCAGTTCCAGAGTCAACGCAATGCCGTTCACCTCGGCGATGTCTTCATACCAACTGGCGACTGTTTTTACGATGGTATTGGGGTCAACGCTTTCCAATAAGGTGGGCTTTTTCCCTGTCAGTTCGTCATTGAGCTTCATCAATGCAGTGAGCAAGTTATTGGCTTGAGTCGAATTCTCAGCACAATCACTCAAGGCTCTAGTCAGCAGGGTATTCGCTTTTGTCAGCTGTTCTGGCATTGGATCCGGATTAGGAAGAGACAGCGCTTGTTCCGCCGTTAAATGAATGCGAGTCAGGGGGGTACGCAAGTCGTGTGCAATGGCGTCCAAGGTTCTGTCGAGCGTAGTGATGCAGGTCGTCAGCTTGCTCAACATGTTATGAACACTGCTGTAAAGCAAAGAAAATCCACCGCTGGCAGCGGCTTCTTGAGTTTGGGCAATCTCACTCAAATTGCCTTCATCTAAACGTTGAATGTCCTTGGCTAAATGAGACAACGGGCGCAGTGTTTTGGTTAACAAGCGATGCACCAACAACGCGGTGATCAACGCCATCAGCACCACGGAAAAGCAGGTGATCAACCAATTTTTGAACGCCGAAGCATAACGAGAATTCAAATCCACAATCAGCCGAAACACCTGTTGTTTACCCTTCAATTGAATGGCTAAATGTGGCTGAGTAAGAAAATAGATAAAGCCCTGAGCATCCCAATCCACAACGGCTTTGTCTAGCCCGTACATGGGGAATTCATCCCCCGCTAAATAATTCAGTACGCCTTGTTCATCCGACAGATACACCGCGATATGGTTTTCAAACAACCGTTGTTGGTTGGATTCGATCACATGCACCAGTTTTTCGTCCGACTCGTAGGTGAGAATGCGTTGGTACTCCGTTGATAAACTGTGCAAGTATTTCTTTTCTTCTTTGTATGAATCAAAGAAAAACACCACACCGATCAGCAATAAGATCACCACTAAGCCCCCAAGCAGCAAGCTCATAAACTGGGCAAACAGCTGCTTTTTGGCTTGTTGCAGCGCTAACTCAATGTTCGGCTTTGAGGACATAACCCACCCCGCGAATGGTATGAATCAGCGACGAATCAAAGCCTTTATCCAACTTAGCGCGTAAACGGCACACCAACACATCCACCACGTTGGTTTGAGGGTCGAACTGATACCCCCAAACCGATTCCAAAATATTGGTTTTCGATAACACCCTTTCTGGGTTCTGCAACAGCAAATACGCCAGTGCGTATTCCCGTTGATTGAGGGTAATCGCTTTGCCACTACGTGTGACATTTCGCTTGAGCGGGTCAAGCTCCACATCGCGATATTTTAGGGTGTTGTTTGGCGTGGTAGAGACCGACATTCGGCGCAATAGCGTTTGACAGCGCACCAGTAATTCACTGAACGCAAACGGCTTTATCAGGTAATCGTCTGCGCCTGCTTTTAGCCCTTGCACCCTCTCTTCTACTGAATGTTTGGCACTTAATATGATAACAGGCATGGTGTGCCCTTCGCCGCGCAATTCCGAAAGAATCTGAAAGCCATCTTTCCCAGGGAGCATAATGTCGAGAATCAGAATATCGAACGGTTCGCTCTTAGCGAGATGCGCGCCATCTAATCCATTGGCGGTGTGAGTAACGCTGTACCCTTCCTGCTCTAAACCTTGAATCACAAATTCAGCGATAAAGCTGTCGTCTTCTATGAGTAACACTCTCACACTGGCTTCCTTTTTCTTGCCCTACGGGGAATATTCTAACCGTTTTTTTGCGGATAAATTGAACATTACAAGTTTGTAATCTTGGTGAAAGCATTCCGTAATCCCCCTTTTTATATGATGGCTTCGTCAAACAAAAACCGCCAATAATGAGGAAGAAAAAATGAACATCAAACACACTGCTATCGCTGCTGCACTTACCGTAACTGGGCTGATGAGCGCGAATGTTTTCGCCGCAGAAAGTAAGACCGTGAACGTCGCTAATATTGCTTCACAAACCGCGTTTAAATTAGCGATGGAATCGGTGAACCAATGTCATTCACAAGGTTACCGCGTGAGCACCACGGTTGTTGATACGGCGGGGCGCGTGGTCGCCCAGCTGCGTGCAGACAATGCAGGCACTCACACGCTAGAAAGCTCACGTAAAAAAGCGTTCACCGCAGCCAGCATGAAACAACCAACAGCGAACCTAATGAAAACCATTTCAGAAAAACCCATTCTGCAACCGTTAAAAGACATGGACGACAACTTGTTGCTGTTAGCAGGTGGCATTCCACTCAAAGTGGATAACCAAATCATCGGCGCAATTGGCGTAGGTGGTGCACCGGGTGGTCACCTTGATGTCGCCTGTGCAGAAGCCGCGATTAAGAAAGTTCTGTAACATACTGAGCTCCCGATAACCATGATGGTCATCGGGAGATACCCATCTCACATTTGAGACTTGGTTATATTTTTATATAAAATACATAAAGTTATGGAATCGTATGCTCATTTTATAAATTTAACCAATGAAATTCTGTTTTATTCTGATTATTTTCTGTGCAGTGATTGGCCACATGATTAATAAGAAGGATATAACATGAATAAAGGATATAAACATTCAGTGCTCATCGTCGCCGTTACCGCTTGCTGTAGCTTTTCCACCTTTGCTCGTAACGGGGAAGACCCTACCAACTCGCCTTTTATCCAACGTGCGAAAGGCACCATCGTTGAAAATTACGATTCTCAAATCGTCCAACCTACTGAGCGTTATCGCAACCGGTTCAGCGACCCAGAGGATCACCGCAACGATTGGTTCAATGCATCGCCAAACTCTTCAGAGATTCATGGTTCTGGCATCGATTTTGTTTACGGCCACCTTATGCCACAACTTAAACCACAGCCTATCATCGTCGCGGTATTGGATACAGGCGTGGATATAGAACACAAAGACTTAAAAAATAAGCTGTGGACAAACGAAGATGAAATTCCAGACAACGGCATAGATGACGATGGCAATGGCTACATTGATGACATTCATGGTTGGAACTTCTTGGGGAACTCATTTGGGGCCAATATCATTTACGACACCAAAGAAGTGACCCGAGAGTACAAAAAATACCTCAGACTTCAGGCGGCAGGGTACTGGATCCCGCCGTATATGAAAGCCTATTACCAAAACGTGGAAGCCAACTATTTATACTCTGTCGCTTACAACCAAGAAGCAATAGTTAGGCTTTATGACGTCATTGATCAAGCAAATCAGCACAAAGCCAATATCTTAGCCGTCATCGAGCACACCGATTTCTCGAAAAAAGGGCTTAAGGAATTGCTGACTCATTCCGACCCTACAGTGGTTACTGCTGCGCAAGAACTGATTACCTTATTTGAAACCTTTTACTCTTTTGATGGTTTAAACAGGCTTGAAAGCGACATTCAAGCAGCCATTAACTACCACTACAACTTAGACTTTGACCCTCGCAGAGACATCGCTGTAGACAACCCATACAACCCTTGGGAAAGAGTATACGGTAATAACGATTTATTAGGTGGTAAAGAAGATCATGGCACGAACGTGGCAGGTATTATTGCCGCAGAGCGTGGAAATGGTGTAGGCATAGATGGTATCGCAGATTACGCGCAAATCATGGTATTACGCGTATCACCACATGGGGATGAGCGCGACAAAGACGTCGCCAATGCGATTCGTTATGCGGTCGATAACGGCGCAAAAATCATCAACATGAGCTTTGGTAAGGGCTACTCACCTCGCAAGTACCTTGTTGATAACGCGTCCCTCTATGCTGCCAGTCAAGACGTATTGCTTGTTCACTCTGCGATGAACGATAGTAAAGACCTCGACATTACAGTAAGTTATCCAACCCGATTCGTGCCGCACTATGGCGCTATCCCAACGTGGATTGAGGTCGGTGCTTCTTCAAAGTTTGCCGATGAAAACTTTGTTCTTGATATCAGTAACTTCGGGCAAGAAACGGTTGATATATTCGCACCTGGTGACGATATATTATCTACCGGGGTGGACAACGATACCTCCAAGTTTGATGGCACAAGTCAGAGTGCAGCGGTTGTTTCAGGCGTGGCGGCATTGGTTTGGTCTCGATACCCAGATTTATCGGCAATAGAGCTGAAAGAATTGCTGATGAACCACTCAACAAAGTATCCAGATCTGTTGGTTAAGAAACCCTCCGCTCCGGAAGAGCTTGTCCCATTCAGTAGCCTGTCTATTTCAGGTGGCGTAGTGAGTGCTGAAGCCATTTTCGCAGAATTGAATTAAACGGGTGTGGAAAGCCATTCTTAAATGAGTTGATGTATGGAATAACAACGCCCGATACGCTGTATCGGGCGTTGTTATTTTCACTTTCGGTCAAGCTTTTTGCTAGGACGCAGGATGCGTAAACAAACGAGAAAAAGCTCACCGTCTTTGTCGACGGTTACGTAGTTCAATACTCCAAAATCAACGACTGACAATTCAGCAAACAGAACGTATTGAGTTCGTTAAACGGACATTAAGTCGGAGCGCCAGTGGGCTGTCATTAGATAAGTGGGTTGTCATTAGATAAGTGAATTGTCATGGGATAAAAGAAGTGATGTTAACCATACTTACCAGCAGGCAGCTCGTATACAAATAAAAAAAAAGTCCGCAGGGGCTGCGGACAAATATCGACTAAGTCAATACCAAAAACCACAGACAATGTTATCTGAAGTTACCTACCAACTGTTGAGCAGAATTCACGAGTAAAGAAAGGTCGCCTCCAACGCCAACTAGCTGGCATCCAGACTGAATACATTTCTGCGCGAATTGTTGATCGAAAGTCAGCAAACCATTGGCTTTACCAGCTCTTTCTATTCGGGCAAGAGCGTCTCTCACCTTAGCTTGAACTTGCGGATGATTGGGTTGACCAAGGTGTCCCATATCAGCAGCCAAATCGGCTGGACCAACAAACATGCCATCCACACCCGGCACTTTCGCCATGCTATGAATGTGTTCGATGGCAGACACCGTTTCGATTTGGATAATGATGCCAATCTCATCATTAGCTTGCCGAGCATAATGAGCTCGCATGCCGAACCCACTTGCACGGGTGCAGCCAGACACCCCTCGAATGCCTTCTGGTGGGTAGCGAGTTGCCTGAACCAACTTTCTGGCTTCCTCTTCTGACTGGACATAGGGGAACAAAAAGTTGGTTACCCCCAGATCCAAAAGGCGCTTGATCTGAATGGGATCGTGACTATCTGGGCGAACAATCACATCGACATCTCCGGCACTGGCTGCTTGCAACAGCGGAACCATGTCTGAAAGAAAAATCGGTGAATGTTCCATGTCAATTAGCAGCCAGTGATAACCACAAGACGCCAGCGCTTGCACTTGATAGGCATTGGGAATGGATACCCATAGCCCTAAAAGTACGTCTCGGTTTCTGAGTTTCTCTTTAAGTGTACACATCACTCTCTACCTACTTTATTTCAATACTTCGGGGAGCCAAGTGGCTAGCGCTGGGAACAAGGCGATCAGCGCCAACCCGGTTAACTGCAACAATACAAATGGAACAATGCCTTTGTATATCTGCAGCAATGTAATTGATTTAGGGGCGGAAGCCTTGAGGTAAAACAGAGCCGTACCAAAAGGAGGCGTAAGGAAAGAACTCTGCAAGTTCACCGCCATCAAAATCGCAAACCAATATAGAATGTCGTAACTGTCGATGTGCTCGCCAAAATCCAAGCCCGCCACGATGGGACCAAACACGGGTAACAAGATAAGGCTGATCTCAATCCATTCTAAGAAGAATCCCAGCACAAACGTCATCAACATAATAATGCCGAGCACCTGCCAAGCACTTAACCCCGATGACTGAATCAGATTGATAACCACGTCGTCCCCGCCCAGCAAACGGAAAACGTAGGAGAAAGCCGTGGCACAAATGATGATGGCAAACAGCATGGCATTAGTCAGCGCCGTCGTTTTTACTGCCAGTGAAAGCGCGGACATGAATTCTTCATTGCGACTTTTGGTAGAAGCACCTTTTTCCAACTCAGGTCGCCGCTTGTTAATAACGACCGCGTAATAACCGAGCAATAAGGCACCAAACGCCCCAACGGCAGAGGCTTCCGTCGGCGTCACCCAGCCAGCCAGAATTGACCCCAACACTAAAGCCACCAGCATCACCGTCGGAACCAACTTTCCTAACGCCGACATTAATGACTCGTTGGTCGGGTTTTCGTCGGGTTTCGGCGCAAGTTCTGGTTTAATTTTGGCAACCGCCATAACATACATCATGTAAAGCATCGCGAGCAAAAGCCCCGGTAACATGGCCGACATAAACAATACACCAGCCGAAATAGACAACATTTCAGCCAATACAAGCAACATGATGCTTGGTGGAATAAGAATGCCTAAGGTTCCGGATGCCGCTACCGTGCCAGTAGCAAAAGAAGGGTCGTAGCGATTTTTGAGCATAACCGGTAAACAAAGTACACTCATCATGACGACCGAGGCACCAACAATTCCTGTTGTTGCCGCCAACACGGTGCCCATCATGACCACGGCAAGCGACAAGCCTCCCGGCACTTTGCGTAGCAAATATTGGCAAGCGGTAAGCAAGTCCCTTGCGATACCACTTTTCTCCATCATGCACCCCATAAAAATGAACAACGGTACAGCAGAGAGAACCATAGTTTCAGCAGCCGAGCCAAAGATTCTTGGCACGATTGCAAATAAGTTGATCCAGCTTAGATGATCCATTAAGACGGCGATTGTGCCAAAGATCCAAGCGATTCCGGCCATCACGAAGGCAACGGGAAGACCCGAGAAAATACACAGTGCCAAGGCAGTAAACATTAATACGGCAAGCGTTTCAGCTTCAAACATGACATAAATTCCCTGTTAATTGTTGTTATCGGCATGCGATTGGGATTGCGCAGGACTGATGATAAAAACCAATGATCGCATCGCGCCTGATATTGCCACCAATCCAAGGAGTGTCATGCAATATGGAATGATCAACTTGCTGATCCAGCGATAAGGTAGCCCTCCTGGGCTTGCAGACACTTCTCCCGCTTCAAATGCCCTACTAACGTATTCCATTCCGTAGTAGGTTAAGATGGCGCAATATGGCAAAAGAAAAACCAAGCACCCAATCAACTCAATCACGTGCTTAAGCCGATATGAAATAAATCGTTCGAGTAACTCAATACGGACGTGGGCATGTTCTATGTACCCCCACGCGAGACACGACGCCCAAAGTAACGCGTGCAAATGCCAAACCGTCTCTTGTATCGCAGCCGAGCCATACACCAAAAAGCGTCGGGTGATAACATCGGCTATGGACACGACAATCATGAGGATTACCAGCCAAGCACTTATCCGACCAACGTTGGAAACGAGCGCATCGATTCTGTTGGAGAATGCGAGTAATTTTTTCAGCATGATTACCTTCCCCCACTCACATCAATCAAGGTTCCAGCGACAAACGTCGCATTAGGAGAGAGTAAATAGAGGACAGCGTCAGCAATTTCTTCTGGCTTACCTGGGCGACCGATGGCGGTCCCTTGCATAATGGCGTTGAGTCGCTCTTCCCCACCGCGTTTTTCATGAGTCGCGGTAATCGTTGGACCGGGACGCACACCAACCACTCGAATTCCCTGAGGGCCCACTTCTTTTGCAAGCCCTATGGTAAAGCTGTCAATCGCCCCTTTTGCTGCGGCATAAAGAGTTCGCCCCGGCAACCCCCCTAATGCGGCTGCCCGTGAAGAGATGTTCACAATCACTCCACCGCTCCCCTCACTCATCTGCTTAACGCCTTCTCGGCAACATAGCGCGGTAGAAACAAAATTCAGATCGAGCAGTTCATGTATGTTTTCGCTCGAAAATTCGCGAATATAAATGTCCTTGCTTTGACCGGCGTTACACACCAAATGAGAAATGGAACCAAGCCCTTCGCGAACATTGTCGAACAACTTCACAACTTGGCTTTCTACCCGTAAATCCGCTTGAAAAATAGCGCCCCGACCTCCGTCACGCCTGATCTCTTCAAGAACCTGACTGGCCTTAGACACGGACTGATGATAGTGGATGGCCACGGTATAGCCTTGCTGGGCAGCCCGTTTCGCTATCGCGGCACCGATTCCCTGAGAAGCACCAGTGACTAAAAGCACGTTGGGATGTTCATGGCTGCTCATAACGATATTTCCCTAATAGTGAGATCCTTTCGCGACAAAAATTTATCGCTCAATCGAGTACCTAACCCAGCCCCAGACGTCGGCTGGATGTACCCATCCTCAATTATAGGTAACTCCGTTACGATCTCCTGATAGAAGCCATCAATATGAGAACGGACACATTCGCTGATTAAGGTGTTACTCTGAGACAAAGCAAGATGGTTGTTTGCGGCAAGTACAATTGGTCCCGTACAGTCATGAGGAGCAATAGTGCGACCAAAACTGTCTGCCAAAGCAGCAATTTTGCGACTTTCCGTCAACCCACCAACCCAAGCTATATCAAAGTTGGCGATATCAATTGCCCCTCGTGCAAACGCATCCCGATACCACTCTTTGGTTCCCATGCATTCACTGCCACAAACGGGCGTTGACACCTCATTGGCATACCGTTCCAAATCGTCAAGACGGTGCATTGCCATCGGTTCTTCGACCCAATACAAACCATACTCTTCGATGGCTTTGCCGATTTGACGTGCGGGTTGAGGCAACCATAGCCCATGAAGTTCTAGAAGGATGTCCATTTTGTCGCCGACCGCTTTTCGGATGCGCTCAATGGGTTCGCACGCTTGTTTAATGTCAGACAGCCGGATTTCGCGGCCTTGAGAGTTGTAGGCAAATCGGTCAAACGGCCAGATCTTCATTGCCGTGATGCCTTGTTCAAGCAAGCTCTCGGCCAACTCATCGGGGGCATTAAACTGAGCCCACAGGTCATCGCCAGTTTTAGGGGCATCCAAAAGTGACGATGGGTTAACGGTTTCGCGCCCAGCCCGGCTGATCGCGTTATATTGAGGGCTGGCGCAAGTGTTATAGACGCGAACCTTTTCATTAACCAACCCACCAAACAAAGTGTAAAGCGGGGCGTTAAGTGCCTGACCAACAATATCCCAGAGCGCGATATCAATGGCCGAAGTGCCTCTGGTCTCGACGCTTCGAGTCGGGTAACCACGGTAATAACTTCCAATACTGTGACGGAGTTGCCCAATCAGGTAATCCACTCTCATTGGGTCCTTGCCTAAAAGATAAGTCGCACAAGTTTCATGAATATGTGTCGCCACGGCTTCAGGATTGCGAAACGTCTCCCCAGTGCCCACAATACCTTCATCGGTATGAATTCGAATCCAGAGTATATTACTGAATTCCTTGCATTGAATTGTTTCAATTTTGATTATTTTCATCGAGATCCCTGTCGATTACTGCTAACTTGTCTAAAACAAGTTGGCTATCCTTGTTATAGTATCGAGTAAATATACCCTATAGTTGTCATACATTTCATGTCAACAATATTATTAAGCAAAATATGAATAAGGAGATCTGTATGGGACTTTCTGACCAAATTTATGATGAGTTACAAAAACGCATTGTAGAGGGAGTGTACTGCATTGGAGATAAAATACCTTCAGAATCCGAGCTTTGTGAGAATTTCTCCTCTTCAAGAGCCATTATAAGAGAAGCGCTTGCTCGGCTAAAAAGTGATGGTGTTCTAGAATCCAGAAGGGGCTCAGGTACTTTTATTGCTGTCACGCCTGACAAAGTTGTTAGACAATCCGCCAAAATATCCAGCCTAGCCGATCTTCAACACTGCCTTGAATTTCGGCGCTGCATTGAACCTGAAGCCGCTTATTTCGCTGCATTACGTGCCACCCGAGCAGAAATTCAAAGTATGGAGAAAGCACTGGCAAACTTAACAGCGGCTCTGGAATCAGGAAAAGTGGAAGAAAAAAGCGATTTTGCATTCCATAAATCGGTAGTAATAGCAAGCAAGAATGACTTTATAATTCAATCATATGAATCATTTTCAGAGCAAATTATAACGGGTATGAAACTGACGAGAGGGATGTCTTTAATGACAGGTCAACTGCGCCAAAAAAACGTGCTTGAAGGGCATAGAATGATTTACCAAATGATCATTGACCGCGACCCAAAAGGCGCGCGAGACGCCATGAGAGATCACATACTATCGGGCCAGTCTAGGTTGTTCTACGATATCAATCCCGAACAAAAATAGGTTAAAATTTAACCAAAAATATGTAGTATAAATGTTGACACACAACATGATTACTTTTACTCTCAGTGTTGTTACCGGAATGTTAATGCTCAATATCCTGAGCCCCTAACGTTGCAGTGAACGAACAATAAACATTTATTTGCTTTAAATGGAGAATAAAAGTGAAGACATATACAAGGACGATAATGTCACTTGCTGTTGCAGCAACACTCGTAACGGCTCCTCAGGCCCTAGCAAAAAAACAAGTCTGGAAAGTGCACAGCTCTTTTAGCACTTCCACCCCCATTGATGGACCCGCCTTGCAGCGCTTGGTTGATAACACCGCGCTGCTGTCTAACGGAGACTTTAAGGTTAAGGTTTTTGAACCTAACGCCTTGGTTCCTGCCACCCAATATTGGGAAGCCGTGTCAACCGGAGCCATAGACGCAGCGTTCGGTACGCCTGGGTATAGCCAAGGTGTGGAACCCGCTCTCGTGATGTTCTCGGCCGTTCCGTTCGGTCCGCAAGTGCCAGAGTATTTATCTTGGCTAATGTATGGCGGTGGTAAGGAGTTCTATGACAAAATTTTGGCTAAACACAACATGGTGGGTTTTTTCTGCTCAGTGAAATCCGCTGAAAGTGGCGGTTGGTATCCGAAACCAGTGGGTTCATTTGATGAGCTTAAAGGTAAAAAGTTCAGAATGTTTGGCTTAGGCGGAAAGGTACTGAACGAATTTGGCATCTCAGCCCAGCTTATCCCTGGTGGGGAACTCTACGCAGCGTTCGAACGTGGAACCGTTGATGCGGGCGAATACTCTATGCCCGCTGTCGATGAGCAACAAGGCTTCCAACGTATCATGAAACACCTCTACTTCCCTGCTTGGCAGCAACAAGCTAGCCTGAACGATCTGCTGATCAACAAAGATGCATGGGACAAACTCACTCCTGCACAGCAAGCGTCTATCAAGATGACCTGTGATCAAAACCTGACACGCACGCTGGCGGAAGGTGAATCACTGCAAGGACCGGCTATGGTTCGTCTTCGTAATAATGATGGTGTCACATTCCACCGCTGGCCGGATGAAGAAATCGCCAAGCTGAAAAAAGTTTGGGAAGACAAAGTTATTCAGGAAGAAGTCAAGTCTAGTGCCGCATTCAAAGAAATCTGGGAACACTACTCTGCTTACCGTGAATCGTATAAAGATTGGGGACAAAACGCCTTTATGTATTGATGCATAAACAGCTGTATCACTTCAAAGCTCACCGTGTTGAGTTTTGAAGTGACTTAATTTTTACAAATCAAGGTAAACACATGAACAACAGTAAACTCCAGATTGGGATCATTGGTGCTGGCGCGATCTCTGAATTCCATTTGCAAGCGTGGCGTCAATGCTCGGAAGCAAACGTGGTAGCGATCACCGATGTGAATCAGGAGAACGCCAAGGCAAAAGCCGACGCTTTTGGTATTCCCGCCATTTATGAGCGCGTAGAGGACATGCTGAAAAATGAACATTTGGACGCTGTAGACATTATCACTCCAGTAGAAACCCATGCGTTTTTGACGAAATTGTGTGTAAACGAAGGCATTGATGTTATTTGCCAAAAACCCTTAACACCCACGGCTAAGTTAGCCGAAGAGCTTTGCAACTACTGCGATGGAAAGGCTCGTGTGATGGTACACGAAAACACACGGTTTAAACCGCATTTCCAGAAGGCCAAACAAATACTTGAAAGTGGTGAGTTAGGCAGAATAAAAAGAGTCAATTTAACCGTCCGTAGTAGCGGATATTTTAGAAAGGATAGCGACGCTCTTCCTTTTTATTTAATGCGTCAGCCCTATTTATCTGAATTTGTATTGCTTCTTATATTTGAATCGCTTATCCATCACATAGATGTGTTGGCAAGCTTATTTGGAAAACTAAGCGTTATCTATTCCTCTGCTACGAATTTAAATACCACAGATTTATCTGGAGAAGACACCGCATTAATTTTATTTTCTAGCGAGGATAATACGCTTATTAGTTTAGACGGAAGTTTTGCGGCAGCGGGCTCTCCTTCTTTACCTGAAGACAAGCTAGAAATAATGGGAGAGGAAGGGAGGGCTGTCATTACTAATCATCATGTCACTTTATCAAAAAGAGACACTGACAGGACTGAAAAAATAGAAAATGAATATTCAATTCCTTTCCACTTAGCCACTCAGCATTTTGTTGACTGCTTAATAAGTGGAAAAGAATTTGAGACTTCGGCTCATTCAAATTTAGAAACGTTAAGGCTTGTCGAAAGTGTGTATGAAAAATTAGTGCACTTTAAATGATTAATTAATAGCAAAAGGATTCGCAATGAAATTAAAATATTTTCACATTGTACTTGCCTCTCTTTTCTTTCATCAAGCTCAAGCTTTTGCCGATATATCCTTAGAGGGTGAATGTATTTTCCCGGAAGGGATCTCAGCCAAATCTGATGGCACGATGTACGTGGGCTCAATGCAGCAAGGCAGCATATTGAGGATTGAAGCCGGAGCGAAAACAGGTAAAGAATTTATCAAACCCAATACCAATGGACTCGTGTCAACGCTTGGTGTCTACGTTGATGAAAGCAATAACCGCCTGCTTGCCTGCTCAGCTGACCCTGGCATTATTCACAAAAACGTTGGTGATGGTCGTTTTGACGGAAGCAAGCCTACCGCCATTCACCTCTTTGACCTTGAAAAAGGCACCCCTATTCAAAAAGTCGATTTTCCAGGTGGTGGCTTTTGTAATGACTTAGTATCTGACGATAAAGGAAATATCTATGCTACTGACTCATATCATGGTCGGATATTAAAGTATGATGGTAATACAATATCCGTTTGGGCTATCGGCGGAAAGCTATCCGATCGCCTTTGGACACTGAATGGCATTGAGCTAAATAATACCCAAGACGTACTGTTTGTCACCAACCAAAAAACAGGTGAAATTTTCTCTATCGGCATCAATGAAGACGGGAATAAAGGGGACGTGAATTTATTACCTCTGAGCCGAAAATTCAATGCGGATGGAATCCGATTCTTACCTGATGGTCGACTGGGTGCCATTGAAAAGGGTAATCAAGGAAAATTTAACGCTATCGATATTAAAACGGGTGAAGTCGAAGTTATTGCGGATAATATTCCTTCCCCTGCCACTTTTGTTCCTATCTCGAATAACGTATACGTCACGTCGACTCAAGGGGAAAATTATTGGAAAAAAGAGGGAAGTTGTTCCAAAGCAACTCACCCATTTAATATTATTGAGCTTAAATTGGATTAATTTTTCTCAATTAAATATTGAAAATAATTTAATGAGGAACAAAAAATGAAAACCATTATATACACTGGAATATTCTTTCTTTTGGCTCATATGAATGTGCGGGCTGAAAACGGACCAGGTTTAGGAAATCTAACCTATTCAACAAATGAGCATTACAAGCAAGTCTCACTTTTAGAATCGGATCTAGGGCATGGTCGTATTGCCATGGTGAACGGCTACTTAATGGTACTCTACTCATCGGATGGTGGAGGCAATTATCAGGATGGGGGCATCGAGTTTTGGGATGTCAGTGATCCAAGAGCCCCTGTTCTAAAATATTCATACGATAATGATGATACACATTGGTTAAAAGAGCCCCACGGATTTGCGCTATCCAGATCCTATACGATCGACGGAAGCCCAAGAGATCTGTTGATTATGACGGCGATGAAAGGGGCGCAGATTTGGGACGTCACCGATCCAGCCAACGTTACCATGGCCAAAAACATTCAGATTCCCGAAATCACTAAGTCTGGGTATTTAGGTTCATGGTCTTTGGCTTGGCAACCCCCCTATCTGTACCTCGGTGCAACCGACTTAGGGATCATTGTTGTCAAGATAGACGACAACTTAGATTACGAGCATGTAAAAACCCTGTCTCCCTCGGAAATGGGGAATACGAATATGGGCATGCCACATGCCATCGGGAACCTCCTTATAGGGACCGTACCAGCCTCCAATCAGGGTGCTTCCTTAAATATTTCCAATCCTGAAAACCCATTATTAATTGAATCCTTCAACACGGCAGCCGGCTACAGCTCTACGTTTTCATCTGGGTATTTATTCACTTCTAACCTAAGCGGCGGAAGCGTCACCGCCCATCGAATCACTCATGACGGTGTTTTGGCCGACACCTTTTCAACATCACGCTTGATCAACAACCGTGGTGGTTACGGCACCTATCAAGATGGTTATTTTTTCAGTGGCGTTTCCACTGGGGCTGTAAAATACGACCTAGCACGCGGCGCCGCCGTTGGTGAAGCCATGACAACCAGAATGTATAAGAGAGACGAAGACTTCGCTGAGGTGTTAGGTAATCTTGTCTTTGCTGGAAATGATCATAATGGTGGGAGTGGTCTGTTTGTTCACGATACTCAACCGGACACGCTTCCGCCTAAAGTTGACTGGATGCATCCAGCGTCTGGTTCTAATTCGTTACCGCTGACTTCCAGAATTGGGTTATCCATGAGTGACAGTGTCGATTTCTCATCGGTGAACCAAAACACCTTTGCGGTCATTGCCGACGATTCCAACCAGCCAATTGCGGGAAAATACTCAGTGAAAGCTGGGATTGTAAACTTTACCCCAAACGAAGCGTTACAGCCGAATACTCGATATACCGTGATTGTTGAAGGAATCAAAGATTACGTAGGCAATCCGTCCCCAAGATTCGAAGCTACGCTAACAACAGGTAACGGGGGTTCGTTAAGCCACACGGGGTCAATTCTTGATATCCTAAGCCCCTCTTCCGCAGACGACTCTCAGCGAGTGGCGGTTTCTGAGGAGGTCTATGTCGATAGGAATTATGTGTTCAAGTCCGTGCCCCAGTATCTTAATGGCGCCACTTTAGTGAAAACCAGAAATGGCGATAAAGCGAACTCGAATACCGAATATCTTTCGCTATCAATGAATCGTGCTACCGATTTCTACGTAATGTTTGATGCGCGCGCGACCTCGTTACCGACTTGGCTTGATGAGAGCTACACCAAGCTTTCTGATCATGTTTCCTTTGGAATAACAGACGGAAGCACGTGGAATTTTAATATCTATCACAAAGCGCTGAACTCGGGCAACGTATCACTTGGTGGTGCGCTTAACGGCGGTTCGAATGGCTCAAGCACCAATTATATCGTGGCAGCAAAAGCGCGCGAAGTGCCAATCGACCTTCCACTTTGCACTATCAATGAAGTTGCGCCCATACAAGTAAACAGCACCGCCTCATTTGCCAGCCACGTTACCTCGACACAAAGCGTCGAGTATGCTTGGTCATTCGGTGATGGAACGGCACAAACGCCCATGGATGCTAACTCAGCCTCTATGACTCATGCCTACTCCGAAGCTGGTCGTTACCCCATCAAGTTAAGTGTAAGAAACGATGCTGGTTTAACGAACTGCAGTGCCATACAAGTGGTTTATGGTGAACCTACGGCTTATGCTCCCACTCAGTCTGCCACGATCATTGAAGCAAAAGTATCTGGCGCAATGAGCTCAGCGATTGTGAAGGTCAACCCCGATAACAATTCGGTGACCTCTCTCTCTAAAATTACAGGGCAATCCCTTTGGGAGACCAAAGTTGGAGAAAAGCCAGTCTCTATCATTCAAACATCTAGTGGTCAGCTTTGGGTGCTGAATCGACTCAGTGCAACGATTTCTAGAATCAATCCAACCACTGGGCTCAAAGACGACGACATTATGTTGCCCGATCAAACGTTACCTGCTGCGTTAGTGCGCATTCCTCAAAGTGAAGAAGTTCTGGTCTCTTTGCAAGGCACTGGTGAGCTACTGAGACTGAACGCGTCCGGTGTCATCGTAGATCGCCAGCCAGTGATAAAAAGCGCTAGAGCACTCGCCGTAGATGGCAATGGGGAATATGCCTACGTAACACAGTTTATCAGTGATGACGATGCAGGACGTGTCGCCAAAGTCCAGGTGAATGATTTGGAAAAGGTTGAAGTGATTACGTTAGCCTTTGATCCAACACCCGATACCGAAGCAAGCGGACGTGGTCTGCCGAATTATTTGTCGTCTATATCCATTAACCCTCAGGGAACAGAGCTGTTTGTCAGCTCGCTAAAGGCCAACATCGCTCGTGGTGAATTCCGAGATGGACAGCCACTTGATTTTCAGAACACGGTACGTTCAATCGTTTCTGTCATTGATCTGGCAACGGGAGAAGAAAACCTTTCAAGACGCATCGATTTCGATAACAGAGAGCTGCCGAGTTATGTCACACACTCTCAATATGGGGATGTCTATTTTGTCTCTTTCCAAGGAAATAATATTGTTGAAGCAAGAGACAGTAAAACCCATGCCCTAATTTCGACTGCCGATACTCAAGAAGCCCCTCAAGGACTGGTTCTTACAGGTAACACTCGCCTGTTTACCCATAACTTCCTTGGTCGCAGCAGTACGGCTGTGGATATAGCCGGTCTCCTATCTGGTCAATCAAATGCAATGTACGAGCTCTATCATGCTTCAACCGTTACATCTGAAACGCTCTCGGATCCGGTTCTAGAAGGAAAGAAAAGCTTCTACTCCTCTGATCTCAGATTTGCTCTTGACGGGTATGTGTCTTGCGCCTCATGTCACTTTGAAGGGCGAAATGATGGCCGTACTTGGGACATGACTCAAATTGGCGAAGGGTTGCGTAATACCCCGTCTCTTTTGGGAAGAGCCGGAATGAAGCACGGTCTCCTTCACTGGACAGCCAACTTTGATGAAGTTCAAGACTTTGAAAATCAGATCCGTGAAGTGTTTTCTGGCACAGGGCTGATGAGCGACGCCGACTACCAAAGAAGCAAAGAGCCACTTGGATCTGTCGTAAAAGCAGGGCTAAGTCAGGACTTGGACAATTTGGCCGCGTATGTTGCCTCTCTGACCAACGCCCCCATGAGCCCATATCGGGTAAACAGAAACCTAACAGAAGTGGCCATGGCAGGGAAAGCCTTGTTCGATTCCCGCGGATGTGTCAACTGCCATAGTGGCACTGACTTCCGAGACGGGAAAAAGCATGATGTAGGAACGATTAACGAAGGTTCAGGTTTAGGTATAGGCGCTTCGCTTGAAGGTGTAGGGTTTGACACGCCAACACTGCTCGGCGTTTGGAATACCGCACCCTATTTCCATGATGGTTCGGCTGCTACCTTAGAAGACACCTTAACCGAATCCCACACAGGGCAAGCCTTCTCAGAAGCCGAAAAAGGTCAGATTGCTGAGTATTTGAAACAAATTGAGCAAGAGCGGGGGTTGAGTGTTAACTCAAACCTTAACTACAAATGGGTAACGAGCACCGCAACGAATACAAGGCTGTATACCGACCGCAAATACGTTTGGAGGCAGCTACCAGAATTTCTGACAGGTGTTCCTTATCTCCAAACCGCCAATGCAGACAAAAGTAATACCAGTAATAACCTGCTCAACTTTAGTGTGGAAGAAGATAGCTGGGTTTGGGTCGCTTTTGATGCACGTACAACCAATGTCCCTTCTTGGCTGCTCGATAGTGCGTGGGAAAAATATCCTTCTACTCAGATTGATATAGACAACACGTTCTTTTTCGACTTGTATAGAATGAAAGCCAATGCTCGAGATCGCGTCACTTTAGGTGGCGCGGCCTCAAACACAAACTATGGCGTATTTCTCACACGAAGAGAACTGTCGGTCGCAAATCTCAACGAGTACTTAACCGTTGACTCAACACTGAACTACCAGTGGGTTTCCAGTACAGCAACGAATACCAAACTGTATACCGACCGCAACTATGTTTGGAGACAACTTCCTGCATTTTTAACGGGTGTCCCTTATCTACAAACCGCGAATGGAGACAAAGCCAGAACCAATAATAACTTGGTTAACTTCAGTGTTGATGTCGATGGTTGGGTTTGGGTCGCCTTTGATGCACGTACAACCAATGTCCCTTCTTGGCTGCTTGATAGCGCGTGGGAAAAGTATTCATCCACTCAGATTGACATAAACAACACGTTTTTTTTCGACTTGTATAGAATGCATGTCAATGCAGGAGAACACGTCACCCTCGGCGGCGCAGCTTCGACTGCAAACTACGGTGTCTTTATTACATAACCATAAGACAGTGCAGAAAAAGAAACCAATGGTCTTTTGTGACAGTATCCGAGAAAAAGCATCAATGGATGAACGACATCGAAAGATAATATTTCATTCATTTAAGCACGGAGATTATTTTCCGGAAAAGAAAGGGATCTAGATATCAAGCAGCCAGAAGTCGTTTAAAAATGGCAATGGCTGCCTGATATTTACAAACGTCACCATCTTCGTTTGAATTCGAAGAATGGAAAAAGAGCGTCTTGATTCAAAGAAGCCGTCAGGGGGTTGTTACTCTATTGCATTATTTTAGCTTGTTAGGTCAGGCTGGCAGATTATACAACTTACATTATGGAACGTGAAAAAGATGAAACCAATATTAATATCCAGTGCACTTTTATCATTAAGTGTCATATCGATAAATGTTAACGCATTAGATTACAAACATTTATATCAAGCAAAATGGGACCCGATTGAAAAAACAATATCCGTTGGCTCACACATTCAAGAAGGTGATTATAATCTAACCAGTAAATATAACTTCAAACCCTTTACACCCGTAACACTAAGCAACTCAGGGACAGATACGACTTCAACGTATGTACAACCACATAATCAAGGGGTCATCCTATTTAAAGATTCAGACGAACAGTATTTTCTCTCCACAAAAGAGCTCCCATCGGAGGGGTTATATCAATCATTAGAAAAGAGTTTTACACACGTAACATTAGGAAGCTGGGACCCTAACTCATTAACTTTCAAGGCAACGTATGCCTCATCGCCTACCCAATCAAACATAACAGATTCCGTTTTTCTACCGAACTCTTCCGCATCAATTGCGTCCTCAGATATAGGGGATATAAGAGTCACCATTTTAGAAATTGACGATCATGCAATCGTTTATCGCTATCAGGGGAAAGCATACGCGTTAACAAATCACGAGCTTTCACAGAGAGAGTCACTGGCACTCGTAAAAGGCGGAAATGTTATTTATAACAAAGTAACCCGAGGAGTCTGGAATAGCTCAGAGAATGCGTTTACTTCTGACTCTCCATCGCACACGACTTCTGAAATAACGATAACCATTGAGGAAAACAATAAAGACGCAATAGCAAAATGGAAGCAAGGAAGTCGAACTGAACGTATAAAACTGCTCGCGATTTCCCCTGACGCTATTATTTATCAATATCGTCATTTATTTTATATGTTAAGTAGAAACACGGAAATCACGACCGATAGTACACTTAATTTTAGAAGCTATGAAAATACTGAAGAACATAGGGAATATTCACAAGTATACGAAGGTGATTGGAATAGTCAGTCTTCCTCATTCACTATTTCGTCACTAGACACCTCACTCGGAAAATCAGTCATTGGCAATGTTATTGAATTGGGAAAACCAATATACATTGTTGATAGTGATGGAAACACGCAACCTGGAACAGTGCGATATGTGAATGATACCGACATTATATTGTCTGATGATAACAATATTGATTACATGCTTAGCAAAAGAATAGATGAATATTCCGATGGCAGTTTAATATCGTTTGAAGAAAAAAATGAGTCTTATCAATATGTCGTAAGTCTAAAAAAAATAAGCAAGAATATATATTCCGTTTCGGCGGACCATTCCTCTAGCCCTATCCAGCTTTCTGGTCAGGAAATTTCTGTTGGCAAGACGGTCCAGTGGCAACGAGAAAAGAAAGTGGTCAATGTCGAGATTTTAGCGAAAAAACATGACTGGGTAGTCTATTCCTACCAAGACCGTGTTTATCTACTATCCAATTTCGGCGCCCCTTCATTGGGAACAAAAATAGACCTAGCCGACAGCAATATCTTTTATGCGGCTGTATATGGTGAAGACACCAACCCAGGAACAATAGAGGCTCCAGTTACGTTTAAACGAGCAGTGGAACTAGCGAGTGACTATGGTGTGGTCGTACTCTTAGATGATACAGACAATAAGCCAGCCATATTCAATACCCCCGGTATGGTATTGCGTAAAGGGCAAAGCCTTACTGCTGAAGGACAAGTCATTCTTCATAAAGACAGTTCAGACGAGACTATCGAAATACGGATTCCCGTAACGGATGGGGATACGGCTCATATTACATTGAATGGAGAATCGACTTGCCAAGCTGTTTTGGGCCTCCAGAAGCAAGATCAAATTGTGTCTGGTATTACGGTCTCAGGAGGCGTTGACAATCTCGGCTTGGCCGCGGAGGTCGAATATTTGTCATTATTGGCAGGGCAATCCAATATGTCTGGATGGTCACATGTCTCTGCTTTTGACTACAGGTTTCGCAAAGAACATGAGGATATCCAGATTTGGGACGCTAAAAGTAACACATTTGTTAACCTTATTCCCGGACTGAACTCCAATCCAATTGAATTACGATATGGAACCACCAACTCAAACCTCGCTGGGTATTCAGAAAAAGGTCGATTTTCAGCGTTGACCCCGTACCCCTACGCTGGACCAGAAGCACCATTTTCACGCTACATGATTGATCGCGGTCTGATGAACTCCTCTAAAATTGCAAAAGTAGCCGCAGGCGGTTCGAGCGTAACGCAATGGATCAAGACATCAGGGTATCTTGATCCATTACTGACTGCTGCTCTCAATAGCTGTAAAACGATAGCATCAACAGGAAAAGCACCTTTCTTACTTGGATTGGGTTGGATGCAGGGAGAAGGTGACCGACACTCTGCTTCATTGGCCAATAATTATTCAGCAAACCTTCAAATAATGGTCAATAAAATAAACGAAGCATTTTCGGTGGCACTTCCTGTCTCGGTCGGTAGGATTAAAGACGCTGGTATATATTCTTCGGTTGTTCGGCAGCAACAGGAGATTTTTGCTGACTCTAATGTGAATTACCAGTGGTTCAGCACAGACGATTATACGACACCTGGATTGAGTGCATGGAATTTCCACAAGATTCATTACAGTGGCGACGGTTACCAGCATATCGGTGAATCAATGGCGAAATGGCTATCTAAGTATGTTGTAAGATAGCGCCATTTTTTGTTAGAGGACACCATATTGAACAAGCCTTTTATTGATCAAGCCTTTTGTTGAAGGCAGCGAACTGTCAAGCCGAGTCACTTTAGTGCTCGGCTTTGCTCCCATATGATGGAAAGAAAGCCTATCTTTGTTCGACCTCCACTTACTACGCAAACTGACGACCAAATTGGAACAGCAAAACCAGTCATTATCGTCATGGCGCAGAAAGCACACCGAAAGGGCGAATAAGTATTCGTCCCTTTATGATCGCCTTTAGATTAGGGCATTTCAACGCATTACTCGTCAGAGACACCTCACTCGATAGCACAAGGAGCCATAGGAAGACAATCACCAGCGGATGCGATCAGCTTTATTTGTCCGGTTTCATGGTGAGGTAACGTTCGATGTTGCCCCGATGCCAAGTTGTGAAATACCGTGCTTAAAATTTGAAGAGTGTCCCCATGAGACACCAGTAAAATAACGGCATTCTTGTGGGCTTTTTCCAAATCTAACAGAACACTCCACGCCCTTTCACAAACACTTTGGGCGCTTTCAACCCCGTTGTCGGTCTGCGTTGAAGACACACTGTCTTTCGCCCATACCTTTTCATACGTGTCTGAGCTTTTCCCTTCCCATGTTCCGAAAAAGCGCTCTCGTAACCGAGCGTCTACTTTCGAATCCAGAATACTGAGCGTACTTTTTACCGTTTCGGCGGTTTCAACCGTCCGTTTGAAATCGGAATGCACCACCAGCGTAATGGGTTTGCCCGAATACGCTTTGGCGGAGGCAATGACCTGCTGCTTACCGATGTCCGTTAGGCCATACTTGTCACAGCCGATCGTCGGATCGCTGACCACAATTCCTGCAACATTCGCTTTACTTTCTCCATGACGCATTAAAAGGTATGTATTTCTAAATTCGAGCATTCCTTTTCCTTGTATTAATGATTAAAGCCGAGTAGAGAACGCATTGTTATACAGACAGGCTACTTCGTCTCACTCAAAAATAAAACTGAAATTATGGATAAATAACAGATGGTTAAGTCAACGCAACCATTGTGTCCTCTTTACCATATGATCCCATTATTCATGACGTTGTTGTGAACGAGAGATGTCATTTCCTTTAACTTACTCATTATTGAGCGTTTGATCAATAAATGAGAAACAAAATGCTCGAATGCTCAAAAAATGTTAGCCAACTGTTAAATCCATCATTATATTCGGCATGAAAGTGGAGATATGAACAGATATGAATCACGATCCAAAAACCACAAAGAAAACCGATATCCGACGCGAGCTCATTATTGAAATGACTCAACAAGAAGGGAATGTCTCTGTCGAAACCTTGGTCGAGGCATTCGGCGTTTCAGCCCAAACCATTCGACGAGATATCAACCATCTATGTAACGACAACCGTCTTCGCCGGCGGCATGGTGGGGTTGAACGTTTTGAACAACCACTGAATACACCTTACGACCAAAGAGCCATCACTAACCCTAGTGAAAAAAGAGCAATTGCCGCGGCCGCGGCCGACATGATCCCAAATGGTTCTACACTCTTTATATCTATCGGCTCCACACCCACCATGGTGGCAGAAGCCCTCCACAATAAAACTGGCTTAACGATCATGACGAACAACTTAAACGCAGCCATGGCGCTCAGTGGTGAATTAACCAATCGCGTGATTCTTCCTGGGGGGGAATTGCGCCTCCCTGATAGAGACATTTTGGGTGATGACGTCCTGACCTTCTTCCATTCCTATCGAGCTGAGTTTGGCATTTTTGGTGTCGCAGGCGTGTCGGAAGATGGGGGAATGTTGGATTTTCATGCCTCGGAGGTGCGCGTAAGGGAAGCCATTAGAACACATTGCAAAACGTCCATTTTAGTGATGGACAGCTCCAAACTTCGCCGTATAGCCCCTGCTGTGGGTGGCAGTATTTTTGATGTAGACCAAATCATAATGAATCAACATCCAGATGAAGACGTTTCCGCACTCAGTGAGCGTGTTGGCGATCGTCTTAAGCTAGTGGGAGACAAAACATCATGAGTAAACACCCCTTTGTCGAATTCGACAATATTGGCAAACGCTGGAACGGCCAACTCGGTGTTGAAGACATCTCGTTCAAAATCCCAGAAGGCGCATTTGTCGCCCTTCTTGGTCCATCAGGTTGCGGTAAGTCAACGACATTGCGTCTACTTGCTGGGTTAGAAACCCCCGATGTTGGACGCATCGTTATCGATGCAAGAGATGTAACAGAGCTTGCGCCCGCTTCTCGAAATTTATCGATGGTATTCCAATCTTATGCGCTCTTTCCTCACCTCTCTGTCGCTGAAAATGTCATGTTTGGTATGAAAGTAAGAAAAGTGCCCAAACTGGAACGGGAAGAGAAACTGAAAAACGCCTTAGACATCACAGGGCTGCTCGGGTACGAGCAAAGAAAACCTGGGGAATTGTCTGGTGGGCAACGTCAGCGAGTCGCGTTAGCCCGAGCCATTGTGGCTGGTCAGCCGCTCTGCTTGATGGATGAGCCACTTTCAAATTTGGATGCAAAACTCAGAAATTCGGTTCGTCGAGATATTAAAAAACTGCAACGTAAGCTGGGGATGACCGTGGTGTATGTTACTCACGATCAAACCGAAGCCATGAGCATGGCAGACATCATTATATTGATGAAAGACGGGCGGATCATGCAATCCGGCACGCCACAAGAACTGTATAACGAACCTCAAAATACGTTTGCCGCTGAGTTTGTGGGTGCGCCGCCGATGGCGCTGATTTCAGCCTCCGCATTAAAGGGGTTTGAACACGCACACACCATCGGTATACGAACGGAGAACATCCGTATTGCCAACAGCGAACAACACTCGGTTGACGACAAACATAACCGCTTAACTTGCACCGTCTCGGAGTGTGAATACCTCGGTGTTGAAACGCACATAAGTTTGAATCATCCAGACGCAAAAGGGCTGGTGATTAAATTGGACGGGCATTCCTCGCTTGAAGAAGGCAGTACCGTGGATATCTCGTTCGAAGATAGTGCTCTACACCTATTTGATCGTAATGGAGACCGAATGTCATTCGAGGCATCGGCTCAGTCAATATCAGCATCAGCAATAAACTGCTGACGCTGTTTTAACGCTTGCTGTAAGCAGCTAATAAACCAAGGGTGAAACTATGAAGTTCTCTACAATCCTAGGATGGGTTTTAACTGGCATAGTCGCTGGTACGAGTCCGTCAGTCTTAGCCAAAACCGAGTTAAACATGTACTACCCGATAGCGGTCGGGGGACCGTTAACCAAAGTGGTGGATAAAATGGTATCGGATTTCGAAACTGAGAATCCGGATATTAAGGTCAATGCGATTTATTCTGGTAACTACGATGACACACGAGTACGAGCACTCTCTGCTTTGAGCTCTGGCGAACCCGCTCAGCTTGCCGTGATGTTTTCAATCGATGTTTACGATCTTATCGAGCAAGACCTGATCACACCGTTCGATGAACTGATGAATGGTCAAAAAGACCAAGCGTGGTTAGACGACTTTTACCCAGCACTGATGGAAAACAGTCAGGTTGAAGGGAAAACATGGGGAATTCCTTTCCAACGTTCCACCATTGTCGCGTACTACAACAAAGACATGTTCCGTAAAGCAGGGCTGGATCCTGAAAAGCCGCCTACATCATGGGAAGAGCTGGTTAAAATGGGGAAAGCTCTAACCAACGATGACACCTTTGGATTAATGATTCCATCAACGGGATACCCGTATTGGATGTTCCAAGCTCTTGCGATTCAGAACGGTAAAAAGCTGATGTCCGACGACGGGCTTCAAACGTACTTCAACGATAAATCCGTTATCGAAACACTTAAGTTTTGGAAATCGCTGTCGGAAGAACACAAAATCATGCCGGAAGGCACCGTGGAATGGGGCACGTTACGCCAAGCATTCCTAGAAGGGAAAACCGCCATGATGTGGCATTCCACAGGTAACCTGTCGGCAGTGAAGAAAGCGGCTTCCTTTGACTTTGGTGTCGCCATGCTGCCGGGCAATGAACGTTTAGGTTCACCAACAGGAGGAGGCAATTTCTACATCTTCAAAGACACCACCGATAAAGAAAAAGCCGCCTCTCTCAAGCTGATCAAATTCATGACGGCGCCAGAACAAGCGGCGAATTGGTCTATCTCAACAGGCTATATGGGCGTATCCAAAAGTGCCTATGAAACAGAATCACTGAAGCAATACGCTGCCTCTTTCCCACCCGCACTGGTTGCACGGAACCAATTAGAGCATGCAGTAGCGGAATTTTCGACGTATGAAACAGCTCGCGTTCGTGAAGGGTTAAACAAAGCCATTCAATCCGCACTCACCGGAACCAAAATACCGGAAGCGGCTTTGGAAGAAGCGCAAAAATCAGCCGAGAGGCTGCTGAGAAACTATCGATAAGTTTCAACTTAGAAGCGTTCGTTAACGGAGTGGCACCCGAGATGTCTAAACGGGTGCTGACTCCACATTAATACAAATGAATGTCGCTCTGTTGAGTGTGTAAGAAACACAGGCTCACAAAGCGCATTCAGAATGGACTATGCAGATCACTTTATGAATCAATACGCCGCAATGGAAAAACGTAGGCAGCACCTCTATGGGTGGTTCCTTCTCACGCCTGCCGCCATTTTGTTATCACTGTTTGCTTTCTATCCATCAGTCGCGACATTTTGGTCCAGCTTATTTTCGAGAGAAACCCGTCGAAAACCGTCAGAGTTTTCAGGCTTAGAGAATTACGTTGATCTGTTTAATGACCCCACATTTTGGATGATTGTAAAAAACAACCTGTTCTACGCAGGTGTCACCATTCCTGCGTCCATCATCATTGCCTTGATTATGGCGCTCTGGGCGAATTCAAAAATGTCGGCAACGGGCTTTATTCGGACGGCGTATTTTACGCCCACGGTTTTGCCGATGATTGCTGCGGCCAACTTATGGTTATTCTTTTACACACCACATTTGGGGATTTTGGATCAAATTGGCGCATGGTTTGGCTTTGATTCTGTAAACTGGTTAGGTCATCCAGACACAGCGCTTTGGGCTGTTATTATCGTCACCATTTGGAAAGAAGCGGGCTTTTTCATGATTTTCTATCTGGCGGCGCTTCAAACCATTCCAACGGACTATAAAGAAGCCGCAGACATTGAAGGCACCAGCCGCTGGACGTATACAAGGCGTATTGTTTTACCTCTTCTTATGCCAACGACACTGTTTATTGTGGTGAATGCCATGATCAACTCCGTGAAGCTCATTGATCACCTGTTTATCCTGACCAAAGGCGGCCCTTCCGATGCCTCCAAGTTGATTCTGTACTACATCTGGGAAATGGCGTTTGCCTTCTTTGATGCCCCACATGCTGCGGCATTAACGGTTATGGTGCTCATCGTTCTGGGTATCGCCGCCGCGGTGCAATTTCTGTATCTCGATAGAAGGACACACTATCAATGAGCACTCACGCTACAGCGTTCGCCCCAAAGCGCCTTTTTACAGACAAAATGGCGGATTATCTTGACTCTTTTGGCGCGATCCTTCTTGCCATTGTTTGGATATCGCCTTTGTTATTCGCCTTTTTTGCGGCGTTCCATACCACATCAGACGCGGTGAATTTCAACCTATTTTCCAGTTGGACATTGGATAATTTCCGGTTTGCTTGGGACGGTGCACCGTGGATAACATACTTCATTAATACCTTTTTTCTTGTCACTATCGTCTTGATTGGGCAGTTTATTATTACCACCTTAGCAGGGTTTGCATTCGCGAAAATCTCTTTCCCGGGCAAGGATTTTGTTTTTATTCTGGTCTTGCTTCAGTTGTTTATTCTTCCTGAAGTATTGATTGTTGAAAACTATGCCATTACATCGAAACTGGGGTTATTTGACACGATTCTGGGTGTCGGCATGCCTTATATGGCCAGTGCCTTTGGTATTTTCTTGATGCGCCAGTCGTTCAAATCTGTGCCTGTAGAATTGCATGAAGCCGCGAGTGTGGAGGGGTGCTCCACCTTTGGCATTTTAATGAAAGTTTACGTACCTTTAGCCAAACCAACCTACTTGGCTTACGCGCTCGTGTCTGTTTCAACGCATTGGAACAATTTTTTGTGGCCACTGATCGTCACCAATTCAGACGAGACTCGCCCTTTAACCGTCGGGTTATCGATTTTCGGTGCGCCAGAAAATGGCGTGGATATTTCCGTTATCTCTGCGGCAACCATGATGTCTATCGCGCCGCTACTTGTCGCATTTTTGATCTTCCAACGTCAGTTTGTTCAAGCATTCTTACGTGCTGGGATTAAGTAAAGGAGCCGATTCGATGTCACGTATTCTCCAAATTACAGACTTACACCTTGCGGCTCGGCCAAACAAGGTGTCAAACGTCCTTAATACGCATGAAATCTTTGAGAACGCCATCAAGAAGATTCAACGCGATTTGCCCATGTTGGGGGAAATTGACGCAGTACTCGTTACAGGAGACATTTCCGACAAAGGCGATCTCGCCAGCTACGAAGTGTTCAAAGCGATCATCGACCAACTGCAACTCCCCTACTTTGTGATTCCGGGCAATCACGACAAAAGAGAACCACTAAGACAGTGTTTTCGGCAGCACCAATACTTGCCCCATTCAGGTGAACTCAACTGGGTTCACTCGTTGCGCGATTTTACGTTAATAGGATTAGACAGCACGATCCCCGATCGGGGCGAGGGGGAGTTATCCAAAGACACACTCGCGTTTCTAAGTGATGCATTACACCGTCAACCCGATAAGCCCGCTCTGGTCGCCTTACATCACCCGCCGTTTATGTCTGGTATTCCGTTTATGGACAACATTCGGCTCGGCAATTCAGACTGCCTTGCGCGGATCATTGAACAATCGAATCAAGACATTCGCATTGTTTGTGGTCATCTACACAACAGTATTGTCTGCAATGTCGGAGGGGCGACCGTTATTTCCAGCCCTGCCATTGCAAGCGCATTTTTAACCGACTATCGAGAGAATGCTGAGGTGGGGTTCGTAAAATCCAACGGCGGGTATATGTTGCATGATTGGAATAATGGGTTTCGAAGTTCCTTCATTTCATTAGATCTTGCTAATGAAGTGCATCCGTTCTAAACAGGTCGATTGAACTTACGGAAAGCGTAAACAAGGGATTGCCTCAGTCGGATTGGGTAAAACAGATTGGGTAAAAACAAAGCTAAGCTAAGCTAAGCTAAGCACCGTGTCACTATGCTCCGTATCACTATAGACACGGAGCTCCACCGTTATTTCACTTCATCGGTGTCTTCACTTTTCTTTATTACTTTAAAGCCATGCTTCTGCAACACGGCTTTGGCAGCATCGCTTTTAAAATACCTCGTCAGTAACGTCGCGGAATTGGTTTCACTCACATTCACTAATGGATAAGTAATTTTTGAGTGTGAGGATTCATCAAATTCATAAGAGATCTTTACTTTTCCAGACGCAATAGCATCGGTTTTATAGACAATACCTAAAGGTGACTCGCCCACGTCTACAAATGCCAAAATCGCTCTCACATTTTTCATATGGGCTGTTCTTTTCTTTACACTATCCCACACGCCGAGACTGGTTAGTGCCTCTTTGGCATAAATACCTGCAGGAACGGCATCGGGTTGCGCTATTGCCATCCTTTCGTTTTTCAAAATACGTTCCCACTCCCCCGCTTTGGTAACATCAAATTGAATGTTTTTATTGGGGGAAGAGATTAAAACGAGAGTGTTGCTGGCGAGAATAGCGACGTTTTCTTTCTTGATGTTGTCTTGTGCTTGCAGGTAATCCGCCCACTTACTGTTCGCGGAAATATACACATCCGCTGGGGCTCCTCCATTGATTTGTCTGGCTAGGGAAGATGAACTGCCAAAAACAGGAATCACATTATAATCGTAGCTTGCTTCAAAGCTCTCTATGATTTCTTCTACTGCATTGGTCATAGAAGAAGCCGCATAAATTCGAATGTTTTCTTGCGCATAAACACGACTAAAAATGAGGACCGCCATTAATCCAAAAGCGCGTAATCCAAAAGCGCGTAACCTAAAAGCTCGCTTCTTCACTTCTCATCCCTACTTAACTGGCTTTTAAACCCTGATGTTGTAAATTCATAGACCAATACTACGTCAAATAGTACGTTACCTGTATATGATACTAACAAACCATTCACACACTAAAGGTCAGGACTCGTCAGTTTTGCATAACGCTTCTAAGGTCTGCTGATATTTAGAGCCTACTTGGGTATAAAAAAGCCCATACCGAAGATCGGTATGGGCATATTCTTTCAATTCAGAATCAATTAGCGGTACAGTCTATTAAATGCGCATGTGCGGTGCCCATCCTTCTCGAAGTAGAAGTTTCGGCAATTTGAATCATAATTCCTGTTCCCAACATTAACACGGTATCCGCTGATATACATATCTTGCAACGAGATATATCGCCCATTTCTTAGCAAAGACCAATGTAGGTGAGGTGCTGAAGAATGCCCACCCTCACACAATGCCGTGGATATATTGTTCGCATAGCGCCCCAACCAAGCACCCGCTGCAATATTGTCGCCCGTATTGTATTGCAAGTTATCCATGTGATAGTAGTTGGTGGCGTAACCACTGGAATGTGTCACTGTGATATTACAACGGGAATGGCGTGTGACGGTTCCCCCATGTGACGCTTGAACCCAAGGTGTATCACTGCCCCACCCACCTTTGCTATTACTAAAATCGAGCGATGAATAAGGGTACTCAAAACCCGAAAAGGAGTGCGCACCACTACTGCGCCATACTGAGCCACTTGGCCAGGGGAAATGCAAAGTAAAAGTATCGTCTGCACTATTGTCTGCGCTATTGTTTGCACTATTCTCTGCGCTATTGTCTACACTGCTTTTAGCCGAAAGTGTTAGCTCGTCGCTTTTTGGTTGTAGAGAACGAACTAAAGATTCCCCTGCAAACACTTGTTCGTATGCGTCTAACAGTTCATTTAGCTGAGCATTTGAGTTGGATGTATGTTCGCGTTCTTGCTCAGAAGATCGTATTTCGCTTAATGTACTTTGGAGTGCCAAGATGGCCGGAGTGCTGTATTGAGGCAACGCTGACTTTTCACGGTTAAGCGCTTCTTCAAACGCATAAAA
Source organism: Vibrio sp. S9_S30 (assembly GCF_014694455.1). GTDB lineage: Bacteria > Pseudomonadota > Gammaproteobacteria > Enterobacterales > Vibrionaceae > Vibrio. The sequence goes on along the minus strand of NZ_JAAUWT010000009.1, from coordinate 148,395 downwards.
TCGCTGGCTCAATCGCAAAGTAACGGCTTTTACTTGGGCATCAAATCCAATTTTATTAGTCAAGCCCGGTAGTGGGTTCTCAAGCTTTTCTTCATCCGGTTCGCTCACTAGCCCAGACTGCATTTCGATTAAACTAAGAATTAATTTGGGACTAATACTGGCATAGCCTGCCCAATGCATGATGACTTCTTTTTTCTCGGCTAAAAGCGGGGCATTTTGTGCGAAGAAATCATCCCAATCCATTTCATACAGTTCAGGTCCATATAAAAATACCCGATCATTAATGAGTTGTGGGCTTGAGATATCTAATTTTTTCACTTGGAAAGGCGTCACCGCAAATGCCTCTTCAGGGTGAATTTGCGCTTGCGTTTCAAACACAAATGCCACGAACAATATCGCAGCTTGGCTAGTCTTCTTAACGATTTTTTTCATCTGTTACCTACTATTTTTATGGGTGATTAAAAAATGAGCAAGCTAACAAGCGCATATTATTCGTTCAACATTGCAATGTTCATTCAATGTAAAGAAACATATAACGCGACAAATTACATATACGACCCAACAATAGGAATCAGACACTTATTTCTCTATTTTTTTAATTAGGTATCAGTTAGGATTATCATGGTGTGAAAATTTTCATAAATACGTCCCCCTTTCCTTTATTAATAAAAAACTCATTAATTCAAATGGATATTTATCATTTGGAATAGCAAGATAAAGAATATTCATCCCTTCGGTTCTTTTTCGCTAAATCATTTTTCTATCTTTAATGTCAGATTTTTGCAAAGGTAGATGTAAGGTCTTGTGGTAGGTATGCAATCTTATTTTTGACTCAATCATGGTTTATTTCCTTGTTTTTTGAATTGCAAATAATAGAATAATTTACATATAAATCAGCAAGATAAAGAGAGGGGATGAAAGGGAAAATGATGTTTCCATAGCTTTTAGCTAAAACAACATAAAATTGAAACTCGCGTTGAAGCCGTCGTTTGAAAAATCATTAGGAATTTCAGTGAGCATTGTGATCTCACTTCGTTTATAATAAGTGCTCAACAATATAAATTTTCTTCATCTAATTATCGAAATCAAAAGAAAACCTCTATTAATATATATATTTATAAGGAGATTAAACTTATCAGACTCTCAACTCATCGCTTGATAATATTCATGTAAGTAATATAGGTACGCTATTTACCATTCACCGATTTTATTGTTCCTCTCTTTTATTATGGCGTCGATATGTTCTTTATTTCCGATTGCTAAACTTGAATATCCGCTCGCGCTTAACCTAGGTGATGTTTTGGTCGGATTAGCCCTAAGCAACATCGCAGACACTGCTGGTGGGCATTTTGTTTGGGTTGCGGCTAAACACGGTGAAGCCGCACTTCGCCGAAGCCTCTGCTCCGACCTTTTTATGCCTTCTTCATCGCATTACTGTACATCATTAACCCCCCATTTTTAGGCAGAATTCGATTCAAGAAAACGTAGAATTTGTTGTCCAGAAATGGAATCTCTCTAAAACGCCCTTTGAACAAGGCATCCAATCCTTTCTGTGCAACTTTCGCTGGACTGACTCGGTATTTTGCGGCAAATGTTCCCGTGCCAGAGCTCGACTCATCCTTGCCATCGAACGTAAAGAAGCCCGTATCCGTTCGCCCCGGTGACAAGCAGGTGATGTTCACACCTTTGTCTTTCATTTCAGCGGCTAAGGCTTCAGTAAAGCTGGCGACATACGCTTTGCTTGCTACTGCTCGTGCTCCAATTGGAGCAAATATCAGTGTGTGTCGAACGTCACTACCCTGCTTATCAGTCCTTGTTGGCCAAGCTGCCCTTGGCTATTCGGCGCGACCACCCTTTTCTCAAACTATGTCGGGATGTGCTGGAACCGGCAGAGAGTGGCACCCAGGGTCTGGAAAGACTGCGTTCCCTAAAGCAGGTATTGTTACGAGGGGGCACACGGCGCTTTAACACCGCACGATTGAGCCTATCACCCATGGCTCGTGCGGCGCTGAATCGCATAAACACTTTCATCGCGACAAGATCGTTCGATATGCGCCATGTTATCTGGCATCCGTCTTGTTCTATGGCATGATGTTTAACATTGTGGCGTCAGGGGCATTAATGATGGGAGACTTTATCATGCCGACTTGGTCGGATCTCATCTTGTTCATAGGGTGTGGTTTGTTTGCAGAACTGGCCCAGCTGGCCATATTTAGGTACCTCAGCCGAAAAATGGCGACTAGCTAAAAAGTGTGTCAAAGGGAGCATCGCCCCCTCTCAATGGTCAGGGGTGGACCCGAGGCCCGCCAAATCGCTGAGCCAAATAATCGATGATCGCTTCAGGTTCCGTGATGGTCTGTTTATCCTCCAGAATGAACACGGGCAGCCATTGATGCTCTTGCCCTAATGCCGCCACTAATTCGTCACGAGGTTTCGCAAAAGGGATACGGCGCACCTCAATGTGTTCGTTCCAACTCGGATTAACCGCCAATGCCCCTTCCAACATAGCACAATGCGCACAGACCCACGGGGCTCCCTCATCCATAAAAGGCATTTGCAACAAAAATAATCTTGGTTTCATACTTCTCCACCACAGGGTATTCTGGACAGAGGCATGCATTACACCTCTGTCCAGGGTGACTAAATAGGTTGATCGACATCCTCTGATGTCAGCGCTTGCCAATTCTCAGCGCACCCCAAAAGCTTGAGTCTAAACCATGACACCAAGTAATTACGATACGCAATGTAAGTAGGTAACGAGTCATCAAAACGGTGACCAGAGTCAGGAAACCGGACTAAGTAGGTCTCTTTCTTCTGCGACTTCAGGGCAGTGAACAACTGCTCTGATTCTGAAATCGGGACAATATCATCCAACGCTCCATGCATCAATAAATGTGGCGCTGTGATCGCATTTGATTGGAACACCGGAGAACAGGCCATCATATTGGCTAACGCCTCTTGACCCGTTCCCGATTGAGCACTGAGACCAAATTGATACCCCGCGACACTGCTGCCCCAGTATCCGACGATATTACTAAAACCAGCGACGGAGGCTGCAGCGCAAAACCGATCGCTAAGGGTTAAAATTTGGTTGACGAGAAATCCACCGTAACTCTCACCAAACAGCCCCACACGATCTTCGTCCAAGCAAGGGTAAGTCGCCAGAACTGCCGATAGGGTATCTACCACTTCCCTCGCTGCCGTCTTACCCCAGTCGTTAACAAACGCATCAGCTCGCTCAGCACCATACCCAGATGATCCAGATGGATTCACAACCAGAAGCGCCAGCCCCGACCCCACCAACACTTGAAGCTTATCATCAAACTCTTGGCCAAGTGGCGTCGGTCCACCATACACATACACCACCATAGGTTGCCGTGTTTGCACAACCGTTGGCCAATAAATCCAACTTTCAGAGGCTGGACCTTGACCCAATACCTTCGGAACCGCCGTACGAAAGCTTTGTGGCAACACCATCGTCGGGTGAAGCGACTGAGCTTGCGCATTAAAACGATACAAGCGGTGAGGTTGACCTTGGTCAGATCCCATCATCAACACATCTCCATTTTCACCAAAATAGTGGTGACGTGAACGTCCCTCCAATAGTGGAACAGGCTGGGGGTGGTGAGCCTCCCTATCATAATCTACGAGGCGCGTCGTGGATCCGTGCGTCGTCACATAGCGCAACCGTTCTTCGCTGAGCCAAGTAAGACCTTGAGTCTGACCCACCGGGATCCCTGCCGTCTCATCGACGTCAATCTCGATCAGTTCAAGCGTCTCGAGCGTCAGGACAAACACACGGGAATCATACAGGTTAATGCCTTTACTCTGTCGGACACTTTGCGACGTACTTTCTCGCGATAATGACAGTGATGCTGGATTCTTTGAAAGACGACTGCCAATCCAGGCGATGTGTTTGTTGGAGGGCGAAATGGCCAGATGAGTGATAAAATCGTTCGGCAATGGAATCACATCATGCGTACTCTCATCGGTTTGCAGTACCAAGTTCAGCCCCATCCCCGCGTCACGGTACCCGACATGTTCCAGATAAGCACACATTGACCCATCACTCGACACAGTGATAAGGCTCGCGTCCATCATGGTCCGATCTGACAATGGGCGCAAAGTCGCCTGGGACAGCGAAATCGTCGCGATTTGCTTTCGACATCGCCACCACGCGTATCGCTCCATGGTACACGCCATGACTTGTACACTTTGCCACTCACCTTCTGGGATGGCATCACAAAACAAATAGAGGGTATGGTGGTTCCAGCACAAAGATTCCGCCGATCGGACAGGAATGGAGAGAATCGCTTTCTCAATCGCTTCGAACGGACGTATGGCGATCTGTTCCTGCTCCTCCACCTCTTGAAGATACGCGAGATAGTTCCCGTCTTGACTCAACGTTATTTCACTGTCACGCGTCACTGGCAACGACTGGCACAACTGATACTCGATCCCATTATACTGCCGAGTCTGCAATTCAAACACAAACGCCGTTTCTTCCTCATTCCAGCGACGGAGCAGTAGGACCGCACGCTGTAAGTCTTTGGATGCGGAAAAGCGAATCACATCTTCGACCTGCTCGAGGTCGTTCAGGGACAACGGACCGAAGCGGCTATCGTTCACGGTCTTGCCCCTCCATTATAGGGAGACTGAATTTCGCACTGAACGAGTAGCGGTAAGCCACCAGCAGGATCGCAGACACACCTGATACCAAGAGGCTCGCGTTGGCGTACAGCGAAAATTCAATCCCCAAACTGTCTAAAATCAAAAACATTACCGCATTGAAAATGACCCCAACAAACGTCGCTGCAGTGAAGTATCCAGTCACTTTTCCAGCCACGTCCTTGCTGTTTTCCAGCAACAAGTGGGAGTGGCAAGCAATCGCAAACACCTGACCGAACATCAACATCAGGCTGCTGTACAGGACCGATAAGTGGAAATCATCCAGTCGTCCCATTCCAAATATACTGAGAGCGATCACCACCGATCCTATCAAAGCAACATCGGTTTTCTTGTACCGATTCATCAAGAAATACACTAGTAAAGACCCTAAGAAAGCACCAATGCCATTGAACATGTAGAACACCGAAATGCCCTGCTCTGCGAGCGCATAGACATTCCTAGAGGCTACATTGACGTACACATTGATGATGCCAGCTCCGAAGTTCAAAAAGAACACAGCAATGATAAGCGTGTGCCCAAAAAATGCCTGTCCACTGGCAGGAGAGGCGGGTTCCGTCTCGTCAGATTGTTCTGAACCACGTGAACGCCAGAACACGAAAAAGGTAGTGAAATAAATCACACACGCCAGTTGCAGCACAAAACCGATGCTGGTTGCTTTCAGCAACAACGCGCCCGCAGTAGCCCCTAATATCATGCACAACCAATCAATATTGCTCACAAAAGCAATGCAAGACGGCACGTCCTCGCTTCGCTTGTTTTTCCGAAAGTAGCGCGCTAGCGCCGATGAATAGACAGGAACAGTCAACCCCATCAAGAACACCACAGCAATGGCGACGGGGGTGACAAACTCATGTACCATGCCGACGAGGATCAGCAACAAGATCACCCCACCTCGAAGTAAACTGATCGCCGATAAACAGCGCAATGACTGCACCGAGTCGACGTATTTGGAGAGAAAAATTCCGCCTAATGCAATAGGTAAGTAAGAGAAAATGATCGATAAGCCGAGGACGGAGCCGGAGCCGCCATTGGTATCGTAGATATAGTAAATGATCGCCGCTCTAAAGGCCCAACTGGCCATCTGGGATAAAAAGTGCGACGCGAAAATTGGAAACACAGAATAGAAAGTTGTCTTGTTCATAAAAAGGCGCTCAAGGCAGAAAGAGACCCACAGGTCTCTTTCTGTATTGGTTAGTGACAATCAGCGATAAGTTCATCGATCAAGGGGTAAGGGGCGCCTTCAAAGGTCCGGCAATGTTGGAATACGGCTTTGGCGCCATCAACATTACCAGTCCCTTGCAAAATCAAGCCTTTGTTGATCAGATAATCGACATCCTTGTCCATCTCGAATGCTTTGTCGAGATACTCAATCGCGGTCTCAGATTTTCCGATTCTCTCCAGTACAATCGCATAGTTACTGTAGACCTCAGCAGTCACATATGGCTGTGCCAACAGGGTTTGATAGATGTCGGCCGCCCCCCGAACGTCGTCTAGGTCCAACAACGCTAGCGCTTTGATCGACAGCGCCTTACTGTTTTGAGGATCGTAAGACAAAGCCATATTGACGTGGTCAACACAGTCGTCAAACTGCCCTCGCAAATAGCTCACGCGGGCTAATTCACTATGGTTATCCACAAATTCGGGTCGTAACTCAATAGAGCGATGCAAGTCGCACTCAGCCTTGTCGTACTCTTCCATCTGAATGTAAAGACAGGCTCTGTTGTGGTGCGCTTCATAGTATGGCGGACACAGTTCGATGGCCTTGTGGTAGTTTTCGAGCGCCAGTTCATAGTGATCATGATTAGCGTAGAGATTCGCGATGTCGTTGTAATACTCGCCATAGTTCGGATCGAGATCGATAGCCCATTGATAGTACTTTTGGGCATTTTCGAAATCTTTCATAATTTCATACACTTGGCCTGTATTGTAAATCAAAATCGACTGATGCAATTTGTATTTGTCACTGCCATATATGTCTTCCATTTTTGACAGACCATTCACACACAGTTGGATCGCTTCTTCAAAGCGTCCTTGGCGGGCGCGAATGTAAGCTAATGCATTCTCAGCAAACACTTTGAGATAATCGTACTTGGGGTGATCGCAAAAAATCGAATCGATTTTCTCTAAGTTTTGTAGAGCCAGAGCTTCGGCCTTATCCAGTTGTACTGGCACTTGATAACGTCCGTAGGTCATACTCTGAGAATACAGCACCATGGGGGTGTTCATACTCTCAGGAAAGTGCTGATAGAAATCATCCAAGTAAGGAATGGATAATTTAGCCAGCCCCATCGAATACAGAATGAAGGCCATTCTGATATAGACTGAGTTGAAATCTTGGTTCCCATCCCCGAGCGCTCTGAGGTTTTGATCAACGTAATACTTAGAGAAAAAATCAAACCACGTATCGTACAGCCCAATCTCTTGCAACTTAATGGCTATCGGAGCAAGGTACGTCAGCCTCTCAGTCGGATCAGACAGAGAATCAGCGTGAATCACATGGAGGTAGTAAGCATCCGTATTTTCCAATGAGGCCAAAACATCTCGGTGCAAGGTATCCTTAACGTCACTCGTCGAAATCTGATAGTTGCGCGTATCAATCGCACTTTTCGTATGACAGTGCGCTGAAATATAACGCTTTAGCGCATGGTACTTTTCAGCACGACCAATAGACGACAAATAAAAGTCGATGTGCGTATCTAGCGATAGTAAATAATTAATTTTTATACCAGAGTTGGCTATTTTAATTAAATCATCAACAAGGTGATGGTTACCATCTGATAGTTTATAAATAGTACTGATTTCTTCCTTACTATAAGGTGACAATTCAGCACCATAAATATCCATCATTTCTTGGAAAGATATTTTCTCAAATTCAATAGTAGGAACATCAAGTAACTGTATTGGCTTCGAAGTAGACAAAAGAATAATATGAAGGTTCTCTACGCCACCTCGTCGATTGATGGTATTCAAGAATGAATTGATGGTCGGTGAGGCTTGTTCAAATTCATCGATAATCAAATAAGTTGGAGTGGATTCTTCTTGATAAAACTCAACCAAAAACTCGTAGACGCCATTCAATAGCTTTTCTTGAAATTCATGATGGTAAAAGCGTGTACGCTCATCTCGATCAGCGGTATTCGTCAGATCTTTTGTGCCTTTAAACGCTGGCAAAACCAAATCTGGAAACAAGCGGCAAAGGACCTTTTCATACTGCTCTATCAGAGCCTCGCGCCCTTCATGACAGCGAGTGTACACTGTGTTCAGTAGTGCATAAAAACCTGAAAAGTAGCCTTGCTTAAGCTTATTTGCATTCTCAACAATCACGTTATCACCATTCATGTGGTGTTTGATATAATCGTGTATCGTGTCGTGCTTTCCTGCTCCATCCGGCCCAACAACATTAATTAATTTAGAGTGACTTAAATACTCTAAGCCAACAACGTTCCGTCTTATAATTCCCATCATATACCTCCAAAAATAAAATAGGTTGGATTGCATCCAACCTATTATTTCACTATTCCATTATGCTGCTTGATATGGAGTAGTTGTTCTTACTTTCTTGTTTAGTTTTGGTAGTTTTTTCAACATAGATTTCTTCATTGTAATTTCCTTATTTTAAGTTTTGTTTGACTTAGCTTTCTCATAAAGCAAGAACACTATACAAACTAAAAACAATAAAAAAACAATAAAAAAACAATAAAATATAATTGTTAACTACAGTATGAGAAATATCACTTATGCATGCAATTGATTATTGTATTAATTCAGTCTGGTACGTGTCGCACCACAATAATATTGACTTATACCCAACAAATAATTATCAATACTATTTGTAGGGCTTTTTCTTGATTTACGCTGGTGCAAGTTCGCTTATGAACGGTAAGTTCATGTCGGCATCAAAAAAACTCACCATGGCACTGCTATAAGATGCGAGAGGGTTTTAAAAACTTGCGTACGCCTCCTGCGCTAGCGACTCCCCTTATCACTGGGTACTTATCGTGGCGTTCACAATGCATTTGATTCTGGGTATTTCCGTCCCTTTTCGTTTCCATGAAGGTGAGATAAAGCAGCCGATTCGGGAAAAAAGTCCGATGTAAACGCCATAAAAACAGCGATTGATGGCTTGTATTCAGCATCCAATACTCAAACACGTTTCGGGCTTACAGATCATTCACGGCTTTTTACTCTCAAGCATTCAAACTTACTGGCAACCACAATTGCTTACTATGTTGAACGAAAAAACGGATGTATTTGGCTGAGTATCTGCATTCTTTTCTGCCGCTTTGTCTGCTGCATGGATAAAGCGTTCACATCTTTCGTAAAAGGGGCAAGCGAGCAATTTAATTTTTCCATACTGACTCAAACTCCTGAATTTAGGGGGAAGAAAAGGAAACTTGAGTAAAACCGTTTCCATCCTTTCCAATATGCACTCAGTCGTTGTATCAAATAGTCTTGATTTTATACATTCTTCATCGCATTACTGTACATCATTAACACCCCATTTTTAGGCAGAATTCGATTCAAGAAAACGTAGAATTTGTTGTCCAGAAATGGAATCTCTCTAAAACGCCCTTTGAACAAGGCATCCAATCCTTTCTGTGCAACTTTCGCTGGACTGACTCGGTATTTTGCGGCAAATGTCCCCGTGCCAGAGCTCGACTCATCCTTGCCATCGAACGTAAAGAAGCCCGTATCCGTTCGCCCCGGTGACAAGCAGGTGATGTTCACACCTTTGTCTTTCATTTCAACGGCTAAAGCTTCAGTAAAGCTGGCGACATACGCTTTGCTAGCGGCATAGGCTGCCATATAAGGCTGTGGCTGGTAAGCAGCGGTGGACGCTACGTTCATTAGATACCCTTTGCCTTGTGTTGCCATTCGTCTGACAAAGTATTCACTCAAGGAAGTCAGCGCTAGCACATTGACCGACACCATTTGTTGTATTTGTGTCGGTGTGTGCTCGATATGAGGACCATACAAGCCATACCCCGCATTATTAATGGCCACATCGATGGGGTTGGAATAGGCTTCAAGCTGTTGAATCACCTTGGCATGCGTAGCCGGATGGGACAGGTCAGCACAAATGGTTTGGGTGACGCCTTCAATTTGGCGTTCGAGCTCTGCCAGTTTCTGAGGGTTGCGCCCGTGGACGATCAATGTATAGCCTTGTTCAGAAAGGGATTTGGCGAATTCGAAACCAATGCCAGATGTTGCGCCTGTGATGAATGCGGTTTTCATAATGTTGACCTCTGTGTTGTCTGTTGAGGTCTTCATCCTAAAGTCTCCCGTATAGGGGAGAGTCAAGGCTTATTTACCAAAAAATTTATTTATTGCTGTTTTCCAAAAGACACTGATTGTAAAGCTGAACACTGATTTCCAACTCGTCCATCTCTTCGAGCCTTTTTTCCAATTCCGCTTTCTTGATGAGAATATCGGTGCGCTTTTTTTGCAGTTCGGCTTTCAACAAATCCATCGGCACCAAGCCTTCCTGTGTTTTGGCTTTCGCAATGGTTCGAAGCTCCTCTAAGGTGAACCCTAGCCCTTTCGCCACTTTGATCATGCTTAGCACTTGAACATAGCTGTCATCGTAAACCCGATACTTACCATCACGCAGGGGTGGTTTGATCAACGCAATGTCTTCATAATGTCGAATCGCTTTAACGCTGACTCCGGTCTTTTTCGATAGCTCTCCAATGTACACAGCGGATCTTCCTTTTTTAAATGTGACAGAAGTGTAAATAACCTCAACTGAGGTTAAGTAAGAAATCGCCCCTACAATACAAAAGATATTCGCAATAAAACATAAAGTGATGCGAAAACTACCCAAAACCACACTTGAACGTATAAGCGATCTTAAAAAGTACGGAAGGTTATCGCATCAGTCAGACAAAATGCCTGATAAAGCAAGGAGTTATTACCAAAAAAGAGATACGTGAAAATCGAGTAAACCGATGCTCCCTCGCGGCTTTATTAATGATGAGACAGTGTTGCATAAAGGTGAATAGCATCTTAGATCAATGTAACAATTATGTTAAAAAATTACACCTGTCGCATAGAAACTCATTGAAGAGCATTGAATTTGTTATAGAGCTATAGTTTCATACATTAGTGACCTCATATTATTGAATCCACAGCTACTGGTACAAGTAATCGCTAATATCTACTTCTACACGTAATAAATACTCCAATATGAAGTATATGAGACACGGAGAAAAATCCTAATACTTAAAAGTAGTAATAATATAGTTCAAACTGGAAGATACTATGTCAAATTTTAATACGCTACTCAATACTCGTTACTCTCATCTGGCTAGAAATACTATAGACTATTGGATGCTACCTGATCAAAACCAATTTACAGAAAGTGATATTTTAAATGCCATGATGGCATCAAAGCCGACTGAAAACTCAAAATTACAACTCTATTTACATATTCCCTATTGTGCACAGTTATGTTCATTTTGCGCATTTTCGGGAGGGAATAATATAAGCTGGAAAGAAGCAGAGAAATACACTGAACTTTTGATTTGGCAACTTAAAGACTTACTAAAAAAGACAAAAACAGCAGATATAAATATAGAGTCTGTCAACATCGGTGGAGGAAGTCCTGATCTAATAGGTACGCACATGGACACGCTCCTGACCGAGGTCAAACAGCTAAACGGCATGACAGACAATACAGAAATATCGGTTGAATTCACCTTAAGTACAGTAAAGAAAGACTTTATTGATATTTTGGCTAAGCATGAGGTCACCAAAGTCAGTTTTGGCGTACAAACGACGAAGCCTCATCTCAGAAAATACATGAAGCAGCCAGCCAAGTTGAATCACTTGGATAAGGTGATCACAATGCTCGATGGTCGTATCCCAATAGTGAATGCTGATTTGATCACTTGCCTACCCGGTCAAACGCTAGATGATGTCCATGAGGACTTGCAAGCAATGATGAACCACCCTGGTATCAATGCAATAAGTACTTACTTACTCACACCGGGCGCCGCACCAAGTTTATTAGCTGATTTGTCTTCTGGAAAGATCCCACCTCAAGCATCCCCAGATGTACAAGCAAAAATGCGATTGCATTCCTATGCCACGCTGCAGAAAAATGGGTGGGTACGTCGAGGTACCAATACGTACTATGATGCGCATTCTATCCCCAAAGAAATATTGGAAAAGGTGAAAGGCAACGAGTGCATTGGAACGGCAGATGGCGACGATTTCCTAATCGCAGCAGGTGCCCAGGCCATTTCCTCTTTACCTGGTGTACGCATCGAAAATACAGTAGACATTAACCAGTGGATTGAACAAACAGAAAAGAAAAAACAAGCCATATTTTTACCCAAATGCAACGTTAGAAAGCAGGAAGATACTGCACTTTGGGTATTCCCCCTAAGGCATGAAGGATTGTTAAAGTCACAATACAATCGAATGCTAAGGCAAAACGCCATTGATGAAGAGCAGGTAAAAACCTTTAAAGGTTTAATAGAGGAGGGGCTAATTGTCGACTCCGGAGACCGATATGAACTCTCTATACTAGGTGAGGTATTTATGGGGCGTATTGTTTATGATTTAAAGAAGGAGGAAGGAAAACAAACTATTAAAGAATATATAGATGAGGGATATTTACTTGGAAAATTATTAGGTGAAAACAATATTAGAGCAAAAGGTTTTCACAATAATCGCCAGATTGCTACAAAGATCATTGATGAATTTAACTAAGTAATAATATTATCAAGGAATATTCAATGCCTATCAACCGTAGTCGTAAATTTTCTACTGGTGCCATTATTTTATTTAGAGGCACAACACCAATATATGAGAAGTATGCCGAAGTATTCTTACGTTCTTTATTTGAAAATGAATGCCATACCTATTTAATTCATGAATCTTGGAGTGATTTAAATAGTCAGTTATCAGAGCTATGCACAAAAGCATTCCCTACGAATATGAATGATTACACTGCTCTAAAAGAACGCTGTCAAAACATCATTCAAAATCACTCGGTAACAAAAATCATCGCCTTTCACGAATTGGATACGTTTGAAGCCGCCAAGCTTCGCGAAGAACTCAATATATCTGGGCTTTTACCAGAAGATGCGATCCTTTTTCGCAATAAAAATGCCATGCATCAAAGAGCCAAAGAATTGGGGGTCAATACTCCTCCCTGTGTGCTCCCTTTAACCAAGCAATGTATAGAGAAATTTGTCGAATCCGAGCAGTTTCCAATCGTGATCAAACCCTTTGACGGCATGGGGTGCAAGGACACCTATAAAGTCACAAACACACTAGAGTTGGAGAATGTTTGGGCACAGATTCGAAACGATCGACAGTCGTATCGCGTAGAGAAGTTTGTTCACGGAGAGCACTACTGCATAGATGCGATTTTCCACGACGGCGAGGTTAAATTTGAGTCTCTCGCAAAATACACATACAACATCATTGACTATAAAGACACGGAAGAGAAACCGGGGCTTATCACGATTAATAAAGATAGAACCGAAGCTCAAAGCCATATTTTAGAGACCAATCGAAAACTAATGCATGGGTTCAATTTGAAAACGGGCATTACTCACAACGAGTTCTTCTTAACGGAAGACGGTGACGTTTATCTGGGGGAATGTGCAGCTCGGTTTGGCGGTGGTCCTATCGTCTCCATCTTAACTTACGCGTCAGGTATGAACGTTATTGACATATGGGCAAAGGCGGAACTCGGTAAACCGCAAACAGAGCGCTGGACAAACGATATCACTGTCGGCGCAGAATACCTGACCACTCATCAATACGGAGAAGTGAAGTACGTTTCGGACGTTCAGGCACTCAGCGAACTGACTGAAGTCTTAGAGGCGGAGATTTGGACAAAAGTAGGCGATGTGATTCAACCACCTACAGATTGTTCACAGGTACAAGGTTTTTACGTGTCTTATGGGGATAGCGAACACAATGTCCATACTGACTTCAAACGAATCAGAGCGTTATTTTCCATCGAGACGGATACACCATGTTAGATTCGCCCATTTTTAAGTTAAATAAGCAGCTGTACGTTCTCTTTTCGGCCAGTTTAATCAATCGGCTAGGTACGTTTGTATTTCCATTTTTCAGCTTGTATTTGGTTAACGAGAAGGAAGTCTCCCTAGTGGCGTCTGGGACAATTTTGTCTCTTGGTGCAACAGGGCTAGTTGTTGGCGCCATGCTATCGGGTTACTTGGTGGATAAAGTGGGTGCTAAACCCGTTCTCGTCACTGCGTTAATAACGAATATCGTGGGATATTTTTTGTTAACCTTCAGCTATGATCATGCTTTTTTCTATGCCCTTCCTCTTTTTATTGGTTTAGTTGGTATGTCAATGTTTGGTCCTGCCAACAACCTGCTGATCGCACAACTTTCAACACATGATGAACGCTCACTGTGCTACACACTGAACTACCTTTGTATCAACATCGGCATGGGGCTGGGTCCACTGGCAGCGAGCATGCTAATGACCTATTCGTTTCATCTATTGTTTTACGTAGATATGGGGACGTCACTGATATGCGCTTTGATTTTGGCTTTCTATACATTCGTACCACTTTCAAACGAAGCCATCAGCGATAACTCAAAAAACGAGGGTTCGGAGCCAGATATCTCCAACCCTGCCTCTTCACTGAGTTATTGGAAAGCCGTGCGTACCCAGCCAATTCTTGCACTTATTTGTATCAGCAACTTACCTCTCATTTCATCTTTGTTTGCTCTTGAATATATGGTGCCGTTATTGGTCAATAACATTTTCATGTCGGCAACACTGTTTATGGGACTGGTATACAGTTTGAACAGTGCCATTATCTTAATCGGTTCCCTGCCGCTCAATCGCATCGTGTCGAAAATGAAAATCCATCAAGCCTTAGCAATATCGTCTCTGTTATGGTCGAGTGGATTATTCATGATTTATTTGGGTTTCTCGGTCAATTGGCTATTGGCCAGCGTTGTCGTTTGGACACTTGGTGAGATCGTCATTTCTATTTCTTTACCCTCACATATCTCTACGCATTCCCCTGAAAACTCAAAGGGGAAGTTTATGGGCATCAATGAAATGGTCGGAAGCATTTCTCGTGTGCTGACTCCAATATGCATTGGCGCATTATGGCATAGTGTGGGTGTCGAGAACGCACTACTGTGGGTTGCACTTTTTCCTCTAGTTACTTTGGGAATCGCCATCTGGGTATTTGTTAGCGATAGACAATCTGACATAAACAATGCTTCTGCTGTCTCTTAAATGCCCCCTCCGATCTCAAGCTTTTACTGTGACGTAAAGATCCCATTGTGAGAAATTCAACAGCATTAGGATGGCTAGCAAGCTATAAGATGGCTTCCGGTTGGGTAGCCATCTTACAATCTCAGGTAAAATTTACATTGTAAATTGAAATATGCAGTCTCGACAAAAGCCGACGTTTTCAAATAAAGACGTAGACGCTATTGATGAACAATGTGGATAAGAAAAATGAGCCATCTCTTGCTCTTTTTCCTAACTCAATACCTTTATAGTTCGATAGACTTCACCATGCCCGCTTCGTAGTGCCCCGCGATGTTGCAGGCAAACTCCACATTGGTGTCACCGTGAAAGTGCCAAGTCAGTTGCTTCGCCTTACCGGGCTTAACCGTTACAGCGCTTCCCGAATCATGTGCATGCATTCCTTGTTCTTTCATCATGGTGCGATGCTTTTTCTGCTCGGCAACCGATCCAATCGCAAATTCATGCTCAATCTTTCCTGTATTGACCACCACAAACTGCACGACATCATTCGGCTCAATATCCACCTCTTTTTTGAACTTAATCGTCATGTCGTCGCTTAAAATGACGTGAACGACCTTATTGGGTTTCGCTCCTTTAGCTGGCATACCCACATCGGACATACCTTCCATGTTCATCATATTGGAGTGATCCATTTGTGAGTGATCCATCTTTGAATGGCCCATCTTGGAATGATCCATCTTTGAGTGATCCATACCTTCAGCGATAGCGCCCGATGCAACCATACTTAGAGCCAATGCAATCATTGATTTTTTCATCTGAATTTCCTTTTATTTCGAATTAAATTTGAATTCAGGATTACCCACAAGTAATCCTGAATTTGGATTACTTGCGCAGTTCGCTTTGCTTCCATAACTTAAAGATAGCGGGCAAAACCAACAACGTGAGAAGCAACGCCGAGGCCATACCGCCGATCATTGGGGCGGCAATCCGCTGCATGACTTCGGAACCTGTGCCATCGCCATACATGATCGGTATCAAACCAATGATGACCGTCAGCACCGTCATCATTACAGGTCGAACGCGCAACCCTGCCCCTTCTCGAATGGCATTGGTCAGGTCGTCTTTGGTTAATGCCGCCTCTGTTTCCGCTGCATCTACCTTTTTGTAATGCCAGGCTTGGTTGAGGTAAACCAGCATGATGACCCCAATCTCAACCGCCACTCCTGCTAGCGCGATAAAGCCAACCCCAACCGCAATGGAGAAGTTGTAGCCGAGGTAATGCATCAACCATAAACCGCCCACCATAGCAAGAGGCAGCGTCAGCATGATGATCAACACTTCTCCTATACGGCGGAAACTGAAATAGAGCAGCAGCATGATGATGGCAATGGTGATCGGTACAACCACACTCAAACGCTCTTTCGCCCGCTCCATGTATTCGTATTGCCCAGACCACGCCAGTGAATAACCCGCAGGAAGTAACAGTTCACTCCCCACGACTTGCTGTGCTTCAGCGACATACGAACCCAAATCGCGACCTTCGATGTCCACAAATACCCAGCCGTTCGGGCGAGCATTTTCCGTTTTGATCATTGGTGGACCATCTTCATAACGGATGTCGGCCACATCGGCGAGAGCAATACGCGCACCACTTGGGGTGACCAAAGGCAGGTTTTCTAGCATCTCGACCGAATTACGATACTCCTGAGGGTATCGAACATTGATCGGGTAACGTTCCAACCCTTCTATGGTTTCACCAACGTTCATTCCACCGACAGCCGTTGAGATCACCCGTTGAACGTCTTTAATGCTCAAGCCGTAACGTGCGGCCGAACGGCGCTTAATGTCGATGGTGACATAACGCCCACCTGCCACGCGTTCCGCGTACACCGAAGCCGTGCCTTGAATGCCGTTAAGAATGGGTTCAAGCTGCGCACCAATTTTCTCAATGACCTTAAGGTCAGGACCTGCGATCTTGATGCCGATCGGGGTTTTAATGCCTGTCGCCAACATGTCGATACGCGTTTTGATCGGCATAACCCACGCATTGGTTAAGCCAGGGAATTGAACCAAATTATCCAGTTCTTTTCGCAGTGATTCGCTGGTTACCCCAGCACGCCATTCGGACTTTGGCTTAAACTGAATCACGGTTTCGATCATGGTTAGAGGCGCTGGATCGGTCGCGGTTTCCGCACGACCAATCTTGCCCCATACGGTGTGAACTTCTGGCAGGGTTTTGATCAACTTATTGGTTTGCTGCAAAATTTCGCGCGCTTTACCAATCGAGATCCCCGGATAGGTTGTTGGCATGTACATCAAATCGCCTTCATCCAATGGGGGGATAAACTCGCTACCCAATTTGCTCATTGGGTAATAAGCCGAAGCCATCAGCCCGAGCGCCAAAACGATCATGGTTTTAGGAAAACGCAAACTGATCGTCAGCAGCGGCTTATAAAGCGCCACCAACCCCTTATTGATTGGGTTCTTGTGCTCTGGCAGGATATTTCCTCGAACAAAATACCCCATCAAAACAGGCACAAGTGTGATCGCTAATCCTGCCGATGCCGCCATGGCGTACGTTTTAGTGAAGGCAAGGGGCGAGAACATTTTCCCTTCCTGACCTTCAAGGGCGAACACGGGAACGAAGCTCAATGTGATGATGAGTAGCGAAAAGAACAGCGGCGCACCGACTTCCTCTGCCGCCTTACCAATCACCTGCCAACGATTATTATCGTTCAATGGGGTGCGTTCGATATGTTTGTGTACATTCTCGATCATGACGATGGCACCATCCACCATGGCACCAATCGCAATGGCTATCCCGCCTAATGACATGATGTTGGCGTTAATGCCCTGCCAGTGCATCACCATAAAGGCTGAAAGAATCCCAACAGGTAGGCTCAGCGCGATCACTAACGAGGAGCGAATGTGAAACAGGAACAGTGCACAGACAATCGCCACCACAATGAACTCTTCCGCTAACTTCTTCCAAAGGTTTTCAACAGCGGCATTGATCAAAGTAGAACGATCGTAGGTTGCCACGATTTCTACCCCATCAGGCAGGCTGCGTTGAAGTTCTGCGAGTTTGATTTTCACGTTGGCAATGACTTCACTGGCGTTTTCGCCAAAGCGCATCACAATGACGCCACCTGTCGCTTCACCCTCACCATTGAACTCCGAAATGCCCCGACGCATTTGTGGTCCTAGGTTAATGTCGGCGATGTCGCCCAGCAGCAAGGGGGTGCCTTTTTTGGTGACTTTCAGAGGCAGTGATTGAATGTCTTCGATACTGCTCAAATACCCCGTCGTGCGTACCATGTGTTCGGCTTCCGCCACTTCAATAACCGATGCGCCAGACTCCTGATTGCCGTTTTGAATCGCCATGTTCACCTGCTGTAAGGTCAGGTCGTAGGCTCGCAATTTGGCTGGGTCTATTTGGATCTGATACTGCTTAACCATACCGCCTACCGTGGCAACCTCTGACACCCCTTCAACGGTTTGCAATTCGTATTTCAGAAACCAGTCTTGCAGGCTGCGTAATTGCGCCAGATCATGCTGTCCGGTTTTGTCTTGCAGCACATAGCTGTACACCCAACCGACACCTGTTGCGTCTGGTCCTAATGTGGGTTTTGCATTGGACGGTAAGTTAGGCGCCACTTGGCTAAGGTATTCCAGCACGCGTGAGCGCGCCCAATACATGTCGGTATTGTCATTGAAAATGATATAAACGTAGGAATCCCCAAAGAAGGAATAACCGCGCACGGTTTCTGCCCCAGGAACCGCGAGCATTGCCGTAGTCAGCGGGTACGTCACCTGATCTTCGACCACTTGCGGGGCTTGTCCGGGATAGCTGGTTTTGATGATCACCTGAACATCAGACAAATCAGGAATCGCATCCACAGGCGTGTTTTTCACGCTGTATAGCCCACCCAAAACCAACGCCAACGTCGACAGTAACACCAGTAAGCGATTGTTGATGGACCAACGAATGATTGCATTTATCATACTTAGCCCTCTGCCGCTTCAATTTTTTTCAACTGATAGTCGGTGCCCATTTTCTCAACTAGAAATCGAACTTTTTGGGTCTCCTGAAAGGGCGAAAGGTCAAGATCCTCTACGGTGAAGTTCATTTCGCCTTCTTCCCATCCCCACTCTGAAACCGATGAATGGCTCAGCGTGATCATGCCGAAATCGACCATGAGTGTATTCACCTCTCCGGTTAACCACACTTCTGCTGCAAGGACGCTTTCCCCTACTTTGTAGTCCACGATTTCATATTGTCCAGAATCGGTTTTCTGCATTTCGAAATCGATGGCTTGCCCTTTCCCAAGCCCTTTCATTGCCACGTTTTCTGCAAAGGTGAAGTTCATCACCATGCCTGGCCAATTCCATTCTGGTACAGGCTGATGGCTGATGGTCAGCATCCGGTGCCCTTCCATCACATCTGTGATTTCTCCTTTCGCCCAGACTGTCTCAGCATCCGCTTTCACGCCGTTGATGCGCGCCAGATCAGCGGTCTGGCTCGATTCAGAATCCAACATGAAGTGTGCGGAAGTCACAATCCGATCATTCTCGGTCAGACCCTTCAGCACCTCAATTTTCTCTCCGGCTTCTCGGCCCACTTCGACTCGCGCTGAACGATATTTACCTTCGCCCTCAGACAACACGACGCGCGTCATTCCGCCTGATCGAATCACTGCGGATTTAGGAATGGTTAACACCGACTCTTCACTTATGGGTTGCAATGTGATGTTAGCAAACATGTTGGGTTTCAATTCCCCTTTAGGGTTAGGGAATTTAAGACGAACGCGAAGCGTACGCGTTTTCGGATCGAGTATTGGGTAGATGTAATCCACTTCACCCTGCCATGTATGACCAGGCACAGAATCCAGCCTCATGCTGGCGTTGCTGCCTGCCTTCACCCAATGCGCTTGGCGCTCAAACACTTCAGCATCCACCCATACATGATCAAGCGGTCCTGCACTGATCACCGCCTGAGCAGGCGACAAATACCCGCCTTCACGAATGTTCAGGTTCGCGATCACACCGTCTGCAGGTGCCTTCACTTCAATGGTTTGAGAGGCTCGCCCTCGGCGAGTGATGGTTCGGATTTGGTTGCGATCTACACCAAGTGTCAATAGGCGTTCGGTCGCCCCTTCCACCAACCCTTTTCGGTTCGTTTTGTAGGCGCTGATCAGCTCTTCTTGCGCTTTCACAAGCTCAGGTGAATACAGAGTAAATAGAACATCGCCCTTACTGACTTTCTCACCTACCGCATTGATGTACAGCTTTTCAACCCAACCGGCAACACGCACGTTAGTTTGCCACAATCGGCTTTCGTCGAAGGCGATATAGCCCACTGTATCTAGGCTAGGAGATAGAGGCTCTTTGGTGACAGAGGCGGTTTTTACGCCCAAGTTATTTTCAACAGAAGGGTCAATTTTTACAGTGCCAGCTTTGTCGTTTGCGCCAGAAATATCTTCAGCGTAAACCGGAATCAGATCCATTCCCATGGGGGATTTCCCCGGCTTGTCTCTTTTATAATTGGGATCCATTGGGGCAACCCAATATAAAGGCTCATCAGAGCCTGCGGCGGCTGGACTCGCCATTGCACTCATGTTGTGATTTGCGCCAGCCATGTAATGATTCATGCCATACCCGAGTGCTCCGCCCACCAATAATGCGATGGCGGCAACTTGCAATGTTTTCATTGTTCTTTTCCTTAATTAACGAATTCTCTAGCGAATGATTTTTTAGCGAATGTTCTTGTTAGCGAACAATCGCTTTAGCGAAATGATCCGCTGAGTTGAGGCGTGTCCGCCTGATAGTCAAAGCCGCTAAGCAAAGCCGCAAGGTTGCTGTTCACCACATTTAAGTCGGTAACAAGACGTTGCTGCTCCAGCTGCAAAGCCAGCTCATCATTGGATGCCGCTATCACGTCGCTAAACTGCGCGGTGTTATTTTGGTAACCTCGTTCCACGGCACGAATGCGCGCAGTTATCTGAGGCATTAAGGAAGATTGGTAACGCACCAACCGCTGATTCAGATTGGTTCTGTCACTTAGAAGGGTGTTCACCTTGGCATTCATTTGCTGCAACAAGGTGTCTTTTTTCAATTGCGCGGCTCCCACCTGATATTGGGCTGCCGATACATTTCTATCTTGACGGTTATTGGTAAACAGTGGGATATCCAAGGTGAGATACGCACTCACAAGATCAGAAGCAGGTTCACCTCGCATATTGTTGGTTTGTCGGTGGGCATACATCACTTCCACGCCAAACTGTGGATTGTAGGCTTGTTCGGCAATGTCTATTTGGGTTTGACTCGCCTGAATTTGGCTGTCCGCCATTTTCACCATAGGGTGTTCTCCAAGCTGCTGGAAATGTTGGGTAGAGCCTAAATGGGTCGCCAACCGTTCCTCTAGCTTTGTCCAATCCAAGGTATTAGATGCATTAAGCAAGGTTTTTTCGCTGGAAGATACGTCCCCCAATGCTGGCTCTTTGCTTAAACGCTCACTTAACCAATCGGCACCCAGCCACTCTGATAAACGAGAAACGAATCGACGTTGCATCTGTGCATTCGCTTCTAACTTCTCATCCAACTTGGTGACTTGAAGCTGCGCATTCAACAGATCCTGCGCTTCGCTCTTGCCATTGGCATAATTGGTTTGAATGAAACGTTCAAGTTCAGAAATCAAACGTCGTTTGTCGCGTAGGATACGCTCCGATACCTGTAAATAACCTAATTCCAGCCAGATTTGAGTCATTTGGTTGGCAATATCCAGCTCGCGGGCTTGAACTTGAAAACTCGTTCCTTCTGCTTGCTGATTGGTTTGTTTTCGCTTGAGTTCCAGCGTTGAACCTCGCTCAAACTGTTGCATCAAACCAACAGACACGTTGGTCATCAGCTCCTGATCAAACTTAAAGCTGTCGACGGGTAAACCACTGAATCCGACTTTCAGTTTTGGGTCCATAAGAGTAGAACGGGCAATGCCCATTTCACGCATTGCAGAAGATTGGGCGTAAGCTCGCTTACGGTCACTGTCCAATGCAATGGCGGTATTAATTAGCTCTGTGAGCGGTTGTTTTGCGTTTACTTGTTCTGATAAGAGTACGCTGGCTGCACTCGCCACAACGGGCGAAATAGCTAAGCATACGCCAATCGATAGCGCGATTTTTTTTAGTTGTAGTGTCACTTTTTTGTCCAAATTCTGGGCGTAAAAACGCTAGTCAATCAAGCTTCTAAAAGTTGAGAAGCGGTAAAACAGAAATTGGATCTATGCGATAGGGGGTCGGAGCAAAGTTTGAGTTCGAGAAATTTTGTCGCCAATCATGATGACAAAGAAAGGAGAAAGGGTAAAACGGGTGGAAGTCAGCGCATCACGTATAGGCAAAGGCGCAAATGTGGCGGAGCAAACGGCAACACAACAGGCATGTCCACCATAGGAATCAGACAAACAGCTTGCCGATTTTTCCGATGTATTTAAATGATCTGAATGCGTTGTTTCCATTGAGTGGTTTGAGGTGGTTTCGACAGAACTCGCGTGGCAAGGCGACGCCTTACTCGGTGCTTGTTCTCCCATAGTACCCATCATCACTGGTGCACTGGAAACAAATCCTGAAAACAACAAGGCAACAATGCTGAGCATCGTAATCCAAATAGTTTTAAGTTGATTTGCCATATTGCACCTTTTGTTTATTCTCCGCCGATTTTAAACATTCCCCTAGGGGTAAAGTCAACAGATTCTTATAGTATTAAATTTTCGCGATAACTTCTTGATTTCTTTTTGAGCTTACCGAGTTTAGTAACAAAGAATAAAGCGCCTTGAACGGGCGCACCTAGTCGGCCCTTGGGACCGCATTTATGGGATATGTCTAACTGCGTTATCGCCTATTGAACCAGAGCAACTGCACTGAATAAGCGCGACCTTGTATCAATACCCCACAAATGGCTGCAAACATCATCTCGAAAGGTCAAGAGCCCCTAGTTAACATTAACCATTTGAAAAATGGAACAAAGCCTAAGAGCTTGGACAAATCAATGGTGTAAAATCAGCTGCGGAATCAGGAAGATATCCATTCAATTAACAGCATTCAAACACCTTATAAACCACGCATTTGAATTCTGCGCAAAAATTCCGTCACAATTCGGTCATAAAGCAAATCGCCCAAAAACGCGTCTTCAATGTGGTGATCAATGCTTGGGTTATCATTGACTTCAATCACATAAGCTTTGTTATCAATCTCTTTCACATCAACGCCATATATGCCACTGCCAATTAAATTAGCCGCCTTTGTTGCCGCATCAATGACCGATTTAGGCGCAAGTTTTAAATCCAGCGTTTCAAAACCACCCGATGTGACTCTGCCAGTATCATGATGCTGGTAAATTTGCCAATGACCGCGGCTCATTAAATACTTGCACGCATAGATGGGCTGGCGATTAAGAATACCAATTCGCCAATCAAAATCGGTTGGCAAGTACTCTTGCGCCAATATCAGTGTGCTTTTCTCGAACACTTTTTCACACTGCTGTGAGAGTTCTTCTCGATTCTTGACCTTCACCACACCAATTGAGAACGCGCCATCAGGTACTTTCAATACCATCGGAAATCCGATTTTTTGTACCGCATCTTCTAAAAGAGTACGGTCACCCTGACGCAAAATCATGCTATTTGGCATGGGCACTTTATGCAGAGTTAATAGCTCGGTCAAAAAAACTTTGTTCGTGCATTTCATGATGGACTCAGGATCATCCATAACTACTAACCCTAAGTTCTCCGCCGCTTTAGCAAACTTGTACGTAAAGTTGGCGATATTCGTGGTCGCACGAATAAACAAACCGTCAAATTCGCCCAATCTGCCCAAATCGTTTGGACCAATCATTTCCATATTGATGCCAATTCGATTAGCGGCACGCTGAAAGCGTCGAATCGCTTTAGGATCGGATGGCGGCATTTTTTCTTCTGGATCAACCAAAACGGCGATGTCATAGCGATAATTTTTGCTTTTCTTCCTTTTTCGCCACACTTTGTTTGAAAACAGTTCTAACGATTCAGCAAAAAAATCTTGCTCGCTATCCGTGAGGGATTGAAATGCGCACGCTTCTAATCGTGCTAATTGCCATTTATCATTGATACGAATAAAACTGGCATCGAGAACGGGCACCATAAAATGCTCAAACACTTTGTGGGCAATTTTCTCTAACCCGTTCACTTCCGTCCGACCAAAATAAATTTTCGCATCAATTTTATCATGATGGTGAAAGTGTCTTTCAAAATCGGTTTGCTTAAGGTTTAGCATGAATTGCTGGGTGAGATCGTTAATCGTCATCACGCGTGGGATAACGCGATGTCTGCGAGCTTCAGCCATCAACGAACAATAATAGCCATTACTCATGTAATCATATGAGTGACAAAGGTTTATCACTTGGATGCTTTTGTTATCGGTAAACGCGCCACTCGTTAAATAATCATTTACAGACACGACTTTTTCAGAAGGGAAGTATTGTTTCCAGTCACCAAGTTCATCGGTAACGATAAGGATGTTGGCCATCGATTCATTTCCTGTTGAGAGATTACCGTTTTTACTCTTAAATGACAGCATCAAAGCGAATAACCGAGACTGAAATGGAATACAGACACGCTCAACTCGATGATTTAGATTCTTTGCTTCATTTAGAAAATCAAGTGTTCACGAGTGATAATATCAACCGCAGGCAAATGAAGCGGTTCATTCAATCTCATCACTGTCAGCTCTTTGTCGCTAAAGCGAACGAGCAACTGGCTGGCTATGCATTGGTACTTTTTAACCAAGCGACTCAACTGGCACGGATCTACTCTATTGCGGTATCTCCCAATTTTAGAGGTCAAGGCATTGCCGAGCAGTTGATTAATCGATGCGAGAAAGGCACTGTCGAACGAGGCTACATTACGCTAAGACTCGAGGTTAGGGAAGATAATTTAGGGGCCATTCGTCTGTATGAAAAACATGGGTTTAAACCACTAAAAACGTTGATCCATTATTACGATGATTTGGTCGATGGTCTAAGAATGCAAAAGCGGCTCGGAACGCCAGGTCCTCAGCTCACATTGGCGATGCCTCTGTATATTCAAACGCTGCCATTCACTTGTGGTGCGGCTTGCTTGCTGATGAGTTTTGCTGCGCTTGGACACCCCACGCCACCAACACGTAAAAAAGAGGTCCAACTGTGGCGTGAAGCCACGACCATTTTTATGGCGGGCGGGCACGGTGGTTGCAGTGGACAAGGCTTGGCACTCGCCGCTTATCGCCGCGGTTTTTCCGTTGAATTGTGGTCTCATTCTCATGGAATACCCTTTATCCAATCGGTTCGTGATCCATTGAAAAAATCGGTGATTGAGCTGGTTCATGCTGATTTCATGGATCAAATTGAACAGACGGAGATTCAGGTTACGCACGCGCCGCCGCACGTCGAACAAATCGAAAATTGGCTTAAAAAGGGCGCTGCCGTGTTATTGCTGATCAGCACCTATCGGTTCAACGGCTATAAAGAGCCGCATTGGATTGTACTCAGCGGCATGAGTGAACAGTTTTTCTACTTTCATGATCCGCTGGTTGAAGAAACGCAAGACGCGGTATCCTCGGCGTATATTCCAATCGGGAAAAACGCCTTAGAGCAAATCGTTGGCTTTGGCAAACAAAAACATACCGCTTGCGTTGTTATCTTCCCTACACCGCCCTAAATCGATTTCTGAAATTAGGGGATAAATGACACTCTGTTTGTTTGCCACCCATTCATCTTACAGCTCACTCATGCACCGCTAACAGGCTAAAAAAGCCCCTCATAATGAGGGGCAAGAGTTACCATCGCTTATAGTTATAATGTTGTGCCAGTAAAAGCGTTGATTGCTAGCCAAAGTCGCCGTTCACGTAACCTTGTGTGCGGTCGTCTTTCGGTTGGCTAAAAATCACCTGAGTGTCATCGTGTTCAACCAGTTCACCCATTAGGAAGAAGGCGGTGCGGTCGGAAATACGACGCGCCTGCTGCATGGAGTGCGTCACAATGACGATGGTGTAATCTTTCTTCAACGATTCCATCAATTCTTCAATTTTGTGTGTTGCGATAGGATCCAACGCGGAAGTGGGTTCGTCCATTAAGATCACATCGGGTTCCATTGCGATAGTACGCGCAATGCATAATCGTTGTTGCTGACCGCCAGACAAACCAAACGCGTGCGATTTCAAACGATCTTTCACTTCATCCCACAATGCCGCCCCGCGGAGCGATTTCTCTACCACAAAATCGATGTGTTTTTTGTCTTTCACGCCTTGAGCGCGAAGCCCGTACGCGACGTTTTCGTAAATGCTCATTGGGAATGGGTTGGGTTTTTGGAACACCATGCCGACTTTGATGCGCAAGTCAGACACATCGATGTTGCCGTAGATATTCTCACCATCCATATGGAGTTTACCGGTTATTTTCACGCCTTCGATCAGGTCATTCATGCGATTCAAGCAACGTAAAAGGGTGGATTTACCACAACCCGACGGACCAATCAGCGCCGTTACCTGACGAGATGGGATAGGCAGGTTGATGCTCTTAAGGGCTTGATTGCTGCCGTAAAATAGATCGAGATTTTCAATATCAAACTTGTTCATTGCTTATTTCTCTTAATTCTTTCAATCGGTGTCATTTCGCTTTAATAAGCGTCTTCTGAATTAGTACGTCGCGGTATTAAAGCGCTTCGCTATAAGCTTGGTGATCATGTTGATCAACAAGACAACGACGATAAGAACAGTGGCTGTACCGTAGGCTTGGTTCCACTCTTCAACAGAGAACAGCTCGGTTGTCAGCTTATAGAGGTGAACGGTTAACGTTCGACCCGAATCCAACAGAGTATCTGGGATACGTGCAACCATACCCGCTGTTAGGAAAACAGGCGCTGATTCACCAATGACACGACCAATACTAAGAATGATCGAGGTTAAAATACCTGGCATTGCGCTTGGCAATATTAAGCGCCAGATAGTGTAGATTTTAGAAGCGCCAAGACCATAGGAGCCTTCGCGAAACGTTTGTGGCACCGCCATTAGCGCTTCTTCTGTTGTACGGATAATAACGGGCAGAATAAGGATACTCAGTGTCAATGCCCCTGATAAAATCGAGAAGCCAAGCCCCAATATCGCAACGAAGAAGGTCATACCAAACAGACCAAATATGATGGAAGGAATCCCCGCCAGCGATTCTGTACAGAAACGAATCACCTTAACCAGTTTACTGCCCACTTTGGCGTATTCGGTTAAGTAGATGGCCGTCATGATGCCAAGCGGCGCAGCCACCGCAATGGATGCAATAACCATGTAGATGGTCGAGACAATCATTGGAAAAATACCGTGCTCGTCCCCGGTGCGCGTGTAGTTGTCGGTGACAAAAGCCCAGTCAACATGTTGCAAACCATTGGACAAGATGTACCAGATGATCCAGAACAGAAAGCCGACCGTCAACGCGGCTGAAATCCATACAAAGGTGTTCAGCATTCCGTCTTTAACATTGCGGATCTTTTTCAGCTTACTGACTTGCGTATTATTGCTCATGATTACTTCGCCTTCTCACGGTTTAGGTACAGGAGAACGGCATTCAGACTCATGATGAAGACCAACAATACTACGCCAGTCGCATACAACGCACTCGCGTGAACGCCACTGGCGTAGGACATTTCAATGGCAATGTTTGCGGTTAAAGTACGGGCAGAGTCCAAAATACCTTCTGGCATTGCTGGGGCATTCCCCATCACCATAATAATGGCCATGGTTTCACCCAGTGCTCGGGCAATACCCAGAATCACGCCCGTCATAATGCCCGAACGAGCAGCCGGCACCAGCAACTTAAAAATGGTGTAGATTTTTGATGCACCCAGAGCCAAAGACCCCTCTTTATACGTTCTCGGAACAGCACGAATCGAGGTTTCAGATACGGTGATCACCGTGGGCAAAATCATCACACCCAGCACGATAATCCCAGCTAAAATCGTGTTACCTGCGGGGACTTCAAAGATTTGCTGAATCAATGGAACAATGATAACCAAGCCAAAGAATCCGTATACCACAGAAGGAATACCCGCCAACAGTTCGACCGCCGGACGGATAATATCCGCGAGACGCTTTGGCGCAATTTCAGCAATGAAGATAGCGGTTAGTACCCCAACTGGCACACCCACAATAACGGCGCCAAAGGTAGAAACGACCGATGCCACTATCATGGTGGCTACACCGTAAAGCGCAGGCGGTAACCAGTCCTGCCCTAAAACAATGCCGGATACGCCCGCCTCTTGAAAGGCCGGAATACTTTCTGCCACAATGAAATACGCAATGGTGGCTAAAGAAACAATGCCGATAACGGCACTGCTCAGAAATAAAGAATGAAAAATACGCTCTTTCCAATCTACGCGCTTTTTCTCACGCAGTGGACGAGTTTTTGCTGCATTTTCGCCATTCATAGACTTTTCACTATTGATCGCGATGGTCATAACAATACTCATATCGAAAGGTTCGAAATGGAAAACGCTCAGCCCTCGCGAGCTGAGCAAAGTTGTAAAATAGACACTTAGTTAACAGAGATGTAGCCTTTCTTCGCGACAAGAGATTGCGCTTCTTTCTCTAGCATCCAATCTAAGAATTTTTGCGTTTCAAGCGATGGGCTGCCTTCTTTGTACAAAACAAGGAATGGGCGCGCTACTTTGTATGAACCGTTTTTCACGTTGTCTACCGTGGCTGGCGTGCCATCAATAGCCAAAGCTTGAACCGACGAATCCACCGTACCTAAAGAGATGTAACCAATGGCAAATGGGTTGCTTGCTACCATGGTTTTTAGGGCGCCATTACCATTGGCAACTTGCGCACGCTGAGAAATCGCGGACACTTTTTTGCCCGAAATTTTCTTTTTCAATTGCATGATGTCTTCAAAAGCACCACGAGTGCCCGATGCCGTATCACGAGTAATCGCCACGATTGGCTTGTCTGCACCGCCGACTTGTTTCCAATTGGTCACTTCACCTTTGTAGATGGCAGTGACTTGTTCTGCGGTTAGACCGTTTAAGTCATTTTTAGGGTGAACAACAACCGCGATACCGTCACGAGCAACCACCAGTTCTTTAAGTGTTGGCTCTTTTTCAGAACTTTTTAAGTTGCGAGAAGACATACCCAAGTCTGCACTGCCGTTTTTCGCGGCTTTCACACCAGCAGAAGAACCAGGGCCTTGAACTTCAATGAAGACTTGTTCGTTCGCTTTCATGTAAGTTTCAGCGAACACTTCCATCAATGGCGTAACACTGCTAGAACCGACAGCAGAGATCGTTTCTTTAGCTAGAACTGGGTTTACTGTTAGCGTGCCTAGTAGAGCCAATGCACCGATTACTGTTTTTTTCATCACAATTTCCTTAAGTGGCATTCATCGCCGTTGTGTTTCACTTGACGCTGCTCACTTTAGGAGGAATTTGTGACAGTGATGTTTCACTAGTTTGAACCCTATATGACAAAGTACCAACGGAAAGAAATCATATAAACCCATCTGGATATAAAAACAAAAGCTGCCTTAATGCCGCTCTGTAAGAGCTAATACATCGTTTTTGAGTTTTTGAATCGATTATTTTTTAATCGAGCCTAGTTAGGAAATAGGGAAGGTCAATACCGATTATAAAAGCACTTGGTCAGCATTAAGTCCGAACTCGTTCAAACTCTGCCCACGCTTTTTCAAATGCTTCAAAATCGAAGCCGTCCTGCTTGGTGGCTTTCAACACGATTTGCTCGTTAGCCAACAAGGTGGTGATCGCGGTTTCTAAGCTAGGTAAAACCTCATTTGGAATCACCAATGCGCCGTGACGATCCGCATGAATCAGCTCGCCCGGTTCCACGATGAGCCCCATCACCCTGACAGGTTTATCGATGGTTTTAACGTGCACAAACCCATGGCTTGGACCAATAGAACCCGCCAGCACAGGGAAATTTTCCGGCAGGTCATCCAGATCGCGCATCACACCGTTTGTGACTACGCCACTCATTCCAAACCCTTTATGAATATTGGTGTTCAACTCTCCCCAATAAGCACCAATCGCATTGGGGAAGTCGGTATCTTCTATCACAGCGACAGAAGGGAATGGAGGCTCCGACATATAACGATAATACGCCATGCGCCTTTCCCGAATCACATCAGCGGATTCCTGAGCCGGTTCTAACGCCGCAATTTGGGCAGTTTTCGCGTAACCCACCATTGCCCCGCAACCAGTATCTGAAATCAGCATGGTCTGCTTGGTAAAGCGGTCGAATCCGCGTTTACCTTGTGCCACTTCAATGGCATTGCACACCGTGGGCGTATCTACGCTTTGTAATAGCTTTAATAAGGATTCGTTCATGATTCTAACCACGCGCGCAAAGCGGCGTTTGTCGCCTCCGGTTGCTCTAAAGTTGTCAGATGCCCCGCTTTGGGGATCAAGGCAAGTGTGGCATGAGGAATTAACGCCTTCATGCATTCGTGTCTGTCTAACGGACAGAGCTGATCGTCTTCCCCTGCCAGAATCAGAGTCGGCTGAATGACAGTGGCCAGCGTTTGTTGCTGATCAGGGCGATCCCGCAACGCCAGCGACTGACGAACAAACACGTCGTCCCCCAACCCCTTAGCCATATCCAGGCAAAGCTTATCGATACTGGGATTGAGGAAATCTCGGTGGCAATATCTTGGGATCATCTCCTCACTCATCACATTCAGCATCTCGCCTTTTGCAACGCGCGCCAGCTGCTTGAGCCGCCCTTGTTTCACTTCGTCCAGTTCAGCTCGGGGATTGGTGTCTAATAGCGCCAGACGCTCAATGCGTTCGGGCTGCTGCCTGAAGACTTCCATGGCAACGATGCCACCCATCGACAACCCCGCCAGTGCGAAAGTAGAAGGCGCTTGTTCAAGCACCTTCTTAGCCAGTTCTTGCATACTGTCGGCTTGTGTTACAGGCAAGACAATCACCTGTCGTTCAGAGCTGAATTCCGCCGCCTGAGCGGCGAACAACCGCTCATCACACATCATGCCAGGCAGCAATACCAACGGCGTATTCATCGTTTGGGTACCCAGGTTGGTCCGGCGCTATCGAGTGTCTTACTGATTCGGTACAAACTTGCGTCGCCAGACGCGGTCACCGAAAGTGAGTAGTCACGACCAGCTGGCATCCAAATAGTGTCACCCGGATTTAAAGTGACGGCGTCTTGCCCCCACTGAACTTGCCAATGACCGTGCATCACCATCAAAACCTGATCCTGCTCTGCGTGATACGACTCTACTTGCGGCGTATTGTGGTTAAAGAAATCGACTTCAAAACCCGGTTTATCGACGATAAGGGCATTTTCACCGATCACACTGCATGGCTTGTCGTTCGCCAGAGCCATCATGTCGAGGTAACGTGCCACGTATTTAGGGACAACTTCGCTAACACTTGGTTGACCAATCTGGTCGAGTTCTTCTTGAGTCAGCATAGGCATCTCTTTCACACCTTCGGGGAGGCTCTCCCCTTTTTTGGTGTCGTAAAGTCTGCCGGTTTCGCTCAGTTTTAAGCCATGAGCAACCGCATCTCTTAACACCTGAGGTGCCCATACAACGCCACCGCCAGCATCATCGCCGCCCAGAATGGACATGATCATGCCGTAATCGGTTCCCACGTTTTCAAAGCCGCGGAAAACGTGTGTTGGGATATCGAAGATGTCGCCTTCCGATAACGTCACTTCTCCGGCTTTACCATCGTGCCCCCAAAAGAAACGCCAACGACCTTTCAACACGAAAAAGACTTCC
This sequence comes from Vibrio sp. S9_S30, assembly GCF_014694455.1. Lineage (GTDB taxonomy): Bacteria > Pseudomonadota > Gammaproteobacteria > Enterobacterales > Vibrionaceae > Vibrio. The sequence goes on along the minus strand of NZ_JAAUWT010000009.1, from coordinate 116,675 downwards.
GCCGTGTGGTGGTAATGCAATGAGTTAAAACATTTTGGTGGCTGACCTGCCGCGCCAATATTGAAGCCCGGCGTGGCGGTGATATGCACATGCTGGTCAGGGCTCTCCGAGACCCCCCCGCCGATAATCGTGAAGTTTTCTTTTTGTGATGAACCGGGTGTATGAGCATCAATAAATGCCGTGCGACAGGGTTTAAGCTCTCCAAATCGCACCCATTGTGGGCTTTCCATTCTCGTTATCTCCTTTGGATTCCAACACGCGGACAAGTACTAAACCGCCTTGCATCCGTCATGTCAGCAATAAGCGAAATTCATCGGGCTGAGCGGCTTGAACACCCACTCCCGATCCTGCAACTCACTAGACTGAGTTACCCTGTGTGTAGAGCGATCTGTTTCCAGACGGAGGTTTCGTCAAATACAACAAACTCGCGTCGAATGCCCCAAGGGCCAAACTCGACATGAGCCGCTGCCATAACATAAACGTCAGCCCCTGTCGGTGCGCCAAATCGCCCCCACCCATCATGCTTTCCTTGTAATGAGAACCGAATGGCGGCTCTCGGAGGCATCATTGGATCTTCGCGTCCAATTTGGTGTTCTATGGTAAATTCTGCGTTCGGGAAACTGGCTCGTAACCCTTGCCAGAAAGCTTCAACCCCAGCCCAAGAATGGATGGTTTCACCGCATGGGTATTCACCAGTACAAGCGCGATCGTATTCATTCCGAATGCAAGCGATGTCGGCATTCATAATGCGCTTGAGCACCTCAGCGTATTGCTTGCCATAGGCATTGTCGTTTCCTGTGCCTTGGTACGGTCCTTTCTTGTCTTGCGCTGGGGTAAAGGGCACTGTGCACGCTTGTGATCCCCCCTCATTTTCAATCTGGGTGTGGGCGTATTCTTTCGGATCCCAGCCCATCTGTTTAACAATGGCGCCCAAGTCCCGAATCAGCCATTCGTCATTGATCTGATTGTTGATGGCATGGCAATCGGCGATCACACGGTACTTCAATGGTGACCCAGTGGCTTTACCGAAAATACCGTCGCCTAAATGCGTCGCCGTGGACAGGATCCGATGCGAGGACAACATGCCCGTTTCGGGCGTGCCACTCCATATCACGTCTTCCCCCAGCAATTGTCTGTCTGGAAATTCATGCAATGTCGACAAGGTGGCAGCAATGACCCCTTCATTTCCTACTGAAATGCTGGCAGGGGTGCGAACGATAATATCGGGTGAGTAGTAATGCTCTAACGTCGCAATCCCTCTGTCTTCCCAAATCTCTTTGGTGATGGACAGAATGTAATCGGGGAAGTCCTGAAACTTGCTGTCGAATCCTTTCATCATCTAGTTAATGTCCTTTGGCAATTTGGCTGAGCCGCGGATCACCAGTGGCGACCCAATGGCAATTTTCTGGGGTGACGCGCTGTCACCATCAATCTGTTGAAGCAAAATTCGTATGGTTTCACTGACCATGGCGTCCGCTTGCTGGCTGAGTGTCGTCAGGTTATAACTCGGCCAGCTTGCTGCGGGAACATTGTCGTACCCCACGACGGACACCTCCTCTGGCACTTTGATGTTCAGTTCGAAGCGCAGGGTATCCATGACCGCCAGCGCCATGTGATCGTTGGCAACAAACAGTGCATCAGGCGGATCGTTTCGGAACATCTTTCGGGTAGCCTCTTTGGCTTTCTCCATCGAAAAATCACCGACCTCTCTTGCATGAAGCTCAAACCCTTCTTGCAATAAACCGGCTTTGAAGCCCAGTTCGCGATCGCGCTGAGTGGACGCGCCTTCCCAACCCGCAATGTAGCCAAACTTCTTATGACCACCTCGAATCAGGAACTGAGCGGCTTTCAGACCACCAACAAAATTGTCTGAGGTCACCGCAGAGAAATCCCCTTCTTCCTGAGAACGGTTGAACAACACAATGGGTACGTTGGCCTGGCGGCACCGCCCAGCAAGTTCTGAAGTCATGGCAACCGAGGCTGCGATAATGCCATCGACCTGATAATCCAGAATCTCTTCCACCACAGAATCGATGGAGTCCGCTGTCTTGGATGCCATAAACATCAGAACGTGGTAGCCCTGTTCTTGCAGAGAATTGGAAAGTTTTTCTAACGCATCGGGGTAAAATTGGTTGTCCAGATACGCCACAATCAAGCCTATAATTCGGCTCTTGCCCGATACCATGGCCCTTGCCAGCGAATTGGGGCGATACCCCAGCTCATCCGCGGCTTTCTTTACTTTGTCCATGGTTTTCTGTGAGACCGATGCGCCGGGCGTGAACACGCGGCTCACCGCAGACTGGCTCACACCAGCGTGTTTGGCGACATCGGTTGAGGTGACTTTTTCATTTGCCATTATTCTGCTGTCCAACCTCCGTCCACACGCAGCGAAGTACCGGTGATCATGGCAGAAGCATCACTAGCAAGGAACACCACCGCGCCCATTACATCTTCGACTTCTCCCACTCTTCCAATGTGGATTTTGCTTTCAATCCACGCCCGAAGATCAGGGTTTTCAAACGTGCTTTTTGTTAATTCCGTTTTGATGAAAGTCGGGCAAATGGTATTGACCCGCACTTGGTGCTTACCCCACTCGATGGCCATGGCTTTGGTAAAGCCTTCCACCGCATGTTTTGAGGCACAGTAGACCGCGCGTTCCAGCCCACCAACGTGTGCCATCTGGCTCGATATGGTGATGAGGCTTCCGCTTTGGTTGGCATCAATCAGCTTTTTCGCCACTGCCTGACACAGGAAATACGCCCCTTTCACGTTCACATTCATCACGGCGTCGTAATCGTCAGGCTGAGTCAATAACGCATCCGAATGGCGAGCTAACCCCGCGGAGTTCACCAACACATCAAACGCCTCTTGCTGGTCGATGACAATCTGAGTGCCTTCAACATCCGCCACATCCATTTGCAGAACATCGACTTGCCACTGCTGGCGTTCAAACTGCTGTTTAACCTCTTCGAGCAAATCCGCTCGGCGCGCCGCAAGCGTAACGTGAGCACCCGCTTCTGCTAATGCAACAGCGCACCCTAATCCAATGCCCGACGATGCACCGCAAACCAATGCTCGCTTGCCTGTTAAATCGAATCCGGGTGAAGTTGGAAGAATTTTCATATCACATTCCCTGTGGTAGTTGAATGTCGCCAATCACACGAGCTTTATTGAATTCTTTCATTCTGGCAAATACATCAATACCGAGTTGTGAATAGACATCGATTAAGTCCACCAGCACCCAGTTTTCCCGAATTTTTCCGCTTTCCAGTCGCCAGAAGTCCAGACTGCGAAGGGTGATTTTCTTTCCAGATGGGCCAATGCCTAGCCAGCCGCCGTGCGTCAGTGTCTGACACATATTGGGCCAGCCTGTCACCGCGACGTATTCACCAGAGGCGAAAAAGTGTGCGTCGATTTCCTCTACATGCTGACCACGATCTGGCATGGCATTAAGAAACGGTATTTGGTGCCAGTGTCGAAAGCCCGCAATGCCCCGACAGGTGCCAATGCCGGCAGGACCATACCAGCTCAGGTTGTGGTGCCAGAATCGATCCAGCGCCATGACTTCCGGTCCGCCCTGACTCGGATAACGCTGTAAGTGTTCCAGCATATCCAAAACGTGTTGGCGGCTTGCCTCTGATTGCTCCGATTTCTCTGATTTCAGCGAAGGGACGCTCCATGTATTGTCGATACCGTCGCAGGTTGCAGGTGCGGGTACTAAACCTTCTCGCCCTAATGACGGCACTAGCGGCCAAGCCTTGGCTTGCATCATGAGTTCTGGAATGTCCCAGATGATTTGCGCTTCGACGATGGCATCGCCTTCCACGCGGTAAAATTCGTGGAACCGCATGTGGGCAAAGTGCCCTGTAGGCGGGATGTCCAGCCAAGGTCTGATAAAGGTGCCGCAGTAATAACCGGCACACCCTATCCACCCATTTTGGTCGGCATCTTTACCCGATATAACAATGTAATCGCGTCGCTCCAGATCCGGCAGCGCACCAGCCAGTGAAGTAACACAAGCATCGAACCAATCCACAGGCGAATGGCTATCCCCAAATGGTGCACACATGTGAAACGTGGCGTCGGAAGCAAAGACAGACTCCATTTGCACTCGGGCTGAGGCGAGATCGCCCAGATAAAGCGCCTGTCGCCATTGCGCTAGCTGGCTGAATAAGTGCTCTGCTGATTGCTGGGATTCTGACATTGCCATCTCCATCAACCGTTACTGCGCTGGTTGCCCGTAGGGTACGTCTTTATTGCCGTAGCGACGCACCCGCAAGTTGCACTGCTCGGCATGGCCCACAAACCCTTCCAAAATACACAGCCTAGAGCCATATTCACCGATCTGTGTGGCGGCTTCATCGGTCGTTACTTTCTGGTAGCTGTGGGTTTTCAGGTACTTACCTACCCATAATCCACCAGTGTAGCGCCCCGCCTTTTGAGTTGGCAGAGTGTGGTTGGTGCCGATTACCTTGTCGCCATTGGCAACATTGGTTCTGGCTCCCAAGAACAAACCGCCGTAGCAGGTCATGTTTTCTAGGAACCAATCGTCGCGGTCCGTCATCACTTGTACGTGCTCATAAGCTTTGTCTTCCGAGACTTGCAGCATTTCTTCGTAACTGTCGCAAAGAATGATTTCACCGTAATCTTCCCAACTGGCAGACGCGGTTTCCGCCGTGGGCAGAATCTTAAGAATGCGTTCAATTTCTGCCATGGTGTCTTCCGCCAGCTTTCGGCTGTTGGTCACCAATGCCGCAGGGGAGTTAAAACCGTGCTCCGCCTGACCTAACAAATCTGTGGCACACATTTCTGCATCAACAGTGTCGTCAGCAATCACCATGGTTTCAGTCGGTCCGGCAAACAGGTCAATGCCGACTCGTCCGAAAAGCTGACGTTTGGCTTCTGCCACAAAGGCATTGCCAGGCCCCACCAACAGGTGAACAGGGTCGATGGTGTCGGTGCCAATGGCCATGGCACCCACAGCCTGAATGCCGCCAATCACGTAGATTTCATCGGCACCACCGATGTGCATCGCTGCTACAACCGCGGGGTTTGGCTCGCCTTTAAAGGGAGGAGTGCAGGCAACAATGCGCGGAACTCCTGCCACTTTGGCAGTCGCGACTGACATGTGCGCCGAAGCCACCATGGGGAATTTGCCACCAGGGACATAGCAGCCAACACTTTGCACCGGGATATGCTTGTGACCTAATACCACACCGGGCAGCGTCTCCACTTCGATGTCTTGCATGGAATCGCGTTGCGCTTTAGCAAAATTAACCACTTGATCGTGTGCAAATTGAATATCTGCCAAGTCTCGCTCAGGCACTTTGGCAATCAGAGCTTGAATTTGTTCTTCAGAGAGTTGGAATGCGCTTGGGGAATAGTTATCGAATTTTTCCGACAGTTCACGTACCGCTGTGTCGCCGTCGCTCTCAATGTACGCCAGCGTATCGGCGACCACAGAGGCAACCTTGGCGTTATCTGACGCTTTGTCCTGCTCTGGCTTACTGCTTTTTAAATATTCAATGGTCATGATTTCTATTCATCCTGTTTGACTGCTTCTATCGCTGTGGTCTTGGTGGGGTTCGTTCGCCTCGGTCGTAGGCTTCCCAACCTTCACCGTTGAAGACGTCCACCCCTAACTGTGCCAGTACATGGGGAAAGTCCACCATGACCCAGTTGTCGACAATTTTTCCATCCTGCACTTTCCAGAAATCCATATAGCGGATTTCCACTTTTTTTCCGGTAGGGGCAACCCCCATAAACTCGCCGCTGTGCGTGGCTTCCTGTCGACCAAATGCTGCTGCCCATTCCCCCATATACAAACGTGCTTCATCGGTACACGATTTGTCGGAAAACGCCGCTTGAAAAGGTCTCTGCCAGTTATCTTGGAACTCTTGTAGCCCGTTTTTTCTGCCACACCCTTGATTGCCTAACCAACGAAACTGTTGCGAGAAAAACTGACCTATATCGTCGATTCGGTGATCGTTTAACCCATCAACCATGCTTTCTATCACCGCTCGGGTTTCGGCGGTTTTGCTCATATCGGTATTTCTAGATAATTCAGCTTGCTGAGGTCTTGAACCTTTCATGATGCCTCTGCCAAAACAGGAGAAATTCGCGCTCCGGTCTGTGCATCAAACAGGTGACATGAGGCAATGGGGATGTGTGCTGAAAAGGGCTGACCAATATCGATTCTGAAATCCTTGTCCGCTTTAATTGCCACGAACGCATGGCCAACTTTGGTCGTGATCATGGTGGCATCACCCAAAAGCTCCATGGAATAAACATTAGCCTGAACCTGAGCAGACTCCCCACTCAAACTGGCATCCTCTGCTCTGAAACCTAATGTAACCTTGCCAGACAGCGAAGCATCCAAACCAGAAATGGTGATCCCCTCAGCTTCGAATGTGCCGTTGATTATTGTGCCTTCCACCAAGTTCATTGCTGGAGAACCAATAAAGCTCGCCACAAAGGTATTCGCAGGGTTGTTGTAAATCTCGGTAGGGGAACCCACTTGCTGAACCACCCCTTTGTTCATAACAACGACGCGATCGGCCAAGGTCATGGCTTCGATTTGATCGTGGGTTACGTAAATGGTGGTGACTTTAAGCTCGTGTGTCAGGTTTTTGATTTGTGCTCGCGTCGAAACACGCAATTTGGCGTCGAGGTTAGATAAGGGTTCATCCATTAAAAAGACATTTGGCTCACGCACAATCGCCCGCGCCAAAGCCACACGCTGGCGCTGACCGCCAGACAGCTCAGAAGGTTTGCGGTGCAAGAACTCACTCAGCTCGACCATCTCTGCGGCTTTCATGACTTTTTCATCGTGGGTTTCTGGGTCGATCTTACGTACCTTGAGCGGAAAACGGATGTTTTCATACACCGTCATATTCGGATACAACGCATAGCTCTGGAACACCATGGCAACATCTCGATCTTTTGGTTCAAGCTCGTTCACCACTTTCCCGTCAATCAGAATTTCGCCATCAGAAACGCTTTCAAGCCCAGCTATGATTCTCATGGTGGTGGTTTTTCCACAACCAGAGGGACCAAGCAAAACCAAGAACTCCTGATCAGAGATCGTCAAATCAAAATCGTTGACCCCGATAAATCCGCCCCAGCGTTTATTGACGTGTCGCAGTTGTATTTCCGCCATGAAATGTCCTTTTCCAAATTTTGGGTACGTATTCAAAATTATCAGACGATTTTTTAGTCAACAAGATCATAATTTAAGCAAATTAGAAGGTGATCACACTAATAACAATCCAATCAAAAAGTATAAAAATCCGGATATTTTTAATAATTCAACGAGTTACGACGACATCACATATATGCACAATTAAAAATAAAACATTATTTTTCAATTATTTAAGTTGATAAATACAATTTATTTACAAATTAAATACAAACCTTGATCAAAAGTAACTTTAAAGCATAGGATTTTTGCATACGTTCCCATTTTTTAGGAAAAGGGCGAAGAGACGCTGCTGAGTTGTCGGACAAAGAAACCAGCCGCCTATCGTGGTATTGCCCACTTGATGCTGCCAGCTAAAGGAGTAGAAAACATGGCAAATGTAACTCAATGGGCGTTGCGTGCTGCGGCCACTGTCGCCATCGCCAGCGCAAGCAACGTGTACGCGAGTTGTGGAGTAGAGTCGGGTAAAGTCAGTATTCTTTCCAACGACTTCCCTGCATTGCACGCCGTGGCCAACATGGCAGAAACGTGCGCCAGCGATAAAGTCACGGTGACCAAAAACCAAACGAAAGACCATCGCAATCTTCAGGTAGCGGCACTCAAAGCCAACCCTGCGAAGTATTCAAGCGCTATCGTCTCAACCAGCTCGATTGTCCCGCTGCTTAACGAAGGGCTGGTTCGCCCTTTGGACGACTTAGTGGCCAAGTACGGTGCGAGCCTGCAACCCTCACAATTGATTCGTATCGACGGTAAAGTGATGGCGGTGGCATTTATGGCGAACAGCCAGCACCTCTTCTACCGCGAAGACATCTTAAAGCTGGCGGGCGTAGAACCACCAACAACCTATGACGAGCTGATTGCAGCGGCAAAAGTCATTCGCGACAAAGGCATTATGGCTAACCCGATTGCCCTGAACACCAAAACGGGCTGGAACCTCGGTGAAGAGTTCATCAATCTGTACAGTGCAACCGGCGGTGATTTCTTTAAAGGTAACAGTGCACTGCCCAATATCAATAATCCGATGGGCGTGAAAGCACTGAATACGCTCAAAGCCTTGACGGAGCTCTCTAACCCGGACTATCTGACGTTTGATTCCAACGTGACACAGTCGTTATGGGAAGACGGAAAAGTGGCGTTTGCGGTAATGTGGGGATCGCGTGGTAGTGCCATCTTGGACGATGAAGGCTCAGAGCCAGATATTGTGGCTTCGACTCGTTTAGTCAGCACGCCATCACTGGACAAAGGCGGCTTGCCTGCCACCACATTATGGTGGGATGGCTGGACCGTTTCTACGAATCTCTCGGACGCAGATGCCGAAGCGACATTCAAAGTCATGGTTAAAGCGACCTCAACGGAAATGATGAAAGCCAACAGCGAAAAAGCAGTCTGGCTGATTGAGGGGTATCAACCTAACGATGCGGCTAAAGGGGTGATCGCTTCTGTGCAAAACAAAGCACGCCCATACCCAATGCTGCCTTATATGGGGTCTCTCCACTCCGCACTTGGCTCTGAACTGTCCGACTTCCTGCAAGGCAAAGAGTCGGCAGAGCAGGCATTGAAAGATGCCGAAGCCGCTTATACCGCGTCTGCAAAAGAACAGGGCTTCTTGTAATTCACTTCTCCCACTCCCTCTCGCTTGAGAAAAGTCAGAGGGAGTGGTGTTTGGCATTGAGGTTATACGTATGCCCCATCGCACTTTTTTGCAGTTTATGTGGCCGTCTTTGACGATCATGATTCTGTTGATCGCTTTTCCCATCGTCTCCATCTTTGTGCAGTCGCTTTACGTCGAGCACGAGCAAGTGGTGGTAGAAACCGAACAATGCGGTCCTTTTGGCTGCTCCAAAACCACGACCATTGATTTGGATGCCACCAACAAACTGCGTGAGGAGCAACCGTTAGGGCGGTTCAACGGTTTCGGTACCTATACCAACCGAAATCATCTGGCGTTTTCCGAAGTGGGCGAAGCGTGGGACAGCTCAGAATCTCTGTCTGATTTCTCCTCGAAACTGCTGAATATGCCGTTTTACAAGGCGCTGATTTTTACCCTCAGTTATACCTTTATTGTCACACCGATGGTGATCGTGTTGGGGATGCTGGTCGCACTTAGCGTGAATGCGTTGCCCAAGTTTTTTAAGGGGCCGACGATCTTCTTCTCCCTACTGCCCATGATTGTTACGCCACTGATTGGTTCATTGATTCTGTTCTGGATGATCGATGCCGACGGTGTCATTGGTGCTTCCCTGCAAATCTTATTTGATGATCCCGATCTGTCATTGAAAGCGTCACCGACGCTCACTTGGACCACTTTATTTGTTTATGGCGTCTGGCATTCAATCCCGTTCTCTTTCATCGTGTTCTATGCTGGCTTACAGACCGTGCCAACGGATACGGTTGAAGCAGCGATGATCGATGGTGCATCTCGCTGGGAACGCATTCGTTATATTGTGATTCCGCATATGGCACCGTTGTTGACGTTTGTTGCCCTGATGCAGTTGATGGATAACTTCCGTGTATTTGAGCCGATTGTCGGGTTTGCCGCCGAAGCCAACGCCACCTCGTTAAGCTGGATCATTTATCGCGATTTAAAAGAAGGCGATGCACAGCTCTTTGGCTCCGCAGCAGCCACTTCCATGTTAACCATTGTGGGTATCGCCATTCTACTTACCCCCGTACTGATCCGCACTTGGCGTGGATTTAATAAGAAGCCCGCGTAGGAGAAAGACACATGGATCAAGCAATAGATAAAAAGTCCCCATGGCTAAAAATCGCCTCGATTTTGTTCGTGATCGGATGGTTGATGGTTGCAGCAGGTCCTTTTTTATGGACCACTTGGGGCTCCTTTAAAGTTCAGGGCGACTTCTTTTCGAAATCTGACTGGATGAATGCCATCTATGGGGTAAAAACTCTGGTTGAGACCGGCAGTGAGTTCACGTTCAAAGGGTATTACGGCGCATGGGTGGAACAAAGCTTTTGGGTCGCAGCCATCAACACGATGATCGTGGTGGTGTGCGCGGTGGTGATTTCTCTGATCATAGGCACACTTGGTGGTTATGCGCTGGCACGCTCGGGTTTTCGGTACTCGATATGGATTTTAATGATTGCGCTGGTGTTTCGTGCGATGCCACACATATCTTTGGTGTCTGGTTACTTGTTGCCTTTCTTTGAATGGAATTTGTGGGGGCACTTACCCACCACCATCATTGTACTGGTGGCCATCAATCAGCCCTTCACGTTGTGGATGCTGCATTCGTTCTTTTTGAATATCCCGAAAGACATGGACGAGAGTGCCATGGTAGATGGGTGCACTCGCTTTCAGGCATTTCGCCACGTGATCATTCCAGTGATGTGGCCCGGGGTGGTCACAACTGGGCTGTTCAGTTTCTTACTGGCTTACAACGATTTTGCCGTCACCGGTATGCTACTCAGCCAGGATAATCAAACCATGATTCCGAAGATCGCCAGCTTCCTTGGCACAACCCAGGTAGAGGGCAATGTGATGTTTGCGGTCGCCGCAGTGGTGTCTGCCATGGTGCCTCTGTTCTTCTTAGTGCTTTTCTTCCAGCGTCAGATCGTCTCAGGACTGACCGCTGGTGCAGTGAAAGGTTAACGTTCCATACCCAAGTGACCTCAAGATGCAGGATTCCGGTTATATAAGGAAAATTCATGTCTTCAGACACCCAGAATGCCAAACAGGTTGTATTGGCATTTTTCAGAGAGTTAGACAGTGCCAGCCCAGAAAGTGTGGAGAATGTGCTGACGCGCTATACCTCAGAACATTACCAATGGCGAGGGTGCCATCCATTCAATGAAATCACCTCGCTGAATGAATTGAGTACATCGTTCTGGCAACCATTGAAGCAATCCCTGAAACGCATTCAACGCCGACAAGACGTGCTGATGGCAGCACAAAACAGTTTGTCCGATACCCCTTCCGTTTGGGTGGTGTCCATGGGGCACTTAATGGGGCTTTTGGATCAAAACTGGCTCGGTATTCCGGCGACTCATAAGATGACGTTCTTACGCTACTGCGAGTTTCATGAAGTCTCGAATGGCAAAATTCAGCAAACCGCGATGTTCTTCGACATCCCTCATTTGATGGTTCAGGCAGGGGTAAACCCATTTCCACCTCAAACGGGGGCATTTATGGTGCAACCCGGTCCGATGACCCACAACGGTGTGATGGTTGATGCTCAGCCATCGGAGGAAAGTGATAAAACGCTAACGCTCATTAACAGTATGATCAGTGACATTGGAAATTGGAAAAACGCGCTGTCTCTGGAAGAAGAACTGGCACTCACGTGGCACGACGACATGATCTGGTGGGGGCCGGCCGGAATCGGAGCCAGCTACACCATCGAACGTTACGCCAAACAACACTCAGGTCCCTTTCGTGAAGCGTTTGATGACCGAATCTTCAACGGGCACATTTGCCGCTTAGCCGAAGGAGAATTCGGCGGTTTCTTTGGTTGGCCGAACCTCACGCTAACCCCAAGAGGCGGCTTTATGGGCATGCCCGCCTTCAATAAACCTGTCGATATGCGAGTGATCGACATCTACCGACGCGATGGCGACAAACTGGCAGAGAACTGGGTTTTCATCGACTTGCTGCATTTCTGGCATCAACAGGGGCTGGATGTATTGGGTCGACTCAGCCGCAATCATCCCTCTCTTCCCCTTTAAAAAACCAATAGAAGCCCCTCATGATGAGGGGCAAAGTTACTATTGTTTAATAGTTACTATTGCTTAACGTTACTATTGCTTAACGTTACCATCGCTGAAAGTTACTATTGCTCATAGCTATAATGCCATACTAGAAAAGCGCTTCTTGCTCGCCGAAATCTCCGCTCACATAACCTTGTGTACGCTTGGCTAAAGATGACTTGCGGGTCTACGCGCTCCCTGCTTTCTCCTGACCGTAATTTAGGTACTTAATACATAAGTCGTGAAAGGCTTGTGCTTGTGGGGACATCGTGCGCTCAGACAGCCTAAAAATGCCGATCTCACGCTGTAAAGGTGGGTCGGTAAGCGGAATCCAAGTGAGGCGTGTTTCATTGGTAGGAAAGGCTAGCTTTGGAAGGGTTGTCACACCGATTCCTAACTCAAGGACAGAAAACAAAGAGGTGATGTTTTCCACAGAATAGAGGGCTCGTTCACTTAGCGCTCTGGCTGGCGTAGGTTCCAGCAATGTGCAGGTGCCATTTCGAATAAAAGGTTGCTGTAAAAGTGTTTTCCATTCAATGCCTTCCAATGTGCTTGCGATTGGGTTGTCTTTTAAACACACGACACCGATCGGGTCTGAAATCAACGGCACAAAATCAATGGATTCTTCATCCAAGTGGGAACAGTTACCCAATGCGAGATCGACCTCTCCCGACATCAACCGCGATTCCACGCCCGCGGCATTATCATCCACCAAGCTCACTTCGACATTCGGGAACTGCTCGCAGAATGCCGCCAATACGCTAGGGATAAGCTTGGTGGCAACTGAGGGCACGCTGGCAATGCGTACCCGCCCTTGCTGGCCAGCCGCAGCGGCTCGCAAATCGTTATCCAGTGCGTGGTACACATTTAAAAACTGGGTAATTTTGGGCACACAAATTTCCCCAAAGGGGGTCAGCGCCGATTTGTTACCACTTTCAAACAGTGGTTGCCCTAATGCGCGCTCCAGTTCCTTAATAGACGTAGAAAGCGCTGCCTGAGATCGATTCGCTCTATGTGACGCCGCTCTAAATCCCCCTTCTTCCACCACGAAAGAAAAATGCATCAGTTGTTGTAGCTTAATGTTCATCGTATCTCTCTCAGCCCTGTTTCGGATTGATACTAAACAGAGTGATAAATTTTACTTATCAAATGTAAGAAATTTACCGTTAGATTTATCACCTGTCAAAGGGCAATATTTAACCATAAACAAACAATTTCGTTACATACTGGATCAGAGACGTGAACACACAACCTAAAAAACACCCGATCAAAACCGAACTTTTTGCTTCCAAAGCGCCGCTAGAGTGGGCAGTCGTTGGCAACGGCACGCTTTACACGGCTCAAATTCCCATTGATGAAACGGGTGCGGTTGTTGAAGGCGGTATCGAGGCTCAAACCCGGCAAACCTTTGCTAACTTGAGCCATACCCTTGAATGCGCGGGCGAATCCTTGGATGCCGTCTTTCAAGTTTTGATTTACGTCACCGACCGAGAATATCTTCAAACAGTTAACCGTGTGTATGCCGAGTACTTTAACGCCCCGTTTCCTAACCGTGCAGCCATGGTGGTCGCGGGTTTGGCTCGTGAGGAAATGCTGGTCGAGTTCGTTGTGTACGCTTTCGCGACGCAGCCTCAATAGCTCGCTTTTATTCTATGGCTAATCACCCTCAGCCTGAATCCGCACGACATACATTCGAACACGCTGCAACACATCTAGATCAAGAAGAGATGCGCAGCCAAAGAACCGATAAGGACACAACATGACCGCTCAACTGCCCGACGAAAACGCCCTCTACATTGGTGGTGAATGGCACACCGGTGAAAGCACCGTTGCCAATATTAACCCTTCCGACATTTCAGACACCATTGGTTCGTTTGCACAAGCGAGTGAACAGCAAACACACCAAGCGATCAGCGCTGCCAAACACGCACAGCCAGAATGGGAACGCACCCCGATGGAGCGCAAGCAAGCGGTCTTGCAAGCCATTGGCAATGAGTTGATTGCTCGCTGCGACGAGTTGGGCACGCTGCTTTCTCGTGAAGAAGGCAAGCCTTTTGCGGAAGGTCGCGGCGAAATCTATCGCGCTGGGCAATTCTTTCAATACTTCGCGGCGGAAGTCCTTCGCCAAATGGGCGACACCGCCGATTCTGTTCGCCCTGGCGTGTCTGTTGAAGTCACGCGTGAGGCTGTGGGCGTTGTCGCCATCATTTCGCCATGGAACTTCCCTACCGCCACCGCCGCTTGGAAAATCGCACCAGCACTGGCGTTTGGTAATAGCGTGATCTGGAAACCCGCCAACCTCACTCCTGCGAGTGCCGTTGCGCTGACGGACATTATTCACCGTCAGGGTATGCCTGCAGGCACCTTCAACTTGGTTCTGGGTAGCGGTTCTAAGGTGGGGAATACCCTCATTCATTCCAAAGACATTAACGCCGTCAGTTTTACAGGTTCTGTCGAAACGGGTCGTAAAGTGGCGGCGGCAACGGCCCCCAACTTTGTGCGCTGCCAATTGGAAATGGGCAGTAAAAATGCCTTGGTGGTTGCGGACGATGCGGACATTCAAACGGCGGTGGATGCCACCATTGCAGGTTCTTTCTCTGGTGCGGGCCAAAAATGTACCGCGTCTTCTCGCCTAGTGGTGATGGACAGCATTCACGATCAATACGTGGAAGCGCTGATCAAACGCATGAGTGAATTGAAAGTCGGTCACGCACTCGAAGACGGTGTGTTTATGGGGCCGGTTGTCGATGGCAATCAACTGGATGCAAACTTTGCGTGGCTTGAGAAAGCCCGCCAAAGCGGCGCGGAATTGGCATTTGGTGGTGAACGTTTGACCCTCGCTCACGAAGGTTACTACATGTCGCCGACGCTATTTTTGGACACGCAAAACCAATGGGAAATGAACCAAGAAGAAGTGTTTGCGCCAATGGCAAGCGTCATTCGTGTTGCTCACCTCGAAGAAGCCATTGCCGTCACCAACGACACTCGCTTTGGTTTGACGGGCGGCATCATCACTCAGAGCCTACGCACCAGTGCCCTTTTCAAACAGCAAGCACAAACGGGATGCGTCATGGTGAACTTGCCAACGGCGGGCACCGATTATCACGTGCCGTTTGGTGGGCGCAAAGACTCCAGCTTTGGTCCGCGTGAACAGGGTCAGTACGCCAAAGAGTTTTACACCGTAGTGAAGACGACTTACCAGCGTCCTTACTGATCATCTCGCGAACACCGACTAGGAAAAGATAGGCATGTATCAGCAAAGGATAGTGATTGATGGCTTGCAGTACTGCAACTGGAATCGCGAGTATTTTCAAACATTAAAAGCCAGCGGGATTACCGCCGTGCACGCTACCGTGGTGTATCACGAAAACACTCGAGAAACGCTCACGCGTTTTGCAGAGTGGAACCTTAGGTTTGAGCAAAATGCCGACCTCATCATGCCTATTCACACCATGGCAGATGTCGAGGAAGCGAAAGCGTCGGGCAGAGTCGGTATTTTCTTTGGGGCGCAGAACTGCTCCCCAATAGAAGATGAGATAGGCTTAATTGAAGTCATGAAACGCCAAGGTCTGCTGATCATGCAGCTCACCTACAACAACCAAAGTTTGTTGGCAACGGGCTGTTACGAGCAGCACGACATGGGCATTACCCGATTTGGCAAACAAGCCATTCAGGAAATGAACCGAGTCGGCATGATCATCGATATGTCTCACAGCGCAGAACGCTCAACGCTGGAAGCCATCGATATGTCATCTCGCCCTGTTTGCATTAGCCACGCTAACCCAAACTTTGCGCACAAAGCCCTTCGCAATAAGTCGGATGAGGTCATTAAGTCGCTCACGGAGCGTGGTGGGTTACTGGGTTTTAGCCTTTACCCTTTCCATCTTCCAAACGGCAGCAATTGCACCTTGGAAGATTTTTGCCAAATGATCGCCAAAACCGCCGACATGGTTGGCGTTGAACATCTCGCTATCGGGTCTGACTTATGCCTTAACCAGCCTCAGTCTGTACTGGAGTGGATGCGCAATGGTCGATGGTCGAAAGCCATGGACTATGGTGAAGGCTCGGCAAGCAATTCAGGCTGGCCAGACTCTCTGCCGTGGTTTGCAGGCAGCGAAGGAATGGAAAACATTTACAACGGATTACAACGTCATGGGTTCAACGAACTCGAGGCCGGACAAATTATCGGTGATAACTGGTTCAACTTTTTGAAAAGCGGGCTAGAGCCTAGCCATTCATAAAGCCTGAAGGTCACCTGACAGGGAACAGCCTGCCCAACAACAGCCATAATAAGGGCAGGTGTTAAATACACCTTTGCAACTGCAAAGCAAACTTCTGGAGTCAGCACATGTCTGATCTAACCAATAGCATGAAAAGTACGGAAGCTGCTCATTCCGTATCAAGCACCACACCCCCAGCCCAAAACGCAACGGATGCGTTAGGGCTGACCAACCCTGCACTATGGTACAGCGGCGGCTTTATTGCCCTATTCGTTCTGCTTGCTTTATTTAATGGAGAGCTGCTCTCCACACTGGTCAACACAGGTTTTGCATGGTCTGTTAAGGTCTTTGGACCCTACTGGCAATTATTGCTGCTGTTAACCTTTTTGATTGGTCTCGGTCTTGCCGCAGGCAGAACGGGAAAAGTCATTTTGGGCAATCTCTCCGCTCCGGAAATGAATGGCTTCCGCTGGATGGCGATCATCTTCTGTACTCTGCTCGCAGGTGGGGGGGTGTTCTGGGCAGCGGCAGAGCCTATTGCGCATTTTGTTAGCCCACCCCCTCTGTATGGGGTACAAGAAGATACCCAACAAATGGCGTTCAATGCGCTTTCTCAATCTTTTATGCACTGGGGTTTTCTTGCTTGGGCTATCGTGGGCAGTTTGACCTCGATTGTTATCATGCATTTACATTACGACAAAGGACTGCCGCTAAAACCTCGTATTTTGCTGTACCCTGTTTTAGGTGAACGCGCGCTCAAAGGGCAAACAGGGGCATTGATTGATGCCTGTTGTATTGTCGCGGTGGCGGCTGGAACCATTGGGCCGATTGGTTTCTTAGGCTTGCAAGTGAGCTACGCCCTTAACGCCCTATTCGATATCCCTGATGGGTTTACCACTCAGCTGATCATTGTCATGTTCGCCATCACCCTTTATACCCTTTCCGCCATCAGTGGTTTGAACCGAGGTATGCAGATGCTCAGCCGATTCAACGTGATCCTAGCCTGCGCATTGATGATCTACATTCTGTTATTTGGACCGACCAACTTCATCTTCAACGGCTACATTCAAGGCGTGGGCACCATGTTAGACAACTTCATTCCCATGGCGACCTACCGCGGTGACGAAGGCTGGTTAAGCTGGTGGACCGTGTTCTTCTGGGGCTGGTTTTTGGGCTACGGCCCCATGATGGCCATCTTTATCGCTCGTATCTCACGGGGACGAAGCATTCGCCAGATCATTACGACCATCAGCATTGTTGCCCCTTTGGTGACGTTCTTTTGGTTCACCATCGTGGGCGGATCGGGGCTGGCGTTTGAAATCGCCGAACCGGGCACCGTCAGTAAAGCCTTTGAAGGCTTTAACCTTCCTGGTGCGTTATTGGCGGTCACTCAACAGCTGCCGTTGCCAATGTTTGTCTCGATTCTCTTTTTGATTCTGACCACCATTTTCATTGTCACAACGGGGGATTCCATGACGTACACCATTAGTGTGGTGATCAGTGGGGAAACCGAACCCAACGCCATTATTCGTACCTTTTGGGGGGTGATGATGGGGGTAACGGCACTGATTCTTATCTCTCTGGGTTCTGGTGGAATATCTGCATTGCAGTCGTTCATCGTGATTACCGCAGTGCCAGTGTCGTTAATTTTGCTGCCTTCTCTATGGAACGCACCGCAAATAGCCATGAAGTTGGCAAAAGAGCAAGGGTTAGATTAGTCAATAGTGGGGTGGGTGTTTGCCCACCTATCCAAGAACTTGGTATGCCCAATAGCACTGATGTGTATGCTTCTTATAACGATGACTTTTCTTATAACAATGATTCTTCCTATAACAATGATTCTTCCTATAACAATATGGTGGTGAGCAAAAATGGATGCACATCGTTCTACTCATGTTAACGCCCAATATCGCAATGCCGATGTCGTTATGGATCCAGAACGTTTGGGCGCGATGCACCAAACGCGGATCAGTTTCGTTCGCACTTTGATCCGCAAAATGGCCCATCAACAATGGCGTGTGACCCAACACCAATGGGAACTGTGTCCACAGGGCTTTGGACACGTCGTTTATCAACTGAAAACACCAGAAAACCGTTACCACTTAGTGGTGTTCTGCAGTGAAATTGAAGACGACGAGCGTAACGACAGAGTGATCGCCGAGAAATGGGATGTGACGTTTGCACTCGTAGAAGGCGACGTATCACAGGCGCTCTTAAACAGGCTGCGTGAAAATGTGCCCTTGCAGGAAGCGGGTCGTAACCCCAACAACGTATTGGTGTTGGCTCGGGCGAACAAAAGCGTCCGAGTGTTCGAGCACATTGTGTCAAGTTTGGCGAAGGGCGTTCAGCCTGAAGAAAAGGAACTGGCAGAAGTGGGCTACATTTTGCGAACCACTGCCGTCTATGGCAATGGAAAATTTGGCATAGCCGATTTTAAGTTGCTGGAAAACAACCCAGATTTTAAGCAATCGTTCAGCGCTCAAATGTGTGCGGTTTACCTGCTGCGTGAATTCAGCCTAGATTGGGTTCACTACCTCGCCAAGCAGCAAGGCGGAAGCCGTTTCGTCGAGCTCGATCGCTCATTTCAGCGCTACCTTGGTGTTGGCAATGCAACGGGGCTCGGCATGGCACCGTACCTCATTAATCACCCCTGTATTGTCGACCAGTGGTTAACCGCCAGAGAAGCGGCTTTATCAGAAGTACTCAGCCAGTTCCCCGACGATCGCAGTATTTCGCAACTCATCGCCTTATTAAATAAAGCCATTTGTCATTTAGATCAGGTTGTCACCATCAATGAACCCCAACGACAACGTAATGCCAAGGCCGTTCTAGAACTCAAAAGCTTGGTAGCCAGCATCGATACCATGACAAGCCTCAGCCAAAACTGGGGGCAACGGCTAGAACAGTATGCTCATTTCAGCTTAGAAGCGCAGGAATCGTTAACGAGCTGCTTAATGGAGCTGTACCCAGAAAAAGTCGACCAATACCAAGACAACATGAATTGCGATGAATCCTTATACTTAGAAGGCAGTAGAACCGTTCAGCAATTTATTACCTTGCTAGAAACCCGCTATCGCTGGGCCATTGACACCGATTATTCGCAACACGACAACCACTACTGGTTTTGGTATCGCTCACAAGATAAAGAAGAACCAAGGCTCGGTGTGCGAGAAGTAGAGCCCGGCGAAGAAAAAGAGCTGCCACTGGATATCGGCCGTCAGGTGAGCGCGCTTTATCAGTCCCTTGTCGCCGAAAACCCAAATATTTCTATGGCAGAATTTTCACTAAAACACCCAAAACACCGTGCCATTGCACGCAGGGCATGGACACTCGGAAACAAAGTGATGGGCGACATACAAATGAATGTGCTGCACAAAGACGCCCTGCCCATGCACCTATTACGATGCAAATTGGCGATTTTCGGTGCAACGAAATTTGACCCAAGGTCAGATCGCTGGGTAAGAGTGACGTTTTTTCAAGGTGCACCACTGCTTGATGAAATCCATGAAGACGAATGGATCTTTCCTACGTTACCGTCATCAACCCAACACTCTGAAGGCGAAAGATCATGATTGTGTCTCATAACGAATTGGTGGCAATGGTGACCAAAGCCTTTTTGGGCATGCGAAGACATTGTGGCGAAGCCGATATCATCGCCAATATGGTCGCAGATTTGCAAATGGCGGGGCTCAATGGCGTTAAACACTTCAACAATGGCAGCCGATTCATGAGCAACGAAGAGGATTGCCCTGTGGAGGTGTGCGAGCTTGGCAATGACAGCCTAGAGATCGATCTTCACGGCTCCAGCCTTGCGTGTCATTTGCCTGTTGTGCTGGATTTCGCACTGCAAAAATTGGTCAAACGACGTCAAATGACGTTGAAACTAACTCGATGCCATAACCGTTGGCTCGCTTACAGTGAATTAGCCAAACTGGCGTCTAAAGGCATTGCGTGTAAAGCCTATTGGGAAAATGGATCGTCTCCTCAGAAAGTATTGTTGATGCTCAACAAAGGACGCCTTTCACCGGAGCTGTGCTTTTCCGAGCAAGTATCGCCGGATTCTTTGAGCATCCACGATATGACGATAGTGCTGTCGATTGACGACTTTGATTTTTCGGCAATATCAGACGGCTACACCATCCATATTCCTGCAAAGCAGCTCTCCGACGCTCAGAAAGCCGCTTGGAAACAAGGCATAGAAGTGGATGAGCAAGAATGGCAAATGCTAAAAAACACTGCGACAGAGATGTTGGTCGAAAGCAGTGAGCAATCAAAGCTTGGGGCGGGAGAATAGGGACGATCGTCGCATGGTAAACTGCTCAAATGCAACAATGGCCAATGCTAGCATAATCGCCAGATAGGTTGGCCACTGGATCAGCGCAATACGCTCCCCTAAGATCAGCGCCACACAAAAAACCAGCGCGGGTTCCAAATAACCGAGTAATCCAAATAAGGTCAAGGGCAGCTGCTGCGACGCATAGAAAAAGAGAATAATCGGAATAATCCCAGTAAAAGCCAAGCCGATGTAATACAGCCAAGCATTGGGTGCAATGGCTCCCCAAGACTCCATAGGATAAATCAATGCCATACCGATGAGGGCAAACGGCAATAAAAACAGGTTCTCCAAACTGAAAGACACATCGCTACTGATGTTGTATTGGCGGCGAAACATAAAATAAACGGGATAACCGAAGCAAATCAAGAAGACAATCCAAGACACCCCCTCTGCCATGGCGTATGCATACGCCACGCCGCAAGCGGCAATAACACAGGCAATCAGCTGCTGTCGAGTAATGCGTTCCTTGTACACAAAATGCGCCGTCGCCGCCAACGTTAAAGGCAAGCAAAAATAACCAAGTGCAACCGAAAGCGTCTCTCCTTGGAGGGGTGCCCAAACAAACACCCAAAGTTGCGGCGCAATCAGCATCGCCGATAGCATGAATCTTGGCCACAATCGCCACTGCGAAAAGAAAGACCAAAACGTCGGGAGCCGTCCAAATAGAGTAAGACCGAGCAATAGGAGTATCGACCCCCACATTACTCGCTGACCAGCCAACCAATTCCCCATATCAACATCGGTTATGATGCCAGCAACGTCAGGCTGAAATGTCACATAAGCCGGTAACAGGGCAAACCCCATGGAAGCGATAATTGATGCCAGTATTCCTCGGGTTTCATCCGTCGACGTATTGTTCACTTGGTTCATTCGAATCGGTCGATTTTTATCAAAAAATAATACGCTAACCTAGCATAGCCGGAGAATCTCACGAACGTTTTTCACTCAAAAAGTGTTGGATTTGCAGCCAAATAGTATTCTTCACTTGGTCATAAATAACAGAAATACGTGCAGTGCAATGATGCCCTTACCCAATGCTTTGAAGAGGGTATAGAACCGGAGAGAAGCCAAACACACAAAGTTATTTCCCCTGTGTCGCGGCTATTCAATTCAAGACCAGCGAATGGATGGGTCGACCTTTATTGATGGATGTCACAAAAAAACCGCTCAATATCCCTTTATTAAAAAAGTGATGTCGCGCAGGCAACGCCAAATCAAGCCTTAAAGACGAGGCCAATAATCATTAAATTAATCAATACATTAAATTCCTGTCTTTTCTCGTCCCCCCCACCATAATCAGATTGTGATCAACTTCTAATCCCGTCATCTAACTATGATCCAAGTCTTATAAATCAAAATTAAAACATCGTTTCTATTTTAAAAAACCGCCGTTTTCATAACATTATTGATGTGATTATTCACAGACAAACTAATAACTGATGGATATAGTTATGAATACGATAAAAAAGGTTCCACTTTCCAGACTCACCCCCTCCATTTTGGTTGCAATGGCGGCACTGCCTGTACACGCAAATGACGGCGATCAAAACGATGCCCTCAACCAAAGTGCGGCGGCACTTAACCTTGCTGATGAAGCTAAACAAGCCTTTTATGAAGACTCTTCATCCAAACTGCACTCTTTCTTGTACATCCGAGATCGTCAACAAAAAGACGACAACGGTGAGTACGTTCCGAATATTGAAAACCAAACCTTGCAATTCGCTTGGGATTACCGCTCTGGTTATTTCAAAGACACGGTTGGAATTGATATCTGGGCGAACACCAACCTACAGCTAGGCGAAACGACTGGCATGTCGGAAATTCTCTATTTCGATCACACTTGCGAGAACAACTCATCATACGATGGCAAAGCGTGCGAAAAGTCTTATGTTGCCGTTCCAGTGGTATCGCTAAAAGCCAAATTTGGCGATGACAAAGCCGGTCTCGCCTTGCGCGGTGGTTACACCCGAATCAATATCGGTACCATCCGGTCGAGCTGGGGGTTAAACCCACATGCCTACCGCGGGCTTGAAGCCAAAGCGCATTTTGGCGATTTCGTGGTTGGGTATGCCATTGCTGACAAGTTCAAAAACGACTGGCGTAAAAACTTCCACGATATGACCACAACTTGGCATCAAAACCAGCACCCTGGTGGCAAACAAGGCCAGATCATCGACTACATTCACACGGTCGGTGGCATCTATAAGTTTGATGGTGGTCAGATAGATTTAGGCTACGGGGAAGGGAAAAATTACCGCACAAACTGGCAAGTATTGGGTCAATATGGCTTCGACATGGGCAACGCAAAAGTCAACCTAACGGGCTTTTACCATGGCAGTATTCGCGCGGAATCAGAACTGACTGGATTGAAAGATCAGCAAGCACAACGTTACGTTGGCTTGGGCGCCAACATCAAAAGCGGCAACTTTACTTGGATAGCGGGTTTCAGCGCCACCGACACCAAAGGTCAAGAAGTTGGCTATAACTTCCGCCTAACGCCTTGGGCGAACTCCGACAACCGTAACTTCCAACAAACCGCTTCTCAGCTAGAAGACTATAACGTTGATGGCACAAAAGCCGCGAAACTTGCTGTGAACTACAACTTCGCTGATTTTGGTGTTGCAGGCTTAACCGCTGGTCTTGGTGCCAACTATGGCACTCACGTTCGTTCCAGCAAAACCGAGAAGGAATACGATGGCACCATGCATTCGTTAGATTGGAACCTTGGGTATCAGTTTTTGGATGGCGGGTTGAAAGGGCTTAACGTTCGTCTATTCCACGGCATGTTCCGCGGTAACGATGTGGTGCATAAGCAAGACCGCAATGACGTTAAGCTGCTTATTTCCTACAGCCTGGATCTAAAATAATTCCGAAAAGCTGCCTTTGTGCCCTGCATGGTTTCCCGCTTGTAGGGCATTTTTAAGAATCTGACACAGATTAAGCGCGGTTCGCCATCATCTCTTTCAGCTCGGTCATCAGCCAACGTTTTACTTCGCTTGTTTGGCTATCCGTTCGCTTGACTAACCCAACTTCTACCATCATATCCGCAAACGAATCTTTACATTTCATGGTTTTGACTTGCCCTAAAAACCAATCGGAATCGACGATGTGCTGAGGGACAATTGCCCAACCTTGGTTACGCGCCACCAAATCGCAAATTAAATAATAACTGTCGATGTGCCAATGATTCGGCGTTAATGCCTTGTCGCCTCCTTCTCCAGAACGGTCGCAAATCACCAATTGCCGGTCTCCATACAAATCCGATAATGACACTTCCTTTTCATTGGCCAATGGGTGTGCCTCGCCTATGATAAGTACCTTTTCAAAGTACCCTATGGATTGAAATTCCACTTCTCTCGGCAAATCACTTTGGCGAAACATAAGCCCGATATCCGCTTTCTTTTCGGCAATCGCAGCGGAGATATCGTCACGCGAGCCATTGGTGATCGTTAGGCGAAGATTCGGAAATCGCTCCCCTAAGTGGGTGAAAATGGAATGAGCGGTATCCAAAGGGATCGCTTCATCTACCGTGAGTTTTAAGGTGAGGGGTTCGCCAGAAGAAGCCGTTAATGCCCGGCTATTCAGCTTCTGACTTTGTTGTAAAAGCGCTTCAGCGTCGATCAACATCTGCTTACCTAAATCGGTTAAAACAGGAAAGCGAGCGGAACGATCAAAGAGCTCAAACCCCAGATCCACCTCTAGGTTTGAAATGGCGCTGCTCACCCGAGACTGTGCCTTCCCCATTTTTCGGGCTGCTGCGGAAAAGGACCCACTGCGAGCCGCCATCACAAACGCTTCAATCTGATCCAGAGTCCAATTCATTTTGTCATCGCTCCAATCCATCCGAAATACGGATAGATGTTAACTTTTATCTATCCACATTAGAAATATAATTGCGCAAATTTTGTTCAAAATAGTCAGGTAAGCGCGCCATGTCTCACATCACTCTCCCTCAAAAAACCGATTCCGTAACAAAAACGTTTTGGCGTTATGCCATACCGTCTATCGTAGCCATGGTGGTGAGTGGTCTTTATCAAGTCATCGATGGCATTTTTGTTGGTCACTACGTTGGCAGAGATGGGCTCGCAGGAATCAGTATGGCCTACCCTGTATTGGCGATCGTCATTGGGATTGGCTTACTGATTGGTATGGGGGGCGGCAGTGTGGCATCCATCAGCCGTGGAGAAGGAAATGCAAGGTGCGTCAACCATTCTCTCTTCACCGCCATTGTACTCATTGTTGCTACGGGTAGCGTAGGGGCAATCTTCCTAGTGATGTCCAGCGGCTCAATATTGTCCATGCAAGGCGCTTCAGGTTTGCCAAGAGCATTCGCTGAAGATTACGTCAACCTATTAACCACAGGTGCCGTACTGACCATTGGGGCGACCGCACTGCCAATGTTAGTCCGAAATGACAACAGCCCCAACCTCGCTACCGCATTGATTGTTGTCGGTGCATTCGCGAACATTTTACTCGACTATGCCTTTTTGGCTCACCTCAATATGGGGCTAAAAGGGGCGGCGATGGCCACCTTAATCGCCCAGTTGGTCACCTGCCTATTGGGGCTTTGCTATTTCCTAAGCAAGTATTCGGAAGCGAAAGTACTTTATGGTGTGTTTAAATGGCATTTGGCAAAGCGCATCATTCAACTCGGTGTTTCAACCTTGGTGATGTTCCTTTATTTTGGTTTCGTTATGGCACTGCACAATAAGCTATTTATGATGTACGGCGATGCAACTCATATCGCGGCTTTTGCCATTGTCGGTTACATAGCGAGTATGTATTACTACTTCACGGAAGGGATCGCTAACGGAATGCAACCACCAGTGAGTTACGACTTCGGTGCCAAGCAATACAACAACATTATTAAAACCGTTAAATTGGCATTATCGGTTTCGGTAAGCTTGGGGATCGTTATGGTGGTGCTGGTGAACCTATCTCCCCTAACGGCCATCTCTTTGTTTACTACTGGTGACGCAGTATTAACCGAGGCCACAGCACAAGGCGTGAAACTTCATTTGCTTGCTCTTTACTTGGATGGCTTTTTATTTGCGGCTTCTGTTTACTTTATGGCGATAGGGATGGGTGGCAAAGCCCTATTTGTCTCTGCCGGTAATATGTTTATCCAATTGCCTTTTTTATGGATTTTGCCGACATATCTCGGTGTAGATGGCATTTGGCTATCGGTGCCCGCTTCAAACCTTGCCCTTACACTAATAGTGTTGCCCATGTTAATGAAGAGCCTGAGAACCCTTACATCGCAACAGAAAAAAGCCGACATGAAAACCTATCAGTTCGATACCACGACAATGTAAATCCCGTGGTCAGGTTCATGAAAATGGCGGCATTCACATGCCGCCATTGTCGTTTCTACATCTCACTAAAATGCCGCTTCTGACACAAATGCTAACTGTCTTTTCAGCGATTCAAAATCCCCTACCGCTTCACCATTCACTCTAAACTGCGGATAGCTGCGTGCTGTCGGGAAGAGTTCAAATAAAGATTCGCGGTCGAAGTCTTTATCGAGCTTAAGTTGACGTAACTTCATACCCTGCTGAGCAATCCAATTGGCTGCGGTGACACATTGAGGACAGTTGTCCTTGCTAAACATCTCTATTTGCATGTTCCCCTCCTGTTAGAAATCGGCGTCAAAAGCCAGTTGACGATCTTGCGGGCGTTTATACTCAGTTACCCGTTTTTCAAAGAAATTGGTTTTCCCTTCCATATCAAGCAGGCGCATGTAATCAAATGGGTTTTCCGCCCCAAAAACAGGGTGAAACCCAAATAACCCCGCAATAACATCCGCCGTGTGCTCAATGTATTGACACATCAGATCCGCATTCATACCGATCAGATCCACAGGCAATGCCTCTGTTACAAACTCTTTTTCGATAGACACCGCTTCACGGCATATCTCTTCAAATTCCGCTTGCGTCACCTTGCCCTGACCCAGCGTTTTAAACAGCAATGCTGAGAAGCTAAAGTGCAAACCCTCATCGCGGGCGATTAAGTCGTTACTTGCTGCCAGACCGGCCAACAAACCGCGCTTACGGAAGTAGTAAATTGCACAGAAACTGCCCGCAAAGAACAGCCCTTCCACTAAACCAAACGCGATTAAGCGCATGGCAAGGGGTTTGTCGGACGAGATCCACTTCATCACCCATTGGGCTTTGCGCTTCACCGTTGGCACGTTATCGATGGCGTTGAACAAGCGCTCGCGCTCTTCCACATCCGGTATGTACGTTTCTAGCTGAAGCGCGTACGTTTCCGCGTGAATGACTTCATTAAACGCTTGCAGTGCAAGGAAACAACGCGCTTCTGCAATTTCAATTTCACCGTAAAAACGAGTCAACAAATTCTCATTAATCATGCCTTCACTTTGCGCGAAAAACGCCAAAACGTGACGGATAAAGTGCTGCTCCCCTTCCGTCAGTTTTTGCAGATCAGGCAGATCTTGCGCAAAATCGAGCTCTTCGGTTGTCCAAAAAGCGGCTTCATGGGTTTTGTAGGCTTGCCAGATCTCTTCGTACTGAATAGGGAATAGGCTAAATTTGTTTTTTACTATCATGGGAGTGTCCTAATGCGTAGGCAGAGCATCGTCCGCCTTAATATCAATAATGTTAAAGTCGTTGTTATGCGCCGCAGCCTACACACTCTTCGCTGTCGTTATTCTCTTCGCTGCCGTTATTACTAACGGTTACCTTTACGGCGTTCGCTGAGGGTTTGGTGCGCAAATAATACATGCCCGTTTTCAAACCGCGCTTCCAGGCGTAGAAATGCATCGCGTTAATCTGAGCAAACGTAGGAGACGCCAACCACAGGTTGAGGCTTTGTGACTGACAAACGTACGGACCACGATCCGCCGACATGTCGATGATCGCCTTTTGAGAAAGCTCCCATACTGTGCGATACACCGCTTTTACATCATCAGGAATGGACGCAATATTTTGCAAAGAACCGTTGTTCAAAATGATGGAATCGCGAATCGCGGCTGTCCATAAGCCGCGCTCTTCCAACACCTCGACCAAGTGACGGTTAACAATGATGAACTCACCAGACAGTGTCTGACGTTTGTAGATATTGCTGGTTTGCGCTTCAAATGCTTCGGTGTTCCCCAAAATTTGAGCGGTAGAAGCCGTCGGCATTTGCGCGATTAAGAGCGAATTACGAAGGCCATGCAAAACGATGTTGTTTCTCAGGGTCGACCAATCCCAACGAGCGCTTGGCTGTTCGTTCCATAAATCAAACTGGAAAATACCTTGGCTGGCTGGCGATCCATCGTAGCTGCTGTAAGCACCCAATTCTTGGGCTAACTCGCACGAAGCTTCAAGAGAGGCGTGGTACATGGTTTCGGCGATATCACGGTTCAGCGCACGGGCTTCATCACTGTCGTAAGGCAGGTGCAACTTGAAGAACACATCGGCCAAGCCTTGAATGCCCAAGCCAACAGGTCGGTGAGCGTGGTTCGATTTTTCGATTTTGTCGGTTGGGTGGTAATTCACGTCAATCACGCGATCTAGATTCTTGATCGCAATTTTCGTGATGTCATGGAGCCTTTCGAAATCAAACACCCCATCAATAATGCATTTGGGGAGAGCGAGTGAAGCCAAATTGCAGGCGGCGGTTTCGTTGGCTGTCGACACTTCCATGATCTCAGCGCACAAGTTACTGGACTTGATGGTGCCCAAGTTTTTCTGGTTCGATTTCACATTACACGCGTCTTTGTACAGCATGTAAGGGGTGCCCGTTTCCGCTTGGGACTCAATAATCTGAGTCATAATTTGACGCGCTTTGACTGTTTTGAGCCCTAGCCCCTCACGTTCATACTTTTCGTACAAGGCAACAAAGTCATCACCGTAAACGTCAGAGAGCCCTTTCGCACTGTGTTCGCTGAACAGTGTCCAATCACCGTCTTGTTCCACACGTTCCATGAATAAATCGGGCACCCAAAGCGACAAGAAAAGATCCCGAGCACGGAATTCTTCTTTACCGTGGTTTTTACGCAGATCAAGGAAGGCTTCAATGTCGGCGTGCCAAGGTTCTAGGTAAATCGCGAAAGACCCTTTTCGCTTACCGCCACCTTGGTCTACATAACGAGCGGTTTCATTGAACACTTTCAGCATCGGGATAATCCCGTTCGAAATGCCGTTCGTACCAATGATTGGTGCGCCCGAAGCTCGAATATTGTGGATATGTAAACCAATGCCACCCGCCGATTTTGAAATCAACGCGCAATCTTTTAATGTGTCGTAGATGCCTGAAATGGAATCATCTTGCATCGCCAAAAGAAAACACGATGACAGCTGCTGCATTTTGCAGCCCGCATTAAACAACGTAGGCGTTGCATGGGTGTAATACCCCAAGCTCAACATGTCGTAGAGCTCTTTGATTTCCTGGATGTTTTCACCCGCCACCGCTATCGCAACCCGCATGTACATGTCTTGGGGGCGCTCAACGATCACGCCATCCACTTTCAGTAGGTATGAACGCTCTAACGTTTTGTAGCCGAAGTAGTCAAACTGATAATCACGTTGGTAATCGATCAGCTCTGCCAGCTCAGCACCTTGCCGCAGTACTTGAGCAACATAGTCATCCGATAAAATGCCGATTTTTGCGAGCTGCTTTGTTGCCCACTGGAATCCTTGGGTTTCTTTTTGAAGTGAGCTCACCAGCACTCGGGCGGCAAGCTTAGCGTAATCTGGGTGCTCTGCTGCCAAACTTGCTGCTGTTTCTGCCAGAAAAACATCAATCTCTGTCACCTTAATGCCATCGTACAGACCACTTACTACTTTTTGCGCCACTGCTATAGGTTCGACCTTTAAGCCGTCAGACAGTGCTTCTGCCCTTCGGGTCACTTTATCTAGGCTTGTTTTCTCTTTTCGCCCGTCGCGTTTTATTACGTCCATAACTATATCTTGTATCCAGATTGAAAAATAACCACTACATATCGACATATAGATCTAATTGATAATGATTATCAATTCAAGTCGTTTTACATTTTGGGGAGAAAGAGTGAAAAAGATTTTGCAATATCGAGATACCTTGTCAGGGCAGGCACCATCTGGGAGCATCGCTTTGAAGCACGAAAATTCCCACAAAATCAAAAAGGGAGCACTATTGAATTATCTCGATGATATATTTAGCTTTTCTGTAAAAAGGGCGCATAAATAACATTTCGTGATCGACCACGTAAATTTTAAAACAAAAAAGGGGAGTAGATTTATTAATTGATAATGATTATCATTTAATTAAATTCAGTCATTTGGGATGTTAAAGAAATGGATTCACTTCATCATCAGATTTTCCGCAATATCGACAACTATCGCTTGAAGGTGCAAGATTTAAAAACCGAGATGTATTTGTGTGAAGCGGTACTGACCAAAAGTAATGGTTGTGAGCAAGCGCTTCATGCTTACAACGACGCCTGCAAAAAACTGGTGAAACGTTCCCAGGAAGTCGGTGACGACTATTGCGCCATTCGTGTATTGAAAAAACTGCACTACGCGCTGGTCAATGAAATGAACAATTCCGACCGCAGTCAGACATTTCGTCACAAAAGCTATCTTTTAGCGTGCGATACGTTAGTCGAGATGTGCCGTCTCTATCGCTTGTATGAAAATGAACCGCGCGCCCAAATGTGTCAGGAAGAATTTTCGCGCTCCCTTATCTGCAACCACCCCCCTAAATCATACTGAGTTTTCTTTCACCTCAGGGGATTTGTTTTTTCTGTCATCAAGCCTCATTCAGAATCAAGTGGAATAAGGCTCTCTCCTTTTTTTAAAAAAAAGTATAAAAACATGAAATGAAGCGGCGCTTTGTTGGGTCTTTTAAAACAAGTCCTCAAAACAGGGCAACCCATGAATACTCAAACTCCCTCAAGATGCTGGATCCGGAGCTCTTCTGTTTCAGTTCAGGGAAAAGAACGTATTGGTCCTGTTTTTATTAACCAGTTTCACTACACTTATAGCCAGACCACGTCATGGATATAAGTGGTTGATCATTTTGCCAACAACCTAATGAAGGAAATGTGATGAGCAAAAAAAAGATACTTCTCGCGCTCGCGATTGTTGGGTTCATAGTTTTATGGTTCAGCTTAGATTTGGGGCGCTTCCTAACCTTGGAAACGGCGAAGCAGCAACAGGAGCAACTGTCTTCTCTGATTGCTGAAAATCCTCTGCTTTCCAGTGTGACTTACTTTGTCATTTACGTCATCGTAACTGCCTTATCGCTGCCGGGTGCCGCCATCATGACGCTACTAGGCGGCGCATTGTTTGGATTTGGCTGGGGCTTGCTGTTGGTTTCCTTCGCCAGTTCGGTAGGCGCAACCTTGGCGTTCTTGTTCAGCCGATTTTTACTGCGCGACTGGGTACAAAGCAAATTCGGCGAGCGTTTATCTGCCATTAACGAGGGCGTTGAAAAGCAGGGTAAGTTCTACCTGTTTACTCTGCGCTTAATTCCAGTATTCCCGTTTTTTGTCGTCAACTTATTGATGGGCTTAACGCCAATCAAAGCCCGCGATTTTTACTGGGTGAGCCAGTTGGGTATGCTGGCAGGCACGGCGGTATACGTTAACGCCGGTACTCAGTTAGCTGAAATCGATTCGTTAGCGGGCATTATTTCGCCTCCGATTCTGCTTTCGTTCGTGTTATTGGGTTTGTTCCCGTTAATTGCGAAGAAACTGGTCGACATTATTGCAGCACGTAAAGTGTATGAAGGTTGGAAGAAACCGACAAAATTCGACACCAACATGGTCGTTATCGGTGCCGGTTCTGGCGGTTTGGTGTCGGCGTATATTGCGGCGGCCGTGAAAGCCAAAGTTACCTTGATTGAGCGCCATAAGATGGGCGGTGACTGTTTGAATACAGGCTGTGTGCCATCTAAAGCTTTGATTCGTGCCGCGCACACCATGAAGGAAATCTCTCAAGCCAAACGCTTTGGCATTGACGCGGGCGAAGCAAAAGCCGATTTTGGTGCCGTTATGGACCGTGTACAACACGTCATTGCAGGCATTGAACCGCACGACTCTATCGAACGCTATTCTTCGTTGGGTGTCGATTGTGTCACGGGCGAAGCGAAAGTCCTTTCCCCTTGGGAAGTGGAAGTGAACGGTGAACGGCTCACGACGAAAAACATCGTTATCGCAACAGGGGCTCGCCCATTGGTTCCGGGGATCCCAGGTTTAAGCGATGTTGAATACCTGACTTCCGACAACGTATGGGAATTGCGTGAGCAGCCTGAAAAACTGTTGGTATTGGGTGGCGGACCAATCGGCTGCGAACTTGCGCAAAGCTTTAGCTTGCTTGGCTCGGATGTAACGCTGGTTGAGATGGCGGAACAAATCCTCATTCGTGAAGACAGAGAAGCGTCTGATCTCGTGGCAAGCCACTTGGCAGAAGACGGTGTCAACCTATTAACGGGTCACAAAGCGGCGCTATTTGGTCGTGATGAGCAAGGTCAGTTTGCGGAACTGGAACACCAAGGTGAAACCAAACGCGTTTACTTTGATAAGGTGTTGCTGGCACTCGGTCGTGTTGCCAACGTGAAAGGCTTCGGCTTGGAAGAACTCGGCATTGAGGTCACCGAACGTGGCACCGTGGAAGTGAACGAGTACTTACAAACTAAGTACCCAAATATCTTCGCGGTTGGAGACGTCTGTGGACCATTCCAATTGACCCACGCTGCGGCGCACCAAGCCTGGTATGCGGCGGTAAATGGGTTGTTTGGACAATTTAAGAAATTCAAAGCCGACTACCGTGTGATGCCAGCGGCCACGTACACCACACCAGAAGTCGCTCGCGTGGGTATTAACGAAAGCGAAGCGAAAGCCAAAGGCTTGAACTACGAAGTGTCGACTTACGGCATTGATGATCTAGACCGCGCCATTACCGATGGGGCAGACATCGGCTTCATTAAAGTGATCACGCCAAAAGGCAAAGATACCATTCTCGGCGTTACCATTGTGGGGCATGGTGCGGGAGAATTGCTGGCAGAATTCACATTGGCAATGAAGTACAACCTTGGTCTGAACAAGATCCTTGGCACGGTTCACCCTTACCCAACCATGAGTGAAGCAGCGAAGTACACCGCTGGGGTATGGAAAAAAGCCAACGCACCAGAAAAATTGCTGGAATGGGTGCAAAAATTCCACGGCTGGCAACGTGGTAAGTAAACCAACAAGGTTTTAACCAAAAGTGCCCTGTTTTTCAGGGCACTTTTTTGTTTTTACACAGGTCATCAAATAAGAGCTAAGACAAGTCCAACGACAATACACACCACCCCGACCCCTCTTGTATACAGCCACTTTTCTTTCAAAAACAGAATACCTAACAACAGTCCAAAGATGATGCTGGTCTGGCGCAGTGCCACCACCAAACTGACATTCTCTGTTAATGTCATAGCATACAAAACCAAAATGTAAGTTATCCCCATCATAACGCCTGCAACCGTGGCGGATTTTTTCATTGCCCAACCCTGCTGAAAAACCTGCCATTGTTTGGTCACAGCAAAGGTCAAGGTTAATGTCGCCGCCATAAACGCAAACTGAATACCTAAATAAAAAATAGCGACCTGTTGCGCGCTGTAAACTTCCTTCACTTCACGGGTAAGCATGTCTATCGCGACTTTATCCAGAATGGAGTATCCCGTTGTTCCGACTGCGGCGACAAGCGCCCAAGCCACCCCCCCATTCAGGTAATCGGAGAGCCTAAACTGGCTGAATTTTACTAGCGGAACAAACAGACAACCAAGGGTGATAAGGGTAAAACCAATCCATTGGACATAATTCAATGTTTGCCCCAACAATACCGACCCCAGCCCAACCATGAGCACTGGCATCGCTCTTGCGATAGGATAGATAACCCCTACATCGGCACGTTGGTAAGCGTACGCTAACCCAAGCATATACACCGCTTGAAAGACCGCACTCATGCCGACCCAAAGCCAAAACTGGGAAGGTAAGGCAATGTCGGGAGAGGAAAGAAACCAAATCGTATAAGGTGCCAAGATGAGGGTAGGAGCATACGCTGAAGCGAGAAAAAACGCCCCACCAGCGCCTTGCTTCGATTTACCAATGATATTCCAACTCGCGTGCAACAACGCTGAGAAAACCACTAAAACGATAGCAAACAACGACATAAGTTAGCTTTTCAACACCACAGACGACTCAATGCTGATCGCATCATGACGCCAATATTCAATCCGGCAATCAATGATCGCTCCGGAATGGTCTAGGCTGGAACGCTCAATCACCATGGCAGGTGCACCCGGTGTTGCGCGTAAAGACTGCGCAATGTCTCCAAGTAGTGAAGTGGTTCGCAGCCGAATTTGAGTCGATGCAGGGTGAATACCGTATTCGCTCGCACAAAGACCACTGAGTGAAAGGGTAAGATCGTGTTCCAGTAAGCTCGGCGCATAGTCCGGCTGAACATAATGAGTCACATGCATCACAGGGCGTTCATCGAGGTAACGAAGCCGTTCAATCTTATGCACATCAGAGAAAGGCTGCAGATCCAATATCTGAGACGCGTATTTGGTCGCCAAAATGGTTTTTGCGGTCAGAACGTCCGTTCTCGGCTTTCTTTCATTCGCTATCGCCAGTGCCGTAAAGCTAATGTCTTTACCCGGATCGTAGCTCAGTGGTGGTGGCGAAATAAACCACCCTCGCCTGTCTTCACGATAAATTTTCCCTTCAATTTCAAGCAGTGATAGAGCCTCCCGCAATGTAACTCGGGTCGTACCAAAGGACTCCGCCAATTTACGCTCTGGCGGTAACTTTTGCCCCGGAGGCAATAGCCCTGATTCAATCTGTTCTTCTACTGCAATTTTGATCTCTACGTATTGCACCTATCCACCCATTCACCTATTCACCTGAACTCGGAATAACACACGACTTTCTCGTGGCTATTTGCCAGACAACCGTTCATCTTCTTCCTCTTCTATTTTGGCCAATGCGTTGGCTGCGCGCTGTAAAGCAGGAAGAAAATGCAAGGCTTGTTCTGGTTTTAGGCGAATAATCGGCGCTTGTATGGCAATACCAAGATTAGAACGTCCGCGCTTTGTAGGCACCAATACAGCAACACAAAATAGACCCGGCAAAAACTCTTCATTATCGATGGCATAACCATTGTTCTTAACCTGTTCCAGCTCTGTTTCTAAGTCTTCAACACTGGTTTTCGTATGCTGAGTATAGCGCTCTAATTCTGTGGTGGTTAACACACGCCTACGCTGCTTGGCGTTCATGTTCGCGAGGAAAAGCTTACCCGTTGCGCTGCAATGCACAGGCACACGTGAGCCCGGGTGCAAATAAAACCGAAGTGGTGCTTGGGTTTCAACACGATCGACATACACAATCTCGCCCCCTGAAAGCGCAGTCAGGTTGCAGCTTTCTCCCACTTCGCTTTGCAATCGCAATAATACGGCGTGCCTTGCGCTGTGAATCGTGCTGTTCAATAACAACTTTTCGGCAAAACGGCGTAACCGTATTCCAGTGCTGTAATGCCGATCATCATGATCACGCTGCACAATGCCAGCGCTCTCTAGCTGCTGAAGCATTCGATGTAATGTGGGCTTCGGCAAACCTGTTTCTTCGACAAGGCTTTGTAACGAGAAAAATTCGTCCTTTTCTGCGATCACTTCGAGTAATGCAAAAAGGCGCAAAGTGGGCGTATCACCCTCCACTTTAGGAGGCTGAATAGGTGACTGGTTATCCATATTTCTCCGATGTTTTTCTTAAACTGCTCACGTGACCACTTATAGCAAGAAAGCAATATGATTTATACCACATAGCAGATTTTAGATGGTTCTATGGGGTTTCAGTCGTTAGCAACGTCACCAAATCACTACTTTCGGAACAAATTAAATCAATAAATAGAATAAAACATTATGAAAACCATTGAAAAGATCATCGAATACTTAAGAAACACTCTAAAAAGATCGTGTTGTGCGAAACACAAGGTAGACGCATCCTCAACGCCAGTGTGAAAGCTCAGCCATGCTCACGCGTAAGGGTAACTCCGATGGGGTGGTTGCAGGCTCGATACGCATCACTGCCGATGTTGTTCGCAATACCACTCAATGAATCGGTCCCCATAATGTGTTCCCACTCGTATTGACAGACCGTGGCTTGGTGGTGGATTCAGCCGAAGAACAACGTACCAACATTGCCATATCAATGTTCAATAACGCTCGGCAACGGCTGAATGTCGAATCCAGAATCGCGATGCTTTCAACCTCAACAAATGGTAGCGCGCACCATTTGCCAATAACGCACCATTTGCCAATAAATAAAGTGAACAATGTCCATAAAAGAGTACAATATCAATAACCTAGCTTAGCCATTGATGAAAACGTACAGTTCGATGCGGTATCGTGGCAGAGGCTGCCAGAAAAAATCACCGAATTCGACGGTAAAAGGTAATGCGAATGTGCTCCTATTTCCAACCATAGAGGCTGGCAATATTGGTTACAAACTGGCAGAAAGGCTTAGTGGTGCGAAAGCCATAGGACCTCTTCTTATAAGGGTTGGCAAAACCAGCCAACGATTTGTCCCGAAGATGCAGCGAAGACGATATTTTCTATGTCATTGCCACGACGGTTGTTCAAGCTCAACACACCTGAATGAGGTAACCTATTTAGAATGGAACTCGCCCTATTGTTCGCCATTATCGCACTTGGCACGTATTTCCAAACTGTCGCTGGCTTTGGGATTGCCATTATCATTATTGGTTTGACCAGCGCCTTTAAACTCTACAGTTTGCCTGTTGTTGCCGCCATCATCAGTTTGATCACCATTGGAAATTGTCTAGTTGCCTTAAAAGATGTTGGTCGACAAACCCCTTGGCGTAAATGGGTATTCACCATTTTAGGCGTTATCCCTGGTATCTATATTGGTCTACTGGGCTTGAACCATCTCAGCGGTGAAGCGATCAGTACCTTGGAGTTTTTGTTGGGTTGTATCATCTTGTACAGCGCCATCAGTTTATTTTGGCGAGCGAAAGCAAAAAAAGAACTCTCTAGTGTTCGTAGTTTCTGTGCTACTGGGTTTGCTTCGGGGCTCTGTAGCGGAATGTTTGGGCTAGGTGGTCCTTCACTTGTCTACCACTTTTATCGCCAACCTATGGCAATGGAGCATATTCGTGCGCTGTTGCTTTCTACCTTTCTTTGTAGTTCGGTTTCTCGAACGGTGCTTCTTGCATGGGGAAACCAGCTCACCCCTGAAATTCTAACCATTTCAGCCGCAGCGATTCCCTTAGTGATAGTTGTGACCTACTTAACGCAGAAATACCCAACGAATATCCCCCAAAATACCTTGAGAAAAGGGATATCGATTGTGTTGTTTTTGATCGCGATGCGCTTGATGGTACCGTTCTTTATAGACATGCTCCCCAAGTGACTCATCTAATTAAACACTGATATGTGACGGCTGCTAACACACATACCTCTAACATTTGATTTGAACTTCTTGCTACAAGGTATGGGTAATCTACAAATCACCCCGATTGGCAACAATACCAGTGTTAATCTTTCTTCTAGCTGGCCTCACCCGAGTTTTATTGGCGATTATTTGCCTATTTCTTCCGATATCCAAGAAACTGGCTTCAGTGCTCAATGGGCAACCAACAACTTTTCAACCAACATTACCCAACTGTTTGATAAATGCATGTCAGACAACACCGAATGTTACGAACTTAACGGCAGGCAAATGGGTGTGGAGTTGATTGATCCTGTCGACCATTACCTTAAATCACATCGCGCCGTAAACTATTCTCTGCTGGTCATTACCCTGATATTCGCAAGCTTCTTCTTGTTAGAACTGTTCCAAGCACGCCCTATTCACCCTATCCAGTACGGTTTTGTGGGTCTTGCTCTGGCACTGTTTATTTGTTGCTGATTTACCTTAGTGAGCACACAGGCTTCAACTGGGCATACTTAGTGTCTGCCATTGCCTCCACTGCCTTATTAAGTGTGTACGTGGGCGGTATGCTGAATAACCGTAAGCATGGCAGCATCTTTGGAATCAGTTTACTCATTCTGTACGGATTGTTGTTTGGCTTGCTGCAAGCCGAAAGCTATGCCCTACTAATGGGAACACTATTGTGCTTTGTCGTCTTAAGCTTGGTTTTGTCGTCTTAAGCTTGGTTATGGTGATGACTCGAAACGTCAATTGGTATGAACGGAGTGCAAAAGCCGCAAATGCAGAGCCTCAATCCGATCATGGTGCTGATTTAGAAGACAGTAAACAGTAATCCGATTCAACCCAAACGAGATCCGCATTAGCGGCTCTCGTGTTTTATGCCATGCGACAAACGAAAGACTTGGAGGCGAAAGGGAAATATTCACAACAAGCACATCTGCACTCTCATCAATATGCAGCTATATGCACAAAAAGTATCCTTTTTATGCGAAGTTGCCTCTGTTCCCAAAGATAAAAGCCATATATTGAAAATAAACCTTTACAACACGACTCTCTGATGTAATATTACGTGCGCTCTGTCACATAGAGTTATTTAAAAAAACATTAAGTCAAAGCAAGTCTTCAGAATTCCTTCGTAACTGTTGAACCCTCTGTTACTACACCCTTAGCTTCATCGTCAAATTAAATAATTCCAGCTTTCAGTGCATTCGCGTATAGCGAACCTATTTAATTCAATATATTTAAGGGGCATTCCATGTCTAACAAAGTAACTGGTTCTGTAAAGTGGTTTAACGAAGAGAAAGGTTTCGGTTTCATTTCTCAAGATAACGGCGGTGCTGACGTATTCGTTCACTTCCGTGCTATCGCTTCTGAAGGTTTCAAAACTCTTAATGAAGGTCAGAAAGTGACTTTTGAAGTAGAGCAAGGTCAAAAAGGTCTTCAAGCTGCTAACGTAATTCCTGCGTAAGTTATGCTTTTACGAGCAAGCTTAGTGGCTTGCTCGTTTTGCCCTTCCGGCTCTACCTCGCACCACCGCTTCAGCTATACAATCTTCTTTGTTATTACTTCAATCTATTGCTGTGTTTTCACACCTCCATCATTATGATGCTCGTGTCATAGAACTATTTTAGAAACTCATAGTCTTAATACATCGAAGTGTAACATTCGCATACTTTAATGAAGATATTTGATATGTATTTGCATACGCTTAAATATCAAACAGAATTTAACAACGAAAGGTCAAAAGCCCTTAGGGTCAATTGAACTGAGTCCATATAAAAAGGAAAAACCATGTCTAAATCGATTGGTCGACACCGTTTCTGGTTTCAGAAATGCCGAAACAAAACTGAAAAATCCAACGCTCGAAGAGGAAATAAATGAGAATAGAATTCAATATATTTAAAAGTAACCTTCAGTGGGGAGTCACGACCCACCAAATCAATAGCGATATCTTGCTGCGCAATGTACTCACCAAAGGCAACGTATCGGATTTAAATCTGCAATTTTCGTACGACGAGCACACCAGTAGAGGCACCATTGCCAACACAAGTAATCAAATCATCGGTGATTTTCTCGTCTATTTTTAATTTGTCAGCCGCGACATACTGACAAACCTAAGTTCGCCATTCAGAACACACCTGTTGAACACATTGATACTGCCGCCCGTATCATGTGATTCAATCCCCTCTCTTTGTATCAAATGCTATGCCGTAGCGCCTTCTTCCCCCCCTTTTCAAAACAGGTAACCATAAAACACATTAAATTTACAAAAATCCGACACTAATCTCCTTATTAAATATATGCCTATGCATAATGTTTAATCAGTCTAACAAGGTGAACGTCAATGAATCTATACCAAACACTTATCGCATCATGTGCGATACTGGGTGTTGGCTGTACCAGTACCGCATTGATTGAAGCTAAAAACGTGGATATGGCGTTTACCGCCACCACTAACCATGATCCCGCCCTACCTTCTTTCTGCCAAGAGCAGGACAACAAGTTTGTCCCCGAGTCGCTAGTAACCACTTTCTTGATAGATCAAGCTGCCAGCTTTTTCGTCGATGCTGTCGATAAGCAAGTGGAGAAAGAACTGAAGAAAAAAGTTCAGGTTTATACGGGGGAATTTCTTGTTCAATGTGACTTGAAAGAACAAAGAGGCTCGCGTCAATCAGCACAGCAAACAGGTAATACTGATGAACTTGCTTTCCCAATGTCCATCCAGTTAAGTTCTGCTAAGACCGCCCCTAAATTGATACTGCCTCTCACGCTCACAACCTCTCCGATCTTCTATAACGCATCGGTGAATAGCCATGCTTTAGCTGGCGAAATATTCAGCTCGCGTCCCTATCAGTGGCATCACCTCGTTCAGAATAAGAACCCTAAAAAAGCCTTTAAAGGGGCAGCAACACTGAATTTGAACTGGGTAACATATACACGCAATAAGGAATCTATCGCTGTCAATACGATTTTTGACGGTGAGATTGCAACATTGGACATCCCTACAACGATTCCTAATAGACGAACTTCTTTCGGCAAGTTATCGGGTCTTAGACCCCCTAAAGACCAAGATAGAAAGTTTCCTCAAGTCCATAAAATCACCTTAACCCTAACCGTAGTAGAAAGGTCCATCTCAGCAAAAGCGTTAAAAAAGCTGGCTGAAGCGCTTGAAAATAAAAAGGATGACAGCAAAGAAAAGTTATCCGAAAAACTGAAAGAGAGACTTAATGTAAACGAATAAAATATTAAGGAGATCAAAATGAAACGTTATTTTTTACTCGCCATCTGCTTAGTACTAACCGCTTGTGCCTCTCCCTATTCTCCTCCTGAAATGAGCGAAACAACAACCTTTGAAGGGTTAAGCACAAACGGAGCTCAAACCATGACTTATCGAACCATGACTTATCGAACCATTGTGGTTATGGTTCATGGCATGTGTGATAAATCATCGAATTGGGCTAAAGAGCCTATTGAAAGCATGGTAAAAAAGGCGGGATACAATGGCCCTATCGTACAAAATGACTTGGGCTACTACTTTCCCGATGACGGGACATCCCAAGGCTTTCCTTACCTAAGAGAATACAAAGTAAGCGATGATCAATCTGAATTGAAATTTTACGCGTATCATTACTCTGAATGGAATCGGATCCGACATTCTGAGGAGCTGGAGATTCAAGGTAAAGCGGCCTTTTTGAATAAAAAGCTCAAAGACAGTTTGGTC
The DNA here is from genome assembly GCF_014694455.1 of Vibrio sp. S9_S30. Lineage (GTDB taxonomy): Bacteria > Pseudomonadota > Gammaproteobacteria > Enterobacterales > Vibrionaceae > Vibrio. The sequence goes on along the minus strand of NZ_JAAUWT010000009.1, from coordinate 76,088 downwards.
TCTGGGTGCCTGTCAGATGTCACCACCTATGCGGGGTCGAAAGGCATTAAGATTCGTGAGTACCTCGCAAAATCGATGCAGAAAGTCCAAGATTTGAATCCGGAATCCGACACCATCAAGAACCGCATCTTCTTTATTTCATCCAGCTTGGGAAGTAAGGTGCTTAGAGATGTATTGATGTGCACCCCGCATCCAAATCAGCGCTCTGGCTACGCCAAAAATCAGTCTACGACTAAGTCGCTCATTGCCCGTTCATCGACGGTCTTTATGACCTCCAATCAAATCCCACTCTTGAGCCCAGTGAATAATTGCATGCCCTTAGATAACAATAAAGATAACGCGACAGAACAAGACGGTTTGCGCTCCAACAGCTTAGTGGCTGCAGTGCTCGAATCCGTAGGAAGAGAACAGAAAGAGCAAAAGAATCTTCAGAAAATGAATGTCGTCGCGTACACCGACCCCAGTGATTTACTGAGTTACCCTGTGAATGACTACGGCAACGGCAATGCAACAGTAAATAACCCAAATTCAGGTGAAGGTAGGGTGACTGTACACAACGTAAAAGTGAGTAATACAAGTACTTGGTTCGGCATTGTGACAAATATGTATAAAACTCATACGGGTTATTTTAGTAATCCAGACATCATTGAAAGCATAGTTTGCGGGTCGAATGGGTGCCAATAACGCTAAACACTTTAACCGTTAAAACGAACGGCACTTCAAAATAGGAAAAATCCCGATCACATCGGGATTTTTCATTTCTGCTCTCGCAGGATAAGGAGCCCTACACCGCAACCGAGTCGAACAAACGGATTTTAGTGAGCGCCGTCACTTCATCGATGTATTGTCGAACACGCTCAGGGAACCGGATGCCTTTCACGACCGTTAAGTTACGTAGATGGGGATACAAGTTCACATCATCGTAGCTAATTGTATTGGCTCGCTCTGAAGGCAACGTCAGCCAATCCAGCTTTTCAAGCAACGCATTCATTTGCGTTAAGTATTCGTTTGTTTTGGAGAAAGCCTCTTCAAAACTCATCCCTATCATGGCGGATTTGTTTTTGGTAAACCATGCATTGGCGGCTTCACTGCCGTACTCTGGTAGTTCAATCATCAACCAACGCGGGTAAAGTAAAGGACCACTAAACTCAAACGATTGCGCTAATATCTCACTAATTTTGTCACCAAGCTTGCCTTCAGTAATAACGGGAGCACCATCTGACGCATCCAAATATTTCGCGATATCCAAGCTTTCTGCCATGTAACTGCCATCAGGCTTTTGGAGAATGGGCACCATGTTCGCGCCTACTTTTTCAATACGGGCATCAACGTCGTCGTTTTGTAAAAACACTTCTTCAACGTCAAGGCCTTTCAAGCCTGCAACCATCATCGCTTTAATGCAGTACGGGCAATGTTCAAATACAAACAGTTTCATTTCTTCTCCTTAAGAAGTTGAATTGTGAGGTCAGTCTACAAAATTTTCCGATGTTATGCAGGATTAAGTCTTCATGAGAGGTAAACACTTTAAAAAGATAAACACTACAAAATAAGCAACGATTTGACGCAATCTACAAACATTTCGATGGGAACACACTTGGGGCAGGTGATTACTTTATGTCAAAGTGTGCGATAGAAGTACTGTCAGGACACTCTATTGAAACAGCCGTTCGCCGAACCTTGGAGACCATCAATGCTATTTTAAACACCGAGAAAGCAAACTTGTACGAGACCAGTCTTGAACTAACCAAGGAGTTCGACTAACCCTAGCCTCACGTAAAAGATGAAAAGCCCAAACGACAGGCTATTTTGTCGATCACATTGAACAGTGTTTGGGTGTTGGTATCCGATACCAAATCAACGGCTAAGTGGTGAGTGTAAAATGCGCTCAAATCCAGCCCTATCCCCATTCCAGTGACTAACGTTCCCTCTTGTTCGCATTGCGCAATAGCGTGTGAAAGATGGCGCGCAAGATAAGCCTCATCGTTCGCCAATTGAGTTGCGGTATCCATAGGGCAGCCATCGGATATCACCAATAGCGCCTTCTTCTGACATTCGCTGTTCGACAATCTTTTCTGAGCCCAGAGTATGCCCTCGCCATCAATCCCTTCTTTAAACAAATCGTGCTTCATCATGGCGGCTATCTGTCGTTTCGATTTCACCCAATTGTCTGAAGCGCTTTTAAAAATGAGGTGTCTCAGTTCATTGAGCCGCCCGGGTAACTTTGGCTTTCTCGCCTTTAACCAATCTTGCTGCGCTCGCCCCCCATTCCATGAACGCGTGGTAAACCCCAACACCTCCGTTTTCAATCCGGCTAATTGCGCCGCCCTAACCAGAACATCAACCATCAGTGCGACAGACCGAATTGAATTGCGCATCGAGCCAGAACAATCAATAAGAATCGTCAATTGCATATCTGGCTTCAGCATGTGGGGGCGAGTATAAAATACACGCTTCTCGTTATGGCTCGTCACGATCTGACTAAGCCTGCGCCCGTCAATCAAACCCGATTCTTCACCAAACTGGTACTGGGGTTCGCATGGAATGGAAAACCGTTCCTTCATTCTCTGCGCAACTTTACGAATGGACATACCCGACTGCATCCACTGTTTATCAAGGTCTTCCCGAAACTCGGCAAGTAACGCCTCCCTGACCAACGAAGCTGCAAAACGTTCTTCATCATAGTCCGCAGTAAAAACCTGATACCCAGAAAATCGCCCTTCAAAAGAAGTGCTCTCCCCTGTTTGGGCTACAGGCAATTCACACTCAATCTCACCCTCATTGTCCACCAGCAAATCAAAGGCTATTCGGTTGCGAGTAGGCGGTTGATTGGCATCCTCATCCTCTAGTGTGCTGTCTACTAAATTCGCAATCACTTGCGCAATATCGTTCGCAAACTTAGCGTATTCAAGCTGGCTATTTGCTGATCTTTTTAGTTTGGAAAGCGGGGTTCCGATAAGAGGCGCTAACGCCATTCTTGTAGACTCTATCTGTTCTTCAATGATCTCAGGGATAGGTAAGGATTGAACCCGTGATCGCGTCATTTGCAATACCGTAAACAGCAATATGCCCACTTGGCTTTCCAGCAGCCCTGCCCTTTCATATTGCCGAGACCAACGCTCAAAGTGCGTTTCTATGTTGACGCGCATCCCTTCAAACTCTTTTGAAATCAACGATTCCACTCGAAACTGTTCTAGCGCATCAAATACCCAACGAGCCACTTGGTGTGTTGGCCGGCTTGCTAAAAAATCAACTTGATGGGTGTTAGTGAGATGCGCAACCCATCCGTCGACGGATCCTCTTTGAATGACTCTTTCACCTTCCAAAGCGGGGGTTTGCTCAAGATGAATAACATTTCCAACATCCCTCAGTTGCAAGTGAGGAGCAAGCGTTACCAACGGCTGCGAACGTTGAAACAAACGATCCCCTTTCAGTTCAATATCGGAATACCCTGAAAGCGAGCGCAACGTCGCCAGAAAATGCTCTCGACTTTGTTGATTGCGTTGTTTCTCACTCATCGCTGCTCACACGCTCATGCAGTTCTCGATTAAAACAGCGCTGATAGTATTCTTCCAAAAGGGCTTGTTCCGATTCCTCACACTTATTGAAAAACGTCAATTTGAACGCCAACTCACAATCCTTAAAAATTTCATAATTCTCCGCCCAAGTCATCACCGTACGCGGCGACATAAGACAAGAAAGATCCCCCGTATCGAAACCTTGCCGAGTGAGGTTAGCGAGCTTCACCATTTGGTTCACCAATGCCATGCCTTGAGGTGTGTTTTTTTCGGGAACCCGCGCCAACACAATCTGCGCTTCTTGTTCGGCAGGCAAATAATTGAGCGTCGCCGTCAAATTCCACCTATCGAGCTGCGCATGATTTAACACTTGGGTGCCGTGGTACAAACCGTTGACGTTTCCAAGCCCAACGGTGTTCGCCGTCGCAAACAACCGAAATTGCGGATGAGGGACAATCACGCGGTTTTGCTCCATCAAAGCAAGCTTGCCCTCTTTTTCAAGCAGCCGCTGAATAACAAACATTATGTCTGGTCGCCCTGTGTCGTATTCATCCAGTATTAGTGCCATGGGCTTTTGTACCGCCCAAGGCAAAATCCCTTCTTGGAACTCCGTCACTTGTTTCCCGTCTTTCAATACGATGGCGTCTTTACCAACGAAATCGAGACGGCTGAGGTGCCCATCTAAATTTATTCGCATACAAGGCCAATTCAATCGTGCGGCAACCTGCTCGATATGCGTCGACTTCCCTGTGCCATGCCGACCTTGAATCAATGTTCGGCGGTTATGAGCAAAGCCCGCAAGTATCGCTAACGTCACCTCAGGATGAAATTGATACGCCGTGTCAATTTCAGGCACATCCTGTGTGGGATGTGGGTATCCCATCACGTCCATATCCACATCAATGCCAAACGTCTCCCTAACAGAGTAGCGGGTGGTGACTCGCTCTGTTCTCATATCCATCGCACTCGTATTCATCACACTCGTATTCATCACACAATCCTTTTCATTCAGTGGCGCCTATTCTTTCTCAGCCCTCTCAAGTTGAACACCTTTCGTGCGCTATTTTGATAACAAGATATCGATTTATGGAACAAATCATTCCATTTTAAACATTTCCATTGACGTATAAAAATCACACGATTAGAGTAATGTTAAATTCCAGTTAACGAAATGTATTATTCCAAATTTCGAAATTTAGTGTATTTCATCAAGGAGACAGCGATGAGAGAAAAGACAAGAAGCGTGGTTGAAGGAAAAACGCGCATGACACCTTCAGAGGCGTTTGTAGAAACACTGGTTGCCAATAATGTACAGGACATGTTTGGCATCATGGGATCCGCTTTTATGGATGCCATGGATATTTTTGCCCCTGCTGGCATTCGTTTAATCCCAGTCGTTCACGAACAAGGGGCAGCACACATGGCCGATGGCTACTCACGTGTTTCTGGCGAGCATGGTGTGGTGATTGGGCAAAATGGACCAGGGATCAGTAACTGTGTGACCGCCGTCGCCGCCGCCTATTGGGCGCACAGCCCAGTGGTGATTGTAACGCCAGAAACGGGCACCACCACCATGGGGTTGGGCGGTTTCCAAGAATGTAACCAGCTTCCGATGTTCCAAGAATTTACTAAATACCAAGGGCACGTAACCCACCCTTCGCGCATGGCGGAATACACCGGTCGCTGTTTTGATCGTGCAATGAGTGAGATGGGTCCGACTCAACTCAACATCCCACGCGATTATTTTTATGGCGACATTCAATGCGAAATCCCGAAACCCGCTCGTCTCGATAGAGGTGCGGGTGGCGAACAAAGCTTAAATGATGCAGCAGACATCTTAGCTCAAGCCAAATTCCCAGTGATCATTTCCGGTGGTGGTGTCGTGATGGGCGATGCCATTGAAGAATGTAAGGCATTAGCAGAACGCTTAGGTGCAGCGGTCGTGAACAGCTACTTACACAACGATTCGTTCCCTGCCAGCCATGAATTATGGTGTGGTCCCCTAGGCTATCAAGGGTCGAAAGCGGCAATGAAGCTGATTTCCCAAGCGGATGTCGTCGTCGCACTTGGCTCACGTCTTGGTCCTTTTGGTACTCTGCCACAACACGGCATGGATTACTGGCCAACCAAGGCCAAGATCATTCAGATCGATGCCGACAACAAAATGTTGGGATTGGTTAAGAAAATCTCCGTAGGCATTTGTGGTGATGCAAAAGCCGCTGCTGTCGCCCTGACCCAACGTTTAGAAGGTCGCACGTTAATGTGTGATGCAAACAAACAAGCGCGTTTCGAGAAAATTCAAGCCGAAAAAGCCGCTTGGGAACAAGAACTGGATGACTGGACGCACGAAAAAGACCAGTTCAGCCTAGACATGATCGAAGAGAACGCCCAAGAGACACCATTCTCTGGTGGTGAGTACCTACACCCACGCCAAGTCTTGCGCGAACTCGAAAAAGCCATGCCGGAAGATGTGATGGTGTCAACCGACATCGGCAACATCAACTCCATTGCCAATAGCTATTTGCGCTTTGAAAAACCACGTAGCTTCTTTGCCGCCATGAGTTTTGGTAACTGTGGTTATGCGTTCCCCACCATCATTGGGGCAAAAGTGGCCGCGCCTCATCGCCCAGCGATTTCTTACGCGGGTGACGGTGCATGGGGCATGAGCCTAGTCGAGACCATGACGTGCGTACGCCACAATATTCCTGTGACCGCCGTGGTTTTCCATAACCGCCAGTGGGGCGCTGAAAAGAAAAACCAAGTGGATTTCTACAACCGTCGTTTCGTTGCTGGCGAACTCGACAACCAAAGCTTCGCCGAAATCGCACGCTCTATGGGTGCCGAAGGCATCACGGTCGATAAATTGGAAGATGTCGGTCCCACTTTGCAAAAAGCCATCGACAGACAAATGAACGAAGGCAAGACCACCATTATCGAAATCATGTGTACACGTGAATTAGGCGACCCATTCCGTCGTGATGCGCTGTCTACACCCGTGCGTCACTTAGAGAAATACAAAGATTACGTCTAAACAAGGCCGACTGGCACCGCCAGTCACCCAGTGCAAGAACGGTTAATTATTGGTATGTATATCTCAATATGGAACGTTATGTCTCGCATATTGAAATAATAAAACTGTAACCTAGCAAAACACACAGCGGTTGAATCTGACTTCATACCCAGATCTTTCTCTCATCGATTCATGTTTGTACTGCTGATTTTTGAAGGAGCAAGAAAATGAACACAAGCAATCAAGATCAAATCACCATCCCAACTCTTCAAGGTTTTAGCGATGCGTGGAATGCCCATGACATTGAGGCTTTATTAAGCTTCGTGACCGACGATTGCGTGTTTCACACCGCCGCAGGTGCAGATTTGCAAGGGAACACCTTCACAGGGAAAGAGGCACTTCGCGACGCATTCGCTGTCGTATGGAAAAACTTCCCTGATGTTCAATGGAAAGATCCCGTTCATTTTGTCTCGGGTGATCGCGCGGTGACGGAATCCACATTTTGCGCAACCACGCCCAATGGCGACCGAATTGAAGCGCGCATGGTGGATGTATTTACCGTAAAAGATGGAAAAATTCAGGTTAAGAACGCTTTCCGTAAAGATCGTCCCGCCATCAGCGTCGACGTCAAATAGCCACTGGAGGCAGCATGAACTCTGATTCCATGAACTCTGATTCCATGAACTCTGATTCCATGAATTCACACATACTGAATGGTGCAGCGCCTGCGCCTTCTGAAAAAAAGCGGGCTCCGCAAGCATACGACCCCCGCTACGATCCGCTTACGCGGCAGACCCCAGGAACCGATCAAGCCTACGCGCCTACTTACTGGATAGGTACGGCGGGTGAACCACCTCAAGACGATGGTCCAATTCTGTCGGATACTGATGCGGATGTGGTGATTATTGGATCCGGCTATACGGGGCTGACCGCCGCAATATACCTCGCGGAACACTATGGAATCAGAGCCACAGTCTTGGAAGCCAACCGAGCCAGTTGGGGGTGCAGCACCCGTAACGGGGGGCAAGCACAATGTGCAAGCGGTCGTTTAAAACGATCACAATGGATAGAACGTTGGGGGTTAGACACCGCGTTGAAGATGCACCAAGAATGTCTGGATGGTATGGAAACGTTCAAAAATCTTATCAAAGACATTGACTGTGACCCACAGCCCGGTGGTCATCTCTATATTGCGCATCGCAGTAAGGTCATGCCGACACTAGAAAAAGAAGCCAAGCTGCTGCGCAATACCTTTCATTACGACGCACAAATTCTTGATGCTGCCACGGTAAAGCGCGACTTTGTTGACGACAAAGAAGCGGAAGGTGCCATGCACGAGCCAGAAGGCATCGGCATTCACGCGGGAAAGTTGGCGTTTGGCTATTTGGAAAAAGCGCGCCGTTTGGGCGTAAAAGTACACACCAGCAGCCCCGTGACTGGCTGGATATCGGAAGGCGATCTTCACTACCTCACCACCCCTGGAGGCATCGTAAAAACGCGGGCGGTTGGCGTTGCCACGGGGGGCTACACATCACAAGGGTTACACCCTGAATTGAAAAACCGCCTGCTGCCGATTCTCTCCAATTCCATCGTCACTCGCCCACTTACGCAAACAGAGATCGACGAGTGCAATTTTAAAACCAAACAAGTCTTAACGGATACCCGTGTTTTACGCCATTACTACCGCCTGCTACCAGACAACCGAGTGCAAATTGGCTCGCGCAGTGCGATAACCGGCAAGTCCGCACCAGAAGAAAAGTATAAGCAATTTCTTGTTAACGATTTACACCGTAAATTCCCTGCCCTTCAAGGCATAGAAGTCGATTATTCATGGTGGGGGTGGGTCGACGTTAGCCACGACATGATGCCGAGAATTTACCAACCCAACCACAAAGAATCGATTTATTACGCATTGGGTTATGGCGGTAATGGTGTGATGTATTCAGCGCAAGCGGGCAAACGACTTGCCCAATGGATCGCGGGAGAAGGGCAAAGCCTCGACCTGCCTATTTTTCAATCTAAGTTGCCCTTTCCAAACCTTCGGGATGTGGTGGCGTCGGAAGCGTTTGCTCCGTTTCGACGCATGGGACAACGGTTTTTGTACAAGTGGTATCACCTCAAAGACGAAGTGCTGTAACCCGCACCTCTTTTGGCGATTCACAGCGAATCGGCTTAATGAGTAAAGAGTCACTGAGTTGACACCGATTTAAAGATTGAGCGACAACCCATTTACTTACTACGCATTTTCTAAGGAGAACGACACGACTATCTCGGGGCGTCTTGCGGAAACATCTTCATCCAACCACGGACGCATAACACGCACATGGACGAAAGGTTAAAACAATGATACTTACCAATTCGAAATTCATTTCATTGAGCGCTTTGATTGCCGTCGCAATCGCGGCTCCCGTCACGTCTGCCAAGACCTTTAAAATGGCACTGGGTGACGCAGCGGGGGGGACACAATGGGAATTAGGCACCAAATTTAGCGAACTGATGGAAAAGAAAACCAATGGCAGTGTGAAATTGGATTTGTTTCCGAATGGTCAGCTTGGCAACGAACAAGATACCGTCAATAACGCCGCCATCGGCTTACTTGATTTTTCCGTACTCGCGATCAATAACGTGACGCCCTTTTCTCCGTCGGTGGGTTTGCTCACCATGCCGTACCTGATTCAAAGTGCGGAAGAGGCAAAAAAACTGACTCAAGGTGCTGTCGGTGATGAGTTAGTGAAAAACACCATTCGTGATGCCAATGTTCGCATTGTTGGCTGGGCATATTCTGGCTTCCGCGTCCTGACCAATTCTAAGCGCCCTGTCAAAACGCTAGAAGATCTTAAAGGGCTGGTGATTCGAGTACCGAAGAACGACATCATGATCTCAGCTTATCAAGCATGGGGCATCAACCCAACGCCAATGGCGTGGTCGGAAACCTTTACTGGCTTGCAGCAAGGCGTGGTCGATGGCCAAGACAACCCTTACATCACAGTGCACGCGATGAAGTTCAACGAGGTGCAAAAATACATCACCAACATCCGCTACATCTTCTCGATCGAGCCTTTGATTGTCAGCGAATCCATTTTCCAAGAGCAATCCAAAGACATACAAGAAGCGATACTTTCGGCAGGCAAAGAAGCAACGGAGTACAGTTATCAATTCTTATTGGAATCGGAAGACCGGATCCGCAAAGACTTAGTGGCTAAAGGTATGGTGATTACCGAACCTGCCGATGGCGAGAAAGAGTGGATAAGCAAAGTCACCAAAGAAGTGTGGCCAAAGTTTTATGCCAGTATTGGCGGCAAAGAAAAGCTGGATAACACATTGAAATCTCTGGGCCGTTAATTCAGGTCTGAAGACGGTATTCGTCCTTACACAATGGCATCTGGTCCTATTTGTTGGATGCCATTCTAGCTCGCAGAGACTCGTGTTATGAAGTCATTGAGAAAACACCTAAACAATGTTGAAGAATACACATGCTGCCTGTTACTGGCTTCGTTTGTGGTTCTTCTCTTTTCGCAAATTGTATTGCGGCAGACGTTCCAATATTCCATCCCTTGGGGTGATGAAGTGGCTACCTACATGTTTGTTTGGTTTGCTTATTTGGGCGCTGTTGTGGCGGCGAAGATGTCGGCACATAATCGTGTGAGTTTCCATTTTCGATTCTTCCCACCGATAGTCAAAACCGTTTGTGAAACCATCGCCGACCTTATCTGGGTAGCGTTTAATCTTTACTTTGTTTACCTGAGTTACGACTTTGTATTCAACAAAATGAACCTATTTTGGAAGTCTCAGACGACAGGCATTCCCATGAAGTATTTCTACCTGATTTTACCCATTGCTTTTTTCTTAATGGCGGTTCGCATTCTATGGAACAACTACGAAAAATGGGTGCTAGGCATTGAACCCACCGATCCAGAAAGCGAAGAGGTTCAAAAGCAATCGTTAAAAAATGACTTTCTCAAAAACAAAGCCTACAAGGCAAAATAAGGTGGAGCCTCAAGCATGGAAGCCTATTTAACGCTGATTTTATTTGGCAGCTTTTTGGTGCTGCTGATGTTGGGAGCGCCGATTACCGTGTCGTTGGCGGGTGCCTCTATGGCGGCGTACCTATTACTGGATAAAAACCCCATCGCCTTAGTGCAAATTGCCTTTACCTCGGTAGGTAACTTCCCTCTCATGGCGCTGCCCGCATTTGTATTAGCGGGAGCATTAATGGAAGCGGCAGGCATCTCAAAGCGGCTGGTCGATATCGCCGAGAATTTAGCGGGGCCGGTAACAGGCGGATTAGGCATGGCCACCGTGGTAGCTTGCTTGTTTTTTGGCGCGATCTCCGGTTCAGGGCCTGCGACCACCGCCGCGGTTGGCATGCTCATGATTCCAGCCATGGTGAAGCGCGATTATGAAAAAAGCTATGCCTCCGCCGTCACTGCGGCCTCAGGCGGGCTTGGGATCATCATTCCCCCGTCTATCCCACTCGTGATTTTTGGTATCTCGTCTATGGGGTTAATGCCGCCCCCTGAAGCGATTGCCGAGCACGGCACGTTTTCTACCGTTTCGATTCCTAAACTCTTTGTTGCTGGCGTGATCCCAGGCTTGATTATGGCGCTGTCGCTGATGGCAACCAATTATGTTATTGCCAAAAAACGAGGCTACAAAGGGTTAAAAGAGGATTGGGATTCAAAAGACATCAGAACCGCAGCAAGGCATGGCGTTTGGTCCATTCTGGCACCGTTTCTTATTCTCGGCGGCATCTACAGCGGCATTTTCACGCCGACCGAATCGGCCGTGGTGGCGATTTTCTACTCCTTGTTTGTTGGGTTGTTTCTCCACCGAGAACTCACTTTCCAAAGCATCATCCAATCCCTTTCCACTACGACGTGGATAACGGGTCGTGTATTGTTAATTTTGTTTGCTGCAACCGTCTTTGGTCGCCTTCTGGTGGAGCAAAAAATCCCAGTGGTGGTGGCTAATTCGTTGCTTAACCTGACCGACAACATGTATCTGGTATGGACGCTGACCATCAGCTTACTGATCTTCATTGGGATGTTTATGGAAACCCTAGCTGCCATCATGATCATTGTGCCAGTGCTGCTGCCGATCATGTATATGCTGGGTGCCGATCCCACTCACGTCGGCATTGTAGTCGTATGTGTATTGTCGATTGGTTTTGCCACCCCGCCCCTTGGGGAAAACATCTTCGTGGCATCGGGGATTGGTGGCTCAACGGTTGAGCAGATAACGGCAAGAATTCATCCGTTTGTGATGACCTCGGTGATCGCGGTCTTTATCATCGCCTTTTTCCCGAGTTTGTCGCTGTACCTGCCTAAGCTATTTGGGTTTCCTTGATCGTGAAGCAGGGCAATTCAAAAGAAAGATACCGACTTTAAAGATTGAAGGTTATAAGCCCTAAGAATCCATGATCGCGTCCGCTATCGCTAATCCAAGTACCACCAGCAAGACGGGGAAAAGCCACAAAAAAACACGCACTGCAATAGAAGCGCTATCTTCGACTATTCAGCTACGTGGCTTTGATTTTTACTCGTGCTTCTTCGCACTCAATTCGCATTAAAATGTAAATGAATTATTTTCAACAATACATAGCATTGTTATCAGGCGAAGAAAAAAAGGGGGGAACAACGTTTGGTTCCTTTCTCCATTCTGCTTTCTGCGTTATCTCATGGCCACCAACACTGTTTATTTTATGAGTACTCATGAATATAGAGTGAGAGCAGAAGAGATCATTTATCAATAAAATAAGAAATGCTCTCTTTAGAAAACAGGCTAAAAAACCTCCCTTTTACGTAGCCGTTGATTCTTTCAGTTCGGAATCTCATCTTACGTACATTTGTTTTGAGATCCTCTACCCATCTTAATTAAAATTATATTCTAATAAAAACCACATTTTAAATATTATCCTCCGCTCTTTTTGCTATACACATAATAATTGAGCGAGAACATGAAAAAATTATTTATTAATCTAGGTGCAATCTCTATAGCCATCGGGCTAGCAGGCTGTGGGGAAGAGGGCAATTCCAATGATATTCAAGCCAGTTTTTCAAACGCTACGAGCAGCATGACTCAAGCTCTGAATATTAAGTCAATCGATGAAAAAAAATCAGGTATCAGCAGAAACCACTTTCGAAACGCTTCCATTGTTTCGCCACAGTCAGAATTGATTATCAATGAAATATCAACCTCCAAATATACTGATGATCAACGCTGGATCGAAGTATACAACTCCGGCAGCACCAATATCGACCTTAGCCAATATTCCCTTAGGTCAAAAGCAGTCAATAATAGCTACATCCTACAAAAGGATTATACCTTCCCACTCCCCCAAGCAACCTTGAACACAGGAGAGTACGTTCTGATCCAAGCCAGAAGATTACATAATGCTCCAGCAAAAACGGAACGCTCTAAGCAACTGATTGTATTAGATAACGAAAACTATATTCCATATTGGGGAAGCAATGGTTTTGTTGAAATTGTGCAAAACAGCAATAATCAAACCGTCGACTTTGTTCGTTTTGGCACAGATACAACTCTCCCTACATCGGCAGAGAACTGGACAGGCACCTCCACTATTGAGGCATTGCCAAAGAGTTTAGGCGGCAGTTTATCGCGCTCTCAAATGCATACCGACACCAACAAAGCTGAAGATTGGAGAATGGTTGCATTCGCAACGCCTGGAGGTGTCAACGATGTGAATCACTGTGTATCAGATGACGATGCAGACAATATCCCCGATTGTTCAGAACGCCCAGAAACAACGTATGCAGGTATGGATATGTATGGTTGGGGAGCACGAGAAAATCAACCTGATATCTTTATAGAACTGGATTACATGGATGCGACCAACGGAAATCTACAGCTTGCTGATGAGGGCATCATCCCACACAAAGAAGCGCTCGACAAAGTGCAGCTTGCTTTCCAGAATAAAGGCTATTCGCTGCATTTCGATACAGGCTCATTGCACGGTCAGGATCACAATCTAGGGGGGGTAATCAAGTCCCCTTCTCTTTTAACATCAGTATGAATCCGAAAAGCTCTGTGACTCTGCAAAGCTATAAAATCGAGCACATGGATATTCGTCGCCGTTTAGTGTTTTACTACATGATGTTTGCAAGCAGCCAAAATAAAGATGGTACTCCTAGCTCTTCAGGTATCGCAGAGTTCAACGGGAATGATTCCCTTATCACTCTAGGAAGGTGGAAGCTTAATAGCAATTCAGCCACGAATAGAAACAACCTTGTGAATACTCAGGCTGCCACCCTCATGCATGAATTTGGTCACAATCTAGGCCTTAAGCACGGTGGGAATGAAGTGCTTAACTTCAAACCCAATTACCACAGCACAATGAATTACATGTATCAATTAAATGGACTTTCGACACTTGGTGTGATAGAAGGCGATCGCTACTACCATAGCAACTATTCAGAAGAACTCGCCAATACACACTGCCGAGATACACCTCAAAGCTATCCTACGACACCACGTGGATTGCATCTGGGTCCTTTTGCGTCCCCAGAGGACTTTAAAATCGACTACTCAAATGGCTTAGGTCAGCCGCTGGACGAAAGTAACTTAGACGAAACTAAAGGTCTGGGTCATCCCGTCACTGATGGTGTTGATTTCAATTGTGATGGCGATACAAAGGATACGGGACTGTCACTGGACATTACTAACGCGGATAGCGAGCAACAAAAAACGATCCTGAATGATTTTAACGACTGGGAAGCCATTAGTTTGAAGTTCCGTAACACACCCAATGGCAGTACACGCGCTCCTTCGACACCCCATCATGTTGTCGAAAATTCTAAGCAGGATTTTTTATTAAATGATCGTCAAACAGTCATTGTTGAAGATACGCCTTCTAGAGCATTTTTTGACTACTTGAGAAAACAAGAAATGATCAATTAAATCCAACGTTGTCCAGTGTGGCCGCTGTAAAAGCCGCATGGACAACCCATACAGTGGCGGGTTTACATACCCGCCAATCTCTTCTTAGTTCTAAACCATCATTTTAGTTCTAAACCATCATTTTAATTCTAAACCATCAGTGGGAGCGGGGTGAAAATACGATAACTAAAACGTTAACCAGAACGTACTGCCTTACAAAGATTGCCACAAAAATCGTCCACCAAATACTCACCTGATGAGTCAGAAATATATGGCATGTCTAATCTGTTTTCTCCTGAGCAGCCAGTAGCTTGCTCAGCAATATCGCTAATGCGTCCCTCTCTTCACTCTCTAGAACCTTCAGAATCATTTCACTGTTGTCTATATGTGCTTCCACCGCTTTGTTAGCAATCATCAGCCCTTCTTCCGTCAAAGATACTTGAACACCACGTCTGTCATTCGGATCTGCACTCCGTACAACCAGCCCTTTAGACTCCAGCTTATCGATACGGTTAGTCATCGCGCCCGATGTCAGCATCATGGATTGCAACAAATTATAAGGACAAAGCGTGTAAGGTTTCCCTGATCGCCTTAGTGCCATCAACACATCAAATTCACCCGCATTGAGCCCAAATTCAGCGAACGTTTTATTCAGTTTTGGCGCAATATGACCACGTAGCTGCCCAATTCTGCCCAAAATGGCCATTGATGATGTGTTTAAATCGGGTCGTTGCTCTTGCCACTGACGCAAGATGGTGTCCACTTTATCCATTATTTTACTTCAGGTTAAGAATCTTAATTAGAAATTACTTTAATAGAATCAAAGAAATCTGGCAATTCTTAGCCCTCACTTTCGTTAAGTTGAAATAAAAATCGGTCTCAAAACGCATTTTGAGACCGATTCGAAGGTATTGAAAAACTGGGGCTGTTCACCGAGAGTTAGCGAAAAATTCTCACTATGGTTTAATGGCATGTCGTAAGTCGGCAATTAAGCCATCACTCAATTCCATGTTATTGGCAGAGCCTTCAACGGCCGCTTTGGCATCTTCTGCTAGCTGCTTCACCCTCTCTGCCATTTTTTCCATCTCTGAAATCTGCCATTGAGCACGATCATGAACATCGGTTGCAGCGGAACGAATTTGATCAATAGAAGCCGCCACCTGCTCTGCTTCTTCGTAGCTCGTGTTTTCCTGCATTTTAGACATGGATTCAGCAAACAATTTCGCATCATCAGCTAGCTTGGTGCTGGTTTTACTCAACTCTCCCATCAATGCATTAATTTTTTGAGCATCTTCACCCGATTTGTTCGCCAACCCTTTGACTTCTTCTGCCACCACGGCAAACCCACGACCAAACTCCCCCGCTCTCGCAGCTTCAATAGAGGCATTCAATGCCAATAAATTCGTTTTATCGGAAAGAGAGGTGATAGACGATGCCATACTTTCGATTTGAGAAAACTGCTGGCTAAGGTTATCTATTGATTCTTTAAGGTTATCGGCCCACTCAGAAGCCAGCAAAAATTCCGCCATAAATTCTGTTTGACGTTTATTCATCAAATTGAAATTGTCATGGACACTGAGAATTTGTGCTTGAGACACTTGCGCTAAACTCGCCAGTTCACCAGAACCGGAGGTTACCTCATGCGCTTGATCAACCACCGATTCAGCAAACGCTAAACGCTTTCTAGAAGCTTGGTTCACATTGACCGCATTGGTTCCCATCAACTGCACCTTAACACGCACTGCAGCCAACGTGTCCCGACAAAACGAGCTAGTGGTATTCTCAGCACATTCCGACGCCGATCCGTTTTCCTCGACCAATTTCAATACACTCTTGCTACTTACAATCGACACAATGAAAGGTACACAATAGGTAAGCAAAGCTTTTACTAAATTGAAATCCGCTGAGCCAAATAAAGAATTGTATTGATTGATAAGATTTAAGATGGAACCGACAACAACAGCGATAAAAAATGCACGCTTATAAAGAACAAACTGCATAATATTCCCTTTATTTATAATTGATTTTGGCTAGATCAGTATCTAACCTCCATCAACTTACCGTAAAAGAGGCATTTCAGCGAGTACTAAATTGCCAAATTTTAGAACTCAGACATCCATAAAAAATGACACTTAGGCTCTATCAGCTTAGGGGAGCTGAAAGAAAAAGGAGCGAATCTTTCAGTATTTCTTTTATAAAACAAAATGATAGAATGCACCTTGATTTAAGTGCGTCAGTACCATGGCTTTTCAGTGTGACAGTGGGGCATCGCTGGGTTTAGCGAAGTAGCAATAGTAGCGAAACTGGGTTCGGGGAGTGCATTTCCGAACCTGCCCTTTCAACAACCTGATGAGCATCCATTCGTCTTCCTTCATCGAGGAGGAGGAGGACTCTTTGATCACAACAACTCTTATTTAAGAACAACAAATCAACCACTTTGACCACACCAAAAAATGAGCCAAATAAGAAATAATAGAAGACGAGATTCAGAGATGAGAAAGCCAAAAAAAGCTAAGGTTATCACCCTAGCTTTTTTGAAACCCGATAGTGCGTTGGCGAACTAACTTGCCAATATTTGAAGTGGTAAGCTCAGTAGCTGATCGCCACTTGAACCGATATAAACCATCACCCCCACTAACGCCGAAACCAGTGCAACATACCACACAAATGACACGCATTGCCCATAACGATCTAATGGAAGAAGGTGGCTATGATGACGGGTTCGCCACTCAACAACGATTTCGATGCTGCCCATGATCAGCAGAAAACCAAACAGAGCCATACCAAACGTGTAGCTTGCAATAATGCCTGCGATAGCGGCGACAATGCACATCACCAACCCAGCGACACTGTTGAATGAGAAGCTTATGCTTTTCAGCACGTGTCCTCCATCCAATGGCAGCACTGGCAATAAATTGATCAAATTCAGAAAGGCATTAAATACAGCGAGCCCAGCAAAAAACACGTCTCCGGTTACCCAATACACCATCAACAAAACAATCGACAACACCAGACCAAACGTCGGCCCCATGATGGAAATCACCACATCTTGCCATCGGGTATTGATTTTCTCGTCACTGAGTGCGAGCCCGCCCAGAAACGGAATCAGGTAAATGCCTTTGGTTTTCAACCCAAAGTACTTCATGGCACGGATGTGCCCGTACTCGTGGAATATCAAGCACGCCAACAACCCGATAGCAAACTGGAAAGAGAAAAACCAAGAGTATGCAGCCAAACTCAATGCGGCGAGCACCCCTTTGATCACCTTGGCACTTTTCAGCGCTTTCATGCCTAATGCAAATAAGCCAACCACGCTGAACTTTCGTTCCTGCTTTACAGGTACGACCGGAGTTTGTCTTTCAATGTCTTTGGCGTTGCGTCGCCCTTCTGCCACCACCTGATCATTGGCTTTGGCTGCATAGTGTACATAGAACGGCTGCCAGTTCAGGTCCACATTGACTTGGCAATCAATGGGTTGTTCGCCATTGGTCAACTGAAAGTTGTGCAGGTGTTCCTGTCTGTCGGCATTCGCATCCAGCTGCGAAACAAGGGTGTTATCCCAAAATAGCTGCTGCCAGCCTGCCATGGACCCTTCCAGTCGCAATGGCTTCCCTAAAAAATCGATATTAAACAGTTCCACTCAGATTCTCTGCTGCAATAATAATTACACGTAGTTTAATTCAGATAGAGGTACAGAAACCAGAGTGCGCCAACAACAATGCACTTGTTCTTCCAAAGTGCGTTAAAGAAAAGCATGACCAATACGATCCGATCTGGTTAACATCGGCATCTCGCCACTTGTCTTGATTCCTTCTTTGTTTCTGATGTTGCTGTCGCTTAATCGCTCGTTGACGTTATCGGATGTGTCTTTTTTGATAACGAAGCCGTGATGTCCTTATCCATTTCATGTTGTCGCCCTAACCCATGTTTAAACGTGTCAAACGACTCGACCAAAAAGTAACAAATATGGTACATGACACCACGTACTGAATTAGGCGGTTTCACATTTTGAGATAATCACGCGAATATGCGAGCGCTTACTGCCCCAGTTTTTTCAGGAATTCAAGGCGTGCTTTCTCTTGCTCTGTGGGTTGATATGGCTCATCACTCAGTTGGGAAACATCAAATGACCCTAACAAATAAGACGCTTGCTCACTGATCCCAAAGCCCGTTTTTTGCCCCGGAAAATCCGACAGTTTTTCCAATTGAAGATAACGCAGTTCAAACTCGGTATTCGCTTCTTTTTTCAGGCTATTTTGTAATGCTTTGCTTTTTAAAACGCTGCTGTGCGCCTTCAAATGCATCTCTTGATTGCCTTCGGCTAACGTCTTTGTCTCACGTAATGACGCAATTGGCATACCGCTAGCAGAGAATAGGCTGGCTCGAAGCCGAAACGTCCCTCTCTTTTTGACGTCCAATTGAACAGGAATGAGCATGTCGGCACCTTTGCTCTCTAACGCGTCGACTCCTGTGATTTCCCCCACGGGCACATAGAAACGGAAATCACCGGTAAGAACATCATCCCCTTTTGCAAACGTGACTTTGGCTTTTACGCGAATTTCTTCTGGCCAATCTTCGCTCGGTATAAATGAGGCTTCTGCACCGTTAACGGTTTGACTGGCAATACTTTCCCCATTATTGATGCCTCGTAAATCAAACGAGACTTGCTGTATTTCGAGTGGCGACTCTATCGCCATACTAATTGGATGAGGATAAAAGTAACGGTATTGTTCCAACCTCAAAGCGGCTTTGTGCTTCCCCCCTAAAATAGGCAAGGTCACTTTGTGGTATCGATTTGGGTCAAGCGTCATGGGATCGTCGTCGTGTAGCGGCGGCGAATACGCAGGATGTTTCAATTCTTCGCTATACGCATGGGCGATCAACGAAAACTGCTGCTTAATGGGCGTCTCAAGTTCAACGGGCGGTGTTGGGAGATCCGTGACCTGATCAGACGGTTCCAAGCCGGACACCTCCATTCGTTTTTCCTTGAGTGCCACCTTTTCCTTGAGTATCACCTTTTCCTTGAGCATCGCTGCCCATTCTTCTTTGGGTTGACTGTCTTTTCTTGAGGCGCTGTCCATCATGGTGTCTTTGCCATACGATAGGTACGTCACCAAGGCGACCAAAACAACAGCAACAATAATGAAAAGGCTTCTAACATAGACGTTTCCAGAAAGAAACGGAGAGCCAAACACTTTCATAATCGAATGTCCAACGCATTACTGTGAAAAATAGGGTTCTGTCGAACGACGGAACCCGTATACGCAACGTACTGAATTCAATGCGCATGCAACATTACTGTGCTCTTTCCAACACATGGTATGTCAATTGCGACATGGATTGAGAATCGGAATGTTGGACATAACGATAGACACTACTCGACCACCAAGAGCTCTGATCTTCTGTCTTTACCGTGACCGTTTTGCCGTTACTTAAACTCACATTCGCGCGTGCCGTCGTAACTCTCCCTTCATGTCTGTTATCGATAAGGGAACCGTGAGAATAGCCCTCGCCCATTAACAACGGATAATGCTGTGCCATAAAATGGGTGACCCCCCGTGACTGAGCCGTCAATTTGCCATTAAATCCCACAAAAGCAGAGCAACTGTTGTAGCTGCCCACTGATTGTGCCCCACAACTCGAATGGGCTGCCACGACGCCGTCATCGTGCCCTGGAAGAAAGCCTGCCGTTAGCCCCAAGAAATCAGAACGGTCACCCACTACACGCACCCGTGGAACTCGGCTGTCTGGCGTTGCGGAAAGCTGCCTTGCGCTTGCGACTTTAAGATCGTTCAAAACACCCGTGTTATTCGATGTTGGTATCATACCTAGCCACAATGACAGCGCTTGTCTCAGTGTCCAATTGCCTAAGCCCCCTCCTTCTGCGGCATTAATAGCAATATCAGCCAATTCCGAACCGCCTCCTGCACCAGCGAAATCAACCGTCGCGATGATGTTCAAGGGCGTTAAGCCTGCGTTTTCAAGCCAACGTTTTTGGTTGTCCAAAATATATCGTGCTATGAGGTCACCCGTAGAATGCGTCACAAAAATGCACCCATTCGTACAGGTATTGTTGCGAGAAAGCGATTGAAGTTTTGGCCAAATATAGTCTGATGCAATTTTACCTTGGATTCGTTCATGAGAAGGCCAATCGATACGCTCATCAGAACGAGATAGCCAATAGGATCGCCAACCTTCTTCACCCGCTAACGCGACCTGTTGAGCGTTTGGCTTTTCGCTCAACTGATCGGCATTAAAACCGTGAATAAGGATGACTGGGTGCTGCGAAATGGCGGCTGAAGCGCCTGTAGAAACGTAGGCCATCAGGCATACTAGAGAGCAGATTAACGTCTTCATTTTATAATTTTCTCTTGTGCGTTATAAAAACAACAAGAATAGAAGCAAATTATTTAATTACTAAGGCATTAATGTCACAACCTATGATAAATGTTAAAAAATTGTAACATTATCGCAGTTTTATCCCTATTCTCTCACATCAACCTTACAATCCGCCCATCAGCATGTATTTGGTTTCTAGATAGTCTTCAATGCCTTGACGCGCACCTTCGCGCCCAAGCCCTGATTCTTTCATACCACCAAATGGCGCGACTTCCGTCGAAATCAACCCTTCGTTGATGCCTATCATGCCAGCTTCCAATTGCGCCGAAACCTGCCAGCTTCTTCTTAACGATTGAGAGTAAAAATACGCCACCAAACCCGCATCGGTTTGATTTGCCCGTTCGATCACTTCTTCTTCACTATCAAAGGTAAATATGGCGGCAAGGGGGCCAAAGGTTTCTTCATTTGCCACTCTCATGTCATCGGTCATTCCCGTTACAATCATGGGAGAACAAAAGAGATCCGCCGGTTTTTCTTTCGATCCGAACTCTAACGTTGCGCCTTTTTCCAATGCATCGTTTAGGTGATCGTACACTTTGTCGATCCCCGCCTGATTGATCATTGAACCAATGTGATTCTTTGGGTCGATGCCGTTACCAACATTCAGCTTTTCAAACGCAGCCTTAAGCTTCGCGACATACTCGCTTTGCACGTCGCGGTGAACAAAAATCCGGTTGGCGCAAACACAAGTTTGACCTGCATTTCTAAGCTTCGCAATCACGGTGCCTTGAACGGCAGCGTCGATATCGGCGTCTTCAAAGACAATGAAAGGCGCATTCCCACCCAGCTCTAATGACAGTTTTTTCACCGAGCCGGAAGACTGAGACATCAAAAGCTTTCCAACTTGCGTGGACCCAGTAAAAGAGACTTTGCGAACGGTTTTATTGTCCGTCAATGCCTTACCAATCCCAACGGCGTCGCCAGTAATAATATTAAAGACACCAGCCGGAATACCGGCTTCTTCCGCCAGTACACCCAATGCTAATGCGGTGAACGGAGTCTCTGGGGCAGGTTTAAGCACCACACTGCACCCAGCCGCTATGGCAGGTCCGCATTTTCGTGTGATCATCGCTGCGGGGAAATTCCAAGGTGTGATGGCGCCCACTACCCCAACAGGTTCTTTGGTCACCACGATTCTGGCGTCCGTTTTATGGGCAGGAATGATCTCGCCGTATGCACGCTTGGCTTCTTCTGCAAACCACTCAATAAAGCTGGCCGCGTACGCGACCTCGCCTTTCGCTTCGTGTATCGACTTGCCTTGTTCTGTGGTGATGATCGTCGCTAAGTCATCGCTGTTTGCTTGAATCAAATCAAACCATTTTTTTAATACATTACAGCGCTCTTTCGCTGTGCGAGCTTTCCACTCTTTCTGTGCTTTTTTCGCTATTTCGATACAATATTCGGCTTCTTCCCTGCCAAATACAGGCACTTCACCCACTTTCTCTGACGTGGCTGGATTGAAGATAGGCTGCTTGTCTGCCTCCTCCCCTACCCAATGCCCATTGATGTAACAACGCTGTTTAAAAAGGAGGGGATGTTGAAGTTTCACGGAGTGCTCCTGAGTACAAGAATTCGACTTCCGTAATATTTGTTCTAAATTTCGGAACAAATCAACCCATAATTGATTAAATGGTGACGTCGATACCCAGAAATTCAAAGCTGTATGACCGCGTTAAACTGAATTGTTACTCGCTATCCGTTAATTGCTTGTCTAGGTAAAATTCTAGTGCATCGAATTTGTCTTCCCAGAAAGTTTGATTGAACGCTAGCCATTCATTCACTTCGGCTAATGGACTGGGATTCAAAGAACATATGTGTTCACGTCCAACCACTTGCCGAGTCAGCAACCCTGCTCGCTCTAAAATTTTAAGGTGTTTCGTAACCGCAGATTTAGAAATGTTGTTTGGATTCGACAACGCTTTAACGGGCAATGATCCATTCGCTAACTGGCGTACCATTTCACGTCGTGTTTCGTCTGCGAGAGCCATAAAGACGTGGCTCAGTTGTTCGTCATTAATGTTTACCATAAGGTGTACAGTAGTTCTGAATTTTTACGTTGTCAACTTTCTGCTCTTTGCTTTGCTTTGCTTTGCTTTGCTTTGCTTTGCATAAGAATAGGTCAACTCATGTCGTCATAAAAAAGATGAAGCTAAGACGCGTATGAATGTGGGGTTTTCATCGCCGAGCTCTTTGCTAGGAAACCCATGCTACAATCGAAGCCCACACTAAAATCTACAAACTACAGACGAAAATCTACAAACTACAGACGAAAAAAAAGCCACACGCAAAACGCGGGTGGCTAAATCATTTGTGAACAAATTTCGGTTCACTAACAACGTCAGTTGGCTAGGTGACCCTCGGCTTTAAAAAGGGTCACTTTTATTAATGCATCTACCGTGCCAACTTTTTAAGCCATATTTCCGGCTAAAATCCGAACTCATCTCTCATAAATTCGCCATAAACATCAATGCTTTTGCATTTTGCAAATGCAGTTTGCAAACAATAGCAATATAAAACTTGTTTCACCTGAGGCGCGAATATACTCGTCTCACTTATAAAACACCATGCGTAAGCCCGTTGTGGTGGTTTTTTAAACTAATTCTGGGATATAAAGTACCATTAAGCATGTTGCTACGATTTATCTCTAGTGTTGTATAGTCATGACCAATATCTCCGTTACTTGTTAACAAGGAATCGCTATGTTTTGGAAACACCTATTACTACTTGCACTTTCATTTGGTTTGTTCGGATGTACAACCAAGTTGGTGTACAGCAATATAGATTGGATAGTGATGGAATACGTCGATGATTACGTCTCGCTGAATTCAGAGCAAGAAGAGGTCATCAAACTCAGCGTGCAACAACTGAGCGAGTGGCACAAAACTCAAGAACTCCCTACTTATATTGAACATCTCGACGAGCTCGCATCGATGGATCCCAAAGCCGTCGATGCCGCTTATGTTTTTAAGCATGCCGAAAAGTTAAGACAGCATGCCAAACGAGTGATCGCCAAGGCCTCACCAAACTTGTACGCACTTGTTAGCCAACTTAACCAAAAACAAATAGATGAACTGTTAAAAAATACCGCGAAAAATAATGAAGAGTATCGTGAAAAATATGAAGATATGAGCGAGTCGGAGATCCGCGAAGTGTATCAGGAAAGGATGGAAGACAATCTTGATAGATGGTTAGGAACGCTCTCGAAAGAACAAAAAGCGATCATCAAATCGTGGTCTGAGAAAGTCAAAATAACGAACGTCGATTGGGCGGCTCACAACGACAAAATGTACAAAGAGATAGAAACCTTGCTCAATCGCCGCGACGAAGTCCAATATTTTCAGTCCACGTTTATTCGCCTTCTCGATGATCCTGACAGTTTCTACACCGATTCGCTTAAACAAAAACTGGCACACAATCGACAATTATCCAGTGAACAAATCGCAAGGGTCATCAACCTAATGGACAACAAACAGCTGGCTTACTTCAAAGAAGAAATTGCAGACTGGAGGGACATTGCTCAAGATTTAGTAACAGCAAAATAGTGCCCACACTTCTCACTGAGCTAGGAAGAAACGTTGATACGTGCATTTCCCAGTCTGCGTCTCTTTGATGCAATACTCATGCATGTCCGTAAGCTCGCAGTATCAAAGGTGCCCCGAACCAGAACTTACTCTTTAATTTCAAATTCCGAGCATAACGTTCCCTGATGGTAAATAAGTTGCCAACTCTCATCAGTAGTAAGCGTCCAAATCGATGATCGTTTTGTGTAATCAAAATAACCGCCTTGTTGGTCTTGTACTGCTGTTTTGTAAAGCAGTAACCGAAGGGATGATTTAAGCTCGACACACAAAAATTCCTGAGCGTGAATTTCAGGGGGAACGTCCACGCTCCTTTCTTCTAATACATCCTCAAAGTAGTAGGTTACGCCTGCTTTCCCAACTTCTACAAAATCGGGATGCAACAGTCGCTTGAGTTCATCACGGTTACTTCTCACGCTATGCGCATGCAAAGCTCTTTCTTGTTCTATCAGTATTCTCACGCCGCCTCTCTTCCTTTTTTCTTCAGCCAGAAACCTACTCAGTCGAAATGTTAGAGGAACGAACCAAAAGCCAGTGCGCCTAAAATAGAGATCCTTTCCCCATATTTATGCCAAAGCACCATGATTTACATTCATAAATTTTGATGCCTTCCCAATTCAAGCACATCAAAGCCATGCTACATGACTGATAATTTCTCTTTTGTGAGCAGTGTTGCTTTCATTTTTCAAACACGAATTCGTTAGGAATAGAATTTTTTAGTCCATGCTTCGGAGCACAACCTTGCTGGATTGGCGGTTTCACACTCAAATGTTTCATATCCAACGCACCTCGACCAAATTCATAAGTCTCTACCCTTTTTTTGGGCTGGTACCATTCACCGCCATAAATCAAGCTAGGGCAATATTAATTTCATTCTCTTACTGACTCATCATTTGTTTATCTGGCGCTACAATATTAAAGACATTAAGGGTTTTGTGGCGAAAACAAAAACCATTATATTTTCATGGCTATAGTAAAGTTATCATTGATGTACCATTAATATACTGAACTAAAATCACATTTAATATATTGAACCGAAATCACGCTAAATATAAAAAAGAACATACACAAAATCTATTGGTATTTTTATCACCAGTTAAAAATACCCTTATTAATATTAACGCAAGTAAATAAATGGAACGCTAATAAATAGACTTAACATTAGAAATAATGTTTATTTTCTTTGATTTCACTCACATTAGTAGAAAGATTTAAGGCGATTTACTTTTCAACAATAATTAAATAACTCCTATAAAATCAATAGAATATAATTCCACTGCAAATAAAGGGATATTATCTTAATTAGATTAAACAAGGAGTTATCCATCTATTGACTGAGATATAAATAGGATTAAGTTAAATGAGTGTTTGATATTTTTATTTTCAATTTGGAACTTTTTTATTTATCCCTTTTTGATATTCAAACACATTTATCAACCTGAGATAACAGGTTTGACTTCAGCTTACAGGATGACTATTAAGGATAAGACAATGAAGAAAGCCTCAAATATGGCGTTGGCTGTCTGTAGTGCCTTGGCAATAGGGATATTTTCTCTCCCTACTTTCGCAGGCACTATGAATGCCGGAACCGTTTTAAACAAAACACACTCAGCAGACGTGCATAACGTTGTTGGTCGATTCCAACAAACACGGCATGCCTCTGGCTACGTGACTTATGCGGGAGGGAAAATACTGGGCAATACAGACAACCAGTTTACGGTGAATGTGGGACCGCATAATACGAAAATTGGCACCGTTTTTGGCAATACCAACCTTTCTTTTAACCCTCAAGAGCTTGACTGCGTACGTGGGCTGCATCTGTCTCTGACGGTCAATGCGTCGACCCCTCTTTCGATTAGCCCAACGTGTAACGCTCTTCTAAAAGCAGACATTAAACGCACCTTTTCTCACACCATTGCGACTCTCGAAGTGCCTATTCCTGAAGTCCCTATCGATCCGGCTGGCGTATTTAAGCTAGGTGTAAAAATTGGGGCGGTATTGAAAACGGGGGCAGATTTCGCGGCAGGTTTAGAAGTAGGCGGATTTGACAAGCCAAACACCCCAATCAAAATCAATGGACAGCGTCGACCCGACTTTGTTTACGCGTCTGTTCGGCCTTTTGTCTCTGGGGATGCGACAGCCAAAGGTTACGCCATGCTCAACCTCGGTGTTAAGACCGTCGAAAAAGGGGTGAAAGGTGCCATCAATTTGGTGAATGTTGGCACAACAGCGCACGCAGAAGCTGGGGTGACCTACAAGAAAGGCAGCGCGACGGATTTTCAGTACTACACACGGCTTAAATGGGATGCCAGTGCAAAAGGCGGCAGCGGAAACATAGGGTTGTACTGTCAGGTAAAATTATTGGGTATGTGGGACATCCTGAATGCGGAAACGACCCTCATCAGTTGGTCTCCAATTTGGGAGTTTAACCACACTATTTACGATAAGAAGACATTTATATAAAGCTCAAAATAGGGGGGCGAGCTTACCGCTCGTTCCCTTGAGATAGAGTGGAATTGAGTTAGACATCGATTAAAGGGGGAGACATGAAACGGATCATATTATTGCTATCTCTGAGTATTATTGCGATCACCACTGCCTTAGTCTTTATGGTCAGAGAAGAGCCCGAAGCATCTGATCATTCCGACACGATTCCTGTTTATGCACCCGAAATGAACAGCGAGCCCGCTGCCCTTTCTACGATTGCGAAAACACGGGATACGCACATACCCGATCCGGTGCATCGCTATCGTGTGACGCTCACAACAACCATGAGCAATCCGACGGCTCAATTGGGTGAAATGACCTACCGATTCAATATGGCTTTGAAAGCAGCGGACACCCAACCAAATGTGTACCTTGGGCAAATAGACGACATTCAATGGGCAGCCGACTCACAAGGAGAAGATCGCCCTAAACGCCTCACGTTTACCACTCAATTTTCAAAGGGCTCTTTTCACAACGTGGATTTACTGGGGTTAAATGACTCTCATCCTTTGACGATTATTCATACTACTCTCACTCAGTTTTCTTACTTTTCTGGCAGAAAAACACTGACCCTAGCCGATGGAAAGCACCGCTTTTACTTCGTCAGACAAGATGAATCCAGCCTTAAGCGAAACTGGCTTGGTTCGGTTTCGGATTCACAGAGCTATAAAATCACCGAACAGCAAGATCAGTGGCAATTAACTCACGATGCCCACGGGTTCCCGCAAACATTGGCGCATACCCACACACGAACCGTCGACTACGAAAATCAACAACTGACCGTTGTTCAGCAAACCACTATTGCGCCTTTGACAAGCACAACAGCCCTCAATTGGTCGATGAACCAATACGCAAGTCGCGTTAATCAACATTTGAAAGGGTTAGACGTGGCTACTGCCAGTAATAACGAGGCAGTGAGTGAAGCCAACTTTGCGAAACAATTCGAATTGTATGCAGGCTCACCCAATCTAGACAACGCCCACGTCATTGGGGCTTATCTTGCCAATCAAGGCTTTAATACGGTGAAAGATTGGCTTCAAAACCAGAACCTAACGGATAACCAGCAATCACTTTTGATCTTCGCGTTGGAGCGTTCACAAAGCGCTGAAGGGGAAACGATCCTTTCCCAATTAATTGAAGACAACTCACTAGACGAAGAAAATCGACTACGTGCCATCATGTCGATCGCCAAAATGGGTGACGTGAACTCCACTCATGCTCTGCAAACATTGGAAGCCGCCAGCGACAACAGCAATCAAATCATTTCAGAAACCGCATTACTCAATATCGGCATTTTAGGGAACCAATCCGAATCTTTACGCGATGAAGTGTCCAGCTACTTACGCAAGGCTTTACAGTCCGAGAAGGCGTCTTATCTCACGCTGGTTTCCATTGATAACCTGAATGATCGCACTCTGGATAGCCAAGTCTCTCACTATTTAGCAAGTGAGCATTTTGACGAACGAATGGTGGCGGCAAGAGTGTTAGCCAGAAACCCTGAAATGAAGCCAACCCTTCGTGAACAAGCGTTAAGAGACAGCAATCCGAATGTTGTGCGTGAAATTGTGAATGCACGTTTATCGACACCGAATTCACTGCCTTTTGATTCAAACTATCAGCACCAACTTCGTAACCGGATTTTGGATGGCGACGTGCCTACGCCAACAAAAGAAATGCTGTTTGAGTATCTAATGTCGGGTTCCGAAAATACGTCGGAAAATCAGGCGGTCGCAGAAGCGCTGTATAAAGAAGCAGATCTCTCTGAGTCCACAAGACAAACGCTCGCCGGCTTACTCAATCAATAAGCAGGGGCAATACCACGGGTGCTGCGATTTCTTAGCGCAGCCATCGCCAAGAAAACCAGCCCTAATACGGTTCCGCCTAAGCTTAAATAAAACGTACTGTAATAGTTGTACATGCCACCAACAATGCCAATGGAGATGCTCGCCAACAGCGTACTTCCCTGCAACACGTTAGAAAATAGAGTGGAAGCAACGCCAAGCTGGTCTTTCATCATATCTTGTAATATCACCATGCCTAACGAAGCGGTAATCCCGACAAATATCCCGTTGCATACCTGCATCGCGATTAATTGCCATACTTCTGTCGCTTTAATAATGCCGATAAAAAAGACCATGCCGCATATCATTGCAATCCCAACGACCCGATCCCCCCCATATTTCGCCGCCAGCCAGCCCGCAGCAAGCATAATAGGGATCTCGCACAGCGCGGCAATCCCCAAAAACGCGCCCGGTAAGCTTTCACTTAACTCCAATTCTTTGGTGATGTATAACGGCATCGCTGTTAAATACAAACCATTAGCAAAAAAGGCCATCAGCATGGATAAGCAAAACAACACAACCGATGCCCTTTGATACCAAGGAATCGCAACGGGTGCCTCTTCCACTTTTTCCTCTTTCATATCCCCGTTAGGCAGGAAAAAGAAAACAACCGCAATCGTGATTGCGATCATACCGGCCGATATAAGAAACGTTGTTGAGAAACCATATTCCGCTTTAATAATGAACGCAATAGGCGGTCCGAATACCCAAGCCAGCGCCATTCCAGCACGTAACGTAGACAAAAATGTCGTCGCTTGATCATGCAAATGCCTGTCGGCGTATTCGCGTGCCAGCGCAAATGCTTGCCCATAAATTGCCCCTGTTACACTGCCAAACACAACAGAGATCGCCACCGCTAAGTAATAGTCACGGATAAACGAAAATCCAAACACCGTCACCAAATAACCACAGAATGACACAACCAATATTTGTTTTCTTTTCCACCCACGATCAGAATGGTAAGCGATGAATTGAGAGACCACGACGGAGCTGAAAACAGAGAGCACTAAGAAAGCACTCAGCATAGCGGGGGTCGCACTGAGCGCTTCCACCATAAACAAGCTCGACAAAGGAAAGAAAAACGATCCACAAAGCCCGGTAGCAAAGGTCGTAAACAAGAACAGAATTGCCGTTCTATTTGTCCACATAGCAAGATCCTCACCGCTGCACCTTCATCCCAATAAAGGTTCAACATATTGATATTATTAAGTATTAAGTTGTAAGAGTGGCTACTCTCAGTCTCAAGATACGCAGGAAAAACACATTCTGCGTATCGGGTGTGTGTGCAATAAGTGTACTGAATATAATGCGCATGAATGGTAGAAATCTGTCGTGTGTCGATACTATTCATTCAAAATACCATTACACTTTGACAGCTCTATACAGTATTAGGTATACCCAGAAGACGCGTATTTAGGAAGAAAAACACATGAGACCGTTTGTCGAAGCCATTGGTGATAAACCCCATTTCAATTGGAAGATCAGTGAGTATGTTTGCGACGCACCAAAAGAAGGGTACGCCTGTGCATGGCATTATCACGTTGAATATGAATTGGTTCTCTATCGCGACCCAGGACATTGCTTTGAAGGCAATTTTTTTGCGGGCGATCATATTGGGAAAGTCGACCACAACACCCTGCTGCTTTTTGGGCCGGGCTTACCCCATATGCTTTCGGGGCGTTCGTTTGCGCAAGCCTTCCAACCCCACAGCACCCTGATTTTGTGGTTCACCCAAAGCTGGATAAACAACCTGATTAAAGCCGCGCCCGAGCTCGCTCATATCAAACCCATGCTTCACCGCTCTTATCACGGCCTAGAGTTTTCTAAAGAAATGGGAGAACGGCTGTTTCACAAATTGAAAGATCACCGAGTGCTTTCCGCCCACCAGCAACTGCTGTTTGTGATTGATGCCCTCACGCAGTTAGCCGATGAGCACACCGCCACTTCGCTCTCTTCATCAAGCTATGGTATCGAGCAAGCCACGCAGCCAGATGGAAGCTTTAGCCGAGTCGAAGCCGCTCGGCAATTTATTGAAAGCCATTACCATGAACCCATTAAAATCCGTGATTTCTGCAAGACGCTTCACATGAGCGAAAGCTCGGCTTATCGGTTGTTTGAAAAGCACTTTAAAGAAAGCTTTTCGGAGCATTTAAAGACATTTCGAATAGGTAAGGCGTGCGAATTGCTCGTCAATTCCGACATTCCGGTATCACTCGTCGCAGAACGTTCAGGGTTCAATAACTTGTCTAATTTTAACCGCCAATTTAAAGAGAAGAAGCAAATGACCCCGTCCGATTTTAGGGGCCAGTTTACTAAGCATCACAGCTAGTTTTTCGTATCAGATAACACCTAACGAGAAATCCAATTGCTTTCTATTTGGAGAGTTTCTTTATCAAAATCAATAGACATCTCAACGCCTATCGGAGTGACCAGCATTGGATGAGTATGGCAACTATCGAAACCATTCACTATCGGTACTGATTGCTCACTTAACACTTCTTTCAGTACGTCCAATGGCGACCTACCCGTTCCCTTATCATCAAATAATTCATGCTTTCCTAGAATTATCGCGGATAGCCTATCGAAGACACCGCATGCTTTAAGATGAGCAAATGAACGCTCGATCGTTTCAATGCCTTTCAGGCTATCTTCTACAAGCAGAATATCTCCTTGCTTAATGGTTGGCATATAAGGGCTTCCCCAAATACCCGCCATTGTGTTCAAATTTCCTCCGATCACCCTACCCGTTACGACACCGTTACCTAAAAACTGCCATTCGTTTGGATTAACTGGCTTTGCTTCACATTGCGTCTTCCAATCTATCCGAGCATCTGTCCAAAAGGCTGGAATGCTATATACATAAGGCAATCTAGTCGGGGTACATAGCAACTGATTGAAAGATGCATATGTTTCATCGACTAAAGGGGGAAACTCTCCAAAAGAGGCGACAAGCGCGGGGCCATAATAGGTAACCAGCCCGGTTTTGGCATAAATGCCAAGTAATAAAGCCGTTACATCCGAGTAGCCTATGATAACTTTGGGGTCATTTAAGAGAGCATCATAATCAATGTAAGGCAGCAATGAATTACTGTTGTTGCCGCCAATAGTCGACATAATACAACGCACATCTGGGTCTCTAATTAGTGCATTCAGTTCATCGGCTCGCTCTTGAATAGAGCCAGAACGGTAGCTGTCTGATTGACCTGTTAGGCTACCTTCAACCAAAACATATCCTTTTTCTGATAAATATTTCTTAGCTCGCTCAAAACGTTCGGGAGCAAATACCGTTGCAGGAGAAGAAGGAGAGAAAAACCCAATTTTGTCACCAAGCTTTAGTGCAGGTGGAAGAATAGTGTTCATGATTTATTGCTCTTTACCAGATTTTGCGGATTTCCATTTGCAAACGCGATCACGTTCTCGAATGCGATCTTAAAGTACAACTCATAGCTGCCTTGTTCCACATAACCTAAATGAGGGGTTGCCAAAACGTTAGGTAGCCCGATTAATGGTTCATTTTCTGGCGTGGCGGGTTCATGCTCGAATACATCGATAACGTCATGCCCTTTCAGGAGGTGAAAACACGCCAACTCCTTCACCGCATTTTGATAATCATCCAATATGGCTATTTTCATTGCGCTCTTCCAACCTTAACTGAAATCGAACTCTTGGTTGTACAGTTTGAGCACGTTCACTAAAGGCTCTTCCCAACCCAAACATTCTTTTAGCTGGGCAACAATGCCTTCCACAAACCGTTTTTCAACGTTGATTTCAATTTTCATCAATGGGTAGTTTTCAACGTCGCCAATCGCACCAAATACGGGGCTAGACCCCAATAACGCGCGGTGCGAACCAGTGACCGAACCAATCGCCCAGCAATGATCGTAATTCCCTATTCTGTCGACTCCCGCTTCATGCAGTGTGCTCAACACTTTGTCTTTTTGGTCTGGCTGACAGAAGATTTCCAATTTGTACATTCAGGTTTCCTTATTTTAAAGCCAAGCATCGATGGACTCTTTTGTGTCCTCTCCATCTATGATGGTTTAATCCAAATAGGATGTTGCGAACCCTTCACCATTTACAATGTAAATTCATAGACAGAAAAAGGCTTTCGCCCCTTTTCCATGTGTGCTCTTGAGTTACTTACGCAATGCATTTAGCCTTGCTTGTGCCACACCAAATACCGTATCGATTGGGTACGCTCCCTCTTCACCCAATTCACCTGGCGGTTTACCCGTAAAGAGTTCGACCGCTTCGGTCACATGATCAATGGCCCAAATGTGGAATTCGCCTTTTTCAACTGCTTCGACCACATCGGTACGCAACATCAAGTTGTGGACGTTCGATTTCGGAATGATGACCCCTTGGTTCGGTGAGCGCCCTTTGATCACGCACACATCAAAAAAGCCTTCGATTTTCTCGTTCACTCCCCCAATGGGTTGAGACTCACCAAATTGGTTCATGGAGCCTGTAATCGCGATATCTTGTCGAACAGGCAATTTAGAAAACGCCGACACTATGGCGCAAAACTCCGCCATACTGGCGCTATCGCCATCGACGCCACCGTAAGATTGTTCGAACGTGATATGCGTGGTTAACGGTACTCGGGCGGTTTTACCAAATACCGAAGCAAGGTAAGCCGAAAGAATCAATACGCCTTTTGAGTGAATGCTGCCGCCCAAATCGACATTGCGCTCAATATCAATCACTTCACCATCGCCGTACGCCGTTGTCGCGGAGATTCGGTTTGGCGCACCAAACATGTGATCGCTGGTGCTCAGTACGGAAAGCGCGTTCACCTGACCAACCGCTACCCCTTCTGTATTAATCAGCGTAGTGCCATTGGTAAAGCTTTCCATCACACTGTCTTTCAACCTGCCGACTCGCATTTCCTGACTTGATAATGCTTGCTCGACATGGCTGGCACGAATCAGGTTGGATTTGGCGGCGCGAGCAACGTAGTTAGACTCTCGCAACAAGTTGGCAATATGGGCAGAATGCAACGAAAGCTTAGTGCAATCGCCCGCTCGACGAGAACTGTGTTCGATGATTCGTGCAATGGCTTTCTTGTCGCAATGCAACATGCCGTTATCGTGCACAATGCTGGAGATAAAGCGCGCGTAGTGAAGCTCCGCTTCTGGGGTTCGCGTCATCTCATCTTCAAAATCGGCCGTAACACGGAACAGCTCACCAAACTCAGCATCGTAATGCTGCAAAAGCTGGTAGGTGCGGTAATCCCCAAACAAGATGATTTTCACATCCAGTGGAATGGGTTCCGGATCGAGCGAAACCGCCCCTGTCAGGGTCAGCTCTTTTTCTAACGACGTTAAGCTTAACTGGCGAGCGCGGAGTGCGCGCTTCAACCCATCCCAAACATAAGGCTGCTCTAGCACTTTCACCGCATCCATAAGAAGCACACCACCATTGGCTTTATGAAGGCTGCCCGCACGAATAAGCGAGAAATCGGTAAATACCGTGCCTTTGAATGTGGCCGTTTCGGTGTAACCAAACAAACTATGGTAGTTGGGGTTGTCTTCCACAATGATGGGGAAATGCTCGCTTTTTTGGCTCACCAGCACGTTAATTTTGTAGCGGCGTGGCAACTTCTTATCTAACGAGGCGGTAGCAACTTCACCTTGTTCGTTCGATTCTTCCAAGAAGATATCCACGTTTTCGACAATGTCTTTTTGCAGTTCACCCAGATACTTTTTCACTTCGGTAAATTCTGAGTAGTCTTTCTTAAGCTGCTTAATGAAATGGCTGATCACATCCAGTGTTACATCGCTGTTCAGCTTCTGGATTTTCTCGGTATAGGTTTCTTCCCATTCGGTTAATTGACGAACCATGGTGCGCAACGAGATTTCTAAAGAATCGATGGTTTTATCGAAATAATCTTGCTCTTTCGGCGTTAGCTCATCAAAGGATTCTTCGGTGTGCAATTCTTCACCATTCATCGCGACAAATTGGTAATCGCCCTGATTGGTAATGGTTAAACTGATGCCACGCTCCTTGGCATCTTTACTGATGTCTTCAAGCTTTTCTTGTTGTTTATCCGTAAGTTGGTTTTTTAGCTTATCCGCACGGGAATAGTAGATTTCGTTATCGAAAGCCAACGGCATCGCTTTAACCAGCTTCGCCATAAGCTTTTCTATGTCTTTACTGAGCTTTGTACCCACGCCTGCGGGTAACTTAAGGACCTTCGGCGTACGAATGTCTTCAAAGTTCGCGACATAACACCAGTCGAAGGTAGGCTCATTGTCCACTGGGTGGCGATTTAAATAACGCAGCACCATCGTACGTTTGCCCAAGCCATTCCGGCCAATGGCGTAAATGTTGTAGCCTTTTTCTTTGATGGACATAGCGAATTCAACGGCTTTTTGCGCGCGTTCTTGCCCAACAATTTCATCAATCGGTTCGATATTCTTAGTTGAAGTGTGTTCGAAGTCTTCTTTTAATGCATGTACGTATAGATCGTCTGCGCAAAGTTCTTTGATTCCCATAACGACTCCTTTCACTAGATTGTAATTCTTGTATTCTCGATCAAATGACAGAGCCCAACTAGGCTATGCGGCGACAAAAGAGTGACAAATTTTAGCCACCTATATTCAATAAGTTAGCATAGAGACAACGCATCGGGTGTGGGGCAACCATCATAAAAGGCAATTCCGCCGATCGTTTGAACAAAATATAACCAACTGCGGTCAGTATTGCATTTTTATTGGGTGGGGGTTTTGGGTGGCTTGGGTAGGAGTGAATACTAGTCATCAACGTCGATAAAGGTAGGAATCGACACACTTACTCTTTTTAATATTTGCCAGATTCGTCGCTTCCTTGTAGATCGCAGACGCTATGAACTTCATAGTCATTACCGTCTATAGAGAAAATGAAATACTGTAAATCCGAGTTCACATCACACGCAAGATTGGACAAATTATTAACCATGAAAGGCTTGAAACGATAACCAGCTGTCATCGTCCGCCAGATTTTAATGTTTTTATCTCCGATATCAGTATCAATTGAGACACTCACCAATTGTTCATCAAACACACCAAGGCTATTTAGTTTATTAAATACCACCTCGTCAAAATAAAAACTCCCATTTTGGTCAGTGATGCTTTGATGGACCCGTGTATCTCCCATAGCTCCAATTGCTAATTCAATAACTGCACCTGCTATTGGAGTACCTTCTGATACAAGTTTTCCACTTATTTCAGGAGTGAGTTCATATCTATTTGTTTTAATAAAATGACCTTCCTTTGCTTTGATAGACCCCAAAAATAAAGCGTATACAACAATAAAGCATAGTATTTTCATTGTATTGAGCCTAAAAAACTATAAGTCTACAGGCGAATTTTAGCTTGGCCATATTGTTTGCCTTCATATTCGGTAGCCTTCATAGAAAGCTGAAACTGACTTTCTTGATAGTTACACGGCTCAATGAGGTTCTTGTAACCTAGAAGAACTAACGAACATTCCTATAAATTGAGAAAAAGATTGTCGGGTTTGTTGCTGGCGAACCTCTTTATCGAAAAAACAACGATTGCCAAAAGGGAGGCAGAAAAGCGACGGAATACGATTTGAATTGGTAGGGAATACAGCTCCAATCATCGGTTGTACATTGTTTAGAACTGTCAACGGATAAGCATACATAGAGATAACTCGCTACATATCGAATGAAATTTTAGTGCTAAGAAGGGACTGTCTATTAAAAAGCCAGTAGGTTTTTGGCTGAATCACTTTTGCCCCTAAATGACTTACGACTAACATCAGTGCATACTTTTGCGATGAGTATTTGACTCAGTTAGAGAAAGCCTCCAAATAATTGGAGGCCAAACTTATAAAACTTGAGTGCTATCTGCGAGATATTTCTTATCAACCGTTTTGTCAGCTAAGGCTAAGAAATAGTCAGTGCCAGCAAGGCTAGGCGTTCCAACTTTCAGTGCTGATGAATTAGTGCAAAAAATATCAAAGTGATATCGAGGATGAATGTTGCCGTTGATGTTGTCAGGGTCGTCATCAAATCTAAAATAACCATGTTCTTCAGATATTAACGATGCAAAGGTATCGTAGTATCTAATGCTCTCTTGGACATCTAGACTAAAGTTCTCTGAGATTGAAACGATAATGTTCTCATGTGAATGCCCTTCATTCTTAAATGTGGTGATAGCATTCTTTAGTATAGATATTAGCATGCCACCAACTTGCTCCTGAAGTTGGTCACAGTTAAAAAGCATAGTGTCGTCTTGAATGATTACTTGAAAGGGGTTCGACATTGAGAAATAGCCATCCTCCTTTTGTACCAAGAATCTTTGGCAGTTTTGAGTGAAAACTGCCACATCAAACGGGTCATAAGTAATTTGATGGTACTGTGGGGCACAGTTTATGGCCTCAACGACTACCAACACGTTCCATAAATTATCGACAGGTTCCCTTACGGCGATCAGCCTATTTAAAACATGTGGGGGAATGTCATTGAAGTAAAATGTACTCATAACTTAACAAATCTTCTGTATTCCGCATTAATCATGTCGGTGAAGTAATCATCGTCTTCTTCAAGACCATCCATTAGATTATTCATACGCTGAATTAGCTTAGCCTTTAAGCGTGGGGATGCTCCTTTCTCATCGCAAAACTCTTTTACTTTGTCCTCGATAGATGGGGACTCATTCCAAATGAGTAGAGAGTTTTGGCTTTCGACTTCTTCAGGTGGTGGTATACGAAGACTCATGTAACCATTCGCATTCATGCATTCCATTCCATCTTCTAAGGCTGTGAGTAGGTCTGCATCAGTGCTGTCGCTTACTACCAAGTGGCTTTCTAAGAAAGAGCGAGCCATCATCGTGTAAAGGCCATTTCTAAAGTAAGTGCCCCTATGAAGATTGAGAGCAAAACAAATAACGAACGGAAACTCCAAACCTTTAGCGTTGTTTATATTGGAAATAAACATTTTTGAAGAGTCTGTGGTTTTACTCTCATGAGATATGTTTACATCCCACCCAAACTTACTTTCAACTTCATTAGTCAGTGTTGGGATTTCGTCGTATATGTAGCTACTTTTGTCTAAAAACAGAACAGCTATATCACCAGGAGTCACGGTGTTATGCTGTTCTACAATACGCTCGATAACCTGAACAATCGAATTTGATATTGATGCTCCTTTTTCGACTACATGTAATGAGGTGGATTTATAATCTTCAGGAATATCTTCAAATCTACTTAAAGCGTCTCGACTTACGATAGCTTTCCCGTTTTCCTCTGAGTAGTTATAGCCACATGCTGCCCATTCGTTGTCTTGGAGCCATCTAAGTACAGGTTGTTCATATAACCCCATACCGAGAGCATGTGAGAACATTAGGTTTTTAGGGTCTGTGCGATAACACTTTTTTAAAACAAGGTTTGCATGACGTACAGAGTCATCTATTGGACGAAATATATTCTGAAAAACATCGCCGGCTACAAAAACTTTACTCTCGGTAATTAATTCGCACAGTTCTATGAAGCTTTCACCAAAGTCCTGACTTTCATCTATGAAGACATAATCGAAAATAAATTCGTGTTGCTCCCCGCTCTCAATGCGTTCTCTTAGTAATCGTACAGCTTCTTTACTGAAAAACTCTAAAGAACCAGTTCTAAGAGTTCCAAATGGAATGTCATACTTATGACAGATATAACGGTACATTCCTGAGAATGGTGCGTTTCCATTACCCCATGAACTAAAACAGAATAATTTTTCGTCCCACTCAATTTGTCTTTCAACTTTCATGAAGTTAAAGAATTCAGGGATGCGCTTTTTCATACTGGACGCTAGTATTTTGTTGAAACATGTAAACGCTATTCTGGCGTCTTGTTCATTTGAATATAGCTCTTTGATTTTATGGAGTAAGAGTTCGGTTTTACCTGAGCCAGCTAATCCTTGGATTACAAATTTCTTACCCGTGCCCATTTTATAAACAAAACCAGTTTGGTCGGTATCGAAGAGAACTATTTTAGATTTGACAGTATCTAAGAGATTAGTTGTTGTAAGGCTTATTTTTGAAACATCGTTGATGCTACCAATCACTAGGGATGTGATTAAGTCAGACATCCTCTTATCTACAGGATTGTCGATAATGAGCTGAGGAAGGTTAAAACTGTCTTTTTTAGCGTTTTTAAAAAGATGCTTCCATGCTTTTTTACGTCCTATTTTCTTTCTATATTCAAACTTTTCAGAAAGAAATGCTATGTCATCAATGAAATCATCGATGAAGTCTTCGAAGTCCTCGTTCTCTTCTTCTTCATCATCAGACAAGTTGATAAAGCATGGGTTGGAACCAGAAGAGAAAATAACAACTGCTTGATCATATTCATACTCCAAGTCTTCTTTAGACAATGGGCGAGCGAGAACATAAATCTGCTTCTTTAATTCATTTGAATAGTCGGTTAGAACGTCGCGTAATCCGGCTGATTCAACTCTCTCGAGCGACTCTGGTGTAAAAAAGCAATAATCTGACATTGTTAGTTCTCCGACTAAACGCTAATAATTTGATGATTGCACCTTGCCGTTATAACTAGTGCAGTAGCCAATAAGCCACCTTAGGATATTCAAGTTTTATGGTCCTGTCACTATTGTAAGTCACTTATTTATTTAGATTTATTGAGGTTTGTTGAATGTAAACCAGTGGTGAATCATTTCAGTTTCAACTCTCTGTTACTTGAGTAACTTTTTCACACAACTAGCTCTTTCTGCTTGTAAGTCTGGAGAATGGAGAATGGCCTTGCTTTTTCCTACTGAAGTGAAGCAAGTTAGATTTTCATAGAGTGACTAACACGCTTTTGTCCATTTCCACGTTAAGCCTAAAATTTCAGTGTTCATTTACAAGTAGGTAGATGGAAGCAACAAACGCTAAGTGGGCTGAAAGAGGTTAGCGGCTATTTCAAGTAGTTCTGCGGTAGCGGAGATTACCCAAAAACGGCGACAACTAATATAAAGGGTGAAGTATGCCGTGTACCGCCCCAAAGGAAAGTAGAATCCGTTCGGGTGTATTTCATCACAACGCCTACCAAGATAGAAAAAAATCGCCAAGCAAATGAAAAGAAAGGAGAAAAAGCAGGAACGCAGAAAAGAAAAAGCGACACATAAAGATGTGTCGCTTAGCAAAATTGAGTAAGGTCGAAACTAAGCCAACCTTTCCATAAGCTATAAATTACACTGGAAGCAATGTGAGCAATGTCGTGTCAAAGAAATCCAGATTCGATTTACCACTACTTTAAAAAGTGCCGAGTTAAATGATTCAACTCTATGACAAACCGGTTCTTTTTCCCTTTCGACGAAACAAACAATAATCATTCTCATTTATATTGTCAAACATTTTATTGATAATTATTCTCATTAAATGTGTTTAGGCTACTGGAACACCATTCTTTGGAAAGACAAACGCAGCTCGCTTCGAATGAAAAAGCGAGCCACGGTGGAAAAGGCGAAGCCCGAACCAAAGGGATTGGCGTTCTAAGCGAGTAGGCGGCTTAAACCATGGAAGGGTCGGGTTCTAGCCCCATGAGCTCTCGGCCAAAGATCTGAGCGCATACATCGTAGTCGGTGTAGGCGTGTGCGCCTGTCATGTGCGAGTCTCTGAATAGGCGCTGGGCTTCGTTGTCTTCAAACCATGAATTGCCGCCCATCGCCTCAAACAAACGGTCTACGGCTTCAATGCACATTTTTACTGCGTAGGCTTGGTTTGTTCGCCAGTGTGCTAGTGTTTCGCGATCTGGGTAGCGTTTTTGCTCGCCGTATTCTTTGTGCTGCTCCCATGTTTTTTCTAGAAAGGCTCGCGCAGCGTTCACTTGGTGAGTCGATTCCGCAAGGCGCATTAATGCAGGCGTCGCGCCACCAACGTTCAC
This sequence comes from Vibrio sp. S9_S30, assembly GCF_014694455.1. Lineage (GTDB taxonomy): Bacteria > Pseudomonadota > Gammaproteobacteria > Enterobacterales > Vibrionaceae > Vibrio. The sequence continues at coordinate 35,485 of NZ_JAAUWT010000009.1, read as the reverse complement.
GCCGGTATAAGCGCGCACGCGGTTTTTGGTTTTCTCTTTAAACACTTGTAGCATGCGCTCGGCAATGCCAAGGCTGATCGCGGAAAATCCGCAAGCAAAATAGGGGCGATAAGGCGCGTAAAAGATGTTGCTGTCTGGGTATAAACCAAACCCTGCTGATTTCCCTTCCATCATGTCTTTCGCGGCTTCTATGCGGTGTTCTGGAATGAACACATCTTCGATGATCAGGGTTTTGGTGCCGCTAGATTTCATGCCAGCTGCAAACCAGTCGTCTTGAATGCGGTATTCGCTGCGCGGCACCACACCGAATGAATAGATTCGTTCGCCTTGAATACCTTCACGCCAAAAACCGACAATCGCCCACTCAGCATGGTCGCAACCGCTGCTCCAGCGCATATGCCCGTTGAACAAGACCCCGCCTTCAACTTCCACCGCTTTGCCAAATGGTGCAATACTGCTGCTGGCGGTCGCATCTGGGTTCTCGCCCCAAAATTCTTCTTGCGCCTGCTTGGAAAACATCGCCATTTGGTGGCTGTGGGTAGAAAGCAAACTTGCCGCCCACGCGGTGCCACCGCACGCGCCTGCTAACGCGGCAACGCAGTTTGTAAATTCCGGCAAAGACACTTCCAGCCCACCGTAGGCTTTAGGCTGTAAAGCGCGGTGAAAGTTAATGCTTTTTAATAAGCGTATGTTCACTTCCGGTGGCGTTCGGTCTCGCTCGGCTATGGCGGCATTGTCAGCAATGGTAGGAAGGATTTTATTCAGTTCGTCGAGTAATGGGTTATTCGTCTTCATCGTTGTCTCACATTATTGTATTTTTCAAAGAAGTGTTGGTACTTTCCAATTTAAGCGGCCTTTTCTGCGCCGATTTTTACGGTTCTAAACTCTCTATTAAAATAAATAAGTGCATCTTTACTTGAATTAATATCAATATTTTCTATTTCGACAAAAAATACAGAATGGGTTCCAACTTCGTTTACGCTTTTAATTTTTCCTTCTAAATTGGCTATTGCCCCTTCGAGTTTCGGCACGCCTTTTTCAGTCAGTTTCCATTCGGGCAGTGCAAATCTTTCTTCCATCGGTAGCTTGGTCATACCCGCAAAGTGATACGACATAGTCTCTTGCTCTTCACTGCAAATGTTTATGCAGATATGTTGATTTTCACGAAACTTATCATGGCTGCCACATTGCTGGTTAACACACACTAACATGGTGGCTGGAGCGTCACTTACCGAGCACACAGCCGTGGCAGTAATGCCCCCCAACCCAGCTTGCCCACCTGTGGTTACAATGTTCACCGCTGCCGCAAGGTTCGACATAGCATCTCTGAATTTTTTTTGGTTATCCTGTTCCATTTACCTATTCCCTTCGAGTGTAGGATCGCATGTCCATATTAAATAAAGGGAGATATATAGATATGGCTTTTCCTTTTAATGGATTGCACTTTTCAATACGGTATTTACCCCAAAGAAAATTAACTCAATGAATTTAATAAAAATATATCTTATGAATGGCATCGCCTAATCATTCTCGCCATTTTTACTTCTGGATTCTATGTTGATATAGATAAATAAAGAACAAACAAAATCGATAATAAATAAGGAAGTAGCATGCTCAAAAAGGAAGAAGTAGAAAATGCCGCGCAAAGGCTTTATCAAGCGGAATTAAACCGCCAGCCCATTCCCGCCCTGACGCTCTCTTATCCAGATATGACGATGGACGATGCTTACGCCATTCAGAAAAGCTGGGTGGATCAGAAAATCAAAAATGGGGCACAGGTGAAAGGCTACAAGATCGGGCTGACATCGAGAGCCATGCAAATGGCGGTGAACATCGATCAACCGGATTTCGGCGTATTGCTAGACGACATGTTTTTTCCGGATGGCGCATCGATCCCCGCGGGCGATTTTCTCGATCCTCGCATTGAAGTTGAGCTGGCGTTTGTTCTAAAAGCCCCGTTAAAAGGTGAAAACGTCACCATATTTGATGTGCTCAATGCCACCGATTACGTGGTGCCCGCCATGGAGCTGATCGCGGCTCGCTGCCACCGAACCGACCCAGAAACAGGCTACACCCGTAAGGTGTACGACACCATTGCCGACAACGCCGCCAATGGCGGAATCATTATTGGGGGTCGCCCTATTCGACCAGACAACATGGACATTCGCTGGGCGGGGGCGGCGCTGTATCTGAACGGGCAAATTGAAGAAACGGGGCTGGCTTCTGGCGTGCTTGGGCACCCTGCCAACGGCATCTGTTGGGTGTGCAAACGTTTTGCGCCACACGGCATTGGGTTGGAAGCGGGGCAAGTCATTCTTTCTGGCTCCTTCACCCGCCCAGTTGCCGTCAAAGCGGGCGATACCGTGCATGCCGATTACGGCCCGTTAGGCGGCATCTCGGTGTCGTTTGTTTAGGCTCACGGATGAAAACCGTGGCTTAGATGAAAACTGCGGCTTGGATGGAAACCGTGGCTCAGATGACAGCAGAAACACAAATAAACGCAAGGGCACCAATGCAAGCGGCGCACAGATAAAGGCGGAGCACTTATGAAAAATCAATTCAAATCCAAACTCACCAACCACCAGCTTCAATGGGGCTTGTGGCAAGGCTTGCCCGATCCAACCGCGGCCGAGATCTGCGCGGGTGCGGGCTTCGATTGGCTGCTTATCGATGGAGAACATGCCCCCTTTGAACTTGGGGATGTGCTTGCTCAACTGCGCGCAATTGAACCTTACAACACGTCCACCATTGTTCGCCCAGCCGAGGGAAACACCACGGTGATCAAGCGCCTTCTCGATATTGGCGCACAAACGCTTCTAATACCGATGGTTGATACTGCCGAGCAAGCACAGTCGTTAGTGTTGGATTGTCGTTACCCACCTCAAGGTCGTCGCGGCATGGGCAGTTCGCTAGCGCGAGCAGCACGCTGGAATCAGATCCCGGGGTACGTGCACAGCGCTAACCAAGAAGTGTGTTTACTGGTTCAAGCGGAAACGCAAACGGCACTGAACAACTTAGACGCGATTGTGGCAATCGATGGCATCGACGGCGTATTCATCGGCCCTACCGACTTGTCTGCCTCGATGGGGCATGTGGGAAACCCCGATCACCCCGAGGTGGTTGCCGCTATCGAAAAGGCGATTGGCACCATTCGACAAGCAGGGAAAGCCGCAGGCATTTTGTGCCTCAACCCAGCCAAAGCCCAGCACTACGCCGATTGTGGGGCGAGTTTTATCGGCATTGGCGTAGACACCTTACTGCTGTCGAATGGCGCGAAAGCGCTGGTCGCCCAATGTAAAGGACAACAAGACGCAGCCCCAAGCGGAAGCGGTTATTAAAGGCTTGCAGACTTAAGGATTCAACATGACGATTTTACCCAACAGCCAGTCCAAACTGGTTTGTGTGGCGCTGAACGACCAACGCCATCGCCAAGAATGGTACAACAAATTTCAGCAGCCGCCCTACAACGCGCTGCCAACCGAGCCTGTTCTGTATTTCAAGCCCAGAAATACATGGAATAAAGACAATGCGTTAATACCAGTCGAAAAGCCGAACACATCGCTCGTGGTCGGAGCCAGCCTTGCGCTACTGATTGGTCAACGCTGCCAACGTGTAAACCGAGGCGATGCCTTAAACTACGTTTCTGGTGTGAGCGTGGTGCACGACATCTCATCACCGGAAGACAGCTACTACCGCCCAGACATTCTTGGAAAAGGCATCGATAAATCGGCCGCCATGAACGGCAACTGGCAGCCCACCAGCCTGCTTTCCTCTTCAGCGAGTGCGCGTTCATCCCGATCTTTTCGATCATCCACCGTTGTCTCCACCAAAATCAACGGCAAATGGCGGGGTGACATTTCCACCGACCATTTTGAAACCGACATTCTCGATCTGATTGAACGTATCTCTTTCATCATGACGTTGGAACCGGGCGACATCATCGCCCCGTGTTTTCACGGGGAGCGCATAGCCGTGCGCGCTGGCGACAAAATCGAATCCAGCATTAATGGTCAACATCATCTCACCAGCCGTTTAGGGGAGTATGCCCAATGAGAACCGCACGTATCCTCAAAGACGGTCACCCCCTGAACATCACCATCGATCGGAATGGTCACTTTATCGCACCCGATGGCACCGTGGTCTCAAACGACAACATCACGTGGCTGTGCCCAGTCGAAAACCCAGGAACGATTTTTGCGCTCGGTCTTAACTACGCGGATCACGCGTCAGAATTGGCTTTTTCTGCCCCAGAAGTACCGCTGGTTTTTATAAAAGGTGCCAACACGCTCACCGGGCATGAATGCCCAACGTATCGCCCAGACAATGTGGCTTTTATGCATCACGAATGCGAACTGGTGGCGGTGATTGGCAAGAAAGGCAAACACATCTCTCGTGAAGACGCGCTGGACCACGTTGCGGGTTACACCATTTGTAATGACTTCGCGATCCGCGACTACCTTGAAAATTACTACCGCCCCAACCTGAAAGTGAAAAGCCGCGATTCCCTTTGCCCTATCGGCCCTTGGTTGGTGAGCAAAGATGAGTTGCCAAACGTCGGCAACTTGTCGCTGGAAACCAAAGTGAATGGCGAGGTGGTTCAAACCGGTAACACCAACGGCATGATTTTCAGCATACCAGAACTGATTGAATACCTAAGCCAAACCCTCACATTGCAACCCGGCGACATGATTGCAACGGGTACGCCAAAAGGACTGAAAGACACCCAACCCGGCGATGTGGTCGAGTGTTCCATTGAAGGGCTCGGCACCTTAACCACGCGCATGGTCAGTGAAACGGAATACTTTGAAAGCAAGGATTAAGCATGACAACTCTCGATACGCAAATTACCCAAGCCAGGCACTATCTGGCGCGTTTTAAAGCCGATACATTAGGCCACTTCATTAATGGGGAATGGACGCTAGGAACGGGTTCCAACACTTTTGAAAACCTGAGCCCCATTAACAATAAACGCCTTGGTACAGTAGTGAAAGGCACAGAAGAAGACGTGAACCTCGCCTGCACGGCCGCGCAACGTGCCTTTGGAGAATGGTCGGGGCTGTCTGGGGCAAAACGTCGCCAAATCTTACATAAACTCGCGGATGAAATAGAGCGCCGAGCCGAAGAAATTGCCCTTGTAGAATCGGTGGATTGTGGTCAAGCCTTTCGATTTATGAAGCAAGCGGCCGTGCGCGGTGCAGCGAACTTCCGCTTCTTTGCCGATAAGGCACCAGAAGCCAAAAATGGCGACTCGTTGTTTCAAGACGCACACACCAACTTCACCGTGCGCACCCCTATTGGCCCCGTGGGGGTGATTACCCCATGGAATACCCCTTTCATGTTATCAACATGGAAAATCGCCCCTGCCCTCGCCGCGGGCTGCACCGTCGTACACAAACCTGCCGAGTTCAGTCCACTTAGCGCGGCTATTTTGGCGGAGTGCGCACAAGCGGCTGGGCTGCCCGCGGGCGTTTGGAACATGGTGAATGGGTTTGGGGAAGTGGCAGGAAAAGCACTCACCGAACACCCCGCAATCAAAGCGGTGGCCTTTGTTGGGGAAACCACCACCGGCTCCATGATTCAGGCGCAAGGCGCGGCAACGTTAAAACGCGTCCATTTTGAATTGGGTGGCAAAAACCCCGTATTGGTGTTCGACGATGCCAATATGGATCGCGCCCTTGATGCGGTAGTTTTCATGATTTACAGCTTGAACGGCCAGCGCTGCACCAGCTCCAGCCGCTTGATCCTTCAATCGTCCATCAAAGATGAATTCATCACCAAGTTGAAACACCGAGTGAGCTTGCTAAAGGTGGGGCACCCACTCGATCTCGATACCGAAGTGGGCCCGCTTATTCACCCGACGCATTTAAACAAAGTCACCAACTATCTGGAATCCGCCAAGCAAGAAGGGGCAGACGTCACACGTGGCACCGTATCCGACACCGCACCCGCAGAAGGGTATTACTTTGCTCCTGCGCTGATCACCAACGTGAATAACGACATGAAAGTCGCGCGTGAAGAAATCTTCGGTCCCGTGCTATCGGTGCTCACCTTTGAGACGGAAGAAGAAGCCCTAAGCATCGCCAACGATACCCAATATGGCTTGGCGGCGTACATTTGGACAGGCGATACCGGCCGCTCTATGCGATGCGCCCACCAAATAGAAGCGGGCATGGTGTGGGTCAACTCTGAAAACAACCGAAACCTCCCTTCTCCCTTTGGCGGCGTGAAGATGTCGGGGGTGGGCCGTGATGGCGGCGACTGGAGTTTCGATTTCTACATGGAAACCAAGAACATTTGCATCGCCCACGATCAGCACACAGTGCCTCAATTGGGTAAGGAGGGCTAAATGCCTCACTTTATTGTTGAGTATTCCGCCAATTTGGATGGCGATGTGGATTTTCCCGATCTGTTTGAACAGCTCGCTAACGTGGCGCAAGGCACGGGGGTGTTCCCATTGGGGGGCATCCGCATTCGTGCCCACCGCTGCGAGCACTTTCGGGTGGCAGAAGGCGACCCAGAAAATCGGTTTATCCAGTTCACCATCAAGGTGGGGGCAGGTCGAAATGAAGACACACTCAAAAACGTGGGCGACACCCTGCACGCCTTTTTAACAGAGTATCTTTCTCCCCTGTTCGATACCCGATACCTGAGTTTTGGGCTGGAGCTGACCGAGCTTCACCCAACCTTGAATTACAAGAAAAATAATATCCATCAAAAACTGGCCAAGTGAGCACAACGCTGGCATCGCTGGCGCACCAAAAGTGAATGAAACACAAGGAGAATGATTATGGGTGAATTGGTTATCGCAGCCAAAATTACACACGTCCCAACCATGTTGATGTCGGAGCAACCCGGGCGTCTATTTGGCTGCCGACAGCAAGCCATCGACGGCCATAAAAAGTTGGCGGCAATGGCAAAGGAAAACAACGTCGACACATTGGTCGTGCTCGATACCCATTGGTTGGTCAATGCAGGCTATCACATTAATTCAAACAAGAAATTTGAAGGCGTTTACACCAGCCATGAGTTTCCGCATTTTATCCAAAACCTCGCATACCATTACGATGGCAACCCAGAGTTAGGGGATGCCATTGCCCAAAAAGCGATGGCGAAAGGCGTTCACACCCTATCCCACCAAGTGGAAACGCTCGATTTGGAATACGGCACCCTCGTTCCTATGCGCTACATGAATGAAGACAGCCACTTCAAGGTTGTCTCCATTGGGGGTTGGTGCGCGGTGCACAGCATCGACTCCTCACGCCTCGTCGGTGAAGCCATTCGCGAAGCGATTGAAGAAAGTGACAGCCGAGTCATGCTGCTGGCATCGGGGTCCCTTTCCCACCGAATTTGGGACAACGACGACTACGAAGCCAACAACGGCACTTTCACGATTTCTAAAGAATTTAACCGCCAAGTTGATCTGCGTGTATTGGATCTGTGGGCGCAAGGCGAAATCAAAACCTTCCTAAAAATGCTGCCTGACTATGCCGAATTGTGCTCGGGCGAAGGCGGCATGCACGACACCGCCATGCTGTTTGGGGCATTGGGTTGGGATAAGTATGAAGGCAAAGGTGAACTCATCGGCGAGTACTTCCCAAGCTCGGGAACAGGGCAAGCGAACGTGTTGTTTTCGTTATAAACGGCTTTCGTTAGAAACGGTTCTGGTTAGAAACGGCTCTCTTTACAGGCAGCCTCTCTATTAAACCGTTCTCTCTATTGAACCGTTCTTTCTATTGAATAAAGCGTCTTCTCTGAGCCAGTCGTCATTCTCAGATCCAATGGCCATTCTCTGATCAGAGAACCTTCTCTGATCCCGTTATGAACGATGGGATCCGAGTTTCATTCCGCCCGATTCCTGCTTTGAAAATAGCAAGGTGAAGGGCGCTTTTTTGCAAAGGAGCGCAACGTGAAATTAAACGATCCAACTCTGTTAAAACAACAATGTTTGATCAACGGGAAATGGGTGGGCGAAGGTAACCAAAGCCAACCTATTTATAACCCAGCGACTCAAGAAACGATTGGATTTGTGCCTTACTTTGGAGCCGAAGAAACTCAGCAAAGCATCAAGGCGGCAGAGCGAGCACAAAAAAGCTGGAAAGCGCAAACCGCCAAATCCCGTTCGCTGATTCTTCGCCGCTGGTTCGAATTAATGCTCGATCACCAAGACGATCTCGCCACAATTCTTACCTCGGAACAAGGAAAGCCGTTCGCAGAAGCCAAAGGCGAAATCGCGTATGCGGCAAGCTTCATCGAATGGTTTTCGGAAGAAGCCAAGCGCACCTATGGCGAAACCATTCCAAGCCACAAACCCGATGCCCGAATCGTGGTAACGCGAGAGCCCATTGGCGTGGTCGGTGCGATTACGCCTTGGAATTTCCCCGCCGCCATGATCACCCGAAAATGCGGTCCGGCGTTAGCGGCGGGCTGTGCGGTGGTGCTTAAGCCAGCCCCTGAAACCCCGTTCACCGCTTTGGCATTGGGCGAACTTGCCCTTCGCGCTGGCGTGCCAGCGGGTGTGCTCAATATTGTTACGGGCGATGCGGTGCAAATTGGCGGGGCGTTAACGCAAAGCCCTGTGGTACGAAAAATCAGCTTCACTGGCTCCACCAACGTGGGAAAGCTGCTCATGAACCAATCGGCCGATACGGTGAAAAAGCTGTCGCTTGAACTGGGTGGCAATGCCCCTTTCATTGTATTTGATGATGCGGATCTGGATGCGGCGGTCAACGGGCTGATGGTGGCGAAATACCGCAATGCAGGGCAAACCTGTGTGTGCGCCAATCGAATATTTGTGCAGCGAGGCGTTCATGATGCGTTTGTGGAACGTTTCAAAGCTGCGGTGGCTAAGTTAGAAGTTGGCGATGGGATGAATGCCCACGTTCAGATAGGCGCGATGATAAACGAACACGCGGTCCGTAAAGTCTGCGAGCACGTGAGTGACGCCTTAGAGCAAGGGGCAACCTTGGTGTCAGGATCCGCCACGCCCCCCGACGACCTGTTCCTCCACCCCATGATTGTGACCAACATGACCGACAACATGCGCGCCGCCAATGAAGAGACCTTTGGCCCTCTGGCAGCCATTTTTCCTTTTGACACCGAAGAGGAAGTTATTGAGCGTGCGAACCGCTCCGACGTTGGGCTCGCCGCGTATTTCTATACCCAATCGCTGGCTCGTGCTTGGCGCGTTGGCGAAGCATTGGAAGCGGGCATGGTCGGCATCAACGAAGGGCTGATTTCTACCGAAGTTGCGCCATTTGGCGGCATTAAAGCGTCTGGCTTAGGGCGTGAAGGGGCAAGGCAAGGCATCGAGGATTATCTAGAAACCAAGTACATGCTGATGGGCGGGTTATAGAATTTTCCTATGCCATTCAAGATGTTGCTACACCTCATCCTGATGGTTGATATAGCCCAAAAACAAAACTTGGCTAAATGGAACCAAGCCCGTCCCAATGGCTACTGAGTTTGGGCTTGGCACCACAGACGAAATGGACATCAGAAGAACACTATTATGGAACATTTAAATTCTCTTACTTACTACGCCGCGACCAAGAAATACGACCTGTCGTTTCCAGCATTGGAAAACGATCTCGACGTGGATGTCGTGATCATCGGTGGTGGTTTTACGGGCATCAACACGGCATTGGAGCTGGCCGAAAAAGGCATCACCAATATTGCTGTACTGGAAGCCAAACACCTTGGCTACGGTGGCACGGGTCGTAACGGTGGTCAAATCATGGCGGGATTGGGTCACGACTTGGACACCGTAAAAAAACACGTGGGCAAAGATGGGCTAGAAACCCTATTCAAGCTGGGCAACATTGGCGCGAGCATCATTCGTGAGCGTGTCAAAAAGTACAATATTGATGCGGATTTTTGTCAGGGTTACGCGTATCTGGGCTTTAACGGACGGCAAGAAAAAACGCTGCGTGCTTGGATGGACGAATTTAAAAAAGCCACGCCAGACGAAGACATCACGCTGCATACTGGCTCAGAGGTGCAAAATGTGATTGGGTCGCCAGCCTACTCTTGTGCCTTAAAACATATGGGCGCTGGGCATGTTCACTCCTTGAATTTGCTGCTTGGCGAAGCAAAAGCCGCCTCTGAATTGGGTATCTCTATTTACGAAAACACCCAAGCGCTGGATGTGGAATACGGTGAGCACATCAAAGTGCGTACTGCCAGAGGCACGGTGACCGCGAAAAAACTCCTGTGGGCTTGCAATGGATTTTTGCAAGGAATGGAGCCTCACTTACACCAGCACACCATCAACACCTATGCCTTCCAAATGGCAACCGAGCCCCTCAGCGACGAAATGATTGAGCGCATCAGCCCCATTCGCGGGGCCTACAGCGACATTCGTCCGGTTATCGATTACTACCGAGTCACCAAAGAAAACCGCCTGCTGTTTGGGAGCGCAACACGCTGGGTCGAGTACATGCCAAGCGATCTCAAAGCGTGGAACCGCAAACATATGCTGACGATTTTCCCGTACCTGAAAGACGTGAAAATCGACATGGCGTGGGGTGGGCCACTTTGCTGTTCTCCTAACCTGTTCCCACAAGTCGGCACACTGCCGGGGCACGATAACGTGTTTTACGTGCAAGGCTATTCGGGCTTTGGCGTTACCCCAAGCCACATTGTGTGCAAAGTGCTGGCGGAAGGCATGAGCGAGAGCACCGATCGCTACAGTTTGGTGAGCTCAATACCACTCACTCGAGTGATCGGAAAAGACGTCGCCCGCCCATTACTCGTTACAGGCGGCAAGCTCTTCCACCAAATATCGGGGTACTGGATGGGCCGGCGCTAAATCGCCCTTTCCTCCCCACACACAAAAGCACGTGCTTTACCCATTAATACGCTTAATAAAAGCCAACGAAAAAGGACAACCCCATGAAACCGATTCTATTGAATCAGCCCCTGCCTGAAATGATGTCTGTCGGCAGTGTCGAAAACCTTGGTTCAACCGTGATTTCAGGCTCACCTCAAGCCGAGGTCGCGATGATTTCAGGTGCCCCCGACGACGCCGTAAGCTGTGGTTTGTTTTGCTGTACTGAAGGCGAATTCCGCATGCAGTACCCCTTCACTGAACACGCCACGGTTTTGGAAGGCGAAGTGGAACTCACAAATGAAGAGACAGGCGAATCCCAGACCTACAAGCAGGGCGACTCTTGGTTTGTGGAGCAAGGCACAAAAGTGCGTTGGCACATCCGCACCCCCAAGTTTGTAAAACACTACTTGGCTGTTGCTCAGTAAGTTTGATGCTTCTTTGCCGATTTTCCCTTAACCATCGGCAGAGAAGCAGTTTGGGGGAGTTATGAGTCCGAAGAACTTCAAAAGCATCACGCAAACTAATGTCTCGCAAGCCAGTGGCGCGCAAACCAATGGTACGCAAACCCATATCGCGACATCACGCATCCCGAACATCGATATCGGCCAAGCGTATGACCGCCGCTATATCGATAGCGAAGTGCATTTCGAACAGATACAGAATCTGGCGGACTTCTTTGGTCATGATATGCCCGTGCATTATCACGATCGCTTTTACCAAGTGCATGTGGTGATGTCGGGTAACATTCGTTTGCAACTGGATAATCACACCTATCAGTGTGAAGGTCCGGTGTTGTTTTTTACCCCACCTACCGTGCCGCATGGTTTCACTATTTCAACGGAAACCGAAGGCTACGTACTGACGATTCGGCAACAATTCGTTTGGCAAATACTCAGCCAAACATCCGCCTTACACGATAAAGGGCTGTTTGCCACCAAAGGCATCTGCATTCCGCTTAACACGCATAACGCGTCGCTGAATCGGGTACTTACACTGCTTGCCTTGCTAAACGATGAATACCACAACGAGCGAACCGAAAAAGCCAAAGCGCTGTATTCGTTGGTGCGCTTGGTGTTGATTGAAATTATTCGTATGTCCGACGAATCCGATTCGGCGTCTTCTATCCGCGATATTGATGCTCAGATATTTCATCAGTTCCACCAGCTGATCGAAGCGCAGTTTGTCCACCATTGGACATTGTCTCAATACGCCAGCGAGCTGTGCGTCACCGAATCTCGGCTCAACAATATTTGCCAACGCGTTAGCGAAAAATCCGCCAAACGCTTGGTTAACGAACGGGTTTTACAAGAATCCAAACGGCTGATTGGGCTCACCCAAAAACCGATTACCCAAATTGGCTACGAACTCGGGTTTCACGACCCGGCTTATTTCGCTCGCTTTTTTCGCCGAATGTCCGGCGTCACCGCCAGCAATTACCGAGAAAGCCAGCAAAAACCATCGGTGGGGTAATCACCCAACGCTTACTACGCTTTCAATCAACATCAGGAGATTTTGTTATGGATAACCGCTTTGGAATGATCATCAATGGCCAAAAACACACAGGTGATCTGCCACCACGCCCTGTCATTAATCCCGCAACAGGACAAGTGCTGAGAAACGCGCCAGAAGCGTCTTCAGCGCTGCTCAACCTAGCTGTGGAATCGGCAACACAGGCCTTTGAAAGCTGGAAAAGTGTCAGCCACATGACGCGCAAAGCCATGTTGACGGACATTGCCGACAAACTGGAAGCCGCCATGGAAGAGCTCGCTACTCTGATTGTGGAAGAACAGGGTAAACCCCTCGACTTAGCACGAATGGAAGTGGGTGGCGCGGTGGCGTGGACACGCTACGCGGCCAACACCGACGTACCCGTAAAAGTGATTCAGGACGACGACACCAAACGCATCGAGCTGCACCACAAGCCGATCGGCGTGGTGGCGTCTATCACCCCTTGGAACTGGCCACTGATGATTGCGGTGTGGCATGTTATGCCGGCGTTGCGCACCGGAAATTGTGTGATCATCAAACCTTCTGAGCTGACGCCGTTCAGCACCCTTCGCATGGTGGAGATCATGGCGGATGTGCTGCCAGACGGTGTGATTAATGTGGTTTCCGGTGGCGGCGAGCTCGGACAAGCGATCAGCGAACATAAAGGCATCAATAAAATTGTTTTTACGGGTTCCACACCAACAGGGCAGCGCATCATGAGTGCAGCGTCGGGCAACTTGAAACGCCTAACGCTTGAGCTCGGCGGCAATGACGCGGCGATTGTCTTACCCGATAGCGATGTACACGCCTTTGCTCAGGGGCTATTCCAAACCGCTTTCCTCAATATGGGGCAAACCTGCGCGGCATTAAAACGCTTATACGTGCACGAGAGCCAATACGATGACGTCTGTCAGGCGCTGACTGACATTGCACAATCACAGCGAGTGGGTAGCGGTTTAGAGGAAGGCGTGACCTTTGGCCCCGTACAAAACCTGAATCAACTCAACAAAGTACAAGCGCTCATCGACGACGCCGTCGCCCAAGGTGCCAAGGTGCTGACAGGTGGAAAGCCAGTGAGCGATGAAGGTTACCTGTTCCCACCGACCATTGTCGCCAATGTGTCTAACGGCATTCGGTTGGTCGATGAAGAACAATTTGGTCCGGTGTTGCCCGTGATCCCATATCAAACAGTCGAGCAAGCGGTTGAACTCGCCAACGACAGTGATTTGGGGCTCGGTGGCTCAGTATGGGGCAGCGATACCGAACACGCTCAACAGGTTGCTCTAAAATTGGAGTGCGGTACGGTGTGGATCAACGGGCATGCCGAAGTCCTGCCCCATGCGCCCTTTGGCGGGAACAAGATGTCGGGGTTTGGTGTGGAATTCGGTGAAGAAGGGTTACTGGAAAATACCCAGCCTCAATTGGTCAATATAAATCGCTAGGCTCTGCTGACCTTTCAGATGACTTTTACCTTGAAAAACAGAGGGTAATAGTTGGCTCATCCCAATGGTTGATACCTGATCCCTGCGGGATGAACTTGAATGGTTCAATAGAGAAAATGCAGAGGCAATGGATATGCTGACGGACATTAATACGATTATTTACGCATCGGATTTGCAAAAGGGCAGCCGCCCCGCTTTTCGAACAGCCGTAAAGCAGGCCATTGCGCACAATGCCAACATCGTATTTCTTCACGCGATCCCCCCCATCGGAGAGCTGACTCAACAAGTCATGGTGAGTTACCTCCCTAAACAGGTGAACCAAAAGCATACCGACCAAATCATGGCTGAGGCGCAAGCACGCATTCAGCAACGCATTCAATCTTTTTTGGAAAGCGAGCTGGATAACGTAACGGTATTGCCACAGCCACCCCAGATTCAAACGCAAATCGGCGAACCGCATGAGGTGATCTTATCCAGCGCTCGGAAGCACCGTGCGCAATTGATTGTGATGGGAGACAGGGAAGCAAACGCGATATCGCGTCTGTTTTTGGGCTCTACTGCTCTAAAAGTCATCAGCCAGAGTGACGTTCCTGTACTCATCGTTCCACTCAACCAAGCGTCAGTTAGCCAACAAAGAGTGAACCAAGAGTGAGTTAACCAAAAGATAAGTTAACCGAATAAAAGTCAGCGAAACGCAAATTAACTCGATGATAAGTCAGCGAAACGGCTGTTCTCTAAGTGCTTGTTTAATTAAGACTTGTTTACTTGAGACTGTTTACTTGAGACTGTTTACTTGAGACTTATCGACTAAACACTAAAAGGGAAGTTTATGAAACGTGTAACGAAAGCCATGAAGGCTGCGCTTATTGCGGCTGGTCTTCTGACCAGTTTTGCAGCGCTATCCACCAATTACCCCACCCGACCAGTTAAGTTTGTGGTGCCATGGCCGCCGGGCGATCTGGAAGACATTCTCACGCGGGTGATTGCGGAAGAAATGTCGAAAGAAACGGGCAAGCCTGCGTCCGTTGTGAATAAGCCGGGCGGCGGCGGCGTGGTCGGGGCGACAGACGTTTCCCGCTCTCGCCCTGATGGGTTGGTGATCGGCTCTTTCGTTGCCGATATTCTTACCACGCAAGTGTTGTACGGCGCCGCGCCGTTTGACGAAACCACCTTCGAGCCTGTTGGGATATTCCTTGATTACCCGTTTGCTATTGCGGTGAAATCGAACGCGCCTTATAACAATCTTGAGGAGCTGGCGGCTTACTCGAAAAGCAACAAAGTCACATTAGGGCATTTTGGCTATCAGGCTTTACCGACCGCCATTACGTTTAAAGCCGCTGATCAAATCGGGATCACGTTTTCTTCGGATGCGCCATTTGATGTGCTGGATTGTTCCACCTTGGCAAATGGCGATGCGGATGTCATCAACACCACAACTCAGCTCATTCTGGCGTGCTTAAATTCGGGCGAGGTAAAATTGCTGACGTCGATCAGCCGCGATCGCCTTTCCATTTCGCCTGATGTCGCGACATTAGCCGAGCAAACGGGCATTACTCAAACCACGTGGAATGGTCTGTTTGTGAAGAAAGGCACACCTCAAGCCATCAAAGACAAAATCGCCAGTATCGCTCAAAAGGCGCTTCAAGCCGATCGTGTTAAGGACATCAGCATGAATACGGGGGCGGGGATCTATTGGCTCGGGGGTAAGGATGCAGAAGCCCTTTTGGCAAAAGACTTTGAACAAGCGAGAGCCCTGCTTAATTTTATGAATCAGTAATCGAAAGGGGGCGAAATGCCCCCTTGCAAGGAGTGCAGTATGATCTCTGATCCCCATTCTCTCGCCACCAAATCCACGCCTGAAAGCACCCACGACGAGGCAAAAACAGGGGCGTGTGGCATTTTCGTCTTCTTTGCTGTGTGCGGTCTGCTCTTGCTGTGGTCCTTGCCCGAGCAAGCATCGTGGGTGACAACCAAACGTGGTTGGTACACTCAACCCATGATGGGACCGGCGCTGGGGTTGGCCGTTTTTGTGATTTTTGCTCTGCTCAAAGTATTGCATCACGTCCGGCGTTTTTCTTTTCACCCGATTCGTGCTCTGGATTCCGGTGCCAATGCCATCGCCAGTTATCGTGTCGCGATTATCGCTGGCGCGTTGTTTACTCTTTACATTCATTCCCTGTCCATTATGGGGTTTGCGCCCGCCACCTTGCTTTTTGTTTGCACTTTGTTGTGGGTCAGCCGATTACTGGATGGCTTTTGGATGATCATGAGCATACTTGGTGTGGCTGTTGTTATGATCATCTTTAGAGTCCTGTTGAACCTTTGGCTACCGGATGTTTGGTTATACGGGCTGTTGCCTGAATCTTGGTCGCTGTTTGCCAATCAATATCTGTAAGGGGATAACATGGAATCATTAATGTTAGGGCTTGCAGAAGTCGGAACCGTTAGCGTACTGAGTGCCATTTTGCTTGGGGCGCTTATTGGCGTGACCATTGGCTCTATCCCCGGCTTGGAACCTGCCGGTGTCATGGCCATTTTGTTGCCAATCAGTTTTTCAATGGAGCCATTAGCCGGTGTCAGTTTGCTGGTGGGGGTGTATGGCGGCGCTTGGTATGGGGGAGCCATTCCCGCCATTTTAATGAACACCCCCGGCACGCCCGTAGCCGTGTTAACCACTTACGATGGCTACCCTATGACCCAACGAGGTGAGGGGAAAAAGGCACTGTCTATCGCGTATTCGGCTTCCTTTGTGGGGGGCTTGGTGAGCATTCTTTCTTTGGTTTTCCTTGCACCTATTTTGTCGCAAGTCGCGACGCATTTTGGCTCGGCCGAGTTTGCCATGCTGGCGTTGTTGGGCATGGTGTTCGTGGTGTTAGCGCATCGCAACCAAGTGCTTGAAGCCGCTATGATGCTCGGGCTCGGTATCTTTTTTGGTTCCGTTGGTGTGGATCGCTCATACAACACCTTAACGTATACCTTTGGGCAAGAATGGCTGCTTGGCGGCATTCCATTGGTTCCAGCGGTGATTGGGTTGTTTGCGATGTCGCAAGCGTTTGTGCTGCTCTCCCAAAAAGGGGGCGACGCCCGCACCACAAAACTCGAAGGGAAAGGGTACTTTTCTGGCTTGATCGCGCTAGCAAAACATAAAATGACCGTTGCCCGCTCCGCGGCACTGGGCGTGGTGATGGGGCTTTTGCCCGGCGTTGGGGAGTTTGGCTCTCAATTCTTCTCTTATACCTTGGCGCAAAAGTTCTCGAAAACACCGGAAAAATTCGGCGATGGCGCTGAAGAAGGGCTGATCGCATCGGAAACGTCCAACAATGCGGTGACGGCATCCGTCATGATCCCACTGCTGGCGTTTGGCATTCCTGCCGACGCGTTAATGGCGATGTTATTGGCGGTATTTATGGTGCACAACTACATTCCCGGTCCGACCCTTTTTGTCGAAAGACCGGAGTTTATTTCTGGCTTGTATTTGTCGCTGCTGCTGATCAATGTGGTGGTCTTTTTGTATTTAACGTTCGCCACTAAGTGGATTGTTAACCTCACTCGCATCCGTGGCAGGTTCATCGGGGCTTTCATCTTAGTATTGGGTTTCATTGGCAGCTACAGCCAGAACTACCAGTTTTCCGATGCCATTATCGCGCTCGGATTTGCTGGGCTCGGTTATGTCTTGAGGAAGAAGGACATTCCCGCAGTCCCTATTGTGCTTGGGCTGGTGTTAGGACCAGTGTTTATGGTGCGAATGCGACAGGCACTCGGGGTAGCCGATGGTGATCTATCGATACTGGTTACGCGCCCAATCGCGGCAACATTATTGGGGCTCACACTGCTCTCTATTGTGGTGTACGCCCTTTCTTTGAAAAAGAAGAAAAAGAGATAAGATTCAGCCCCTGCAATGATGACCATTGCAGGTTTTTCTGCATTTCAACATATCTGTATTTCAACCATAGACAGAGTGATTGAAATAGACAGAGTGATTGAAATGACTGGATACACTAAGGGGCAAACCTTACACCGTGCAATTGTTGCGATACACCAAGCTGGTCAGCTCGACTTTGCTGTTGATTTCCATTTTGGCGAAGATGTGCTGAAGGTGCGTTTTCACGGTGGGTAAACTGCAACATAACTCGTTAGCGATGGCTTTATTGGGCATGCCTTGTAAGGCAAATTGCGCCACCAATCGTTCTTTCTCGGTGAGGGAGTATTGATCGCAAAACGCTTGGTAACTCATGGATTCCGGTGTCGATAAACTCTGATTGAGTGAGAATTCGATGTATCGATGCATGTGGTGCAACTTCATCACATCATCCGTGCCCATGGTATTTTGATTGTTACCGACAAACATAGCGGCACCAGCCACCAGCTTGCCATCCACATGAAAAAAGAGCTCGATGATGTCGTTGATTTTCCATGGGCGAATAAAATCTTTGAAATAAGTATGTGAAGCCCGTTGCTGTGCTGGCACTAAATCGCTCATTTTCACCACTTTAGCCCCAGAAAATCGGAAGTTGGTTGGGTGAAGAGGATCGGTTTTGTAGAAATGATCGAGGTATTCTCGATGCATGGTAGGTTGGATCTTAACCGATTTATAGCAAATCGGTTTCGCTTGCTCGTCGACCAGATAACTCGCCATTTTGGCGAAATTAAACACGCCAGAAAATAAACCCAATAGCTCATCTTGAAACTGGTTTAATTTCTCTAATTGAGTTCCTTGTACTTGGTGTGTCATGGTTATCCAGCCTCCATCAAATCTGCTGTTAAGCCCCATACTATCGGCTTTTCCGTTCACACCACGTTATTTTGATCACACAAACTAAACAACTAATTAAACTATCAATAACATTCTTGTTTTTGAGAAGCCCACTCTTATATTCATAATGGATGAGCCCTTAAATAAATTGACTCAAAGGGAGCACAACCATTCCATCTGCATCACTAAACAACACTTATTAAGGATAAAACGTTATTATTAGCAGTGGAGTTAGAATTATTTGCATTTGATAATGGTTTTCATTTAAATTATTCTTCTACTTTTGTGTAAACGGGATCGGGATATGGATTTAGAACAGTGCTGGGCACGCTTTGTGAAAGCAGAAGAGTTACTAGAACAAGGACACTGGCCTGAGGCACAATACCTGTATAACGATGTATTAGAACATCTCCCAATGTATGTTACGCAAGCCGCTGAAAGTGATGACATCAAACCATGCCAAATGAGCTGCCTGCTCGCGGGGTTAAAAGACGCGGCGATTAGCCAGTCTGAAATCCTAAACAAAATGGGGCAACAACGCGAAGCATTCGACCTGCTCAACCAGACTTATGCGCACATGCAGTTTCTTGCGCTCGAACAGTATGATATTGTTCGTGCTATCGAATCCACGCTGATCCAGCATAGTGAAACAATATTCCGCCATATTGTGGCATTTTGTGTGGCTCAACGTCATGCCAGTTGGCAATTGAAGCTGGATGCCCTTCAAAAAGCACACCATCACTTCAACCAATTAAAACGGTATTCCGAGAGAGCCAGCGCGGTATACACACTGAATTAAAAGGGTCTCACTTATTTGCTATAGCGTAGCGACACCAAATAATAACGACACCAAATAAGCCCTGCCTTGTATAAGGCACCCACAAATTGCTGTAATCATCATCTCGAAAGGTCAACAGACCCTAATAAGGAAGTTCAATGTCACAGTCCCCAATTCTTACCGTTCGCGACCTGTCCGTTACTTTTACGACCAACGATGGTCCCGTATATGCGGTAAAGAATGTTCATTTCGACCTGAAAAAAGGCGAAACATTGGCAATTGTTGGTGAATCAGGTTCAGGAAAGTCAGTATCGACAAACGCGATTATGCGCTTGCTGCCAGACAATTCGATTATTCCAGCTGAAGCCAATATTCAATTTGAAGGGAAATCCATTCTGGATCTTTCTGAAAAAGAAATGCAATCCATTCGCGGTGATCGAATCGGTATGATTTTTCAGGAACCCATGACCTCTTTGAACCCATACATGCGTGTTGGTATTCAGGTCGCAGAAGCCCTAATGTGTCACCGCAAGGTAAGCCAGTCAAAGGCAAAAGAAAGGGTACTTGAACTGTTTAATCTTGTTCATCTTCCCAACCCAGAGACGGCGTACACCAAGTATCCTCATGAATTCTCTGGCGGTCAGTTGCAACGCATCATGATTGCCATGGCGCTCATGAACGAACCAGATCTCTTGATTGCGGACGAACCAACCACAGCCCTTGATGTGACCGTTCAAGCAGAAGTGCTTAACCTAATTAAAGAAATTCAAGAAAAGATGGGCATGGCTATCTTATTCATCACTCACGATTTAGGTGTTGTTAAACACTTTGCTGATCGCGTGATCGTGATGTGTCAAGGCGATGTCGTTGAGGAAGGACAAACCGCAGAATTGTTCAAAAATCCGACTGAAGACTACACAAAAATGCTGATCAACTCGATTCCGCATGGCAGTAAAGATCCCGTCGCAGAAGACGCCATTAATCTTCTCAAAGCAGACGATATTCGCGTTAAGTTCCTTATCAAATCTCACTTTCTTCCGAGCAAGAACCAATACTTTGAAGCCGTTAAAGGCATTTCCCTTGAACTGAAACAAGGTGAAACACTGGGTATTGTCGGTGAATCGGGATCGGGCAAATCCACACTAGGGCGCGCTTTAATTGGCTTACTTCCGTCGGAAGGTAAGATTGCGTATCGCGGTCGCGACATGAGCACACTGTCAGAGAAAGAGAAGTTTGAGCTGAAAAAAGACGTTCAAATGGTTTTCCAAGACCCTTATGGCTCGCTTTCCCCTCGCATGACGGTGGGCGATATCATTACTGAATCCCTAACGGTGCATCAACCTAGTCTGAGCCGCTCCGAGCGCATGACGCGAGCGCGCCGAGCATTGGAAGAAGTCCGTTTAGATCCGCACTCCATTAACCGCTACCCACACGAATTTTCTGGTGGTCAGCGCCAACGTATTGCCATCGCCCGTGCATTGATTCTTGAGCCTTCGTTCATTCTTCTGGATGAGCCTACATCCGCACTTGACCGCTCTGTTCAGCTCACCGTTATCGATTTGTTGAAAGATCTTCAGAAGAAACACAACATCGGCTTCCTCTTCATCAGCCACGATTTGAGTGTGGTTAAAGCACTTTCGGACCGCGTGATGGTGATGCAAAAAGGGGTAGTCATGGAAGAAGGATCGGCAGAAGAAATCTTTAATAATCCTCAGCATGAATACACGCAAAAACTGATTGATGCGTCATTTGATCTTGATGAAGACCTTGTTGCATAACGTAGAAAAATCAAGCTCTTAAATGTTTAAGATGCCCCTCAACAATGAGGGGCATTTTTTATTGCCAAAAAAACCCTACAATTATGAGGTAATTATGTGCGTGTGTACTATGCTTTTAACTACATAATAGAAAAGGCTAGGCTAAATACATGTACAACATGGCAGGTCGAAAGCTAGAAGAAATGGCAGACGTTCGGCTATTGCGCAGAAAACGCACTCTCATCGTTCTCTCTGTTATCGTTTTTATTCTGCTTTCGACATTCGGATTTCTAAGTATACGTAACGAAAATCACTTTCAGGGCTCCATCAACTACATCAGTGCATTGGTTATTTTTTCCAATCTCGCTTGGTTTCTTAGCCGTGGACACTACACGCAAGCCGCCCACATTCTCACTCTTGTTCTTGTTACCCATGCGATCGTTCTGATTCTTACGGGGGGGTTGTCCAAGTCTTCTGTTTATTGGATCTACCCTATTCTGGCAACCATCATCTTTGTAAACTCCGTCAGAGGCGCGGTTTTAGCCACCACGAGTTTCTATGTATTCTGTGTTGTCGCCTTTACTTCCCCCAACTTCCCTTATTTATCCGCGGACTATTCCGAGTTTTCCGTTGGGCGCTTCTTAACAAGCATGTTGGCCTTCTTAACGATTTGCCATTACTTTGCCTATCAATATTGCAAAACCAATCACTATGTACTGTCTCTGTACCAAGAAGGCATTGAAGATTTGGCCTATCGAGATGCCCTTACTGGATTGGCGAATCGATGGAGTTTTGAGAAATGGGCAGAGCCTAAGCTTAGAGAGCTCAGACACAGCTCCAAAATTACGGCGTTGGTCTTTATCGATATTGATAACTTTAAAGAAATTAATGACAATTTTGGTCATTCCGTTGGCGACCGAGTTTTACAAAGCTTTGGGCAAAGGCTTGCTAACAACCTGCGCACAAAAAGCAGAAAAGAACAAAAAGATGAGTTTTCCATCGCCCGATACGCAGGAGATGAATTCGTCGTGTTGCTCTACGATATTCCCAATGCACAAGTACTAGAAAGCATTCTAAGTCGTATCATGTCTTTGTTTAACGATGGTTATCAGGTCAACAATCAAGTCAATTATGTGACGTTAAGTGTGGGTGTGTCGGTATATGGGCAAGACGCTTTTGAGCTTCCCGAATTACTTCGCTGTGCCGATAAAGCCATGTATGCCGCCAAATGTGATGGCAAAAACGACTATGAGTTTTATCACAACATTCAGTCTGGCAGTACAAAAGCCAGCAATGTGAAACCTTTCTGTAGACAAGGTTCAGCATTGAAAGAGTTATGATATCCCTCTAAATGTAAGCAGATAGGCGATCAAGCGGTGCGTTAATTTAAGCAGATTGCTTCCATCGTATCGGTAGGCCCATACTGGCATATCGGAGCACACTATTTCATTTATCGTTTCTTTGCTTTGTTGCATGCCGCCCCCTAATCAGCACGTGGATTCGATGATGACGTTCCTTCATAGCAAGGGGAAATACGATGAAAAACCAGCTAGATATCCTCTTTGTTCTAACGGTATTGGATAAAATTAGGAAAAGTGGACGCAAATCCGAGAATGGCTACGTACTCGAAGGCGTTGAAGCCAGAACAGGTTACGATGAATACACCGTATACTTAGCCACTCCGCAGGTCACCCTGTCTATTTTTTTCCATAACAAATACCAAATCGAATATCAAAAAAAAGAGCACCTCAAAAGCTTTATGAAAAGCCTAGAGGTGATCAATCGCAACTATTAGCTAGAAGCTAGAAGCTAGAAGCTAGCATGCCACGGGTTAGGCTAACGGTTAAAAGTAGTGTGAGATTGCTAAATAACGAGTGCGAATGTGCTCTATGAGCAAGCTCACTTTTTTGGGTGGTTGTCGGGTAAATGGGTAAACAGCGTAAATTCCGAGCTTTTTCCCTACCAGTTCTGGGAAAATATCGACAAGTTCGCCACTTCTAATATCGTGGTACACCAAACAACGAGGCACATAGGCAATTCCATGCCCACCCAGCGCCGCTTTACGAAGCGCGGTGGCGTTATCGGTGGAGAACGATCCTGACACCTTGACAGTATAATTCCCTTTGGCAGATTTAAACTCCCAATCAGACGCACCTGTGGTTTGATAAGCGTATTGTAAACAGTTGTGGCTGGTTAAATCTTCTGGCTTTAGCGGTTTTCCATTTTTAGCAATGTAAGAGGGAGAGGCGCACACTAACCATTGCGAGTCGAGAATATGACGCGCAATCAAACTGGAATCTTCCAGATACCCTGTTCGAATAACGAGATCAAAGCCTCCTTCCACCAAATCAACAAACCGATTATCCAAAGACATATCGACCGCCAGCCCAGGATGCATATTACAGAATTCTGCAACCGCATCCGCCAAGATAAGATCACCAGAAATGCTCGGCACCGACATTTTCACATGCCCACTCACCTTCTCCCCAAAACCGGAAATCACATCCATTGCTTCATTGACGGCTTGATTCACGTTTTTCGCCCCTTGGTACAGGGCTTTTCCCGCTTCGGTTAAGGTGAGTTTTCTGGTAGTGCGATACAGCAGTTGTACGCCGAGCTCTTCTTCAAGCCGCGCGATCCTTTTACTCACGACAGAATTCGTTAAGTCGTTTTGTTCCGCCGCTTTACTGAACGTGCCCAAAGCCACCACTTGATAGAACAATATTAGGTCATCACTACGCATTGAATTCTGTTAATTTTGGAAATAATTTAGGCAATTATTTCCTTAAGTTACAGAAAAAGAAAGGAGCGGCGTCACGTTTGTCTTACTCGGGAGCCACATAACACTCGAGGCGGTTGGCATCGCTTTTGATCGCGCTTCTATTTAGCCTTGACCAAAATGGATTTGAGTTGGGTTTCTATAGGGAAACTTCATTTCAATGCCTCTTGTACCTAGGTGTGTTGACCTTTCGGGAAAGCAAAAAACCCTAATTGACAGCGTCAATCAGGGTTATGTCATTAGAATGTGAGTAGAGCGAAAAAGCGTAAAGCAGTTTTTACTAGGCAGCGAAAGGGCTCTGGTTCTGTTTAGAGAAAAATGTCGGGTACTTTTTCCTAATATGGCGTTGCTCTTCCACCATATTTTTTAAGCTGGGACCTTTAGACAATTGCAAGATAACTTCATCGTTATCGAACCTTAACACGGCACCTTCCACAGAGACATTCATGTTGCCATGCAAACGGAGAGTTCCTGCCATAGTGAGACCACGATAAAGGGACGCCACATTTGCCATTAGAACTCGTATGCCTTTCTCCGACACTTCGCAAATATGGTAATACTGATCTTTAATTCTTAGTACAGGTCTTTCCTGCTTAGGGTATCGCAGACGATAGTATCGACGCTTTTGTTCAACAGATGTCTGGCTCATGATGGTAAATACTCCGTTTCTCACTCAGCGACCGAGTGCCGTAGCCGTTAAAAACTCTAGATCTTGAAAACTTTAGATCTTGAAAACTTTAGCTCTTTAAAACTTTAGCGTGTTGCTGCGACAATAAATCTAAACTTATCACAGTCGCTGCTTACTGTATTAGCGAAAGGTCTATCAAATAATGCTTGTCTCAATAATAAGCATCGGCTGCTCACTGAGAAACTTTAGGGAGAAAGTGTGAAAATCGATGCGAAAAAGGTCCCTGCATTATTTTTCCGCTTAAGCTCAACATTGAAAACGCAATACAGTGGCTGGTTTGGGCAACCCAATCCCCTTTTCCGTGGCAGCAAAAGGAGACCGTTCTACGGAATAACTATTATTAATATCGATTTATGTTAATTTTAAAGATGATTAATCCATAGATAAAATAAAAGTCAGCATTAAAATCCAAAAAATAAGATGATCAGTTTTTAATTCTAGAATTAACGTTTGTATTTAGTTCAATGAATTGAAAATTAATTACTTAGCGGGATAATGGTCTTATTGTTAATTATATGTTAACTGAAAAAGCGATAAGGACACATCATGGAAATGGAAATGGAAATGGAAAACAAGTTTCTCATTGAAGCTTTTCAAACCCCCAGCCACATTGCTGAACACCTTTCATCTTATTTTGATCAACTGCCACCAGACCGATATGTCGACAGCGATCACCGCTATCGCTCTTACGCGAGGTTCCAATCAACCAATCATGGGCTAACTCGGCTCCCCCATTCTACGTTTACGCAATCGTCAGAATTCAATAGAGTCGTCGGGGGCGTTGAGCGCGATTTCGCCAAAATGAATGAAGAAATGGTGACAACGCCGCACTTCCAGCATCTCATCAAATCGTTTATGGAAAGAACAGGCACAGACAAGGACCATTCGGTAGTGGATGTGCATCAAATACGTGTTACCTGTCATTCGGATGTCACCAGTGCCCCAGCACCAGAAGGGATACACCAAGATGGCTACCGATATGTCGGCATTTTCTGCGTTCAGCGAAAAAACATCACCGGCGGATTTACGCAAATTTATGCTTCTCCTGTCGATCAACATCCGCACTTAAACACCGTGCTGGAAGAAAATCAGTTTGTGGTGATCAATGATTCGCGCTTTTTCCACCATATTTCAGAAACGCTTTCTAGCGTAGCAGGCGAAAAGGGAGTACGTGATGTCTTTGTATTTACCGCTTAATCAAGACAGTGTTGAACACCTTAGAGAGCAATTCCCCGCGCTGAGTACGCAGCAAAATGATGTGTCTCCCATCTATTTTGATGGACCCGGCGGCACCCAACTTCCACTCTCTGTTATCGAAGCTTACGGTGCGTATTTAGCGCAAGGTAATTCGAACTTGGGGGGGCGCTTCTCGGTGAGCCACAACACGGTGAGTTTGGTCGATTCATGTAGAGAAAAAGCCGCATCACTTCTTGGCGCGGCATCCAAAGATGAGATCGTCTTTGGGGCGAACATGACGACCATGACGTTTCATTTTAGCCGTGCAATTAGCCAAGATTGGCAAGCTGGCGATGAAATCATTCTAAGTGACGCCGATCATGGGGCAAATCGGTCGTCTTGGGCAATGGCCGCACAATTGAAGGGAGTAAAAGTTCATTACATTCCCATTATCGACAATAGCTGTCATCTGGACTTGGCGGTGTTTCGGTCGCTCTTGAATGAAAAAACACGCTTGGTCGCTGTCACGGCTGCCAGTAACTTATCTGGCACACTGGTAGACATTGAGAAGATCACCCAATTATCAAAAGCAAACGGCAGTGTTGTATTCATTGATGCGGTGCATCTTTTGCCCCACAGAATCCTCGATGTAAGCGCATTAGGTGCGGACTTTGTGGTGAGTTCTGCCTACAAATTTTTTGGACCTCACCTCGGTGTACTATATGGTCGCAAAGACTGTTTAGAAAAATACACACCTTTTAAGGTCGAGCCCGCCCCTACCCACGCACCCAATTGCTGGGAAACGGGCACGTTGAACTTTGAGGCGCTCTCTGCGTTTTCATCCGCCGTGGATTATTTGGCAATGCTTGGACAAGGGGAAGGCCTAAGAGCCCAATTGGAATCGGCCTACGAGAATATTCGGCAGTATGAAGAATCGTTGACGACGTACTTTCTCGCTCACCTCACTGAAGGCCCCTCCATTGAATTGTTTGGTGAGCCAACTTCAACCAACAGAACCGCAACCTTTGCCCTTCGATTCGGCGATCGTGATCCAACAGAAATCGCAACCCATCTTGGCGCGCAGGAAATCTATACTTGGAGCGGTCATTTGTACGCCGATAGATTGACCGATGCGCTAGGTGTGACTGACAAAGGCGGCATTTTGCGAGTCGGGCTAATGCACTACAATACCAAAGCTGAAATCGACCGATTCTTTCTTGCATTGCGCCGCGTGCTTTAATTGCTAACGCATTAGGGTCAGATTTCAGCCGCTTGAAATCACTTGAAGTCACTGGGTATATGACTTAACCACAAATTTAAGCCAGCATCATTTTGCTGGCTTTTTTGATCCATTGGAATTTGTGCAATGAATTTTAAATTTTATGTAAATAATCCCATTTTCAACACACACACCATAAACCGTACCCCATTTCGTGCTCATATTTAAGAAATAGAACCATTACCAAAATTTTAAAAAAATACTTCAACTAGTTTAACACCACTTATTAAACATATTATGCCGAGAATATATTCGGTAATTTGGAATAAATAGTCACATTATATTTCCATCGTTCACTCATATAAAAGTGAATCCAATAGTCTGAAATCCATTCAGTCTCAACTACGGGGGGAACAATAAAGAAAAAAAGGAAGTGTAAATAAAAACAATCATTAAGGAATATAAAATGGTAACTTTTAAAAACACTATGCTGCTGGTCTCATCGCTGGCAGTAGTCAGTGGAATATCTTACGCCAATACTCCGGTCGATATGGGTGTTGTTAATGAAGAAAGAATAGCGGATATGCTTATTCGCTCTGGAAAACTCAGTAAAGATGCGACACAAATAGGAAAAGAAGAGGCAGTAAATAACTTCTTAAATACAAAACTTAACTCTCATAAAAATGGCGACGCTCAATTTGGTAAAAAAGCGCTTGAGCAGAGAAATAAGATCTTTAAATCGTTAGCAAATAAGAAAGGGAAGAAACTGAAAGCCATTTCTTTTTCCCCTGGCTCGGTTACGATTAAAAGAACGGACAAAGTCATCGCTTTGATGATCGACTTTCCCGACCTGCCGTGGGATAACAACAGAGTCACCGATAAGCATACCGATATGCTTTATGACTCCTATCCAGTTTCGCATTACTCTAATTTGTTGTTTTCCCCTTCAGGCTACGAAGGACCAAATGGCGAAAATATTATTTCCATGAGGCAATACTACGAGCAAGAATCCGGTGGAACCTATTCGGTGACGGGTGAGGGATTTGGGTGGTATAGAGCGTCCAAAGATGCTGCTTATTACGGTGGGAGTAACGACAGTCATGCTCGTGAATTAGTGCGTGAAGCGCTAAACCAGCTTGCGAATGATCCGAGTGTCAACTTAGCTGACTACGACATTGAAGATAGATACGACTACGACGGCGATGGCGATTACCGCGAACCCGATGGGCTGATCGACCACCTTATGATCTTCCACTCCTCGGTCGGTGAGGAAGCTGGGGGTGGTGTTTTAGGTGAAGACGCGATTTGGTCTCACCGTTGGGACTTGGGCTCTGTTTACTTACTTCCAGGCACTTCCAGTACGTTACCTGATCGCTTCAATGGGCAATACGCTGCATTTGATTACACCATTCAACCGCTTGATGCTGCCGTCGGGGTCGCAGCACATGAATACGCGCACGACTTAGGTTTACCCGACGAGTATGACACACAGAGATCAGGCAAAGGCGAACCCGTTGCCTATTGGTCTATTATGTCTTCCGGCAGTTGGGCTGGCGAGCTCGGTGGAATTCGACCCACTGCTTTCAGTTCCTATGCCAAAGAGTTCTTGCAAGAATCGATCGGCGGACGCTGGTTGAACACGACACAATTCTCACTTGATGACGTAGCCGAGAAACCTCGCTACCTCACGTTATTTGAAACCACAGATAACCTTCGCCCGAATATGGTGAAAATAGAGTTACCCACGAAAATATCCGACGGCGTAAAACCGTTTAACGGTGAGTATGCTTTCTACTCCCAAAAAGGAGACAACCTCAACAACAGCATGAGCCGTAACCTCACCGTTCCTTCCGGTGGTTCAGTGACGCTCTCTTTTAAAGCGTGGTACCAGATAGAGGTGGACTACGATTACGCCCGAGTATTGGTAAACGGCACCCAAATCGCGGGGAACATCACCACCACTCAAGACCCTTATAATACGGGGCTGGTGCCGGCTATTACAGGGGATTCTAAAGGGTGGGTAGACGCCAGTTTTGATGTATCGGCATGGGCAGGCAGCGAGATTACCCTCACGTTTGACTATGTCACCGATGGCGGCTTGGCTATGGAAGGTCTGTACGTTGATAACATTACTTTTGAGGTCGACGGAGAGACACGTGGCATTGATGATGCCGAAGGTACGAGCACATTTGCTTTCAGTGGCTTCAGCAAAAATAACGGTTTCCACCTAGCGGACCACTATTACTTGCTCCAATGGCGCAGCCACGATGGCGTCGACAAAGGGCTCAAGAATATTCGCAAAATTGAACAGCTGATTTCTTACGATCCGGGCTTGCTCGTGTGGTATGTCGATAATTCCTTTACCGACAACTGGGTTGGGTTGCATCCAGGCGAAGGCTGGCTTGGGGTTGTCGATGCCGACCAAACTCCGTTTATTTGGTCTGATGGTGAAGTAGCAAGATCGCGTTACCAAGTTCGCGATGCCGCCTTTTCTTTAGAAAACAATTCGCCGCTCGTTTTGGTTGATGCGAAGGGCAACGTACTGCAAGACACCAACCTCATGCCCAATAGGGTGTTTGATGATAAAGAGGACTATTCTTCTCCCGATGCCCCACATGCTGGACGTAAAGTGATGGAATATGGTTTGTCTGTAAGATTGATCCATCAATCCCCCGATAACAGCTACGGCGTGGTACAGGTTTCTTACGATAAACCCAATAACGCACCAATAGCCGATTTCGTCTTACAAGTAGAAGGCATGAACGTCACTTCATCTAACGTAAGCCGTGACCCCGATGGTCAGATTGTTAGTTACTTGTGGGACTTTGGCAACGGTCAAACCAGTACTGAAGCCAACCCGAGCTGGCGCTACTCTAAAGCGGGTGAATATACGGTCGTACTTACGGTGACTGATGACCAAGGTGCAACCGCCAGTCATTCAGAAACGATAGAGATTGTCGCAGCGGCCAATGAACCGCCTGTCGCACAGGGCGGCTATTTCCCACTTTTCGGGCATTACGCCTTGCTGTACTCCACAAGCTACGATCCGGATGGGCACATCGTGAAGACTCGCTGGAAATTGGGTAAGAAACATATTCAATTTGGCATTGTCATTTTCACCCGACTACCCGCTAACATCGACGCCGTTAAGCTCACAGTAACTGATAACGAAGGTGCAAGAGACTCCACCCAAATTCGATTAGATTAAAAAGAAGGGCCTTTAAACGACAAAAGCCAGCGATGGCTGGCTTTTGTTATTTTCATATTTTAATGTGGGTAGTTTACGACATAGATAATTTCATCGCCTTCATTAGTACATTTGTTTGTTCCAACAAGTTTTATCGACTTATTTGCTGCCCAAGCAGTAAGCAGCATTGAGTATTTGTATTTGAAGACATCACCCGAAATATCAAATTCTTGTAACCTCAATAACTGCCTTTTCACACAGGAAGGAACATCTGTCTTCACGACTGACAGCGGTTTGATATACAGTGAACCACCATACCAATATGGTTGAAAAGTACCTGTATAGCTTCCTGCCATCGTTTTGAAACAAGAAAAAGACAGCAATACTAAAATAGAAATACGTACCGATTGTCGGTTGAAGAAACGCTTTAACATGAGCTATTTACCTTTATTTATCTGAAACCACATACACCACTTTACAAGTGCTTGAATCCGAGTTTGTCCTTATCCAGACAGGATGCTCGGTTGTATGAGCCGCAAGGAGCAATGAGTACACCGCATCATAATTTTTGTTGCTAATATCTAGCTGGATGTAACCACTTTTTCCGGCATCACAGGTTAAATTCGCTTCATTTCCAGACGTGCCAATCACAGAGTGCCCATCGGCATTAATGTATAATCGGCTCACTTTAACGCCAGTACAACTGTACCCGCTGCAGTCAGCGAACGATTGAAAAGACAAAAGCGAGAAGAATAAAGCCGCAATAAACGTTTTCATTCTACCCACCGCATGACACATACGATTACCGCCAATATATGAACCTGAATGACCTTCTTTATCGGATCCAATACTGCCCACTTGTTTGGTGGTGTATTTTGCATAAGAAAATGCAACCCCTTTCAAAGGTGAGAATAGAAATGCGTATTTTTTCATTTGCTTTTACCTACTCATTAAAGAAACTAGTAACTGAGGAGAACCATTCTATCTCCAATCTCTATGCTTCAAATAAACGGAATCACTGAATATGGAGCCCACGGGCTGTACACAATTCACCCGACTTCGAATAATCGATTCGTACGATTTTGAAACCCGCCGTTTTGGCCGTAAGCACTTGAGAGAATATCGCCTTTCCAGCTTCAGTCGATAAATCTATATACATAATGCCCCACTTGCATTCTTGCAGCCCTTCCGTCGTATAAAAACCCGCTTTAGCAGAACCTTCTGAAAACGTTCTCAAAACAGTTTTAGATCCCAATATTTGCTCTGCCTGAACAAACACAGAGAGGGTAGCAAGTGCTACAGCAAGCAACGTTTTTGCTTTCATATTACGTTTTCCTATTTTATTTCAATGAATTATAAAATTACGGTAAATAAGTTCGCAGAAATACTAATGAATGGATGTTGACCCATCAATTCACATCTGTATTAAAACAAGTCAACAATGGATTTGATAGTAGTAGCGCCCCTCCCTACTTTTCGTAGAGTTTCATAAACATTCTGTTGCTTATTGAGAGCATTTAAACGTTTATTTAAATCCTCTTTTTGAGTAGCCGAAACATCACTTTTCGACAATTCTTTCACTATTTCTTGCTTTTCCTTTTCTATTTTATGTAACTCTAATTCTATCTCGTACTTCTTGGTATCATATTTGGCGTATTCGAGGTTGTCTCTCGTCTTAGAAAGTTCTGATTGGTAGGTTACTCTGTCTGAATCACTAATATTGGCATCTTTAAGCCGTGCAGAATAATCATATATGAGTCTTTGATATTGCTGTTGTTTTGACTGAGCTTTCGCTAAATTATTGTACGGCGTGTAACCGAATAAAAACTGCGAGGAAAGTTCCGTAGGGCAAACATTGTAATAGTCTTGATTAGCCAGACCGAGAGCCACCCCGTTCTCGTAAGTACAATACGATTTTAGCCCCTCATTGCGACCTTGGTTATAGCGTTCAAGATCCAATTGAACAGAATACTCTGAACAATCTTTATTGTAGTCGGCTGCCTGATTGCTTTTACCTTTTTGACCATCTCGAAGCCCCAATTGATACCAATCTCCAAGCAAGCATTCTTCTTCACTAATGGAAGAGCAACCTGATAAAGCACCAATGACGAACAAAGAGAGTACGAGATTCTTTCTCATATTATTAAATTCCTTTAATATTATTTTAGCTCAATCGCTTAAGGGTTATCGAGTTACTCCTTCCAAACGCTCAAGTGAGGCAAGGTGCGAGCCACATAAACATTCTTGCTACATAAGGGCTGAAGAGCAGATAAAAATATCAACCAGCGTAGCTAGAGCAGTTTTAGGAGAACCCTACCTTTTTTGACTCACTCATCAACCCGAATAGCGACCGATTTTATAGTGTCTATGCCACCTTTTTTTGGGGGCATAATATACGAGACGTATGCTCGTAGAAATACTAATGAATTGGCGTTTATCCATCAATTCATGCTTGGAGGTTTGATTAAAAAACGAGAGCGAATAGACGATTTTAGGATGTAAAAATAGAAAAAATAAAGAATATAAAAGATAGGCACTTTTAGAAAAACCATATAGAGATTTACTTAACCGGCATTAAAGTAGAACCCTTTTAACAGCGCAGTATTAGTGTGTATTGGACATGTCTCTGGCTATCGTTTCTATAAAATGCCATACATACGACTTTGATACACACAATCACAGTGAGACGAAGTATCTACATGAATAAAGATTGTCCCGTCTGTATATTGATGCATTTGAGTTGTCCTCCCAGTGATACTGCACTGTTTTTAATACACTACAATACTAAATAGTGTAAGTAAAATTGCTAAAGCCTTTTCCACTTTACTTCTAATTACAGAATTCCAATTATCATCTTCTAATATGTCATTGATGATTATCTATTTTTAAAAAATCGTAATGAAGTGCCTATCTATTTTATTTATCGTTCATTATTTCCCCACCAATTCTCACCCCAATAATATTTCGCTCCCACAGCATTTGGATTACAACCACTGTGTTCATAAAAATATTTCTTTATATCTTCGTAGCTGGTATTGAAGTAGCATTCTAACCTACCAAGGAAACCAGTTACAATTATCACTTCCTCTTCTAACACATGGAGAATCAAATCAAAACTTGACGAGAATAAAATGTAGTTCTCATAGTACAACCCATCTTTCTCAATCATAAAGTTTCTGAAATCATCGGCATCACTAAATGTGAAAGGTATGAAATCACTATCCAGCCTATCTAAATAAAGTGATTTTTCGGGGAGTATGTAAAAGTCCTGAGAAAAATCCCTATTAATATAAGAAATAATTGCGTCATCTATATTCATTCCACCTTCATATAATATAAAGGTTTCATAGTTCCTTATTTTAAGCCACCGCTTATTAATATGCCAAAAGTCACCATATTGGAATTGATCGTCATCATTCCCTGAAGAAAACACTTCAAATATTAACCGTTTTAAAGATCTTAACTTATCTTCCCTAATCGCCATCATTGTCATATTCGCCAACATAAACATAAAACATAAAAGGACAGTCCCTGAGGGATCCCCACGAACTCAAACTGTAACCCTTTGATTATTCGATAGGTCATCCAGTATTTTCCCGAGCATGTTTCTCCAAACATCTATTGATATGCGCAACAATGGCATCCAGCATCAGTGACAATAATAAGTTGACTAGAAGACGGTAGTAACAGTTTGAGAATGACCAAAAAATCAGAATGTGTCTTGGCGGTCTCTTTCGTTTCCAATGAATGAACTTCTTCATAAAGCGTTAGGGCTCGACCTTCGAATGACAAAGAGGCACGGATAAGAAAGAGTGTTTTTTGCTTATTTAAATCAGACCAATCAACATGAATGATGGCAGTCTTCAAGTGGGAGGTAAGCAGGGTAACAATATGTTTATAAATAACAATTTTTGACCGACTCAAGTGGCGGTTAGAGCACAGTCTATCCGCTCTTTTTATCGAGTGTTTTTCATAGGCATGAGTAGAAATACCTCGTCCAATGGATGTGACAGAAAGAAAGCTACCGGAAAGAACACTTTCAACGCAGGCTCTCAGTGCATTAGCTCTCGCTTTATGCATGTTGCCAAAGATTGAATTGAGAAAAAGCGATACGATAGTATTTACATTCATGGTGCTGTTCCTTCTAGGGTGATAAGCAAATTTGTTGTGGTGATAAACTTGCGATCACAAAGCACCATGAATGTTCCTAACCAAATGAATCTATTTGCTATTTGTCTCAAATTTAAGGGGATACCTCAGGGACTGTCCCACTTATTTGTATCACCAGTACTTTTAACTATTTTTCCTATACACATCTCTACTTAGCTTGATTTTTGAAGTATTTTGCTTGTTCCAACCAATCACTATTAGGGTAAGCAGCTATGAAATCGTCAAATGCCTCAACTGTCCCAATACGTTTAGCTTCATTTAGAGCGGCCTTGTCTCGATAATAGATAATCGCATTTGTGTATCTATTCTTTATATTTATGCTTAGAAATTTCTGATATTGTTCCAACTCATCTACTTTTAAAAGGCGGTCATATTCAGACTGTAGGTCATAGGAAAATCTTGAAACAGACAGCGATTCCATAATTTTTTTACCGACAGACAACCACTTCTTAGACAATTCTTCGGTTGTATTAAAGTTAACTGTCAAATACCGCTCATTGACTGAAGTACCATACATAATATTGTGAACTTTAGTGTCTATAGTGGGCGTAATTAGCTCCATCACCATGAATTTTTGACCATTTTTCTCTACTACTTCATCTCTTATCCATATTGCTTCTGGATAGTTTTTTCTAAACGATTCTGATAAATATTTATGTGCCTTTATGATCTGAGAAGGTTTTAATGGCTTATCTGTATAGTGAAAAGCCAACGTAACGCTCGCAGTTTCATCACCGAGGACTTCAATAGGCTTATTCTTGGAAGGGTACTTAATTTCAATCAGCTCATCCGAAAGCTGAGCAAAGCTCTTGGGTGCTAAAACGGATACTTTTCCATTTAAAGCTTCATAGTTAGTTAAATCTACTGCCCAAGTTGGAAGACTTAAAATTAGCAAACCTAAAATAATCAGTATTTTGTTCACGTCAACTCCTTGTTTAAGAACTCAATATAAAACCATCGCTCCACTTCAAGATTTTTCTAAAAGTGTTTGTCCCTTTTATTTTTACATTCCAATCTCATTTGGAATTATCCCCAAGATTATTTCGTGTTTTTTCTATTCGCTAATTCTATTCTTTAAAATAAAGTAGTATATCTCAGGGACAGTCACTTTAAGAAAAACCGACTTCTATCAATTACATAACCATGATTGAACTGCCACAAATTCAAATCTGAGTGCTGTTCTATTCGATGCAATAAGAATAGTGTAATAATCACACACT
>NZ_JAAUWT010000008.1 GCF_014694455.1 Vibrio sp. S9_S30 | reverse complement strand
GTTAGGCCTGCCGCCAGCGTTCAATCTGAGCCATGATCAAACTCTTCAATTTAAGATTTTGTTCGGCTCAATGAATACTGATTACATTTACAAGTAAATGTTGAATTGACTGTGCTAAGTCTTCTTATGTTTCCAGAAGAAGTCTTGGTTGGTCACTCAGTTCATTGAAACCTAAAGTGTTTCCTAAGAAACATTTTGGATTATCATCAACGAGTGCCCACACAGATTGATAGGTCTATATTGTTAAAGAGCGTTGCTTTTCGAGAAGCTTTCTTCTCAAAGCGGAGGTGAATTCTAGCGAGATAATTTGAAGAGTCAAACACTTTTTCAAATTTATTTTCTCAGAACTTTTCCTCTCTCTAGCACTGCTGAAGCCTTGTGGCGTCTGCCGTGTCAGTGAGGCGGCATTATAGAGACACTAATCTTTATGGCAAGCCTTTTATTTGAAAATAATGAAAAAACCACTCTTTTCTTTGAATTTTATCCAAAGCGCTAATTTATTCATGTTTTACCCCAGAATAAGCACAACTTATCCACAGTTTTATACAATTCAGTGCAAAAAACAATCAACCCAGTCCCCCATAAAAAGAAAAGCTGCATAAGCAGCTTTCTAGTTACAAGTACTAAGTTGTCACTCAGATGCCGGAGCCATCACTTTCGTTTTCTTCTTCATGAAGCCCGCACTCGCGTTTCAATCCAAAGAAACGGGTTTCTTCTTCGCTCATGCCAGGCTCCCACTTACGAGTGGTATGGGTATCACCTACAGACAAGTACCCTTCATCCCAAAGTGGGTGATAAGGAAGGTTGTTTTCCTTTAAATAGTAGTGGACATCTTTATTTGTCCAATCGATAACTGGTAGAAACTTAAATACGCCGTTTTGAATGGCTAGGATGGGTAAGTTCGCTCGAGAGCTCGATTGCTCACGACGAAGACCTGAGAACCAAGTGCCTACCTGAAGTTCATCCAATGCGCGACGCATGGGTTCGACTTTATTTAGCTTGTTATATTTTTCTATGCCTTCTACGCCCTGATCCCACAATTTCCCATAACGTGCTTCTTGCCAATTCGGGCTAGTTGCCGCGCTGAAGATCTTAAGATTCAAATTGAGTTTTTCAGTTAACTCATCAATGAAACGGTACGTTTCAGGAAACAAGTAGCCTGTATCCGTCAGTATGACAGGAATATCCGCCTTAATTTGGGAGACTAAATGCAGCATCACTGCGGCCTGAATACCAAAACTGGATGACACCGCGTGGGTGTCTTCTAAGTTTTCGATAGCCCACGCGACCCTTTCTTGTGCCGTGAGTGTTTCCAAGTAACCATTCAATTCAGCAAGGCGCAGCGACTGCTCCGCCTTAGTCATTGACAGTAATTCAGAAAGCTGCGGCTTCTTTGTTGCTGTAGTATCAGGCATGCAAATCCCTCTTAGAGATGAAGACCTCTTCAATGATGCCAGCACGAATTGTGAAGTCGCCGAAACATTCGCCTTCGTTGCGCTCATTTGCCCAGCGTGCAACCAAGTGATCGATTTCTTCTAGGATTTGAGCGTCTGTGATGTTCTCTTTATACATTTTAGGAATGCGAGTCCCTGCACGGTTCCCTCCTAAGTGTAAGTTATATCGACCAGGTGCTTTTCCGACTAAACCAATTTCAGCCAACATTGCGCGACCACACCCATTAGGACAGCCTGTTATGCGCAGGATGATGTTTTCATCTTCTGGTAACCCATGCTTTTCAAGGATACCTTCAACGTCGGTAACAAACCCTGGTAAGAAACGCTCCGCTTCTGCCATAGCAAGCGGACAAGTGGGAAATGCCACACACGCCATCGAGTTTTTACGCTGCTCGCTCACGCTGTCGTCCATCAAACCATGTTCGCGCGCGATCTTTTCGATTTTCGCTTTCTGACTTTTTGCTACACCCGCAACGATTAAGTTTTGGTTAGCCGTCATTCGGAAATCGCCTTTGTGGATCTTCGCGATTTCTGCAACGCCAGTCTTCAGTGGCTTACCTGGGAAATCCAGTAAACGACCGTTCTCGATGAACAGAGCTAAGTGATGCTTACCATCGATTCCCTCAACCCAACCAATGCGATCGCCACGCTCTGTAAACTCATAAGGGCGACTGGCTTCAAACTTAACATCCGCTCGTTTTTCAACTTCTGCGCGGAACACATCGATACCTACGCGATCCAGCGTGTATTTGGTTTTCGCATTTTTACGATTTGAACGGTTACCCCAGTCACGTTGAGTGGTGACAACCGCAGCAGCGACATCGAGTGTTTTATCTAGAGGGATAAAGCCGAAGTCATCCGCACGACGTGCGTAAGTAGAAGTATCGCCATGCGTCATCGCAAGCCCCCCACCCACTAAGACGTTAAAGCCAACCAACTTCCCTTCTTCAGCAATAGCAACGAAATTCAAGTCGTTAGCATGCACGTCTACGTCATTTTGAGGCGGAATCACAACAGTGGTTTTAAACTTACGCGGTAAATAGTTGCTACCTAGAATAGGCTCCTCTGTGGTTTCAACTTTTTCACCATCCAACCAGATTTCCGCGTAAGCGCGTGTCTTAGGTAACAGATGTTCACTGATTTTCGCTGCCCACTCGTAAGCTTCTTGGTGAAGTTCCGATTCAATTGGGTTAGTGGTACAGAGAACGTTACGGTTAACATCACCCGCTGTTGCGATGGAATCGATGCCGATGCTATTCAGGGTTTGGTGCATCAGCTTAATGTTTGGCTTTAGTACGCCATGAAACTGGAATGTCTGACGCGTGGTGAGACGGATACTTCCATATGACGTATGTTCATCAGCAAACTTGTCTATCGCTAACCATTGCTCTGGCTTAATGATGCCACCAGGCATCCGAGCACGTAACATGACGTTATGCAGTGGCTCAAGCTTTTGTTTAGCGCGTTCGGCACGAATATCACGGTCATCCTGTTGATACATACCGTGGAAACGGATCAACTGGAAGTTATCGGCAGTAAAGCCACCCGTGATACGATCTTGCAGATCTTGTTCAATCGTACCACGTAGAAAATTACTTTCTCTTTTTAGACGTTCATTGTCGGACAGTGGACCGAGCACTTCGCCTAATACTTCTTGCTTATCACTCATTAGTACACGTCCCTCTGGTAACGTTTTGCTTTACGCAGATCGTTAATGAATTCTTCTGCTTTCTCTTGGCTTAAACCACCATGCTCTTTTGCAACAGCCACCAAGGCATCATTCACATCTTTCGCCATGCGAGTGGCGTCACCACACACATATATATAAGCGCCATCTTGAATCCACTGCCAAACTTGTTCGGCGTGCTCAAGAATACGATGCTGGACATATACTTTTTCTTGCTGGTCGCGGCTAAATGCAACATCCAGTTGAGTCAGCAACCCAGATTTCAAATATTTCTGCCATTCCACTTGATACAAGAAATCTTGAGTAAACGTGCGATCGCCAAACAGTAACCAGTTTTTACCTTCAGCATCGCGGTTATCACGTTCTTGAATAAAGCTACGGAAAGGCGCAATACCCGTCCCCGGACCAATCATGATCACAGGTGTATTATCATCTTGTGGTAATTTGAAGTTGTTATTGTTTTCAACAAAGACTTTTACGTCACCGCCTTCTTCCAAGCGATGAGACAAGAAGCTCGACGCACCACCATAACGAGTCTCGTCACCTACCTCGTACTCCACCACACCCACGGTTAAGTGAACTTCTTCATCCACTTCACTTTGCGCAGATGCAATTGAATAGAGGCGAGGTGTTAAACGGCGCAGTATTCCGACCAGCTCTTCCGCAGATAGCTTGATTTTCTTCTCTCCAAGCACATCAAGAACCTGAGTGTTCCCCGCGTATTCGCGTAACTTGTCTTTATCGGCCACCAGTTTTTCAAGCTTTTTACTGCCAGAAAGTTCTGCAAACTTAGTCACGAGCTGAGGGTTAGAAGTGGTCACTTCGTATTTGCGGATCAACGCGGTGCGAATCGAAAGACTTTCGCCATCGACTTCTACCGTTTCAATGCCCGAAAGACCGACCTTCGCCAAAATAGCATCGACCAACTCCGCACTGTTTTCATACCAAACACCAAGTGCATCACCTGGCTGATAGGTAATACCCGATTCACCTAAGTCAATTTCAATATGACGAACATCTTTACCAGAATCACGACCGGTGATCTTCTGACTCGTTAGAAGTGTTGCGGTATACGGTTTTTGCTTCGTGTATTGGCTGTGGGCTGTAGCAAGCTGATTGCCAGCATGGAGCTGAACGACTTCGGCTTCATTTCCAACAGAAAGCATGTCTTTGGCTTTTTCAAGCGCCGCTTTACGCCATGCCGCTGCTGGAGCTTCATAGTCAACATCACAATCAAGGCGATCAATAAATGAAGTCGCACCCAACTTAGATAAATACTCATCAAAGTCTTTTGCTGTCTGACAGAAAAACTCGTAGCTCGAATCGCCCAAACCAATCACCGCATATTGCAAATTAGGCAATTTCGGTGCTTTCTTAGATTGTAGGAACTCATGGAGCTCCATCGCGTTATCCGGTGCTTCACCTTCACCATTCGTAGAGGCCACCACGATAACGTGGGTTTCTTTCGCCAAGTTCTTACCTTTGTAATCACTCGCGTCAAATAACTCTACTGCAATTCCTTCTGCTTGCGCTTCTTCTTTAAGCGCTTCTGCAACGCCTTTCGCGTTACCCGTTTGTGAAGCGAAGATGATGCTCAATTTGCCGGCGGGTTTTGCGGCTACGACTGCGGCAGCCCGATTAATAGGCGCGGCGGCACCAACTGATTGATTTTGACTTATACCCCAAAAATAACCACTCACCCACGCTAGTTGCTGTGGAGACAATTCAGAAATAGTTTGCTGTAATTGACCTATTTGCTGATCGTTAAGTGGGCTTGCGAGGGCGGAAAGTTCCTTAAGTAACATGTCACGACATCCCTATTCATTGCGTGACGATAGATTAACCACTCCCCTTAATAATAAAAAAGAATAGATGAGCATGTTTTATAACTTTTTGGAAGTAAGAAAGGAGGTAAGCAATGAGAATCAGTGCTCTTCAATGCGAACTTGACGAAAACCAACCGCCAAAGCCGATTGGGATGCCTTGTCTAAGTCTATGTAATGACACTCTTCACCGTGGGAATCGGTAAGAAGAATAAACCCGCCTCGAGTGTGGCGAAACTCGACAATCCAAGTGCCTTCTTGAATAGAAGGTTCGATGATTGCCTCGATGAGTTGATTATCTTGATACAGGCTGCGCAATTCAGAAATCGTCATGGGTCCGCTCCGTGCTCACAAGCATGTTTATAAGAATGACGCAAATTGACCACTTTGCAAATTAATTGTTACATGAAATAACAAAAAAGCATAACAGCGCAGCTTGATATGCTTTTAAAATCGAGCGACTAGAATGAAACGTACTTAAAAGCTCGCCTCTACTCCAACAAATACACCGTGTGTGAGATACATATCACTTGGACCAGAA
This sequence comes from Vibrio sp. S9_S30, assembly GCF_014694455.1. Taxonomy (GTDB): domain Bacteria; phylum Pseudomonadota; class Gammaproteobacteria; order Enterobacterales; family Vibrionaceae; genus Vibrio. Next base: position 237,224 of record NZ_JAAUWT010000008.1, on the reverse strand, counting down.
AACATCTTAAAGCGGTAATCCATCACGCGATACCCAGCACGTACAGCCACATCGAGTTTCTCTAAATCAAAGCGATAACGCATGCCCGCTGTTACATCCGCTGTTTTATCACCATCACTGTTACCAAAATCAAATTCACCAATCAAATCGACGTTCGTTTCGGGGACAGTAATCACGGCATTCGCATACCAACTAAATAGGAGTTTATTGAAATCTTGTGTCGGATCCGCAGGGTTAGAATAAACACCGTTCGAATATTGGGAGAGTGTAATCCCCGCATCAAAATGCAAGAGCTCATGATCGATCAGATCATAGTAGAAAGTGAAATCGGTTTTATTAAACTCAATATAACTCATCTCTACAGGGCTAAAGCGAATTCTAACATTTGGCGTATAGGCGATATCGTGTTCCAGCGCTAGCGAGCCTGTGAACTGAGTTTCTCTCTCACTATTTAACATCGTTTCGGTACCATGCTTGTACGCCGTTTTTACCGACCACGCATCACCCGATACTGTCACAGACAAGTCGGTTTCTGCATAAGAAGAAAACGTACACATTAATAAAGAAGAGAACAAAGCCGCACAAACGCGATTTTTCATGGAAAGAAGCCCCACCAGTCAGTTATAAACACAGATAGGGAATATTATCATAGTTGCCCTGCACGAAAAGGCATCTTGTGCAGGGCTGACTCAATTTTAACGCGGGCAGTAGACTTTGTTACGGAAGAACCACCAAGCGATTGCCAATACAATCAACCAAGGCAATAACTTAAACACCATGCCCATCATTCCGAACACCAACATGACGGCGAACGCGACTGCACCCGCTGCAAAAATCGACACAAGGGTGACGCCAGTAAAAAACAACACACCCAGAAATACCAACACAAATAGCAGTTCAATCATTGTTTACCCCTTTTTGTATTTTACGTTCAGCTATATTGGTAAGCTATTGCAGGAAACAGACCAACTTTCAAAAAATATTCATTTTTCCTTTTATAACAAACGCATAAAAAAAGCCCTAAACGGAAGTTCAAGGCTTAACATTTTATGCATGGTTAATTTAGCTAACAGGTGGTGATTTTTACACACCTAATTCGGCAGGAATTTTGGCTAACGCTGTTTCGACAACGTCTAGCCCCGCTCCTTTCTTATGAGCGTTTTCACTGATATAGCGACGCCATTGTCGAGCACCCGGCATACTTTGGAATAAGCCGAGCATATGGCGAGTCATATGCCCAAGGTACGCCCCGTTCGATAACTCTTTCTCTATATAAGGGTACATTTCGCGCACGATATCAGAGCGTTTCTTAACTGGTTTTTCAGAACCAAACAGCTCTTGATCAACAAACGCCAACAAATAAGGGCTTTGATAAGCTTCACGCCCGATCATCACGCCATCGAGATATTGTAAGTGCTCTTTCGCCTCTTCCAGTGTTTTAATCCCACCGTTTACCGCAATATTAAGATGGGAGAAATCTTTTTTAAGTTGGTAAGCACGAGGGTAATCCAAAGGGGGGATTTCGCGGTTTTCTTTTGGGCTTAACCCACTCAACCACGCTTTACGAGCGTGTATGGTGAATTGTTCACAGCCCCCCTTCTCTGAAACGATAGAAACAAAATCCGTGAGGAATGCATAAGAATCTTGCTCATCAATACCAATACGCGTTTTTACCGTCACAGGCACATCAACCACTTCACGCATGGCCGCAACGCATTCTGCCACCAAATGGGGTTCTGCCATCAAGCACGCACCAAAACGACCATTTTGAACACGATCCGACGGACAACCCACATTGAGATTGATTTCATCATAACCACGCTCTTGAGCCAGCTTGGCGCACGTCGCTAAATCGGTAGGGTTGGAGCCGCCCAGCTGCAATGCCACAGGATGTTCTTCTTCGCTGTACGCTAAGAAATCCCCCTTGCCATGAATGATCGCCCCCGTTGTCACCATCTCGGTATACAGCAGTGCGTTATCCGACATTAAGCGGTGGAAGTAACGGCAGTGTCTGTCTGTCCAGTCCAACATGGGTGCAACGGAAAAGCGAGAAAGTGCGTATTTGCTAGAGTTTTCAGGTTTTATCATGGTTTACTACTAATCTGGATACTGTATATATATACACTAGTTTGCTAGAATTGCTCCCGATTTCTCTTATCAGTACGCATATAGTACGCATCAAAAGAGTAGGACAATGGCATCATTTAGCATAAAAAAACGCCAGCTAAAAAGCGGAGAATTGCGCTTTACAGCAGACATCATCGTTAAAAAGAATTCGGCGATTATACATAGAGAATCCAAAACATTCAGGAAAAAAGAATTCGCTAGAACCTATGCACTAAAAAGGGTTAGTGAGCTCGAATCACCCACACCGAATATTCAAAAATCCGTACCGTTATACGTACTACTGGATATGTACATGAATGACAGGGATTTATGGGATAGAACGGGTCGTACAAAACAATATGTGATTCGTATGCTGCGAGACTGTGATATATCCAAGGTTGAAAGCGACAAGCTAAGAACTAGCGACTTAATCCAACACTGCAAAAACCGTAAAGGTAGAGGATCTGGCGGTGCAACGGTCTATCACGATGTTGCTTACCTACGCTCTGTTATGAAGAAATCGAAACCTGTATTCAACGTAGATTCTAACCACCAGATATTTGATGAAGTTGTACCTGTTCTTATTGATATGGGATTAGTCGGTAAAAGCCAGAAGCGAACGCGCCGCCCTACATCAGTAGAACTAAAACTCTTAAAGCTAGGATTAGAACAACATGAGGCTTTCAGGTCAAACGGCACAACTCGAATCCCATTCACTGATATTCTTGAATTCAGCATTATCACTTGTATGCGAATAGGTGAAGCCCGCAAGCTGCGTTGGGAAGACCTTAACCAAGAGCATAGAACAATACTCGTTAGAGACAGAAAAAACCCAAGGAAGAAAGAGGGCAATCACATGATTGTTCCGTTACTTGGCGAATCATTCGATATCGCACTAAAGCAACCAAACAAAGGAGAATTCATTTTCCCATACAACCCGCGAAGTGTTATCGCAGGGTTTCAAAGAGTGAGAAACGAATTGGGTATTGAAGACTTGAGGTATCACGACATACGAAGAGAAGGAGCAAGTCGATTGTTTGAAAAGGGCTACTCAATCGAAGAAGTAGCTCAAGTCACAGAGCATAGAAACTTGAATATTTTATGGCAAGTGTACACCCAATTTGTATTAGTTCCGACTAGATCTGACACTTCAATTTGAAAAGAAGAGAGTTACCCACTTTGATTAAAGGTGCTTAATCACTAATCAAAGACAATAAGAGGTAACTCTCATGCTTCATACTAGCAATCCAATCATCAAACACAAAGCTGGCCTTCTCAATCTTGCAGAAGAACTCGGCAATGTATCAAAAGCCTGTAAGGTAATGGGTGTATCAAGAGACACTTTCTACCGTTATCAAGAGTTAGTCGAAACTGGCGGTATTGATGCTCTAATTAATCAAAGTCGAAGAACACCCAACCTGAAGAATCGAGTGGATAGCGAAACTGAGCAAGCTGTTCTCAAATATGCCATAGACTTCCCAGCTCACGGGCAAGTGAGAACAAGCAACGAGCTACTGAAACTCGGTGTATTTATTTCTCCAAGTGGCGTTCGCTCAATCTGGCTTCGTAATGACCTAGAAAACTTCAAAAAGCGCCTTATTGCGTTAGAAAAACAGGTCGCTGAGAACGGTATCATTCTAACGGAAGAGCAAGTTGCAGCCCTTGAGCGCAAGAAGCATGATGACGAGGCTTGTGGTGAGATAGAAACAGCGCACCCAGGCTATCTCGGCTCTCAAGACACGTTTTATGTTGGCAACCTTAAAGGTGTTGGACGCATCTACCAGCAGACGTTCGTTGATACCTACAGCAAAATCGCCTTCGCTAAACTCTACACGACAAAAACACCAATCACCGCAGCAGATATGTTGAATGATAAGGTTTTACCGTTCTTCGAGGCTCATGAGCTACCAATGTTGCGAATATTGACTGACCGAGGCACTGAATACTGTGGTCGTGTTGAACAACATGATTACCAGCTCTATTTAGCCATTAATGACATCGACCATACTAAAACTAAAGCGATGTCACCACAGACAAATGGTATCTGCGAACGCTTCCACAAGACCATATTGAATGAGTTCTACCAAGTGACGTTCAGAAAGAAACTGTATGGCTCAATGGAAGAATTACAGAAAGATCTGGACGAATGGATGGACTACTACAACAATCATCGTACTCATCAAGGAAAAATGTGCTGCGGCCGAACGCCAATAGAGACATTAGAGGATGGGAAATCAATCTGGGCAGAAAAGAATCTAGCCCAGATATAATCTGACAGGCACCGAGTCGAAAAGTGGGTAACTGTCAGATCAGGTCTGAATTAGTACAGATTAGCGTATTGTCAGCTTTTAGCTGCAGTATGCATTCCAATGGTTGCTCTGATTCAATTCTTTTATAGTTCAGTATCTACATTAACCCTATTAGCAACAATTCCCTTTGCAGCTAATAATTTTATAGCAGGTTATACACTTTTGACCCAAAAAAGACGGTACATCTGGGTTTCGGTTATTAATCAGCTACTTCAGGTTCCAGCTTTTGCTCTTGGTAGTATTTACGCAAATTACTCTGGTCTTGGGGGCGTGTACTTCTCTGTGTTCTGGGGGCAGTCTATGGCTTTCGAATTTATAGCAAATTTTTCTCCGGGTTTTATGATTCAGAAGGTCGCAGGAAATTTTCCGGTACAAAGTGTCTCTATCGATATCCTAGCAATTTTGTTTATTCTTTTACTTGTTACGGCGAGTTTTACATCAAAATCTGAAACCTCATCGAAATAGAGTTCTAACAAACGCTTCAAGCCGACTGCCAACGTGTGGCACTTTGGGTTTGCAGCAATTATTGTGTTTAAGGCGCAATCCGGTAGCCGTTGTGTCATGTTGGCAGCAGCTTAAGCGGGCGTTATAGCGCTTTGAAAATTCGAGGGTTGTCAGGTTTTCGAACATTGCTGGCTTCAGTGTTTTCGAGTTCGATTCCTCATCCATATCTAAGGTGGGAAATTCTCGGCAAACCAAGTTGCTGTAAGCTTTCAAAATCAATTAGGTTCGCCAAATTTGGAAGCATGGCTTTTGGTGCATTCTTCTAAATATTCGACTGATTCCATGTTTTGGGCTTTGTGGTCTGGTTGCAGGTACTCACTTTGTCTAAGATGTCGTTCATTGAATGCAAGCTAAGTGCTTCATTGCCAAGTAAAGGCTGTTTGCTTGTATCGCTCTAACAAACAATTCAATCAGACCAAAAACGTGTGGCATTTTTAGTTTGCGTTGAGTTTTGTGTTTAAGGTGGCCTACGGAAACGGTGTTTGAGCTACTTAATTGGGCGTTGTGCTGAGAAGGGAGTTATGAAAACTTTATTGAAACAAAATAAGTTGGTTAGCTTTAAATTTATGTACAGTTTTGTCACCAGAGTATTATTTTGTGGCATGCTTGCTTACTATTTAGTCGAGGTGTCTAAGGCTCCATTTTTAACACAATTAGGGTACATTGTGTTTTTTTGTGCTGTGTCTTTAGTGGCTGAATATTTAGTATCCAAACCGAAACGGTTGCTAGAAGTTTTGCTTGATGGTAACGATTTGTCTTTTTTAGGTACAAGTATAAACACTTATGATATTAACGAAATTTTGTACTCACAAACGAAAAGGTTTGAACATACAGTAAGGTTTCGTTTCAAAAATCAGACTTATCAGGATTTTGAATTAGCTTCCCCTGACTTAATTGAAGATCTACGTTTTTACAATTTTCTAGTTGAAAATCAATTACCAGTAAAGATGCTAGACAGTAGTGAGCGGGTTACTTAGTATACCAACATAACAAGCTTCAAGCCGACACACAACGCGTGGCATTTTCGGTTTGCAGTATGTTTCGTGCTTAAGGCGTAATGCGGTCACGTTTGTAGTCTGAGCCCCTTAATGCGGCGTTATGAAGTCTCTCAAATTGGCACAATTGGTAGGGAGTAGACCGGAAATCTGATAAAATCTAAGTCTTCCAGTAATCACGTTGATAGCACTGGATTTACCTAAGACTAGGAACTATTTTGATCAATAATGATATTTTACGCCGTATACGTTATACATTTGATTTAAAAGATAATGTAATGACAGTAATTTTCTCTTTAGCAGACTTTAAAGTGTCAGATGAACAAGTCACTGGTTGGTTGAAAAAAGAAGACGATGATTCTTTTGTTGAACTTAGCGATAAAGAGTTGGCTATATTTTTAAACGGCTTTATCAATTTTAAACGTGGTAAACGAGAAGGCGAGCAGCCTAAGCCAGAAGAGAAGTTAAGTAATAATTCTATATTCCAAAAGTTACGCATTGCTTTAAACTTGAAAGCAGAGGATATTATAGAAATTCTGAAACTTGTAGATTTGCGTTTAAGTAAGCACGAACTCAGTGCCTTTTTCCGTAAGCCTGAGAATAAGCACTACAGAGAGTGCAAAGACCAAGTACTTCGAAATTTCTTGCTTGGCCTTCAACGTCAATTGCGCCCAAGTGGTGACGAGCCTGAATCATAACAAACGCTTCAAGCGGACTGCCAACGTGAGGCATTTGTATTGCATTGGCAGCAGCTTAATCGGGCGTTATGAAGCATCTAGAAAAATCCAGTAAAATTATGGGAAATGTTCTTTAATTGAATTTAATGCCTTCGCTGTTTTGAAATGATCTTTGCCAGAAAGTCCGTTGTGTTCTTTTGGTGAAATGCCGTTTTAGGTTCATCGAAAGGCAAATCGGCTGTTTGGTTACTTTTGCCAACTTGCCAACCAATTTTTCTAGCCGCCATTTGCTTTGCCGTTACTTTTTTGGGGCGGTAGGGCATCGAGAAACTCCAAACTTGGTGGGTATTTCAAGTCAACTTGTGGTGGGTTTATCGTGTAGCTGCCAATATTTTGTGAAATGGCTCTGGCCTTCGGCTTCTGTAATTTGCTGGAAAACTGAAGGTGTCGTAAATTCCATCCATAAAAAGTAATTCAAGCAGACCAAAAACACTTGGCATTTGTAGTGATAATTGTGTTTAAATCGTAATGCAGGGGCTTGTTTTTTGTATTGTCTGTGGTTTAAGCGAGCGCAATACGTAGTGAGAGTATGAAGAGATTTTTAATAGTAGCAACACTGCTTCAACTAACTCTACTGAGTTTTTCGAAATATTATGGCTCTATTGCGAATGATTCGCTTAAAAACGCAGTAGAAATGCACGGCTCTAATCTTCTACCTTTACTTGATAAGTTCCAGTATTACAGTAACCTAGATGATTATTTAGGCTATGTTTCCGCAACAATCTGGGTGATGGTGGTAGTGGTTACAAAACTTAAAAATGTACAAAGCACCAATATGGCTAATTTGGTTATTTATTCATCGTTGTTGTTTCATGTGATTTTGATGGGAATTTAGTACCAAGCTGGTGTGATTAAATAATAAGTAGCAATGATCGTGAAATCCAAGGGGAATAACATGGAGTACATACCCAAACTATTAGCTAGTAAATTTAAATGGGCTATTACTTCATCCATACTGAAGTTGTGGTTTATATGTGTCTGTTTTGTTTTTTTGATGCCTTTATTAGCACCAATACTCATACGTATAAGTGATTATTTTGTTTTGTTAATGCTGAGCGCTTATTTGATATTTTTATTAGGAATATTTTCCGCTAAATATTACTCTAGAACATATGTATTGTTAGATACACCGATATCAAAAAATAATAAGCTGCATTTTGTATTCCTAACGGTATTCTATTTGAAGTCAAGCTTTGCTATTCTTTTGGCTATTTCCCCACTTTTTTTTAGTGATTAGGTTTTGGGCAGTCACCTAACAAAAGACTATGGTGTCAATAGCTAATTTTTGGCGCTCGCTTTATCCCATATCGCCTACCTTGGATCATCGGCTTCCCTTTAAGACAAATAGCCGAGCATTAAAGTAAAAGGTGATTTGGCTTGAGAAAGATGCGCTTATACAGACCTGAGGTTATCTGCTCAAGGTTTTTAAATAGGCGAGAACATCGCTCAATGATGGCATGATGTGGTGCCCCATAGCCGTCACTTCCGAGCAAGGCTGTACTAGATCCGGAATTTGGAAAGTATTCATATTGGCTCCAACCGCAGACCGAACACCGTTGTTAGAATCTTCAAATGCGAGACAGTGCCTAGGATCAACGGCGATACGGTTCGCTGCCAATAGGTAAATCTCCGGATCTGGCTTACCATTTTTCACTTCACAGCCTGTCGTGACGCTGTCGAAGTAGGCATCTAATCCCGCCAAACGCAGTTTGATTTGCGCGACTGCTCTGCCCGTCGATGTTGCAACGGCCAACTTAACCCCTTGGCTTTGAAACCACTCTAAAAGGTCAACAACCCCTTCTTTTACGGGAACGGCTTGATGAAGGACAATGTCGTCGTAGCGTTTTTTCCATTCGCCATGCAACTTGCCATATTCGATATATGGGTCATAGGCAGCCCGCAACGTTTGTTCAATACCCGCTGAATTTCGGCCAATGATAGAAGGATAAACATCATCCAGAAACGGTACATTCAATGTGTCACACGTCTGTTTGAAAATGGACATACAGACACGCTCCGTATCGAGAAGGAGCCCATCCATATCGAAGATTGCCGCTTGGTATTTCATATACGATTGAGTTAGCTGGGGTTGTCATCACATTGTGACACATATCAGTACAAAAGTGACACATATCAGTACAAAACATCAGGGATATTTCGATTCATCATTAGCCCGGACGACGTATTTGCACTTCAAACTTGTATTTATCGGCTCGGTAGAGTGTCTTACAAAACTCTATGGGTGTGTGAGTGGCTGCCATCATTCTTCGTTCTATCAGTAAACCAGCGCTGTATGGGGCAACGTTTAACAGAGCCGCTTCTTTAGGTTCTACGACGGTTGCTTCAATAAACTGATCCGCTTGATTGAGGGATAACTGATAGTCGCGCTCCAAAATGGTATAGAGCGATTCGGATGAAAGGCGTTCAGGGTCAAAATTAGGGAGAAGTTGGCAGGGAAGGAAGACCGTCTCCATTGCCATGGGTTGGTCATTCGCATAACGAATTCGCACGATTTTATAGACCAGTTCTGAAGGCGAAACATTGAGCATTTGGCTGGTTTTTGCACCTGCAGACATCGTTTCGGCTGAAATGATTCGGCTTGACGGCTTCAGCCCTTTCGACCGCATTTCTTCCGAGAACGAACGCAGTGATAACTGTTTTGTTTCGGGTCTGTCTGCCACAAAGTTTCCAGCGCCGAGCTTTCGCACAATCCGACCTTCTGCTTCCAGCTCTAACAGGCAGCGCCTTAATGTCTCCCTTGCTACATCGAAACGTTTACTTAGCTCACGCTCGGAAGGCAGCCGCATCCCTGGGGAACTGTCGGCGATAAACTTCATGAGTTCCTTTTTAACCTTCGCTCTTTTTGTCATCATCTTTCCTGAAAATCGGTATAGACCAATAATGCTATCGTAGTGAACATTTGTGCATGCCTCAACCCAATTCAGTCATTATTTTGCGAAAATACTATTTAATGTTTCATTTATGAAACATTAATAAGCTGTAAAGGGATTGTAAAAATAGACCATATGATCTAATTCTATAGATGGCGTATTGAGGGGATGTGTTAAGCAGAGCTCGATATGCAACCTACAATTAGGGTTATGGACGAAAGGGAGAATGGACATGATTCGTCAATCAGTAATGAAAAGCGCCACACTTTCTCTGGCTGTTATGTGGACCAGCCAGGTCGCTGCAACGGTCACAGTGCTGGGATGGCCAGGTGGACCAGAGGAAACGGCGTTAAGAAAAGCCATTGAAATGTATAACGCACAGAACGGCGTGAGTGAAGATGACAAAGTGGAAGCGTTATTCTTCAACCGTGAAGGATTCTGGGATAAGTTGCAATCCGATCTGGCGGCTGGAACAACAGAGTTTGATATTAACCTTACCGCGACCTATTCACTCGGTCGTTACTCACCGTATATGGAACCGATTACGCTGACCAAAAACGAAGCATACGACGATAAAGTCCTTGCAACGATGCAATACGAAGGCAAGCAGTTCGGTGTGCCTACGGATTTATCGCTTCACTTTATGTACTACCGCTCAGACTTAATTGACACCTTGCTTTCGAATGAAAGTTGGAAAGAAAAATATCGAGCACTTGCCAAAGAAGAGTTTGGAAAGGAAATGGATCCTGTTTCACCGCAGGACTGGACGTGGGACGACTATAAAGTCACCGCGCTATTTTTTGCCAAAAGGCAGAATGCTAAGAGCCCAGTTCGCTACGGTACGGTTTTGCAAATGAAAAACTTATTGTTCAACATGATGGTTTGGCATTCCGCAGCAAAAGCGTACGGCGGCGATTGGTTAGACGCCGATGGGAAAGTGGTGGTGAACTCTACAGGGTATCGCAGTGCGCTTGAGCTATACCGAGACCTTTACGATGCAAGTACCTCTCCGAAAGATTCATTGTCTTATGAATACGCAGAAGCCAATGCCGCCTTCGGTGCTGGTCAAGCGGCAACCATGCTCCAATGGAATGCAGCGGCAGGCGATTTAACCGATGCCAGTAAAAACCCAGCCATTGCACGCAAAGTGGGCATTGCTCCACCACCGAAAGGACCCAATGGGCGATTTACCCATGTTCATGGTCTTGGCTTTGGTTTGAACAAAGCCTCCACCAACAAGCCTGGTGCACTGAAGTTCTTGAACTGGCTTGCTACGGCAGAAGCCGCAAAAGCCTACGCGCTGGCAGGGGGGAACCCTGCGCTTAAAGAAAACGTTGTTAACGACATCGCTACGCAAAGACCAGACCTGAAAACTTTGGGTGAATACGCGGGAAGTTACGGCTTTGTCATGAATGGCGGTACATCCGGAAATGCGCTTACGATTTATGAAGTGCAGGCAAGGGAGTTTACGGGGTATTGGGCTGGTCAACAAAGCCTAGATCAAGCGTTAGAGAATACCGAAAAAGCCATGAAAGAGCTGCTTAAGTAAGACCGATAAGTAGCGAAGAATCGGAGGCAGGTCATGTTGCACTGCCTTCAAGAATAAGAGTGGATAGTATGCTTCAAGCCCCTAATCACGATAAACAAAGCCGACTGTTTACGTTGCCTTTGGTGTTGTTCCTGATTTTATTTCTGGGATTTCCTTTGGTTGCCGACCTCGTATACAGCGTGTCGAGAGTCACATTTGAAAACCTTCGTTCCCCCGAATTACAAGGTTTTAAGAATTTTGTTGATGTTGTTAATGATCCGCTGTTTTGGAAGGCAACCCATTTTTCATTCAAGTTTGGCTTTGTCACCGCCTTAATTGAATGCAGTTTAGGTTTATTTCTTGCTGTGTATTTAGCCCCGCTGCTGAAAAAGCACCCTTGGCTAATGGCCGTACTCATGATGCCGATGATGGCGGCGCCTGCTTTAGTTGGCTTGATGTATCGTCTAGTTTTGCATGAGTTTGTTGGTCCCGTTCCGTTTTACCTGTGGGATTGGTTTGGCGACAGCCCAGCATTTTTAGATGCCAACAACGCCATTTACACGTTAATGACGATTGAAATCCTGCAATGGACGCCTTTTGCTGTTCTTCTGTTCCATGTGGCGTATCAAGCCATTCCTGAGGATGTCCGAAAAGCCGCCACATTGGATGGTGCTCATGGTCTGACATTGTTTTGGCATATCGAATTGCCCTTTATGAAGCTTGCGTTGTTTACTGCGTTGTTTGTTCGCTTTATTGACGGGTTTCGGGTGTTCGATAATGTGTATGTGCTAACGGGCAGTGGGGCCGGTGGGTCAACCACTAGCCTCTCTATTTATGTTTATCTTGCGTTCTTTAAGCAAGGCAACATTGGGAAAGCGGTGGCGGCGTCGATGTTGCTGTTGTTTGTGACCTTTGCCGTGCTTTTTGCACTGAACTTCTTCTCTTCGAAGAAGAAAGGAGCGCTGCAATGATAGGTCGTTGGATTGTTTTTATCGTCGCCGCGTTGCTAATGAATTTCCCCGTATTGGTGACCTTGCTGACATCGTTCAAGTCAAATGCAGAAATCGCAAGCAATGCCAGCCTTTGGGTGGAAAGTTGGACATTGGAAAACTACGTTCAGGTGTTTGCCATTTCCGATCGCTTTGATGTGATGGCTTATTTAATGAACAGCGTGGTGGTGGCCACCATTGGGGCGGTACTGCCGTTATTGTTTTGCTTTCCAGCCGCCTACGTAATGGTTCGAAAAGGCTATGGCACCCGTATTCTTATGCCTGCTGTGATTAATCTGAGAGCGGTACCGCTCATTATTTTCGCGATTCCACTTTATATGATGTACCAACCTTTGCACTTGCTCGACAGCAAGTTGGGTTTGGGCTTAATACTGGCGATTGTGAACTTGCCTTTGGCGCTGATGATGTCGATCAATGCCGTTCATGATATTCCAGCCGAACTCGATAAAGCCTCCTTGGTGGATGGGGCAAGTCCGTTTACCTTCCTTAAAAGCGTTGCCATTCCTATGTCTAAGCCTGTACTGGCGACCACGTTAATTTTTGGCTTTATTACGGCATGGAATGAGTTTCTGTTTGGCTTAATGCTAACAACCAAGGATGCCGTGCCATTAACGGTGGGTGCCTCCTTTTTCTTTGCTGCCGGAGGCGGTGGCGTTCAATGGGGAGTGGCCGCGGCGGTTATGGTGATGGGTACTTTGCCTCCAACGCTATTGGGGCTTTTGATTTACAGGCAAATTGGTCAGTCCGTTATGGGCGGCGCAGTGAAAGGATAACAATATGAAAAAGGATCACAAAGAAGCAGTACCTGTTATTAATGCGCTGCGGGGTGGGTTGGTCGTATCTTGTCAGCCAGTTGAAGACAGCCCAATGGATCGCAATGACATTGTGCTTGCCTACGCCGAAACAGCGATCTTGAGTGGGGCGAGTGGGTTGCGAATCGAAGGTGTTAGCCGTCTTGAGTTCGTGCGCCCTCATGTCGAGGTACCTATTATCGGGATTGTTAAACGCGATTTTAAACAGTATCCAGTGAGAATTACCGCATTGGAAGAAGATGTACTTGGTTTGATCAAGGCGGGAGCGGACATCGTTGCGATAGATGCAACATTGCGTGAGCGTCCCGTTCCGTTTGCTGACTTGGTTACGTTAGTTCAATCGCAAGGTAAGTGCGTAATGGCAGATTGCTCAACCTTCGAAGAAGGCGTCATCGCAGCGGAATTGGGGTGTGATCTCATTGGCACCACGTTGTCTGGATACACCACAGACATGGTTCCTCATGACCCCGATATTGCCCTTGTAGAACGGTTGGTAGAGCAAGGGGTTAGAGTGATGGCCGAAGGGCGTTATCACTCTCCTGTTTCGGTTGAAAACGCATTAAAAGCAGGGGCATGGAGTTGCACTGTTGGGACGGCAATTACTCGGCCGGAGCTGGTGACAGAATGGTTTGTTGCGCATGCCCAATCAGGGTTCGAGAAACGATGTAAGCTGTCAAAAATTAGGTAGCCGATAGAACAAGCCGCGAATAAAAAGAAGCAAAAGGAAAACACGATGTCATCACTTCGATTGCAGCAAATAAGAAAAACGTACCCCAACGCCGAGCAGGAAACGCTTAAAGGGATCAACATCGCCATAGAATCGGGGGAGTTTCTTATTCTGGTTGGTCCTTCTGGTTGCGGAAAATCCACCTTGATGAATACGATCGCGGGGTTGGAATCCATCAGCTCTGGCGAAATTTTTATTGATGAGCAGGAAGTGAGTGCGGTTGAGCCGAAAGATCGCGATATTGCCATGGTTTTCCAGTCGTATGCGCTTTATCCCAATATGACGGTGTTTGATAACATTGCGTTCGGGCTCAAAATTCGAAAGTGGGAAAAAAGCCGAATAGAGACCGAAGTTCGACGTGTTGCCGATATGCTGCAAATCGAACATTTGTTGGATCGCAAACCCGCTCATCTCTCGGGCGGGCAGCGTCAACGCGTTGCCATGGGGCGCGCACTCGCACGTAAACCTAAGCTCTATCTCTTCGATGAACCCTTATCAAACCTTGACGCCAAACTTCGTGTTGATATGCGTACGCAAATTAAGCGCTTACATCAGCAGCTTCAAACCACCATCGTGTATGTGACACACGATCAAATTGAGGCCATGACGCTCGCCGATCGCATTGCGGTAATGAAAGACGGCGAAGTACAGCAGTTAGGGACACCTAAGGAAATCTATACGCAACCTAACAACCTCTTTGTGGCTGGGTTTATGGGGTCGCCGTCAATGAACTTTATTGAGATCACGGTAGAACTGGATTCGTCGAATAACCCTTTGTGCAAGCTCAATGGTGCGCAAAGCAGTGACAATCACGTCTCATTGCCTATTGGGCTTCGAAAGTACGATGGAGAAACGCTCATTATGGGTGTGCGCCCTGAGGACATACTGGCTGTGGAATCCGATACCGAAAAGGCGTTATCGCTAAGGGCAGAAGTGCTAGAACCAACAGGCCCCGATGTGTTGGTCACATCTAGGATTAATGAGATGGAAATCATTGCACGTTGTCCAGCGGAAGCGGAATTAGAAATGGGAGGGGTATTTTCCGCCATATTAGATATCAGTAAAGCGGCGTTTTTCGACAAAGCGACTGAATTGAGAATTGAAACCTAAGGGGGCATACGATACGTACCAGTCTCTTGAGCAAGAATGTCCAAGAGACCAGAATAGGTAAAGGGCCAGAATATTCAAGAGCATATTGACGTCTTATCTGCACATGCCTTAGTGCGTACCGAATTCGTGTGTACCGAGTTAGTATGTATCGAACAACCCTGATTGATAATCTCGGATAGTTTGTTCAATTTCGTCCATCGAATTCATCACAAATGGACCATAATGAACAATGGGCTCATCAATAGGTTGCCCTGCAAAAATTAAAGATCCTGTTTGCCCGTCCGAGTGTATTTCCACGGATTCTCCAGCCGACAGCAATGCCATGTCACCTTGTTTAATCAGGCGTTCACCGACAGTAATCCCCCCTTTGTAGGCATAGATCATCATGTTAAATTCAGCCGGTGTTGCCAACGTGACTGAAGCGTGCTGTGGCGCCCGCCAATCTGCTACCGTAGCAGGTACCCCCGTTTTGCTGAGTGGTCCTTGTAAGGTCTCGCCATTCACGATCAAATCTCCAGCAAGTAACCGGATCAAGCTTCCATTTTCGGCATCAAACTCCGTCACCATTTCTGGCTGAAAATCGAAGTATTGCGCGGGCTTCATTTTGTCTTTCGCGGGCTGATTAATCCAAATTTGAAAGCCATGCAAGTTGCCGTCTTCCATTATAGGCATTTCACTGTGAATCACGCCTCTTCCAGCGGCCATCCATTGTGCTCCACCACTTTTAAGCTCACCCACATTACCCATGTGATCTCGATGTTGGAAATGCCCTTCGATCATATAGGTGAGGGTTTCAATGCCTCTGTGTGGATGCGGTGGAAAACCACCAACGTAGTCTTTTTTGTCGTCGGACTGCAATTCATCCACCATCAAAAACGGCGAAAATGCTTGATTGTTGAACCCAGCTACACGGCGAATTTTCACGCCATCGCCATCGGATGTTGCCTTTGAAGATATGATCTGACGGATTTCTCTGGCGGACATATTTCACCTCTCATAAACTGCGATTAATAGATTCAGTATAGGCTGGTGGCACCATCAAGAAGATAGGAAGACTTCGAGAGAGTTGTTCGAAAAATTTGAATGACAAGGGCGTCTTGTCATTCAAAAAGCCTACGCGATGCCTTATTTCTTGTTTATCCGCCACACTGAGAAAACCACCAAACCCATACCGATTGCGTGATAAATCGTAAAGGCTTCGCCAAGTAGAGTGACGGCAAAAAGCGCGGTAATAGAAGGGCCAATGTTGCTGGTGACACTGAGTGTCGAGGGGGTTAAGCGAGCCATGGCTGCTGCCACAAAATAGGAAGGAATTACGGTGCAAAACACCCCTAAGGTGATGCCAAGAGCAATCAGTTCTGAACTGAGTTCGGATAGCGCAATATCTTGGTAGAAATGCTGACCCATAATGGCGATCCCCGCGCTTGCCATACCGACGCTGTTGAAGAGTTGGCTACCCATATTGCTAATGAGTGTTTTGCTCAGGACTAGGTAGATGGCAAAAATTAGGGCTGAACCCGCTGCCATTGCACTGCCCAACCAGACTTGTTCTCCCATGTACTGCATATCGTGCGTTACGATAAATGCGACACCGACGTAACCCAACAAAATAGCGGTGAGTGTTTGCGGCTTAGGTTTCTCCTTCATAAATATCCAGCTGATCGCGACAACAAGCGAGGGGAAAAGGAAAATTACCAAGCGCTCTAGTTGCGCAGAAATGTATTCAAGCGCAAGGATATCTAGCAGGGTGGCAAAGTAGTAGCCAAGTACGCCTACCAGCGCGGCTTGCCAACCAAATTGTCTAAGAGACTGTCTGGAGGTTGGATTACGACACAGCCAGAAAAGAATAACCAGATACAGGGGCAGAGAGCTGAGCGCCCTAAGGCTCATAATGGACGTGGCGTCGCCACCAACATCGTAAGCGAGTTTGATTAAGACCGGTTTTATCGAAAACATGGCGGTACCGGCCAAAGCAAACATAATGCCTTGTCGATACTGGGTGGAGGGTTCTGCTTTTACTGTGGTGCTCATTTCTCTTTCCCTAGTGTAAGAACGTTCCCGAGTATAAGAACGTTGGGCTGTGAGAAATGGCGTTGGATTCCGGCTGCATCACTCACAGCCAGACATAGAAAACACTACCGACTGATTGGCATAAGTGAAAGGAGCCAGAGTGATAGAGTACAAGGGTTCATGGATAACAGACCTGAATAGTGAGTCACTTTTTAACCTACCGAAGCCCACCTGCGATGGCAAGCGTTTTGTTTCCTTCCATCTTTTTTATTTCATCCTATCTCTTTTTATTTATTTCCATCTCTTTTGTTCTACGTCACCGCTAGCCTATTTGTCTTCGACCAACGATAAGCGACAAAGAGACAAACAATGCAAGATAATCAATTTGTTACATGGTAAAGATCCAGCAAAGACCACTGACGCTGTCTTCCTTTCTCGTTACTATAAATCTGCACGCCATATAAATAAAAAAACACAGGTCATTACCGATGAATATAACTCAAGAAGAGCGGGAAGCCGTTTACAAAACCATTTTTTTCCGCCGGGACGTACGCAGAGATTTTAAACCAGATACGATTCCTAACGAGGTGCTCATGCGTGTGCTTACTGCTGCACATCATGCTCCCAGTGTCGGGTTTTCGCAGCCATGGGATTTTGTGTTGGTGACGAACCCAAAAACAAAATCAGCGATAAAGCGCGATTTTGAAGAAGCAAATGCGTATTCGGCGGAGCAGTTTTCTAAAGAGAAGCAGTCGCAATACAAGTCGTTCAAGCTAGAGGGAATCATGGAAGCCCCCATGGGGATATGTGTGACCTGTGATAGAGAGCGAAACGGACCAACAGTGATCGGCAGAACGGTGAAACCTGAAATGGATTTGTATAGCACAGTATGTGCGGTTCAGAACCTCTGGTTAGCGGCGCGAGCTGAAAACTTAGGGGTAGGGTGGGTGAGCATTTTGAATGATGCGGTTTTAAGAGAAACGCTGTGTATTCCAGAAAGAAAGGTCATTGTCGCGTATTTGTGTATCGGTTATGTCAATGAGTTTAAAAAGAAACCTGACTTAGAAGCGGCGGGTTGGTTACCTAGGAGTAGCTTGGAGTCGGTGATTCATCATGAACATTTTGAATGTTAGCTCATCTTTTGCTGTCTGCAATCTAGGAGGCGAGGGCTTCTTACACAACCTGATGGAATAAAGCACGGGAGGCTTTCATGTGTTAGAGGCTTTTGTGCAGTAGAAGCTTTTGTGTAGTAGACGTTTTCGCATATCAAAAGAAGAGTCACCATAGACGGTATTAAACGGCGGACGCCATGTCGCCGTTTTTTAGAGAGGTCATGCCTATCCCGCTCTTTTTGTTATACCACTCACTACCACATCTACCTGGGTGCCTTTGTCCTTCTATCATCATTACTCTTAGAAACCATCGATTACCGCTTCTAGAAACAATCGGTGATAGTGTGGCTGTTCTTAGTGTATAGCTCGTCGTAGTACCGCTTCACGATTTCGTCATACCGACCCGATTGCTTCAAGCTGATCAGCGTTTGATTAATATTCGTGACAAGTTGTTCTGCCCTCGGTGAACGTCTTGATACCAAAAAGTAAAATTTGACATGCTCTTCATTCAGTGTCTGACATGCGATGTTATCGGGGATAGTGATCTCACCAGCGGTGATACTACCAGCGACAATGGGGGCGGGAATTTCCATGATTTCACAGCGACCATGGTTTAGCATCATGAGCATACTATTGAGCCCAGCTTTGTGTAATAAAACGATCTCGTCATCGATATGAGTGTGTTTTTCGATGTAATTTTCAATGACCCGCCCATCTGCCTCACACACTTCGAAATGCTTCATTTCGCGCAGCGTTGTAAGCCTATGCCCTGACATTGGATTAAACAGCCCTTTTGGAAACTCGTCTTTAGAATAGAATATGGCGCGGGAAAGAGAGTAAATGGGGCCAATGAAGTAGAACTCTTTTGCTTTCTCTTCACTGTATGTGGCGTCGGTGGTGATTTCAAACTGGCGCTCGTGACCAAACTTTTGCGAATTGTGAAGGCAGCGCTTATGAGGCATGAGTTTATACTGAAATTGATACTGGTGCTGATTCGCTGCCGCTTCTAATATGTCTATATTGACACCAACGACCTTACTACTGGCTTGTTTGTTTGCATTTTTTGCACTTGGCGTCTGGGGTGCTTCGTAGTAAAAAGGCGCCCAAGATTCGCTGCAAACCTGAACGGGAAGTTGGGTACCTACGGGTAAATCGTTTTCGATGTAATGACCATCCTTCATGCGAATATCTGCATTCGCGACGTTGAAAATGTTCCAAACAGCAAGGTAAATGAAAAAGTAATGCCAAAAATGCCGACGCATTTATTAACCCAATCTCAATAGTGTCATGATAGGAGTATAGTCAACCCTAGAGCTGAACGCGAAATAATCCAAGACCGTGTGCATTAAGGGCAAGGAAATGAAGCATCAAGGGAAAGTGTCGCTTCACAAATATGCCTTACCGCCCCTCTTTACGATCTCAGTGCTCCAAAAATGATTCTAAGTGGAGGCTTAATGCTCTCTTTCTCGTGACTTTCTTCAGGTTTGTCTATTATTGGATCAATTAGAAAATTGACCGAATGGAGTGGATGATGGAACAGACACCGCGACACATTATGATGGGGCTTGGGTATTTGGGGCTTTTGCCCTTTCTTGGTTGTTTGATACTGATAGTGGCGGATATTTCGCTGTTTGGGCATTCCCCGCTGAGGCTTTTTGTAACGTACAGTGCGATTATATTGAGTTTTTTATCCGGCGCTTTGTGGGGAAATGCCATTGATCATTTCTCTCATGCATTGAGCCGAAATGGGATGCTGCTGAGTAACTCTTTCACCTTTATTGCATGGGCTGTTTTGTTGCAATCACCTAATAATGATTGGATCTCTTTGTTTATGTTGGCTTTTGGCTATGTGGCGGTATGGTTTACTGAAGCCACGTTGAGAAAGTCTGAAAATGAAAATAATGCGAAAGGTTACAACGCCCTTAGAACAAGGTTGACCATCGGCGTCGTCGCATTTCATGGCGTAGCATTGGTGATATAAGTAAAATTGAAAATGATTCTCATTGAGTTTTATTGCTGTGTTGGTATTATCTGACGGTTTTTGGTTATATTCAATTAACCTCAGCCAAGGATAAGAAAGCCTAATAGAAAACCTATTGCACTTAAATGAAGTCGTGATATTCGAAGAGAGTGTCGCTGCGCCGCTTATCCCAAACTGAGGTTCATTCAGGTAAGGAAACCACAATGAGCCAAGTTTGGTACCCACTCACCAATGCGCAGCAATCCTATTGGGATGAGTTCTTACATCATCCTGATCGTGCTGGATCTGTCGTTGCCCACCGTATTGAAATTATTGGTCATTGCGATCATAAATTATTGTTGCGTGCTATTCGTCAAGCCGTTAGTGAAGCAGACGTATTGAACTTATCGTTCAAAATGGAGGAAGGTGAATCGTACCCATATCAAGCTGTTACCCCTCCGCCGAGTTCGAATGTAGAAGTGATCGATCTAAGAACAAAGCCAAATAATGAAGACTTGGCTAACGAGATGATGGCAAGTGATGCAAATACACCCATTAACTTGACCAATTCTGCCCTATCTTTGCAAAGGCTGTATCTACTATCGGATGAAAAACGCGTGTGGTATTCGCGAGCGCATCATATTGCCGTAGATGGTTACAGCATGAACTTAATTGAGAATAGGTGTGCAACCCTATATCGCAGCTTTTTAACGGAAGATGCGCCACCTGCGGCATACAAAGGGCTCGATACTTATATCAAAGAAGATCATGATTATCTGACGGGCAAACGTTTTGGTCTAGACGAAGCGTTCTGGCAAGAATATATCGAAAAGTCCACCCTTGAAAAAGTAAAAAGTGATCGTTCATGTTTCGATACAGTCGCAAATACGTTGCTGCTGTCGGACAAATTAGGCACCTCATTGCTCACTTTATCTAAAAAGCTCATGATTGGATGGACGGATATTTTATTGCTCCTCACTTCTGCGTATTTATATTCCTTTTTTCAAAGCACGGAACGACGAAAAGGTGATGTGTTGCCAGTATGGATACCCTTTATGAATAGAATGGGAAACCCTTGCGCGAATACGCCTGCCTTAATGGTCAATGCCATACCTTATAGAGTCTGTGTTAAGCAGACTGAGAGTATTGACGATTATCTTGTAAGATCCGTAAAAGAGTTAAGAAAACTGTACTCTCATGGTCGATACAGGCTAGAGAACAAAAATATATCTGAAGGTGGCCACTATTTCTTGTCACCCTTTATCAACATATTGCCTTTCGACCCACCTAATTTTCACTTATGCCAGACAAAGCACCAAGTCATTGCTGGTGGTATCGCGGATGGGTTTAATATTACCTTTCGATCGTCAAAAGATGCATCCGGCATGAGCTTATTGATTGAGGGAGAATCTGCCTTATACCCTCAGTCCTTAGTCGACACGCACGCCAATGGGCTCAAGGACTTTTTGTGTGCCATATTGTTTCACCGTAATACCAACTGACGTCAGCTATCCACTCTACCTTCATGCATTATTCCACCCTAAAAATGAGGCAGGCGCTCACTCTGCCTAACGTTGCATTGTCTTTATAGGATCCGATGTCCTAGATGAGTCACTAAAATACTAATGATAATTATTACAAATCATAAATGAGAATGCTTTACATTTACGCATGGTATCGATAGAGTACGGAACTGAATTCGTCAAGCAACAGATAGAAAAAAGATAACAACATTTTCTGATGCCACTATCGCTCTATCTGAGAAACGATTTTCGCCGGAATACTCGCATTCAATTACGTCACGTAGTGGTTAATGAAAGTCACAAGGAAGTCTGGTCGAATACTCCGTTAAAGAGTCCATCGCCTTTTCACTCATTTGAATAATCTCCAATTTGGCTTTTTTTGATAAATCGTATTTGGGTGCGCCAATTGTTAATGCTTAGTTAAGGAGAATTTTAGATGACAGCATTACGTCCAGTGCAGATGAATGTAATAGGAAACAAAACATTCAAATTGCGCACCTTATCTGCACTTATTATGGGACTCTGCGTGGGTGGTCAGGCATTTGCAGAAACAAATAATAAAAACGAAGCAAATTCTGAAGAAGGTACTATTTCTGTTGTCACCGTAATTGGTGAAAAAACAGAGCGCTCTATTTACGACACTGGCTCGAGTGTTGAAGTGTATGATGAAGATCGCATCAACACGACACCAGGTGCAACGGAGATCGCGGATTTACTTCAGATCACTCCAAACATTGTGGATACTGGTAAAGGAAATAGCTTACCGACTATTCGTGGTCTCGATGGCTCAGGACCATCTGTTGGAGGCGCAGCAAGTTTTGCAGGTACAGCCCCACGTTTAAACCTTTCTATTGATGGTCGATCTTTAACTTATTCTGAGATTGCATTTGGTCCACGTTCTCTATGGGATATGCAACAAGCTGAGATTTACCTTGGTCCTCAAAGCTATGTTCAAGGGCAAAATGCCTCGGCTGGTGCCATAGTGATGAAATCAAAAGATCCAACGTATCATTTTGAAAGTGCTGTTAAGGGGGCACTAGCTGAACAAAACTATTCCCAAACTGCAGCAATGATTTCTGCCCCTATCCTTGATGATGAGCTTGCGTTCCGTTTGAGTGTTGATCAGCAAAAACGCAAATCCCATTTAGACCTAGCATCTTACGATCCAGCAGGTGATTCACGCCGTGTTGAAACGACAACGGCTCGAGGTAAGTTTCTATTTGAACCTTCAGCGTTAGAAGGATTTAAATCCACTTTAGCCGTGACTTACATGGACACCCGTGCACCTCAGTCAGAAAATGTGGTGGGACCAAATTACCCTGCTGAGCGTCCTATTTACGAAAGTAACAGTGTAAGCACGGCGTGGAATGTATCGTGGAAACTGTCTGACACAACGACGATTGAAAATAACCTTGTATACGCTAAGTTTGGTTATGATCGTGTAACTGACCCTACGGGTCGCCGTGCGGACTTTACGACCAAGGGTAAGGAATTCCATATAGAGCCTTTGGTTAAATACCATTCACTTGATGACAAGATCGTCGCTCTTGCGGGCTTACGTTATTTTGGCTCTAAACAAGACGATCTATTTATTACTACTAGCGAAACGTCAATGGAGGGAAGTACAAAGACTCAATCAGCGTTTGCGGAAGTGACTTATTCTGCAACTGAGCAAGTTGATGTAACCTTTGCTGGTAGGTTTGAGAAAGAGAATAAAGTAAGAGATGTTGATCTTTTATCACTTGATTATGATGAAACTGCGACAGTATTCCTTCCTAAGTTTGATGTAGCGTACAAGCCAGAAAGTACTCAGACTATCGGTTTCAAGGTCGCGAAGGGTTATAACTCTGGTGGGGCTGGTTTGGCATTCAATCCAACTCGTAGAGTACCGATGCTGCCATATAGCTTCAAAAAGGAGGATATGTGGAATTACGAAATTTACACTCGTCACCTTTTGCAGGACAGTACAGTTGAGCTGACTACCAATTTGTTCTACAACGACTTCAATAATATGCAGATTCAACAGTCTAAGCCTGATGGCTACGTATTTGTAGAAAATGTAGATGGAGCCAATTCATATGGTGCCGAGGCTGGAACTCGCTGGCTAGCGACTACCGATTTGGAAGTATTCGCCAATATTGGTTTGCTAAAAACGGAGTATAAAGAGACGGAACTTCAAGGTGGAAAGACTCGAGAATTACCTCGCGCTCCTTCTCTAACTGGAACATTCGGTGCTCTTTATACATTTGGCGATGGGTTTGAGTTGAGTGGTAACGCTAACTATACTGGCTCGTACTTCTCAGACAGAGAGAACAGCGCGGCGCAAAAAATTGCCCCATTCTGGGTGTCAAATGCGCAGCTAGCCTATGTATTTGATGGTGGTCGTGCATCTCTATTCGTGACAAACGTATTGGATTCACAAAAGAAAACACTCGTCACTTATGCACCTGCAGTTGATGAGCCTTTAAAACAAGCACCCCGCCAAATTGGTGCTTCTATAGAATTACACTTCTAATGATTTAGATTGAAACAAAAAACGCCTTGCTCAAATGCAAGGCGTTTTATTTCTAACGAGAAAGTAGCGGAGATGTCTAATCACATCGGCTTAATTGTTAACGCTAGAGTTAGGCAGATACTTCACGGGATGCGACGATTTGTTGCCACGATTCTAATGTTGGCGATTCCATTAACTGCGCAAAGTTAATATCCAACCCCGCATTTCTAAACTGACCGGTGAGACGCATCATACTGATGGAATCCAAACCCAACTCAATGAGGTTGACATCCGGTTTTATTAACTCGGCAGGAACGTCCAAAAGCTGACTAATCGTCGCTAACAAATCAATACTCGCTTCTTGCTTTGACAAAATAATATCCTTTTTTTTCGAAAGCTTACGTAAAACTTCCAATGTGTGATTCAAAATCGTTATACACAATATCATTACTTGATTGCGCTCTTCAAATGATTATTATTACCATTTGAGTTAAATAATCGTTATCAGGCGGAAAGAGTGCGTTAAGTTATTTTTTCTTCTAAACACTCATTTCAACACGAAAAATTTATAGGGAATGACATGGAAACAACGGTCAAGGAGAACGCGAACCAACATAGCTTGCTGTACGGCTTTGTTGATCAACCTGCAAGCCAATCTCAAAAATTTGAAGACGCCAAGATATGGCACAACACACCCTTGTGGGCGATTTTATCTGAGGGCGTGGATAAGCATCCAACCAAAGTTGCAGTGAGTGATTCCAGTGGTGCGCTTTGTTACCAAGAACTGCTGCGTGAAGCGGACAAAATAGCAGCAGGTCTAAAAGAAGATGGTCTAGAAGCAGGAGACAGCGTTGTTTTCCAAGTGTCGAACAGCCTGTATTTTGCGAAAGTGTTTTTCGCGATACAAAGAGCGGGCTTGGTTCCCGTTCTCGCTTTACCTGCACATGGTATTGTTGAGATTCGCCATTTTATGAAGGTTTCTGGTGCCAAAGCTTATATTGGATCTAATCTAGACAATGATAGCAAAGCCATACACATTTCAGACGCTTTATCTGAAGAACTGTCTGGTTTAAAACACCTATATATTGCTGGCGAATCAGGTCAATACCGCTCATTACCGGAAGGTGATGTGAATCAGTTTACACCTGAAGATTTGAATCCAGCCCATCCTGCACTGTTTTTAGTCTCTGGCGGCACAACGGGTCTTCCAAAGCTGATTCCAAGAACTCATAACGACTATCGCTTTAATATTCAACGCTGTTCTGAGGCCGCTGAGTTATCAAGCGAAGAAGTGTACCTTGCCGTTTTACCTGCCGCCCACAATTTCACTTTGGGTTGCCCGGGGCTACTTGGTGTTCTTCATTCTGGGGGGCAAGTTATTTTCAGTTCGAACCCTAGCCCAGACTATTGTTTTGATGTGATTGAACAGCACAAAGTAACGGCAACCGCTCTGGTTCCTGCGCTAGCCCAACTCTGGACGGCAGCGAAAGAATGGGAGAATGCCGATACATCCAGTTTGAGGCTGATGCAAATTGGCGGATCGAAACTGGCGTATTCTGATGCGATTAATGTTCAACAGGCTTTTCCAGGTGCACTCCAGCAAGTTTTCGGTATGGCGGAAGGGTTGATTGCCTGCACTCGCTTTGGCGATGATGAAGAATTAATTGCCACTAAGCAAGGGCGCCCTGTCAGTGATTGGGATGAGGTTCGCGTCGTGAATACAGAGGGGGAGCCCGTTTTGGTTGGTGAGGAAGGGGAGTTGCTTACCCGAGGCCCCTACACCTTAAGGGGCTATTACCGTGCTGAAGAGCACAACGAACGCTCCTTTACTCACGACGGTTTTTATCGAAGTGGGGATCGCGTGGTGGTGGATGAGAGTGGCTACATTGTGGTGACGGGCAGAATTAAAGATGTCGTAAACCGAGCGGGCGAATGCATTGCTACGGATGAATTAGAAGAGCAGTTGCTTGCTCACCCCAACGTTGCGCAAGTCGCGGTGGTTGCGGTACCGGATAAGCATTTAGGGGAAAGAATAGGCGTTGCCATAGTCAAGAAAGGGCGAGTGCCAACGCTTCAAGAATTGCGGGTTTTCCTTCAAGAGCAGGGTATCGCATCATTCAAATTGCCGGATGAACTGAATATTGTGTCCAGCCTCCCTAAAACGGCGGTTGGCAAGATAGACAAAAAGCGCGTTCCAGGTCCCGACGGTAACCCTTGGGTCAGTACGCCACTATGAGTGACATGAGGCTGCGAATGTGCAGCCCAACTTTATCCTAAAAGCGACGGTATTCTGATTGAATATGAATAGATAATAAGATACATTCTCATTTCGATTTAAAGCAAGGAATTTCTATTTTCTCCCTATTCTTCAACAGGTAAGGATTAGCGCGAAAGTAGTAGACGGACAGCAGGGAATGAAATTTAAAGGAATTTAACGTGTCATCTTTAAAGAAGCCAGAAGCTTGCGAAAGTCTTAACGATATCCGAACAGGAATAGACTCCCTTGATAAAGAGATTATTCAACTTCTCTCAAGGCGAATGGGATATGTAAAAGCAGCAGCGCAATTTAAGCCCAATGAAGAAAGTATTCCAGCGCCCGAACGTGTTGTTGTGATGATGGAAGATCGAAAAAAATGGGCAGAAGACGCAGGAATATCAACAGAGTTTGTTGGAGCAATATTCCCTAACATCATCGATTGGTATATCGACCAGCAAATACAACACTGGCGCCATGAAAGAGGGCTTTCAGCAGAAGAGTCTGAAGATACAGCAACTTGATAATGATTTTTGACATTATCAATGAGTAAGCGATTAAAGCACAACACATTATCAATCTCTATGTTTTTACTTTAGTTGCTGAGCGCAAAGGCCGGATGTATCGGGCTATTTAAATAGGAACGTCAGGCGCCAATTAGAGTATTAAGGGCAATCACAAATGGCTATACCTAAAATTGCGAGTTACGACTTGCCAGAACACAATGAATTTCCAGAGAACAAAACGAATTGGAAAATTGACCCTAGTACCGCGGTACTGTTGATTCACGATATGCAGGAATACTTCGTGAATTATTATGAGGTAAACGCCTCACCTATGGTTGATGTTCTAAAAAATATCAATGAACTTAAAAAGAGAGCCAAAGACGCCGGTATTCCCGTTATTTATACCGCTCAACCCGCGAATCAAGCTCCAAAAGACAGGGCTTTGTTATCCGACTTTTGGGGGCCTGGGTTGAATGGCGATCATACCCCAGTTGTTTCTTGTCTCACGCCAGAAAAAGACGACATTGAATACGTCAAATGGCGTTACAGTGCGTTCAAGAAAACACCGTTGCTTGAATACATGCAAGAAAACAACAAAACTCAGCTTATCATCACCGGCATCTATGGTCATATTGGCATTTTGTCTACAGCACTCGATGCGTTTATGTTGGATATTCAGCCTTTTATTGTTGGGGATGCCATTGCGGATTTCTCACGTGAAGATCACGTTCATACGTTGAATTATGTTGCTGGCAGAGCGGGTAGCATCAAAACGCTTGGCAAAGCCATGAGTGAAATACAGACGGACGAAGGTTCTGTACTCAGCCTGAATGTATTGCAGTCTGACGTGGCTGAGACATTAGGGGTTGCGTTGGACGATATTGATGTGAACGAAAACTTAATGTTTATGGGATTGGATTCCATGAGAGCAATGGCCCTTGTTGAAAAGTGGAATAAGCAGGGCGCCAATGTTTCGTTCTCTCAGCTCATTGAAGCGGTGTCACTGCAAGAATGGTGGCAGACTATTGAACCAACCGTCAATCACAAGAAAGAAGAAGTGTCAGCATAATCATGTTCACGTTAGGCAACACTCGCTTCTCCGGTTATACACAAGAGGAAAACCAATGAGCGATAATCCAGAGCGCTTATATCCGATGCTATTAAACTTCGTACGTAAGGAATACGTGTCTAAAAACCTACTCCGAGTGACGGTAACAGGTGAAGACTTAGCAGGGTTTCCTGAAGATCAAGGTGGTAGCCATATAAAAGTATTTTTCCCAAATAGGAAAAGTGGGATATTGCAGCTCCCGTATAGGGAAGGTGAAACGATAGTCTGGCCTGAACACAAGCCAGTTCCTAGAGCGTATTCAGTCAGACAATACCGTGCGAATGTGAACGAACTCGATATCGATTTTGTTACTCATGGTGTCGACTCTCCGGGGGGGGGATGGGCGCTCAAAGCGAAAGAAGGCTCTCAAATTGGGATTGTCGGTCCAGCAGGACCTGATCCGTTGATACAGCCTGCCGACTGGCACATTTTTGCTGGCGATCTTACCGCTGCTCCCGCCATCAGTGCGATTTTGGAAGCGTTACCGTCTGATACGGTAGGCTATGCCTTTATTGAGATTGATGATATTGAAGACAAACACATCATCGAGCATCCGAAAGGTGTGAGTTTGGAGTGGATCCTTCGGGAACCCAAGGGTGGGCATCTTCAATTAAGTCAAGCGATAAGCCGCCTTACCCCTGTGGCGAATACTAAGACCCTTTCTGCTTTCATTGCCGGAGAGAACGAAAGCGTGCTCGCATGTCGAAAAGTACTCAGAGAAGACTATAAACTGACTAAGAAAGACATGTATGCCATTCCTTATTGGAAACGAGGTAAGGATGAAGAGGCTTATCACGCCGAGCGTCACGAAGTAATGGACGAAGAATACTGATTTCTTCAACACACCCTAATCTATCGAAAAAACCGATCTCGATGAGATCGGTTTTTTATTGGTTTTAACGGGTTGGACATCAAGCTTGAGCGTATTTTGCTCTTAGCGTCTTCTTATCAATTTTACCCACTGAAGTTTTTGGTAAAGAATCAACAAACGTAATCAGGTCGGGGATTTTGTAATCTGCCAATCCACATTCGCGCAAAAAGTACTTCAGTTTGATCGGGTTGATTTCGATTCCTTCTGCCTTAACGATAACCGCACAGCTGCGTTCCCCCAGATACTCATCAGGTATAGCAATTAACGCGGCATCATGCACACTGTCATGGCGAAGCAACTGGTTTTCGACTTCTTCTGCCGCAATTTTTTCGCCTCCACGGTTAATTTGGTCTTTATCCCGCCCTGTTACAACGAGGTTGCCATCTTCAGTGAGTTTGACAATGTCTCCGGTGCTGTAAAAACCGTCTGCATCAAACGAGCGTCGATTATGCTCCTCTGCTCTGTAATAGCCACGAATGGTGTATGGGCCTTGAGTCAGAAGGAAACCCTCTTGTCCCACAGGCACAGGGGTTCCATCTTCATCAACCACTTTTACTTGGTCGTGTGCCGAAATGGGGCGACCTTGGGTAGCGGTAATCACCTCAATAGGATCGTCTAGGCGCGTATAGTTAACCAAGCCCTCCGCCATACCAAATACTTGTTGAAGCTGGCAATTCAGTGTGGTCGGCAGCGCTTTCGCTGCGGTCTCGCTAAATTTCGCCCCTCCCACTTGAATCAGTTCAAGGCTCGAAAGATCATGGTGAGTGGATTGAGCGCGATCCATCCACAACAAAGCGAGCGGAGGCACCAAGCCAGACACCGTCACCTTATGATCTTCAATCAGCTTAAACGCCGATTTTGGCGTTGGGTCTTGCGTTAAGACCACGGTTCCACCGGCAAAGAATACGCCTAAAGCGCCTGGAGAACTGAGTGGAAAGTTATGAGCAACAGGCAGTGCACATAAGTAACAAGTGTTCTCGTTAAATTTGCAGATGGCATTACTGCCAATAACACTGTAAGCGTAATCGTTGTGGGTACGGGGAATCAGCTTGGGTGTGCCCGTTGTTCCACCAGACAGTTGAAAGAAGGCTAAGTCCGATGCATCAGCGGTCTGACTGTGATCCGGTGGCCCTTCGATATCGTCCAATGCCGTGAATCTCTGGTCTTTCACTTTTGAAGCCTCACCGCGAACAAGCACGTGCTTCAGCGCATTGTCTTCATCAAACACCTGCTTTGCCAATGCTTGATAGTCAAACCCAGTGTGTTCACCATCGATAATGTACGCTTTCGCCTCAGCATGTTTGCAAAAATACGAGATGTCAGAAAATCGATGAGCGGGGAGGGCTAAAACGGGTCGAATACCTTTCTGCAATAATGCAAAGTAGCAAAGGTAGAATTCCGCTACGTTTGTCATCTGCAATACGACGTTGTCGCCTTTAACCAATCCCAGAGACTGAAACCCCGCTGCCAGTTTGGATATGCGCTCTGCTGCGTCTTGGTAAGTAAGCTGGCGTTCACCGCAGACAAGCGCAATATTGTGGCTAAATCGACTGACTGAGTGTTGGAAATGATCGAAAAGCGTTTTGTCTTCCCAATACCCAAGCTGTTTATATTGCGCGACCAGAGATTCCGGCCACACTGTAAAATCTAAGCAATGATTCGAACTCACAATTCCACCTAAGCCGTCAGCATGTCATTAAGCTGGATACCCGCCGCCGTTAAGATGGTATTCATCTTCGCCCCAGTTTCATCCAGCTCGCTTTGTGGTTGAGATTCATCAACAATACCCGCGCCAGCAAAGACTTTCATTTGGCGTTTCTGTACTTCTGCACAACGGATGGTGACCACCCATTCTCCGTTACCTCTTGAATCACACCAGCCCACCATGCCAGTAAAGTAGCCGCGATCAAACTGTTCCAGCTTTCTGATGGCGTCGTACGCCTTTTCACGCGGATAACCACAAACCGCAGGAGTAGGGTGCAGTTCTGCCGCGACTTTCAATACATTGATTGCTGGGTCATTGACCTGTCCCTCCAGTACAGTGGAAAGGTGTAGCATGGTTTTGGTTTCTATAACCGAAGGAATCATAGGCGTATATAAGTTGTAGCAGTATTTGCTCATAACGCGTTCTACTTCCTCTACAACCAAACCGTGCTCGTGCAGATCTTTGTTTGTATTCAATAGTGAGTTGATGGCGATTTGGTTTTGCTCGTCCGAATCCGATCGTGGGCGGGAGCCAGCAAGGGGATTCGAGAGTAAGTGGCTGCCTTTTTTAGCCACAAGAAGCTCTGGGCTTGCCCCCATCAGTTTTTGACCTTCACGGAGGCTGGCCGCAAAAGTGTAACCCTTCGTATTGATCGACAAAAGGTTACGAAGCAATGCTTGTTGTTGAATATCCGTATCCGTTGCAACTTCAATGGCGCGAGAAAGCACAACCTTGGAAAGTTCAGTGTTAGCAAACATATTGAGCAGGTCGGAAACCCCTTGTTTGTATTGATTGCCACTTGGTGAAGAAATGACTCTTGCGTCGGAAGGTGGCTGAGAGTTTGGTCTGAGTGCTCTGGTGCTGCTCGACACGTACAGTTTTTCTGGAATGATAAACTTGGTTGGATTTTCTTCATTGAATGGCACGACACCAAACAAAACCGGATTATCCGATTCCGACTGCTTTGCTGCCTGAAGCATCTCGCTGGCTTTAGCCGCCAACTGGGTAAATGGAATAGGCTGGTGGAATTCATTCTCGATACCTTTACCCATCATAGTGTTATCTGGGGAAGCGAAGAAAAATGGAGAAGACAACAGCTCACTGTCCAATAGTTCGCTTTCCATTTTTGAATAGCCAATCACTTCACGTTTCATAACAGATCCCTCTTGAAATATAGATCGTGATGACAGGACACCGCACCAAAAAGCCGGAAGTGAGTTTCTGGCTCTGGTTGGGGTATCCTCGTCGGGTTGCTTATTTTGGTCACTAAGATTACAGTTAGGTAAGGTTAAATACTAATGATAATAATTACTATTTAGTTTAGTCCCAATTATTAAACATGGGTCACAATTATCGACTCTCTGTTTACACGTCATGGTAACGAGAGGGCTTGCTTGATTACTTTTCATACGGTTGTTTATAAATATGCCAAAATTTCTTAAAGATCAGCACGTTTTACTAACCGGTGCGGCAAAAGGCATTGGGTTTAGTACACTAGAGTGCTTACTCGGCGCAGGAGCGAAGGTATTCGCAACCGATATAGACGAGCTGTTACTCACCCAAAAATCCGCTTCTCTTTCCACATTATTTCCAGGACAACTTCACATTGCGAAATTGGATCTATCACAACCTGAGTTGGTTAGGGATTGCATTCATGGATGGATAGAAGAACACGGCGATTTCGACCACTTGGTTAGCTGCGCTGGGATTTTGCATCTCGGCGCGTTGTGTGACATGCCTTTCGACAAAATTGAACACACATTTATGGTGAATGCATTTGGTGTGTTGGCGGCCATGCAGGCGGTGTCGGCGAGTATGAAGCAGCGACGCCAAGGCAATATTGTCGTTGTCGGCTCCAATGCCGCAAATACACCAAGAGCAAACATGGGCGCGTATGCGGCATCAAAGTCGGCATTGCATATGTTTGTAAAGTCAGTGGGGATTGAGCTCGCGCCATTAGGGATTCGTTGTAATATTGTAAGCCCAGGTTCCACTCGTACAGAAATGCAATTGCAGCTCTGGAACGAAAGTTATGGAGAAGAGCAGGTGATTGCGGGAGACGCAACGCAGTTTCGGCTGGGCATTCCACTGAATAAGATAGCGGAGCCATCAGATATTGCGCAAACCATTTTGTTCTTGATGTCTGACGCGGCCAATCATATCACCATGCATGATCTCCGCATTGATGGTGGGGCAACGCTTGACCACTAATTTATACCGTGATCAGGCAAGCTTATATCACGATCCGGCAAGCTTATATCACGCTCAGGTAAGGTTCAGAAAAGAAAATGGCGCTTGATGCGCCAATGTTGATACCCGTTTTGTTGATGCCCGTTTTGCCATGGTCATCGATGGCTTATATTGGGCTAGGCGACCGTAGAAAACTGTTTACGCTCGGCTTCTGTTTTTGCATTTGCAAAAATATCGAGAATATCAACCGTATCTTCCCAACTCAGGCATTCGTCAGTGATGGATTGTCCTTTGGTCAGTGGAAAATGACGAATATTCTGTGCCCCACCGACTAGGAAGCTCTCAGACATCACCCCAGCAATGTATTGCTCGCCTTCAATGATTTGCTCTGCAATATCTCGTGCAACATGGAGCTGGTTTTGAGCGACCTTTAGGCTATTTCCATGGCTGCAATCAATAATTAAGTTTGGACTTAAACCGCTCGACTCAAGTTGTTTCGTTACTTTACACACGTGTTCATTGGCATAGTTTGGCGTTTTACCACCTCGTAGAATAAGGTGCCCAGCGGGGTTACCTTGGGTCATGGCAGCGATAGGAGTTTCGCCGAAACCTGAAATGCAAATCAGGTGCGACGATTTAGCCGCATGAATAGCATCAATCGCGATGTTGATATTGCCATCTGTGCCATTTTTAAACCCGATAGGGCAAGGAAGTGCCGAAGCCATCTGTCTATGGGTTTGAGATTCGGTGGTTCTGGCACCAATTGCACCCCAACAAATTAGATCAGAAATGTACGGGTAAACGGTGGTGTCTAAAAATTCGGTTGCAGTAGCCAGTTTTAAATCAATGACGTCTTTTAGGAATTGTCTTGCAACAAACAGCCCTTTTTTCATGTTATGGCTGTTATCCAAATCAGGATCCACAATCAGCCCTTTCCAGCCAACACGAGTTCGAGGTTTTTCAAAATAGGTGCGCATTACGATCAGAAGCTGGTTGCGATATTTGACCTGAATATCCGCCAATTTTCGGGCATATTCTAACCCCGCTTCTGGATCATGGATTGAACAAGGACCAATGATAACCAATAACCGATTATCTTCCCCGTTTAAGATTTGCGAGATCTCCTCTCTCTTCTCACTGATAAACCGCTCACTCTCTGAATCCAATGCGATGTCGTTGACCACATCGGGTATACGTGGCAGCGAACCGATAGGGGTCGAGTTAATCAGTTTTTGTAGCTCGTGCATCCTTCCTCCTACAAGAAGTGTTCCTTGATGCTTTACGTTTAACGACGTTGAGTCCAGCCAGCGAGTTAGCTGGAATGAACTAAATAAATGATAATCATTATCACTTTTGGCGTGATTATTAAGATATCAGCAGTATAATGTCAAGCCTATTATTTAACTTCAGTTTCGGATAACAAAAAGGGAGAAATGCAGTTTCTACTCTAGTCTATTCGATACGTGATGTTGTTTTGTGCCCAAACGCATTATCCAAAGTTAAAGCTGAGGTTACTTCAGTGTGATCCTACCTACGCGCTAAGAAAATCAATGATATGGCAATAAATCAAAGACTCATTACTCTTTGTCGAGGGGCAATTTTCCCCCACAACAGAAATGATAATAATTATTATTTGAGTTTATCACTCACCTCGTGTATTACAGTATTCATTTTGCCTTTAGGCATATTTTAATGGACTAAGAGAGCGTGGAAATAGAAATGAAAGAACTGACGACGATCCAAGCGGCTTATCTAGTGGGTAGACAATCTGGTCAATCGATGGGAGGCGTAGCGGCTCATATTTATGCTGAATTTGATGGGGAAGCCATCCATCAAGAACAATTGGCACTCGCGGTCACCAAACTTTACGCTACTCATCCCATGCTCAGGATGAAAATCACCCCCGACAGACAACAGGTGATTTCTCGTTTGTCTCCCATTCATAGGCTAGTCGTCGACGATATTGAGCACTTAACGCCAGAAGAAGCGGAATCTTTTTTATTGGATAAGCGCACTTCTATGACAGATCAAATGCTCGACTTAGAGAACGGTCAATGTGTAGAAATTAGTGCCACGTTTCATTCAAATGGTCAATGCCGCCTTCATATCGACGTGGATATGATTGCTGTTGATGCGCAGAGTTTTCGAATTTTAATGGAAGAACTTGCGAAATTTTATACAAACGAGCTTAACGCACACGAACCTCACACAGACAGACCTCACACAAACAGACTGTGTGGAAACGACGTGCCAGAACGTGTGTCTTTCTTCGACTATTTAGAGAAACAAGCCGCGGATAAGTATCTTATCTCGAAAAGAAAAGACGACAAAGCATGGTGGCAAGCACGACTGGCAAGTGTCGCAGATGCGCCTGCATTCCCATACATTAGCGAGAGTATTGATCGTCAACAGGGGCACAGTCAGCGATTTACCCATTTGTTCTCACACGATGAGAGAGCCTCCATTGAACATTTGGCGAAAAAGCATCATTTAACGAAGACTCAGCTCTTTTTAACCCTCTTCTCGCAAGCGGTGGGGAGTTCTTGTAACGCGCCGGATTTCCGATTGAATGTGCCCACGTTCCATCGAGGGTTTTATACCGAGGATGTCGACGCCATCATTGGTGATTTCTCCAATTTGCTGATTTACAGCGCCAGTTTGAAAGCGCAAGAATCTACGCTTAACCATTGTCGTCGCACAGCCAATCAGCTTAACCAGTTACTGAGTCATGAGCACTATTCCGGTGTTGCGCTGATGCGTGATCTCTCTCGTCATCACGGCACGGTGCAAGCGTCGCCAGTGGTATTTACTTCGGGTCTGGATGTTGATGGAGATAACCTGTTCACGGACGCTGTCACCAAGGCGTTTGGTAAGATGAATTGGGTGATTTCTCAAGGTGCTCAGGTGACGTTGGATGCCCAAATTGCCCCTGCATACGATGGAATCTTCGTGAACTGGGATGTGCGGATGGATGTCTTCCCAGAAGGTTTTGTTCAAACACTCTTCGATAAGTTTATCGCCATCGTACGATCGTTAGCAGCCAATCCAGAGAGCATCCATCTCTCATTGGAACAGACGTTGACAAATCTAGGCTTTGATTGTCCTTCATTACCACTGGAAGGTGCGTCAGCTAAGCCGTTGACTGAACTTCAAAAGTCCTACCTACTCGGTCGCTCTACTCAGATTCCAATGGGCGGCACGGCGATGCATGAATTCAGGGAATACCGAGGCAAGATCGACTCAAGCGTTGTGGGATCCCGCTTGGAAGCGTTAGTGAAAAAATACGACGCACTTCGCACACACATCGATGAGCTTAAATTGCTCCAACATGTTTCCCCTAAGGTTGTGCTTAACTTCCACTCTCACGATTTTCGACGCCTTTCCATCGAGCAATCACTGGAAAAAGTAGAAGCCATTCGCATGGCAAGTGATCATGCAATGCACGATCTCTCAAGATCGCCTTGGTCGGTAACGGTTATCCAATTGCCAGAATCTGATTTAGCGTATCAAACGGTTGTATTCACGAGTTTCGATGCGTTAATCGTTGATGGAAGAACACACTCTCTGATTCTTTCTGAGTTACTGAAAAAGAACAGTGACCAATTGCAAGACAGCAGCACGAATCATGGACCTCTCTCATACCAAGAGAGTGAAAAAGACAACGCTAAAAAGCTTGCAGATGAATCCTATTGGGAGAACAAACTGAGTCCCGAATGCGCGCCGCCTTCACTTCCTTGGAAGCAACGCATAGAAAACATTAAAGCCTCGCGTTACCAGCGAGAAAGCATCGTCATCGAGAAGTCGGTGGTCGCTCAGTTGACGATGGCGAGTGCCGCGAACAGCTTGTTCTTAAACTCAGCCCTTTCAGCCCTAATCTTGGAAGGGATGTCTTATTGGACGACCGAGCAAGAGATGAGGGTCGGTTTTCCAGTCGCTATCCCGCAAAATGATCGTCCATTGGGTAACGACTCTACGTTTGTTATTTTGGAATACCGCAAAAATGAAGGCACCTTATTAGAGCGTGCTCAAGGCATGCAGAGCGACATGCTTGAAGCACTCGACCATCTGGATTTCTCTGGGGTTGATATTAATCGTCAACTCATGAGTACCCGTTCGACAGCACTGGCTTTACCTGTAGTGGTGACCAATGGGCTGGCGTGGGAGACCTTGTCGGAGGAAGACGATTTAGTGTTCTTTTCCGGTGTGACTCAAACCCCTCAAGTTGCCCTCGATATTCGCCTTAACTTCGATGAAAGTAAAAACCTGATTTTGAGTTTCGACTACGCTGTGGATGCGTTGGACAAACAGGTTGTTGTTTCGATACTCGCGTCAATAGAGCGCCATGTGCAATCGTTGTGTGAGACCAACAACTTCGATATTCCTTCCCACAAAGTCGTTAACCTAGATCACTATAAGTTGAACGGCGACGAGTCGGAGTTTGAATGCTCGAAGTTTTTAGCCAAAATTGCCAAAAACTTGGGTGAGGACGCGTCGAATAACATCGCGGTGATTTGTGGCGACGAGCAGATAAGCTACAAAGCCTTTGGGGAAGATGTCCATAAAGTGATGCAGCATATTGCGCACCTTGGTTTGAAACAAGGCGATGTATTGGCGATCTGTTTGCCAAAGAGCCCTGAACACCTCGTCATGACCATTGCGTGTTCGCTGTCCGGAATCATTTGGGTGCCGATTGATGCTTCTTCACCAGAAGAGCGGTTGGACTATCTATTAAGTAACTGTAACGCCAACTTGGTGGTGATTGGTCAACCATCCGATCGAGCACATTCCGTGACTTATGAGTCGCTTTTACAGCCCGTGGGTGAAACCTACGCTTTGCTTTCTAACGACGAGCTAGAGGCGCTGAGTAAAAGTGAACACGGCTCCTACTATTTGTATACCTCTGGAACGACAGGGAAGCCCAAATGCGTGGTGGTGAACAGCAGAGCGACTTCCAATGTGATGGGGGAAACTTGCAAGGCGTGGGAAATAACATCTGACGACGTTTTGATGTGTGTGACGCCTTTCCATCACGATCTTTCTGTGTTCGATATTTACGCGTCATTCATGACGGGAGCAACCCTTGTATTGCCTGCTGCGGGAGAAGAAAAAGACGCGATCAGGTGGAACCAATTGGTAGAGCAACATGGTATTACCATTTGGCAATCGGTGCCTGCCCTTATGGAAATGCTCTTATCTTGTATGCAGGGCGAGAAGCTGAAATCTCTGCGTTTAGTTTGCCAAGGTGGCGATTACGTTAAGCCTAAAACTATCCAAGAACTTCGAGCACTGGAACAAGATATCCGCATGGTATCCATTGGCGGACCAACGGAAACCACCATCTGGAGTGTATGGCACTTCGTGACAGACGAGGACATCACGGTCATTCCATACGGTAGACCATTCCCAGCAAACCAGTACTTCATTATGGATGGATTAAGGAAGCATGTTCCACAAGGCGTTGTTGGTCGAATCATGACCGTTGGGGTGAACCTTGCTTCCGGATACCTCGAAGACGGTGAGCTGAAACAAACGGACTTTGTGACGATTGTGGATGATAAAGGCAACGAAGCCAGAGCATTTAGAACAGGGGATCTAGGGTATTACCGTGAGGATGGAAACATCATCTTTGCTGGGCGCGTCAATGGATACGTTAAGGTGAGGGGGGTGCGTGTCTCGCTTCCAGACGTTGAGAAAGAACTCAATCGATGCCCTGTGATTGAGCAAGTTTTGATCGTTGATTACACGGAGCGTAACGGCGACATTGCGTTGGGCGCGATTTATACCGTTGCCGAAGGTCAATTGGCTAGCGCGGTTGATATCCGTGATTTTGCCCAGCAGTGCTTACCAAACTCTCATGTTCCTTCCCAGCTACTGGAATTGGACAAGCTTCCACTTTCGCGAAACGGAAAGTTCGATCGTAATCAGGCAAGGGAGCAACTGGTTCGTTCGATGGGGCAAGCAGACTTAAATCAGCAATCAGTAGTAAGTTCGTTTTCGGCTATCCAAAGCTCGTCTAACAAGAGCTCGGCTAACAAGAGCTCGGCTAACAAGAGTTCGTCTAACAAGAGTAGCCAATTCGTTGCTGCGGCTTGGCCAGATTTTGTGAAGATCATTGAAGCGTATGAACACGCAATAGGGAAGCGAATGGAAGGTTTTGACGAAAACAGCGCGTTCCTAGCGCTCGGGCTAAAGCCTTCTCATCTAAAGGGTGTGTCGACTCAACTTAGCCAAGCATACGGACGTAAAGTGTTCGCGCGAAGTTTAATTAAGTGTAGAAACGCGAAAGAGGTGCACGAGGTCATATCGAGCTAACGTGCACCGAGCGACATACGCTGCACATCATCAGTGTATCAGTGCGTTTGTTTTCCTCAGCGCTTATGGGGGCATTACGGGCCTTAGCGGCGGATAGATTGATCCAGTGGCTACCATTTCAAGCCAGTGTATCTATAGGACGGATGACGAGTAGTGTAAGTGGTCTCTCACGGATTTTTTACTTGCTCGGTCTCGTCAGTTTTGATGCTCGGTGCTAGCAATCATATTGCAGTTAACACAAATGAGAATGCTTTACATTAAGTTTTATTGGGAATAAAGTAACCCACTGATTTATATATACCCAAGTGACCTCAAGAATTTAAGGCCTCATCGAGCAGTATTTTTGCCTGTAACTATGTGGCTTTGGCTCCCTTAAAGGACAACTCTGGGCTTATCTCAGAGTAGGAGAATGGAACATGACAAATAACAAGCACCACTTGCAGGAAAAGAGTGGGCGTGGCAACTCAGTAACGGAATTTGAAGAACGAGTTTGGATGCACCATCAACACAACGAAGATGGAACAAGTCAATACTCTGCGGCTTACCATCTCATCGGAAAAACCAATATAGGTAGGTTGGTTTCTTCATTAAGTAAACTTCCCCAGTTTGTACCATCCCTTAATGTTTGCTATCAATTTGATGAAGACGCTGGACTACTGAAATTGGAAGGTAACGCTGCTTCGCAATCCATCAATATCGAAGCGGTTGACTCCGTTCAAGAGGCGATTTTTCATCTTCAAAGCCAGCAATCTACCCCAATAGCGCTGGAAACTCAGTCACCAATCCAATTCACCGTGTATATCTGTGAAGAAAGTGACGTTGTATTGGGCGTGATTTCACACCAAATACTGAACGGAGAAATCTCTTGGAAAGAAATGTTCGACGTGCTGAGTGCCCTATACAACCATGGTCTATCGGCAATACAGAACCTAAGCCAGACTCCTCGCCGAGTGGGTTTTACTCCTTTATCAAAATTACACGATCTTTCTGAATCCCGCTTGCCATGGATTAAACGATCCACGCAAGGCATTGATCTGGTGCAAACGGGGGTTAGTGCGGATGTGTCGTCTTATCTGCAAGCAGCAGTGGCAAGAAAATATTCAACGTCGATCCAAAGAAACCGTTACGAGAAGCAATTCGGTAGAACGATGAGTGAGGTAGAAATCCTTGCTGCAACAGCGGTGCTTTTTGCCCGTTATATCTCGGAATCGAATGGTTTAGACAATTTGGATGTGTTTGTTCCCGCAGACATTAACCAAAAAGATCATGAGATCAATGGATCCATGATTGAGTCTGGTTTGACTCACCTGACATTAGGTGACAGGAACGTCAGTCTTAGTGATGCGATTTCGGAAGTGGTGGCGCACCTAAATTTGGAGCATCAATCCAGTACTAGCTATGAGGCATTCACTGAATCTGCTGCTTTGGTGACGTGGCTTGTTGATCCCGCAGAGTACATTTCGATGGACGACGTCGAAGCGAAAAAGCTGCCTGTTGCTCCGCTTCACCCTAAATTTGAAATTTCTTTGGGTGTGGGTGTTGATCAACAAGGTGAACTTGGTTTTGAGCTTGTTACTGGTGCGTCCGTTTCTCCTCACATCGGTGCGTATTTGTTCGAGCAATTTATTGCCTACATTGATGGCGAAGGAGTGGCTAAGCCCGTCGCACAGGTGCAGAGCACGGCCTCAAAAGACGCGATGAAGCCAGTCAATACGCCAACTCGTTCCATTTCTGATGTGATTCTAGCCGAGTTCCGCGAGGCACTGGCTTCGGATGACATGACCAAAAACGATGACTTTTTTGACTTTGGCGGGCACTCGCTGATTGCGACCAGAGTGATTGGTCGCCTGCTGACGAATCATGGAATCGAAGTGCATATTAACGATTTGTTCAGCAACCCGACTGCGGAAGAGTTAGCGACACTCGCCAAAGGTAACGATGACATTGATTCGATAGAGACAACGGCAGCACACGCTGACCCGACGAAAAGATCCAATGTCGAGCTCATTTTGGCTGAATTTAAAGAAGCGTTGGCTGCTGATTCAATGACAGCGACAGATGATTTCTTCGATTTTGGTGGGCATTCGTTGATCGCAACTCGGGTCATTGGTCGCTTACTGACACAGTATAATCTAGAGATCAATATTAACGACCTGTTCAGTTACCCAACAGCGCAATCATTGGCTGAACATGCCGTGTCTCGTGCCTCAGCGCAAGAGGAAAGTCAGGGGGCTAGTTCAGAGGTGGGTGCTTCGAGCGCACCACTGTCGTTTGCTCAAAATTCGCTTTGGAAAGCGATCACCAAGTACTCCAAATTTGGTTTAGACAGTATTTTCAACTTACCATTCGCACTGCGTTTCCTTGACGAAGTCGATGAAGTGGTATTCGGAGAAGCATACCGAGACATTCTTATTCGCCACACAGGGTTAAGAACTCAGTTTTTTCATAACAATGGCAACCCCATTCAGACAGTGGTTGACGCTAAAGACATCGACAATTACAAGTGGTTCTGGACGTCAGACGAATGTGAGAGTGAAGACAGAGACGAGCTTCTCAAACAAGAGGCGAGTTATGCCTTCGATTTAGAGAATGAATTGCCTCTCAGAATGCGCTTTATTCGTTGCAAAGCGTCCGGTTTGCAATTTCTGTCCATCTTATTCCACCATATTGTTCTAGACGAATGGTCGGTAAATTTGATGATGGATGAGCTGGTACACGCCTACAAACAGCGATTGCAAGGTAAGTCCCCAGTTTGGAGAAGCGAACCGCTGCCATTCCATGAGTTTGCTCGCCAACAGAGAGCCTCAGGTGTTAACCAGGCGCATTTGGATTACTGGCTAAACAACCTGAGAGGTGTGCCTTGGGCGACGCCTATTTTCCCGAAGGATCATCCTCTGAGTAATAAAGATGAAACGTCTTCTGGAGAAGGCGGGTGGGTGGAAATCCAAATTGAGAAAGAGGTAAGGGAAGGGCTGTATGCGCTTGCTAAATCTCAAAGTGCGTCGTTATTTAACGTTGTCTATGCGTCAATTGCGACGTCGTTGCACTTTTTAGGTGCCCCAGAAAAACTCATTATAGGCACGCCATCGGCTGGGCGACTGGACGCAGAGTACTTTGATACTATTGGGTATTTCACCACGATTGTGGTTCATTTGGTTAAGTTTGCTGGCGTTAAGACGGTCGCGGAATTGATCGCCCAAGTGAAACACAACATCAATGAGTCGATGTCCTACACAGACATTCCGATCGACCTCATCGAAGAGGGGCTTGTTGAAGGTGAACCGGATGTTGATGGCCACATGTTTGAAGTGTTCATTCAGCTTCATGCTAAGAACAAGTTTAATGGTGCGCTTGAGCTGCCAAATGGCGATCGACTGGATTTCCAGCAAGTTGACCCGGATAAAAGTGAATCTGGTTTAGGGCTGCAATTTGAAGTGTTAGAAGAGATGGTTAACGGTGAACAAGTCCTGCGTGTAATGATGAGTTACATGTCAAATAACTACAGTCCAGCGCAGGTTGCACTTCTGTCTGACACGGTAAGCGCTCTGTTTGCCGAGTTTGCAAAGTCCGCAAAAGGCGACCAGTCGCTCGAAGCCATTAAAGGTCGCGTTATCGAAGCTGAAACTGTGTAGCGTTGGTTGCACATTGGTAATGACAGAGCAACAAATCGTTGCGTTTGAGCAGCATTGAGGGGAAGATACCGTCAATGCTGCTTTGTTGTTTAAATATCGTTAAATCAGGAAGTTATGATCCCTTACACCGCGCCTCCTTCAAATGCACCGTCACGGCTGAACGGTAAGAGCCTTAAGCTGCCCTATGAAAATCGAGTTATCGGTGAAGATCTTGAGCTCAGTATTCCAGATGGGGCATTTACCGCGATTGTCGGACGGAATGGATGCGACAAGTGGATGCGCTGTCGGGTGATCAGAAACAGCGAGTATGGATTGCCATGGTGTTGACCCAGAAAACACCCATCGTATTGCTCGATGAACCCCAAGCCTTGATCGATGCAGCGCTAGTGAAACATGTCTTTGGTTTGGATAGCGTGATTATTGATGATCCTGTAAGCTATACCCCATTAATCGTGCCTCTTGGAAAGTAACATCATGTCATTTCTTTCAGAATTGGAGATCCGTACTCTTGGATCGCAGAAAATCTGGCAACGTCGTTTTGATGTAAACGCGTATTCCGACCTTCATTCCCAAACACTTAACGTTACCTTACCCCATGACATGAAGCGTGCGGTCGCAAAACGAAAAGCAGAATTTGTAGCAGGAAGAACGGTGGCGCGGGCAGCACTTCAAAGCCTCGGCTGTACGTGTGTTGAGTTGCCTATTGGTGAGCATCGAGCCCCTGTTTGGCCAAAAGGATGGATTGGCAGCATTTCCCACACCGATGACATGGCGTTAGCGGTGGTCGGCTTATCCGGCGAAGTCAGTATGCTGGGGCTGGATGTGGAAAATCTGATTGCTGAAACTCAATTGGATTCACTCATGCCAATGTTTGTGAGCGCTAAAGAGCTCGAATTGCTGCCAACGACGACACTGTCACGGCAAGCCTTTGCGACACTGGTGTTTTCGGCAAAAGAGAGCGTGTTTAAAGCCATTTACCCTTATGTGAAGACGTATCTAGAGTTTACCGATTCCATGCTAACCCGAGTCGATATGACAAAAGGGGAGGCGTACTTTACGTTGTGTGCACAAGGCGAAGCGGAGTTCGGAGACGCATTGGCATTGCGTGTGTCTTTCCTCTTCGAAGATAACAAAGTCTATACCCTCGTATGCGATCATAGAAAATATCTGCGATCATAGAAAATATCTACAGTCATAGAAAATATCCACGGTTATAGAAAATATCTTCGCTCACAGAAAGTTTCTGCGGTCATAGAAAACATCGATTGATTCGATAGAAAAGACCGAATTTATTCCTATACCTCGCGGCTGTACTCTAATGGTATCCCTATTACACAAATCACACGGGTTCATTAGAAAGGTACTGGGTATGACAACACAAAACGACCTATTAGGGCATCGAGCGCTTATTGTTGAAGGCGGGGCGATGCGTGGTATTTTTGCAAGTGGTGTTTTGGATGCTTTTCTGACTCAGAACTTTCAGCCGTATGATTTTGCTATCGGCGTCTCTGCTGGTGCCTCCAACCTTATCGGTTATCTTTCTAAAAACCCAAAGCGCAGCCAAAGAGTGATCGTTGAATTGGCGACGCAGAAGCGATTTTTCAATCCAACTCGATTTGTCCGAGGTGGTGACTTGGTGGATGTAAAATGGTTGTGGGAACAGGCAAATGCTCTGTATCCCATTGATGAAGATACGTTATTTTCCTCCATCCCCATGTTTGCTGCCGTCACTAATGCCATCACCGGTAACGCCGATTATTACCGAGTCAAACCCAGTAATATTGCGCATGTTATGGAAGCAACGTCTGCACTGCCCATTGCTTATCGAA
Organism: Vibrio sp. S9_S30; assembly: GCF_014694455.1. Taxonomy (GTDB): domain Bacteria; phylum Pseudomonadota; class Gammaproteobacteria; order Enterobacterales; family Vibrionaceae; genus Vibrio. The sequence goes on along the minus strand of NZ_JAAUWT010000008.1, from coordinate 192,989 downwards.
CAACGCCGTGTTTTTCCGGAGGTTGCTATACCGATGGTGGCGTGGCAGATTCCATCCCTGTCAGAGAAGCATACAGACGTGGGGCACGAGAGATGACGGTGATTCTATCGCACCCTCTTTCTTACACCATGCCAGAAATGAAATTCCCCCGTTTGATGGATCAACTGCTGAAACGTTATCCCAATATGGCCAAAGCCATGAAGCAGCGTGCTCAAAACTATAATGAGTCGCTAGATTTTATTCGCAATCCTCCTAAAGGTTGCGTTATCAGGGTTATTGCCCCTGATGAACAGTTTAAAGTCGGGCGATTTACCATGAAGCAAAGTACGCTCTTGTCTGGGTATGAGAAAGGCATTGATGCAGGGATAACCCATATAGAAAGATTATCAGGTACATATGGGCTAACGGAAGAGGACTGTCATTTCTGCGTGTGAGATTGAGTATACAGACGGTTGATCAAAAAAAGCGGCACTTGCCGCTTTTTTATGTGCAGAAGTACATTCATGCAGAAAGCTAAAGCGACCCTAATTTTTGTGGTTTGGGTTAATTCGAGCCATGTGAAGAACATTAACAAACTCGCCGTCTCGAAACGCGCCATCGACCGCTTCGCCCTCAACGTTAAAACCAAACTTTCGATACAAAGCCAACGCTGCCTCATTATCGCAATTCACCTCTAATTCGATGCGTCTAAGATTCAGCCATTTGTCGGCTAAATGGACAACCGTTTCGAGTAACTTACTGCCAACTCCCATGCCATGATAATCATCATGAATACCTAGCCCGAATCGACCCACATGCTTTAAGCGAGGCCGCTGCATGTGCTCAAAGCCAATATTGCCAACGACTTTCCCATCGACTTCCGCCACATACGTGTATACGTGTTCTGGAATGTTACTAATCCGGTTATGCCACATTTGAGGTGAAGGTAAAGGGAGCTGTAGGGTTTCTCTGTGCGCTTTGGGCTGAGTATAAATCTCGCACAGTGCGTCTACGTCTTTTAATTCTGTCGGTCGGATAATTATTTCCATACGGCTCTCCTATTACTTTCGTCAGTTCATTTTGTCATGTTGGTTTTTGTGGGTGAATGTTAAAAGTAACGGAAAAAGTTTATTAAAATCAATGATTAATTTAATTATTAATTGAAGCAACAACAATGCCATGATCGCTGCTCATCGAATCTTCATCATAATTTGGTTGGACAAGATGCTTATCGAGGGTTTTATGCTGGACTAAATAAGAGGAAAACTCCTGAGACAGCAGAATATAATCAAGGGTATTGCCTTGTTCGCCGTAATAATGGGAAGGTTTTCTAGAGGAAGTTGGTGAAGAGAGCTGCCAGCTGTCGGAAAGATAGAGCTTTTTACGTTCAACCTGTGTCTGCTCTGTTAATGATGGTTCGACCAAGCATTGTATCGACGGGCTGGTCAGGTTCTGATTCATGTCACCCATTAAAATCATCGGGCGATCAAACCGCGACTTTATTTGCCTTAATTGATGGCGCAAAGCCATGGCTTCTTCGTTTCGTTGTTGGCTGGATTTTAAAGAGCCAATAAACTCATCGGAGTACCTTGAATAGTGATTTTCAGGGTTATCGACATCCATCGGGCGTTGTGATTTCAAATGAACAACGACAACGTCTATCGTGCCAAGTGTTGGTGTTTTGACCACCGCGTGAAGTGGCATACGGGAATAGTTGAATGCTGAGGGTAAACCCAATGCAAGCCGCGTGTGCTTCTCTACCACTAAGCCTTGGCTTCGTAGGATAGGGTGTTTTGATGCCAATCCAGTCACAGGCTTGAAATGGACATAATCACTCTCAATGCTAGGTTGTTCCACTGTCGTGAAGTTCACTAGACCCGATGCGTGACAGATTTTTTCCAGCGCTCGCGAACTGAAAATTTCTTGAAAACCCACGATGTCTGCTTGAATACGTTGAAGTTGGTTAACAGTCCAAGTGCATTTTTTCTGCCACTCTGAGTCAGTATAAATATTATCGAATTCGTAAAACGCGTTTGGCGGTTCGATAAAGTTAAACAGATTAAACGTCGCAACTTTTAACGTATGATTCATGAGTAATGAGAGAACCTATTTTTAAAAATGACATGAGTGATAACCTAAGGTTAAACTAAATCTAACAATTAGGTTCAACAGAATCTAACGGCTTCTAACCTAGGCTATTTATGGAACATTCTAACCCGCGCAACAGAAAATCGACCACATGGAAAACGCCTCATAATTTTTTGATACTCATATCCATTGTTGTGCCTATCGCCTTTTCAAGCTGGCAGGCGCTGTTAAATAACTTCGTGATAGAAAGGGCAAACTTTGACGGATCTGACATAGGTTTGCTGCAAAGTGTGCGCGAAATTCCTGGTTTTCTCGCGTTTACTGCGGTTTTTGTTTTGCTGTTTCTCCGAGAGCAACGTTTCATTATTCTATCTTTGGTTATGTTAGCCGTGGGCACCGCCATTACTGGTTTTTTTCCATCAGTGGCGGGCTTACTTTGTACTACGTTGTTAATGTCGATTGGGTTTCATTATTTCGAAACCTTGAAACAATCCCTATCGCTTCAATGGTTAACAAAAGACGAAGCGCCAGAGTTTCTTGGTAAGCTTATTTCCTTAGGTTCGTTGGCAGCACTCTGCACCTATGGTGGTTTGTGGGTTGTGTTAGAACTGTTCAAAATGGATTTTAAGTGGGTGTATTTATTAGCGGGTGGCTCCGCTTTTGCCATTGTCCTTTTTATTGCAATGTCATTCCCTCAGTTTGAATCTCGTACTCCACAGAATAAGTCTTTGGTTCTGCGAAAGCGTTACTGGCTCTATTATGCTTTAACCTTCATGAGCGGTGCTCGTCGTCAGATATTTGTGGTGTTTGCCGGTTTTCTCATGGTTGAAAAATTTGGCTACAGTGCCGCAGACATTACGCTGTTGTTTCTGATTAATTATTTGTTCAACTGGTTGTTTGCAAAGAAAATTGGTCGGTTAATTGGTCAGTTTGGTGAGCGTAATGCGCTGCTGTTCGAATACGTGGGGCTAATCTGCGTTTTTGTCGGATACGCCTTTGTGGATTCTGCGCAGTGGGCAGCTGCGCTTTATGTTGTTGATCATTTGTTTTTCGCCTTTGCTTTAGCCATTAAGACCTATTTTCAAAAAATTGCCGATCCGGCTGACATGGCTTCTACAGCGGGGGTGGCGTTTACGATCAACCACATTGCTGCTGTTGTGATTCCTGTCTCCTTCGGCTTTTTATGGCTGGTGTCTCCATCAAGCGTCTTTATGGTCGGGGCTGCATTGGCGCTGGTGTCTGGCATTCTTTCATTGAATGTGCCAGCGCGTCCAGAAGAAGGAAACGAAGTACGTTGGGGGGTGTGACCTTTTTGATGAATAGGAATATCGCCGCTGTGATCTAGCCATTATCTACGCTTTAGCCGTTATCTATGCTTTAGCCGTCATCTATGTTTTAGCGCCTTGTGCCATGTCGCCAGTTACTTGATGGATGAATGTCGGAATTTGGTTCGTCGATGGAGAAATCTTAGATCTGGCGATACTTAGACCTGGTGATAGTTAGACCTAGTGATAGCGCCTAGGATGCATAAGTGCTAAGTACTAAGTGCTAATGCGGTAAGGGGGAACGTTGACTGCTAGGCCAACCATCATGGTCGGAATCAACCAAACCATCATGACTTTCTTAGAATAATGGTGAAGTCTTCTGGCATGTAATCGTCGATCACTTGTACCTTGTCGGTCAGTTGACGACATATTGAAATGACATCGCTTAGGTGGTGTGCTTTTAGTAGCCTATCCTCTCGAAAAAACTCACTATTTAGCAAATTGAAACCAAACGCTTCATTGCTTGCTTTATATCCGACAAGGATGGCTTTTTGAAGGTAATGCTTATCGCTGCTTTGGTAGTTGAGCGATCCTGACGCAATGACAATATCGTGCTTTGGTAACTTCATTTGGGAAAAATTACCATGTTGGAAGTGCATGGTGTTACTGGCTCCTAATCTGGCTTGCTTAATAAAGCTTTTATGAAAGTCGACGCCAGTATAGTGCCGTAAGCGTTGCCTCACATTCAGAAAGTGGGCTAGATCCCCGTAACCACATCCCAAGTCCAGCACGGACTTGTTTTCAAAATCTAATTCGCGTTCAAATACAGTAAACCGCATAAATTGAGATTGTTCGCTACTCCACCCCAAAATCCTTGCAGGATCATGATGCCATTGTTTTTCACGATCAGAGTGATAAAAATACACATTTAAGCGTTCAAGAAAATTCACGTATGTTAGACCAAGTATTGTAAGTGGCGTTTAACCCTCCCGTTGCAAACGGAATGGCAGTTCTTAAGCCAATCTGTGAAGCCGATGGAGCGAGCGTAGGGGTATCCTAGCATTCCAAGATTCTTTGGGTATAGCTGTTTTTCGCTTGTAAAGCAACGTGGGAAATTGAGGAAAGGAATCGTAACTTATTGACATGGAAGTATTCACACTACGTATTGTCACGAGAAGTCATAAGTTAACGCTGTTCCAGCACAGCGACACTGGAATGGAAGCGAAGTATTAAGCATGGGTGTTGCATGCTCAGCCTTTGCCGCAATGCGATGGCAATGTGGGCTAACCGGATTGCACCACACCAAATCAGACCAAACCAAATCAGACCAAACCAAACCAAATCATGCTGTGATTGATGATGGTGGCTTAATGATCTCGATTGCTGAGTTTATGCCACTCTATTGGATTGAACGTTAAAGCAAGCGGTAAGTCACGCAATTTTTCCCTTTCGTTTTTGATTCGTACAATGCGGTGTCGGCTTCCTCGAAAAGCGCTTGGTAAGTGATGGTATTTGGTTTGCTTACGTGAATCATGCCTATGCTCAATGTGAGCTTGTCCGCATCAAGTATGTTTTTTTGAGCGAAGTGGCTTCTCAGTCGTTCTGCAAATGCACAAGCGTCCTGAGGCGATATTTCAGGACATAGTATGGCAAACTCATCGCCACCCCAGCGTCCAACCAAATCATATTCTCGGGTGTGATTTCCTAAGAATAATGCTGTCTCACACAATGCCAGATCCCCTGCCGAGTGTCCCATATTGTCGTTTATCCACTTAAAGCTATCGATGTCAATCATCAGAAGGGCGAGTTGATGGTGAGCTCTTTGTGCTCGGCTTATTCCTTTTTGTGCAGCCTGTTCAAAAAAACGTCGATTATGCAGGCCGGTGAGATCATCATGTTCAGCACATTTTTTGAGAGTATTGTAGGCTTCCATATCTCTAAAAATACATACGGTGCGTTGTTTTCCTCCTATTTCACCCGTGGACATCGTCACCTTGAGATCTAAGCTATCGCCTTCAGTATTTTTTCCTTGAAGAGAAAGAACAAAAGGCAACAGCTTATTGGTATGCTCTGATTGAACGTTTTGTGAGTGGAATGTTTTGAAATCTAAGCGGTCTCCATCTGCGATCAGATCGTAGATGGATGGTTGGTTTATCTGTTTGTGTGGCAAGCGAAATAGCGTACAAGCTTTCTTATTGGTATTCAGGATATGCCCATTTGGGTCCACGTACACTATTGCGTCAGGCGACAAATCCATAATGTGTGCCAGTTCTTTTGCTTGCGTTTGCTGTTGCCTGAGTAATCGGATAATAAAGATACTTACGGTGATACTTATAGGGACAAATCCCAAGCTAAATAACCATATATAAATGCCTAGTCGAGTGAGGTGTTGTTTTGTCGTTTGATTGATTTCTATTATTGGTTCGCGAAGCATTCGACGCAAATGAGAAAGGGCTATACCCGCATCTTGATCATTGACTTTAACAAACTCATCCAACTCACTGACACTCAGATCTGGATGAAGCGATCGAGCCGATTCGAGCTTTTGGTAATAGGTATCTAAGGTTTCTTCCAGTATCTGTACTTGGGAACTCAAGCTAGGATTATGATTTGCTTGCTTAAATTCTCGTATGGCTTGTGTTGCGTTTTGATACGACTCTTCCGCGCTCAGGTAGTACCTGTTCTCTCTCCGGATAACATAGTTTTTGAAATGATGGATAAACCCCAAATACCCCGTTAGCCTTTCGATTTCCGTCAGTTTGTTCGACAGAGTAAAGTAGGTCGCGGATTTGGAAAGCACGATATCCTCAAGCTTTCTTAAATATATGCTTTGCTCGTAAGCAAGAAAAACAGTGGATAGGTTTAAAAAAATAGAAATTAGTATGATTACTGCTAATGTGCTTTTTGCTCGTTCTGCTTTAATCTTCATGTACTGACCCTGATTGTTAGGGTTTGGTGTAAAAATACATAACACTACGTTACTAATACAGTATGCATGTGAATGCTTATCATCAAGTATAGAAGAGATGCTGATAATCGAACTTAAGTTTCCATGAACTTTTAGGCGGGATTATACAAATTTTGATAGGGCTCTGATTTTTGCGTTCAGATAGGGTAGGAAATCCGTGTTTTTCTGGCTTCTGTATTGTCTTCGTTCTTAAAAAAAGCCTGACTATGGCGAGGTCAGGCGAAAAAGGGGAAATATCAAGAAGGATTATTTAGAAACTCTGTGCAGGCTGCGTTATTTGATGTCTTCCACAGCGATATGATCCATGTCGGTAAACGTTTGGTTTTCTCCGACCATTCCCCAAATGAAAGTATAAGCTTGAGTGCCTACACCTGAATGGATCGACCAACTCGGCGAAATGACCGCTTGCTCATTGTGAATCAGCAAGTGACGCGTTTCTTGTGGCTCGCCCATGAAATGGAAAACCGCCGCGTCTTTATCCATATTGAAGTAGAAATACACTTCCATACGACGGTCGTGAGTGTGGCATGGCATCGTATTCCATAAGCTGCCGTCTTCAAGCTTTGTTAAACCCATTAGCAGCTGGCACGTTGGAAGTACGTCCGGCACGATGTATTTGTAAATAGTACGTTTGTTACTGGTTGCAGCGTCACCAAGCGTTACCGGAGCGGCTTCTTCTAGCGTGATTTTTTTGTTTGGATAATGCGTATGTGCTGGGGCGCAGTTGTAGTAAAACTTGGCTGGGTTTGCTGCATCTGCGCTAGAAAAGGTCACGGCTTTTGCGCCTTGCCCAATATATAACGCTTCTTGGTGATTAATGTTGTAGCTTTCACCGTCTACAACAATAACGCCATCGCCGCCAACGTTGATTAGCCCTAACTCTCTACGCTGAAGAAAGTAGTCCACACCGACTTGTTCACCTAATGCTGGATCGAGCACAACCTCTTTATCGACTGGCTGAACACCACCAAAGATTATTCTATCGATGTGGCTATAGGTCATCGTCAATTGATCCGCCACGAAGATGTTTTCAACTAAAAATTCGTCACGCAACTGCTGTGTTCCTAGTGTTTTTGCGTGTTCACTGTGAATAGCTTGACGTACTTCCATCTCTACTTCTCTCTTGTTTCGATTGAAAGGAAGGTCATGCCTCCCTTGAAGAACACCACCTTATCACTGAGTTATCTATGAATAAATTTTTGAAACGCCATTTTATAATCACTGTCACATAATTTAACTTGTTTATCAAAAATAAATGAAACGGCTTTTTAAAAATGTTGTTGATGAGGCTTTTCTTCGTATAATGAATGGAAGAATCCGAGATACTAAATGATAGAAACCCAGCAAGAAGATAGGCGGAGTATGAATGTGTTGAGCCACTTAAGTGACAGCAAAATGCAGCAGCAAAAGTGAAAATACAGCAGCAAAAGTGAAAATACAGTAGCAAAAGTGAAAATATAGTAGCAAAAGTGAAAATACAGTAGCAAAAGTGAAAATACAGCAGCGAAAGCAAAAATGAGGCAGCGAAAGCGAAAATGAACAGTTTAGCTTGGTTAATTCAGAAGTGTTGCCCATTCTTAGCATGGGGCAGGGAAGTTACGCTCTCTACACTCAAAGCAGATTTTTGGGCTGGCATAACGGGCGCCATCATTGTGCTGCCACAGGGCGTCGCTTACGCCATGATTGCCGGTCTTCCACCGGAATATGGGCTTTATACAGCCATTATTCCGGCGATTATTGCAGCGTTATTTGGCTCATCTCACCACCTTATTTCAGGTCCAACGGCGGCGCTTTCGGTCATCGTGTTCACCACCATTAGCCAGTTTGCGGTACCTGGAAGCGATATGTACATTCAACTGGTTATTACGCTCACCTTATGCGCGGGTATCCTTCAGCTCGCGTTTGGGTTACTTCGCTTCGGAGCGGTCGTTAATTTTGTTTCACACTCTGTGGTGTTGGGGTTTACTGCCGGTGCCGCTGTTGTCATCAGCGCGAGCCAAATCAAATACCTATTAGGGGTAAACTATGCGTCGGGCTCAACAGCGATAGAAAACCTCACTCTGGGCATTCAGCATGCCCCCGATTTCCACTTAGCGTCTTTACTTGTCGGTCTTGTCACCATTTTAACTTGTGTGGTCTTGAAAGAATTGTGGTCAAAACTCCCATACATGTTGATCGCCATGCTGGTTTCTATGGGGCTGGCGTGCAGTATGAACCACGCGGGATTCGAGATTCAGCTCGTGGGCGAGGTGTCATCTGGGTTGCCTGTCTTTTCTCTTCCAAATGTCAATCATGTGCCATTCGAATCCATGTTGAGCGGTATTGTTGCGGTGGCACTGCTTGGGCTGGTTGAAGCCATATCCATTGCCCGTTCGGTTGCGCTCAAATCCAAACAACACATAGACAGTAATCAAGAATTCATCGGGCAGGGTGTATCCAATATTGCGGGGGCATTTTTCTCTTGTTATGTCTCGTCAGGTTCCTTTACTCGCAGTGGTGTGAATTACAGCAGCGGCGCCAAGACACCTTTGGCCGCGGTGTTTGCGGGTATTTCTCTTGCGGCAATCATGGTGTTTTTTGCTCAATACGCCGCCTACATCCCCATTGCGGGTATGGCAGGCATCCTATTGGTTGTTGCCTTCAATCTTATTGATGTTACCCATATCGCCGACATCATCCGTCACGATAAAAAAGAAGCGGTTGTTTTGTTGTTAACGTGTTTGTCGGCGATGACCATGCACTTGGAGCTGTCCATTTATGTGGGTGTCAGTGCCTCCTTGTTTTTTTATTTGCGCAGGACTTCGCGCCCGGTTGTGGACTATTTGGATAACGACGATCTGGCCATGGATAAGGACGTCTTGGGTTTGGTGCAAGTTGTCCGCATTAACGGGTCCATATTTTTTGGCAGTGTTCAGCATCTTCACAGCGAGCTGCAAAGCATCACTGCGCCTAATGTGATCATTTTAGGGCGAGGGATCAATTTTATTGACCATTTAGGCGTCAGGATGCTCGCAGAGTTTACTCAAACGTCAGGGAAGCAAGTGTTCTTCTGTCGTTTTAAAAATGCGCCTCGGGAGCACCTTCTAAAAGGGGATACAGTGTTCTCTGAACGTCAGTTCTATCCAAGTTTGACTCGATTACTATCTGAATTCTCTTCAATTATTGACTCGTCTCATCGACATAAACAGGTTCACATTTAAATGGAAGCAGTAATGAGCGATATGTTCTCTGAATTTGATGCTACCGAGCATCCGCACCGACGTTTTAACCCATTAACGCAAGAGTGGGTACTGGTTTCTCCTCACCGAGCTAAGCGCCCATGGCAAGGGCAGCAGGAAGAACAAAGCAAGGAAAGGTTGCCGAGTTATGAAGCTGAGTGCTTTCTTTGCCCTACTAACGTGCGGATAAGTGGTGACAAGAATCCAGACTACAAAGGAACATTTGTATTTAAGAACGATTTTGCGGCGTTAACACGGGCTGTACCTTTCGCAGATACAACGAACGATCCGCTGTTTAAATTGCAAAGTGCGACGGGTGAGAGCCGAGTGATTTGCTTTTCACCAGACCACAGCAAAACGTTGCCTGAGCTCTCTGAAAAAGCAATTGTAAACATCATTGATACGTGGAATGAGCAATTGAAAGAGTTAGGCAAAACCTATGCTTGGGTGCAAGTTTTCGAGAACAAAGGAGCAACGATGGGCTGCTCTCAGCCACATCCACATGGTCAGGTTTGGGCGAACAGTTTCATTCCAACTTATGTGATGAAAAAAGAACAATCTCAGCGAGAGTATTTCACGCAATACGGCTCTGTAATGCTTCACGACTATGTTCATCGTGAACGGGTAGCAAAAGAACGCATTGTGGTTGAAACCGAACATTGGGTGGGGTTAGTACCCTACTGGGCAGCGTGGCCATTTGAAACCATGTTATTGCCGAAGGCGATAACCCATCGTCTGACCGCCATTTCTCAAGAACAAAAAGAAGACTTGGCGATAGCGATAAAAGAACTAACCACCCGATACGACAACTTATTTCAGTGTTCGTTTCCCTATTCGATGGGGTGGCACGGTGCGCCAGAACAATCTGTGAACCCTGATCACTGGCAAGTGCACGCGCTATTTTACCCACCGTTGCTGCGAAGTGCATCGGTAAGAAAATTTATGGTGGGGTACGAAATGATGGCCGAAAGCCAACGTGATTTAACGCCAGAGCAAGCGGCTGAAAAATTAAGATCAGTGAGTGCGACGCATTATTTAGCCAGAGCCTAATTTAGCTAAAGCTCAGTTTAACCAGAGCTCAATATAACCAGAGCTCATCTTAATCAGAACCAAGGTAAGCGAATTCATTCACGCACATGGCTTACCGATTACGATCTCTAGCGTGTTTGATAGAGAAGACTTAAAAATTTAATCACATATCCGTTATTTATATTTTTTTGCCTAAAAATTCGAATGAAACGTTGTTTCAATATGAAATCTTCCCAATTCATTTGTTTTTATGAATGTATGAGAATCGGATAACTATAAAAATAGGAAGAAGAAAATGGTGTTAGATACCTTTAGCCTGAAAGGCAAAGTTGCCCTAGTTACGGGCTGTAATACAGGTTTAGGGCAAGGTATGGCCGTTGCATTAGCGCAAGCAGGTTGCGATATCGTTGGCGTGAATTATTCCGACCCCGAGAATACGCCCGCGTTGGTCGAAGAGACTGGGCAAAAATTTTATTCAATCATTGCGGATCTAAGTAACAGCGGTGTTATTACGCAAGTCGTGGATAAAGCGATCAGTATGGCTGGTCGGATTGATGTACTGGTCAACAATGCAGGCATTATCCGCCGAAATGATGCATTAGATTTTACGGAAGCGGACTGGGACGACGTGATGAACTTGAACATCAAGAGTGTTTTCTTTATGTCTCAAGCGGTAGCTAGACAGTTTTTGGCGCAAGGGGAAGGAGGCAAAATCATTAATATTGCTTCTATGCTTTCTTTCCAAGGGGGAATCCGTGTTCCTTCTTATACGGCGTCGAAAAGTGCGGTGATGGGCGTAACTAAGCTGCTGGCAAATGAATGGGCCTCGAAAGGGATTAACGTGAATGCCATCGCTCCGGGGTACATGGCGACCAACAACACCGCTGCATTGCGAGCAGACCAAGAGAGAAACCAAGAAATCCTAGACAGAATCCCTGCCCAGCGCTGGGGGCTGCCCAAAGACTTAGCTGGGCCTGCGGTGTTTCTTGCGTCTCAGGCTTCTGACTACGTCAATGGATGCACGCTTGCCGTTGATGGTGGCTGGTTAGCGCGGTAAATCAGAAATTAGCCAGAGCACTGATGATCCAAAGGAACCGATGATCAAAAGAACTGATGATCAAAGAACTGACGATCAAAGAACTGACGATCAAAAGAACCCATGGCACAAAAACTCAGTGCTCTGGCTTTAGCCCTCAACGCACTGAATGCTCATCATAGCGTTCATTTTTTCCCCTTTAGCGAGGTTAATTAGCCCAGGCTTTTTAGGCAGGTTGAATGCGTCAACAGCGTGAGAGACAGGTTCAAGACAGAAAAATTCGGCTTCTTTGTTGGGGGAATACAGAATCAAATAAGACAAAGGTTCGCTCCCCCGCAGTGTGATAATCAGCCCGTCTTCTGGCTGAACAATGGTGGCGGAACCCGCCCACTGAACATAGGCATTGTTTACCCAGTTTTCTGGCAAATGTCTAAGCGATGCAAAGTTCCAAGTCGGATTATCCAAAACGTTCAAAAGGGTAGTGGGGAGATGTTGGTGATCCTCTAGCCACACGCCTTGCGAATCAAAGCGAACTTGTGTGTCGTTATGGCGATAAAACCAAGGGTGAAAACCCAATCCGAAGGGTAACGTGATCTCACTGGTGTTGGTCACCGTCAGTTCGCAATGAAGTGTATTGCCTTCCAATGTGTATTGAAGTTCTGCGTTATACCGAAAAGGTGAACATAACGCCTCAAGCAATTGATAAGTCATGTGCGAATCCGACTGATCTTTTAGGGTCCACTGGGATTGCCACGCGTTGCCATGAATAGGGAATGCCTCGGCATCCACGTTTCTTTTTACGCTATGGCGAACACCATCGTAGCTAAAACCCCCCGTTGACATTCGATTGGAGAATGGCACAAGTACATACATGCCCATGGGGTTAATTTTTCCACTTTGTGGTTGATTAGAATAAAGAAACGGAACCCATTGCCCATTAATCTTCGCATGTGCTTGAGCAATCGATGCCCCTTGATTTGCGACAAAATCCAATCGAAGAAAATCGTTTTCCAAGTGTTCCATTCAGTCCATCCGCCATCTATGCCAATATTTTTCCCGTCATCATACTAGCGCAGCCGGAACACAAAAAGGCGACCAAATGTGCGACAGATTCAGGATGGATGCGAAGGTTTACCCATTACCTGTTGAGCCCCCTCAAGCCATTATTAATATTTAATGCGGTTTGTATGACGGCGATGATGTCCATCATTCCCTTGATTGACCCTATTGTCACCCCCTAACGATCCCTCATCAATATATGCAAAATGCCTTAGATGGTTGTCCTTTCCTGCTATATTTTATTTTTAAATAAAAAATTGAAACGTTGTTTTGAAAATGTGAGCGAGCTGCATTTTTCTTTCCTTGAACTCAAGTACTATTCGAACTATCAAAAACATCGCCATTGGGCGCTGTGTAAAGAGAAAGAGAAGAGAGTAGTAACTTCATGACTAACAACGTTATTTTGCCAGAGCTGCCGGCCACACTGGATGAGCAACGCGTGTTGAATCATCTCCCGGTTGTGGTAGACGCCATCAAAAGAAACATTCCTAAAATTGGCGAGCGAAACCCTAAAATCGGTACAGAAGACAACCAATGGCAGTACTGCGATCAGTTTGACTGGGTGTCGTCTTTCTGGACGGGCGAGCTTTGGCTTTGTTATCAGATGACCGCGCAAGAGCCATTTAAAAATAGCGCCAAATTGCGTAAGTCTTATTTTGCCGACATGCTGCTTGACCCGTTTTGGCTCGATCATGACTTAGGGTTTCAGTACAGCTTAAGCTGCGTTGCGGATTACAATCTAACAGGCGATGAAGAATCCAAGATGATGGCCATTCGTGCCGCAGACCACTTAATTCACCGTTTTAGAAAGATTGGTGGTTACATTGTGGCATGGAACGATACGCACCCATTGGGGCCAGAAATTACGCAAGGCAAGTCGATCATCGATTCATTGCAGAATACGGCATTGCTGTTCTGGGCTTCAAAGGTGACAGGGTCACCTGTATATGCGCACGCGGCGAAACGTCACAGCGAAACGTTGGCTAAATACATTGTCCGTGACGATTACTCCACTTATCACTCCTACAATTTCCACCCGGTGACGCAGGAGCCGATGAAAGGCGAAACGTTCCAAGGATACGCAGACGAATCATGCTGGGCTCGTGGTCAATCATGGGCGATTCATGGGTTTGCGCAAACCTATTTGTATACAGGTGAAACGCATTTCTTAGCGTTGGCGAAAAAGCTGGCTAAATACGCGGTAGAGCATATAACGCCAGACGGCGTACCCGTTTGGGATTACTCTTTGCCAGCGCATGAAATCCAATATAAAGACAGCTCTGCTGGAGCCATTACAGCGGCTGGCTTATTGTTGATTGCGCAATGTATGGAGGATAAGGAAGAAGCCAAGCCTTACCGAGATTGGGGTATGTTCATGCTTCAAGGTTTGATGGACAGCTGTGATTTAACGGCAGACCACAACGCACTTGGTTTGCTGGCGCACGGCGCTTCGTTTGTAAAAGTCGGGTTGTGCGACAACATGCTTCCTTATGGTGACTACTATTACCTTGAAGCCTTAATGCGGGCAAACGGATATCAAAAATTCTTTTGGTAACAGAGTCCTTTGTTAACAGAGTTCTTTGGTAACAGAGATCTTTGGTAAAGAGTCTAAAGTGGGCGACACCAGCCCCTTTTGTAAGCGGTTTTCTATCAAGTTCTGATTGAGCTTATATCCAGAGTTTATCCGATAGTTTTGGAGCCTATGATGACAACACATGCCTCTCGTAAAGGTCATATGACCCTGCCTGTTGAAACCGGTCAGGAAGACGTAGTTTTGGATTTATTTCAGCGTTGGCAGGCAGATGCCCTTCGCGATAGTGATGGCACTACGATGCCAGAGTCTTTAGCACAGCAAGACAGCGACATTTATTCTGTGATGTGTTTGGTACGAGCGGATCAAGAATTTGCTCAACAGCATCCAGAATACCTTCATCGTAAATATTTGATGTCGTTTCCTGTAACCGCGATGTCCGAAGACGTCGTTATTCAGCCGCTCGATGGTTACAGCAAAGACAAATATGAACTTGATGACGACAGCGATCCTAAAACGTGGTGGGAGGTGCGAAACCGCACGACTAATGAGGTCGTCAATCCCCATTTCTGGACGTTTGATGCGCCGAAGCAGCAGGTTACGGTGAGTGAGGCAACGCCTTACCATGAATATACGGTAACGTTCATGGCTCGCCAAGTGTGGGACAGCGTGTCCATGTATAACGCCCTAACAAACGACTGGAAAGGTCCGAGAATTAAAAGCCTAGATCCGTATCACCCCGAGTGCCGAGCACACTTGATTAACCATTTTGCCCGTTGGCTTGAGACACACCCGAACACGTCAGTTGTTCGCTTTACGACGTTCGCATTTTTGTTTGTGATTGATACTGGTGAAAAGAATCAGGACATTTATCGAGACTGGACGGGTTATGGCGAAACGGTCAGCCCAAGAGCGTTGCAAGATTTTGAAAAGCGCTTTGGTTACGCATTGACGCCAGAAGATTTTGTCGATGCCGGTTACTATAACGGGACGTACAAAGTCCCTTCAACGCGTTACCAAGACTGGATGACTTTTGTGCAGGATTTTGTGGTCGACTTTGCTGGGGAGCTGGTGGACATGGCGCATCAAGCAGGCAAAAGAGCGGCCATGTTTCAAGGGGATCACTGGATAGGTACGGAACCTTTCCTAGAGAGTTACCAGAAGATTGGATTGGATATCAATATTGGTGCGGTTGAAGATGGGGTGGCATTGCGTCGTCTTACGGATTCTGTTGGCGATCAGACTCGAGAAGCGCGATTCTATCCGTACTTCTTCCCAGATGTGTTTCGCGAAGGCAACGATCCGGTTATTGAATCGATGTCCAACTGGACCAAAATTCGTCGTGCCATGTTGCAAAAACCGCTAGACAGAATTGGCTATGGCGGTTACCTGTCGCTTGCAAACCAGTTCCCACGCTTCATCGATCATGTCACGGAGGTTTCGGCGCAATTTGGGGAATACCTAGAACATACTCAGCGAACCGAATCACAAAAACTTCCGGGCAAAATTGCCGTACTCAGCGCATGGGGTAAAACACGCAGCTGGCTGCAAAACCAAGCGAGAGACCAGCGATTTTACGTTCCGCCTCGCCCCGATGTGATGGAATTTGTTGGCAATAACTTATTGGAATGTTTGTCTGGTTTGCCGTTCGAAGTGGAATTCATCAGCTTTGATGATATGGCGGAAAAAGGCATCTCTGATGACATCAAAGTCATCATTAATACGGGGGATGCAAATTCAGCATGGAGTGGCGGAGAACACTGGGATAAACCTGAAATGTTGGTGGCGTTACGTAAATTTGTGGCACAAGGTGGTGGACTATTGGGGGTGTGTGACCCTTCCGCGTACCAGAAAAACGGGCGTTATTTTCAACTTGGTGATGTGTTCGGACTGGAAAAGGAAACGGCACTGACAATGGGACGTGTTGCCTTGCCCGTTCAAGTGAACCGAGATCATTACTTGTTTAAGCAGTTAAACGGCAATATAGATTTTGGTAACCCAAGTTATGTGTACCCTCAAGCAGAAGACATTGATGTGATCGCGGCTCAGGGGCAGCATTTGGCGTTAGCTGCCCGTTCTTATGGACAAGGTCGCTCGGTGTACCTTGGTAATCTCCCTTTTTCAACAGATAATGCTCGCTTACTTCAGCATATTCTCATTTGGTTGGGTAAAAATGAGAATGAGGATCATCCATGGTTGTCTTCACACCCAGACGTTGATTGTGCTTACTTCCCAGAAACGGGGAAAGCCACCGCTGTGAATTTCAGTCATGAAAGCCAATCAGTAGAAGTGCGAGATCATTTGGGTAACCTTCGGTCAATTCAGCTTAAACCTTATGAGTGGTGTTGGTTTTCGTAAGTCACTTTATAATTAAAATGCCGAAATAGAGTTAAAAACACCTCAAGATGCCTGAAAATTAAGCCATTGTTGCTGAAATTCGTATCTTGAGGCTGTTTGGGTATATACCGCCTTCTTAAGCCGGCTCTAACCTGAGTTTGCTTATTCGATCCCCTTAAAAACTCATCTCAAAGCGTCGATAGAACATGTCTCATATATGAGATGCGTTACATCGCAAAACTCAACTCGATCAAGATCGGAATTCCATTTTTTATATTTTGAAATGGTGTTTCTTTATTGTGTTTGGTACGGTCTCAATTGAACTCAAGCCAGCAACTTTGGCATGAGATAATAATACGATAACGTCATAATTTTAAATCGAACTAAGTTGGCTTCTAACGCTGATTTTCTTTGGAATTTCAGTATCAATGTACCCTACAAATCAGGAAGCACTAATGATAAATACACTCGCCTCCAAGTACATAAAACGCATTTGTATCGTGCCTGTTTTACTGGCTAGTCAGCTGGCACTTGCTAATGATATTTCTACGTTAAAACAACGTGTCGCACCCAATTACGCTGAGCAGGAAGCGGCCTCCGCGACCAGTAAAGGTGAAACACTATCGGGTATAGTCCAACAGTACATTTCAAC
Source organism: Vibrio sp. S9_S30 (assembly GCF_014694455.1). GTDB lineage: Bacteria > Pseudomonadota > Gammaproteobacteria > Enterobacterales > Vibrionaceae > Vibrio. The sequence goes on along the minus strand of NZ_JAAUWT010000008.1, from coordinate 175,827 downwards.
CCAAAACAGTGATGGCAGTTGGCCCGATATTGATTACAACGCAATGGCAGTGAATGAAAAGCCGATTCGTGATCATTTAGATCGGTTAAAAGCACTCGCCGCGGCACACTATCTGGATATGAACCCACAAGCATTTCAAGCTGTGATTAATGGCTTAAACCATTGGTACGCCGTGAGTCCTGAGAGTAACAATTGGTGGTGGAACGAAATTGGTAAACAACTTCGTCTGGGACCTATTGCCATGATGCTTGGTGATCAACTTCCTTCAGATCTTACTACAAAGATCGCTCAAGACATGCCAGATAACCCAAGTCGAACAGGTGCAAACCGTACCGACCTTTCTAAAGGCGTGATTTGGGGCGGATTGTTAAACGGCGACACTGCCCAAGTAGGTCGAGGGTTAGATGGCATTGAAGAAACCATCGTGGTTACCAGCGATGAGGGTATTCAAGCCGATTTCTCTTTCCAGCAGCACGGACCGCAACTTTACACACGCGGCTACGGAGAGGTGTTCTTTGATGCGGCGTCTTTTTGGGCATATCAGGTTCGCGATCTTTCTTGGAAATTCATGCCTCAGAGCCATGAGCTATTAGCCAACTATTTTCTTGAAGGTGTGCGTTGGTCAAACAGCAAAGGTACGCTCGATTACAATGCAATGGGACGTGGGATCGCACGAAAAGTGACTCCGAATACGTCCAATTTGATTAAACAAGCAGACTATATTGCCGCTTTAACCCCGCAACGAGCGGCAGAAACTCAGGCATTTAAGCAACATATTCAAGGTGGTCATTCGGGGCTGAACGGTTTCAAATCGTTTTGGCGATCCGATTACGCGACGAAGGTTGGTGCAAATCATTTCATTGGAATTAAGATGAATTCTGCACGCACTGAACCGACAGAGGAGGGCAATGATGAAAACCTACTGGGCTATTGGCTCGGTTTTGGTAGTACGTTCATCATGCAGAGTGGTGATGAGTATCATAACCTATTTCCAGTGTGGGATTGGGGACGTATTCCAGGGGTTACGGCACCCTATGTAACACTTCGGCCTAAGAGATGGGGAGGAATTGAACAGAAAACCACATTTGTTGGTGGTGTTTCTGATGGCAAATATGGTGTTGCTGTTATGGATATGGACATCCAAAGCACTCAAGCTAAAAAGGCGTGGTTTAGCTTTGACGATGAACTTGTTGCCCTTGGGGCAGGCATTTCCTCTACTCACAAAAACTACGTGAGTACAACAATCAACCAGACGCGTCTAAGAGGGGCTGTTACGGTGGACGGAACCGTCTATACACAAGGCAGTCGTGAATTGGTGGAATCGAGCTGGGTACATCACGATAATGTCGGTTATGTTTTCCCAGCACGCTGGTACGGTCACATGGATAATCAGGCTAGGTCAGGTAACTGGCGTACCATTAGCGCAGGGCAAGAAGACAAAGAGATCACAGATAATGTGTTCATGCTGCGCATTGGTCACAGTGTGCAACCAACTAACGCGACCTATCAATATATTATCACACCTAATAAAACGGTGGCTCAAACCGAGCAATACGCATCTGCGATTCCTGTTTCGGTATTGAGTAATACATCGTCGATTCAAGCGGTGCGCCACAACGGACTAAATGTCACAGGGATTGTCTTCCACAATGCGGGATCACTGGAATTGACCAATGGCTCTACTGTATCGGTGACAAAACCCAGTGTTGTACTGGTTGATCAATCTGGTTCTGTTGAAAAAATCACTCTGTCTACTCCGGGAACCGGCACGGCAGTTGGTATTACCTTCAACAATGGTACGTCTTCCAAATCCACCACGGTTAACACCTCTGAGAGTGCAAATCAGCTAGGAGAAAGTGTGGGCGTGAGTTTCCCATAATTCGACCTACAGAAGCGAAAGCTTGAGAGTAACCTCTGCTCTAACCGAAACACAAAAGCCCCTAAAACGAGAACGTTCAGGGGCTTTTTTATCAGTCCATTAATGCTTGCGCGTCAATGGACGGTTTTCTTTGTTACTTACTTTACTTCTACAGAGCGACCAACACGGCCATTTGTTGCAACAGTGCGAACTTTAACGCCTGCAGTGACCGTAGGCTGGTTAGAAGCATCGTACTCAGCCCATGTTGTACCATCCACAGAGTATTGGATAGTTAGACCAGGGAAGCTAGAGTTAGCAACCAATTTGCCTGCTTCAATTTTTGCACCTGGTACAGGTAGGCGGTAGTAGACGCCTGCTTGATCCAGTTTCGCCAGTTCTTTGTAGCCCAATGCGTTTGCAAATGCTTCCCACTCAGCATCACGTGTTGCTGTATCTACGTGAGTTGTCCCTACAAACCCGTCAACGTTAGACTTGAAAGTGGCCGATGCATCGTAATCCAATTCCCAATCCGCTTTAGACCATGCGCGTTCAGCCATCGCAAGAACACGAGGGAATGCCATGTAATCTTGTTGACGTGCTGTACGGATAGTTTCAGACCATAGGTGACCTTGGATACCTTTGAAGCTTCTGTTCAATGCAACACCGCCTGCAGCGTACTCCATAGGTGCGCCCATACGGTCGAGCATGGTTTCAGAGTTTGCTGGTAGGTTTTCTGGCATGAACCCAAATACTTCACGAGTATCAGTTTCACGAGAACCCCAGTAATATCCTGGCTCCGCAGGGTCTACTTCGTACGGGAAGTCGAAGTAAGTGGTATCTGGAGAGGCCACAACCACTTCGTAGCCTGTGTTAGCAATGGTGTGTGTTTCGTTTGCACCACCCCAGAACAATGTGCCCCATGCGTAAGCCGACGTTCCTTCACCTGCTAGGGTGTATGGGTTGATGTACTCACCGTGCTTCAATCCATCGTTCCATGCAGCCAGAGTTAAACTGTATTTCTCTAGGATCCAGCTAATACGTTGGATGAAATATGGGCCCAAGTCATCGACGTTATTAATACCATTCCATTCTACGGCAAACATCGCTTTACAGAGAGGAGATTCAACCCAAGCGCCCGCTGTTTCATCGGCACCAATATGGTAATCAGTCAGAGGTTGGCCCGCGTTACGGTGTTGATTAACGATTTCGCCAATCACTTTGTCCATGAACTTGAAGCTCGATTCCATACATGGGTTGATGGTGTTATTGGTGTAGTTCTGAACAGAGAAGTACTTAGTGGTGTCATTTGGATCGGTGAGCAAATATTCTTCTGCTTTTGCCAAGTTACCTTGTGCAGCGTAAGTTTTGTAACGCGCTTCCATGGCAACAACGGCCGCTTTGGAGTGACCCGGCATATCCATAGATGGAATGACTTGGATATTACGAGCGTTCGCGTAAGCCAAGATTTCTGCGTAATCGGCTACAGAGTAGTATTGTTTTTCTGCGGCTTGATCAGGACCAGAACCTAGCTGAGGAAGTAGACAGCTTGTTTCATCCAAATCGTGGCAGCGTTTTGCGCCCACCTCTGTTAACTCAGGCAGCCCAGGGATTTCTAAACGCCAGCCTTCATCATCTGCAAGATGGAAGTGGAACTTGTTCATCTTGTACGCGGCCATTTGGTCTAGGAACTTAAGAACCTGCTCTTTCGTTTGGAAGTTACGAGAAACGTCCATGTGCATACCACGGTAGTCGAAGCGAGGCGCATCGTAGTCTACCGTTACTTTTGGAAGTTCAGTGCTGCCAACAGTAATAAGTGAAGCAAGAGATTGAAGCCCGTTGAATGCACCGTAGTTATCACGACCCACAACTGTTACGCCGTTCGCATCAACTTGCAATGTGTAAGCGCCTTTTGTTTCACGCCCGATGAATGCTTTGTGACCAGCGTTTCTGATCACCTTAACTTCAACACCCGCGTTCGTCGTTACGCCAAGTTGAGCAAGACGAGCATTGACGGCTTCAACTTGGTCTGCACGAAGCGCATTGTTGACGACTTTTAGGTTGAGACCAGCGGCAATATTGATAGAACCCGTTTGGATGGTGAGTTCAACCGGTGTTGGAATAATGGAAGCGGAAACCGCAGACTGACCTAGATCGGCAACGTCTGAGTTTTTATCGAAACGAGATTGAGCGGTGGCAACCTTAGTTTGATCGCCAGCGAAACGACGCCATTGATCCGTATCTGCTGGGTTATTACTGATGGGGGTCAAGAAACCAGATAAGTCTTCAAAGCCCGTATCGGCTTCTTTAACAGCGGTGTTTTTAATTAAAACGCCTTTCAATCCTTCAGAGGAAATATAATAATTTGGCATGAAGTCGCTATTTACGATCTGCCAGTATTCTGCATCATATTCAACAGTTACAGATTCGCCTGGTTGCAAGCCTTTAAATTTCTCTGTTGGAGAAACGCGATGCAAATCACCATCAATATGGGTAATGGTAAATAAATCACCACGCGTGTCTAATATACGGTGAATACTTGAGAAATACATATCCCAATCGGCATTAACAGCATTGGTGCTTGTATTTGTGATGGTTACTTCTGCACGGTAGCACAGTCCCCAAGGACATTCTGCTTTTGTGTCTGTAGGTTGGTTGACGACAAGTGAAGTGGATACATTCAGAGAGTCGGCAGTGGCTTGAAGTCCTTGTTGTGTTTGAGCGTAAACGCCTGAACTAGCAAGGGCTAGTGCCATGGTCAAAGCAGTTACTTTAAAGTTCAAAACTCAATCCTTAATGTTTTCATACGTGTTGAATCAATGTCAGGTTACGACATAATTCTGTTGCCAGAATAAACCTGAGAATATTGATGAATTTGTCATTGCAAACCCATTCCTGCTTCCTATTTAGTTAAATTATCAAGAGACTTTCAATCGTTTAATTCGCGAAGAGAAATAAAAATAGTAAAAATAAGGTGCGCAGCAAACAAAGGAATGAAAATTGTAATTGATAGTAATAATATTAGGGTGCGAAATTGATTTATAACAATTTTTGACTAGAAAATGATATTTATATGTATTAATTTTTTGTTTATAAATTAATCATCTTTACTCAGGTTGCTAAGTGAAAATATTAGCGATTCATGTTCATTATTTTTTCATTTCTCTTATTTTAATGCGTTGTTTTACTGCTATTTCAGAATGCATGACGTTATTAGGGGAAAACGGGCTGAATATCACAAAATTATATGATGATTATTATCATGGTTATTTTATTTAATGAAATAGCTCGCAAACTATAAAAACACTTCTTTCTAATGACATCGAGTGTATACGTTAGTTCTACGCTTACTTTCGAATTATTTTGGAAGAAGGAAATTCAATGAAACGTTTAATAGGGTCTTTAACGTTAGCACTTTCATTTTCGTCAGTCGCTTTGGCTGCTGCGCCACCGGTTATCACGTGGGAACCGGGCAAGACGAGCGTAACGAATGGCGATGTCGTTATTTATAACAACATCTGTTACGAAGCGAAGAACAGCCCAGGCACATGGGATTCTCCGGGAACCAGCGCTTGGTTTTGGACGGAAGTGCCTTGCGATGGTACGCCCCCAGTCGACCCCGTCGAGCCGCCTAAACCGGATCCAAATGGAACAACGGTAATTCCTGATGGCAACGGTGGTTACTTAATGCCTCGTTCAGAATTGCTGGCCCGTGAAACCAGCTTAACAAGCACGCCGCTGTTTGAATTGGTTCGCGCTGATATCCAAACGTTGGACAACGCCTCTGTCGAAGCAGTATTACCACTTCTTTCAACTAACCCAGAAAACGTGCAACGAGTGGAATCGGTAGTGAATGAAGCGATGTGGGACTTTTTATTCCCAATTCGCAATGAACAATACACTTACGTCAACTTCCTGAAGGGCATTGCGAAATTCCCTGCGTTTTGCCGTACCTATACGGATGGCCGAAATTCAGACGAAATCTGTAAGCGTTCGCTGGCCACCATGTTTGCCCATTTTGTGCAAGAAACGGGCGCACACGCTCCTGGTTGGGAAGGTGCGAAAGGTAACCCTGAATGGCGTCAGGGCTTGTACTTCCTGCGTGAGCGTTACAAATCTGAGGACGTTTACAACAGCACCTACAACGCTTGCACCGGTTGGCAAGGAGACCGTTGGCCATGTGCACCTCAAAAAAGTTACTTTGGACGTGGTGCGAAACAGTTAAGCTGGAACTACAACTACGGTCCGTTTTCTGAAGCCATGTATGGCGATAAAGACGTACTGCTTAAAAATCCAGCGTTAGTTGCAGACACTTGGTTGAACTTGGCTTCTGCGGTGTTTTTCTATGTGTACCCACAGCCTCCAAAACCAAGCATGTTGCATGTTATCGACGGCACTTGGCAGCCAAATGCGGCAGACAAAGCGCAAGGTATTGAATACGGTTTTGGTTCTACCATTCAAATCATTAACGGTGCATACGAATGTGGAAAAGGCTCAACCACACCTCAAGCCGCGAATCGCATTAAGTACTATAAGCAGATCGCCGCAACATTAGGCTTAGATATCACGGGTGAGAAACTGGATTGTGCAGACATGAAAGCGTTCAATACCGATGGTGCCGGTGCGATGATGATTTACTGGGACAAAGAGTGGGGTTGGGATGCCAATACACCAGATAACCATGCCTTCAGCTGTAAACTGGTGGGTTACCAAACTGCCTACAGCGCGTGGTTTAGTGGGGATTACGAAAACTGTGTTGAAAAGCACTTTAACCTAAGAGCAACAGACGCAAATGGACAGGTGATCCCAGAGGGTCAATAGTCCCTTAGATCGTGTTTGCCGCGAAAGATTGAGGTAGGTCGCAATTGGGTCTACTTTGATCTTTCGCTGTACTTAAATGCGTTCTGCTGCATGTTGGCGCCGTTCGTGGTCGAAAGTGCATGAATACGGTGGGTATGATTTGATTCCCTTTGGAACTGCCGTTAAAGCCCCAATTCGCGGCAATTGGCTTTGCATGGGATGCCGAAAACCGAGCTCTTAAAGAAGAAATCGGACACCTGAAATAACCTCACCTCTGGATAATAGAGTGCCTTTCTAGCATCTCTAGCATCGTGTTTGCGTGGTCCCGTATTTGCTTAGCTATTCTGTTTATCCTAGCCAATGTGTTTGTTCTAGCCATTGTGTTTGTTCTAGCCATTGTGTTTACCCTAGCCAATGTGTTTGCCCTAGCTACTGTGTTTATCCTAGCCACCGTGTTTATCCTAACCACGGTGTTTGTCGCTAATGGTGTTTGAATCCATGGGTAATAGGCGAGCTATTGATGTGTCAATTCGCCTTGCGATGAACAAAAACCTCAGGCTAAAAAGGAAATAAAACACATGTTCCGCTTAATTCAATGAGTTATGCTGTTGCTTATCCCAAGATGAGGTCAAATAAGCCCAAAGATGAGGTTAAAAAGAAGCGACATGGAAACCGTTTTGATTACTGGGTTTGAACCCTTTGGTGGCGCTGCCATAAATCCCGCGTTGGAAGCAGTTAAACAATTGGAGGGCAGGGCACTGAAAGGGGGGCGTATTGTTACCTGTGCGGTTCCTGTTGTGAGATACGAATCGGTCGATGTGGTGAAAAAAGCCATTCAAACGCACAATCCAGATATTGTGATAACGGTTGGACAAGCGGCAGGGCGGGATGCCATCACACCGGAAAGGGTGGCGATTAACCTTGATGACTTTCGTATTCCCGATAATGGTGGATTGCAGCCGATAGACGAGCCAGTGGTGGCTGGGGGACCTGATGCGTACTTTTCTACTCTACCCATTAAAGCGATATGCCAAACTTTGAGTGAACACGATATTCCCGCGACAGTCTCAAACACGGCTGGAACCTATGTATGTAATCACCTTTTTTATGGTGTTCAACACTTTCTTGCTAAGTCCAATACTCGCCATGGTTTTGTCCATATTCCACTGTTGCCTGAACAAGCGGAAGAGCTGAATATGCCGGGTATGCCGCTGAATACGATTATTGAAGGACTGGTTCTTATGGCTCAGGTTTGTATCGACCATCGTCAGGACATGAAAGTGTCGGAAGGAACGATTTGCTAATGGGTGATTTACGCTTCAGCGTGAGATGCATTGAGCGATCGGACTGGTTAGAAAAGCCAGCTGGGTTCAGCTGGCTTTTTGTTTAGCGCTTTTTCTACCTAGGCATTGATTTGCCTCTGTTCTTGTTTATCTGTGTTCTTGTTTACTTAAGCCGTGAGCTTAGGACATAAGAACATTAGAACGCTTTTTCTATCAAGTTTAAGGATCCAACCTCGAGCGAATCATTTCTGCAAAGTGTTAGCAAGGATGAGAGATACTCATTTGCGATCAGATTCGCCACTTCTTCATTGATTTCGGTGGAATCAAAGAAAAGGTTAAACGACATTGCATGCCCTAACGTGACCGACATAATGACTTGATGGTTTGTGCCACTTACCGTGCCTAATTGTTCTGAGAGTAAGTTTTTCGTGTGTGTTTGCTGGGCCTTGTGTTCCGTTTGGTTGTTAAAAACGAACAGTGTTCCCCAGTTTGTGATGGGTACCCATTCATCGTCGTATTCATTTAAATCTAGGTATCCATATTCCAACCGATCTGTGCTGGTCTCTGCTATATGATACAGTGCCTGTGATACCTCACCGCTGACATTAATGCGTAATGGAGGGGTAGCAGAGAAGACACCAACCATACGTTCAATATCAGGGATGGAAGAAGGCCTCTTTGTGAGAGTCGTATTAAATACAATGTCTTTTTTCCCGGTGATTTTGCTTAAGGTATGTGCCCACCCAAGCTGACATATTTGGTTGGTGGTCACGCTATGTTCCCGAGCTCTTGCGATGATCTGTCGGCTCTCCATATCGGTGAGTTGCATGTTGACATTTTGCATGCGAATTGGTTTGTCACACAGCGAGTCGGCGGATCGAGGTAGGCGCAGATTTTTGGGGGCGCCTTTAAGGTAGTTTCGCCAAAATGCGCGTGCTTTACTGTCATTTTGATAGTCGTAAATGTAGTGAACAAACGGTTCGAAACTTAGTGGTGAAATATCGGGTTCACGCCCTAACAATAACGATTCATAGTCTCTCATTATTTCGGCTAGGAATGACTGCATAGACCATTGGTCGAACAGCACTTGGTGGTAGGTAAAGATCATGCCGTGCTCGTTATTGCCAAAATCACCCAACCACAAGCGCATCAATGGTGAGGACACCTCACGGATTTCTCGTCTTCTTTCAATCACGAGATGCTGCATCATTTCCGCATTTTTGTCTTGTTCAGCAACGCCAGTGCAGTCTTCATACCTGATTGGCATCTTGCTGCTTTCTGGCACGATGACCAAAGGCTTGCCCTTTTCGAAGGCGTCACAAAATACTGCCCGTAAGATGTCGTGACGTTTTAACGCAATATCCCAAGCTTGTTGAAAGGCACTTATGTTTAACGTGCCAGAGAGTTTGAAATACTCTTGACCAATTTGGACATCGCGATTGACTCTATTGGAGTAAAGGCGTTCTCGTTGTACGTGGGTGGCTGGGTAAATAGCACTGAGAGAGCCAAGTTTACTTTCGATGGTTTCAATATGTTGCTGATTTAACGTCACGTGTTGTAAGTCTGATGGCGTTAACGTGTTTCTTGTTTCTTTATCAGTACAGTGGGCTACGATGGCCCTCACCTCATTGGCAAAACTTGAAATCAACGACGTTAGGTTGATTTGCAAGCTGGTGACTTCAAATTGTATGTGCAGTTTGCCTTCTAAAATCCAGCACACCACCTCGATTTCTCTTTGTGGTTTGTTTTTCTCTCCGACTATATAACCTAAGTTACACAGTTCCATATTCCATTTATTTGGATCGTCAGTTAAGGAGTTGTATTGACCTAAATATTTGAAGCTGACGGAAGCATTCAGTCTGCTTTGTAAACGGCGACGAATGCCACCATCAGGGTGTTGGTAAGCAAGGTGAAGATAGTTTGAACCCTCAGCAGGAACGCTGCGGAAACTTTCCTTCACGTTTTTAATTTGTTGGCTAAGGTGGGTTTTGGTGGAAGGCAGTTTGAGCGGGAAAATGCTCGTAAACCAGCCAATCGTATCTTCTACTTTTACATTGCTAGCGAGTTCTTGCCTACCGTACCCTCTCATCAGTACTTCTGTATTTCCGCCTCTTTCAATCAGTATATTGGTCAATGCCGTTAGCAGCAGTTCACGAGGGATCGTGCGATAAGGTGTGTTCGCCTCAGATAACAACTGAGCCGTGACTTGTTCATCGACCGTAATGGTTTCAAGGCGAGACTGAATATTCGGGCTGCACTTGGGGGTAAAACTGTTACTTTTGAGCCAATACGCCGTTTCATTTTGACAAATTCGCTCTAACTGAGCATTTAAGCTTTGCGTATAGATTTGTGCGCCGGAGTAGTTGGGCAATTTCGTATCACAGCCCCCATCGTACAGTGCTTGAAGATCGCGAGCGATGATGCGCCAAGAGGCGGAATCAACAATTAAGTGATGGGCACACAAATACAGATAGACGGTGCTTTCATTTCTAATACGATAGAGCACAGCTTTAAACATGACGCCGACGCCCGATTCGAGATCGAAGGTTTCATTGAGGTGTGCCAAGTAGATATCGAGTTCTTCGTAATTGGCGAATGATTCTTCCGCGAACGAAAATAGGTCTTCATGTGTATCGATAAGTTCCTGTTTGCCCGTTTCGAGCGTATTGTGGAATCGAGCTCGGAAGATGTCATGATGCTCAGTCAATCGTGTGATGGCGTGTTCCACACGAGCTCTGGAAACATCAGCTGGCAGTGAAAGTGTGACCGCATGATTATAGTGGTTTGGCTGCATGAAGTTCTGTTCAAAAAACCATTGCTGCGTGGGTAAAAGATCAATGACGCCGACGGTGTCTCCTCTAATGATTTGAGTAAGCGCTTCGTGTTTAATGTGTTTGGACATTTCTGAAAAAACAGTGTGTTTCATTATATCGATGGTGTCGAGTTTCATGCCGATAGACTCCATTTCAACGGATAGTGTTATAGCAGAGATTGAATCCCCACCCCTGCTTACAAAGTCATCCTTAATGGATAAAGAGGTAAGTTGTAAGACAGAGCAAGCTTTTGACAAAAGTTGCCTCTGTATACTGCTAAGGTGACGCAAATCATCATCAAATTCGGTAGTAGGTATAGGCAAAGCTTTACTGTCTACTTTGCCATTGGGAGTCAATGGTAAAGTATCGAGTTGCACCAAATAGGCTGGCTGCATATACGAAGGGAGTACGTTTTCAAGAAGCGTCTTAATTGACGTTGCTGTAACTGGAGAGTGGGCAATGTAATAGCCGACTAATACTTTCCTGTTTTCTTGTGGGAGTAACTTGACTACCGCAGAAGCAATGCCCTCTATGCCCTCAATCGCTGCTTGAATATCATTCAGGTTAAAGCGGTGTTCTTTGTATTTGATTTCATCATCTTTTCTGCCGCTGAAGTAAAGGTTGCCATCCTGCCCCCAGTATGCGTTATCGCCTGTTTTATAGACTCTAACGCCCTGCAAATTCAGCTCCGGAATATCCGTGATAATGAAGCGGGAAGTGGTGAGCTGAGGTTGACCTAAATATCCATCTGCAAGCCCACTGCCGCCTATGAGGATCTCTCCCGTTACCCCTTTGGGGACCAACCTTCCTTGTTTATCAACCAGATAAACGCAAGTATTGTTACTGACTTTTCCAATGGGAATGCGCTTTTGAACCACATGGTGAGGTTTGCAGGTTAATGTGGTTGCGTAGACCGATGTTTCCGCGGGTCCATACAGATTGATGATATTAGGAATGTTGGTGTCTAAAGCCTTGGACACGGCATTCACCGAGACAGCATCTCCACCAAATACGAGTGTATTGATGCCGTGAAATAGGTCATCTGGGTAAGATTGGATATACCGCTCCATCAACCCAGTTGTGAGAAAAAGATGATCAACCTGATGGGTTTTGATGACCGATTTTAATTTGTCAGGGTAGTGGGTTGTCCGTCTTTCCGATACGACCAACGTTTTCCCGTTAGTGAGTGCCGTCCAAATTTGTAACGTGGCGGCGTCAAAAGCTTCATTGGTTGAGAGAAGAATTCGTTCACCGTTGGGTATGGCGGTTGAATGGACGATACTGCTTAGTATGGCAGCGTGTGAAAGTGCGATACCTGTTGGTGCATCCATTCCGCCTGATGTAAAAATGAATTGACTAAGAGTGCTTGTGGGGAAGGATTCTGGAACCGGCAAGTTTATTGCTGTGAGATCCCTTTCCATTGGCGAAACCCACGTTTGAGTTTTGTTATGTTGATCAAGGTACGCGCTGTTTTCCCCAAGAATTGTCATTGGGCAAAGTTGCTCGATGATTGCCCGTTTGCGTTCGTCCGATTCTTCCCTATCGAGGCATGTATAAGGTAACCCTAAATATTGTGTTGCCACGATGGCAATCACCGTTTCAGACAAACTGTCTAAATCGATGGCGACGGGTTTCCCCCAATGGCTGAACTGTCGAAACTGGTTAAAGTATTGAACGTATGCAGCAATGCCTCGATGAAGTTGTTGGTAGGTGTAGCTGTGCTGGGAAACATCGTCAATCAGCGCAATTTTGTCAGGTGTTTCTGCTATCCATTGGTGTACGTGCTCTGCCAGTGAGGCTGTAGAAACAGAGTGTCCGGTCTTGTCTTGTTGTTTAAAAAATTGATGCTCTTGTTCCAGCAAAATGGCCACACAGCCTAAGGATTTGTCTGGAGAAACCATGACCTGACGGAGGACATGTTCAAATCGCTGCAAAAAGTTTTCAAAAATCCCACTTTCAAACTGAGCTTTTACATAGTCGAATCGAAAGCTGAAGCTAGAGTTGTTGGAATCGCAAAAGAGCAATTGAATACTGGTGTTCAGTTCCATTAACTCGTCGTTAAAGGTGAGCATCACTCCGTCGGCAAGCTCAAACTGTTCATTGATACCCATGGTTGAACCAAAGGCAACGTTAGTGGGTTCGTCTACTTCTGTTTCAGAAGTCTCATTCAGCTTATTGATCAAATCTCGATAGGGGAGCGCAGTAAAGGATTGAACCGCCTGATTGAAAGAGCGAACGTCATCAAAATACGCTTGAAGGGATTGGCTTTCATTGAGTTCATAAACATCGAGACGAGTATTAACAAAACAGCCGAGGGTTTGTCTCGACTCCTTGCCTCTCATATCCATCGGTGAAGTCACACCAATGAGGTTTTGATCCGCTAATCGTCCCACCAGTAAGGCGTATACGGCCTTGAAGAACAGGTGTGGTGTTAAGGCGTTTTCCCGACAAAAGGATTTGATTTCGTTGCTAAACCCAGACGACAAAGAAAGAATGCTGGTTTGAGTGAGTCTACTGGTCGTTCTTGATAAAGCAGGGAAATTAGCTGAAAGCGGACGAGAAAGGACTTTTTGCTCCCAAATCTTGCAGGCATCGTCCTTTTTGTCTTCGGCTAGATGAAGGTACTGGCACGGGCAGCTAGGATCCATTTCAACATCGCAATCCATACAGTTGGCTTTGGTATGCCTTTGATATTCATTTTTAATGATGTCGAGAAATAGGGTAAAACCTGTACCATCTAAAGCTATTTGATGGCACATGGTGATCACTTTAAATGACTTATCGTCTAACTTTAATACGCCCGCTTTATACAGCCGCCCCTGACTGGGGTCGATTTTGTTAAAATAGTAATGGTCTAATACTGTTTGGTATTCGGTTTTGGGATCCGGCTTATTTGTAAAATCATAAAACTCGACGCTAACGGGAGAAGACGTATGCGTTTTATAGAGCTTGTTATTGTCGAGTTCGTATTGGCAATGGAAATTTTCAGCTTGGAACGCTGTACGTATCGATTCAATCAGAGCGTGCTGATCAACCTCTCCACGCAGATCAAACGTCACAAACGAGTTTGATAACATATGGCTGGGTTCATTCAGTGATTCAATAAATACATTCAGCTCATATGGCGAGGCAATTGATTTCATGCATAACTCCCCTTAAGTGACAAATTGAAGAACTTAATGAGAAATTTCGCGACGCCATCGTTTGCGTTGCTTTGCGTAAATAAAGGGTTAGGGAGGCGACGAGGCAGATCCGACATGGCATTTTGCATAACAATGCCAAGCGCAGCGGTTTTCAATATGGATTCATCGCTCATTCCATCGCCAAACGCTATTGTCTCTTTTTCTAAGTCGATACCCTTTAACGATAAGTGCCGCGCTGCGGCAGTCGCCTTAGTGACGTATTTGGGGCTGATTTCAATACTGTGTTCGTTTGAAAGGGTGATTTCACATTCATCTTCGAAAAGACTTCTTAATTTGCTCTCAACTTTTTTGGTGTCATGAGAAGTCGATACAAGGAGTTTATTTGCTCTTAAAGAAAGCAGATGGCTTGGTTGATGAAGAAAATAGGGGAATTGAAATTTGGAAGAATAAGCACGGACGTTGTGATTGACTTCACTGATGTGCCAACCATCCACATCAAATACACTAACATGCGCATTTGGACCGGAAAAAAATCTTAAGAGTCGGTGATAAGTCGAATGGGGAAAGGTAATATTTTGTACGTATGCTAGCTCATTAGTTTGTGTTTCTAATGCGCCATTGCAGCCTAATATCGTTGGTGAAAAATCAAGTGGCTTTAGCTGCTTGAAGGCATTTCTTGGGTGCCTCCCCGTAGTTAATATAACTTCAATACCACTGACGTAAAGCCTCGTTAAAATACAGCTAGTGTAATCTGTAATTTCCCCCGTTGGGTCTAGCAAAGTGCCATCAAGATCTGTAACTATCGCTTTTATTGTGTTGCCGTTAACGATCATAATAATAAACCTGTAGATATAGTTATCCTTCGCATGTTGCAAACAGCACATCGCGGTGGTGGTCATTGACCTTATAATTTCGTCATCCCAATTAGGGGTAAATTAGTACGTGGCTTGCTACTTAATTTTTGAACCCTATAAGTAATATTTCGAGCTCAAGAGTAAATAATATTTTGAGCTAATAAATAAATACTTTTAATTATATGATTTAATAGGATTTTTATGCACCTTATTTCTTAGCGCTTATTGTTTGGAGGAATAGTAAGCATAATTATTGGTGAAAAAAATCCCTAAACAGTACTCTGTTTAACTTGGCGCAATAATGGGAAAAATGAACATGAAATTCTTATAAGTGAGTAATTTAGATTATTATCAATAAAGAGAATGCAATTTCATGGTTACAATAAAATTATGATTATGCTCTTATAAGGTAATAATTAATTAATCCACATCTTGAAAGAATTTCAGTATTTAGCTCGACTTATTATTGTCATTATTTCTCTACAAAGAACGTCTTATACAGTCTGTTTTTAAAGTTACTATTCTGCTGCTATCTTTTAACTTATTGATTTGTATAATTATTACCAATCCACTCAATCTGTTCCCACTCAACGAAATAGGATGAATGATTACTTGTTAAGTAGGTATTTCTTATTTCTTTAAAATCTCATCAATAAGTTATGAGTCAATACGCATAATATCTCTTCAACAAAGAAATGTTTGCTGGTTTTTTGAAATTTGGAATAGAGGCACCGAAAGTCATGTGCATGTTTAAGTCAACTGGAGAATCGATGGAAGGCACATCAAAGTTGCTTTAAATGTGTTACAAAAAAAGCGTCAACCAAGTGACGCTTTTAAAATGTGTATTGTCAAAAAATTACGTTTGTATCACGCTTGTGACGTTTCGGCGGAGACGCCTTCTTTTACCGTACGATTATAGACCTTTTCATCTAACTCACCTTCGCTTTTACCGACAAGTGTTGAGACCATCAGATCACCACACACGTTAACGCTTGTGCGCGCCATATCTAGGATACGGTCGATACCAGCAACAATGGCTAAGCCTTCCAAGGGCAGACCAACGGTCGTAAGAACTAGTGAAAGCATAATTAATCCAGCGCCTGGTACGCCTGCTGTACCAATAGACGCCAGAGTTGCGGTTAGGATAATCAGCAAGTAATCGGAGGTTTCCAGCGTGACACCAAAGGCTTGAGCAATAAATAAAGCGCAGACGCCTTGATAGAGTGCTGTGCCGTCCATGTTGATGGTGGCTCCTAAAGGCAATACAAAGCTGGATACGCTCTTTGAAACGCCAAGCTCTTCCTGCGCCGACTTGATCGTGGCTGGTAAAGTGCCGGAACTGCTCGTGGTGGTGAATGCAACCGTCGCGGGGTTGATGATGCCTTTAAGGTACTGAATAGGGCTCAACCGCCCCACAACAGCAATCAAGCCACTGTAGAATACGACAACATGAATCACACAACCGATGTAGACCGCCACGATGACTTTTCCTAATGGCAGCAATACATCTAATCCATATTTGCCCGCTACCCACGCCATGAGACCAAAAATGCCGTAAGGCGCAAGCTTCATGACCAAAGAGGTGAGCTTATACATGCCTTCAGCCAAGCTCTCGAATACTCTGATGGCAGGCTCTCCTTTCTCTCCGATTAAAGTCAGCGCAACGCCAAGTCCAATTGCGAACGTAATGATTTGCAGAATATTTCCGGAAGCGAGTGCATCGACAGGGTTTTTGGGAATAATGTTAAGAAGCGTATGGACTAATGATGGGGAATTCTCTGCCGCCCTTACTGCCTCGGTTGCGGTGATATTGACCCCTGCACCTGGAGTCAGAAGGGTAGCAAGCGCCAACCCGATTGAGATGGCGATTGCGGTCGTCGAGAGATAGATAATCACTGCTTTTCCGCCAATTCGACCCATCTTTTTTGTGTCTTTCATTGAGGTAATACCGACAATCAATGAACAGAATACCAGTGGCACGATGAGCATTTTAATTAAATTAATGAATAGAGTACCAATAGGTTTCAACACTTCAGCCGTTGGCCCCAAAATTGCGCCAACGGCCACTCCAGCCACCATTCCAATGACAATTTGTTTCCATAGGCTGAACCCTGATGAGCCATTGTTAAGCGTTGTCATAGTATTCGACATGTTTATTCCTTGTCCTAAAAAGTCGTTTTATATTGTTATATAGCTTTACTCACAGTGACGAGCTTAAAGAGTGAGCTCAATGGCGTATGAGTGAATTGCAATGCAAATGATACACTGTGATATCTGTACCATAATTTATATTTTACGTATTTATGTATTTAGCGGAAATATGCTGTGAATCTAATAATTTATAAAGATTTATTACATTAGAAATCAGTGAAATAAAAGTAACTGAAATAAATAAGCCGTTTAAGATTATCTCGTTCCTGTTAGAAAAATTTGAACGTATTCTTCAAAGCGAATAGGTATACATAATCAGAAAGGTCAATCAAAATAGTCCCCGTGAACTCAAGGTGTAAGACATGAATGATGTTGATTGGGTCACCAAATTAGTTAGGAGATTCCTATGTTTCACGCTCATGTTTATTTTGGGTTAAACAATATTGCGAAAGCCGATGCTTTACGCAAAAAAATACGAAAGGAACGCCAAGACGCAGTGGCCGTTTTTGAGTTGGTTGAGAAACTCGTTGGTCCTCATAAGATGCCGATGTTTGAGTTTCATTTTAAAGACGATAGCGAAGGGATTATCGATTGGCTTGATAACGCACGCGGGGACATGTCAGTTTTGATTCACCCAGTAAGCAGTGAACCTTTACTGGACCATACCGAGCGAGCCATATGGTTAGGAAGAGAGCTTGGTGTTTTTGAAGAAGCGCTACCGCATTAGAAGCTCGGCGCCTGCCGAGCTGACATTGTGGGTTTGCTGTGATCTACCTTGAACGGCTTTTTGCGATGATGTTTTGCAATTTCAACGCTAACTCGTCGACTTTATCAGGCATGTCAGGTGCCAGGTTTTTGAGCTGGCCTATATCATCATGTAAATCGTACAGCTGTGGTTGCGGTGTATTCCCTTTTTCGTTGCCCGTGTATTGGCAAATAAAGTCATCGTCATGTGGGGGGATATAGGCATATTGTCTATCTCGATACACTTTCTTGTACTGCATTCCCTCAAGCACCATATCGTTGCGACCTTCTTGGTTTTTGCCTGTCAGCGCATCGAGTAAGTTATGGCTGTCTGGGGCTTCTTTTTCCGAAAGCGGTTGCCCTGTCAGAGCGGCGAAGGTGGCGTACAAGTCGACCTGATTAATCAGTGCCTCTGAATTGCCCTTAGCAATGCCCTTTGGCCAGCGGACTATAAACGGGACTCGTGTACCACCTTCAAACAAGCTGTACTTTCCGCCTCGCAGAAGCCCAGCCATTGTGTGGTCACCGTTCAATTCCACCGCATCATCTTTATAGCCATCGTTCAATACCGGCCCGTTATCGCTGGAAAAGATAACCATGGTGTCGTCTTTTAAGTTCAATTCGTCCAATTTATCCAGAACTTGACCGATGCACCAATCCATTTCGACGATGACATCTCCGCGTACGCCATGCGGGGTGGCACCTCGGAATGCGGGGTTAGGAATGCGGGGAACATGAGGTTGGTGTAGGGCATAAAACAAGAAAAAGGGCGCATTTTGGTTTTTTTCTAAAAACGCCATGGCTTTGTTTGCAAACACTTCCCCCATGGTTTCATCATTCCAAGTGGCAGATTGCCCGCCTCGCATGTGCCCAATTCGGCTGACACCATTAATAATTGTGCCATCATGCCCGTGATCGTACATCACGTTCAAAAGTTCAGGGTTATCTCTTCCTGTCGGAATGCCTTCATAGGCTTTATCCCAATCGTACGTCACCTCAATAGGGTCGTTTGGGTCTAAATTGTCGACTTCTCGATTATCGATGTACACACAAGGCACACGGTCGTTTGTGGCGGCCATTATGTAGGATTCATCAAATCCCACATCATTTGGCGTGCCGTCAATCGGCTGGTTAAAGTTCAAATCTCCATTCCCCAAACCCAAATGCCATTTCCCAACGATGCCCGTTTGGTAGCCGGCCTTTTGGAACATTTTTGGCATTGTGTCGTCTAGCTTACCGATGATTTGTGGCGCGTCTCCGGGGAGAACCGCGGCATTTGGGTTGCGCCATGGGTAAGACCCCGTCAGTAAACTGTAGCGAGAAGGTGTACACGTTGCAGCAGTGGCGTAACCTTGATGAAACTTTAAGCCTTCTTCAGCCAACTTATCGAGGTTAGGTGTTGGGATTTCATTTGCGCCGTAGCAACTAATGTCGCCAAATCCTAGATCGTCGGCGTACATAATAATGACGTTTGGGGTGGCTTTCTCAGTCATGATTGTTCCTGCAAGTATTTGGGAGTAAAGATGGGGAGCGTAGACGTTCTGACAATATACCTAGCTCCACACATGGGTCTTGAAATCGTGCTGGCTGACATGCCAACAGTGAAAGCAGCGTTCTTTCCCTTACTCCTGCTGGGGTGAACATAGGGGGAGTCCGTTGATACGGCTCGTCGTCGTTACCAAAAATGGAATGCTTTCTGATTGATCGTCACGGTCAATGGCTAGAGTGATGCTGTATTGTTTGGTTTTTATTCCTCGGCCAATGGGAAAGACTCGGTCACTGCCCCTTCGGGGTGCCCATTTCCGCCGGTATTCTTGTTGCCAAACCCCCATCGCGATTTGGCGAAACTGTTCAGAAAAAACATAAAGAAGATTCGGACAACGCACAACAACCTCGGTATACAAATAAATCAGTGCACAAATATGCAGAGATAATAATTTGAAATGCCGTTTTAAAAATTTACAAAGATCACATTTATCAACAAATCAAAAAGGTGTTTTAAAAAATATATTGTATTGTTTCCACATTGATTATGGGCATGCGCGACCAAGACAGAGAAAAGAATGAATGCCATGAGCACAGCCACGAAGAATTCGAACCCACTTCGAATCAACACCTGCAAACCTAAGGCAGCTCGACCGTTTCATGTGTTGAGTAAGCCCATTGGCCCGCTGTGCAATCTCGACTGCGAGTATTGCTTCTATTTAGATAAAACCGAGTATTACCCGAACCAAAGCCGGTTTGATATGACTTATGCGACGTTAGAATCCCATGTCAAAAACTACATTGAAAGCCAGCCGCTAGGGTGTAAAGAGGTGGTGTTTGGTTGGCAAGGTGGGGAGCCCACCATGCGAGGGATCGGCTTTTTTGAGCGAGCGATAGAGTTACAAAAAAAGCATGCACGCAAAGGGATGGCGATCAGCAATACGCTACAAACAAATGGTGTGCTGATTGATGACAAATGGGCTTCTTTTTTAAAGGAACATGGTTTTTTAGTCGGCATAAGCCTAGATGGGGATGAAGCGCTCCATGATCATTTCCGAAAAACACGCCGTGGAAGAGGCTCGTATCAACAAGTGGTTCGTGGGTTACGCACCCTGCTTAAACACGGCGTGGAGACGAATGTACTCACCGTCATTCAAAGCCACAATGCCGAGCACCCAAAGCGGGTCTACGAACACATCACAGGCCTAGGTGTGCAGTTCATCCAATTTATTCCTGTGGTTGAAGCGGAAAAAGGCAAAGGGGTTTCTCATCGTAGTGTCAGCGCTGAACAATTTGGGCGCTTTATGATTGATGTGTTTGACGTTTGGCGTAAACGCGATTTAGGACGAGTGTTTGTTAGCCACTTCGATAACGCACTTGGAATGGCGTTAGGCATGCCTTCTACTCACTGCGTGCATTCCCCGCAATGTGGTGAAAACGTGGTGATGGAACACAATGGGGATGTGTACAGCTGCGATCACTTCGTCTATCCGGAATTCAAACTTGGGAACCTGAATCGGCGTGATTACCCCGATCTAATTGACACCCCAGTTCAGCAGTCATTTGCAAAAAGGAAGCCCATTGGCACAGCGTTGCATTGCGTAAATTGTTCCCAGCGAGACTTATGTCATGGTGCGTGCCCTGCTCAACGTATTGATGATCTTGGCGAGTTATCCCTCACCGCTAAACATCGATTATGTGAAGGTTACTTCGCGTTCTTTTCTCATATCCGACCGTATTTACGTGCTATGGGAGCGTGCTTAAAACGCGGTTGGAACCCGAGCCACTACGAACGGTTTTTACCGTCGGACAAACACACTAGCTAATGGTGTCTCTATTAAAAAATGTGAACCTATCCAACTATCAGTAATAAAAATGAAACGTAGTTTTGATCTGAATAGCATAAAAATGAAAAAGCGTTTTAAAAAAGATTTTTGATGGGTTTTAATCTGACTTACGAGATGATATACACCGACTGCATGGTGCCGTAAGAGGACGAACATGAGCATTCAGTTAGCACACTGGCTACCGGAAGATTCGACATTTGCTCGCAGAGATAACGCATTGAATGTGGTTAAATTTTTGCTAGGGAAGCAGTCTATTCTGAATGCAAAAAACAGTGAGTTTAGCCCAAAGCAAGATTGTGCGGCACATTATAACGAAGAAGCGACCTCGGTAGAGCATATTGCTCGATTAATGTGGGGGGCGACACCCGCTTACCACGAACTCAAAGAGGAAAACGAGTCGCTGAAACAAGCGCTTCTCGACGGCCTATCTGGAGCCAATGGAAAGCCTTGGTCAAGCCTAATCAGCTACGATCAAAAAATTGTTGAGATGAGCGCGTTTGCTGTGGCGATGGTCGAAGTGCCTGACATTTACTGGCACCCTCTTGCTGATGCAGAGAAGCAAGCGCTCATCGAGTGGATGATGCCAGTTCAAGAACTGGATATTCCACCTAACAATTGGCGATGGTTTCGAGTATTGATTGTGTTTGCGCTAGCGCAAGTGGGCGCTGAAATTCAACACGACAAGCTTAAACACGATTTGGATTTTATTGATAGTCACTATATGGAGCAAGGTTGGTATCGTGATGGCGAAGCCGCCGTCATGGATTATTACAACCCATTTGCTTTTCATTTTTATGGTCTTGTTTATGCTCGTTGGATTCGCGATTCCAATCGAACTGAGAGCGAAAAATACGTCCAAAGAGCGGTCGAGTTCGCGCAGAGTTATCAATATTGGTATGGTGAAAATGGGGCGCAGCTTTGTTATGGGCGTTCGCTAAATTACCGTTTCGCTGGTGCAGGTTTTTGGTCTGAGTTGGCATGGTTTGAACCGGAAGGGATCGCTATGTCTTTACTTAAATCGCATTGGGTTTCCTCGATGCGTTGGTGGGCGGCTCAATCGATATGGGGGCAAGATGGGCAACTTTTATCGGGTTTTGGCTATTCAAATTTATTGGCCAGCGAGTTTTACACCAGCCCTGTTTCTCCCTTACTGGCTTTAAAAGCATTTTCAGCCCTCAGGTTAAGTGAAGAGCATGCCTTTTGGCAGGCCGAGCGCCAATCGTTAGCGCCGACCCTCGCACCAATGTGGGTGTGTGACCAACACCTTCTCTGGCGTGATAGAGGCAGCTATTTGCTGACAAACGCGCCACCAAGTGGTGAATTAAGACATTGCTACGATAAGTATTCAAAATTCGCTTACAGTTCGGATCACGGTTTATGCGTTGAGAGTGAACAATGGATAGAGCAGGGTTTTGCAGGCGATAACATGCTGGCCTTTCAGCACCCAGAAACACAATCATGGCACGCTAGAACCAAGAACGAGAAAGCGTGGCGAGATGGCGAAAAACTCGTGTCAGTCTGGTCGCCTTTTAAAGGCATTCGAGTGGTCACGACTCAGTGGTTGAATGATGCGGGTAATGAAACACGTGAGCATAACATTCAATGCGAATCCGATTTTAGCTACTTAATGACCGGTCATGCTGTCGACGCTTGGACACCTTGGTTCAGCCATTTAGAACGAAAGCCAGCACGAGTCGAATCTGAATGCTTGTTCAGTGAAATTATTCTGGAACATGGGCAAGGTGAGAGCACCGTTTACCCATGTGCGCCAAACACCAATTTGTTGTACGCCCATGCCAGTGTTCCCGCTGTCTTCGGGAAAGTAAGAAAAGGCAGCTCCACCCTCAAAGTGCTTATTTTGGCAGGGCGAACAGCATCCATCCCTGAATCTTGATTTTCAGGGGCGTGCGTCTTCGGGAAAAGGCGACAAATTTGATAAATAGAAAACATCAGGGAGTGACTGATGAAACACATAATTAACTTACCTCAATTCGGCAAAGTGACGGTTGCAGTAGCAGCAGTGGTATCAATGTCGGCTTACGCAGAAACCTACAACGAAGCGCCAGCACTGGCAGAACTGGTTAAGCAAGGCAAGCTCCCCGCCGTGGAAGAGCGCCTGCCTACCGAGCCGTTAGTCGTGACACCATTTGAATCGGTGGGCAAGTACGGCGGGACATTGAACTTGGTTGGTAAAGTCATGGACAATGGGCACCGTATTCGCACTATCGCCTACGATAACCTGTTCAATTTTGATGAAACGTACTCGAAAGTTGTGCCTAACTTAGCGACCGGCTTTACATCAAACAAAGAAAACACCGAATTTACCATTACGCTTCGTAAAGGGGTGAAATGGTCTGATGGGCATCCTTTCTCGGCTGACGACGTTGCGTTCTACATCAATGATGTACTCGGGGATGAAAAACATGCGGGTAACCGCCCATTGATTTTCCCAACGTTTGATTCTGCCAGTGCAGAAGTGATTAATGCTCACACAGTGAAAATTAAGCTTAAGCAACCGAATGGCATGTTCATTCGTTACCTTGCAACGGTGGACAGTGAAAGCTTTACCGCGTACCCCAAACATTATTGTTCCAAGTTTATGCCTGCGTTTAACGACAAAGCTGAAGCCGACGCGAAAGCCGCGGGCTTTGACTCTTGGCGACAATTCTCAAACATAAAATGTAATGCGCATTACTTTATTGAGCATTACAACAATGTAGACCGCCCAGTATTGACGGCATGGAAAGTGCAATCGCCTCCAGGCCCTAACGCGAGCTTTGCTGAGTACGTACGCAACCCGTATTATTGGCAAGTGGATACCGCAGGTAACCAGTTACCTTATCTGGACAGCGTTCGTTGGCGCTACAGTGAAGATTTGGAAGAAATGGTTTTGCGTGCCGCTAATGGTGAAGCGGATTACCAATACCGCCATATCGGTACGCCTACACACCGACCTCTTCTTATCGACAACGAAAAGAAAAGTGGTTACACCTATCAATTCCGTCCGAGTACGTTAAGTTCAGAAATGGTGATTGCACTCAACCAAACAGCGAAAGATCCGGTTAAGCGCGCCTTATTCGCGAACAAAGATTTCCGTGTTGCGCTTTCTCATGCCATCGATCGTGAGGAAATCAGCGAAACGGTTTATTCAGGTGCGGTAGGCCCATACCAAGCCGCCCCTTTGGAAATGTCCCCTTTCTATGATGAAGAGATGGCATTTCAATACACGGAATTCGATCAGAAAAAAGCCAACAGCATTTTAGACTCACTTGGATTAACCCAACGAGACGGAGAAGGCTACCGTTTGATGGAAAATGGAAAACGTCTGCGTATCGAAGCCGTGTCGAAGGTCAGTGATAAAGGGGTGCTTGCAGATTCGTTAGAATTGGTTAAAAACCAGTGGAAAGACGTGGGTGTTTTCTTAGATATCCGCGTGATGGAGGTTAACCATGTGACCAACCTGCGCCTGACAAACGATTACGACATGATCCCCATTATTGGTGATGGTGGTGTGGGCGTGTTGGATGAAGCGCGTCATTACTTGCCATTTAGCCCTGAATCCACATGGGGACTGGGGTACTACAACTGGGCGAAAGGTCGTGATAATGCGGTTGAACCACCAGAGCATGTGAAAAAGCAAGTTGCATTATGGAAACAACTTGAGAAAACATCGTCTCAAGATGGTCAAATCGCTTTGATGCGCCAAATTATGGAGATTGCGAAAGAGAATTTCTATGTGATTGGCACCGTGGAATCTCTGCCTGTTGGCGTTGTTGTGAACAATAAACTGCGCAATGTGCCAGAAAATATGCCCCAGTCTTGGACTTTTCCGACACCAGGACCTATGCGTATGAGCCAACTTTGGAAAGCGGAGTGATTTCGATATCGCATGCAATAGCATGGTGTGTCATAGCATAATGTATTATGGCCAATGTGCTAGAGCATAGCGTGTTATTACGTAATAGACCAAGCAGAGCTTATCGCTCTGCTTTTTTATGTTTGGCACAATACGGAGGTTCATGTGAATAAGCTTTTAACCATACGGCGGCCTATCAAAGATTAGATCTTTGTTCCACAAATATTGTTCAGAAAACACGTACTTTTTCTGTATTAAATGGGTATCTTTTTATATGCACGCAGTTGAATTTAAAAATTGAGCATCTATTTCTAAAATCCCAATATATTGTGTTTGATGAGTGAAGTTGGCTTTCTATATAGTATTTTTGCCTGATCTATTTAAGGCTCTTTTTCTTTTTTAATTGGCTCATTCGCATGTCCGAATTATGTCATTATCAAACCTAGATCAATTTATTGACAGACAGAAACTGTTTATGGTTGAGTGAGAATTGTTAATCCTACAGAATGCGCTGGGTGCTCAGTAAATTCTTGCAGGGAAAGTGATGGTACAGATGGACGCAAGCATCGAATGGTTGAACCGATCTCAGTCATTTCGAAGCAATATGTTAAAGGGGGTGTCTCTCATTACCCTTGTTGCTGGTCTTATCTATGGCTTTCTTAACCTTTTCGTTTTTGAGCAAAAGTGGCTGGGCGCTGTTGAGCTGTTTTTTGCCATCTATTCTGCTTACTTGTTTTGCTATTCGGCTTCTCAAAAGTATCTTCGTTTACAATCTTCTGTTTACGTATCCTCACTTTTTCTCATTGTGTTTATGGGTATGCTTTCCACTAAGGCTCAAAATTCCTCATTCGTCTGGTTATTTTTATGCCCCATCGTCGGTTACTTGTTGCTAGGAAGATCGGCAGGCTTGAAGCTCAATCTGGTTTTTGTGCCTATTGGTGCCGTGTTGTATTACTGGAAGTCAATGGTTCCGGAGGCAGGGTTGCTGACACATTCAATGATTAATGTATTGGCCTGTTTAGGGGCGATTTGGGGGATGGCACATGTTTACGAGTACAATCGAGAAAGAACCGAAGAGCAACTGACATCACTGGCCTTGCTTGATCCGCTCACCAAAATAGACAACCGCCTGAGTTTGGCATTCAGCTTTGAAAAAATGGTGACAATGCATAGGCGAAAATCAGATTTATTCAGCATGCTGGTCGTGGATTTGGATTTCTTCAAAGCCATCAATGATCAGTATGGGCACGATGTTGGTGACGAAGTGCTTAGACAAGTTGCAAAGCTTGTTAAAGATTCAGTCCGAAGATCGGACTCAGTTTATCGGGTAGGGGGCGAAGAGTTTTGCATTCTATTGCCTTACACAGAAAGAAAAGTCGCTTGCGCCGTGGCAGAACACATACGCAAGGTCCTTTGCCGCAATACATTCCGAGTGGACAATAGACAAGTGAGCATCTCTGCCAGTATTGGTGTTTCTGTCTATGGCGAAGATGGCGCGCAATTAGACGACATGTTCAAAGTGGCGGATGATCACCTTTATCATGCGAAAGGATCTGGCAGAAACCAAGTTGTTTACGGTGTTTGATTGTCCAATTTATTTTGAACCAAAATATTCTTAATACGCGCTTTTATTGATGGTGCTTCTTTTCGGAGTGCGATCTTAAATAGCTTTTTCACATCCACCAAATATTCTGGATACTGTTGGCTTAACACAAACAGCGCATTGTATGCCCAGGATCGTAAAAATTTGTTTCTATCTCCCAAGCAATGGCGGACAAACGATTCCACATAAGGTTTATTCTGTTCAGAAATAGGCATGTAAGGTATTGTTTGAAGAAGATTGAGGCGGGCTTCCCAAGCTTCTATGCTGCTCAATTTGCCATAAATAGTGTCTATTTCTGAGTCTGTGAGCTGTTCTTCCTGCTCAAAATGGTTTTTGAGCAACCATGTCGCTCCAGATGCGAAGTCTTCATCGTCCGTTAATTCTATGAGCTGAGTGATAAAGTACGGTTCAAAGTGGTGCTCCTGATAAATCAGGGAGATGGCGTCGGTGTCTTTGCCGTCCCATTGTTCGAGCTCTGTTTTCAATTCCACTATGGTTCCCTTAGTTTCCATATTGCCTCAATTGAGCATAAGTCATTCACCAAAGTTTTCCATTCGATTTGGTTGAGATTTAATCGAATTCAGTTGTTTTGGTTAAAGCTCAATTAAAAAGAAGGCTGTCCCATCGCTTTATCCTATTGCTGTAGGCACGATTTACTGTTGTAGGCACGATTTACTGTTGTAGGCACGATCGGGTTACCGTTTGAAAGGGATAGCGACCTCATCTTTTTTAACGTTCCTTCGCTTCTTTTCCAGCGTATTCGCTCACGTTTTTCCCACGCTGTCACATCACTCTGGTAAAAATAGTCGTATAGTTTTTAATAACTGATTGAAAAACATACAGGGTGAATGCTGTGGATGAAGATATCAAAAACGCGTGTATCGCTTTTTCTTGTGGAGATGTGAATGAGATTATCCCGTTTTTAAACGAGAAAACGCGCTGGACGAATGTTGGCAAAGAAGACATCGTTGGAACGGACAATATTCGATCTATTTGTTTTCAAATGGAATCAGAACCGGTGTCTTTAAATGTATCTCAAGCGCTTGAAGCAACAGATCATCTGGTTGTTCAGGGGCACGGAGATGCACAGCAAACGTTTTGTTTCTGTGACATTTTCCAAATTGAGTCTGGTTCTATTAAACAAATAACGTCTTATCTTGTTGCTGGTCAGAAAGAGTAACGAGATTTTTGGAGGGAAGTGTTTTGGATGGAATTGTTTTTGGATATCGCCCTATACATCGAGATTAAGCGTGAGCTAGATTATAAAATAAGCAGATAGGATTTTTTTTTAGGCAAAGTATTAAAAATGAAGCAATTAAGCATGAGGATTTGTACTAGAGTTTGGACGGGAAAGGTTTTTCTTCAACCTGCTTTGGGCTTAAAAATGAAACTTTTAAGATTTGCTCTCATTCTGATGTTGGTTTTAGTAGGAGCAAGTGCAAAAGCGCTTGAGCTTGAGTACGGTCGTTACAACGTTAATGCCTATGCGCATCCAGACTGTATTGATACGGTCTGCCAAGTCAATTTCGAAAAAACCTATGATACGGTTCCTCTTGTGTTCTTCATGAGCACGGTTTCATTTCTCAATGAGCTGGACTCTCCATCGGATATAAGAATTCTCGAAGTAACAAAAAAATACGTTAAATTTAAACAAAAATTTGCCCCCGCATTTTATGCCCCTCCTGGCATGGAAAATGTGCCGATGAAAGTCATTGATTACGTTGTAATCGAGAAGGGGGTCCATGATTTTAATGGTGTAAAAGTCATTGTTGATGACGTCTCCACTAAAAAATACATGTACGCACTGAGCACTACCAGTACTGGCGACATCAATAGGAATAAAAAAGAGAAAATCTATTTTGATACGTACAGTGATCAGGGCTTCAGAGCATTTACCGGAACACCAGGCATTGTTCACCAAGTTCAAAGTATTAATAATGGCGAGGATTTTTGGCTAGCGTCGATTGTCACCGACGTGAATAGAGCTTACATGAATATCTCGCTAGAACGGAATGAGGTCGATGGTTACAAATTAGAAGAAGACAGGCAGTTTCCAACGCAAGAAGAGCGTATTGGTTTTATCGCGGCGTATGGCAGCGGTGAGCGAGAGGGCATAAAGTTTGCCGTTAAAAACCAGTTGACCATTAACTCGTACGATACGGGTGATCCTGTTTCTACGGGTTGTGAGACATACGCAGATTACGCCGAAAATTATGATGTTGTGCCTATTATCGTGGCGTCAAAAAACTCGCGTGAAGGGAACAATGGTGGCTGGTTGCGCCGCTGCCGTTTGGAGACGAGCCGATCCAGCTTTATGGTGGATGAAGATCTGGACTATGACGATGAGCGTCAACACGTTGAAGAGCGGTTAGGCTACATCATTTTTGAAGTGCCATTTGATGTGGAGCAATGTACTCAGTTTACTGGCCCTGCACAAACTTGGGATACCTCTGGTAGCTTAACAATGACTGGCAGCTCACAGATTTCTGGGGCATTGGATGGTACTCGGCTTGGCTATTTTGATGTCAATACACATCCCAACAACAGTTGCACCAGTGGAGACTGTATAGCCGACAGCAGTTTACTGGTCACTCTTTATAATGATTTTGTCAGTTTCACGCCAGGTTCAACCAGCCTCAATCTCAATACAGGGTCTCACACCGTATCACCAGGTCAATATGACGAAATTAACGTCTCGGGAGATGCTGTTGTGACCTTTACTGCTGGCGATTACTTTGCTAGTAAAATCAATATCTTTGGCAACGCTAAGGTCGGAGTCAGGGGGCAAGTTTTTCTACATGCTGGAGAAACGAATGTCTACAATAGCGCCAGAGTTAATAGGTCAGGTGTGCCAAATGATATCTATTTTATTCAGCACGGCGTGGGTTCTAACTTCTCAATGTATGGGGATGCAAGAGCCACTGCATTTGTGCTCTCAGAAGATAACGTTGAAATAAAAGAGAGTGGTGTTTTAAATGGTGCCATTGCTTCTTTGACTGCTAAAATGTCAGGCGATGCAAGACTAAAAGGCGACATTGCTAGCTGTAATCAGCCTGTTTATCAGCTTCAAATTACGCCACCATCCGCGACTGAATTGGTAGAGAGTTCCATTCCGATCACGTTTAACATAATTAATAATGAAGGTAATATCGCGACAGACTTCTTTGGTAATCTAAACATCACGCCATCCAGTAATGAATATACCTGTTGGAAAGCAACCGCAAATGCATCATGTATAGATGACTCGAGTTCCATGCCAATCCAAGCGGGTACCGCAACCTACTATTTATACAGTAGTGTTGTTGTAGAAGTCGCGACAGTAACCGCGTATGAAGTAGATCGCCCTTATATTAACGGGGCAGCAGGACCATATAAATTCAACAATTCTGGCTTTATCTTTAAGCCATCTCCACTCAAAATGATTGCTGGGAAACAAGCCGACGTCACCATCAAGGCGATGCGAGAAACCGTGGATGGCATTGTGATAATGGATGATTACGATGGCGTCAAAACACTCGAGTTGGCATTAACCTCTTATATCTTGCCAAGCACTGGCACACAGCAAGCTTCTTTGGTGAACAATAACGTCGAGTTTGTCGATGGAGTGGGTCAGTTAACTTTACAATATAACGATGCGGGTCAAATCAACGTCACTGTTAGAGATAACACGAATATTCTAGAAGGTGTGATGGTCGCTGAAGCTCGACCGGATAAACTGGCTCTGTGTGATCTTTCTGTTCAAGACTCAGTCAAAGCCCATAACGGAACGTCTTCAACGGGACCGGGTTTTGCTAGGGCAGGAGAAACCTTTACTGCTCGTATTAAACCCCTCATTTTCGACGCCTCGGAAAGTAATCAATGTGATCGTGCCACGACGCCTAACTTTTATACTGACGGTGGATCTTTTGCATTAGCCGAGCTGAATTACACGCTTCATTCCCCGATTGGAGGAAGCTCCGGAGTATTGACGCAAGAGAGCAACAGCTATTCCCCTTCCAATATCTACAACTTTACGACGAGGTCGTTGGCGGCGAATGGGATTGTTGCATCAATGAACTGGAACGAGGTAGGAAGCATTAACTTAACGGTGTCTAACAGCAATTATAACTATGGTAAGGGTAGCGGAATTGACGGTGATACAGTCACGATAGGACGATTCTATCCGTATCAATTCGAACTCACCAATAATTATACGCAAGAAGGGCAGCAAGGGATTTTTACCTACATGGAGCAAAATTTTAAATCTTTGTTCACTGTAAAAGCTCAAAGTGTCGACAAAAACAACGTGATCACGACAACGACGAACTACGGGGAATTTGATGCTTCTCTATTAATGCATTTGAATTTAGCCATGGTCGATGACGACAAAAACCCAGCGACAGAGTTTAATGACCTAACAGAGCGATTGTTAACAGGCAATATAGCCAATAGAGATTGGTATAAAGAATGGACCGATGGAACCGCGTTACTTCCCCTTACCGTGTTTAAATTCTCTCGAGTCATTCAGCAATCCACGCCGACGAAAATTACCTCCCCAGATGGCCCCTATAATGTTCGGCTTGGTCTTGAAGTGGACACCAATAATGTGGATTGTTCTGTTAATGGGTGTACCAATTTTGTGAAAGCCACTGCACTAAGAAATGACGGTAACAGCATTTACGATGGACGAAAATTTAATGCAGCGCTGGATATGCGTTATGGACGTTTAGCATTGAATGATGTAGGGACAAATAGTGGCGTTGATGTCACCGTTCCAGTACGAGCAGAATATTGGAATGGGTCTCAATTTGTCGCTAATACCGACGACATGTCTACCGATTTTGATGGCACGAATTATTGCCGTGAGCTGATTTGGTCAAACTCTGGAGTCAGTAATGCAGATTTAACAGGCTCGGATACAAACATAAAGGATGGTGCAAGCAAAAAGCTAACCGCAAGGCAAAATAACACTACGGTGGGGGCACAGGAGCAAGTTAGGTTGAAATTGAGAATCGGTTTACCTCCTGCGGGGGAAGTGGGTCTCACTTGTTCTGGTAACACTCTCAGCAGGTTTCAATACCTCCAATACAACTGGCTTGGTAAAGGGGATGACAACCCTTCGAGTGTGGTGACTTTCGGTGTTTATCGAGGTAATGACCGTGTCATCTTCCGTGGAGAGCCAAGAATGTACTAGAGGGCTGTATTTTGCATGTACGGCTTTTTGTTGGTACTACTTTTTGTTGGTACTACTTTTTGTTGGTGCTACTTTTTGTTGGCACTACGTTTGGTTGATACGGCTCTTTCGTTTAAAAGCGGCCAATTTACGTTGGGCGCTTTTTCTATGCAAGTGCGTCAAAACGATAGTGTATGGTGCGCGAGGAGAGATTTCTCAAAGAAATGGAGATAACCAACAATGAAATTGCGTATGCGAGTATTGGACGCGTTTACCAACGAACAATTTAAAGGCAACGCCGCCGCTGTCATCGTGACCGATGAGTGGTTAAGTGACACTTTGATGCAGAATATCGCGATAGAAAACAATTTGTCTGAAACGGCATTTCTCGTACCAATCAAAGACAATAAATACGCGATTCGTTGGTTTTCACCTATCACGGAAATCGACTTTTGTGGGCACGCGACGTTAGCGTCTGCCAGCGCGTTGTTTTCTGATTTTCCGATGCTGAATGAACTTGAGTTTTCAACCTCAGAAGTGGGAACGTTAATGGTTAAAAAGCAGGATAGTGGCATGATTGAAATGCAGTTTCCTATTCGTGCCCCTATGCCTGTTGATGCCCCTCCAGCGCTGATAGAAGGATTATCCATTACCCCGACGCTCATCTTACGAAGCCAGCAAGCGTACTTTGCTATTTATGAATCTCAAGACGATGTATTGCAGGTTCAGCAAACGCGGGAAAAGCTAAAAATGCTGGCACCTTACGATGTCGTCGTAACGGCGAAAGGGGAACGATACGACTTTGTGTCACGCTATTTCTGGCCAGAAAACGGTGGAAGTGAAGATCCCGTCACGGGTTCAATTCACGCTGGCTTAGCACCTTATTGGGCGAGTGAGCTAGGGAAGAATGAACTGGTGGCATTTCAAGCGTCTCAGAGGGGAGGCGAGCTGCATTGCAGAGTGACCGATACCCACGTTTTTGTTTCAGGTCATGCAGTGATATACCTAGATGGCGAGATATCGGTTTAGCATGGTCAAGGTATAGCGCCAATTTCATATAAAATAGCAAAAGAAAACATATAAATATCACTATTGACACAAATGTTATTTGCTATGAACCGTTGCCATTGGTAAGGTGTCTCGACTAAAAAAATCCCCTATATCGCATGATAAGAGTCGTTAAGCGACCTAAGCGTAGCGGAAGTTCGATGTGGCTAGAAAAAAGGAAAGGCTTATTAGTGTGTTATGCACAGCCACAGCTATCGGAGAGCTTCAGTAATGAAAGCAATGGTATATACCCCCTTTGGGGATAACGATATATTGCATTTTTCAGAAGTTGACAAACCAGTGCCAGCCGACGATGACGTATTGATTCGAGTGAAAGCCACAACGGTTACGAAAAGTCATTTTCGCCCCCAATCTCCCAAACTGCTTCGACTCCCTTCGCGTCTCGCGCTGGGTGCCATTTTGCCAAAACAAGAAATTCTCGGTACTGAGTTTGCGGGTGTGGTAGAAGCGGTCGGAAAAAATGTTCGACTCTTTAAGCCTAATGACCGAGTGTTCGGGTTGGCAGGCGTGGAAAGTGGCACTTACGCAGAATACATCACAGTACAAGACGATGGTGTCCTGAGCTTAATGCCTGTGAACACAAATTTCGAAGAAGCGGCATCCATTCCATACGGTGCATTGATTGCTCTGCAAATGCTGCGTGACAAAGCCAAAGTTCAAGTCGGGCAGAAAGTACTGATAAACGGAGCATCAGGACCAGTTGGTAGCGCAGCGGTACAAATTGCTAAATGGCTTGGAGCGAAGGTAACGGGTATTTGTAGCACCGATGAATTGACGTTTGTTAAAGCACTGGGCGCTGATCGTGTCGTAGACCATTCGATCCATGATTTCACTGTGGTGGAGCGACAATATGACGTGGTTTTTGACATTGCCAATACTGCGTGCTTTGACTCTTGTTGTGAGGTACTCAAACCGCGAGGCATATGCTTGAAGCTTGAAGCGGGTCTGGCAGAGTACTATCAAATGATGTCTTCCATTTTTATGGGGAAACCGCGTCTCGCGTTCCGATACCGCGTCAACACCAGTGTGGACTTAGTTTTACTTAAAGACTTGATGGAAATGGGAATCTTAAAGCCAAGGATTGATCGCCAATACGCATTTTCTCAACTTGAAGAAGCCCATCAATACGCCCATGCGAAACGCAGAAAGGGCAGTGTTGTCATTCAAGTGAGTTAGTCCAGTATTTCAAGTAAGACATCATTGATGTCATCAGCGTACCTAATGAAGTTGTTCGAACCCTTTGGGCAGCATTTGTGGCTTATTTTTACTCATCGTTGTGTTATTCAATCATTGTTGTGTTAACTAATCATTGTATAAAGCGGCTACACCGAATAAACATTACCTTGTACAAATAACCCACAAATAACTGCAAAATCATCTCGAAAGGTCAACAGCCCCTAGCTATTTGACCATTGAAATCAGTGCATTTTGAATAATATCCACCGCCTCTTCTAGTATATGATCTTCCACCGTGAGCGGAGGCAGCAAGCGGATAGCGTTGCCAAATTGACCACATGGCAATACGATCAAACCCTGATTTCGGCATTCTGCAATAAACGGTGCAACGTATTCTGGCGCCGGTGCTTCGCCGTTGACAAAGTCAAAGGCAATCATGGCGCCAGCGTGGCGAATGTAAGCAATGGGAATACCGCCGTGGGAGTCTTTGACCTGACGGATGGCATTGTGTAATCGCCGACCTATGGTTTGTGCCTTTTGGTTCAGGTTTTGGCTTTGAATTTCATCCAAAACGGCGTGGGCGGCGGCGCAACCGACAGGGCTACCACCGTACGTTCCTCCCAGACCTCCCGGTGCTGGGCTGTCCATCAGTTCACGTTTTCCTATGATTCCTGAAAGTGGGTAGCCGCCGGCCAACGCCTTCGCTACAGTGATCAAATCGGGTTGCACATCGAAATGCTCGCTCGCCAACGTCTTTCCAGTTCGGGCAAAGCCCGTTTGCACTTCATCAAAAATCAAAACGATGCCGTGTTCATCGCATAGATTTCGCAGTTTCGTCATCAACTCATTGGGTGCCGCGTAAAACCCGCCTTCCCCTTGGATGGGCTCAATAACAATAGCCGCGACAGAATCGGGGGAGATGTCCGTTTTGAACACTTTTTCCAACGACTTCATTGTGTAGCTGGTGTCCATACCTTGATAAGGCACGGGGAAGGGCACGTGGAAAATGTCGGCAGGGAAAGGACCAAAGCCCTCTTTGTAAGGGGCGATTTTCCCTGTCATGCCCATGGTCAGCATGGTTCTGCCATGAAAGCCGCCGTGAAACGCGATCACACCACGACGCTTGGTGTAGTGGCGTGCAATCTTCACGGCGTTTTCCAGCGCTTCTGCACCCGTTGTCATCAATAGGGTTTTTGCATCGTCAATGGGGGCTAATTCGTTTAAACGTTCGGCAAGAGCAATGTACGTTTCATAACCCGCTACTTGAAAAGCGGTGTGGCTAAAGCGCTCGATTTGCTCGATGACGGCTTGTGTAACAGCTTGGTTGCAATGCCCAGTGTTCACGACGGCAATGCCGGCAGCAAAATCGATAAAACGTCGGTTTTCTACGTCCCAAATTTCGGCGTTTTGAGCGCGTTTCACAAACAAAGGGGTAGCCGAAGCCACGCCTCTGGGCACCGCCTTGTTTCGGCGATCCATCAGTGACTGATTATTCATTTGAGGTGTCCTATCCTTTTTAAGAAAGCCCGCCAAAGCAGACGTATTTGGTTTCCAGATATTCTTCAATGCCGGATCGCGATCCTTCTCGCCCTAATCCAGAGTGTTTTATGCCGCCAAACGGGGCAACTTCATTGGAGATGATCCCTTCATTCACACCCACCATGCCGTATTCCAGCGCTTCACTCACTCGTAAGCAGCGATGAATATTGGCGGAATAGAAATACGCCGCCAAGCCGTATTCGGTGTCGTTGGCCATGTCAATCGCTTGTTCCTCCGTATCGAAACGAAAAATAGGGGCAACCGGGCCAAAGGTTTCTTCCGAGGCAATCCGCATGGCGGGGGTGACATCGGCAATGACGGTTGGCTGATAAAACAAACCACCCAGAGAGTGGCCAGAGCCGCCGGTGAGCAATTGCGCCCCTTGGCTTAACGCGTCTCGGACATGAGCATCGACCTTGACCATTGCTGGCTCACTGATCAAAGGACCGATCTGATGCTTAGGGTTCATACCCGAACCCACTTTGAGCTTGCTGACGGCTCTGGCGAATTTTTCCGAAAATTGAGCGTAAACGCCGGATTGCACCAATATTCGATTGGTGCACACGCACGTTTGGCCGGCATTGCGAAATTTAGAGGCGAGCGCACCTTCTACCGCTTCGTCGATGTCGGCGTCATCGAACACAATAAAGGGGGCATTGCCACCCAGCTCCATGGATACGCGTTTCACCGTGCTGGCGCATTGTGCCAACAGTTTTTTCCCGACGTCCGTTGACCCAGTAAAAGACAGCTTTCGTATTGTTGGGCTGTTACACAACGTGGTGCCGATTTCCGCCCCTTTGGCGGCGGTCACCACGTTGATGACCCCTTCAGGAAGGCCCGCCTGTTGCGACAACGAAGCCAGCGCGAGCGCGGAAAAAGGCGTTGATTCCGCGGGCTTAACGATCGCGGTACACCCCGCCGCCAAAGCGGGTGCCAGTTTGCGCGTGATCATCGCGACAGGAAAATTCCAAGGCGTAATGGCCGCGCAAACGCCAACGGGTTGCTTCAAGGTTTGTAGGCGACGATCGGCGGATGTGGAAGGGATCACATCGCCATAAATGCGTTTCCCTTCTTCCGCAAACCATTGAATGAACGAAGCCCCGTAGGCCACTTCCCCAAGCGATTCCGATAAAGGCTTCCCCGATTCTAAGGTGATCAGCTCGGCTAAATCGGCTTGGTTTTCGAGAATCAATTGATGCCAATTCATCAAATATTCGGCGCGCTGCTTGGCGGTCAGTTTTCGCCAAGATGACAGAGCGGTATTTGCCGCCTCTATGGCTGAAAGTACCTCTTTACCCGACATATCGGGCACCGTGCCGATTTCATTGCCGTTCGCAGGGTCATAAACTGAAAAGCACTGACCCGTTTTGCTTTCCACCCATTGTCCATTCACAAACGCGCGGTGTCGAAGTAACGTCATTGGTTTACTCCACTTTGCTCGATGTGGTGTTTGGCGGCGTCGAGCAGCGCTTGATGATCCCGTCTGGCGCTGAGCGCGTCTTCCATGCTGACTTCCGTAAACTGGATGGACGTATTGGGCTGCATCTGACCAATCAAATCCATATCGGTCGAAATGACAGTGCCGATCATGAAGTAGCCGCCACCGGATACGGCGTCACGGTGCAGCACAATCGGTTCTTTCCCTGCGGGCACTTGAATCGAGCCGTAGGGGTAACAACCGTCAACGATGTTGGAAGGATCCGATCCCGCGCCAAAAGGCTGGTCGCGTTCAATGAATTCAAGTGGTGTTCCGTTTTTAAAGCGATAACCAATGCGATCCGCCTCGGGGGCCACTTGCCATTCTTCAGCAAAAAACTGTTTGCCCGATGCTTCCGTAATACGGTGCCAGTACAATCCCGTTACTACACGCAGCGTTGTATTGACATCACGGCGAAGCGCCGCAGGTAAGTGACGGCGAACAAACAAACCGTTGCCTGTGGTATCGCTTATGTTACCCACCGTTGCCTCACCGACGGGCAGCTCATCCCCTTCTTGAAGGGGGCGTCCTTCAAAGCCGCCAAGTGCACCGAGTGTGTAAGTAGAGCGACTACCGAGCACTTCGGGTACGTCAATACCACCCGCCACCGCGATGTAGATTCTGGCGCCCTTGGTGAGGTGATTAAACGTAAGTGTTTGCCCCGCTTCTACACGAAAGCTTGTCCAGCTCTCTTGTGCGATACCATCGACCATTGGCGTCATTTCTGCCCCCGTAACGGCAACGGTGCAGCCTTTCGAGAATGCCAGTTTTGGCCCCATAAACACCGCTTCCAACACAGCCGCGTTCTCATCGTTTCCGACCAGCCAGTTGGCGCATCGACAGGCAAATCGATCCATGGCTCCGGATACGGGAATGCCCAAATGAAAATACCCTTTACGGCCAAGATCTTGCACTGCTGTCGCTAAACCGGGGTGAAGAACCTTAATGTTCATACAGTGCCTCCTTCAGTGTGGCGTTGTAACGGCTCATGTTGGCTTCAAATTCAGATAAGGAGAATTGAACCGCCTTAATGAGAGGCTGATAGGTGCCTTTTTCGACTTGATCGACAATGTGGTGATAGTCTGCTTCGTCGATGGGGCGAAACTTCACGATGTCCCCCGGCTGGAAAAAGATGAGAAAGTCTTTCAGGTGAGCCGCGCTTTGGCTTGGGTCGTAGATGGGCATGGGCGTCACGCCAAACATTTGGTATCCCCCCGCCCCGCGAACCGAGTAAATGCAAGAGAAACAGCCCCCATAGCCGATAGTGAGCTTAGGCGTGTCGGTTCTTGGGCGAACATATTTGGGCACTTGGATTTGCTTTTCTTGTTCCACCATTTGAAACATGAAAGGCAACCCAGCAACAAACCCCACCATGGTGACCATCCAAGGCGAATTGGCGTGCGCTTCAATAAAAGCGTCAATCGAATCATAGCCATTGATTTTTGCGGCATAGGAAAGATCGGTGCCTTCTGGATCTTGATGCCTTTCCCGAAATCGCATCAGCGTTTCATGTGTCCATGGATCTTGGTAATAGACGGGCACTTCAATGATGCGTGTGTCGATTTTCGCTTCGTTTTCCGCCATGGACGCTTCAAGATTTTGAATGGTTTGCAACATATCGGAAGGTGCGCAAATGTCGGGGTTGTACTTCACCTGAAAAGAAGCATTCGCGGGGCAGATTTCCTCTACACCCGGAATGTTTGCTTGTCGGATCGCTTGTGTCATCGACAAGCTTTTGAAAAAGGCCGCGAGCGACATTTCTTCGCTGACTTCTACGAATATGTGTTCATCTCCGCCATAGGAGTAGCGTGTTTTCATCGTCTTTCCTTAAGATGCCTGAGAGTAGGTGCTTTCCTTGCTCGTTTGAGACTGGGACACGTTCTCTAACCAGCGTTCTAGCCACGCTGTGTTGAACTGTCCGGTGAGTAATTCGTTGTCCTTACAGAGCTGTTGAAACAGCGGCTGGGTGGTTTTAACCCCCACGACCTCTAATTCATCCAGTGCTCTTGCCATGCGTTTGATGGCGTTTTCACGGGTGTTATCCCATACGATCAGCTTGCCAAGGAGAGAATCGTAATAAGGCGGAATCGCATATCCGGAGTAAATCAGCCCATCAAATCGAACCCCTGCTCCCATAGGGGGAGTAAACTGGCTGATGATGCCGGGATAAGGTAAGAACCCATTAAACGGGTCTTCTGCATTCAGGCGAATTTCAATGGCATGACCGCGCATTTCAATATCAGTTTGTTGGAACGCCAGTGGCTGACCCGATGCAATCAGAATCATCTCGCGAATCAAATCGACGCCAGTAATGCACTCGGTAATGGGGTGCTCTACCTGTATGCGTGTATTCATTTCGATAAAGTAGAAGGCTTCCGTCTCGTCGTCATAGAGGTATTCAATGGTGCCTGCACCCTGATAGTGAACGCTCTCTGCTAACGACACCGCGGACTGACACATGGCTTCTCTAACCGAGGTAGGGAGAACAAAGCAGGGCGCTTCTTCCCAGACTTTCTGGCGGCGACGTTGCAACGAGCATTCACGTTCAAATAGATGAATCGCTTTGTTTCCATCTGCTAGAATTTGAACCTCAACATGCCGAGCCTGCTGAATGAACTTTTCTAAATACAACGTGCCGTCACCAAAGGCCGACTTTGCTTCTGCCGACGCCTGGTGATACTGGTCGAGGAAATCATCGGCCTTTTCGATCACGCGAATACCTCGTCCGCCACCGCCTGCCGAGGCTTTTATCATGACGGGAAACCCGATCTCCTTAGCGCGCTGCAATGCGGCGTCTGGGTTGGTGGAAGGGGCGCTGCCCGGAACAACAGGCACGCCCGCTGCCATCGCGGTTTCCCGAGCGACGGCTTTATCCGCCATTTTTCGCATGGTGTTGCCATCAGGACCGATGAAAATCAACCCGGCTTGACGCACTCTATCCGAGAAATCGGCATTTTCCGACAGAAACCCATAGCCAGGGTGGATCGCGTCGGCGTTGGAATCGATAGCAGCTTGGATGATTTTGTCGCCATCCAGATAACTTTGGTTTGCTATCGGGGCACCAATGCAAATGGCCGCGTCTGCCAGTTTAACCGCAAGAGACCCGCTGTCGGCTTCGCTGTATACCTGAATGGTTCGTATGCCCATTTCCTTGGCAGCACGGATGATCCGCACCGCAATTTCACCGCGGTTGGCAATGAGAAGAGTTTGAATAGTCATAACAATTCCTTGTGTACATTCCGTGCGTTACTTGAGCCGAACGATAGGCTGACCAGCGTTTACGGGGGTTTCGTTTTCCAACAAAAAGTCATCAATGACGCCCGACACTTCGGCTTTGATTTCGTGGAACGACTTCATGACTTCCACTAAGCCAATCACATCGCCGGGAGCAATGCTGTCTCCAGCTTGTTTGTAATAAGGTTGCTCAGGTGCTGAAGAGCGGTAGAACACGCCCGGCAGTGGGCAAATGATTTCTTTGTCTGACATGGTTCACTCCTTGAAGATTGACGATCCATCAGTGGATAATTGCTTTGGGTTTGCAAAAGCAGCGGTTCGCGAAGGTAGGTGCTTCGAAAGCGTTGTATTAACTGCTTTGACAATGTCCAGTGCGTTTGGGGTGTCTGAATGTACACAAACGGTTTGGGCAACCACGGGAATCTCATCTCCATTTGTTGCTGTTACCTTTCCTTGCTCTACGGCTTTTTTCACTCGTTTGGCCGCATAGTTCGGATCGGTTGCTTCGTGAGTTTGAGTGATCACCAAGTGCCCATGCTGATCATAGTCTAGGTCGGTGAAAAACTCGGCGACGAAGCCCACACCCTTACTTTTGTATATTTGCTCGTGGCAGGTGCCCGTTAAACCAAATACAGGGACTTGGTAATGCAACGCGATATTGGCAATGGTTTCGGCGATTTCTGGATCGGAGGCCGCCATACCGTAGAGCACCCCGTGCGGCTTTAGGTGATTGAGTGGCATATCCAACATATCCAGAAAGCCTTTTAGCGCACCGATTTGATACACGATCATGTTGTGTAATTCGGCTTGGCTAAGGTGCATTCTTCGACGGCCAAAACCTTGAAGGTCAGGCAATGAAAAGTGCGCCCCTACCTTGACACCATAGTGCTTAGCAAGCTCTACCGTGCGCTTCATATGGTTTGGGTCTGAAGCATGAAAACCACAAGCAACATTGGCTTCGGTGATGTAGGGCATCAGTGCTTCATCATCACCCAGTGTGTAGATGCCAAACCCTTCTCCCATATCGCTGTTTATATTGATCATGCTGTTTATATTGAGCATATTGATACCTGTTTATGATGTTGAAGGGGTTAGTGCGCGCCTAAATTGGCTCGCATTCGAATACGAATTTGGTCGATAATCACCGCGAAGATCAGCAAGGCGCCGATGACTACGGTTTGCAAGTAAGATTCGACACGCGTTAAGTTCATGCCGTTTTGAACCAAGCTAATAAAAATGGCACCCAAAACGACATGCTCGACACGTCCAACACCGCCCCGCAAGCTGACACCGGCAATCACACAAGCGGCGATGGACTCTAAAGGCATGGCCGCCCCAATGTTGGCCTCGCCCGTATCCAGCCTTGCGGTAATCAACATGCCCGCTAATGCCGCGAACAACGCGCAAAGTAGGTAAGCCATCATCAAGGTTTTGTGAGTGTTGATTCCGGAAAGCTGCGCGGCGTGAATGTTGCCACCGACGGCGTAGAAATAGCGCCCGAGACGGGTTCGATTCACCACAATGACGGCGGCAATGGTCATGATGAGCGCGGCTAAAATCGGTGTGGGTATTCCTAGTAGGCTGCCAAACCCGAAGGTGTTGCCATACTCGACGGGCATGCCGTAAACAGGAGAGCCGCCAGTCATATAAAGGGCGACACCAAAGCCAACAGAGGAGATACCCAGTGTCATCACAAACGGGGACACTTGAAAATGTGCGACGCCCACACCATTGATGAACCCAACGACCAGCCCAACCCCAACACCCGCGAGCACACCGAGTAAGATGGCAAGGTAAATGGCGTCAGGAAAGGAGGCGTACACGGCTGCCATCGTGGTCGCGCCGACAACCGAAGAGAGGGCAATAATGGTGCCGACGGACAGGTCGAAACCCGCCGTTAGCAACACAAACATTTGACCTATCGCCACCATAATGAGGTAAGAAGATTGGCGCAGAAGGTTGAGCAAGTTTCGTGCAGTCAGAAAATTGTCCGATGCCGTCGCGAAGATGGTGACTGCAATCACCATTAAGATGGGCAGCACCCCAATTTTGACAAATAGGTGTTTTATCCGATTCATTGCGTTTCCTTTTGACGGCGAATCGCTTGATTTTGGCGTGTCGAGTTTAGAAGCCGAGTGATTTGCCTTAATGGGTTCACTGTTCATTGCAGAGTGCCTCATTGTGGGATTCCATGGATTCAAAGAAGTGAGCAAGCGCATTGGCTTCGGTGATGTCTTCGCCCTGTAAATGCGCTTCAATTCGTCCTTGTCGCATGATGTATAAGCGATGAGAAAGGTTGACGACTTCCGGTAGATCGGAAGAAATGATCACCACCGCCGCGCCTTGCTCACATAAGCTTGCGATGAACCGATAGATCTCTGCTCGTGTCCCGACATCCACTCCGACGGTGGGCTCATCAAACACGTACAAAGACACATCACGAGTGAGACATTTCGCCAACAACACTTTTTGCTGGTTTCCCCCACTGAATTGCCCGACATCTCGCTCGATTTGCATGGGGTAAAGCTTCAATTTATCGGCTAGCGTTGAGGCTTGCTGGCGCTCATGGTTCAAGCTTAATGCGCCCGTTGTACCAGAATAAGAGGGGGTATGAATGGCCGCTAAGCTGATGTTTTCTCGGCAACTGCGAATCATCACCAACCCTTCGGCTTTTCTGTCTCGGGAGTTGTAAAAGAAACCCCGATCCAGCATGTCGCGAGTCGATAAGCGCGTGACATTGTCACCCTGAAAAATCACCTTACCGGATTGAATGGGTTCTAACCCAAAACAGGCTCTGAGCGCTTCTGATTTCCCGCAACCAACCAGCCCAGCAAAGCCGATTACTTCTCCTTCTCTCGCGTAGAAAGAAAGGTCTTGTATGGCGTTATTGCGGCTTGATAAGTTCTGCACTTCCAAGATCGTATTTTGAGGGGAATAGGGGATGTCGGGGTAAACCTGATCCATGACTCGCCCTGTCATCATGGTGATCAGCTCTTTTTCATCGACCTGCTCACAAGCCTTGGTGCCCA
The DNA here is from genome assembly GCF_014694455.1 of Vibrio sp. S9_S30. GTDB lineage: Bacteria > Pseudomonadota > Gammaproteobacteria > Enterobacterales > Vibrionaceae > Vibrio. Next base: position 132,718 of record NZ_JAAUWT010000008.1, on the reverse strand, counting down.
CGTAACGCCCATCTCTGAGCACGGTAATGCGATCAGCGATGCGGCGAATTTCCGCCATGCGGTGCGAGATATAAATAATGCCGACGCCTTGCTGTTTGATTTGCTCAACGAGTCGAAAAAGCTGCTCCGTTTCTTGGTGAGTTAGCGAGGCGGTGGGCTCATCGAGAATCAGTACCGCCAGTTCTCCCCGCAGCGCTTTGGCTATTTCGACCATTTGCTTTTCTGCCCGCGATAATTCACCGACAGGCGAATTTGGGTTCAGCTGAAAGCCCATGGTGTCGAGTAATGCTTGCGCTTTGTATTGCAAGGTTTGGTTATCGAGCAGACCCGATTTCATGGGTTCCTCCCCCAGAAAAAGGTTTTGTGCGACGGTTAGGGTGTCGACCAACGAGAATTCTTGGAAAACCGCGCTGATCCCTTTTTGACGAGCATCGAACACGTTTTTGAAATACACCTCCTCATTGTGGAATTGCATTTCTCCAGCCGTGCGTTGGTTTGCGCCTGAGATAATCGAAATCAGCGTCGATTTACCTGCCCCATTTTCACCAAATAATACGTGCACTTCGCCAGCCTCCAATGTGAAGTCCACATTGTCTAGCGCCTTAACGCCGGGATACTGTTTGTGTATCCCGCGCATGGAGAGGATGGGATTTGAACCTATCATCATTGAGGTTTCACCGAAAACGTCGGTTTAAAGTTATTGGGTGCCAGCGAACTGTCTCTATCGAAGTTATCAACCGTCGTCGCGTCAATAACATAAAGTTGCGGACCGACGTGCTTGGTGTAGGGTTTGCCTTCTAGGATTCGAATGGCTTGGTCTATCGCGATCCGCCCTTGAATCACGGCAGAATCGGTTGGTGCCGCTAGGATGAGCTTGCGCTTAATGCCTTGGTAAACACCGGGAGTGAAGTAATACGAAAGGACTTTGACTTGATCGGTAAGCCCACGTGAACGAAGTAAACTGGTGGCGGCTTCCGCAGTGACGGCGGTGCCGACGATGTAATCCAGATTGGGGTACGCTTCTAGCGTGTCTTCCACCAGTTTGAGTTGAACTTCTTTACCCGTGTCGCCGTATTTGGTTTCAACGACCTCAATGTTGGAGCCTTGAATCGCCGACTGAAATCCTTTGTTTCCGGCCTCTACCCAACCCGCTCCTGGCGGACCAGGAAACCAACCCACTTTGACTTTTTCTGAACTATTCTTGTGGAGCTCTCTTAAATACTGTCCGATTTTGGATCCCATTTCACCGAACGACACCAAAGACTTGGCCGACAAATCCGGTGAAGACATCCCGTTAACGATATCGATAACAGGGATACCCGATTTAGCAATGTTCTTAACCAGGTTGTTCAAACCTTCATAAGAGATAGCGCCAATCACGACCGCATCCGCTCCTGAAGCCACGCAGTCTTCGATTTGCGATATCTGGGTATTTAAATTGGTATAGCCGCCCGCTTCAACTAGCTGCATGCCAACGCCTGAACGTTTGGCTTCCGCAACCACACCGTAGTTCACTGCCGTCCAGTAGGCGTCTTTAAGATGAGGGAAAGACACGCAGATATCCCATGGTTTTTCGGCTTTTTCGACGGGCTGGTACTTCATCACTTCGCGATCACTTGCCATATCGAAGGGGGTTGTCCACACATCCACGGTATATGGATACCAATCTTTTGCGTTGATGTTTGGGCTGTAATACGCGGCAAGTATTGCGGTTAGCGTAAACCATGCTGCATTTGAGGTGTTTCGTTTCATCGTTCTTCTCCCTGTTATTCGAACGTTGTTTAACGAGTGGTGTTCGCCGTGATGAATCCGTTTCGGCGGTTGTTTCAATTGTTAATAACAGGTTAAAATTGCAGCGTTGATATGTAAAATATGGAATGCCGTGAAGCATTATCTGAAAAATAGATACCTAAGCCATGTGTGATTTAAAGAAATGAAATCCATTTAACTTATTGAATTATAGTTGTTAAATGATGGTTTACTTGAAGATGCACTGGGTAAAGGCGTGTCGTGGTATCTAATTTATTAATAGATGGGTTAAGGAAAACAGAAATGCAGCCAACCATGAAGCAAATACGCTATTTTATCGCGACCGCCGATTCGGGGCAGGTCTCTCAAGCCGCGAATGCCATGCACGTTTCTCAGTCTGCGATTACGACGGCAATAAAGTCATTGGAAGAGATGCTGAACGTTAACCTGTTTATCAGACAACCTCATGGCATGTTGCTGACGTATGAAGGGAACCAGTTCTATCAACATGCCACGCACATTGTGAAAGAAATCGAAGAAGCCATGCTGCTTTCGCACCGCAGTTCCAACCAAGTGCAAGGGGTGATCAAACTGGCGATGTCTTACACCGTGGCAGGGTATTTTGTTCCCCCTTATCTCACGCGTTTCTCGCGCAGCTACCCTAAAGTGGAGGTGAAGCTGGTGGAAGCGACTCGGAGCGAAATTGAAGAAGGGGTGGTGTCGGGTGATTTCGATTTGGCATTTATGCTGACGTCCAACCTGATGAATCAAGAAGACATCAGTTTTCAAACGTTGCTCAGTTCGCCTCGTAGGCTTTGGGTCAGTTCTAGCCACCCATTGTTGGAAAACAAGCTCGCGACGTTTCACGATATTGCTCAATACCCCTACATCATGCTGACCGTGGATGAAGCCAGCAACACCGCACAGCGCTATTGGAACCAAACGCCTTACCAGCCCAATACCATCTTTCGCACCTCTTCAGTGGAGTCCGTGCGGAGCTTAGTGGCCAACGATTATGGCGTTACCATTCTCTCCGACATGGTGTATCGCCCTTGGTCGCTGGAAGGGCGGCGAGTCGAGGTGAGACCGCTGGCGGATCATGTACCGGATATGGAGGTGGGGTTAGTGTGGTCTAGGAAAAAAGAGCGCACTACGGCGGTGGCGGCGTTCTGCGAATTTATGGAAATGTCGGTGTCACCGAATCAAGATTTGATGAATCGGTTTTAAGATCGGTTAACAGAAGCCCCCCGATTTTCAGGCATGACGTTAAGTGATTGCCCCATGTTGAACGTACCTTGAAGTACTAAAACAGACCCCAAGTGCAGAGGTTATTATGCGCGCGCTAAGCTTTATTCTTTCCGTGTTTTTGCCTAATAATGCGAGTCGCCACACGCTTCTAAGCCTATACGCACGGGTGGTAAATTTGCTAATTTGGTCAATGGGTTAGGGTAAGAGATAAGTCGATGAAGAATGGCATGTCTGTTAGTTAGTGTGCGCGACGACATAGATAGACAGTCAAATGATTTTTCGCTCAGCGATACAGCCAAGTCAGCGCCATTAGACATAATGCCTCAAGCGTTAATCGGTAGTGCCTCAAGCGTTAATCGGTGTCGTGTGAGTGTGACCGATCCTCGGGTAGGGAGTGCCAAGTCATCCGTTAAGTATCCGTGTTATTCACTAATTTAGGTAAATTAAAATGAAATTTTTTGATGATGTTGTAGAGGTCGAAAACAATGGCCAATTTTTTGCTATTGCATTGGACTCAGAAACGGATGAGCAACGAAAGCTCACCATGGATTTAAGAATAGATACATCCATTTGTAGTTTTGAGGGGATTAAACTCTCAATAGTTTGCTTTCCTGATGTGTATGTTTATCGAGGCAAGTTGGATTCCGACGAAGAGGCGAAAGCACTATCCGATAAAATTATGCAGTTAGCCAATAACGTGGACTGGAAAAATAACAGTATTCATAGCCCACACAACATTCATAGCCCATACAGTAATGCCTAACAAATAAGGGGGCGCTGCCTGCGCGGTTTTCTTAAGGCGAGAGCAGGTAGAAAAAGGCTGAGAGTGTTTCCATCACAATGGGCTCATGCGCAACTGTTGGTCGAAAGAACGCATTGCCCCGTTAATGAATGCGTTGCGACGCAAAGTCGTTACCTATGGGTATTGACACAGTATCCCCTCATCGTATCAACACATCTGTCTTTGCAGCCCACTCATATCCAGCAAGCGGGTTGCAATTTCTTCAACCGATAGGGAGGTGGTGTTCAGGTAGGGGATCGCTTCTCTGCGGAACAGCGATTCCACCGTATTGAGCTCCTTCTCGCATTGATCATGGCTGGCGTATTCACTGTTGGCCATTCTTCCTTCTCGAATGGCGTGCAGCCGTTCGGGTTCGATGGTTAGACCAAATGTTTTATATCGATAAGGTTCGATGCTCGATGGCAGTTTTAACCGCCCCATATCCTCTTCGATGAAAGGATAATTCACGGCGCGAATTCCAAATTGCATCGCCAAATAGAGGCTGGTCGGCGTCTTCCCACAGCGCGAAACACCCAGCAAAATGATGTCGGCTTGGTCGAGATTGTTTAGTGAAATGCCGTCATCATGAGCGAGTGTGTACTCAATTGCAGCGATCCTGTCCATGTAGCTACCCACGTCTTTGCTGATGCTGTGAGATCGTTGCAGTTTGGGTTTCGGCTCGAGCCCAAGGTCTTTACTCAGCGGTTCAACTAAGGACTGAAGGACATCGTAGAACTGTGCAGTGGCCTGCTCGATAACCTGCTTGACCTCTGGCACAACGATGGAAAAGAACACCAAAGGCTTGTTGCCTGTCTCTTCAAAGGCTTTGTTTATCAACCCTTTAACATATTCAGCCCGTTCAATATTTTCGACAAAAGGGAGGGTTGTCTGCCGTGTTTCGATAGAAAATTGTCCTAAAACCGCGTGCCCCATGGTCTCGGAGGTGATGGCAGTACCGTCTGAAATATAAAACACATCACGAAAACTAGTTTTGCACTGCATAAAAAGTTGAATCCTTAAAATAAATTTGTAGGGTGGGTTTCATAATAAAAATATAACTATACCTGAGTGAATTTATACCTATACCTAAGAGCCTAGTGACGTAAGTCGGTGCCGATAAGATTAAGGGTATATATTTACATTACAGGGGATCGATACCCGTAAGTGTGACGCTGCCAGAAAAATTTTTTCATCCTCAGCCAATCGTTTGCATGTATTTAGCCCATAAAACCCTACAGATCCAATAACAAGGAGAGTATCCCATGCAACAAAATGTTGTTTGGTATGACGCTTTATCAATGAATGATGTTGATAAAGTTGGTGGTAAAAACGCTTCACTCGGTGAAATGGTCGCAAACCTTGCTAACGCAGGTGTGAAAGTCCCTAACGGTTATGCCACCACCTCTTTTGCGTTTAACCAGTTCCTCGAATCCGGTGGACTGAATGAGCGTATTTATGCCCTGCTGGAAAAACTCGATGTTGATGACGTTCAAGCACTGAAATCAACCGGAGAAACCATTCGAAATTGGGTGCTTGAGCATCCATTTACCCCTGAACTGGAAGCGGATATCCGCCAGTGTTATGCGGAGCTTGGTGAAGGCGACGACATGCTGTCGGTTGCTGTTCGTTCTTCTGCTACGGCGGAAGATTTGCCAGACGCTTCTTTTGCGGGTCAGCAAGAAACATTTCTAAACGTACGTGGTATCGATGCGGTTATTGAAGCGACGAAACACGTTTTTGCTTCCTTATTTAACGACCGTGCTATCTCGTATCGCGTACACCAAGGTTTCGACCACAAAGGCGTCGCCTTGTCTGCGGGTATCCAACGCATGGTTCGTTCCGACAAAGCGTCGTCTGGCGTAATGTTTACTTTGGACACCGAATCGGGCTTCGACCAAGTTGTGTTCATCACCTCTTCATGGGGATTGGGTGAAATGGTGGTGCAAGGCAGCGTCAACCCAGATGAATTTTACGTGCATAAGCCAAGCTTACAGGCGGGTCACCACTCGGTTGTAAGGCGCACACTGGGTTCGAAGTTGATCAAGATGGTCTACGCGGAAGGTTCTAAACTGGGGACTCAAGTCGACATCATCGACACCACGGTGGAAGAAAGAACCTCTTTCTCGTTGAACGATGATGAAATTCAGGCGTTGGCGCAACAAGCTCTGATCATTGAAAAGCACTACGGTCGCCCGATGGATATCGAGTGGGCGAAAGATGGCGTAACAGGGGAGCTCTTGATCGTTCAAGCACGCCCCGAAACTGTGCGCTCACGTGACGATAAAAACGTGATGGAGCGATTCCACTTAAACCAACAATCCGAAGCCTTGATTGAAGGCCGGGCGATTGGTCAGCGAATTGGCTCGGGTGTGGTGCGCGTGGTGGACTCTCTTGACGAGATGGATCAGGTGCAAGCAGGCGATGTACTCGTTGCCGACATGACGGATCCAGATTGGGAACCGGTGATGAAAAAAGCAGCGGCGATCGTCACCAACCGTGGCGGACGGACGTGCCATGCGGCGATCATTGCCCGTGAATTGGGCATTCCAGCCGTTGTGGGCTGTGGCAACGCGACAGAGCGACTCCAAAACGGCACTCAAGTAACGGTATCGTGTTCGCAAGGCGAAACGGGCTATGTGTATGAAGGTGAGCTGGATTTCGAAATCCGCCGTTCATCGGTAGACGATTTACCGGAACTGCCGCTAAAAATCATGATGAACGTGGGGAATCCAGACCGTGCGTTTGATTTTGCCACCATTCCAAATGAAGGCGTCGGTTTGGCACGCTTGGAATTCATCATCAACAAGATGATAGGCATCCACCCGAAAGCGCTATTGAATTACGACGATCAGCCTACGGAAGTGAAAGCTGAAATCGACCGCCGCATTGCGGGCTATGCTAATCCGGTCGAGTTTTACATTGAGAAACTCACCGAAGGCATTTCGACACTCGCTGCGGCGTTCTGGCCAAAACGTGTGATTGTACGTATGTCGGATTTCAAATCGAACGAGTATCGTAACCTTGTGGGGGGGGTTCGCTACGAACCCACTGAAGAAAACCCAATGCTTGGTTTCCGTGGTGCGTCTCGTTACATTTCCGAGAAGTTCGAAGACTGTTTCGCACTGGAATGTGAAGCCATGAAACGTGTCCGTGGCAAGATGGGGCTGAAAAACGTGGAAATCATGATTCCATTCGTTCGCACCGTCAGTGAAGCGGCATCGGTGATTGACTTGCTCGCGAAGCACGATTTACGCCGTGGCGACCAAGGTTTAAAAGTCATTATGATGTGCGAATTGCCATCCAATGCCGTGTTGGCCGATAGCTTCTTGAAGTACTTCGACGGCTTCTCGATTGGTTCGAACGATATGACTCAGCTAACGCTAGGGCTAGATAGAGATTCCGGTGAAATTGCCCATCTGTTTGACGAGCGTAACGAAGCGGTAAAAGCCATGCTCTCGATGGCGATTCAGGCAGCGAACAAAGCGGGTAAATATGTGGGCATTTGTGGGCAAGGACCATCGGATCACGATGATCTTGCACAATGGTTAATGGAACAGGGGATTGACTCCGTTTCACTGAACCCAGATACCGTGCTGGAAACCTGGTTACACCTCGGGAAATAGAACGACTGTATACAAAGAAGCCTACGTTTTACTCTTTATTCTGGTTTTATTCTTGATTCCAATAAGAGTGGGCTTCTTTGATGTCAGGAGTTGGGTAAGCGTTTAAAACCAATATTGTATTTCGGAATATACGGAGGAGATGTTGGATTTCGCTTCGTAAATCTTATACCCCGCCACTATAGAAATATTATCCGACAATTGAATTCCTAAGTCTCCGCCATAAGAAAAACCAAACTTGTTCTCTGTATCTTCTGGGCTTTTTTGAAGGAAATAATTGATACCAACAAGAAATGAAAGGTTCACATTGCTTGTAATCGGTAAAGTGAGTCGGGTGTTATTGGCAATGCTTTGTGTCGTATATGCGCGCTGTTTACCGATTGAAGCCAATTGCCATTCATTGGATACCAACAACCCTCCAAATGTGTCTGAATAATTATGCCCGTAATTGAGAGTGTACCCAGCTTCTCTGCCTTGTTCTTTTGTCGCTGAAGAGGCATATCCTAGAGAGAAGTACTGCTGACCCTGAACAACCATTGGGGCAACGGAAAAAGATAAGGCTACACATGCCGACCATATTGCTTTCATCAGATATCTCCTTGTGTTAGAGGAATCGAGAAAATTCTGAGTTTCAAAGTATTCGATAGAACCGTTGTAAGAATGTTCAAGCGCTCATTTGAAAATTCAGTACTTCCCAATTTTTTGTAAACCATTGTGCTCGTTAGTAAAGAGGACGTTTGGATGGCCTAATCTTTCAGCGTAGTACACTTAGCATTTATATCAACGTTAATCATTACACCCAAGTAGAGGCGATGAGGATCCTGCATTCGTACTCTGTCACTTCCCGCTTTTTTTCAATACACAATATGAATGTACATGCTCAGCAATGAGTTCTACTGAGTTCATATATCCTCTGCCAATCTTGTGATCACACTCCAATATTCCTACAAATCCGATGTTGAGTGGTTAAATATCGATCAAATGTATGCAGTGTATACACGGTATCCAGATGAGCATCAATTTGACAGAGAGAATCCAATGCGAAATCACCGTTATGATTACTTGACGGCTTCCGAGCAAGCGTATCGGGTGATACGAGCCATGATTCTTGAAATGAAGCTTCTGCCGCATCAACCACTATCGGAGCAAATGCTGGCGGATAAGCTGGAAATGAGCCGGACTCCCGTTCGTGAAGCCGTGGCTAGGCTAACCACAGAAAGGCTGATAGATAACGCGTCTAGGCGTCAGTTGATGGTTGCCCCAATTCGGGTAGCCCTGTTTGAAACCGCGTATTACGTAAGAAGAACATTGGAAGGCGATTTGGCGCAATTGGCAGCAAAAGCAAGCACCAGCGAGCTGGATCAACTCAATTTGCAAACCTGTTTGAATGAGCAAGAAATTGCGGCAAGAACCAAGAACTCAGGGATGTTTTACAACTCGGATGAACGCATGCATCAATTGATTTGTGAATGCGCAGGTAAACCGTTGGTGTGGCCCATTATTTTGGATTCTAAGTTTCATATGGATCGCATTCGAAAGCTGATTTTAATGAGTCGTAGCACGATATTAACGGACTTGATTGACGAGCATCGGCAAATTGTTCATGCCATTTTGGTGGGCAATGCACCGGCGGCGAGAAACGCGATGTTAGACCACATTGCTCATGTCTTCCCAGATTTGGATGTGATTCAAAAACAGTTTCCAGACTATTTTTCTCAGTAAGCGCTTTGAACGGGCGCATTTTTCTCAGCCATTACTGCATCATCAAGGACGAGGAGTGAGTGATGAAAAGCGAAAACAACAACGTTGTGCTGGTCACCGGTGGCTCTAAAGGAATAGGGCGTGCCATGGTGGATAGATTCATCGAAGCGGGCTACAAGGTGGCTTTTTTCTGTAACGACTCAGCGTCTTGTGAGTCCACGTTGTCGGACCATGGGAATGGCGAAAATCTCTTGGGTATCGTCTTAGACGTCAGTCAGGCGAAAGAGGTTAAAGCGGGCGTAGAAAAGGTGGTGCACACGTTTGAACGCCTTGATGTGGTGATCAATTCCGCGGGGATACAACGCTATGGTGACGTAGTGGAAACCAGCGTAGAACTGTGGAATGAAGTCCTCAGCGTGAACCTAAATGGGGTATTTCACACCTGCAAATACGCGATTCCCGAAATTCGCAAACAAGGCAAAGGGGCGATCATTAACATTGCTTCTATTCAGTCTTATGCATCGCAAACCGGCGTGGCAGCTTACGCCGCCTCCAAAGGCGCGATTTTACAGCTCACACGGTCTATGGCATTGGATTGCGCCGCCGATCGCATCACCGTTAATGCCTTGTGTCCGGCGTCGGTCAACACCCCTATGTTGCACTGGGCTGCCGATTTATGGAAAGGCGAGCAGTCGAAAGAGCAAATCCTGGAGTCTTGGGGTCACGCCCACCCATTAGGCAGGGTGGCTGAACCCCGTGAATTGGCCGAGCTCGCGTTGTTTATTGCGCAAGGCAAGTGTTCATTTATGACGGGCGCCGACATTCGGGTAGACGGCGGAATCATGAGCCAAATTCCCATAATATTGCCGGAATAAGCGCGCGACTGACATAAGCGTATTGCGTTGGAAAATTTACAGTGTATTGCGTTTGAAAATGTACAGCGTATTGCTTTTGAAAGTGCACTGCGTATTGTTTTTGAAAGTGCACTGCGTATTGCTTTTGAAAATGTACTGGAAGACACGTACCGCTTGAAAACGCATTGCCGAAATAAGGAAACCAAGAGTATGGGCATCAACTACCGATCCGAATCATTTCTGAAGTCGCACATTCAAAGCATTGTGGACTTTTATCACCCTGATTGTTTGGATATCAAGCGCGGCGGATACATCAACCAGTTTAGGGATGACGGTTCTATCTTCGATATGGATACCAAGCATCTTGTTGGCACGTGTCGTTTTGCCTTCAATTACGCTCTGGCTTACCTCATGACTGGCGACAAGCAATACCAGCAAGCGGCGGAGCATGGCGTGCGTTTTTTGTTGGAGCACCACAAACAACAAGATGGCGGTTATGCGTGGGTCTTGAACGGGGTAGACGTTGAGGATGGAACGCGACATTGCTATGGCCACGCCTTTGTTTTGCTTGCCGCCGCCGCGTCCATCAAAGCCCATGCCCCCAGTGGTCGAACGCTATTGAATGATATTTGGGATGTGCTTGAAGTGCGGTTTTGGGATAACGATGCGCAGCTCTATGTCGACGAGATCTTAGCAGGCAGCTGGAGCAACATATCGCCTTACCGAGGGCAAAACGCCAACATGCACATGTGCGAGGCCATGATTTGCGCCTATGAAGCCACAAAAGAACAACGATTCCTCGACCGAGCGGTGACCTTAGCGAAACGTATTTGCGTGGAGTTAGCGAGCCATTCCGACGGGTTGATCTGGGAGCATTACGACCAAGATTGGCGCCACGATTGGGAATACAATCTGGATGACCCGAAGCATCTGTTCAGACCATGGGGCTACTTACCTGGGCATTTTACCGAATGGTCCAAATTGCTTCTTATCTTGTCTCGTTACCACAAAGAGGATTGGATGGTTCCGACAGCCGCTCATTTGTTCGATGTCGCGACGCAAGTGAGTTGGGATGGGGAATCGGAAGGCATGAATTACACCTTCTCGCCAGAGAACGAAGTGGTGGATACCGACCGATACTATTGGGTCGTGGCAGAAACCATCGCTGCCGCTGCGGCGCTTGCCGTGGAAACGGGCGACAACACATATTGGCAATGGTACGACACGCTATGGGGCATTGCCGACCGACATTTTATTGATCATACCTACGGAGGTTGGTTTCGGTTGCTCGACCGCAACAACCAAAAATACGACAACCTAAAAAGCCCACCAAGCAAAACGGACTATCACCCATTGTCTGCATGTTTTGAAGTTCTGCAGAGTTTAAAGCGAATTTAACCGCGTTCCGAATATACGCCTGACAGCGTTCTTTCGCTAAGAGAGGTCGTTGTAACCAAAATAGGGTGCTCTCACCGAGAGCTGCCACGGGTTTGGCGTGTCTTTAAAACGCAATTCTGTTCAAAAGGACAAGGAATAGAACCATGTTTAAATACAAAGCGTTTAACTGTGAAAAGCATTACTGGAAAAAATTTAACTGCAAAAAAATTGCATTGCTGAGTGCCATTCTCAGCACCACCGTTTTTGGATTTACGTCGCCCAGTATCGCCGCTGAAAAGGACAAGCCGCTGCGTTTTACCTACCTGACTCAAACGGGGATCGACAACACATTTTGGCAGACGGTTAAGCGCGGGATGGACGATGCGTGTTCCTTGCTAAAAGCCGATTGCCAACTGCTGTTTACGCAAGAAAATGGCAATCTCCAAATGCATCTTCAAAACATTGAGACCGTAACCAACCAAGGTGTGGACGGAATAGTGACGGTTGTGGTTGATGACAATTTGTACGATGAAGCGCTGCAACGGGCCGTCGATAAAGGCATTCCTGTCATTGTGTCGAATGTGGATGACACGCAAGGAGAGCTTGGCAATGCTCGGTTAGCGTTTGTTGGGCAAGATTTGTTTCAAGCTGGCTACGAGGTGGCGAAAGGGTTGGCGGCACAGTTTGATCGAAGCAAACCGGCGCACGTGTTGTTAGGTCTTGCCAGGCCGGGGGAAAGCTGGGCAGAGGATCGCATTGGCGGTGCGAAGAAGTACCTGAATGAATTAAACGCAGAAAACCCAGACTGGAAAATCACCTTTGATGTGATTGATTCGGGTAACGACTTATCGATTACAGGCTCCAGAATATGCCAGTACATTCAGGGGCGTCCAGAAACCAATGCGGTGATCGGAGCGGGTTTTTGGTTTGCAGGCGCAGGGGAATGTTTACGCGATTTGGGTAAAAAGCCGAACGAAGTGTTGATGGGGGGCTTTGATCTTGTGCCCATTTTGATTGATGAAATGAAAAAAGGGTACGTGCATTTAACCGTAGACCAACAACCGTATTTGCAAGGTTACCTGCCCATTCTCCAACTCTATTTGATCAATAAATTCGGCTTAAGTGCATGGGATGTCAACACGGGCAAAGCGCTGATCACCAAGAAAGATATCCCCGCTCTTGAGAAGTTCATTGATCAGGGAGTTCGCTAACCATGGAACAAGAATTAAGGGGCAGTTCTGCCCCTATTCACAAGGAACCAAGAATGAAGCTGCGAAGACAACTTAAAGATTTTCTTTCAAGACCAGAAGTCAGCGCCTTCATAATGTTGATGGTCATGTTAGCGATTTTTTCGGCGTCCAACCCTTACTTTTTGACGCTGAACAATTTCATGATCATCTTGCAGCCGATTCCTGAAATCACACTGATAGCGATAGGTGTCACCATTTTGATGGTGTCGGGTGAGTTCGATTTGTCGGTGGGCTCGGTTTTCGCCTTTTCACCCATGATCATGGTGCTGCTCTTAGCAACGGGCATTCCGGTTGGTCTGGCCATCGTGGTGGCGCTCATTGGTGCGGCGGCGGTGGGGCTGTGTAATTCCTTTATTACGCTGAAAATCGGTTTGCCTTCGTTCATTACCACGCTGGGCATGTTGTTTATGATACGCAGCCTGACCATTGTCATGTCGGGAGGTTTTCCACCGCCATTTCCGCGGGATATGGATACATCATGGTTGGTTGGGCGTGTGGATCTTTTACGCGCCTCTATCTTCTATTTGGTGGCCTTCGCGATTGTGTTGTCGATGTGGTTGAGAAGAACGGACTTTGGTAGCTGGATCTACGCCACTGGGGGCAATACGCAAGCGGCGCACGACATGGGCATTAATACGGCGTTGGTCAAAACGTGCGCGTTTGTTTTGTGTTCGGTGCTCGCAGGTTTTGCGGGCATCATCCAATGTTTTCGGATTAAAGCGATCATTCCCACTATGGGCACAGGGTTCGAACTTCACGCCATTGCCGCCGCTGTTATCGGTGGTGCTGCCCTCACTGGAGGGGTAGGAACGGTGATGGGAGCCATTATTGGGGCACTTCTGATCGCCTTCATAGAGAACATCATCATCATTAATCGCATTGACGCCAACTGGTTTAAGTTTGCGGTCGGCGCGATGATTGTTTTCTCAGTCGCTCTCAATGCCTACACCCGCCGCATGGCGGACAAAATGAAAGTATAGGAGGCGGAAACATGGAATCTCCTTTACTGGAATGTCGCAACATATCGAAATCCTACGCGGGTGTAGAAGCCTTGCAGAACGTCAACTTATCGATAGGGCGCGGTGAAGTTATTGGGTTAATCGGCGATAACGGAGCGGGTAAATCGACCCTGATCAAAATTCTGTCTGGTGTTCATACCCAAAGCAGCGGTGACATTTATATCGATGAACAGCCGGTGACGATCCGTAATCCGAGGCACGCAATGAGTTTAGGCATTGAAACCATTTATCAATACACCGCCATGGTGCCGGAAATGTCGATTGTTCGGAACATGTTTATCGGTCGAGAAATGCGGCGAAAAGGGCCAAGAGGATTTGGGTGGCTGAATGAATCCAAAATGGCGGAAGAAGCGGTAAAAGCGATTAAAGATGTTGGCTTGGATCTGGAACACCCACATCGCCCGATAAAAGAACTGTCGGGTGGGCAACGGCAAGGTGTTGCAATAGCCAGAGCCATCTATTTTCGGTCTCGAATTCTTATCTTAGACGAACCGACCAATCACCTCTCTGTGAAAGAGACGGATAAGGTTTTGGAATACATACAAATGCTGAAAAATCAGGGTGTGACCTGCATTTTTATCAGCCACAATTTACACCATGTGTCTCAGGTATCCGACCGTATTATCGCCATGGCGCGAGGAGAAAAAACAGCAGACCTTCCCATTGAGGATACGTCGGTTGAACACATGACTAGGCTAATAAGCTAAAGGGGATGAGCATGAAATACCCAAAAATTACCGACATCAAAGCAACGACAATCACGGTGCCATTAGAAGCGCCATTACGTCATTCGAATGGTGCCCATTGGGGGCGATTTGTGCGAACCGTGGTTCAGGTAGAAACCGATGTTGGTCTTGTTGGGCTAGGGGAAATGGGGGGAGGCGGGGAGTCCGCCGAGGCCATGATTGTTGGCTTGAAGTCATATTTGCTTGGGCATAACCCTTTTGAGCTCGAAGCGCTGCGTATGAAGATATGCAACCCAACCGCTAGTTTATACAACAACCGAACGCAGTATCACGCGGCGATCGAATTTGCCTGTTTGGACATTTGTGGAAAGTTTCTTGGTGTTCCTGTGTACGATTTGCTGGGAGGTAAAGTCAGAGACGAAGTGGAATTTGCGAGCTACTTATTCTTCCGGTTCAACAATGACGAAGGTTATGGAGAGGTGCGCACGCAAGAGCAACTCTTGGCGCACGCACGTGAATTAAAGGAACGGTACGGTTTTCGGGTCCACAAGCTTAAGAGCGGTGTCTTTCCACCGAAATATGAGTTGGCGCTGTTCCGCGCGTTAGCGCACTCGTTGCCGGAAGACAAAGTGCGATACGATCCCAACGCGGCATTCTCGGTCGAAGAAGCCATTTGGTTTGGTCGTAACATTGAAGATCTTAATAACGACTACTACGAAGACCCAACATGGGGTCTGAATGGGATGAGAACCGTCAGAGACCGCGTAAACATCCCAAATGCGACCAACACAGTCGTCATTAATTTTGAGCAGCTTGCGACGAATGTGCGCGACCCTGCTGTGGATGTCATTCTGTTGGATACCACCTTTTGGGGAGGGATCCGCAATTGCATTAAAGCCGCCAATGTTTGCGAAACGTTTCAAACCAGCGTTTCGGTGCATTCGTCTGGTGAGCTGGGTATTCAATTGGCAACCATGTTGCACCTAGGCGCGGTTTTACCCACGTTAACGTACGCGGCAGACGCCCATTATCACCATCTTACTGATGATGTGATCAAAGGCGGAAAGATGACGTACCGAGATGGGAAAATACAAGTTCCGACCACGCCTGGGCTTGGGGTTGAGCTGGATGAAGACAAACTGAAACATTATGCGGAACTGTATAAGAAGCTGGGCGGTTACCTTTACGACAGAGACCCGTCGCGCCCCGATTGGTTTGCCTATACCCCAAATACTCAATGGGCCGATCCGAACGGTTAAGCACGTTCGGTGACGTAAGTCATAAGGAGAGTGAAATGGACACGTCAAACTCACCCCGCGATTCTGATAAACACAGCGTCCTCGACGAACAATCGAGCCATATCCGTGTCGTTTCGGATGCACGCTTTTCTGTTGGCGAAAGCCCGCTTTGGCACCCAGATGAAAGCAGCTTGATCTTCGTGGATATTATTGACAAGGCGCTGGTTACGATGGATCAACAAGGCCATTGCACTCGCGTACCGACGCAAGACTTCCCAACCGCCTGTGCATTGGTCGAGCAATCCAGCTCGCACCTTATTGTGGCGTTTGCACAAGGCGTCAGTTTGGTCGACAGGCGTAGCGGAAAAGTCACCCCTGTTTGCCAGCCAGATCAAATGCAAGGAAATCGGCTTAATGAAGGTAAATGTGACCCTAAGGGGCGCTTTTGGGTGTCGTCGATGCAAACGAATCTTCATCCAGATGGTAGTGGGAAAGCCATGGGCAGGGAGTCCGGTGCGCTCTTCAGTGTGTTGGGTGATGGCTTCGCTAAACGTTGGACGGAGTACCATATCGGTTTAACCAACACCATGGCATGGTCGCCAAACAGAGAAACCTTTTACTTTGGCGATTCTATGAATAACGTGATTTGGGCGTACGACTATGAATTAGACACGGGATCGGTGAGCAACCCACGCGTTTTCTTTGAGCATTACCTCAATGGCGTGCCGGATGGATCGTGTATCGACAGCGAAGGGTACTTATGGAATTGCCGATTTGGCGGGGCAGAAATTATACGGATTGCGCCGGATGGATTGCTTGATTCGGTGGTGCGTTTACCTGTGACGAACCCAACTAGTTGTACCTTCGGCGGTGAACGTGCAGAGACGCTATACATCACCTCTGCGCAGTTCACGTTAACGCCAGAGCAGTTGAAGCAAAACCCAATGGAAGGGGCGGTTTTGAGTTTTAAACCTCATGTTGGCGGCGCATATGAATACCCCTTTGCTTGTGCCGATAACCTGCTGAGCCAACTCCATTTATAAAGGAAGACGATATGACAATCATTCCCAACGATGATAAGGCGTTATGGATCGGAAGAGTTTGGTCTGATGATGCTGGTGGACCTTTGGTTGTGTTGGTGAAGAAAGGGCAGGTATACGATCTCACTCATTACGCCTCCACCGTGAGTGAACTGCTCGATAGCGATCAGCTTTTGTCTATTTTGACGGCTTGGGACAAGACGCCGATAGCTTCATGGCAAACCGTGGCTGAATCCACAGACACCCCATACTGCTTGCTTGCACCATTTGATTTGCAAGCAATCAAAGCCGCAGGTGTGACCTTTGCCGTCAGCATGTTAGAGAGAGTGATAGAAGAAAACGCCGATGGCGATCCGCAAAAAGCCGCGGTATTGCGGCAGGAGCTGATTGACGCAATCGGTACCGATTTAGGCAAAGTAACCCCCGGCAGTGACCAAGCCATGCAATTGAAGTTGTTGCTGCAAGAAAAGGGGTTGTGGAGCCAATATTTGGAAGTGGGGATAGGATCAGACGCGGAAATTTTCACCAAAGCGCAGCCGATGTCGAGTGTGGGGTTTGGGGCGCGTATTGGGGTTTTGTCTACGTCGTATTGGAATAACCCAGAACCCGAAGTGGTACTGGCTGTTAACTCGAAGGGAAACATTGTGGGCGCAACATTGGGTAACGATGTCAACCTTAGGGATTACGAAGGGCGGAGTGCGCTTTTGCTTGGTAAAGCCAAAGACAACAACGCGTCGTGTTCGATTGGACCATTAATTCGCGTATTCGATGATGAGTTTTCTCTCGTAGACATTGAACGCGAAATTGTTCACCTTTCCATTGAAGGAAGCGATGGGTTTTCTTTGCATGAATCGTCCGACATGGGAAAAATCAGCCGTTCACCCGAGCAGCTGGTGAGCCAATTGATGGGCAACCATCATCAATACCCCGATGGCGTTGCGCTGTTTTTGGGGACGATGTTTGCACCCATCCAAGATCGGGATGAACAAGGAAGCGGCTTTACCCATAAAGTGGGCGATATCGTGCGCATTCATTCTCAACATTTAGGGCGGCTGCAAAACACGGTCGATCACTGTGAAAAGTTGCCACCGTGGACGTTTGGCGTGCGTGCGCTGTATCGGTATTTGAATACTCACCAGTCAAACTAGGGTCAACCGACTCTAAAACGGCGTTTGGATAAAAGGATGAATCTTTATGGTGAACCTAGGAAAAATCGTGATCGGAGGAGGGTGGGAAAGCGGAGAAGGAGAGCCCATCTATGCCGCGAACCCCAACAACAATCGCCCTCTTTCGCAAGCGTTTCACTCTGCGAGCCTTTCGCAAGTGGAAAGGGCATGCAGAGAAGCAGGGAATGCGAGCATGGCATTCTCTAACAGTGCAAACATCACGCGAAGTGAATTTTTGCGTACCATTGGTGAAGGGTTATTAAGCCGAGAAGCCGATATCGTCCAATTCGGTACGCTCGAAACTGGGTTACCAGAAGCGCGCCTAAAGGGAGAGTTACAGCGAACCGTTGGTCAGCTTAACCTGTTTGCCAACCTACTGGCGAATGGGCATGCGTTTGATGAACGGTACGATGAAGCCCTGCCAGACAGGACGCCGCTCCCAAGGCCCGATTTACGCTTAGTGAAACGCGCAATAGGATCGGTGGCGGTGTTTGGTGCCAGCAATTTTCCCTTGGCATTTTCTGTTGCGGGTGGCGATACAGCTTCGGCATTGGCTGCTGGGTGCCCTGTGATTGTTAAAGCGCATTCTTCGCACCCTTATCTGTCTTATTTTGCGGCTTCAGCCATCGTGGAAGCGGCACAGAAAACCGACATACCTACTGGTGTTTTCAGTATGATTTATGGCAGTGGGAACACCGTTGGTCGTCATTTGGTGACTCACCCAGCCGTGAAAGGCGTTGGGTTCACCGGTTCGAAACAAGGTGGGTTAGCGTTAAACCGTTTGGCGCAGGGGCGCGACGTGCCCATTCCGGTTTATGCGGAAATGAGCAGCGTTAACCCTGTTTTTCTTTCTGCCAAATCCTTAGCTAACCACTCGGAATCGTTAGCAAAAGGGTTATCTGATTCGGTGTGCCTTGGTGCTGGGCAATTTTGCACTAATCCTGGGCTGATTCTTGTTTGTGAGGGAAATGAGACCGAGCCGTTTATACAAAGGTTAACGATGAACACCCACGCTCAACCCGCTCAAACCATGCTCAATAGAGGGATCTATGAGGCTTACTATGCGGGAATAGAACGCTTGGAGTCACTGGGTGCCACGGCGTTAAAGTCGGGCATGAGATCTACAGGTGGTGTGAGCTCGCAAGTCAATGGTAAAGAGAATCAATGTGAACCTGCGTTATATCGCATTTCTGGAGAGCAATTCTTAAACGCGCCGAATGATTGGCAGCCGGAAGTTTTTGGGGCATCAACACTCGTCGTTGTAGCCAAGGATGAAGCGGAGGTTTTGGCGATTCTTCACACGATGGAAGGTCAGCTAACCGTTACATTTTGGCTGGATGCGGAAGAGGATCCCGAAATACACAAACCGTTGATAGCACAAGCGGAGCACATCGCTGGTCGAATCATCTTTAATGGCTTCCCCACCGGAGTCGAGGTGTGTCAGTCGATGGTTCATGGGGGGCCCTTTCCTGCCACAACCAATGGCCAATTCACTTCCGTAGGCTCAACGGCTATAGAGCGATGGTTACGACCGATTTGTTTTCAAAATGCGCCTGACTGGCTGTAAGACCGATTGGGTGTAAGAATGGATAAAAAAAAGCCCGCATGCAGCGGGCCTCTTGTTTTAACCAAGCGAAATCATATATTGACGATGGCATTGTGCCTGAATGCCTCATGATTACCACGTTTGAATTTATTCTCATTCTGAATTTTCGATGTACCACAAATTGATCATGTAACTGACAAGTTAGAAGCTTTTGCATTTAATTTATCCCTAAGCATTTGGGGTTACTTAGGTAGAGCTCCGTCCCTCAATGTTGATTAGGTTTGTTGGCTTTTTGTGAGCTCTATTTTGAATGATCTGAATTTCCCTTTTTTCGTTGGAGTTTGTGTTGGTCACAAGGCGAAGTTACGTGCGGCTTTGATCTTATTTTACTTATATTTGATGGGGTTAATGGAAAAATAGCCAATGGAAACGGGGCTTTTATCTGACATTTCGGGCAAACGCATAAAAATTTTTAAATAAAACTTGCGTATAAATAAGGATGTTCTAAATTTTAATTAAGCTCATTAAGAAAGCTTACTTCCTATAGATGATGTAGATTTTATCCTCTGGGTGGAGGAGAGGCGCCTTTGGCAGAGCTTGACTGTCAAAGGCGTTTTTTTATTTTTCAGATGTGCCTAGGTCAACACGTTCCAAATGGTGAGAGAACGATGAAATGAAGTCATCAATGTCTTGTCTGTCTTCATCGGACAGCTTGTAGTCCGGTTTTCGGCAGTACGACGTTGCAATGAGCCCACGCCTTTTTAGTATTTCTTTTTCTACCGCAATAATGTACTCACAGTGCGTCATCCATTTATTGATGTATTGGAATAACTGCTTGTGCAGTGCCAATGCCTTACTTTGATAACCAGACTGTTGTAGCCGATAGATTTCAACGTAGATTTCAGCAAATGAGCAGCCCGGCATCACCCCTTTTCCTCCGATGTTTAACATATCCAACATATACAGGCCCGCGTAGCCGTTCATGATGACGGCACTGGGGAGTAATGACAGTAAAGCCTGAGCGTATTCTATAGGTGGGTTGCACTCTATTTTGAATACCGCGTGAGAATGACCTTCTGTGATGGCTTTCATTTGCTGTGGTGTTATGGTGACCCTCGTTTCGGTAGGAGCGTACTGAATGAGCACGGGAATATCGACGGCACTCAACACACTTTGGATATGGTGAATAATGTGTTCAGCTCCAGGGTTTAGAAAGTAGGGCGGAAGTAGCATGAGTGAATCCGCGCCTTGCTCTTGGTACGCAATGGCTTGTTGTACCGCCAACTCGGTTGCGTGCTCGGTAACGGATATACAGCTAAAGACGCCTGAATTTGCGGTGGTTTCACAAAACCAACGTGAGAGTGACGTTTTTTCTTTTTGGCTGAGTTTGTAAAATTCACTGGCAATGCCAAATAAAGTGAGCCCTTGGCAGCCTGTACCAATGAGATGAGAGACTAACTTTTTAAAGCTTTTTGTATCGACATGGCCCTTGTCATCGAATGGCATCGCAACGATTGGGTTTACGCCGTAGATATCTTGTGAACGCATCATTTTAATATTGCCCCATGCCTGCTACTCGATTCATTGGTGGATGCTTCTCGGGTAATCCCGTTTAGGCTAGAATCCTGCGGCTCTAGTGACATCCAACTGTCTCGATACGCTTTCGCGCGCCGCTCTAAATCCGAAGGCTTGATGCCTTTCTTATATAAACCGGATCCTAAACCAAACCCATCAACCCCAACATCTCGGTAGGATTGCATCTGCTTAGAATTGGCCTCAATACCGCCTGTAGGGCAGCAAATCATGTCGGGAGGCAACACCGATTTGATGGCTTTCACACCTTGGGGTTGTATTAACTCTGCCGGGAAAAATTTCAGGGCGGTTGTACCATGTTCAATGGCGGCAAAGGCTTCGGTGGGGGTTTGAATACCTGAAAAGACCACGCAATCATGTGCCCGAGCTGTGCGAATAACGTCTGGGCTCATATTGGGTGTGACAATTAATTTAGCGCCCGTCTCGATAACGGGCATCAATTGCTCTACGTTTGTGACGGTTCCTGCACCAATTAACGCTTCACCCTCAAAAGTTTGCATGAGCTGCGTTATGCTTTGAATCGCATTGGGTGAATTCAGTGGCACTTCAATAAACCGGAAGTCATGCTTTATGAGAATACGCGCGATTTCAATAACGTTGTTAGGTTCTACTCCGCGTAATATTGCGATAAGCGGTAAAGCCTTAAACCATTCGTGATCTCTTAATTGTTTAGTATTCATGATTATTTCCACTTTTGTATATTTTAGTCATCCCCTTTAAGAAGCACTGGTCGCCATCCATCCGTTGGTGTTTTATATTTAAATGACTTAGGGCATCGGAATAGGGTTGGCTTAAATGATTGGAACCAATCAGGTAGAGTTTGTTGTCTTTGTTCACTAAAGACAATTCGTGACCAATTAAAAGGCCGGAAATAAACGCATGAACATGCTCTTGCTTTATTTTATTGGTTAAACGGAATGTTCTGGCGCTAAATAGTATGTGATTTAATGGGTTACTGATTCCCATATCCATTCCTTTATAAAACACATCGTTATTGTTCGTTTGTTTTGGCAAAGCTTTACCGAGCAAACTGTGTTCGACCAGTATGGAATACAGCTCCCCTGTCATAACGGTGGAAAATTGGATGAGTTTGCCGTTCTTCCAGTGGGCGTGTTTACTGTGTGTACCGTAGAGAATGGCACTGAAATCTTGGCTCAGTAATTCACTTAATCCAATCAGTTGAACTTCCTCCCCACGCATCACATCAGGGTAGCCAAACGCGTTCTGACAACGGATACCAGGGATGATTTTTCCGATAGCACCAGACAGCAATGGCACGGTTTTGATACCACGTACAATCTCATTAACGGATGCAGGAGCCGAGGCGTAGGGCACTTCACACCAACCCTGCTGGGAGCCTACCATTCCGGCCATGAGTACAGGTAGTGGATCCGATTCCGTTATCCAGCGATCGATAAGGTGGTCGAATTCTGCTGAAAACTGGTTAGGTTTAATGGAAAGAAGCCCTTTCTTCGCGCGAATGGAGTCCAAGCATTCGCCGGATTCCGACATCAAAAATGCTCTAAAGTTGGTTGTTCCCCAATCGACGGCAATCCAGTTTCCCTTCATATATGACTCCATGTATTACTTTATTTTCACTCTTGTAATACAAGAGTGTTAAGCGCAAAACAGTGTATTGTCCTCTTACGATGGTTGGCGAACTAGCGTATTAAATAACGACCGTCCATGTCCTTAACGGTCTTGCTTATTGCACCTAAAACAATGTCACGCATTAGCTCTCGGGCGCGCTCTGGGTTTCTCATTCGGACGGCATTCATCACTCTGTAGTGATCTTCGAGTGCGGGTTTGCTTAGTGTGACGTTTTGTTCCAACGTTCTTGAAAACGATACCGCCATGGTGGTTGTAAGCGCATCGCCGAGTGACATCAAAAATGGGTTTTTAGTTGCCACTAACAATTGCTTGTGAAACGCTATATCGCCACTATGGATCTGTTTTCTGTCACTTTTTTCTAGCCCTTCTGCCATCATGTTGTAGCTTTTTTCAATAGCAGCAAGGTTATCGCCAGTAGCGTTTAATGCGGCAAGCGCTGCTGCGTCGGGCTCTACCATTAAACGAACCTCTAATAAATGGGGCAGAAAAGTGTCAGAGTCCTTGTACTGCGTAACCCAAGAGAGCACGTCATGATCGAGCCAGTTCCATTTGTCTGGCGTATTGGCCACACTTCCTACTTTTGGGGTTATCGTGATTAGCCCTTTACTCGCCAATGTTTGCAATGCACTTCTTACTGATGTTCGAGAGACGCCCATTGCTTGCGCCAATTCGTTTTCTCCTTTGAGGAAGGAGCCTGCCGGAATGTTTTCCTTTAACACGTCGTAAACAATTTGATCTATCGCTAGCGTAGATTTGGATTTCTTCATTTATGAATGCATGATTTCAGTTCTTGTCATACATGCTAGGTTAAAAAGTAACCATAAACAGTGAGGGGTATCTCATTAATGATGTGATTGCAACGAGTCCACTGAGGGGAGCGAATACGTTTAACGGCCTGATATTAATGAGTGAACGTGTTTAAGTAGTGAGTTTCATTTCTTCTGAGGGAAGATCGTTCACTTGTTCAATAAGGTAAGAAAAATGCGCAGTGGCTTGATGCCCAGTCTATTTTTCGGATGGTTATCTTGTTGATAGCTAGGATACTGATGGTTATGGTGTTGATAGCTAGAGTACTGATAGATAGAGTACTGATAGTTATGATAGCGACAGTTTTGATCGTTGTGTTAATAAAAGCGGCGTGGTGATAAATAAGAGGCGTGGTGATAAATAAGAAAAGAGGCAGCTTAATTTTCCTCGACACCGATAAGAGTTGGCGTGTGCCGAGGGGGTCTGAAAATTAAACAGCCAAAGACAAGGATGAGAGATGAACCCTAACATTTACGACGTTAGGCTCTTTATTATTTGCCATTCTGTGTGACCAGAAATGCCATTTTTTATTCGAATCGACCGTCCCGCTCGATGAACTCAATCTTGTACCCATCTGGGTCTTGCAAGAAAAAGAACTTAGCCAAACGCTCGTTATTGTGGAAAAACTCTTTCACTGGTGTTGGGTCTAATCCAAACTCAGTGACGGTATGATAGTGCTTATCGATGTTGTCTACTGATACTGCCAAATGACCGTAACCCGAACCGTGTGTATAGGGTTCTTTCTGATCATGATTGTAAGTCAGCTCAAGCTCGAAACGGGTTTCTTCATTTCTAAGATAGATAAGAGAAAAGCCATCAAAGTCAAAGCGATCTGCGACAGATAAGCCAAGGGCTTTGTGGTAGAAATCGAGCGATTTATCTAAATCGAAAACACGAATCATGGAGTGTATTGCTTTCGTCATGTATTGCTCCTGATCGTTGTTGGTCGCTATTATTGTAGGATTTTGTGATTTGGTGGTGGTATTGGAATACTACATTTCAATTTTATTACATCGTTTTTGAGGTGATGAGCATATAAAATCCGTTTCATTCATTATGAAGCCTCATTATTGAGGTAGGTGACGAGAAACCAAACGCACAAAAATGCAAAAGGAACGTAGTATGAAATACAGTTGGGTATTGTTTGATGCTGATGAAACGCTGTTCAGTTTTGATGCATTCAAAGGCTTACAAACCATGTTTTCCCGCTTAAATGTTGAATTCAGTCAGGAAGATTTTGAAGAATACCAGTTGGTGAATAAACCTTTGTGGGTAAAGTATCAGGATGGGGAAGTCTCCGCGAAGCAACTCCAGGAGGATCGTTTTGTCGTTTGGGCAGAAAGGCTTAATGTGCATCCATCTGAATTGAATCGGTTATTTCTGGATGCAATGGCTGATATTTGTCAACCGCTGCCTTTCGTTGCAGAAACGTTGGAACAAATCAGCCAACATGCTCGCCTTGGGATCATCACGAATGGGTTTACTCAGCTGCAAAGTATTCGCCTAGAACGAACGGGGCTAAGCCATTTCTTCGATCATGTCATCATTTCTGAAGAAGTTGGAACGGCAAAGCCTGATGTCGCTATTTTTGATGCTGCGTTTGAAAGGATGGGGCATCCTGAAAAAAAACAAATCTTAATGGTGGGTGACAACCCTCACTCGGATGTGTTGGGGGGATTGAATGCTGGCATTGATACCTGCTGGTTAAATGTTGATGGAACGCCAGCGCCAGAAGGCATTACACCACACTATGAAGTGAAGTGCTGGAGAGAATTACAAGCTCTGTTACTGGGTTAAATTTGGACTGCACCTCACGGTTTTAAACCACTATTGGTCTGTGTAAGCTTTCTTTGTTTTGTATCATGATTTCCAGAAAAGCGCCGAATTACTATGACCTTAGATTACTAAAGAGAGTGATGTTATGAAGCGTTTTTTTCCTTCGTCTGTCATGCTTACGCCGTTTGTTGTCCGATATTACAATAGTGACAATGCTTTATTCGAATCGGGACGCATCAATTCAGATAACGATGAAGTTCATGAAATGGAAACGGAAAGCAATGAAAGCAAAGAAGCTGAGGAGTCAGGGGCTTCGGCTACGCAATCAATGAGTGAGGCGGGGCAGATTCAAAGTTAAAGCTTGCGTATCTGCCCAAGCATATGAGAACACTTCAGTATAGGAGTGCCGCAGTATAGGAGTGCCGCAGAGAAAATGGCGACGTTTGCCTATTCATCTATTCATCTGTTTGTCTATTTACTCTTTGTTCAGACTGAGTCTGACTCGGTACAGACTAACAAAATCGAGTTAAGCGAACTCTTTTTGTAAGTAAGAAACGATATCACCGGATTCATACATCCACGTTGTTTCGCCGTCTTTTTCAATACGAAGGCAAGGGACTTTGACTTTGCCTCCACCATTTTCTAATTCTTCTCTATGGGTTGCGTTATTTTTTGCATCGCGCAATTCAGTGTTCAGTGATTGTCTTTTCATTTGACGGCGCACTTTCACGCAGAATGGACAAGCATCGAATTGATAAAGGGACAGTTGTTTGGTTTTTTGGTCGATGATTTGCTGTTCATTTTGATCGCGTTTTACTCCTCTTGGAGAGAAAACAAAATTCAACCCTAGGATGACCTTACCCAAAAACCAACGTATCAACTTCATTGTTTGCTCCTTACTGCAGATGTTGCACTGATAATTATGTCGAAACGACCAAGAACTTATCTTAAATCCTGCTCATTGCCAACCAATTGAGAGACTATGTGATATTGAGGATCGCGGTCGGAACGCTGTATATCTAAAGGCGTTTGAGCGTATACCTTTTTAGAAAACGCAATTGCGTGTGCAGAAAGACAAATATTGCAGAGAGAACTGGGATTTTAACGGAGGATAGTATATTTTAAACCGCCTTTGAATAAGAATGATTACTATTGAGGTTTCTGTCGGCGGTGTTTAAGTTCGTTTTTATTTTACTTGTTTTGAGTGCTGGTTCACTTTTTGTTGGTGTTGCTGACTTAAGCTTGCAAAAGTTACTGGTAGGCGATGAAGCCACATGGGAAATTTTGCTCATAAGCCGTATTCCGCGTTTGCTTGCGATTTGGTTGGCAGGCGCGGGTTTGAGTATTGCTGGTTTGATCATGCAGCAGATCAGTCAAAACCGGTTTGCGGCGCCATCGACGTCTGGCACCATTGAATGCGCGATGCTCGGGTATTTAATGAGCATTCTTATCTTCGGGCACGGTGAAAATCTCTTTCTTATCTTTGGCACTTCCATCCTAGGTACGTTGCTTTTCGTACGATTCATTCACACCATACAGTTTAAGAATGCCATTTATGTCCCCTTAGTTGGCATCATTTTCGGTAATGTGGTGTCGGCCGCTTCGACCTTTATTGCTTATAAATTTAACCTTGTTCAAAGTTTATCGACGTGGGCTATCGCGAACTTTTCTACCGTTTTACAGGGGAATTATGAATTACTTTACATCGCCGTACCTATCGCCGTATTCAGTTACGCGTATGCAGCGAGATTCTCTGCCGCGGGAATGGGGAAGGATTTCGCTACAAATATAGGGCTCAATTATCAACAGGTCGTCATTGTTGGCGTGATATTGGTCTCTATGACTTCCGCAAGCATTGTGATGATTGTTGGCGAACTGCCTTTTTTAGGGCTGATCATCCCCAACATTGTGGCGGCTTATATGGGAGATAACATTCGTCGCAATATCCCTTACACAGCGTTATGCGGCGCCATTCTTGTCTTAATTTGCGATGTGGCTGGCAGGTTAATCATCTTCCCTTATGAAGTTCCTATCTCAATGATCATCAGCATTCTTGGTGGATTCGCTTTCTTGTTCCTTATTTTGAAGGGGAAGCATAATGCGTGACAGAGTCGTCTTAACGGGTTTTTTAATCGTCGCTTTGTTGTTTATTTTTCTGTTTGTTGGGTTGGGGCTCAACGCAGATAACTATGAATACTTTTTATCCCGCCGAGTGCCTAAAGTGATGGCGATTGTTATCGCTTCCATTGCGATTGCGCAATCTTCTTTGGTGTTTCAAACCATTACACATAATCGGATATTAACCCCGAGCATCATGGGATTTGATTCGCTCTATGTGCTTATCCAAGTGTGCATTTTAGCCGTTTTAGGTGGGGTGGGTTCGGTGCTGCTAAGTTCCTTTGTTAACTTCTCAATATCCGTCGCTGTTATGGTGGGATTCTCGTTAGTACTTTTTGGTTTCTACTTTCGGAGAGAAAACGCTAACATCATGACGCTTCTACTGACCGGTGTGATTTTCGGGCAGTTATTTTCCAATATAGCGGGCTTCTTTATGATGATAATGGACCCGACAGAATTTTCCTTCC
This sequence comes from Vibrio sp. S9_S30, assembly GCF_014694455.1. Classification (GTDB taxonomy): domain Bacteria; phylum Pseudomonadota; class Gammaproteobacteria; order Enterobacterales; family Vibrionaceae; genus Vibrio. Next base: position 105,071 of record NZ_JAAUWT010000008.1, on the reverse strand, counting down.
TCCAAGGTGCCATGTTTGCGAGCTTTAATAACGTGAACAGTGATTTGGTTTATATAGTTTTAATTCCGCTTTCCATTGTGATTGGCTGTTTGTATTTCTTACATAATAAGTTGGACGTTTTCTGGCTTGATAAAGATAACGCGTTGAGCCTAGGTGTGAACGTAAGCAAAGTAACGAAGCAAGTCTTGGTGCTGGTTTCTATTTTAATAGCGGTTTCCACTGCACTGGTTGGCCCCATTCTTTTCTTTGGCTTGCTCGTCGCTAACCTGACGAGGCAATGCTTTCAAACCTATCGCCATAAAATACTAATGACGGGTGCTGCTTTAATGGGCGTTTGCATGTTGCTGAGCGGGCAATGGGTGATAGAACGTGCATTTGAATTTGAAACAACACTGAGTGTTATCGTGAATTTTGTTGGTGGTCTGTATTTTCTGTCCCTGCTGATCCGGCGGAAAGTGTAGTTGATGAGACAGAAAATGCCGTTGAGAAGACAGAAAATGCCGTTGAGAAGACAGAAAATGCTGTTGAAAAGACAGAAAGTGCCGTTGAAAAGACAGAAAGTGTAGTGGTTACATCATGATTAAAATTGAAAAACTGACCAAAGCATTTGGTCACTATAAAGTCGTCGACCAAGCCAGTGCGTCTTTTGTAAAAGGTGAGGTGACGTCCATCATTGGTCCCAATGGTGCAGGTAAAAGCACACTGTTGTCCATGGCGAGCCGTTTGCTGCAAAGGGATGAAGGGCAAGTCTTTATCGATACAAAAGAAATCGCAGATTGGGATACGAAGGAACTGGCCAAGCGTTTGGCAGTGCTCAGGCAGTCCAATAACTTGAATATGAGGTTTACGATCCGCGAGCTTGTGTCGTTTGGTCGCTTTCCTCACAGCGGTGGAACGTTAGATAAACATGACATTGACGTTGTCGATAAAGCCATTAACTACTTAGATCTTACGGAAATACAAGACAAATACCTTGATGAACTGAGTGGTGGGCAGAGGCAACTGGCTTTCATCGCAATGGTGGTCGCGCAAGATACGGATTACGTTTTTTTGGATGAACCGCTTAATAACCTAGACATCAAGCATTCACTTCAGATCATGAAGAACATACGGATTCTAGCGCATGATTTAAAGAAAGCGGTGGTGATTGTGATTCACGATATCAACTTTGCATCTTGTTATTCAGACAACATCGTGGCGCTAAAAAAGGGCAGGGTTGTTGCTTGTGGAACCGTGAGTGAGGTCATTCAACCTAAAGTCTTAGCAAAGATTTATGAAACGGATTTCCACATACATGAAGTGAATGGTCAGCGTATTTGCATGTATTACCAATAACTCTGTTACCAATTCAGCTATACCCAATACAAAGGACAAATTAATGGCTCAAGTGTTAAGTGTTAAATCAAAATCGTTTGTCACTCCATCCATGCTCAGAATTACGTTTAGTGGTGAGTGTGTTCAGGCATTTTCTGACGATTTTGCGGGTGCATACATCAAATTAGAGTTAACCGAACAAGGTCAAAGCCACATTGAAAAGGGTGCGTTAGGCAACCCAATACTGAGAACGTATTCCATTCGCCGCCTAGACAAAGAAAACAATGAAATTGATGTGGATTTTGTAACACATGGCAATTGTGTTGAATCGGGACTTGCGTCTTATTGGGCACAACAATCTGAAGTGGGTGAGCGGTTATCTGTTCGAGGTCCCGGCAGTGTTAAGACGATAGAATCGAATGCAGATTGGTGCTTCATCGTGGCTGACATGACAGGCTTGCCCGCGGCATCGACCATACTTGAGAGCCTAGATCGCAGCATGAAAGGGTACGCAGTTTTTGAAGCGAATACGCCTGAAGATATTCAAAAGATTGAGGCACCGGAAAGTGTGAAAATCCAATGGGTGATCAAAAGTGGAGATGAATCACTGGTTTCTGTAGTCGAAAAGCAAGAATGGCTAGAAGGCAAGCCAGGGGTATGGTGTGCGAGCGAATTCACAATAATGAGACAGCTTAGACAATACTTTAGAAATGATCGTGAAGTAGAAAGAGAAGCAATCTACATCAGCAGTTACTGGAAGCACGGGCGTACAGAAGATCAGCATAAAATCGACAAGAAAAAGGACGCAGATCAACAAGCAAAATAAACGCAATAATATTAAACCGTTCACATTGATTTTGCTTCATAATGGGATGATAATGATTCTCATTATTGTCGGTTTGGATATGGAAATATGTTTGACGCGGTCAGGAACTTTAGGCTTTCATCGGCATTGGAAAGCAGCACCAATGAGAAAGTCATTAACCTGTTATTGGTCGAGAATGACCCCGATCTTAATTCTCAACTTTCGGCTTTACTGTCGTCCCAACAATACAATGTAACAAGCTTTGAATTAGGAACGGAAGCACTCGAATGCATAAAGAAGGGCTCGTTTGATTTGATTGTATTGGATATGGATTTACCGGATATAGATGGTTTTGAGCTATTCAATGTTGTCCGTGAACAGTCAAGCGCGCCCATCATTATACTGACGGCTTACGGTGCGGAAACACACGGGCTGAAATTTGGTGCCGATACTTACATCGCTAAGCCGTGCAGCTTCACTGAAATTTGTTTGCGAATTGAAGCCATACTGAGACGCACGCCGTCTTGTGGTCAATCCATAAGACGCTCGTCTCAACTTACCCATGAAGAACTTATCCTAAATAAGTACACGCAGGTCGTAACCGTTCAAACAAAAGAAGAGCCTGCCGATGTTCAACTGACCCCTATTCAGTTCAAGCTGTTATGGACGTTAGCTCAAAATAAAGGCCAGGTGCAATCTAAGTCTTATTTATACCGAGCCGTACTTGAACGTGATTTTTGCCAATATGATCGAAGCTTGGATATGCATTTGAGTCGAATTCGAAAAAAACTGGTTGCAGAAGGCATGCCTTCAACTCGGATAAAAACCGTTCACGGTAAAGGCTACCTGTTTGTATGAAGCAAGTGCGCCTTGAGCGACGGTTTCGCCTCCTTCAAAAAGGAGCGGCCAGCTTTTTTAGCCTTGCAGTATGACGATCCCCTTATCGAAAAGAAGCCGAAAGCCATCGTATCAAATCGCTTGTTGTATTCGAAAGTGCAGGCGAAGAGATCAGATTCAACGTGAGTTGGTCACTCTAACCAACTTTTTTAAGCTAAAACTAGAAAGAGTAAATTAAGGAAAAATAATGAAAACATCGCAAACCTTGCTGAAAAGTGCGCTTATCGGATTAAGCGTATTGTTTGCCAGTGCAGTCACAGCAAAGTCCATTACGGTAGAGCATCAAATGGGGAAAACGACGTTAGAGTCTAAGCCTCGAAATGTGGTGGTTTTAGGTCAAGACAGCCTTGATGTGCTGGATGCTATTGGTATTGAACCTGTAGGGGTTGTGAAGTCGCACTTACCCGCTTATTTAAGCAAGTATAAAAACGACAAGTATCAGGCTGCGGGATCATTGTTTGAGCCTAATTTTGAAGCGATTTACAGCATGAAGCCCGACCTGATTATTGTGAGTAACCGCAGTTCTGGTGCTATGGAAGAGCTTTCCAAAATTGCCCCTACGATCCCATATTTGGCAGAACCTCAAGACTACTGGGGTTCAACAAAGAAAGCTTGGCGTATGCTGGGAGAGATATTTGAAAAGCAAGACGTGATCGAAGCGCTTATTGCTGACAAGCAAAGCCAAATTGAAGAACTTCAAAAACTATCAAAGGATTCAGACGCTAAAGCTTTGGCGATCATTACGGGTGGCGGCAAACTTGCCGCTTTTGGTACCGACTCTCGTTATGGCTACATTCATACGTTGTTTGGTTTCCAGCAAGCGGTAGATAACATTCAAGCTAAGTCTCACGGTGATAACATTAGCTATGAGTTCATTGCCAAGGCGAATCCGGATGTTCTTATCGTATTAGATCGTGACGAAGCCATTGGGGCGTCCAAAGGTGAAGCCAAGAAGCAGCTTGATAACGAACTTATCAAGAAAACCAATGCGTTCAAAAATAACAAAATCACTTATGTCAATGCGCCCGTTTGGTACATTACAGCGAGTGGCGTGACAGCGACTCAAATCATGATCGATGATATGAAGAAAGCACATAATTAGGTCAATAGATCCTAATAATGCAAAGACAGAAAAGTATAAAAAGATCGCAGAGTGTGATCTTTTTTTTTGTCCTTTGAGTTCCCCCTTCTTTTGGTATGACAGAAGCCGCTAATATGAATGACAAAAAATTCAAATTGAAGGTGCCTGAATGTCCACTGAAAAAGAAAAGATGCTTGCGGGTGATTTATATCAGCCTTGGGATGATGAAATTCACAGCGAGCGCGTTGCTTGTCGGCGTTGGATGCAAAAGTTAAATCAGAGCTTACCAAATAGCAAAGAGTGGCAAGATGCCATTGCAGCACTACTGCCTGAAGCGAAAGGTGAGGTTTATTTAGAACCCCCTTTTTACTGTGATTATGGAAGTAACATTGTGGTAGGCGAAAATTTTTACGCTAACTTTGGCTGTACTATTTTGGACGCCAATTCTGTCGACATTGGCGACAACGTTATGTTTGCCCCTAATGTGCAAGTGTATACTGCGACCCATCCATTGGACGTTAAAACACGCATTACCGAGGGGCTAGAATACGCGAAACCCATACGCATCGGCGATAATGTATGGGTAGGGGGTGGCAGCATCATTTGCCCTGGCGTTACGATTGGCAATAACTCGGTTATTGGAGCTGGGAGCGTGGTAACGAAAGATATTCCTGACAACGTTGTTGCTGCCGGTAACCCTTGCCGTATTCTCCGAAGCATTGAGCAGTAAATATTGAGCAGTAAGTGTTGAGCATTGAGCAGTAAGCGTTGATGCTTTATGAAAGCCCGTTCATTCTTGCTTGAATCAACTTCTTGAATATAAATAAACCATGTGTTCCGTTTACGGAAACCCAAAGGGAGCGCCTGTTCCTTTTGGGTTTTCATGGCCAATATAAATGATTATCTAGGCATAAGTTCCCACTAGCGGAAGGTGTTCGATAACCAAGAAGACATTGTCGAAAATATTGAATGTTTCGCAGCCACTGCATTGAGAGATTTACCGATGTAGAAGGCTTTCATCAACTCGGTACGTGTTTTCTCTGCACTGGAGCCATCAATCTTTGCAAGTGTTTCACTGGTGTGAGTGGCATGATCATTTGCTAGGCTAAAATCCATTTGTAAATAGCCTTGGAGTAATAGCCACAATCGTGTACAGCAGAGCAGATCTTTTGGTAATTCAGCACTGAATTTATCGGCGTGCTCATCACCTAAGGTGTGTTGAATGATGTCGCCCATACTTTTTAGTGTATGGGCTTGCGCTTCAACATGGACCATAAGCTCCATTTGGGCTTTGGTGAGCGTCCCTAAAGCCATATCAAAAGGGCTTTTTTCTGGGTTCTTTTGGCAAGCTTGCTCGAATATTGCGTCACATGTTTTGATGATATTAACGTTTCTGATTTGGTCTTCACCCGGAGGGGCTAACTCATTCATGCCAGCAGAAACTAAAATTTCAGTGAGGTTGGTCATTAGGATGCGTCTTTTAGCGTTTCCCAAACGATCTCACAATCACCATTATCGGCGGTAACAAACACAGAATTACCGGTCAGCATCACCGACAAATCCATGGTGCGAGTGACCAACGAGGCGAGTTGTTCAATGCCTTCCCAATCAAATCGGGTGACGGACGCATTCAACATGCCTATCTTGCCTTGATTTTGATTCCACCAAACAGTCGACTTGGTGTTAAAGCTGTAGACGTGCACTTTTTTTGCCAAGCGGGTGGATTTTTTAATTCGTTCCACATCGGGTTCACCGACATCTACCCAGAGTTCGATTTGATCATCTAAGCTCTTCTTCCAAATGTCTGGTTCTTCTATATTTGAAAGGCCTTTGGTAAATTCAAGCCCTTCCTGAGCATTCAAACAAAACGCCACGACTCGAGCCATCATGCGCTGTTCATTTTCAGAAGGGTGTTGAGCAATGGTTAGGTTCAGAGAGTCATAATAATCTCTGTTCATATCCGTTAGCGTAATACGAAATTTGTAAATGGTAGGTTTAAGAGCCACAATTTTTGTCTTTAAAATAAGGTATGAAGGTATTGTATACCCAAGTAGCCTAAAGAGGCAGTGATGATCTAAATTTAATTCAGATTTCAGTAAGATATGGCTAGAAAGCGAGAGTGAGCCCCACTACAGACCCGGTAAAAGAATGGTAAAAGTAGTCCCTACGTTCGGCTCACTGGCAACTTCGATAGATCCCCTATGACTTTTTATGATCTCATAACTTATGGAAAGTCCAAGACCAGTCCCTTTTCCCATCTCTTTTGTTGTAAAAAAAGGTTCAAAAATATGGACTAAGTCCTCGTGTTCAATGCCTTTGCCTGTGTCTCTGACGGTGATTTTTACCCAATCTTTGTCACCCATATCAATGGGCTCTGTTATAACGGTCAGCTCCCCTTTATCTGGCGTCGCATGTTTGGCATTGATAAACAAATTAATGAAGACTTGCTGTAGTTGAGTCGAGGAGCCCATCACTTTGGGAATGTAATCGAGATGCTTCTTAAGCGTCAGTGAATGTTTTATTTCACCGTTCACGACTTTCAAGGCGGTTTCAACGCAGTCATTGACATCGATAGGTGTGAGTTGACCTGTACCTTTATGCGAGGCTTTCTTAAAGTTATGAGAGATTTCTCGAATACGTTCCAGCCCTTGTGTGGTTTCAGTCAGTAAGTCGCTTATGTCTTCTGTTAAGTGATCAATGTCGATGTTCTCGCGATACGCAATATAGGCACTAAAGCCATTTGGGTCATCTTTGCTTTGCATTGCTAACTGGTCAAGGGCGATCAAATCGCGAGTGTATTCTTTCAACAGTTTCATATTTGACAAAGCAAAGCTCACAGGGTTATTGATTTCATGGGTCACACCTGCCGCAAGCTGACCGATTGCCGCCATTTTTTCCGTGTGCACCATTTGCTGTTGGAGCTTGCTTACCTTGTCCTGCGTCTCTTCTAGCGACTTTAGACTCTGATAGAGTTCCCTTGATTTCGCTTCAAGCAACGCTTCCGTCTCTTCTCGACTCTTCTTTTCTTGCAAATAAGCGCGCTTGAAAGACTCAAGGTCAGAGTGTTCATGGGCGTTGTCTTTTTTCATAGGCACTTTCCGCGTCATATGAAGTACGTCAGTGTTGTGTTGTTGTTGCGTTCGTAATCAATCAAACGCCTTAGCATAACTTCATTGATTTCACTGCCTTTCGTTAACATTGCTGAGCCATTGGAAAGCATGACGTCTCGTTTCAAAACATCTCCAATATTCAGTTCATTCACACCAACGCAGTATTCGATTTCATGCACGCCGTCTTGTGGTCGTTCTTGGAGGACTTGCACAAACGTTTTTACTATTTCTCTATCGTATATCGTCCCAGAGTTTGACTTGAGGTAGTTCTGAGCCGCGAACGGAGATTTATGAACCTTGTTATTTTCTCCTGCAACCATATAGTCATAGTCTTTTACGACTCGGAGAATACGTGAAGAAATCGGAATATCCTTTCCTTTGATATGCCCAGGATAGCCAGTGCCATCAAAATTTTCGTCTTGGTGTCTAACCAAAGAGGCGATACTTTGAAATTGAGGAAGTTGAGAGATCAGTTCAGCCCCAAGGTCGGGATTATTTGAAGGAGCAATATGACTTTGCTGATAGTTCTGACCTAAGCGAACGTCGTTGTCGGTACCGATTATTCCGAGTTTGTGCATAATGCCGCACATGTATGTCTGTTTTACATTGGCTTCATCTAACCCATATAGGATCGCGACTTGTTTTGATTGATAGGCGACTCTTTCTATGTCTTGTGCATTGCATCCCGTCCTAAGAGAAATCAGCCCAGTGATCAGTGAAAGTACGTCTCTATAAAGCCCAGATCGACTTTTCAATGTGCTTTTTAACTTTGTGTTGGATTCGCGTAATGCTTCAGTGCGCAGGGCTACTTTTTCTTCCAACGCAACGTTGACCTGCTCTAGAAGTTCGTTTTTAGATTCCAACTCTTTCTGCAAGCGATTTTTTTCTTCTTTCACTTGGAAAAACTTCAGAGATTGCTGCAATGTGAAACGTAAATTATCGTTGTCCCAAGGTTTGCTCAGGTACGAACTTACCCCACCGTTATTAATTGCTCGTACCGTGTCTTCTACGTCACTGTAGCCAGTCAGTAAGATGCGAATCGCCTCTGGCTGAATGTCTTTTGCGTATCCCAAAAAGGTCGAGCCATCCATGTCCGGCATTTTCATGTCTGAAATGATGATGGCTACCTCTTGTGCTTCAAGATAAGAAAGTGCGTCGCTCGGCTCAGTAAATGGGTGAATTTCGAAGTCGCGTCTCAGTACACGCGTTAGCGCTTTCAGTATATCCGCCTCATCATCGAGCAGGACCAATTTGGGTTTGCTAATTGTGTTAAGTACATTAATATCTTCCATGGCATCTCCAATTTCAATTACAGATATACCTATTCCACTCCAGATATACCTATTCAACTCCATATATACTTATTCAACTCCAGATATACTTATTCAAATTCAGATATACTTACTCAACATGCATGCCAATTAAATTTTACTTTCAAATAGTTATTATATTTCAGTGGGTTAGATTTTCAATGGTCATTTCTCATTCACTCGCTGATTGTAAATAACCTTATTTTCAAGGTGAATCTTGTCGCTAAGGGAAATTTTTCATATTCGGTCTCATTTTATCTGCCTCTGCCTCTGCCTCTGCCTCTGCCTCTGCCTCTGCCTCTGTTGCCTCTTTACGAGCCTGCGCTAAGGCTTCGGACGGCAGCCGGATGTTAATTTTGGAACCTTGATGCAGCTGGCTAGTAACGTCTATCGTACCGCTATGCTGCATCACTATATTGTGTGTTAGTGTTAGCCCTAATCCTGTACCATCGCCGACTTTGCGTGTTGAATAAAAAGGGTCAAAAACCTGAGATATTTGATTCGATGCAATTCCAACACCGACATCGGATATCGTGATGCTTACAAAATCGTCTTCATTCTGTGTGCTCACTTCTACACAGCCTTTTGAGCGTCCTTGCATTGATTGAAGTGCATTTTTAAGAACGGCATTAAAGGCTTGTTTGAGTTCCGCTGGGTTGCAAAAGACCAACGCATTACTGTCTAGATTGGTTTGTATGACGGTTTCACTGGGGTATTCATACTTAATTTGTTCCACACATTGCTTTAGGATTTCGTCGATGTTGTTTTCTGACTGAGGAGAATCTTTTTGATAAACAGAGTAACTCTTTAAACCTTGCACGATATTTCGCACTCGATGTGTATTTGCTAATGCATCTTGTAGTGTATTACTAAAGTCATGCTCTATAAAACTCATGTCGTTTTTTTCTACCCAAGTGCTTAGATCGGTAGTGAGTTGGTTGCGTCGTTCATCGTCTTTTTCATTAATGATACTGAATTGGAGAGCCGCGAGGTTTTTATAGCAATCTAAATACTCTATGGCGGTTTGGATATTGCTGTCGACCGTACCTATAGGATTGTTAATTTCGTGAGCAAACCCCGATGCCATCGTACCGATAGACGCCATTTTCTCGTTGTGTATGAGCTTTCCTTGCATCTCTTTTAATTGTCGATTGGTTTCAACCAGATATTCGTTGTTTGCTTTTAATTCAGCGACTCGGTTCTCAACGGTTGCTTCTAAGGCGTCGTTAAGTGCGTCAAGTTGTTGCTGATAGCCTTGGCTGGTTTGTTCCGTTTTAACCAATGTGCTCGCTATGGTATTGAAAGCTTGAGCTAGGTGCGAAATCTCGTCGTTGCCTGTATCGTTCACCCTAATATCTCGTTCACCGAGCGCTAATCTCTCGGCTGCTCCCTGTAAGGAAGTGAATCGTTTCGTTAAAAATGCCCCTAATACGTAGGAGAAAAGTGCAACAAGTGCCATTCCACCTATCATGATGAAGACGCTCCATTTTTTCGCCTCTTCACTCTTTTTGTTGAGTGAGGACATATCCAAACCGATTTGGACTTCGCCATAAACAATATCGGCTACTTTTATCGGTTGAGTGGCATCAAAAATACCATCGGTAATCCGTTCGGCTTTCATCTCAGGCTTTGAATCGCCTTCTGATCGTTTCTCTTCACCTGATGCGGCAAGCGCTTTACCGTCTTTGCCGAGTACTCTTACGTAAAGTAAATCGGTATTCGTCATCAACTCCTGCGTAAAAGCGTCAAGCGAGGCTAAGTCTTGGCTTAGCACCGCGTCTTTAACCGTATTTGTAAACATGCTGGCTATTGTCTCAGCTCGCTGTGCAAAATGGTCATTGTTCGTTGCCTTAAGATAGTTAAGGGTCAAGGTTATGAGCAGTGCAAGGAGCACCGCTTCAATTAACGCGATACCGAAAATGGTCTTAAGACGAAGAGACATGATCGTTATTGCTCCAGTAGATACGTCAATCGTGAGGTATCTATCGCGTTAACGTCGTCCCAATCTCTCTCTTCTGCTTGTACAATCCTTTTAAAATTAGTCGATGTGGCGAAGGGGGGGGGAGGTGTGTATCTTGGGGTGCCCCAAAGGGTGTTGAGTGGTTCCCAAGCCTCTGGAGATGTGTTGGTTAATGCGCGGTAGAGACGCCCCCCAGCAGAGAGAATGCCTTTAGCCACCGCAAGGTAAGCGGAATCGAGAGACCAAACGCACTTTGGTGTAGATACGAAGCCATCTTGATTCATTTTTGCTTGTGGTCGCACTCCCAATGAGCCTTTAGATGAATGACCGTAAATTGGAAAGTTCAACAGGACCAAAAGTAATCGCCAAAGAGTTTTCTTCATTATCTCTCCAATTGATATTCCTAACCCACTAATAATTAAAGAATAGGACATAACCGAAATATTGGAAGCTTGAAACGCTGAGTTGGCTAAAAAATACGCTATAGATGAGCTTGTTAATATAGAACGAGGTGCGGTGAGTTATGCCATGCGGCGTTTTTGCTGGAGTCGAGTGATATACAACTAAAGTGTAAAAATAAATGTGATACGCATCTTTGATAGATCGCGAGCGTTCTTGATACTGGGTGCGCGATGGGTCATCAAAAAAACAGGGCGATTCGCCCCATTTTTTGGTATTTGAATGCGATAGGGTTCTATCTGTCCCAGTAAGTTTCTTCCAAACTGTCTTCTCGTTCTGGCAGAGCGCGGTTTAAACGAGGGGAGTGTTGGGTAAGCACCTCATAACTCACTCGGTTGGCGTATTTGCAAATTTGAGAGAGAGAAGAGTAACTTAAGAAATTTTGTTCATGCTTACTTGAATTGGGCACATTGGATTTGTGGTACTGATTTGCAGCCATATCGTGCAACAAAGAAGACAGTGCGGCATCACCCGCGCCATTGGTGTTCTTGATTTCAAGAGGACCACCGAGATAAGGTGCAATGTGAGAGTACACTTTTAAAGGATGACGACACTCTTGCTTTTTAATGGCACGGCTAAATTCGTATTTGTTGAACTCCGCAATGTTACCCGGTAACAGTGGGAAAGAGGTTTCGCGCTTACTCTCATCTTCCGTATAACCCGCCATGTATAAGCCAACCGGACCGGCAGTACACAAAACGAGGTCTACCCACTCAAGCGCCTTATCGGCTGCTAATAGAGGATCTTTTTCCCCCGTCAGCGCTTCGCCTTCGTCTTCATTCATGGCCACAACGGTGACGTTCTCTTTTAGGTATTCTTGCCACCAACGCTGATTGCCTTCGATAACGTATTTCGTCCCTAAGGTTAACACAACGGGTACATTGTGCTTTTTCGCAAGTTCAACAGCTCGCTGAACCGCTTGCGGCATGGGATCCGTTGGTTCTCCGCGCATCAGATAAGAAGAGACCACCAGCGCGGCGGATTTCTTAAAGACTTTTTCAGGAATGCTTTCTGGCAATAACTGGTTCATTTGCCCGACGTTCAAAGCGAAAGTACGCTCCCCATCATCAGAGATTAATGTGTAACAGCGACCAATCGGACCATCGACCGTTTGAAGGTAGTTCAAATCCATGCGAGAAGAAGTGTTGCACAAATAGCGATATGCATAAGAACCGACTTCGATGTTTTTGCTCATGACGCCTAACAAAACAGATTTGCTGTCCGCCAACACCGAGTAATTATGAAGTGTGTTACCAATGGTATCGCCAGGGTACTCATGAGTAATCAGGTTGTTTTCGGTGAGTTCGCGGTATAAGGCATCCGCTTTTTCTTCTTCGAGTACCAGAGAGTGGCCTTTACTCAAGTCATAGCGTTGAAGAAAGTCATCATCCACTCTCGCTTCGATATCCACAATGGTTTGACCCACGCCGATAATGGTAGGGCGGCTTAATTTGGGAGTCTGACGAATCTGATTAACAAGTGGATCACGTGAATGGGTAGGGAAATAATGTTTGGACTTACGCTGACCGGGAAATTTCATGCTGATACAAGCGATATTGGAAAAACGAAGCGCGGATTCTACACAAATTTAAAACTCAAGTCACCCTAAGTTAAGATGGAAGAATCTGCCCTTGGGGTGACTTATTTATGCAATTGTTTTTATTGCTGAATATCGGCTTTCTCAATAAATGCTTTTGTTCCCCAAAGAGGAACGGTCGATAAGCTGTGCTTGAAGCTGCCCGTTGTTTCCTTTGTTGAATAGGAAAGGTACATCAAAGTTTGAGTATTTGAATCAAAAATACGTCGAATTTTCATGCTCTTGAAAAAGACGCTTTTTGACTTTTTAAAGACCACTTCGCCCGATTTTGATTTATCGATCTGAGCGATCATTTCTGGCGTAATGTCACCGGTTTGACGGCAGGAAATCGAACTGTCGCTTGGATCGGATAGGCTCAAATTGGCTTCTATACTTGCCACATGGCAGGTTACCCCCGTAACAACAGGATCAACCCAAGTATTCAGTTTGATGTCTTTCAAAGTGAACATTCCCAATGAGACGTCACCGACTTCGTCGCTACTATCGCACGCGGTTAAGCCAAAAGCGAGTAGGGGAACTATCGCAAGTTTTTTCAACATATTAGGGCCTAAATAATTAAGTAGAAGTTACGCACCAACCTACAACATTACACGGCGTCCTGCGAGTATTAAATACCTCTAAAGTTAACAGTATTGTTTTTTAAACCTGCTACAGGCATATAGGTACATAAATGATTGTGGTTGCTGGTGGCGGTCTGTATGCTGCTTGCATGTGGTTCAGCATTCAACAGCATTTGCAACTCGTGCATTTGCGCATTTTGGGAAAAAGGCACAAGCATTTGAGTAATCAAAACAAAGAACATCAAGAGCTCGAAGTACATCAAGAGCTAGTAGAAAGGAAAAATCAATGGCTATGCTCGCAGGTGGATGTAAAGTACCCAACAAAAGAGAGCTTGGCAGGGCGTAAGCTTTACAAAGCCTTTCAATCGAACAAAGCTTATACCACTGAATCAGTGAATCGTTCATTTATCGACGATATTGCGGATGAGATATTTATTGTCGATTTTCATCGCCTGACTATCTGTTTTGCAACGTTATATTCAAATCATTGGGAAGAGAAAGAATCACAATCTCTTATCATTGAATTTCTCACTCAAATAATATTAGAACCAGACTTTCCCATTATTATAGGATTTAAAAATGGTGAGCCGATTGGGTGTGCTTTAGGAACTATTCTGGATAAGAAGATATTGATCTCCGACATATATTTGTTGAGCAATGAAAAACACAATTATCTTAATTTTGTTCAGCAAGTCGTTAATTTTATGGGTGATAATTTTGATGTTGATAAATACATAGTTGAACATCATGAATTTATGTTGAGCACTTCGTAGGTAGGCGTTGGATAACACTAGGTATATGGCGAGTTAATTATTAAGCTTTTGATATAAAAATATTTTATGCGTAACGATACCGTACGTAAGCCGCGAATTTCTTTAGGGTAGCGACCTAGTTTATAATCACATTTAGACAAGAACGCGAGATACATAATCACAAGCATCGTGATCGAGATGCCATTTTAGATAGAAACTCATGTTGCCAATAGCAGTTTTTGTCAATTGATCTTTTCAAAAAAGAATGTCTATACAACACTGAAATTTCTCTTAGAGGAGTTGGGTGGAATATGAATAAAATACGTTGCGTTATTTTTGATTGTGAAGGCACCTTGGTTGATAGCGAAACTTTATGCTGTCAGGCGATTGTTGATGTATTCGCCCATTTTAATAAATCAATATCACTCGAAGATAGCCTGAAACACTTTCAGGGAGGGAAACCTGCCGATATTTTGTCTGAAACTTGCCATCGCCTAAATTGCAATCTCTCTCTCGACTTGCTTGAGCCTCTATATCGAGACAGAAAGCAGTCCTTGTATGAAGCCAATCTCAAGCCTGTAAAAGGGGCAAGCTACCTACTAAAGCAGTTAAAACAGATGGGTATTAATGTTTGCATAGCGTCTAATAGTGAAAGTGACAGAATTGCACATGCTCTTAAACTCACCAATCTGGATGGGTTCTTTCACAACGCCATTTACAGTGCATTTGATGCCAATAGCTGGAAACCTGAACCCGATCTACTCCTTTATGCGGCTCTCAATATGGGGGTTTCGCCAAAAGAATGTATTTATGTGGATGACACATTAAAAGGTGTGGAAGCGGGGATAAAAGCAAGGATGCTGACGTATTATTACCGTTCGAGTCAGCCAGAATATCAAGTCGACCATGAGTTGGTGCGCACCATTTCGAACATCGAAGAGCTGCTAAAAGCACTGGAAGAAAAAGATCCGCAATTTAGCTTAAATTTTTCAGCACTTTAAGTGGTAAACACATAAAGCGCGATAGAGCGCGAGCAAAATTCAGCATGAGCATGAGGAAGGTGAATAGGTTCCGAGTGACGGAATAAAAAAAGACATCATTCGATGCCTTTTTAAACGGGTTTAATGGATAATTTCATCTTTTCTCAATGCACGGTTTCTTGGTTTTTTTCTTCGGGCATTTCTTCCTTTGAAACCTTCCCACAACGCTCACAAATTAAAATGTTGCCCTTTTCCGAAATCAGATAATCTTCACTGCCACAGCTTGGACAGGAACAAACTGGTTGAGTATCACATGGGCGTAGAGCGCAGCTTAAAAATTTCAACGGCATATCAACCTCATTATAATTTTGGATTTTACGTCATAAAAAAGATGTTAGGTCACATTAACCGCTTACAGTAACAACGTTTTTGAATATAGCAGTCACATTTTTAGAAATCTATTTGCGTTTTCGATATGTCACCAGATTCACTTGGAAGTGCGCTAAGATTCAAATTTTTTAAATGAAGTTTGAAAGAAAACACGGTTCTCGCTTGCAAAATAAAATTATATTGCAAGCGCTTTGTGATTAAAATCTACCCAGTTGATGCTAGAAATCCGAAAGAAATAAGAAATTGCGTCGAGATGATGACGATACCAGCTAGCGTACATATTAAAAGGCTTGCCGTGCCTCCGGTGACTTTGTATTCAAACTCTTCTGAGTGAATTTTCCGCGCTTTGTGAGCCATTTTGACAGGAAGGAAAATAGCGAGCACAACCAGTGCGATGGCCGCATACCCCAATGCCATAATGAAGCCTTGAGGGTAATACAAAGCAAACGCCATTGGGGGAAGGAAAGTGATGGCAGCGGTGCGGGTTCGTGATGCCTTGACGAAGGATTTAAGACTGTCCCCTAAGAATTCAAACAGACCTAGACTGACACCTAAAAATGACGTTAGCAGTGCTAGGTCGGCAAATACGGCAATGGCATTTTTGATGGCTCCCGACTGAGAGGCATGAGTAAGCGACGCCATAAGTGCACTTAACCCATTTTGATTGGCAAGGTCATTCTGGCTTATCACACCCAGCGTAGAGATTTGCCAAAGGATGTACAAGATTAGAGGTAAAGATGCCCCAATGATCAGTGCCACCCTTAGGCCTTTTATGTCTTTATTCAAGTATTTTACGATGGCTGGAATGCTGCCATGAAACCCAAATGAGGTAAAAATAACAGGGAGTGCAGAAATCAGTAACCCTTGTTGCAGTGGCATGTTCACCAAATGCCCTGTGTTTATGCCTGGTGCCAGAACATACAGAGCCACGCCCATTGCCATCATTTTTACTAAAAACAACACCCGGTTAATTTTATCGACGGATGCGGTGCCCATGGTAACGATCGCCGCAACGATAAGAGTAAATAGAACGGTAGATGTCTCCTGACTGATTGGAAAACTCAAATAGGACACCAAACGTTGATGGAATTGCCCACCCCCTCCGGCAATGTAAGCGGCGCAAAGTGCGTAAAACAGAAACAGCATCGCGCAGCTCGCTACCCATTTTCCTTTTTGACCAAGGAATTGTTCGGCAAGGGTATGAAGAGTGGCATCATGACTTGCGAATTGATGCACTTCCAGCATAAGAAGAGCGGTGTAGACCATTAATATCCATATCAAAAACATGATGACTAACGACGCTAAAAAGCCGATACCTGCGGATGCAAGAGGCAGGGCAAGCATTCCTGCGCCTATTGTTGTCCCTGCAATAATCAATGTGCTGCCAAAGATGCGAGATTTTTGAGTGTTCATTATTTTTTACGACTTTGAGTTTTAAGGGTAAGTTGATCAGTCAGAAATGAAAGAAATCAACTTAGTACGATTTTAGGAATGTGCCAGAACGGAATAAACGATACAAATATGCTTGTAAACTAAAATAAACTTCATATGTACACTTTTTTTTACATTGGTGTGAGTGGCGATGTTTTCTGGAGGCGAGTCAACATTTCAATGATGCGGCAACGAATTTTGATAGGAATTTCCGGTCTATTGATATATAGCTAAATTGAAAGCGGGTACACCAAAATGCCCATTCGGAGAAAAGAGCATGATTGAAGAACATAATGATGAAGAGAACCTTGAGCTTCTTGATGCGATGGAGATTGGGCTAAACCTATCAAACTATGTGCCAGAAGGACTGCCCGAAGACGAATGCTGATCACTCAGTACCGTGCTTGCTACACATGAATTACCTTGCTCATCTTCATATTGCCGACCATTGCAAAAGCAGTTTATTAGGAAACTTATTAGGGGACTTTGTGAAAGGGTCTCCTGAAGGGCGGTATCACAAAGATATTGTTGATGGTATTAAGCTTCATCGATTTGTTGACTCCTACACAGACACCCATCGCTTGGTGACATCTCTAAAACCCCTTTTCCCTAAAGAATTGCGACGGTATTACCCCATAGCGCTGGATATGTTTTGGGATCATTGCCTTGCTAACCGATGGGCAGAGCATCATAACCAGTCACTCCAACAATTTTGTTCAAGCTCGGAGCTGTTAATTCAGCGAAACTCGCCTGATGTTCTACCTTCACGCTATGTCACCCTGTCTTCTCATCTGTGGGAAGGACGATGGATGGAGTCCTATGTCGAGCTCGAAAATATTCAATTTGCTTTATCACGAATCGCAATGCGCCGCCCAAGATTAGAAAAATTGAGTTTGTGCTCAGAAGTGCTTAGTCAGCATTATGAACCGCTTATTGAGGCATTCGATACTTTGTATCCCGATGTTCTGGCACAATCAAAACAATTTTTTAACCAACTGTGACACCTTGTTCGTCCTAGCATCTTTAGGCAGTTTGGGTATACAATCCGCGCTTCCTGTTACAGCTCCCGGATTTGTGAATCATGTCTTTCGAACAACTCGGCTTACAGCCAGCCATTCTTTCCCGCCTTTCTAAACTGAATTTCAAAGAAGCAACCCCTGTCCAAGAACGCGCTATTCCGCTTGTTCTTCAAGGGAAAGATGTACTGGCAGGGGCGCAGACAGGAACCGGAAAAACCGCCGCTTATGGTTTACCCATCATTCAGCGCCTCATCGAAAGCCCTAAACCACGGAAAGACAAACTCGTACGTGGGTTGGTGCTGGTGCCAACTCGAGAACTCGCGCAGCAAGTGTTTGACAACCTGATAGATTACGCAGAAGGGCTCGACATAAAAATCCTTGCGGTTTATGGCGGTACGAGCATGAACGTGCAAACGAAGAGTGTAAAAGGTGGGGTAGACATTTTAGTCGCCACTCCAGGAAGGCTGCTTGATCATGTGTTTACCAAAAACATTCAGCTGACAGAAACGGAAGTGCTGGTGTTGGATGAAGCCGATCGTATGTTGGACATGGGCTTCATGCCTGATATTCAACGCATACTTCGCAAGCTGAATGATGCGCGCCAAACGTTGTTCTTCTCTGCGACGTTTGCAGGAAACGTCAAGAAAGTCGCTTACAAGATTCTGACTGACCCAGAAGAGGTTCAAGTTACGCCAAGCAATTCAACGGCTGAAACCGTCAAACAAATGGTGTATCCAGTCGACAAAAAGCGTAAAGCCGAGCTCTTGGCTTATTTGATTGGATCACGAAATTGGCAACAAGTGTTGGTATTTACTAAAACCCGCGAGGGATCAGACTCGTTAGTGAAAGAACTCAAATTGGATGGAATCAAAGCGGCGTCCATTAATGGAGACAAAAGCCAAGGCGCTAGGCAAAAGGCACTGGATGACTTTAAGTCGGGAAAAGTGAGAGCACTGATTGCGACAGATGTTGCTGCCAGAGGCCTGGATATTCATCAGCTAGAGCAAGTCGTCAACTTTGATATGCCATATAAAGCGGAAGACTACATTCACCGAATCGGTCGAACGGGGCGTGCGGGTAGTGAGGGCTTTGCGGTTTCTCTGATGAGCAGAGATGAAGAATATTTACTCAAGGCTATTGAAAATTTGTTGGATCAGCGTTTGCCTCAGGAATGGTTAGCGGGTTTTGAACCTAGCTTGGTTGAAGAGCTACCAGAAGACAAACCGAGAAAACGTCAAAGTCGAAGTGCTGAAAAACGCAAGATGAAAGCAAAAATGAACATTCACAAAGGTCGCGGTAAAGCGAAAAAATAGGTCTGATTCTCTCTTACTAGTAGCTTTATTAATGAAATAATAGATTTATTAATAAAATAGTGGCTCCATCAATGAAATGGCGATGAAGCTAAGAAAGTAAACAGACCTTAAAGAGAAGGCATCAGTGCGTTTTATCTTAAGTGAGCGTGAATCCAGCGAATACCGCTTATTGCTCTAGAACGTATAGTTCGCTTGTATGCCAACAATGACCAAATTCCCTTTCACTTCATAGTTGTGGTTACTTGCAAAGAAACTGCTTTCCGTGAATTGTTCCCTTGAACGATCCATGTAAGCGAGCCCGAAATCAAAAGACCAATCTTCCGAGTATTGGTATGCCATACCTGCGGTGTACCAAATGGCAGTTTGATCCGGAATGCTTAAGGTGGTGTCTCCTGCTTTTTCATCGAGCGCCAACCCAGCTCGAAGCGTCATTGAAGGATCCAATTGGTAGGTTGCCCCTATTGCCCAGCGCCAGCTGTCGTTATAGTTTTCCCTTTTTAAGAAACAGGTGCCTGAATCAACCGTACACTTATTACCCGTTGCTTTGAATTCGGTGTATTCGCTCCAGTTTGTCCACAAGGCACTGTAATGAATGGCGAAAGCGGTATTTAAATCGTGATAGCCAGAAAACTCGAAAGTCGCTGGCAACGGCACGGCAGCGGTGCTGGGTGCGGTTCCACCGCCAGGAATGGCAACAACAAGCGGTTTATAGTCAGTAAAGTCGCCTTTCAGCTTTGGCGTAGAGCTGGCACGATAAGACAGGCCAAATCGCGTACTTTCATCTAACTCAATAAGAGCTCCGATGTTCCACCCGAAGGTGCCGCCATCGCCTTCCCAACTGAGCAGCTTGTCTGTGCTCTGCTTGTCAAAAGAAGGTGCGCCGCCTCCTAAAAAGCGCGTCGCCTTGCCCATCGCATAGATATAACTGATCCCAGCCCCTACGCTGAACATGTCGTTGACTCTGTATGAAATAGCAGGGTTGAGATTGACAGACTTAATCGAGGTATCGCCAGCAACATCTCCCGACTGAAACGTGTCTTTTAGATCGGTGCCTAATCCATAATTGGAATATAAACCAATACCAAACGCCCATTGATCGTTGATTGGTCGAACGTAGTAACTCGCAGGAATCATTTGTGAAGGAACAATATCGCTGGACGATTGCGCACTGCTCGAACCAACGACATCGATCGCCGCGTCGAAGTAAATCAGTGAACCTGAAAATTGCGCTTGTTCGAATAATGCCATTGTAGCTGGGTTTCTTCCCATAGCCGTCGCATTGTCACCAATGGCGGCATCACCTGCGTAGGCTCTACCTAAGCCGCTGACGGAATCGAACGCAATTTGATAGCCCGCTGCATGGGCACCGCCAGAACCCAGAACAGCGACAATAATGAGTGATGCCTTCAGGGGGGTGGATCTCAGGGGATTTGCTTTTAACATATGACCTCCGTGTCATTTTATATACCCAAGTAACCTCGCCCTTTGGATCTCATCGTCTGTTCCAATTTTTCGTCAAAGAACTGAGAAAAGACGACCATTCCACAGCGTTCTTTTCCTTAAGCCGAATCATAAAATGAGGCTCTGCATCCTAAGTTTGAGGTTACTTGGGTATAGGTATTTCCATCCACATAAACAGATCAATCACTGAATAACAGGTGACCTCATCTGATTCTATGTCGATAGAGACATGTTACTTTCGATGTCCGTTGGTTCTTTTGTCTTGACGCGCCAAATTACTGTCTGAGCAGGGCGGTGAAATGAGTACGAATTAATCGATATTTGTGAAGGTTTACTCTTTGGCGTCTTGTGTGTGTGGGGGAGGGGGGAGGAAATCATATATTGAGAATCTTATCAGCTAAACAAAAGTGCCATAAGTTATTCACTCGTTTGTCATTTTAGGTCATTAACGTGTCTACTTCAGAATAAAAGCAGCTGACAGGAGTCACTAAATGAAGCGTTTACTTAAGGCAATGACAGCAGTGATATTGCTGAGTCCGTCCGTTATTGCCATGGCATATGAAGCCGTACAACTTGGACCTCGCCCTTCCTATTTAATCGAGGACATGGACAGCAGTGCGCTTAAGCGTAAGTTAGAAAAATGCAGCTCAGGTCCATTTTATCGCAGCGACTTCTCAATTGGTCACCGCGGTGCGCCATTGCAGTTTCCTGAACACACCAAAGAATCCTATCTTGCTGCTATTCAAATGGGGGCAGGGATACTGGAATGCGATGTTACTTTTACCAAAGATAAAGAGCTGGTATGCCGTCACTCACAAAGTGATTTGCACACCACTACCGATGTACTGGCATACCCTGATTTAGCCGCCAAATGCACGGTACCTTTCCAACCCGCGAATCCCTCAACGGGGGAAGAAGCGAAAGCAGAGTGCCGTACCTCCGATTTCACGTTGGCAGAATTCAAACGCTTAAAAGGAAAAATGGACGGCGCGAATGTTATGGCGACCACTGTTGAAGAGTACATGAAGGGCACCGCTGACTGGAGGACCGACTTGTATTCCAGTAAAGGCACATTGTTGACTCATGCCGAAAGTATCGCGTTGTTTAAAAAATACGGGGTAAAGATGACGCCTGAGCTAAAATCTCCGGCGGTTGACATGCCGTACAATGGCTTTACTCAAGAAATGTACGCACAGAAAATGGTGAGTGAATACCGCACAGCCGGTGTTCCCGCAAGCGATGTCTTTGCCCAATCGTTTAACCTTGATGACGTGAAATACTGGATTCAGAACAACCCAGAATTCGGTAAGCAAGCGGTGTATTTGGATGACCGCGTTTACAATGATGAGAATTTCAAACCGACACTACAAGGCATGAAAGATCTGGTGGCTTTAGGGGTGAACATTATTGCACCGCCCATGTACGCTTTAGTGACACTGGATTCCGCTGGAAAAATTGTGCCGTCTGAATACTCAACATTGGCTAAAAAAGCCGGCTTGGACATCATTACTTGGACGCTTGAGCGCTCAGGGCCACTAGAGAGTGGTGGAGGTTGGTACTACCAATCAATTAAAGACGCAATCAACAATGATGGCGACACCATGGTGTTGTTGGATGTGTTAGCGAAAGACGTTGGCGTATTGGGCGTGTTTTCAGATTGGCCTGCCACCACAACATACTATGCGAATTGCATGAACCTGTAATTTGTCGTGATGACTGGAAGGTTCGGTCTGCACTGAAAGGTCAATGTCGGTAAAGGGAAGAGTACGCGCTTCCCTTTTTTCTTTAATATCAACACCGCAATCGAAATACAAAAACAGCGTTCGAATTTCTAAAGCACATTCGGGTTTCTAAAGCTAAGTCGAACTTCTAAAACACACTCGGGTTTCTAAAGCTTGGTCGAGTTTCTAAAGCACGGTCGGAATCCTAAAACATGATCGAAACGATCAAATTTGCTCAAGCTTGGGGTGTGTTGATCAGTTCGGCAATGCGGTTTGTGAGCGTTTCAACATCTTGTGAAGACACATCTTTGTGAGTCACAAATCGAATAGGGTTGCTAGGGCTTATTGTGATCCCGTGCTCTTTGAGCTTGTTCGCAATGTTAGCGATATCAATATGCTCATCCAGTTTTGCAAACACAATATTGGTTTGGACTAATTCCGGCTTTACATGAAATCCGGGAATGGCGGCCAAATTTAATGCCAACTGTTTCGCATGCTTATGATCCAATTTGAGTTGCTCGACTTGCTCTGTCATGGCCAGTTTCCCAGCGGCAGCGAGCATACCGACTTGTCGCATTGCGCCACCAAGCATCTTTCGAATACGACGCGCTTTATTGATCAATGTCTTATCACCGAGGAGGAGTGAACCAATCGGTGCAGACAACCCCTTAGATAGGCAAATGGTCATGGAATCAAAGTGCTTGGCTATTTCCAGTATATCCACATCCAAAGCAACCGCGGCATTGTAAACACGAGCACCATCAAGATGGAGTTGTAATCCATGCTGGCGTGTAAACGCACGCGCCTCTTCTAAATAGCTGAGTGGCAGCACTTTTCCGTTAATGGTGTTTTCTAAGCTCATTAATCTTGTCTGAGCAAAGTGAAAATCATCCGGCTTGATCGCCGCCGCCGCTTTACTTAGGCATATCGTGCCGTCTGGTTCATTCTCTATGGGTTGAGGATGAATGGAGCCTAGTACGGCCGCCCCTCCACCTTCATACCTGTAGTTGTGCGCTTGTTGACCACAAAGGTATTCGTCTCCACGGCCACAATGGCTCATTAAGGCAAGTAAGTTTGCTTGTGTGCCAGAGCTGGTAAATATGGCTGCCTCAAAGCCGTGTCTTTTCGCTGCCCATTCTTCTAACTCATTGACCGTAGGGTCGTCCCCATAGACATCGTCGCCCAACAGGGCTTCCGACATGGCTTTTTTCATGCTTGGAGTAGGTAATGTCACGGTGTCAGAACGAAAATCCATAGTATTTAATCCTTCAAATACCCACACAATTTAGCTTTGTAAATGCAGGCGATGGTTTTGGCATCAGTGAGTTCGCCTTGTCTGATAGCGGCTTCGATTTCACTTATAGAATAGGTAAGAAGCTCAATAACTTCATCATCATCACAGGCGAGGCGATTGGTTTGTTTAAGATTTTTTGCGACGAATAAATGTTGAATTTCATCACAGAACCCTGCGAGTGGCGTGACTTGCCCTAACGCGTGCCATTCAGAGGCACTGTATCCGGTTTCTTCTTCCAGCTCTCTTTTCGCACAGGTTGCAGGGGATTCGTTGAGTTCTTTGGTTCCGGCGGGCACTTCTAGCAACCATTTTTTTAATGCTGGTCGATATTGCTTAATCAGCAAAATACTACCATCCGAAAGAATCGGCAGTATAACGGCGGCACCGGGATGCACAATGGTGGTATGAGTGATGTGATTTCCATTAGGAAGAGGCACATCCTCTTCGCAAAGCGCGATATTTTTCCAACTGTGGATTGTGCGAGACATGGCTTTTCCATCGCTTTTTTATTGATACTGCCTGTCTGTTCGTTGTTTTGTAAAGCTCCGATAGGGAAAAAAGTCCAACTTTTGACGTTTCTATTACAAGCATCAATGTGTATTTGATAAAAACCTCATTTATGTAATCAAAGATTTCCTTTTCATAGTTTTTCTGTATATCTGCTATAAGAGTCTAATAAAACAAGATATTACTTGTAACAAAATGATAACAAATGTATAAAAATGCTAATATGTTTATAACCATGTTGCCTAATATCGAGGTGCCTAAATGCTAGGTTCAAATCATCCCAGCCATGCTCAAAAGGCACTGCTTTCAGAACGCATAAATAAGCTGGTGCATGCACTGTCAGATGGGGTGTATGAAAGAGAGCACACCATTAAGCTTTGCTTGCTTGCCGCATTGTCCGGCGAAAGTGTTTTCTTACTCGGTCCTCCAGGGATCGCAAAAAGCCTTATTGCTAAACGCCTAATTCAAGCGTTTGATAACAGTTCCTACTTTGAATACCTGATGACACGTTTTTCCACACCTGAAGAGGTGTTTGGCCCTCTTAGCATTCAGGAATTGAAAGACAACGGAAAGTACGTTCGCTTAACAAAAGGTTATTTGCCAACGGCGCAAGTCGTTTTCTTGGATGAAATTTGGAAGGCGGGCCCCGCCATATTGAACACCTTATTAACGGTGGTGAACGAAAAGACGTTCAAGAACGGAAACGAAATCGAAAAAGTACCAATGAGGTTACTGGTTTCTGCCTCCAACGAATTGCCCGACGAAGACAGTGGGCTAGAGGCGCTCTACGACCGGATGTTGGTTCGTGTGTTCGTTAACCGGATTCAAGACAAGCAAAATTTCCGTTCCATGTTAACGGTAGGAACGCCGCAAGAAGCGCAATTGCCGGAAGGTCTCGCCATCACAAACGATGAGTACCATTTGTGGTTAGAGGAGCTTGATAAGCTCTCGTTATCTGAATCGTGTTTTGAAAAACTCTACCAATTGAAATCGATGCTTGAACAGCGCGTAGAAGAAGGTGTCGATATTTTTGAAACCGACATGTATGTGTCGGACAGGCGTTGGAAAAAAGCGGTGAAGTTGCTGAAAGCCAGTGCGTATTTCAATGGTCGCGATACCATTAACCCGTTGGATCTTTTATTGCTTCAAGACTGTTTGTGGAATAGCCCAGATTCGCGAGATATCGTAACAGAGGTGGTCCGCGAGTTCGCCATTCATTCCGCGTTTGATCAAGGCACCATTAGCCAGCAAATAGAAACATGCAAAGAAGAGTTGGACGACATTCAAGAAGCGCTTGAAAGCCAATATGCGATGCATCTTTCCATGGACAGCACTGGTAAATTGCTGAAAAAAGAAATTCACCACTTCGATACCAGCAACGCCAAGCGTTATCAAGTCGGGCGCGACTCTGGGCTGGTCAAATTGGCCCTCCTTCAAAGCAATATGTCGGTTTGGGAAGGAGAGAAAGGGAATACTCGTTGGGTGTACCTCTCGATGACGGAATTGGAGCGCATCATTAAAGATGGTGGTGGTGATGCTTACGGTTACGTGAACCAAAACACCAATCTTGGACGGCTTAAGTTTGGCTTAAATGCCGATGAGCAGCTCGTGGTTAAGGACATCGCCAATCGCTCCGTGCTGGTGACGTTGGTGACGAAAGATGGGCCAGAACACAGTGTGTTTGAAGAGTGGAGTGCGAAAGCCAGCCATGCTCTAACGCAGCTGACCCACGCAGAGCATCATTTACTTCAGGTGAAATCGGATTTTCATGGCGCTTTACCGCACAGTTTCATCGACCCCGAATTACCTACCCAAATGGAGGCCAGTATTCAAGCGATTAGCCAGCGTCTAGAAGCGACAAAAGCCGAATGTGAAAAAAGTGCATTCCGGATTAAACACCTCAATGAGTATTTCGACTAGGTTAGGGGTGAATCATGTTGGGAGCTGATGGCTTAAACCTCGCATTGATGATTGCAGACTCCGGATTAATCGACGCCGCCGTTAACGATTTGATGGCTCGATCTCAGGTTATGATGGTGGCAGAGAATAACCGTGGCGTAAAAACCTCGATGAAAAATCACCTTTTGAAGTGGCGAGGCAAAGTCAAAAAGAAGATGACGAAGGTGTGTGAAACGGAACATTTTCGTAACGAACTTGCCCTCTACCAAGAAGTGATTCATTGGACGGAAGATGAATTCTTTTTAAAGATTCATGATGTCGTCAAGCGCCTAGAGTGGCACTCAGCGTTTTATTTGCCTTCCCGTCGGTTGCTTGAAAAGAACAAAGGCGTGATCAACCCTATGTTCCCTCATTACTTCTGCGATCAGTGGTATAAAAGCTTGAGTGAAGCACTACAACAGGCTCAGGTAACGGAACTGGAAGCGGATAAAGAAAAATTGTTGGCCGATCTTTATCAGCGCATAGAAACCATGAAAAGCATGGATAAAGTGTCTGAATCGGGTGATGAAGGGAAAGTCGGTAAATTGTGGGACATGGCGTCGGCCAAATTATCGAAATCGGACATTTCTACCATGAAGTATCACGCCGACTTTTTGAAAAAGAACGGTACATTACAAGAGATTGCCGAGCAGCTTGGTCGGATGGCTTGTGAGGTGTCCGATCCCGATTTAAATAAAACACCAAACGAAGAATTGAAAATCGTTGAAGAGCAAAGCGACGAAGCCACCGACGACATTGTTGGTGTTCACGAAAGTGACGACTTAAATAAACTGCTACCCAATGAAACCATGTTTCTGGCTTACCCTGAATTGGAAGTGATTTTCTACAAACATTTGATCGATAAGCGATTGATGAATTACAAAACCCAAGGCAAATCTCGCAAGCTTCGAAAAGTCAGAGCAAAAACGCCAGACAACGCAGAGGTAGAGATAGAGAAAGGGCCATTCATTATTTGCGTTGATGCTTCAGGTTCCATGAGTGGTTTTCCTGAACAGTGCGCCAAAGCGATGGCGTATGCGTTGATGCAAATTGCGTTAGCAGAGGGGAGAGAGTGCTATGTGATCATTTTCTCTACCGAGCAAATTACCTATGAGTTGACGAAGCAAGACGGTTTACGAGAGGCCAGTGATTTTCTTTCATACACCTTTCATGGCGGGACCGATATCGATCCGGTTATCGAAAAGTCGATTGATTTGATGTCTACCTACAAATACCGTAACGCGGATTTGGTGGTCATTTCTGATTTCATCGCACCCAAGCAACCGGAACACATTTTGCAAAAAGTGAATCAGCTTAAAGAAAAGTCCAATCGTTTCCATGCCATTTGTTTGTCTAAATATGGTAACCCTCAATTGATGTCGATGTTCGACCATTGTTGGTCATATCACCCCAATTTGGTTGGGCGAATCTTTAAAAAGTGGTGACGACTCTATCCTTCCTTTCACGATGGGTTTCAGTTGCTAGCAGCGAATTTTAGACAAATAGAGATCAAACTGGCGCCGCTTTGCTTTATTAATCAGCAACCAAATGAAAAACATCAATTTTTGTTTGACTCCTGACGATGGATCCGTAAAGTGTGCTTCGAACGCAATGGAGCGGATAGCTTCAGCGATTCAATTGGCGCCTTGGCAGAGTGGCTATGCAGCGGATTGCAAATCCGTGGACCTCGGTTCGACTCCGGGAGGCGCCTCCATTCAAATGAAAAGATATGGTTAATATAACGCATTGTTAATATAACTTATGGTTAATATAACGGTATCTTTGATGGTGTCTTAACGCTTCAGTTAGCAGCATCGCAACAAGTTTGCGTGCCCTGGTGGTGGAATTGGTAGACACAAGGGATTTAAAATCCCTCGGCGTTCGCGCTGTGCCGGTTCAAGTCCGGCCCGGGGCACCATCAATATGACATTTTTAGTGAACGATTATTGAGATTCATCATCTCAGTGCTCAAACTGACCGACCGACATGTCGGGTCATCCCAATAGCTACTCAAACGTTCGTATTAAGCAAATCAAAAATGGCGCCTTGGCAGAGTGGCTATGCAGCGGATTGCAAATCCGTGGACCTCGGTTCGACTCCGGGAGGCGCCTCCATTGTTCTCTTCTTTCTCTTCTTTCTCCAATCCTGTGTGTCATCCTTGCTGTGCATATATAGAGGGCGATCTAGAACATTGAGAATCCCTAGAATCTGAGCCATCAAAAAGTCACGCTCATCTGGGCATGGAATCCTAGAAATGGGTTCTCCTATTCGCTCAATCAGCCCCAATTCGACTAACGATTTCCATAAAACCGTGAAAGTAGACGAACAGACGGTCTTGCATAATTACATTAATACCAAGATTTCAATTGATAATATTGTAATTTAATTATGTAACTGTATTTAAATTACAATTAAGGAATTGGTCTGGTGTTGATATTAAGTCTTTGTTGTTAAAGATTTGTATGAAATATTTCGATAAATTTGATTAATCTTTATTCGTTTGATCTACCCCTTTAGGGTAGTTTGGGATCGTAATTGATTTACATCATGTTCTCATGTCCTTTCACAATTAAGAATAAGCTCAGTTAAGAATAAAAATCGTCAGGAAGCCTTATGAGCAAGTTGAAGCTAGTCGTAATAGGGAATGGCATGGTCGGCCATCGCTATATCGAAGATTTAGTCGACAAAACGGACGTGTCTGAATTAGACATTACCGTGTTTTGTGAAGAACCTCGTGTTGCTTACGACCGTGTCCACTTATCGTCTTATTTCTCCCATCACACTGCTGATGAGCTTTCGCTGGTTAAAGAAGGCTTTTACGAAAAACACGGCATAACGATGTTGATCGGTGAGCGAGCGATTAACGTAAACCGTGAAAAACAAAGGGTGTATTCAAGCAGCGGGCGTGAGATTCAATACGACAAGCTGGTACTTGCCACCGGATCCTTTCCGTTTGTTCCCCCCATCAAAGGGAACGAAAGCAAAGATTGTTTTGTGTACCGAACCATTGAAGATCTAAAAGAAATCGAAGCGTGTGCGAAGAAAAGCCAGATCGGTGTCGTCGTTGGCGGTGGCTTACTCGGTTTAGAAGCGGCGGGTGCCCTAAAAGCGCTGGGTGTTGAAACGCATGTGGTGGAATTTGCCCCAGTATTGATGGCAGAACAACTTGATTTACAAGGCGGATTGCAGCTTCGTAACAAAATTGAGCGCATGGGCGTGCGAGTCCACACCAGCAAAAACACCCTAGAAATCGCACCGGAAGGTGTCGAAGCTCGCAACGTTATGCGCTTTGCAGACGACACCGAACTCGAAACGGATTTCATTGTGTTCTCCGCGGGCATTCGCCCTCAAGACAAACTTGCCCGTCAAATGGGATTGGGCGTTGCACCTCGTGGTGGTATTGAAATTAATGACCATTGCCAAACGACGGACAACAACATTTACGCGATAGGTGAGTGTGCCTCTTGGAATCAAACCTTCTACGGACTAGTGGCGCCGGGCTACAAAATGGCGACGGTTGCCGTAGACCACTTATTAGGGAACGAAAGCCAGTTTGAAGGGGCGGACATGAGTGCCAAGCTTAAATTGCTGGGCGTGAAAGTGGGTTCTATTGGTGATGCGAATGGTCGCACACCGGGTTCGAAAAGCTACGTTTATCAAAACGAAGAAGATGAAATATACAAACGCATTACCGTTTCAGAAGACGGTAAAAAGCTGCTTGGGGCCGTTCTGGTTGGTGACACGTCTGATTATGGTGATTTGCTGCAACTAAAACTGAATGAAATTGACCTACCTGAACACCCGGATACCTTAATACTACCTGCTCACGCAGGGGCAGAAAAACCGTCTTTGGGCGCAGATTCATTGCCTGAAACCGCAGTGATTTGTTCCTGTTTTGACGTGACCAAAGGCAAAATTGCCATGGCGGTTGCCGAAGGGCATCACACGCTGGCAGACATCAAAGCCGTGACGGGAGCCGGAACAGGGTGTGGGGGATGTATTCCCCTCGTCACTTCCGTTTTAAACGCAGAACTGGCGAAATCGGGCATTGAAGTGAAAAGCGATATTTGTGAACACTTTGCTTATTCGCGCCAAGAACTCTTCCACTTGATTCGCATTGAAGAAATTAAAACGTACGACGAATTACTAGAG
This sequence comes from Vibrio sp. S9_S30, assembly GCF_014694455.1. Taxonomy (GTDB): domain Bacteria; phylum Pseudomonadota; class Gammaproteobacteria; order Enterobacterales; family Vibrionaceae; genus Vibrio. Next base: position 75,020 of record NZ_JAAUWT010000008.1, on the reverse strand, counting down.
AAGCACGGACAAGGGTACGGCTGCGAAGTCTGTAAACCTGCGGTGGGTTCTATCTTAGCGTCATGCTGGGGCGAACACATTCTTAAACCGCAGTTGGTCAAACTGCACGATACCAACGACAACTTCCTTGGAAACATTCAAAAAGACGGCACGTATTCAGTGATACCGAGAATGGCGGGCGGTGAAGTGACGCCAAAAGCATTAGCGGCGTTGGCTCAGGTAGGCGAAGAATACAACTTATACACCAAAGTGACCGGCGCTCAGCGCATCGGTTTGTTTGGCGCACAAAAAGACGACCTTCCAGATATTTGGCGCAAGCTGATAAACGCGGGCTTTGAAACAGGGCAGGCGTACGCGAAAGCCCTTCGTATGGCGAAAACGTGTGTGGGTTCGACATGGTGCCGGTATGGCGTGCAAGATTCAGTGGGCTTAGGTTCGCGCATCGAAAATCGCTACAAAGGCATTCGTACTCCGCACAAAATGAAGTTTGGTGTATCAGGGTGTACCCGTGAATGTGCAGAAGCACAAGGGAAAGACTTGGGTATCATCGCGACTGACGCGGGTTGGAACATGTATGTGTGCGGTAATGGTGGAATGAAGCCAAGACACGCAGACCTGTTGGCCATGGATTTAGACGAAGAGACACTGATTCGTTACATCGACCGATTCATGATGTTCTACATTCGAACAGCGGCACCGCTTCAGCGCACGTCGGTATGGCTAGAGAACCTAGAAGGTGGTGTCGATTACCTCAGAGAGGTCATTGTAGACGACAAGCTAGGGCTGAATGACCAATTGGAAGCCGACATTGCCAAATTGGTATCGGAATTCCGCTGTGAGTGGACCGACACCATCAACGATGAAACTCAGCTTAAGCGTTTCTCGCATTTCATTAACTCTGACAAGCGCGACGACAACGTATTGTTTGTGCCAGAACGTGAGCAGCATAGACCTGCGACGTTCGCAGAAAAACATCCCAATGCCAAAGGCGACATCTTGCACGTGGAACTGGAGGGGTAATCATGACGAAAGGTAAAGCGATCATGTTTGAACAAATTTGCGATATCAACGACATTGTCCCCGGCACAGGTGTTTGTGCGTTAGTGGGCGGGCAACAAGTCGCGGTGTTTCGCCCTACAGAAGAAGAGGCGGTATTCGCCATCAGTAACACCGATCCTTTTGCACGCTCAAACGTACTGTCGCGTGGTTTGATAGGCGAGCATAAAGGGGAGCTATGGGTAGCAAGCCCACTTAAAAAGCAGCGTTTCAACCTAGCGACGGGGGTATGTATGGAAGATGAGCGTTTTAACGTGAAATCTTATCAAGCACGGGTGAATAGTGGCATTGTTGAAATTTCCGCTTAAACTGCGGCGCGTTTCTTGAACTCAAATATCGAAAGGGTTCAAACCTATTGAAATTCAATAGCAAAAAGGTTTCTCGCTCTCCAGTATTTTTCAAGAGCAAGGAAGTGCAAGGAACCTTTGTCTATTCAATTTTAATTTTTAACTTTCTTAGGGAATAAGGTCGAGTATGTCTTACGTAAAACCTGCTGAATTCGTTCAAACTATGATTGATGCTGGCGAAAGCAAAGTGTTTATGTCTACGCGTGATACGCTCATTCGCGGGATCATGGCGGGCGCGGTATTGGCGATAGCCGTAGCCGTTGCCATTACCGCGGCTGTGCAAACGGGCATGCCTATCGTTGGGGCGTTAGTGTTTCCTGTGGGATTTTGTATTTTAAACCTGATGGGCTTTGATTTATTGACAGGTGTATTTGCCTTGGCACCGTTGGCATTATTCGAAAAGCGACCAGGTGTCACCAAGGCGGGCATATTGCGTAACTGGTTGTTGGTCGGTTTAGGTAACTTGATTGGTGCGTTGTCGGTTGCTTTCCTTGTTGCACTGACATTCACAATGAACTTCAGCATGGACCCAGGAGCAGTAGGGCAAGCGTTTATTAAAGCATCGACCTCTCGTACTCTTGGCTTTGCAGAGCACGGCATGGACGGTTGGATCACCGTTTTTGTTAAAGGCATTCTGTGTAACTGGATGGTATCACTGGGCGTTGTTGGCGCAATGGTGTCTAAATCAGTAAGCGGTAAAGTACTGGCAATGTGGTTCCCAATTTTCATTTTCTTTGGTCTAGTCTTTGAGCACGCTGTTGTAAACATGTACTTATTCCCACTTGGTATGATGCTTGGTGCGGAGTTCACTATTACTGACTGGTTAGTATGGAACCAAATTCCGGTGACCTTGGGTAATCTAGTGGGCGGTCTTCTTATCACAGCGATGAGCCTCTACGTGACTCACGCGAAAACCCTTCCAGCTCGTAACGCAAAGTAATCAATATTGAGCTCCTTTCGAGGGGCTCTTTCTCTTTTTCTTTGTCTTTTTCTGATGTTATTAATAGAGCCGACTATGTCTTCTTCTCAATACGCATTTTCCGAAAAAAAACGGACTTCATCTGCAAAAAAACGTGTTCCTGCCGAAAATGGAATGGTTTCGTTGGTTGGCGCAGGCCCTGGCGATCCGGATCTACTCACGATGAAAGGCTATCGTTTGATACAGCAAGCGGAAGTCGTGGTGTACGATCGCCTAGTATCAAAAGAAATCTTAGCGCTGGCGAGCCAAAATGCGGAAAGAATTTACGTGGGCAAAAAGCTCGATTACCACTGTGTGCCTCAGGATCAAATCAACCAAATCTTGGTGGATAAAGCGAACGAAGGCAAGCGAGTGGTTCGTTTAAAAGGCGGCGACTCCTTCATTTTTGGGCGAGGTGGGGAAGAGCTAGAGACGCTTGCTGAACATAATGTAGCGTTTGAAGTGGTCCCCGGTATTACCGCCGCCGCTGGGGCGACCAGTTATGCGGGTATCCCATTGACGCATCGAGATTACGCGCAGAGTGTACAGTTTATTACCGGTCATATTCAAAAAAACGGTCAGGAAATCCAGTGGGACTCGCTGACCCAATCAAACAATACGTTAGTATTTTACATGGGCTTAAAGCAAAGCGGTCATATCGCGAATAATCTTATTACTCATGGGCTATCGGAAGATACGTCGTGCGCGATTATCCAAAAAGGCACCACAAAAGATCAAAAAGTATGGCTGTGTTCGTTAAAAGAACTCCCTCGTGTTGCCAAGGAAGCAGAGAGCCCGTCGCTGATCGTTGTCGGGGAAGTCACTCAACTTCACCACAAGCTAAAATGGTGTTAGCACGCCTCTTTTGAGTTAGCCGAAGATTAACGATGACTTGCTGTAGAAAGAGACCAGTTGCAAGCGCCTTTGTGGTTGGTCTTTTGCTTTTTTGATGTGCTACTTGGATAGAATCTGACCGAACAAACAGGAATTTTAAATTTACCGTTGACTGAAAACAGAATTACGATAAAGTACACCTCGTCTTCAGCGCTTAAGGTGCTGAAAAATAGAAGCAGTTAAATCGTTTCTATGATGGTGTCTTACTTCTTCAGTAAACAGCATCGCAAGAATATTGCGTTGCCCTGGTGGTGGAATTGGTAGACACAAGGGATTTAAAATCCCTCGGCGTTCGCGCTGTGCCGGTTCAAGTCCGGCCCGGGGCACCATCAATATTTCGTTGTGCTTTGTTGGTCATGTTCACTCTGAACAAGCCCCTCAAATTAGAAAATGGCGCCTTGGCAGAGTGGCTATGCAGCGGATTGCAAATCCGTGAACCTCGGTTCGACTCCGGGAGGCGCCTCCATATTCTATTCAACTTTATCAGCATTCAGCTTCATCAATGGCATCCCCTAACTGGCTAAATATCTCAGCGTTTTGTTATCAAATGCATGTTATTTTATGGCGTTAGCTCACACCGTTTAACCCGCCACCATTTATCCCATCACCATTTAACCCAAGCAATGCCCTTTTTCCGATTTCATGAGTGGTATTTCTAGCGTTGGACAATCCATAGTTATCAATAAATCAGTCATGAAAATACGCTTGTTGCATCTGCTTACTGCTATGTTGTCGGTTTTGGTTGTCGGTTTTGCCTGCACAGAAACGCCTCAGAAGTACTCAGACAAGGTCAGATAGACCATTCATTGAGCGTGATCTTCTAAAGGAGCGGAAAGCGTCAAGAATGAAAGAGCAATCGTTAGAAATGCGACTGACAATGCAATTTGCAGAAAGAGAACTGAAGCCATCATTCAACTCTTTGAAAAATTGTAACTAATTGAGTTTGCTAATGGCGTGTTTCTTCCGCAGTATTGTGGGTGTGCCTCGCTTTACATAAGGTCAGCTTTCCGTGTTTGCCATATGATGGGATATTACGTTCAAAAGTGGTTTTTTGGAGGTGAGGCAGGAGTGTATCATTGAATGAAAGTAACCAATGGTTGACCAAATCTTAGCGAGTTAATTATGAATTTATATACGCCAGTCGCCGCTAGCCTTATTTTTGCTTCTTCTTTTTGTTTAGCAAGCCCTGACCTAATCCTGTCTCACGCTGATGTCGTGCCTATGACTGGAGAAACCGAGCGCGCGCAATCTATTGCCATAAAAGATGGAAAAGTCATGGCAGTAGGGAGCAATGCCGACATGCTCCAACTGAAAGGGGAAAATACCGTTGTACGCAATCTCGAAGGCAAAACGGTTGTCCCCGGCTTTATCGACTCGCACGGGCATTTTGCGCAGTACATTCCTTTAATCGAAAGCCCGTATCTCTACCCTGAACCCATGGGGAAAGTGAACTCACTCGACGACATCCGCTCGACAATGAAACCTTATTTTGAGGCGCAAGATCCCAGCCAGAATATCTTACATGTGGCTTTTGGCTACGATGACGCAGAGCTTGAAGAAAAACGGCACCCAATCAAAGAAGAGCTGGATGCCATGAGCTTCGGTTTTGCCTTTTGTGCGGTTCACGTGTCTGGGCATTTAGCCACCTGTAATACGAAAGGGTTAGCATTTATCGGGTATAACGATGAATCCCCCAATCCTGCCGGTGGCGTTATACGCCGAAACGACAAAGGGGAAATGACTGGGGTATTAGAGGAGTCCGCAGTATATGCCATTCTAAATAGCCTGCCTGAAACAACGGCGGAAGACGCAATTCGAAAGTTCACCAAGGCGCAAGATCTCTTTGCCAGTTATGGTATTACGACGGCACAAGAAGGGCTGGCGACTCTGCCCGCGTTATCTGCCATGAAGACGATGGCTGAACAAAACCTAATGAAAATCGACTTAATTGCCTACGCCAAATGGGTGGATTTGGAAGAAGCCGCTTCACTGATGCCAATGAAATCAAGCATCAATGGCTTCACATTAGCGGGGGTAAAATTAGTCGGGGATGGCTCTCCTCAGGGGAAAACCGCCTATCTTTCTAGTCCTTATTATGTCCCGCCACATAGCCATGCCTATGACTATCATGGCTATCCCGTTTTATCTCAGGAAGAAATGAATCACTGGGTTGAAACGGCGTATAAAATGGATGCGCAAATCCTTAGCCACAGTAACGGTGATGCCTCTGCGGATCTGTTACTCAACGCCGTTGAAAGAGCCGATTCAATCTATGGGGTGAAAGATCGCAGAACGGTGGTTATTCACGCGCAAACAACACGTCTTGATCAAATCAAACGCATGAAGAAAAATACGATGATCCCATCGTTCTTCCCTGCACATACTTATTTTTGGGGAGACTGGCATCGTGATTCGGTTTTAGGACCTTGGCGCGCTTCGAACATATCACCAATGGGGTGGGCAAACTCAAATGATCTTATGTTTACCATCCACATGGATGCCCCTGTGCTGTTTCCGGATATGATGACGAATATGTGGACGGCAGTGAATCGTGTGACCCGCACAGGTAAAACACTTGGTGAGCACCATAAAATCAGCCCATACCAAGCGCTCGAAGCCGTCACAATAAACAGTGCGTATCAAAACTTTGAAGAAAACGAGAAAGGCACCATCGAGCCGGGTAAAAGGGCAGATTTGGTGTTGCTAGACAAAAATCCATTAGAGGTCGATACCATGCTGATAAAGGACATACAGGTTCTAGAAACCATAAAAGATGGAATGAGTATCTACAAAAAGTAATGTCAAGGTTTAGGCTCCCAATACATAGGCAGATTGAAGCCGTTTGAAGACAAACACAGCCCACATTTTAGTGGGCTGTTGTCTGTATCGCGTGCCTAAATTCCTCTTTCACTTCAATAGGAGTAAGTGCCTGAAAGGTGAAGAGCCGAAGGGGGCATCCACCATTTGGGATCATGTCTAAATCCTTAACATGACGGGGTTGTGTGGGCGCGTAGCACACCATAAAGGGTGGTTAATATCGTCACTAAGTTGGATAGAATCAGTTTTTGTTCAAAGGATTTGGTATCCTGACGCGAATTGACTCTTGTATGAACTGGTTATGCTAGAAAAAGAAAATTTAATCAAACTGGCTCGGATGCCAATGCCATTTGGAAAATATGCAGGTAGAGCGCTAATAGATTTACCAGAAGAGTATTTGCTTTGGTTCGACAAGAAAGGCTGGCCACAAGGCGAATTGGGTGAACTTTTAAAGCTTTGCCTTGCACTTAAAATTGAGGGCTTAGATTCGGTAGTCAAGCCGCTGAAAAGAATGTGAGCCCGTCGGTATCTTATACGGGTTGGGATAAAAAGCTCAGAGCCTAACAATAGGCTCTGAGCTTTTCATAAGGTGTTCTATACGACAGTCTTAGTGCTTTCTACTTGGGCCGTTGCGTACGCGATCTTTGCCGTTTTCATACACTTCCTGAGATACCCAACGACCAAGCAGCAGTTGATGTTGCTCACCCAAAACCGCAACGAAAGGGCGACCATCAGAATGGCTTGTTGCCAGTGCAATACCCGCCACGCCATTCAACCCTATGCTTCCAGATTCAACAGAAACCAGAAACTGTTCAAGCTCATCCAGCGTTTCAATGATTGGGAGATCGTTGTTCATACTCTTTTCCTGTACTCCGTATTACTCAGGCATGGTGCTGAGGCACCTAGCGTTTTAAGGGGCGTACTGTACCCCACATGAGTGCGTTATCTCAAGGTCTAGAGGTGAACTGTAGAACCTTATCGCCTGATGTATTTACTAATTAATGTATTTACTAATTCACGTATGTTGTCGTGTTGGTGTGTTTTAACACAACGAGGAGGTATACAGAGGCAAAAACCTTTTTGGTAGAGTTTCACCGTTCGAGGCAAGACTTCTGTCTGCCGAAGAAGCAATCTTCGCTGAGCCTAGCATATTCAGTACAGTTGGGTATACTATGCCGCTAATTGAAATTCATGTACCCGTATTGGCTGGCAGGCGGCGTTTAAGCTTGTGTTTTAGCCATCAAAGGTTGTCTGATAAAGGACCTTGCTTCAATGTCATTTTCTTCTCAAGGTTTCGCTCCTGAAGTAGCGAAAGCACTAACCGAAATCGGTTACGAAAAACTTACGCCAATTCAGCAAAAAGCCATCCCTATGGCGCGTAAAGGGCACGATATTTTTGCCACCGCGCAAACGGGCACTGGTAAAACAGCGGCGTTCTCGTTACCGGTGATCCAGCATCTGTTGGATTCGGGCAAGCGGCCTTCACGCTGTACCGCGCGTGCGCTGATTTTGGCTCCGACGCGTGAATTGGTCGCGCAGATTTCAGACAACATTAAAGCGTACACCAAGTACACCTCTCTCAGCGTGGCAGCGGTTTACGGCGGCAATAAAATGTCGTCTCAGGTTCGCCAATTGGAAAGTGGTGTGGATATTCTTGTTGCAACGCCAGGTCGCTTGAGTGAGCACATGCAAGAAGGCAACGTTTCGATAGCGAACCTTGAGTTTCTGGTGTTTGATGAAGCCGATCGCATTCTCGATATGGGTTTCATTAACGCGGTACGCGAAATTATGATGGAAGTCGAAACCGCGCCACAGATTATGATGTTTTCGGCCACCACATCTAGCCAGCTCAACCAGCTTTCTTCGGATATCTTGCGTAAGCCCAAACGCATCAGTGTCGACAGCGAAAACTCGACGGCAGCGACGGTGGCACATGTGGTTTACCCAGTGGACCAAGAGCGCAAAACCGAACTGCTTTCAGAGCTGATTGGGCGTAAGAACTGGCAACAAGTTCTGGTGTTTGTGAACTACAAAGAAACAGCGAACGAGATCGTTAAAGAGCTTAAATTGGATGGCATTAAAGCCGTACTTTGCCACGGTGACAAGGCACAAAGTGCTCGCCGACGCGCATTGGATGATTTTAAAGATGGCAAAGCTCGCGTGATGGTGGCAACGGATGTGGCTGCGCGAGGGTTGGATATTGACTCGCTTCCGCACGTGATCAACTACGACATGCCTTTCCTAGCTGAAGATTATGTTCACCGTATTGGTCGAACAGGGCGTGCAGGTAAGCAAGGTCATGCGGTTTCGTTTGTTAGCCGTGAGGAAGAGCTGACGCTGGTGCAGGTCGAAAATCTGATCAAACAGCGCATTCGCCGCGTAGAACAACCAGGGTATGAGCCCAAGCGACGTGATGCGTATGTTGAAAAACTCAACAGCAAAGACGCTTTTAAGAAACGTCGTGGTCGAACCAATAACCCAGATGCACCGAAAGATCAGGCGTCTGCGGAGCGCAGATTGTCTATGATGAATCGCATTAAGGCGCGTCGGGGTAAATGATAGCGCGTCGGGGTAAATGATAGGGCGTCGCGGTAAATGATCCGTGCGTTGAGGTCAATGACCAGCGCATCATGAGGGCATGACCTTCACCTCATAAGAACAGAAAAGAGCATCCATTGGGATGCTCTTATTCGTTGTATCGTAAGCGTACTGAATCAAACGCGTTGCTACTGAGTCAGGCGGAATTTGAAGAACTCACTGGTGCCGTCGTCATTGTCACTGGCAAGCACACCGCGAATTGCCCGCGATTCATCAAGTGTCACAGAGACGGATTCCACCTTAGTGATCAGCGGTTTCCCTTTAATGGAAACGGGTTTGGCTGCACTCGTGAGGTCGAGTACTTTACCGGATTCAAGTTGAGATACAGGGAAAGAACCGACAAAACTGCCGAGAATTTCACCGTCGTTGTATGCGTCGCCTGTCGCCTCAACCGAGGCCGTAAACACCAATCGTTTGGCTTGTTTCCAATAGGTTGCGCCGGAAAGCCCTGCTTCAAACCCTCCAACCTTTGGCAAGGTAATTTTGTTGGTGCCTAAGTTAGCGATGGAGTCTGTTTTGCCCATGAGGTAATCCTCAAACTGCTGGACGGGGGCCGTGAATATCACGTTTGAGCCACCGTTTCCTCGGTTAAGAAGGAAAACCGTACCTTCAGAAGCGGCTAAACCTTCAATATTGAGTTCTTCAACACCGTAATCACGGCTGGCTCGATACAGTTGTTTGTAGAGAGGAACGAGTGAACGTTCGATTCGGATCTGCTTGTCTTGGCTAACAACAAATGCCCACTCGCGAATGTTTGCCTTACTTCCAGAGCCAAGCATGACAAACGAAGGCTTACCGTTAACGTTGAGTAATTCCATGGCTTCATAATCGGGTTTTACTTTTTTGAGGATTCGCCCATTGTCTTCAACTGGGTAGTGCTTGATGAGATCCTTATCGGCGACTCGGAAGTTTAAACCAATTTTATATAGCCAAGGCGAATCGTCGCCCACGGCATAAACCATATCTTCGGTGTAAACAATTCCGGAAGCGGAAGGGAAGACAGTATTTTGCGTTGGAGTCGACACCGTTAGGTCGGCTGCGTTAGCGGAAAATGGCAGTCCAATGGCAAGAGCGGTAAATAAAAATCCTTTTTTCACTGAAAGTCCTTAGTGTGTTGCGATGCATATCTCAAAAGCTACCATCTACCCGAGCAATGAACCAGATATGTATTCGAAAATTTCCGTTAGTACAAAGGAAATATGAATGCAATCACATACATCGTGTTTCGCTGTGATGTCATACATTTGGCATTTGTGGTCTCTGGCAAATCTGAGTCTAGTATTCCGAAAATCTGGAAAAGTGTGGTGCTTTTCTGAGCGATTACTTCGATCAATATCGTGATCAGGGGAATGTGCATTTGGTGCCGAAAATGGCTAGTTTAGGTTCTCAAATCGCGTAGACTAAATCACATCCGCTTTCTATCGCTTAGCGGCAAAGATGCACCTTCAATCAGATATTCCAAATAAGGAAAGGATACAAATGGAAAATCAGCCACTTTCAATAGAGGAATGTCAGCGAGCGAGAATGGCGAGAGATCATCGGTTTGATGGGCGTTTCTATGTTGCGGTAAAAACAACCGGAATTTTTTGCCGCCCAATATGCCCAGCCAATTTACCGCAGGAAAAGAACGTCATGTACTATTTCGACCAGGCACAAGCCTTACAAGCGGGGTATCGCCCGTGCTTGCGCTGCCGGCCAGACAGTGCACCCAGTTCTTGGGCTTGGAAAGGGGTTGAAACCTCCTTTCAGCGTGCCATCACGTTGATAGAGCAGGGGGCACTGCAATCGGGGAGCATGTTTGATTTATCCGACCGTTTAGGGATATCGGATCGCTACTTAAGAAAGCTCTTCGATCAATACCTTGGCATGTCTCCTAAGCGGTATGCTCAATACCACCAATTGATGTTTGCAAAGCAGCTTCTGCACGAGAGCACAATAAGCATTAGCGACATTGCGTTTGCCAGTGGTTTTAATAGTGTTAGGCGGTTCAACGATGCCTTTAAACATTTATTAAAACTGACGCCGACACAAGTACGACGAGCTGAAAAGGAACCCTCCCAAACCAACCATATAAGGTTAGGGTTCAAATCCCCTATGCACTGGAAACACATGTTGGGCTTTTATCGGATGCGCGCCATTGAAGGGGTTGAAACGATTGGGGATGATTTTTACGAGCGGCATTTTAGCTTAAATGGATCAAAAGGGTGGTTTCGGGCTTCTGTGATTTCTAACCAGCACATGCAGGTTGAATTCGAACTTGATGACATTACCCAGCTGAAAGCGCTGGTGGTGAAGCTACGCCGAATGTTTGATCTTGATGTGAACATCACCGAAGTTGAGCACCACCTAACAGCGATAGCGTCAGATCTTATCCGAGAAAGTGGGATCAGAATCCCCGGTGTTTGGAGCCCCTGGGAAGCAGGGGTAAGAGCCATCCTAGGGCAGCAAGTTTCCGTAAAAGCAGCGATAGGCCAGCTTAACTTGCTCACTGAAAAATTGAACTCAACAGACAAATCAAAAGGCAATTCGGGTATCCGATATTTCCCTACGGCAGAACAAGTGGTGAATGCGGATTTGAGCTTTCTTAGAATGCCCAATAGTCGAAAAGAGACGCTGGCTCGATTTGCAGAGTATTGTTTGAACAATCCAGATGCCGATCCATCTGAATGGATAGAAATCAAAGGGGTTGGACCGTGGACCATTCATTACGCACAGCTTCGTGGTCTATCCCTAGCCAATTGCTTTTTAAGTGGCGATCTCGTCGTTAAGAAGGCTATGGTCCACTATCCAGACATGTCTCCTGACAATGTCGCCCCGTGGGGCAGTTATGCCACCTTACATTGTTGGAATTTACCGCTATGAAAAATGTATCTGAAAACGTTTATACCCTTTTGTCCAGCAAACTGGGTGATGTCACGATCCAAGCGAATGATGACGGTTTGTTAGGCATTTGGTTTGAAACGCATACGACAAAACCACAAGAACTCGGTCGTGAAGATCGCCACCATAAAGTGTTAGCTGAAGCGTGTAAGCAGCTAACAGAATATTTCGAAGGAAGCCGAAAAACCTTTGATGTACCACTCGCAGCAAAAGGCACCGATTTCCAAAAACAGGTGTGGCAGGCATTAACGCAAATACCCTTTGGCGAAACATGGAGCTATCAAGATCTCGCGAACACCATTGGTAACCCTAAAGCGGTGCGAGCCGTCGGGCTTGCCAACGGAAGAAATCCCATCTCGGTGATCGTGCCGTGTCATCGCGTGATAGGCAAAAGCGGCAAGTTAACCGGATACGCGGGCGGGCTAGAACGTAAAGAAGCGTTATTGAAGCTAGAAGGGATTCTTTGAACAAAATATCTTCTGCGCGGGTATCAAATAAAAGTGTTGAGCTGGCAGCGGTCATTATGGCTAGGTCATTTCATTTGTCAGTGCTAGAAACCAAATGGGCATCGTTAACACCGATCTAATAGGCTTTCTTATTTAAAATTAAGGCTTACTCATTGATTTAAATGGTGATTTAAATTGGCAACACAATCGCTCGCTTCTTGTTGAAGAAACGCCATCACGGTTTGTATGGATTGAATCGACTGGAGGTTAGGTGCCACGCCTAGGTAGTAACTGTGGCTGCTTAACAAGGGCGCTTTAATGGGAATGTTTAATCGACCGGTAAGAATGTCGTGATCCAATAGGAATATTGAACTCAACGCCACCCCCATATTTTGCTGCAATGCGACGATGATGGTTTGCTGGTCGTGCAGCATCTTCGATTGATATTGTTTAACGTCAAATTTATCTGCTGATTCATTACTGTATTTGTTAAACCACTGTTGCCAGAGCTTGTCGGTATGAAGCAGCAATAGACAGTTCTTTTTCAGTTTATTGATATTGCTGATTTCAGCGCCAAGTAACGGGCCGGCAACAGGGTAGAGTATATCGTGAAACAACAGTGATAATTCGGTGGGCTGCCAATTGGATGTCGTAATATCGCCTTCTAAAATCGAAATGTCTGCACCCGTTTGATTAGGCGGCAGTGGAGAGTCTGCATAATTGAGTAACAGTTCTATATTAGGGTGCTGTTTCCAAAATTTGGGCAGTCGGTGGGAGAGCCACTGTGCGCCGAATGTGTGACTTAAAGATATCACCACTTCCTGCCGTTGCTTAGTGCTCGTGATTTCGCTTATGCCTGCACGAAAGTGCTGTAGGCCGCTATGCGTATGCTCATACAAGGCTTGACCGTCCGCCGTGATTTCTAGGTTACGGCCTAAGCGAGTAAACAGTTGTGTTGAAAGGAATTGTTCAAGGTATTTTATCTGATGAGACACTGCCGCCTGAGTAACGAATAACTCTTCAGCGGCAAGGCTGAAGCTTTTGTTTCTTGCAACCGCTTCAAACACTTGTAAGGATTTTAACGTTGGAAGCATATCAACGACTCAAGCAGCAACAGATTCATGTTGAACAGCACTGTGGTATTACTCAATGGCATGCAAACACCCCCTCTACTTCAAGCGCGCTGCAAGTAACAGATAGACGGCAGAAGACCATGCAAACGCTCGGTCTCTAAGGCCATCCCCCGTTTTTGCATTATAGTTTTCTGCCATACCTGAGTGTGCCGCCATTTTTACATATTTATCTGCGATTTCATTCGCTAACGAAAACTGTTGAACCGAATCAAGTGCCGAGACCATTAAAAAAGTGGTCGGTGCCCAAATGGGACCCCGCCAATACCCATCGTCATTATAGAGCGGGCTTTTTAGACTTTCCGTGGCAAGGCCGTGATTAGTAAGAAAACGATTGGGCTCACTAACGTTATCGATGAGCTTGTTGCGGATATGAACAGGTAATCGTTCTCCCAACAAGAGTGGTAGGTTGAGAATTAAACTATCGCCATCGGTAACTGCTCGACCAGAATCGAGCTTACGGGCGACAAAGTGGTCACCCGTCCACAGTTGTTCAATTAGCTTTTCTTGTAGGGCATCCGCTTTGTCCGACCATTTACGAGCCGATGTGACCTTGCCCAAACGTTTGGCAATGTTACTCAGCACATCCATTTGTAGAATCAGAAACGTGGCTAAGTCTGGGCTCAACAATGGACCGCCTTGGTTAAAGACCGTGGCATTGTCCCATCCGGAATCGTTGCCATGGAAATACACCGGCAGAGGAGAGAGGATATTTTCCGCAACGAGAAACCAATAGTCAGTCCAGCGACTGAGCACGTGATAAATTTCAGCAAGTCGATCAACGGTGTAAAACTCGGGTGCAGCGTCAATCATTTGAGACAATGCCCAACCGTGAATTGGGGGTTTGGTAAAGTTGAAAAAAGCATATTGGTCGTTGATAAAATCGGGGATAAGACCACACTCGTCTTGGTGATCAAAAATCACCATGACCTGATCATAAGCGAGTTGGGGCTGCGTTTTTGCAAGAGACAATGCCACAAAGCAGTTGTCCCACGACCAGATGTTGATCATCCAGTTTTTAGACATATAGATGGATGGTCTAGTGAGTTGTCCTTTCACTGGCACGCCGTTAGCCCACAAGATATAGTTTGCTTCAATGGCCGTCGCGCTATCGCAGGGTCTCACAGCAATACTCTGAGACAACCAGTGTTCAAAGTCGGCTTTTGAACTTTCAATGGCTTGATCAATTGTTACCTTGGTGAATTTAGGGGCTATGGTTTGAAAAAGGACCATATTGCCTGCCATTCTATTTTCGCTATCGCAACGCCATCGCATGGAAATACGTTCAGCTCGCTCATCTTGCCATGGCGCAGAAACCGCTAAGCTCCCTTGTGTGGTCGAGATCTGTGCTTTGAGATCCTCTTCGAAACAGCCAATATGCCAATCGCCATTGGGTAGGGCTTGGGCTAGGTCAAAGTCTCCCGTTTTTCGCTCTAAACGCAATCCAAGGTTAAACCCTTCGAAATAGAGTGTCTCTTCATCGCCAATGGCAAGCTTTATCCAACCTTCTTTGCTTTTCAACGTTAAACAAGAGGCGGTAAGTTCGGTGGTGAAGGCTACGGTATTGCAGTGATTATCAACGGGAATAATCTGAAATAGACGCCCTAAACGTTCGTTAAGATCGCCGCCCTTGACAGAGCGGATATACAGGCTTTTCTTATCGTGTTTAGGGTCGTCTTTTAACCAAGAGATAGTGAGAAAGCGATTTCTCTTTGAAAAAGGCAGCTTGGAGGCATCCAAAATTGTATCACTCAATAAAGTCAGCATTTCTAATCCTTTTATCCCTTAACTCCACCAGCAGTGGTGCCTTCTACGATGTGTTTTTGTGCAAAGAAAAACAGTACTAATGGTGGAATAACCAATAAAGTCGTGATTGAAGCGATACCGAGTATGTCTATCTCTTTGGTGGTTTTGAACATAGCGAGCCCAAGTGTCAGGGTGTACTGTGATTGATCATTGAGGAAGATAAGTGGCCCTAAATAATCGTTCCATGAGTTCATAAAATGAAAGGTGCCGACTAATATCAGTGCCGGAATCATCAAAGGTAAATGGATTGACCAATAGATCCTAAACGGACCAGCACCGTCCATTTTCGCCGCCTCATCAAGCTCTTTTGGTATGGTCATGATGTATTGGCGCAATAAGAATACGAAGAAGGCCTCGGAAAAGAAGGCTGGAATGATGAGTGGTTTTAGAGTGTTGAGCCAGCCAAGAGCATTAAATTCCATATACAAAGGAATCATTTTTACTTCCCACGGGATCATCATGGTGGAGAGCAATAAAATAAACAGAAAGTTACGACCTTTAAAATCGAAACGCGCAAAACCGTAAGCGACTAAAGAAGAAGAGATAACTTGACCAAAAGTCGACAACAGCACCACGGTAACGGTATTCATGGTGTAAGTTTCAAAAGGCTGGCTATTCCAAGCAATAACAAAATTTTCCCAACGAAAAACATCCGGAATGAACTTTGGTGGGTACTCCCATAACTCAGGCTCTGACTTGACGGCACTTAAAAAGGTCCATACGAATGGCATGATAAACAGGATCGACAACATCAGCAGCAAAATGTATATGTGGCTCTTACGCATGATCAAAGGCTTCCATTTCTAATGAGATTTCATCGGCTCAAGTCCCGGCGTTTTACTGCGTTATTTAAAGTGCTAACGGCGATATTTAAAGTGTTATCGGCGATATTTACGGTTGGGTTTTCTTGCTTTTTATTTCGGATTCGTAATACACCCATGCTCCAGACGACTTTATGATAAGACCTGAGAGCGTCAAAATGATGAGGAACATAACCCAACTAGCGGCCGAGGCGTAGCCCATCTCGAAATACTCAAAAGCGTTATCGTAGATATACATGGCAAAGAAATAGGTGGATTGAAGCGGTCCGCCTTTTGTGAGGAGCAGTGCGATGGTCAGCTGTTGAAAAGCGGTGATGACACTGGTGACCAGCACAAACAAAATCACGGGAGACAGCATGGGCACGGTAATCGCGAAAAACTGGTAATACGTTGGCACGCCGCTAATGGTTGCTGACTCGTACAAATCTTGGGGAATGTTCTTTAACCCAGTTAGGAATATCAACATGGTGGTACCAAGCCCCCAAAGGCTGGCGATGACGATTGACCACAACGCCCAATCGGGAGAGCCAAGCCAGTTTGGCCCATCGATGCCTGCAAAACTCAGCATATAATTTAAAATGCCATATTCATCGTTATAGACCCAACCCCATATTGTTACGAGCGCCACGCCAGATATGACGGACGGGATGTAAAAAATGGTGCGAAATACACCAGCGCCAACCACTTTTTGATTCAGCAGCAGGGCAAGTAGTAGGGAAATAAGCACGTTGTAAGGAACAAATAGGGCAGCAAACTTGACGGTAACCCACAGTGATGCCCAAAAGTCGGGGTCTTCTGTGGTCATTGTGATGTAATTGTCGAGCCCGACAAATGTGCGTTCACCGACCACGGGCCAATCATAAAAGCTCATCACGAAAGAGAGGGCAATTGGCCCAGCCGTAAAGGCGAGAAACCCAATGATCCACGGGGAAATAAAAAGGTACGGCGTCAGAGCATCTTTTCTTTTTTGAGCGCGATGACGTTTCTCATCCCATACTTCATTACTCATAGCCGACCTGTATTGTGGTTAATGTTTGGAGTAGAGAGAAACAGACACCTCGTATCTGCTCTTCTCTAATGCTTAGTTAAAGACTCGGTTAACAAACCCTAAAGATGCCTTTTCGATTTCTTCACAGCCGTATTTAAATTCTCTTCCGCGCTTCCTTCGCCAAGCATGGTCGCTTCAATGGCGTAAGCGACGTTTTTAGAAATCTTGTCCCAGTTTTTATGTTTCAGGAAAGCTGGGAGTTGTTTATCCGAGCGCGCTAGCATCTCATAAAACGGTTGGTAAACAGGGTTTGTGGTATAGCCTAATTCTTGCGCAACACTGTTGCGTACCGGAAGGTCGTTTGTTCGCATTTTCACGGCTTCAGGAGACATATAGTATTTAACAAAGCGCCATGCTAAATCCTGATTTTTGCTGTCTTTAGCGATCGATATTGCAGCTGCATTGACGGCCGATTGCGAGGTTTTGTCACCAAATTTAGGTAAGAGCGCAACGCCATAATTGATTTTGGCTTCATCAAAGTCTGCTTTATCCCAAATGGCACTTTCAAACATCGCGACTTTGCCGCCTGCAAACAGCGATGAACCTGATGTCACGTCGCCAACACCGTATACCACGGCTTCTTCTTTTTTCACCATTTGGCTAAAGGTGTCTAGCATTTCGATCGCTTGTGGGCTGTTAACATAGCCATCGATCGCGGTGCCATCTTCACTAAGAATGGTCGCGCCGTTAGACCAGAAGAACTGTTCAAAATCAAATAAATCGGGTTTGGCTGGTACAGCGAAGCCATACGTTTTGCTCTCTTTATCACGAAACTTGGCAGACTTTTCTCGTAAGTCTGACCATGTCCAATCCGCGGTAGGATAGGCCACATTGGCAGCATCAAACATGTCTTTGTTGTACCACACAATGTGAGTGGTAAAGCCCACTGGCATGCCATAGACTTGGCCACCTATGGTTGACGAGTTGATCAGCCCTTGAGGAATGTCCTCCATGTTGAGTTCTTTGGTATCGCGCTTAATGAGTTCATTTAAAGGCTGAAGAGACACTTGATACTTAGGGAAATTCCACATGTACATGACGTCTGGCGGATTGCCACCACCAAATGAGGCGATAAGCTTTTTGTCATACCCTTCAGCGTACGCTTCAACCCGAATCGTTGTGCCTGGATTTTGCTCTTCAAATTTCTTGGCAATCGCCTTTTGAATGTCCAAACTTGTGCCACCATCCCAGGTAGCGAAACGCAATACTTCTTCTGCACTGGCCACTGGTGCCAAACACACGCTAATGACACTTGCGATCGCTGCACATAGTTTTATCTTGGTATTCATCCTGAATTCTCCGTGATATTAAGGCTTACAAAGCCATCAGCTGGCTTGTGTCCTCGGTTAGTTTGCGTGGTAGCGCTTTCCCACTTTCGTCGAACAGCAAGCAGCTACTAGATTCAAAGCCAAGCTCAATTGAGGTACCGAATTTGATCGGTTGCGTACCGTTGCTCGAGCAAATTAACGTTATTGTTTTGTCGTTTAATACGGATTCACTGTAAATGATGCTTTCAGCCCCTAGGCGTTCGACTACCGTCACCATTGAACAAATTGAGTATGTTGTATTGCGGTCAATAGTGAACTCATGTGGTCGAATGCCTAATGTGAATTGGCTGCCAATAGGGTATGACACGAGGGCATTTAACTCAGAAGTCGCGTTTAAATCGCCAGTCAGCTCTAATTCGTTAGCCGATTCTAATTCTATGGTGACGTCGCGGTTAAACATGGGTGACGATATCGTGACGCTGTTGCCTTGTATAGCAACCAACTCGGCGGGTAAAAAATTCATCTTAGGTGAGCCAATAAACCCCGCGACAAAAAGATTGGCAGGGCGGTGATACAGCTCTAGAGGCGTAGCAAACTGCGCCACATAACCGTCGTGAAGAACCACCACTCGGTCTGCTAATGTCATCGCCTCAATCTGATCGTGAGTGACATAAATCATGGTGGCTTCAAGATCGTGGTGCAATTTTGCCAGCTCGGTTCGCATGCTGACACGAAGGGCGGCATCTAAATTAGAGAGGGGTTCGTCGAGTAAGAATATTTTCGGGTTTCGAACAATCGCTCGACCAATGGCCACTCTTTGCCTTTGCCCCCCTGATAGCGCTTTTGGCTTTCGCTTTAGCAGCGGCGTCAGTTGCAGAATATCAGCGGCATTGTGAACCAACTCGTCTATTTGTTGTTTGCTTTTTCCTTGCAGTTTCAACCCAAACGACATGTTTTTATACACCGACATGTGAGGGTAAAGTGCATAAGACTGAAACACCATAGCGAGGTCTCGCTTAGCCGCAGGAACGAGGCTCATTTCATTGCCGTTTATAAACAGCTCACCCTCGGTGATCTCTTCGAGGCCAGCGATACTGCGCAGCAATGTTGATTTTCCACACCCAGAAGGACCAAGAAAGCAGACGAATTCTTTATCTTTAACCGTTAGGTTTATATCTTTTAGGACATCGACGTCACCGAACGATTTTTTCAACCTACTGATTACAAGATCTGCCACATTCCTTTCCTTATGGGTTACCTCTTTATCGGAAAGTGAGTATTTATAATGGTTAACAAAAGGTAAAATTATTTTTGATGTTTTAAGTATTAGTTAAAATAATACTTAAACTATTGCCGTTTGAATCGATGGAAAATACATCGAAGATGTTTGAAGCTCAGAGCTTAGTGATGTTGAACGTTTAATTTCATCTAACACACTGTATTTATTTAATATAAATATTAATTACCGTTACCGTCGGTCATTCAATGGGTTCGATTACGCAATCATTAGGTGGTGATTTATATGCGCGTTGTTTTTTATGGAAAGCGACAAGGCTTTATCCTGTGGAACACAGGAAGAATGGTATTTATTTGGTAAAAATGAGAGTTTAAACATTTGTAAATCCACCCTTCAAATTATCCTTTTTCTCTGGCGTAATGTAACTATTATTTTTATCATTTTTCGTATTTAGGAAGGAAAAGTGAACGGGATTTTAATTGTCATCCTGCCTTTGTTTATTGGCTATTTAATTAAAGTATCAGATAAAAACAGAATCCATCATGTTGGTATGCTGAGCCGTTGGTTGGTGAAACTTATTTTGTTTGTCATGGGAGTAAGTGTCACAAATTTGGATAATTTTGGCTCTAATATTGCTCAGGTCGCCACAATCTCTAGTGTGTTCATGCTCTGTATCGGCGGATGTTTCCTCATTCTTTTTCCTCGTTTAGAAAGATGGCATCGCATAGAAACAAAGCGTTCAGGCAAGGAAATACCATTGGCGGTATTAATGAAAGATTCTGGCTTGGTGCTGGGTGTGGTGATTCTCGGCGGCGTTGTGGGCATTGCGGGTGAATGGTCACGAGAATGGCTGAACTTTTTAAGTGAAAGTATCTTGGTTGTTCTGTTGCTGCTCATTGGTATTGAGCTCAGAAATAGTGGCCTGACGTTAAAACAGATCATTCTTAATCGACAGGGCTTAACAATTGCATTATTTACGGTTCTGATCAGTTGGTTAGGCGGTTTATTGGGCGCAGTCATACTGGGGCTGCCTATTCTTCATGGCATGGCAATGGGGTCAGGGTTTGGTTGGTATTCGTTGTCAGGGATTTTAATTGGTGAAGGTCTTGGCCCTGTATTTGGCAGTGCAGCATTAGTGGTTGAGTTGGGGCGGGAAATAGCCTCGATTTTATTGATTGGTTTTGCTATTCATCGATATCCGGCCACATCGATTGGGTATGCAGGGGCAACGGCGATGGATTTTACGTTGCCGGTTATACAAAGTTACGGCGGCATTAAAACGGTGCCCATATCCATAGTCAGTGGATTCGTGCTGAGCTTATTGGTACCAATATTGATCCCCTTTTTTCTGTATTGGTAGTTCTTTATTGGTCATATCGCTTACGAACATATTACGCTTTAGCCAAATCGCTTTCTTATTCAGTGTCTAGCCGAACCTTTAAACTTTCTACCTTTAAGCTTTCCACCTTTAAGCTTTCTAATGGATTCCATTTGTTTGGCTAGATTTTATTTGTTTAAAAATTTTATTTGTTTAAAAAATAGTTGTCTTCAATGGTCACTTTTAACACCACTTTACACACGTTCATGTTCTCGGTGTTTTCAATCTTTGCTCCTTCCATATCCGCGGTTTTTATATCCGACCCATGGTTTTGGGTTTTCTGGCGGCAACGTAACGTTGATGGATTCACAAATCGGTAGGCATAGTCATTGTCGAAGATGGCGATTTGCCCAGAAGTCAGTGTTACTTCTTCTCCTTTCCCTTCAAAGGCGCCACGGTCAGTTTCATCGCTGTAATCACGGACCACGGATAAGTGTGATTTTTTGGCGAATTCGATGGTTTCTTCCCCTGAGAAATAATAATGAATATCGATGTAGCGTTGGTTACCAATGAAATCATCGGTATGTTCCCGAGCACCTTGGTGGACACGGTACACCAAAGAGTCACCAATCGAATGCATGACCCCTTTTTCAATATGCTTCGCGTTTTCTATCGCCTCAATACACCTTTGCCATTTAACACCTCGGGAATAAATGGCTTTAAATTGTGAAAGGTCGTCAAAAATAATCATGATTGGGTCTGCTTATCGGTTGCCACATGAGGGCTGAAAAAATCGGTGTCGAATTTGTGCTTCATTAAGGATGGTATGTCGATATCTTTTCGATCAAACGGAATGATTGTGAATCCATATTGAAATTGATCTAGGTACACGCGATACGAATCCAGCACTTCACTGCCCCATGAATTGGACCCCAATCCCATCACTTGATGATCAAGATTTAACGTAATGTAAGGGCTTTGCTGTAAGTCTGGGGTATGTTGCGCGTCATGCAGATTCTTGCTGCTGTATCGCCAAGCGCTGAAGTTAATGACCTGCTGTGGTTTGATGGCAATGCCATGACCCAGTGCGCTAGAGAAAGCGGTCCAACGAACGTCTTGGCGGTTGCCGTTGTTCTGAGGAAAAGGGTAATGTTCGAACATGTCATCAACGGTGGAATGATAAACGTCGATAATATTGGCTTGCATGCTGTCTTGATAGTTTTCTTCCGGACCACGGCCATAATATTGAACGTGTTGTAACGTTTTATCGATACCGATCTCAAGACCAATGACGGCGATAGGGTGAGGGTACTCGCCATAACGCTCTCCTTGCAATTCGATATTAAGTTGCCCATGTGGAGAAATTTGAAAACGGTATCGGCATCGCACACCAAAATCAAACACCGGAGGCGCGATGATACTTTCAGTGGTGATTTCGATGTTCCCTTTTACCTCTTCGGCTTTAATGGATCGAAAGTGCTCCTGCATAATATCGAGATGCGTGGGTTTCCAGTGCTGGTCATAATTCGGGCGATGATTGTCTATGACGGGTTTAAAAAAGTTGAGTGTGGGCGACGTGGCT
Organism: Vibrio sp. S9_S30; assembly: GCF_014694455.1. Lineage (GTDB taxonomy): Bacteria > Pseudomonadota > Gammaproteobacteria > Enterobacterales > Vibrionaceae > Vibrio. Next base: position 52,814 of record NZ_JAAUWT010000008.1, on the reverse strand, counting down.
AGAAGTTCATTGCCGTTGACACACCATGAGGTGAGTTTGCCATTAACCTTAGAGAAGTTCATTGAAAACCCTAGGCCTTTGATCAGATAATTGAGCCTGCTTTCGATCAGTTGCAGCTCGCTAGAATGGCTGCGGGTGAACGTGGTTTGCTTCGCCTCGTTTTCACACAATTGAAATTGATAAACAGCCACCTCGTGATTGGCTTGACTGTAAGCGGTTGGCGTATCTTTCACTATCGAAATGTTAATAAAAGCTTCTCGATCACCAATGACCGATGTCAGCGAATCGAAAGAGAGATCAAGCGTAATTTGACGCTCTGAGTTCGCGGGTAATTCATTGACTTTAAAAGTAAACGTGGAGACGGATTCGCCTTCTGCGCGAATGTCGGCAATAAACGTAAAATCGTTGATATCCGAAAACCAAAACCGATTCGAAACAATGAAACGACCACTGCGCGGATCCACTGACGCCATCTTAATTGGCGCGATGACCTGTTTGTACTCTTTCAGTCCGGGTCCAGGAGTTTGGTCGGAATAGATGAGACCATCGAGACAAAAATTGTAGTTATTGGGGTAGTCACCAAAATCCCCACCATATTTGTAGAACACTTCGCCGCTGTCGGTATGACTCAAAATGCCATGGTCGCACCACTCCCATACAAAGTGTCCTTGAATGGATGGGTGGCGATAGAAGACATGTTGATATTCGGTTAACCCCCCAGGGCCGTTGCCCATGGCATGAGCATATTCGCAAAGAATGCGCGGTTTGGGGTGGGGGAACTCACCGAGGGCGTTCATTAATGGTACTCGGGTGTACATGGTGGAGATGACGTCAACCACCTCGCCATCGCGATCTTCTTCGTAATGAATTAATCGAGTTTCATCAATTGCTTTTGCGGCTGCGCACATGGCACGGATGTTACACCCATAACCGGATTCATTGCCGAGTGACCACATGATGATGGATGGGTGGTTTTTTTGCGCGTGGATGTGGCGCTCTATGCGCTCGACAAATACGGGTTCCCATAACGGATCGTCCGTAATGAAATTCGGTTTACCCGCATTGGCGAAGCCGTGACTTTCCACGTCGGTTTCTGCCATAACAAACAATCCGATGACATCGCACAGCTCGTAAAAACGTGGATCATTAGGATAATGCGCAGTACGTACGGCGTTGATATTGTGCTGCTTCATGAGCAATAGATCGTTTTTCACGCGCTCAATACTCACGGCTCTGCCTTTCACTGGGTCATTATCGTGGCGATTGACACCATGTAACATAAGGTATTGATCATTAACGTAGAATAAGCCATCTTTCACGCAAATATCACGAAAGCCAACCCGTTGAGGGATCACTTCCAATACGTCGCCACTCACTGACTTTACGGTGATGACCAACAAGTATAGATAGGGATTTTCGGCGTTCCATTTCTCAGGGTTGGTGACCTTGATCTCGAAACAGTCCGTGGCCTCTTTGTTGATGGCGATGACGTCTGTCGTACCGCTATGGATTTCTTCTGCTTGGTCAATCAGGGCATATTCAATCAAGACCTTACTAGGCGAAGAGAGGTTTTCTAATTCGAATTGGCATCGAAGTGTGGCATCGCGATAATCGGCATCGAACTGGGTTGTTACGGTAAAGTCACTTACGTGAAGCAAAGATTGCCCGATGAGATAAACGTCTCGGAAAATGCCGGCACTCCACCACATGTCTTGATCTTCTATATAGGTGGAATCGGCCCATTGCATAACGCGTACGCTCAATAAGTTTTCGCCCTCGACATGGATGAAGTTCGAAATATCGAATTCGGCGGACAAACGGCTTCCTTTGCTAAACCCCACCCACTGCCCGTTAACGTACACCTCAAAATAGGTTTCAACCCCGTCGAAACGGATGAGGGTTCGCTTATTTTTCCATGATTCATCAAGGTGAAACGTCCGTTGGTATGCGCCGGTTGGATTGTCCGTGGGCACATAAGGAGGGTCGATTGGAAAGGGAAAGCCTTCATCCGTATATTGCAGTTTTCCGTGCCCCTCCAGTTGCCACATACTTGGAACTGGAATATCAGCCCATTGATGTTGATAAGTACAGTAGAAGGATTCTGGCACCAATAGAGGATGAGTAAAGAACTTAAACTGCCATTGACCACTCAGTAACAAAAAATGGTCGCTTTGTTCGCGATCAAAGGTTTTGGCTTGTTGAAAGGAGCGATAGGCAAAGAAGTAACTTCGAGGAGGTAAACGATTTTGCTGCAATTTATGGATGTTTTCCCAATTGTTCAATGTGCCTTTCCCTCTTTCTTTTTGTACGCGGATGCCTTTGTACGCGGATGCCGTATGGGTGTGTTGTTCGAATTTTGTTCACTGATGGCCGATAGTAAGTAAAAAATTGAATAAATTACAGGTCTGAGTTTTGACTTCTTATGTAGTGTCACATTTAATTGATTAAACTATCTGTAAGAGTGCGCAAGGGTAAAGCCAATGGTGAAATTACCCTCGGGAGGTTGGAATGACATGTGTTTTCACGATGCCATCCAATGCTGTGTGCCTTCTGTGGGGGGGATGGGATGAAGATTCGTTAGACATGACGAAGTGATCATTGCTTGTGTGAACAACGTCCATGTTGCCCCAAGGCGTTAAGGGCAACGCGTTTATTGTGGCTTTCAAACGCAACCTCAGACTTGTCTAAGAAACGTGTTCCGTTTTTAAAATCGCGTACAGGTATTCATCCCACCACTCGCCGTCTTCTCGGTGAACACACTGTCCAAAGTGCCCCTCGCGCCTCATGCCCCGTTTTCTCAGTGTTTCCATTAATCGATCGATAGCGAAGACATAAGACAGCCAACACACAGAGTGGTCAATGTACCATCGGTTAAATGCACCGTCTGTCAAATGCACCGCGTGTCAAATGCAAAGGGTGATAAACGCTTAGTGACGTATTTTTCCTTGTTGAAGTCGGTCTGCTATTTAACCAATGTTTTAAAAAGTAAACGGAATTTCGCAAGCCCTTCTTCTGCTATTGCATTACTCATGGTTAATGCCGGTAAGAAGCGAATCACATTGCCATAAAAGCCACAAGCGAGCATAACCAGCCCATAAGAAGGGGCGTTAGCGATTATTGCTTTTGTTAATTCGGTGTTTGGCTCCGTTGCCTTCCCATTTGAAACAAACTCTATTGCAATCATTGAGCCTTGGTTTCGAACATCAAGGATTTGTTTAGGGTAGTGTTCTTTTAATTCCGTTAACCTTTGTTTGAAGATAGCGCCAAGTTCATTGGATCGCTGGATTAGGTCTTCCTCTTCAATAATTTGCAACACGGAAAGCGCAGCTGCACACGCCACGGGAGAGCCGCCATAAGTGCCTCCTATGCCTCCAGGTAGGGGAGCATCCATGATTTGGCTTTTTCCAACAACGGCAGAGAGTGGCAGACCGCCAGCAATCCCTTTCGCCATACTGATTAGATCCGGTTCAATGCCGGAGTGTTCCATAGCAAACATTTTGCCAGAGCGACCAAACCCAGATTGAATTTCATCGGCAATGAACACAATGCCATGTTCATCGCAGATCGCCCGTAATCGCGCTAAAAACGCTTTGGGGGCTGGATAAAATCCCCCTTCACCCTGTATGGGTTCGATGATAATGGCTGCAACATCGGTAGGGGCGATGTCCACTTTAAACACATTGTCGAGTGCCTTTAAGGCATCGTGGACAGAAATATTGTGTTGTTCAATTGGGTAAGGAGTATGGTAAACGTTGTCGGAAAATGGCCCAAAGAGGTGCTTATAAGGTGTGATTTTGCCAGTCAGTGCCATGGTTAAGTTGGTTCGTCCGTGAAACCCGCCGTGGAAAGCGATTACCCCTCGACGGCCAGTATAGGCTCTGGCAATTTTGATGCAGTTTTCAACAGCTTCAGCCCCACTGTTAAGGAAGATGGCTTTCTTCTCAGATTGGCCAGGGGCGATTGCAGTGAGCTTCTCGGCTAACTCAATCGCCACTTCATACGGGTTAACCATCAAACAAGTGTGACTGAACTTATCCATCTGAGCTTTAACGGCGGCGACCACTTTGGGGTGGCTATGACCCGTGTTACAAACGGCGATGCCGGAAGCAAAATCGATATAACGATGCCCCTCTGCATCCCAAATTTCGGCATTCTGAGCCCTTTCAACAAAGATAGGGTATACGTTGCCCATCCCCCGAGCGAACACATTGTCTTTTCTTGTTTGCAAATTTGAATTTTTCATACTCTTCCTCGAAACTGTCAATCTTATTGTTTCTGCCCATTTTGGCGGTTAGCGATCGAGCCCACCCATGCACAAGTATTTGGTTTCCAGATAATCATCCAGACCATATTTGGATCCTTCGCGACCGTTACCCGACTGTTTTACACCGCCAAATGGGGTGGCAGCATTGGAGATAATGCCTTCGTTAATGCCTATCATGCCGAAGTCCAATGCTTCCGATAGCCGCCAGATCCTACCGATGTCTCTGGAGTAGAAATACGCGGCCAAGCCGTATTCGGTGTCATTTGCCAACGCTATGGCTTCTTCCTCTGTATTAAAAGAAATGATGGGCGAGACGGGGCCAAAGATTTCGTTTTTAGCGATAGGCATGTCGTTGGTGACATTGGTGAGAATGGTCGGCTGGAAGAAAGCGTTGCCTAATTTGCCACGCTTGCCCCCTAAGGCTAGCACAGCGCCTGCGAAAATAGACTCCGTGACCAATGCCTCAACTTCATCAACCGCGTCGCAGCTGATCATAGGGCCTATTTGAGTGCTTTCGTCTAATCCATTGCCCATGTTCAGTTTTGCAACTGCGGCGGTAAACTTTTGTGTAAATTCCGCGACCACGCTCTTTTGCACCAAAAGGCGATTGGTACAAACGCACGTTTGACCCGCATTACGATATTTAGAGGCGATTGCGCCTTGAACCGCTGCGTTAATGTCGGCATCGTCGAATACAATGAACGGTGCATTTCCCCCAAGCTCCATAGACACTTTCTTAACGGTTGTGGAGCATTGAGCGATAAGGCTTCGACCCACATTGGTTGAGCCAGTAAAGGTGAATTTCGCAACATCAGGGTGTTGTGTCAGCACTTTTCCAATCGCACGGGCATCGCTGCCCACCACCACATTAAATACGCCAGCTGGGATGCCGGCTCGTTCAGCCAGCTCAGCCATCGCTAAGGCCGAGAGCGGGGTTTGGGTGGCGGGTCGCACAACAAAAGTACACCCCGCCGCCAGCGCCGCCGCGGCTTTTCTGGCAATCATGGCATTAGGAAAGTTCCAAGGGGTAATGGCGGCTACAACCCCAACAGCTTGCTTGATAACAATAATTCGCTTATCGCTCGATGGGGATGGGATAGTGTCGCCATAAATGCGTTTTCCCTCTTCAGAAAACCACTCGATATAGGCGGCACCATAAGCTATCTCGCTTTTTGCCTCTGCCAGAGGTTTACCTTGCTCTAGAGTAAGGATGCGAGCCAAATCGTCTTGGTGTTGCATCATCAAAGTAAACCAATTCCTGAGCAGCACGGCGCGTTCGTTGGCCGTTTTCGAGGACCAAAGCGTAAATGCCCCCTTTGCTGCCTCGATCGCCAACTCCGCTTCGGCCACGCCCGCATCGCTGACCTGAGCAATCACCTCACCATTGAATGGATTCGTAACCAATAGCTGTGACGCACTGCTATGCCAGCTTCCGTTAATATAGGAAAAACGCTTAAGCAGTTGCTCATCATTAAAAACCGTTCCTTGTTTGCCTTTCATACATTGTCTCCGATACTCAATATTGTTTATTGAATACTGGTCTTGTTCTCGGTTAAATATTAACCTATCAACCCAATGTTTGATAAAAACTAAACTAAAAGGGCTTCTAAATGCGCGCAGAGTCGATCATTCCAAAACCCATTACAGAGTATGATTTGCGGTTGCTGAGGATATTTGTATCCGTTGTGGAGCATGGCGGGTTTTCCGCCGCTGAAAATGCATTGGGCATCACCCGCTCGACCATAAGTGTGCATATGTCCAGCCTTGAAACCCGGATGAACCTTAAGCTTTGTCTTAGAGGGCGATCTGGTTTTTCCTTGACAGAAGAAGGGCAAGCCGTTTATCGAGCGGTGATCGAACTGTTCGAATCGCTCAATGATTTTTCACTCATGGTAGGCACACTGAGTAAAGAGCTCAGTGGCGAGCTTGTTATTTTATGCGCCGATCAGCTCGATGACGTGAAGCAGATAAAGTTAGCCAAGACGATAGAAAAGGTGCATGAGAAAGCACCCAATTTGCACATCGTATTGGACGGAGACTCGATTTCCAATATTGAAAGGCTATTGTTAAAAGACAAGGTTCATTTGGGGATATTTCCCGGTTACCAACATATCGAAGGGCTGAGCTACACTCGGCTTTCCAGTGAACCTATCTATTTGTGCTGTAGCAACACACACCCTTTCTTTCATAAAGTGGATTCTCAAATCACTCAGGAAGAATTATCAGCCGCGCTCACGATTCATCCCGGCATTGATATTCACCATGAAGGGAAAGAACAGCTCAAAAAGCTAAACCTGTGTGCACGGTCGTATCAGTTTGATATGCGAAAAACAATGATCTTGTCGGGGCAATATCTGGGCTTTATGCCGCAGAGCTATATTCAACAAGACCTAAATTCGGGAACGCTAAGGATCATTAAGCCGAGTGAACTGACGTACCAATTTGATCTCTCTTTGGTCAATAAAAAAAGACCGAGAGAAGCCAGAAAAGTAGAGCTTCTACAAGATGCGTTTACTTCCGTGTTTGCGTTGGCGAAACAATAAGGTGGGCGCTGTTCGACGACGCTTCGTTTGTCAAAGTTAATTCAAAAAGGGGACTTATGAATTTTACCTTGAAACAAATACATCATTTTGTCACCACCGCTGAGACTTTATCCGTCAACAAAGCGTCCAAAGAGCTAAACCGCTCCCAGTCCGCCATCACCAATTCTCTTGCAGAGTTGGAAAGCTCACTAGGGGTAACCTTGTTTACTCGTTCACATAAAGGCATGCTATTGACCCATGAAGGGCATAAATTTCTCGTTTCATCTCGGCGAATTATGGCAACGGTGGCCGACGCTTATGACGATTTGGCACGCGTTGAAGATGCAACTTCAGGCGAGCTTGTTATCGGGATAACGAGTTTGCTCTCGGGTTACTACCTGTCTGATCCACTGCGCTACTTTTCACAAAGCTACCCCAACATCAATGTTAAGCTGCAAGAAGATGAGCATAAGTTTATTGAACATCAATTATTAAACGGAGAAATTGATGTGGGCATCCTCATGTTGCAGCAGCTTGTCGAGCACGATGCCTTTGAAACCCAACTTTTGATCTCATCCCCTTTAAAAGTGTGGTTGCCGATCAACCACCATTTACTCGATAAGACCAGTATTAGCCTAAAGGATTTAGTCGACGAATCCATCATCAGTCTAACCGCTAACCAAATTGATCAAACCATTGATCTCATTTGGCAACGGTATGATTTAAAAGTCCGCCCTTGTGTTCGTACGGAGTCGGTTGAAGCCGTCCGTAACCTTGTTGGTGCTACGCAAGGCATTGCCATCGTGCCCGATTTTGCCTATCGCTCTTGGACACTGGACATGCAGCGAATAGAGAGCATTCCAATCCGTGAGCCTTTGCCCTCCATCGACATCGGTTTAGTTTGGAGAAGAGGAGCCCCCCCAACATGGACAACAGAAGAGTTTATTGACATTGTTCGCGACCACTCCGTGAAAGCAAATAGAGCCGTTTTGTAAGGGTATAAGAAAAATCGATACCTTATTAACGAATAAAAGCGTTACAAATTTTTAACATCTACCCATAAGATGATTTTGAGCATTTACAAAAATCACAACGGGGTGTTGTTATGCAAAATTCGAAAAAACGGTGTGTCAGCACACTATTATCCACTGCTTTTTTGACTGCTTTAGTGTCTTATCCAGTTTATTCCTCTGATGCTATTCTTAAACTAGAGAAAGGTGAGGGCGAGCTAAATATTGTTGCTTGGGCAGGATACATTGAACGTGGTGACACTAATCCAGCATTCGATTGGGTGACTCGTTTCGAAAAAGAAACGGAATGTAAAGTTAATGTTAAAACCGCAGCCACATCCGACGAGATGGTGGCATTGATGAATGAGGGTGGTTTTGATCTCGTTACGGCTTCTGGCGATGCCAGTTTACGTTTGATCGCCGGTAAAAAGGTTCAAGAGCTCAACTTAAAACTGATCCCAAGCTATTCCAAGGTTGATCCAAGACTGCAAAATGCGCCATGGCATACCGTTGATAATAAGCACTATGGTGTGCCTTACCAGTGGGGCTACAACGTTCTTATGTATAGCAAAGACGTCTTTAAAGAAGCCCCAGATAGCTGGAATATTGTCTTTGAGGAGCAATCCCTACCCGATGGAAAATCCAACGCCGGACGAATTCAAGCGTTCGATGGACCTATCTATATTGCCGATGCGGCGCTCTATCTGATGAGTTCAAACCCTGAACTCGGAATCAAAAACCCTTACGAACTCACTGAAACTCAGTATAAAGCGGCGCTGACTCTGCTCCGTGCGCAGAGAAAATTGGTGGGTCGTTACTGGCACGATGCTTTCGTTCAAATTGATGATTTCAAGAATGAGGGTGTTGTTGCTTCCAGTTCTTGGGGCTTTCAAGCCAATGTATTGAAAGCCGAAGGTGAGAACATAGGAACGGTGGTTCCAAAAGAGGGGGTAACGGGTTGGGCGGATTCCACCATGCTTCATGCGGATGCGAAGAACGTGAATTGCGCCTATCGTTGGCTTGAACATTCCATCAGTGAAAAGCTGCAAGGTGACTTGGCTGCATGGTTTGGTTCTGTACCGTCTGTGCCTGCTGCCTGTAAAGGGAATGAACTGCTTGGCGCGAAAGGTTGTGAAAACAACGGTTATGGTGAATTCGAGAAAGTCAGCTTCTGGCGTACACCGGTTAGCCAATGTGCAACGCAAGAACGGTGTGTTCCATACTATCGTTGGGTATCAGATTATATTGCAGTCCTTGGTGGTCGGTAATACCTCATCCTCTGGCTGGGTTCTTTTCGGGGCCTAGCTGGATAAAAGTTTCAATTGTTCAATCATTTAGGATAAGTCATGGCCGCTGTATCTTTTTCTAATGTCACCAAAGCTTTTGACACGATGAAAGCCGTTGATGATGTGAGTTTTAAAATCCCTGAGGGTGAATTCTTTACCCTCTTGGGGCCGTCAGGCTCGGGGAAAACAACGTGTTTGCGTATGATTGCCGGTTTTGAGTTCGCTTCTACGGGAGTGATCAGTATTCACGGTGAAGATGTCGCGACAACGCCACCCTTTCATCGGAACGTGAACACGGTGTTTCAGGATTACGCCTTGTTCCCACATATGAACATCAGAGACAACATTGCGTATGGGCTCATGGTGCGAGGTGTTCCAAAAAGTGAACGCCACCTTCGAGCCGACGAGATGTTGGACTTGGTGCAACTTCCAGATATTGGAGATCGAAAGCCATCACAATTATCCGGTGGTCAACGTCAACGAATTGCTATTGCTAGGGCATTGATTAATAAACCCAAAATCTTATTGCTGGATGAGCCACTCGGGGCGCTCGATTTAAAGCTACGTGAACAAATGCAATTAGAACTCAAAAACCTTCAGCGCCAAATAGGCATTACATTTGTTTTTGTCACTCATGATCAGCAAGAAGCCTTATCCATGAGTGATCGCATTTGCATTTTTAACGATGGCAAGATTGAGCAGATTGGGACACCCAATGAAATCTACGAAGCGCCTAAAACCAAGTTTGTGGCAAAATTCGTTGGCAATGTCAACCTGTTCGAAGGCGACGAAGCGGAAAGGCTATTCCAACATGCTTCATTAACCATGCTGCGTCCTGAGCGAATCTTCATCACGGAAGAGCGCCAAAATAGCACCAAAATCACGGGGGAGGTCGTTGAGCGTGAATACCTTGGGTCGGTTGTTCGTTATACCGTTAAGTGTGAGGGCGAATTATCACTGATCGTTCATCAGGTGAACCACGGATTTAGCCCGTTATTCCCTCAGTATGTCGTGGGCAGTAGGGTGTATTTAGGTTGGTCTAAGTCCGCAGCTCATGTGCTAACGAAAGGAGCCGAGCATGCCTAATACAACCCAGCTAGACACCGCCCCAAGTGTGTCACTTTGGGCTACTAAGGCTTCTGTGTGGCTTTACCGTCGACCCAAATTGGTATTGATGCTGCTGCTGATTCCTCCTGTCCTTTGGCTAGGAATCATTTATCTGGGCTCGTTGGCCAATTTACTGGTGTATTCCGTTTTCGGATTGGATGAATTTACAGGTCAGGTACGTTATGACCTGACATTGCAAAACTTTGTGGAGTTGCTTAGACCCGCAAATTTGGATGTCATTGTGCGAACCACCGCTATGGCATTCATGGTGAGCTTGGGGTGTGCGGTCATCGCCTTCCCAATTGCTTACTACATGACTCGTTACACCAACGGTAAAACCAGAGCGCTATTCTACTTAGGCGTCATGTTACCGCTCTGGTCTAGCTATCTTGTTCGGGTGTATGCATGGAAGTTAATCCTAGCAAAAGAAGGGGTGATAGGCTGGGTTGCCGAGCACCTTTACTTAGACTGGTTACTAGACGGTATCTTGGCGATCCCCGTCATTGGAGGACCTTCGCTGTCGTTTTCCTTGTTGGGGACATTCATCGTCTTTGTGTACATCTGGCTTCCGTTCATGATCTTGCCCATTCAGGCAGCCATTGAGCGCATACCCAAGTCCATGCTTGAAGCGTCATCCGATTTGGGGGCGACACCTAAACAAACCTTTTGGACAGTGATTTTACCGTTGGCAATCCCTGGCATCGCCGCAGGGTCGATTTTTACTTTTTCATTAACATTAGGCGACTACATCATTCCTGGCATTATTGGTAACTCGACCATGTACATGGGGCAGGTTGTCTATATCCAGCAAGGTACGGCGGGTAATCTGCCTTTTGCGGCGGCATTTTCCATTGTACCAATTGTCGTGATTGCTATTTATCTTAGCGTAGTGAAACGAATGGGGGCTTTTGATGCACTCTAAACAGAAAGCACCGATAGGTCTGAAGTTGGCTGCCTTTAGTGGCATGCTGTTTCTCCATATTCCAATAACATTTATCTTTTTGTATGCATTTACAACAGAGCAAAAAAGCTACCAGTTTCCCCCACCGGGCTTAACGCTAAAGTGGTTTGAGCGTGCATGGGAACGATCCGACGTATGGCGAGCAATGGAACTGTCATTGCAAGTGGCGGCGTTATCCACACTGATTGCTATTGTGTTGGGGACACTGGCGGCCTTGGCGCTGTCGAGGTACACCTTTTTTGGTCGAGATACATTTTCCATGCTGCTGGTTTTGCCCATTGCATTACCTGGGATTCTTTCAGGCTTAGCCCTTAGGTCCACATATGGCACCTTCGAGATCCCGTTCAGCTTCTGGACCATCGTTATCGGGCATGCCACTTTTTGTGTGGTCGTGGTTTACAACAATGCGGTTGCCCGCTTAAGGCGTACAAGCGCCAATCTGATTGAAGCGTCTATGGATCTTGGTGCGAATTCTTTTCAAACATTTCGTTACGTCATACTTCCAAATTTGGCGACCGCGCTGCTTGCAGGAGGCATGTTGGCCTTTGCACTGAGTTTTGACGAGGTTATTGTCACCACGTTCACCGCAGGTCAGCAAACCACCTTACCCATTTGGATGTACCAAGAACTGATCCGTCCAAGAGATCGTCCAGTAACCAACGTGGTTGCTATTGTAATTGTTATTATCACAACGTTGCCGATTATGGGCGCGTATTATCTAACCAAAGACACTGACAACGCCGATGGGTCAGGGAAATAAGAAATCATGAGGAAGACAGACATGGAAACAAAATATCAAGATAAAGCGTTGATAAATGGTGTCTTTGTAACTGGAGAAGGCGAAGCGGAATCAATATACAATCCTGCAACGGGCCAAGTGATTGCTCAAATTCAAGAAGTGAGCAGAGAGCAGCTCAACAAAGCGGTATCCGCGGCGCAGCGCGCTTTTGATACGTGGGGTCAGACGACGCCCGCCGAAAGAAGCGGCATGTTACTCAAAGTAGCCGATTCAATTGAAAAAAGAGCCGAAGAGTTTGCCCGAATCGAAAGTGACAACTGCGGTAAACCTTATCTACGTGCTTTAAACGATGAGATCCCCGCGGCGGTTGATTGTTTTCGGTTTTATGCTGGTGCGATCCGCTGTATGCACGGTCCGGTTGCTGGAGAATACCTAGAGAACTTTACCAGTATGATTCGACGCGATCCGGTAGGCGTTGTTGCATCCATTGCGCCATGGAACTATCCATTGCTCATGGCGGCTTGGAAGTTGGCACCAGCACTCGGAGCAGGCAATACTGTGGTGCTCAAGCCTTCAGAACAAACACCATTAACGGCGTTGTTATTGGCAGAAATCATGGCCGAGATTCTTCCTAAAGGCGTTGTGAATGTCGTGTGTGGTCGTGGTGACAATACCGGGCAGAGCTTAGTGGAGCACCCCGCCGTCAAAATGGTATCCATCACAGGTGACATTACCACTGGGCAAAAAATTCTGGCCTCAGCCTCCAAATCCATTAAAAGAACGCACCTTGAATTAGGGGGGAAAGCCCCTGTTATCATATTTGACGATGCCGATATTGGGAAAGCGGTGGACGCCGTACGAAACTTTGGCTTTTATAATGCAGGGCAAGATTGCACCGCGGCATGCAGAGTGTACGCCCACTCAAAGATATACGATAAATTCGTAGAAGCGCTAGCCGTGGCGGTATCCACCATTAAATATGGCACTCAAGATGAAGAGGGCGTAGAAATAGGGCCTTTGATCACCGAACGTCAGCGTGGGCGTGTAGCCAGTTTTGTCGAAAGAGCATTGTCCGCAGGGCACATGGAAGCAGTAACTGGCGGTAAAATTGTCGACGGAGATGGCTTTTTTTATCAGCCAACTGTCATAGCTGGAGCAAAACATACGGATGAAATTGTGCGCCGAGAGGTGTTTGGCCCCGTTGTTTCCGTCACTAAGTTTTCAGAAGAAGATCAAGTCATCGACTGGGCAAACGATACTGATTACGGGCTGGCTTCTTCGGTATGGACGAAGGACATCAGTAGAGCAACAAAGGTTGCGAAAAAGCTTCAATATGGCGCAACTTGGATTAACACGCACTTCATGCTTGCAAGCGAAATGCCCCATGGAGGCATGAAAATGTCGGGCTATGGTAAGGATCTTTCAAGCTATGCTTTGGAAGATTACACCGTGCCCCGCCACGTGATGATCGCCCATGACTAACACAAGCCCGATTCGTCTCAACGGCAATCACATTCAAAAGGGTGGAAAAGGTGAGTGGATGATGATTCGTTCCATATCCGCTAACGACCCAGCTGGTGTTAAGAAGTGACCCTATTTTTTACGCAGGGTATGCTAGTTTGCGCAGGACAGCTTAGGTTTTACGCCCTGACAGGGGGCGGTATTACCTTACATGTCTGTTGGAAACTGCCCCTAGCATTAGATGTGGTCACCATGTTCTGAGGTGGCTTGTGAAACGCCACCTCAGAATGGGTTTAGGAAATGCGTTCCGTTTTTAATATTGCGTACAGGTATTCATCCCACTACTTGCCGTTTTCGCGGTGAACGCTCTGTTTTGTCAATAGGCACCATTTATCTCACAAAAGGCACCATTTATCTCACAAAATCAGAATTCGGCTTCGACGTGAAATGACATGGGTTCCTTTGTGTAAGGGTGATCAAACGCGAGCCATTCCGCATGCAAATGTAAACGGTTGGCTTTGGTGCCATACAAATCATCCCCCACAATTGGCATGCCTAAACCTAGGTGGTGGGCACAGTGCACTCTTAACTGATGCGTTCTGCCGGTTTTAGGGTAAAGCCGCACTTTGGTTTTGCCCGATTTTACCGAAACCACTTCCCATTTGGTCTCGGCCGCTTTTCCGTGTTCGTAGCAGACAAGTTGCCTTGGGCGGTCGTCTGGATCGCCCCTTAGAGGAAGGTGAATGTCGCCATTAAGTTGAGTTAGCTCCCCCTCAAGCATGGCTATATAGCGCTTTTGCACACGACGCGTAATAAACTGTTTTTGCAGGCTCTTGTTAGCCCGTTTTGTGAGGGCAAACACCAAAATACCCGAGGTAGACATATCCAATCTGTGGATAACAAACGGCCCCTCGACATCCTTAAATTGCTGTTGCAGCCTATGGTAAACCGAGTCCTGAATAAATCGGCCTGGCACAGAAAGAAACTCCGCAGGCTTGTGCACCACAACGATGGCGTTGTCTTGATAAAGAATATCGATCTCTTTGCCTTCTGCTGGGTTGTCAAGTAACGGGTTATCGTCCAGCTCCATGCCTTCCAGCATATGCCCAAGAATGGGGTGGCATTTGTTCTGACACGCTGGGTAGTATTTTTTGTGCTGGCGCACTTCCGACTTAGGCGAAACGCCCCACCAAAACTCCGCCATGGCAAGTGGCTTTAAACCATGGGTAAACGCATAGTGCAGAAGTTTAGGCGCAGCGCATTCGCCGGAACCGGCGGGTGGAATGGGGTTGCTCGTTGCGGCAAAAATGTCCAGCAGTGATTTCATGTCGCCCGATTGATTCAGAAATCGATACTGGTCGAACAGTTTGTTTTGCAGTTTGGCGGACAACACTTTGCGTTTTTCCATCAGAGATTCGAGCTGAAGAGTCAAGCCATCGAGCTTTTCCTGTACTTGATCGATTCGCTGTTGCCATTCAAGCTTTAAATACTTCTGTTTGTTCTTTTCGGCAACGCTTTCTTTGCCTAATTGTTCCATCAAAGAGTCGAACGCAGTTTGCGCCAATGCCTTTTCGGAAACCGCGAGTTCAGCGTCTGCTCGCTGATTTTTCCTACGAGCCCTGCTTGCAATCATAAGTTGGCGATGCGCCTCTATTTCCTCATCTCGCTGGCGTTGTAGTACGTTGATGGATGCGTTTAGTGACGCTATCTCTGGGTTCGACTTTAGTTCTGTCACGTGACTGTTGATCAGCGTGACTTCTTCCAACTCATCTTGGTAGAAACTGTCTTCAGCAAGCATATCGAATACTGGAGGGACAAACCCAGGCAATAAATTTTGATCCGCAATTTTGCCCGAGAATGCAGACAAAAACCCGATTTCCGACTGCTCTGTTTCGACCAGCAGTACACCAAACATTTTGCCTTTTCCGGTTGCCTCATCGCCTTCCAACCCAAAGTTGTGTTGCCATTCGTGTTGAGTTAGCAGGTGTTGTTGCAACTGTTCCACGGCTAGTACACAAAGGGGATGAGGTTGGTAGTAAAACGGAAAAGTAAAACGCTCGGGAAGCGAGTAAGCCTCGGTAGACGATTCAAAAGAAGTGAAACAAAGCGGCGTCTTCGACATATTGGCTTATATACTCAACGGGTAAGGGAGCGGTGAATTCTACGGATTTCGTTTAAAAAGTCATGTCCGAATTTATTTTTAATCTAATCTTATGAAAAGTAAGGGAATATTTAAAAAAACGGAAATGAGTTTGGAAAAAATGTCCCCCAATTCAAAAATGGATCGTCTAGGGAGTAACTAACCAAACTATCGTGAGTTAGTTCCACAAGTGTGTTTAACAAGGAGAAAAAGAATGAGTCATTACATGTTGATTTACGTCGGCGGCGATCCGGAGTGGGCGCAAAATACCACCCCCGCCGAAATGGAAACCGCCATGCAAGCTTGGGCGGAATGGATGGAAAATCTTGGCGAAAAAGGTCAGTTAGTCGAAGGAGGCGACCCGCTTAACTACGGCGGAAAACGCGTTGATTCGGCAGGGGTGGTGACCGATATTGCGGCGAGTGAGTTCAAAGAGCTGGTTTCAGGTTACTCCATCGTGAAAGCAGAGAGCATCGATGAAGCCGTTGAAATCACCAAAACGTGCCCAATTTTCAATCATCCAGGTTGCTCGGTAGAAGTGCGAGAAATCATGGAAATGGGTGGGTAAAGAGCGGTCTCTACCAGCTGGGTAGTTAGGTTAATCCACGTGAACAGCCGCTTAGGTTAACAGCCAACCTAGGCTGCTTTTTGTATTCGTCAATGAGTTTTTGGCTTGAGTACCTGCATTCGTTATTTCAAAGCCAGGCGAATCGGAACGAGATTACCCTCGTAAAAGATGAGTGAGCTGTTGCCTCATCAGTCGCTGCTCATGAGGTGTTCCGCCTTTTTCACCCGATGCTTTTGCGTACGCAAAGGCTTTGTCTTTATCGCCAGCCATGGCGTGCAGGTGAGCCATGGTGGCATCGAGCATGTGCGTTTTGGATAAAACGGGCGAACTCCCAAGTTTTGTCACCACAGCCATAGCCTGTTGCGAGAAGCCTGCGTAACCAAGAGCAACCGCTAAGTTGAGCCTAGCGACGTCGGAATTGGTGTGCTTCACCAAAGATTTGTAAAGTTCAACAATGTCTTTCCAGCTTGTCTCTTCGAATGTCTGGCTAGTGCAGTGTTTCTCTGCAATTGCGGCTTCGAGAAAAAAGCGCCCCTCTATGGAGGGTTGGGTTGCTTTTGCTATGGAAAGCATTGTACAGCCCGCGTTTATGTATTGAGCGTTCCATAGCTGGCGGTTTTGAAGATTGAGGGGAATCAGCGCATCGTGCTCATCTAAACGTGTATCGATCCGTGCAATGTGAAAGTGCATCAGCGCAAACAGTGACAGGGTTTCTTTGTTGGGAAGAGTGGGGTGTTCGATCACCAGCTTCATCAGCGCAATGGCATCTTGGCACAGTTCTTTTCGAATCGCCGACTTGTGATCGGAGCAATGAAAACCTTCATTAAACAACAGATAAAGAACAGTATGAACACGCTCAATAACACGTTGATAATCGCTTTCATTGGGCAGTTGATCAGGTAAAGCTTTTAGCTGCTGTTTGGTTCTGAGTAGGCGCTTTTTAACGGTTTCTTCAGGTAATAACAAAGCACTGGCGATGGAGCGGTTATTGAAACCACAAAGTGCTTTTAATATAAACGGAATTTGGTTTTGTGGCTTAATGTCGGTGGTGCAGCAAAGAAAGATCATCCGCAGTTGCTCATCACGAATATAGGGTTCGTGGAACGATTCATCCACCGAGTGGCTCATGGTCCATTCACTTGCAAGCAAATCAGAAAGCTGCTCTGAAAGCTTGAGCTTATTCTTTTGAGATCGAATAACGTCAATGGCGCGATTCCGAGCGGTTTGAATTAACCAGGCTTTGGGGTTATTTGGCAACCCGTCCTTATGCCATTTGAGAAGGGCTGTATTGAACGCTTCGTGCATCATGTCTTCCGCTAGGTCGATATTGTGATTGCCGAAGATACGGATCAACGAAGCCAGAATTTTGGGTGATTCAGCGCGATACAGCGAAGATAGGGTGTTCTCAACATTCATTCTTTTGACCAAGGCACTTTTTTGATTCACGTGAAGTATAGCGGACATACCGATTCGATGAGTCTATCAGAGTGTTAGCGTCATGAATGAGATGAACACGATGCGTTCTTTCAGTGTGCCGCGTATGGACATATACGGCATCCGTTAAAGAGGGAGTTATCATGTGCTAAAAGAGGGGGCGCAAGGCGTTTGCCGATTACGGCTAAATTGACCAAAGGCTGTTGTTATCTTCTCCATTACGTTCAATTTTTCATGGCTTTTATGCTGTTAAGGGCAGAGGCGAGCACGTCTTCAACGTGAGCGGAAACATCGATCGTGACGGCTTCTGAGGGAAAGGGTTCGACCAACGTACTGAACTGGCTTTCCAACATGTGCTTTCCGTTAAAGTAGTGATTAGGGCGAGAGCGATGCCGTGACCAAATGGTGTCGAAATCACCTTTTAGATACACAATGGTAAGGTCTTGAACACCTTTTCGGAGAATGTCTCGATACTCTGGTTTGAGGGCTGAGCACGCAAGCACAATGTGGTCGTTATCGGTCAGGAGCGAATTCAGCCTGTGCAACCAACCCAGCCTGTCTTGATCCGACAGCGGAATGCCTTGTTGCATCTTTTCGATATGTTGGGCGGTATGGTAATCGTCGCCATCAAAAAACGGGGCCTTCAGCGCCAGAGCAAGCTTGCTCCCGATGAGGCTCTTACCACAACCTGAAACCCCCATGACTAAAATTTTCTGGTTATTCATGGAACACCGTGTCCTTTGTGTGTTAATGCAGGTCGTCAGCACGTAACATCGTGATTGGGCCTGATACGGTCATCTTACTGAACGGGACTCGTGACAGGTACTGCTCAGCGATAAAATATCCGGTTTTCATTGAAGCTATCCCTATTCAGGTTCTCTCACCGCTCGGTGCTGATTTTAAGGTTACCGATAGTGCTGCGTTGCTTCCATCACTTTTCCGCACGATTCCCCTTTTCATGGCGTTATCTATTCAATCAAAACTGAGTATATGGAATTCCAATTGATGAATGGGTAAGAATTCCATTTTTCTTCTGTCGTGCGCTTAAGAAATGAGCGGCTAAGTAAGGTAATGGTCGTCGAGAAAAAACATAGAGAAGTCGAGAAGGCAATGACGATTAAGAAGAAAATGTTTCAATTTCGGGACTTTCCCCCGACTTACACAGAAAACACTCGAATTGAGTTGGTTATTTATCGGGAATGGTACGGTAACTGATTGTTAACTAAGAAAACGTAATGAGGAGAGTGAGCTAGAAAATTAATATTTTTAAATGTAACAGAATGTTGTAATGTATTTCATAACGTTTCCATTTGAACGTTTTTTTGACGAGGTAGAGAAAACTCCATGTTGGATCGCCGAGTATTTTATTAGATGTCGTTGCTATTCAGAAGGATTATATGGCTGGTTTAAGTCTTTTAACGTTGTTGGATGATATTGCTACGGTTTTGGATGATGTCGCTGTGATGTCAAAAGTCGCAGCAAAGAAAACGGCCGGAGTTTTAGGGGATGATCTCGCGTTGAACGCTCAGCAAGTGTCGGGCGTTCGTGCTGAACGAGAAATCCCCGTAGTGTGGTCAGTTGCTAAAGGTTCATTCAAAAATAAGCTCATATTGGTGCCATCAGCGCTTTTAATAAGCTCTGTTGCACCGTGGTTGATTACGCCTCTTCTGTTAATTGGAGGGCTTTTTCTGTGTTTTGAAGGAGCAGAAAAAGTATTAGAGAAAATGTTTCATGCATCAGAGGAAGAAGATGAACCTGCTTCTGTCTCTGAGCACGTGGAAAACATAGGGGAGTACGAGAAAAAGAAAATTACTGGAGCGATTCGTACTGATTTTATTTTGTCGGCTGAAATCGTAGTCATTGCACTTGGTACTGTTCAAAACCAACCCCTTACGACTCAGGTGTTGGTGTTGAGTGTGATTGCACTACTGATGACCATCGGAGTTTATGGTTTAGTTGCGGGTATCGTTAAACTCGATGATCTTGGCTTTTATCTGCAAGAAAAAGGGCAAGGTACGGGGTTTATTGCCGTAATTGGTGATGGGTTTGTTGCGTTTGCACCGAAGCTCATGCATATGCTGACAGTCATCGGTACGATGGCCATGTTTTTGGTGGGCGGGGGCATTGTGGTTCACGGTGTACCGATGATTTATCATTTAATTGAAGCCATGATATCGTCCATTCCCTCGATACCATTTATAAACGACTTTTGGCCCATCTTATTTAATGGCTTGGCAGGATTTATCGCCGGTCTCATGGTTGTTTTCACAATGACTATAGTACGTAGGGTGCGATCATAGTACGTAGGGTGTGATCATAGTACGTAGGGTGCGACCATACTACGTAGAGTGCGATCATAGCCCATGGTATTTGAGTCCCCAAGGCTCAGTAAACAGAAGCACAGCCTAAGTGGTTGTGCTTCTGTTGTTTAATATCACGGACGTAAGGCTCTAACATTGTCAAAGCCTTTGGATAGGGTCTAACATTTCAATGTGTTTTTGGTGATCGGATGCTGCCACGATTCCTAGCCTTTGGTGAGTTTAGATGCTCGTGAGTTTAGAAGCTGATGAATTTAGGTGCCGATGACATTGGAATTGAAGCAGAAGTTCTGGGTCAGGCAAATGACTATGATGGGGAACAAAAGGTTTAGGTTTTTGCTGCCCATTTGCCAAAAGAAAGCCCAGCGTTACTCTGTACAAGTTTAAAAGAACAGAGCAATAGCGTGAAAAGATAGGTGAGTTCTAGATTAGGAACAAGATAGAATGAAAACGCACACAGCCAGTGTTATAGCGATGGATTGGGGCTCAACCATGTTGAGAGCTTATCTGCTCAGCGATAAGGGCGAGCTTATGGGAGAGAAAAGCTTTCCTTGGGGTGTTCTTCAATTACCTGAAAGTGACGGTAAAAAGCTGACTTACGAACAAGTGTTTTATGCCGCAGTCGACGACTGGTTGATGGCTTTTCCCGTCTTACATGTCTATTTAGCGGGCATGGTAACCAGCAAAATAGGTTGGGTAGAAGTGCCGTATGTTGAAGCGCCTTGTGCCATTGAAGATATTCATGCCGGTGGGCATTCGTTGCTGACCAAAGATTGCCAATTGGTGAATTTGATTCCTGGGGTGTGTTATCAAGGGCATCAAATGAACCTCATGTGCGGCGAAGAAACGCAGCTACTGCCGTTCTTGAATTGCTGGGAGCGAACTTACGATGGCTGGGTTGTTCTCCCTGGTACGCATTGCAAGTGGGTTCTCATTCAAAATCTTCAAATTTCCGAATTTCAAACCTACATGACGGGGGAGTTGTATTCGCTTTTTAGAAAACACTCGATACTCGCATTTGGGGACAATGAAGAGAATACCTCGCTCGATATTGATACCTTTTTAAGGGGCGTGAACGCAAATTTGAGTTCTGTTGGAATCTTGTCCAAGCTGTTTTCTTGTCGAAGTGCTGTTTTGTTCGATGAAGTGGAAAGTGTACACCGATTTTCTTATCTGTCGGGTCTACTCATTGGTGCTGAAATCAAAGAAGCGAAAACAGCATTAGGCGGTTTGCCTGCTGAAATTTCATTGATAGGCGATGAACACTTGTGTGATCTTTATCGGATGGCTCTGAGGTTTTTTAAATCGGAAATGAACATCAAGCAATACAGTAACTCGGCTGCACAAGGCATTTGGGCTATGCATTCCTGGATACAAGCCAACAAATAACTTAGGTTTGCCGAGGGGGCACGGGGTGTGTATTGAGGTCGATATGTTGTTCATACAACAATATTTGATCCGCTGACCACAAAAACGTTGAAATATCGACTTAATTAGAATGATAATGGTTATCAATAAGATTTAGTTTAATTGAGTCGATCATGAAAGAGTCTGCCTTTTTATATCAAACGTTTTATCAAGCGGAAGATCGTTTTCGACTTCATTTCGAAGAAAACGGGTTTGAGCATGAAGTGGTGTTTAGCTACATACAAGCTACGCTTAATTTAGCATCTTGGTATGGTAAGGGGACAGACTTTGCTAATCCACTGTTGGAAGAGTTGTTTCTTCGTAGAGTGTATTACAATCTTTTAGACACCATCAACGGTGCCTCCAACTGCCGGATTTTACGGCAAATCTGTTTAGATCAAATTCACGGTCCTCTTATTGCTCTAAAGCGGCATTACTGCCATTCATTAGCGGGCTACGAGCGTTTTCTTTCGCTACAAAAAGACCTGCAAAATATCCAATACACTACCGATCTATGAAGGAATAAGAATGACCACTTACCGTATTGAAAAAGACAGCATGGGCGAAGTGCAAGTGCCAGAAAGTGCATTGTATCAAGCACAAACTCAACGCGCGGTAGACAACTTTCCAATCAGTGGCATCACCATGCCCGCTAAATTTATTCAGGCTTTAGCGTTTGTGAAACAAGCGGCGGCGAAAAGCAATGCCGAGCTTAACTTATTAGACCAAGACGTTGCAGATGCAATCGCATCAGCCTGTCAGGAAATCATTGATGGTCGGCACATAGAACAGTTCCCCGTAGACGTGTTCCAAACGGGGTCTGGCACCAGTTCGAACATGAATGCGAATGAAGTGATCGCGACACTTGCCTCTCAAAAATTAGGCAAAGACGTTAACCCGAATGATCACGTTAATATGGGACAAAGCAGCAACGATGTTATTCCTACTGCTATCGCGGTGAGCGCAGCACTTGCCGCTGAAAAACAACTTCTTCCGGCCTTGAAGTACCTAAGCGATAAAACAGAGGAAAAAGCGCTGACTGTGGAACACGTGGTTAAAACGGGTCGAACGCACCTAATGGATGCGATGCCAGTCACTTTGTCGCAAGAGTTGCGTGGTTGGACATTCCAAATCGACGCCGCACAACGTGGCATAGAAGAAACGTTACCTCGCGTCAAGGCTCTGGCTCAAGGGGGGACCGCCGTTGGCACGGGCATTAACGCTGTCCCCGAATTTGCCGCTTTATTTGCAAAAAATATGTCAGCAGCAACAGGCGTAGAATTCGTTTCGAGCGAAAATTTCTTCTATAACATGTCGAGCCAAGATGCGATTGTAGGGTTGTCTGGTCAGCTAAAAACAGGCGCGGTTGCCATCATGAAGATCGCGAATGATCTTCGTTGGATGAATTCGGGGCCATTAGCTGGGTTAGGGGAGATTGAGCTGCAAGCGCTTCAACCGGGTTCTTCCATCATGCCGGGTAAAGTGAACCCCGTTATTCCTGAGGCAGCTGCAATGGTAGCAGCACAGGTAATGGGTAATGATGCGACCATCACCATAGGTGGTCAGTCTGGCAATTTCCAGTTGAACGTTATGTTGCCGGTCATCGCGCTGAATATTATCCAAAGCATAGAGCTCTTGGCGAACGCGTCTATTCAGTTAGCAGACAAAGCCATCTCGACGTTCAGTGTACGTGAGGATAACTTGCAAGTGGCGCTTGCTAAGAACCCAATTCTAGTGACAGCGTTAAACCCCGTAATAGGTTACGCGAAAGCCGCAGAAGTGGCGAAGAAAGCTTACAAAGAACAACGCGCGATAATCGATGTCGCAGTAGAAGAAACGGATCTAACGCGTGGAGAACTTCAAAAGCTGCTCGACCCAGCAAAATTAACGAAAGGCGGTATTGCCCAGTAATTTTGTATGTGCACGAATTAAGTCCACAGTACAGACGGCAGTCATGACTCAGGCACTTCGGTGCCTGTTTTTGATCGGCTTTCGAATATTGCCCCCCAGAACACTCACTTGCTTGCTTGTTCTCTTCCTTATTCTCCCTTCTTTCTTATTCTCTTCCTTTCTTGGTGTTTTCTTGGTGTTCTCTTGGTATTTTCATTGTGTGGTTGTTCCATTTTTCCGATTTTTTGCACTCTATTTCAGAGCGATGATATGGGCAAGACGCAAATTTTTAAGCAACAGGCGTACGCAAGTGACCTTGGTGGGTAGAGCAATAGAAATGACGTCATACATAAGTGGAGTGTTGATATATAGGATTTAGATCACATAATATTGTAATGATACGTATGAAGGTAAATATTAGAAAATAATATCAGCATGTTTTTTGGAATAAATGTCACGAATAGAATAACATTCCATGAAGTTTGATAGCGCGATTGCTTACATTTTTGCACATGATTTACGCTAATTTTATATTTATATAAACAATAAGTTAAGGTGAAAATAAACACGGTGAATATTTGGCTCTCATATATAATACAGGTCACGTAAACAAAATTATTTTCATGTTCTTAGTTGTAAGAGCAATTACATTAATTAGTATGAGAAACTCTTTCGTCGCGGATTTAACGTAATCTTTAATCTTCGTTAATTGGCTAAATTGAAATGTACCCATAATTATTTTGTGAAAATATTGTTTTATATTTGTTGCGTAATAGGTGCGTCCAGAAATTAATAGGGCGCAAGGGTACAAGTCTGCACACCTTTCATTACTTAGATGTAAAGTTTTACGTTTTGCAGTAACTCATTTGAAAGTAATGAGTTGAGTGTAATTATGTTTTGAGCTGAGCATGCTGATGGTTAATTATTAACACATCACCGTGCATGCTATGGGCTTAATCCATGGCTTTAAATAAGCATTAATGAAAATTCTAATGAACGCTACTCCATGCCGAATCACCCAGCGATTCTGGTAGGGGGTACTTTGTATTTATTTCACTGGGTCATTATTTATTTTTGTTTCTGCTGTTATATGCGTTCTTACTTAATTTATTAAGTAGCTCGACTTTTGCTTTTAATATAACCAGAAAACCTGTTTTCGAGTGCTTTCAAATCATTTCGTCGGGAGCTGAGCATGTTGGAATTTGAAATATCGGACATTAAAGAAGAGCATTACAAACTGCTTGCGGATTTTTATGGTAGAGATTTAGGAGGAGAAGCTTTCTTTAAATGGAAACACTTCTTAGACCCTAATTATAAAAAGGAACGAAACCGGAAAGGGATTTATTATAAATCATTATCAAGTTGCCTTGGTATATTCATGTCCAAGGTGTACGAGTATCAATTTAATGAAAGGCACTTTGTTGTCAACTTAATGGGTGACTTAGGCATATCAAAATCTGTTAAATCATCACGTGTTTTAATCGATTTTTTCCAACACGCTCATTTAGACGGCGTGGATTTAGAAATCTGCTATTCCGATGATAGAAAAATTAAAACCTATAAAAAAATCTTTGAGAAGTATTTTACGGATTCGACGCAAGTGATCCCCTTTGTCGAATTGGTGTTAACCAGCAGACATATTGAGAGCTACCAATTCTTTGATCCTTACGACATTTCAACCTTTTCGCTCAGTAACAACCTAGGGCGAGAAAAGAACCGACAAGCCATCGAATACACAAAACTTCACCCTCTCTACGACGATATTCATTACGTTGAGAAGGAAGGTCGGTACGCCATCATTGGCGTGAACGGCGAATGCGCAGAGATTTTGGATATGTCGGGTACCAGTGATCGGCATTTTGAATGGTCGATAAACGTGGCGATGAATTTTCACAGCCGCTGCAAAATACTTATGCCAAAGCCACGCATTTCCAATCTGGTTCAACTCACCCAAAGCAGCGTGACGTCGGAAAAACCCATCAACATGCTGATTGGGTTCCATAACACCACTATTCCAACCTTTGACCCAGAAAATACTTGGGTCTGCCGAATTGATAGACGATAAGAGAGAACACAATGAAAAAAATTATCGCTTCCCCTTACTCTTATTTGTTTTGGAACGAATACAAGCTTAATCCCGATCGTTATGACTACAACATGGTGTATGGTCAGCGCATTTCGGGCGATCTCAATATTCATCAGTTAGAAACCGCATGCGCTAAATTGTTTCACGATCACGTGCTATTCGGAAGGCACATCCGTGAAGAAGATGGCATGTTGTACTGGGTAAAGAATACGACCACGCCGAGCTTTCAACATTTCGATGGACGAAAAGGCTATTCGCAATTCGTTCAAGCCCCCATTCTATTGGACAAGGGACCACTGTATCGAGTTGGGTTGTTCAAAATTGGCGAGAACAAGTACGACTTTGTCATTGTTGTTAGCCACCTGCTTTTAGGGGGGGCCTCATTAGAAGAATTTGGAAATGTACTCAGTCAGTACTACAAAGGCGATTATAGCTATGCCTGGTTATCTGAGGCGGAGATTCACCGTACGAATCTCGATATGCAGAGAAGCGTGGATGAACTCATTGCAGAAGGCGGGGAAGACTATTGGAGGGAGAAAGTACGCCATTTGGACTTGAGTGACGCGATTCCATTTGCGCGCTCCCGAGAGGTTCAGGTCGACGTACAGGCCGTTAACTTTACTGTCGCAAAATCTGAGTGGGAAACGTTAAAAAAGCAGTCTTCACTTCGTCGTATTTCTCCTTTCTTTGTTTTCTCACAGGTTTGGGGTGCGTTGATCGCCATATGCAGTGGGGTAGAGAGCTTTGGTTTAGGGTATCCCATTGCCATAAAAGAAGGGCGACCAATATCATTGGGTTCCAATGTGAACTCCGCTGTGTTACCGATAGATATCAGAGGAGAGCGCTCGTTTAAAGATCTCTACAATGAAAGCGTTTCTTCCCTTGGAAAAGCCGATAAAAAAGGCAAGCGGCGTTACAATGAATTGCCTACGCTGAACCTTGCGAAAGCAAGCGGAATCCGAAATGTGGATGTCGCAATATCTCAGGCGGTAAGACGCGATATTGGCTTATCCATTGAACATTGTGACGTTCAAGAAATGGAGGATGTTCACGCCGATATCGGTTCTGCCAAAATTATTGTCGAGTATATGGAGAGTGAAACGCATTTTGATTTCGCTGTTCGATTCCGCAGTTCGGTCATTGATCCGACTTGCGCTCAATCGTTACCAGAGTACTTTTCTGCGCTGCTCAAACAAGGCATGCTGAATCCCGACGCGCCATTGAGTTCGTTTGTGCTGTCACCAAAGCAGGAATTACAGCGGTTGAACCACTTTGGCTCAACAAACGATGAAACCACATCAACGCTATTATCCATCAGCCCACGTTTTGAGCAGATGGCGATGGATTACCCAGACAATATTGCACTCAAAGACAGCCATATTTCTCTCACTTACAAAGAAGTGAATGAACGCGCGAATCAATTGGCTGCTGAAATACGAGCGCTGTATTTTTCCAGCCATGGCAAGTCCATTGAACCGGATTGTAAGATTGCCATATTCAAAGAGAAATCGATTCAGTTTCTTATCGATGCCATCGCCATTCTGAAGACAGGCGCAGCCTATGTTCCAATGGCAGTTGATTATCCCTCTGAGCGAATTCAATACATTCTTACAGACACACGTGCGTGCATGGTGTTGACCGACGGTGAATCGCGGGGGGGACTCAGTGACGCCTGCAAGAACCTAGACGTTTCCCCTTATTTGTTAGCCACCGACAACGCAGAATTGGGCAAATCACGCAGCAAAGCCAACCTACCGCCCGTTGCCAGCGCACGCGACCTTGGCGCGATCATCTATACGTCTGGCACAACAGGAAATCCTAAAGGCGTGATGGTTGAACAACACTCAATCACCGCGCTAGTGGTGGAACCGAGCATCGTGGAGATTGAATCTACCGATGTCATTCTTTTCTTATGCAGCCCTGTATTTGATGTGTCGAGCTTTGAAATCTGGGGTGCATTGCTCAACGGGGCAACACTCGTGATTCCGGGTAATACGAAGGAAATGGCCAGTGATGTAGCGGGTTTTAAAGCCATGTTGCAGCAGTACAACATCAACATGATTGCGACGACTACTGCGTTGTTTGACCACCTTTATGTGTCCGATAATACCGTTTTTAATTCACTTAAATTCCTGATGATTGGCGGGGAAGCGTTAACGCCTTCTCTCATGAATCAAATCGCGAACCAAAAACCTCGTCCAGACATCATTGTGAATGGGTACGGTCCAACAGAGTCGACAACCGTGTCCGCGGCCTATCGGATTCAGCCTAACGAAAACCACAAAACGCTGCCTATTGGTCGTGCGATACTCAACCGAAAATTGTATGTATTGAACAAACAACGCACGTTCGTGCCTGAAGGCGTTGTTGGCGAACTGTATATTGGCGGAGCTGGCTTAGCTCGTGGGTATTTAAACCGAGAGGACTTAACGCAGTCTAGTTTCGTCGAAAACCCATACGCCACCGAAGACGACATCGCACTGGGTTTTAACAAAATGTACAAAACGGGCGATTTAGTGCGTTGGTTGCCGTGTGGCAATTTGGAATATTTTGGGCGTAACGACAGCCAAGTCAAAATTCGAGGGTTTAGGATTGAATTGGGGGAAATCGAAGCCGCCATTGTTGAGATTGAGGGCATTGCTCAAGCGGCGGTGATCGACCGAGAAAATGAAGGCGTTAAGGTGCTTGCGGCTTATTTTACGTTTGAAGGGGCGGCCGTCGACTCTGAAACCATTCGTGAAACCTTAGAAGCCAAACTGCCTGAGCATATGGTGCCTTCGAGCTTTACTCCGCTAGAAAGCTTGCCTATTACGATGAATGGAAAGCTGGACAAATCAGCGCTACCGGAGCCCACCTTTGAAGCGTCGGATCAGTACGTTGCCCCGAGCAATCAAGTTGAGCGCGATCTGTGCGATGTTTGGACGCGAGTATTGGCTGTCGAGTCTGTTGGCGTAACGGATAACTTTTTCCGAATTGGCGGGGAATCGATACTCGCGATTTTGGTGACAACTGAGCTGAGAAAAATAGGCTATGCGTTGGACGTAAAAGACATCATCAGTAAGCCAACCATTGCGAAGCTTGCAAAACAGATTGAAAACAACAAACAGATGCTAGCAGAAGAGGGATTATGTGAGTGCCTAAACGAGCAAGGCAAGCTCGGCGGAGACGTCCCTCTGAATCCGATTCAGCAATGGTTTTTTAACCAATCCTTTGACAATCAGAATCACTGGAATCAAGCGTTTACCTTTTCAATTCCAAACGAGATTGAGGTGGACGAACTGACAAGCGCATTGAGAAAAGTGGTTGAGCAGCACGACATGCTACGAGCGCGTTTTGGCTTGGAAAAGGGGGAGGTGATTCAAACTTATGACGCGAGCCTATCGCTTCCCGACATCCACATTGTGGCGGTAGGGGAAGATCACGCTGCCGATCAAAGGGCATTAACACAGCTTCAGTCGGACTTCGATGTATTTGAAGGACCGCTATGGCGTGCCGCCTTGTTGAAGAACGCCTCTCAGAACACCACTCACGTCTTTTTTGCGTTCCATCATTTGATTATGGATGCGGTGTCGTGGCGGATCTTAACCAATGATATTAAACATGTGATCGAAGGCGGAGAGCTTGCCAATAAAGGCACAAGCTACCGTCAGTGGGGGCAATTACTGAATGAATATACTCAAGCGCATCCCAGCGAAAAAGAGTATTGGCGTTCGACCTTAGAAAGCGTGGAATGCCTGCCTGTTGCGAAAGAGGCATCGACGCAATCCACGTTCTCTTTAAACCGCACATTAACCAGCAAGCTACTGCGCTGTTCAAATCAGGGCTATCACACTGAAATCAATGACTTGCTACTCGGTGCCTTGACGATGGCATTAAAAGCAGTGACAGGGAAATCAACGCAACACATCTTGCTGGAAGGGCATGGCCGTGAGGCGATAGATGAGCGTGCCGACGTCAGTCAAACGGTGGGGTGGTTTACCAGTATTAGCCCTATTGCGTTAAAAGCCGAATCCAGCATTGAAGACACGATTATCTCGACCAAAGAAGCGATCCGGCGTCTACCTCAGAAAGGTGCGGCGTTTGGTGCTTTTTATCACCACCCCGATTTTGGTGAAAGCGCTCTGCCTAATGTCAGTTTTAACTACCTTGGGCAACTCGCCACCAAAGGACGCGAAGAACATTGGACCATTCGTCCAGATAATGCGGGGCAAACCATTGGTGATGGCAACCATGATACGACCGCACTGGCATTAAATGGCGTGGTTTTGGACGACCAACTGGTTATCTACATCGATTCGCGCTTAGATGCTGAAGTTACCCAGACTGTTGAAAAGGCGTTGGAAGACACGCTCACCCGTGTCATCGAACATACGGCTATGTTAGGAATGAAAGGTGGCATCAAAACGCCAAGCGATTTCCATGTCCCTTCACTTTCTATTGACCGATTAAGGCGATTACAAAACACGTTTGACGATATTGAAGCGATTCACCCTGCAACACATTTGCAGCGCGGCTTGGTGTTCCACAGCCTTAACCACCCCAATGACGACGCCTACCGAGTCCAGTTGTTGCTCGACTACACCTGTGATCTTGATGTAGACATGTACATCACCGCATGGGCTCTGGCCGCTGAGACGTTTCCTATTCTACGGACCAGTTTTGATTGGGAAGAGGGCGAGATCATTCAAGTGGTGCACCGCCGTGCGAAGCTCACAGAAGAGGACTTCGAGTACGTTGACCTAAGCGCACTTTCGCCAGATCAACAAGAAATAGAAATCGGGAATATTCAACGTCTAGACAGGCAAAAAGGGTTTGATTTATCCCAGCCACAACTGATTCGATTTGTTGTCATCAAACTCTCGGATCAGCGTTACACCTTGTTGAAAACAGAGCATCATGCCATTTGTGATGGCTGGAGTATCCCGTTGTTGTTAGGGGCAGTGCACGAGTATTACGATGCTAATGTGTCTGGCAGCACGATAAGCGTGACGCCTGAAAGTACCTACCTTGATGCCCAAGCGTTTTTATCAAGCCATCAAAAAGAAACGGACGCGTTCTGGCAAGGTAAGAAAGCGCAATTCGAACAAGCAAACGACGTCAGCGTCATGTTCGACAAAAAGGTGTCTTTGGCTGACATACATGAAATAGCAAACCCGCAAGAATCGAAAGTACAGATCAACGCAGGCGCGTATCATGAACTTAAAAAGCGGTGCTTGTCGGCAGGGGTTACAGCGAACGTTGCCTTACAGTTTGCTTGGCATAAACTGATTCAAATTTTCACCCAAGATGAACAAACCAACGTCGGAACCATCGTTTCAGGGCGAGCGCTTCCGATAGAAGGCATAGAAAAGAGCGTCGGGTTATACATCAATACATTGCCGCTGACGGTCGATTGGCAAGCAGACGATTCGGTTCAGCAAGTGCTTAACGACATTCAACAATCCATTTCGGAGTTAAACAGCCACAGCAATGTTGCCCTGTCGGAGCTGCAAGCGGGGGGTGAGCGTTTGTTCCACAGCATCATGGTGTTTGAAAACTACCCAATGCCCGAAGAGGTAACCGAAGGAATCGGTGCCCATATTGAATTCCGCTCGTCTGTTGAAAAGCTGGATTATCCGCTGGTCTTGATGGCTTACGAGCATAACGAATCGTTGAGCCTTATTCTTAAATACGGTCAGGATTGGCTGGGTGAGGTGTCCGCGCAGCGATTGCTTGACCTACTGGTGGGTATATTACAGACCGCACTCGTCGATACGACGGTGGCTCAGAAGTCGATAGTAGCTGCGCCTACATACTCTGTGAGCGGATCAAGCCGAAACGCGCGATCCGAGAACACGCTTCAATACTGGTTTGAACATCATGCTTCCCAGAGCCCAGACGCGGTTGCCCTAGAGACGGAACAACAGCGGCTCACCTATGAAGAGGTGAACAACAAAGCCAATGCGCTGGCTCGCTACATCCAGCAATGGTATCGAGAGACGCACCAAACCGAGCTGGAACCAGACACTTGCATCGCCCTGTATCAAGACAAATCAGCGGATTTAGTGATCAGTATGCTGGCGATACTCAAAGCGGGGGGCGCTTATGTTCCAGTGTCCACCACTTACCCAGTGGAACGGGCGTCGTTTATTCTCGCGGACACGGGGGCTCGCTTGATCTTAGCAGACCGTCATTCGCTAAAAGAGGGCGAGGCACTGCAAGCTCGGCATGCCAATGCCCGCTGGGTCGCGGTCGATCGCTTAGATCTGAATGATGAGCCGAGCGGTAATGTGGCGAGCCATGGCAATAGCGGGTGTTTGGGTGCCATCATTTACACCTCGGGCACCACGGGTAACCCGAAAGGGGTGATGATTGAACAGCACTCGATGGTCGATCTGGTCGTTAACGCGAATTACATCGATATCGATAACCGCGATACCTTCTTGTTCTTGTCGAGTCCAGTGTTTGATGCGGCAACGTTAGAAATTTGGGGCGCGCTGGCAAACGGCGGCAAGCTCATTATTCCTGCGGATACCAAAGAACTGGCGAGCAATATAGAACGCTTTAGGGATGCAATCGAAGACGTGTCCATTCTTTGGGTCACACGCAGTCTGTTTGATTACCTCTACCTTGCCGACAACACACTTTTCAAAAACTTGAAATACTTACTCGTTGGGGGAGAAGCGTTAACACCAGAGATCATGAAAGAGTTGGCTGAATCTTCTGACAGACCCACTCACATTCTTAATGGCTATGGCCCTACGGAGTGCACCACGTTTACGACAACGTATGAAATCCAAGCGGGTCTTTCATATAAAAGCATTCCTATTGGTTCGGCGGTCTCCAACCGTGAATTGCATGTGTTGGATCCGCAGTTACAACCGTTACCTCAAGGTGCCATCGGTGAGTTGTATATTGGTGGGACAGGGCTTGCCCGAGGGTATTTAAACCGACCAGAACTGACAGAAAAAGCGTTCCTAGAGCGCCCATTTGAACCCGTCTCTGATGGCGAAAATCAACCCAGTAGGTTGTACAAAACAGGCGATCTTGTCCGCTGGTTGCCTTGCGGCAATTTGGAATACCTTGGTCGCAACGACTGCCAAGTCAAAATCCGAGGTTTCCGTATCGAATTGGGTGAAATTGAAAGCACGCTCAATCAAATAACGGGCGTCAAACAAGCAGTGGTTATTGATTTGGATGAAGACGGCAACAAATCACTCGCCGCCTACATTGTGCCAACGGAAAAAGGCTGCCTAATGGAGGCGGTGCGCCAATCGTTAGAAAACCAGCTTCCAGACTATATGGTGCCATCTAGCTTTACGTTCATTGAGAGCGTGCCACTCACTGTGAACGGAAAACTCGATAAACGAGCGTTACCCGAACCAACCATGGTCGACAATGACAATTATGTGGCGCCGAGAACGCAGATAGAGCGGGATCTTTGCACCGTCTGGATGCAGGTGTTGGAACACAAAAAGATTGGCGTGAAAGACAACTTCTTCCGAATTGGCGGCGATTCTATCCAGAGTATTCTTGTAACGACGGAACTCAGAAAGCTCGGTTATGTGTGCACCACTCGCGCTATTTTTGAGAACAAAACCATTGAGATGCTTGCCAAGCACATTGCAGATAATGACATTCAAAGTGACATTGTCACGGAGCAAGGCAATCTTGTGGGTGAATTTGATTTGCTGCCCATTCAACAGTGGTTTAATGAGCTGAAATTAGCCAACCCGAACCACTTCAATCAGTCGTTTCTGATTCAAGTACCCAACTTAGACGAGAGCCGATTAAATGCCGCAATACAAAAATTGGTGAACCAACACGATGCGCTGCGGTTACGTTTCTCCTGCCAAAATGGCAACGTTGTGGCGCAAGAATACATTGAACACATTCATGTCCCTTCCGTTTTGTGTTGTGACGTGTCTTCCACCCAACATCAAATTCAACATTTGATGACGCAATGGCAGAGTGATTTCGACATTGAAAACGGCCCCCTTTGGCGTTTTGTGTATTTAGACGGTGGCGAAAATGATAGCGGCGAGAGCAAAACGTCAATGATTTACTGCGCGTTTCACCACTTGGTCATGGATTCCGTGTCTTGGCGAATCATCGTTGACGAACTGGAAAGATTTTACAATGGCGAACAACCACAAGAGAAAGGGACGAGTTATCGCCAATGGGTGCTAGCGGTTCAAGACTACGCAGAAAACCATGCAAGTGAGCAGGATTACTGGTTAGAGCAAACGAAAGATCAGCCGGATTACCAACGTCATTCAGACGCGGTGTCAGAGACGTCAAAAACCCAAGTGACACTGGATCCTATCCGAACGTCGAAGCTGTTGTCTGAGGCGAACCACGCCTACAAAACGGAAATTAATGATTTGCTGTTAACGGCGTTGGGTATGAGCCTCAAGAACTGGCACGGCAGCGAGGACTCGTACATCACCTTGGAAGGCCACGGCCGAGAAAACATTGGCGAACCGTTCGATATCAACCAAACGGTTGGGTGGTTTACCACGGCGTTCCCAGTCAAAATTCTTAGCCAAGATAACCTAGCGTGGAGCATTCGTACCAACAAAGAAACCTTGCGCCGTATTCCGCAAAAAGGATTGGGGTATGGGGCACTACGAAGTTTCTTACCGCCTGATGTGAATCGCTTGCAGCATCAACCTTTGCCAAAAGTCAGCTTTAACTATCTTGGCCAGTTCAACGCGAGCCAGGAAAAGAAAAACTGGTCGCTCGTCAATCAATACTCCGGCGAGGAAGTCTCGGCAGAGAACAAGAGTGATAACGTGCTTACGGTCGCGGGTAGGGTACAAGACAACCAACTGCACATGGACGTATTAGGGTGTTTGACGCAGGAAAAGGTGGATCGAATTGCCCAAGATTTCATGGATAGCTTAGAAGCCATTATTGATCACTGTACTCAAGCAAACTTATGTGAAACCTTTACCCCGAGTGATTTTCCTAATTCGAAGATCAGTTTGGAAGAGCTGGATCGCATTCAAAATCAATATGATATCGAATCCGTGTATCAAGCAACGGGCGTCCAACGCGAATTGATGTATTTCAATCGGATGAACCCCGATTTTCAAATTGACCAAAACATCACCGAAATTAAAGGCGACTTTAACCCTGAACTACTGAAGCAAGCGTGGAACTTTGCCGCCCAACGATACGATGTGTTAAGAGCCGGTTTTACCGACAAAGCGTTTGCAGGGTGTCCTAACCTGTTCATTCAAAAGACGGTGACGATACCGTTTGAAATCCTAGATTGGTCTGTGGTCGGTAACGATCAATTAGAGCAACAAATACGTGATAAAACGCTGTTAGAGCGAAATACACCGTTCAACATAGAGCAGGCGCCACTCATTAAGCTTGTGTGTATTCGCGCATCGCAAGACCGCCACTTCCTGATACAAACCTTCAATCATATTTTGTTTGATGGGTGGTCGGTTGGGATTTTAAATGCCGAACTGATGAAGGATTACCAAGCGCTGAAACAAGGAGAGCCTGTTTCAGTGACGCCACTCAGTTTTGAACCGTTCCCTGAGTATTTGCTTCACACGTTTGATCGCGATGGAGCCAAGGCATTTTGGGATGACTACTTACAAGGTGCCTCTTTGAATCAACGTTTGCCGCTGTCTAATGAAAAACCCATAAACACGCGCGTTGAAAAGCGGATGAAAGGCATTGCAGGGCAGCTTTCACAAGATCAAACAAGAAGGCTCTACCAATTTGCAGAAGCGAGTGGGTATACACCAAACCAGATAACGCAACTGGCTTGGTGTGCGACGTTAGCCGAGTTTTTGGATACCGAGGATATTTGTATCGGCACCACCATGAGTGACCGGCCGGCGGAAATCGACAATGTTCAATCGTTATTTGGGTTGTTTGTGGCCAGCCCAGTGTTACGGGTCAAAGGGGTGAGCCATAAATCCGTCGAGAAGCATTTGGACGAGATCGCGCTCAGCCAGCTGGATAGGCAGCAATACGCCTTCCATGAACTCAATCATTACGACGAGCATTGGGTACCTACCTCTCCATTTGGCAGTTTGTTTGTGTTTGAAAACATGCCCGATGGTGAGACAGACGAAAAGCCGCCTTTTGAATATGAGGTAGTGGATGTGGTGAGTGGCAGTAACCACCAAACGGTTTTGTGCTTGGTCCCAACGCCAAATAACCTAATGTTAAAGTTATTTTTTGATTCTAACGAGTTGTCTAAGCATCACGTTCAGGCCGTATTCGATCGATTCGTCCTGAATGTTGGCAGGCTAACGGAGTCACAAGACGTGTTGTCGAAACGCTTAAAACATGTTGTTGAAGGAAGAAAAGCAATCGCTTTATAAAATCCTATTATCATGGTCAATTTAAGCCGCTATTTGGCGGCTTTTTTATAAAGGAAGAGCATATGTATCAAGCAGTTGTGTCGGATCTCGATGGGACTTTATTGAACAGTCAAGGGGCGTTATCACGTGAAACGATTCGTGTCCTTGAAGAATTTCATCACGATGGCGTAGTGGTTATGGTGGCGACTGGGCGTTTTGATACGGACGCAAGGCGTGTACTTACGGAGCTATCTTTTAATCCGGTGATTGTGTCCTGCAATGGGGCGATGATCAAAGGGGGAGAATCCCACCCGCTCTTTACACAGTGTTTACCGAAAGTGCTAAGTCAATCGCTACTGAACCGAGCCGTGGATCTTCCATTCCATATTACGGTATTTTCAGAAAAAGGCTGGCATATGGTGGAAGAAAACCCATTCTTTGAGGATTACATTGCGCAGTCGGGGCTAACCTGTGACTACACCACCGAAGATGAGATAAAAAACATCGAAGCGCTGAAAATTCTGCTGCAAGGCAGTGAAGAGCAAGTGAACCACTACTGCACGATATTAAAAGACGAATTTGGTGCGCAGACCAATATTTGTAAGTCGTCCCCCAATACCCTCGACATTGTGATGAAAGGGTTGTCTAAAGCCGAGGCCATTAAGCACTTTTTATCGAAAAAAGGCATCGACATGGTTAACGTTGTGGCTTTTGGCGATGCAATGAATGATTTAGAAATGTTGCAGCAAGCCGGTGAAGGGGTCGTTATGGGGAATGCGATGGATGAATTAGTTAAAGCCCTTCCGCACTGCACCATAACTCGGTCAAACGATGACAATGGGGTAGCCTATTTTCTGAGGTCTTTAAAAGAAACGGCGGAGTAATGGGCTCTGGAATACTCCAAGGCTTAACCCGCTGAGCGCCGATAAAAAAGCTCCGACTCAAGCGCCGGAGCTTTTTTGTGTTTTTAAACGTTTCGTTTGCGACACCGAGGTTATTTATCTATTCCAAGTTCAGGTATTTATCTATTCCAAGTTCAGGTTATTTATCCTGAGTTTAGGTATT
This sequence comes from Vibrio sp. S9_S30, assembly GCF_014694455.1. Classification (GTDB taxonomy): domain Bacteria; phylum Pseudomonadota; class Gammaproteobacteria; order Enterobacterales; family Vibrionaceae; genus Vibrio. The sequence goes on along the minus strand of NZ_JAAUWT010000008.1, from coordinate 16,246 downwards.
TATCCCAAGTTCAGGGTATTTATCCTAGGTTCAGGTTATCTCGCCATATAGCTGTAGCGAATAGACTCATCTTGCTTGTGTATCCAATACAGCCGTGCCGACAGCAATAGAGCCGCTGCGGATAGACCAACAATAAAACCAACCCAGAAGCCAGCGGCACCCATGGGTTCGCCAAAGAAATCGGTCATTCCGAATGCGTATCCGGTAGGCAGCCCAAGCAGCCAATACGAGACAAAGGTGCAATAGAATATGGCTTTCATGTCTTTATAGCCGCGTAGTGCACCCGCCGCGATAACCTGAATGGTATCAGTGAGTTGATAGGCCGCAGAGAACAGAAGCAAATGCATGGCAAAGGTAATCACAGGAGCACTGTCGGTGTAAAGCTGTGTAATGGCTTCGCGAAAGATAACGGTTAGAATGCCAGTGAATACGGCAAGTGAGCAGCCAACGATAAATCCAACAATGGCCGATACCTTCGCCCCTTCCGCATTGCTTTCTCCAAGTTGATGCCCAACTCGAATACTGATTGCGGCGCCTAAGCTGAGAGGGAACATAAAAATAAGCGACGAATAATTAAGCGCTATTTGGTGCGCCGCCACCACGATGGAACCAAGAGGCGCGATAATGATGGCGACAACGGAAAAAAGCGTCACTTCGAAAAAAATAGAAGCCGCAATCGGGAACCCCAATTTAAACAGCCTGCGCTGAGCACTCAATTTAGGTCGATACAGTTTAGCAAAAGTGCCAATAGGTTTAAGCTTTCGCGCCGTCACTACATAAAACACCATGGCAGACAGCATTAACCATTGAACAATGCTGGTGGCAACGCCACAGCCAACACCACCGAGTGCTGGCGCGCCCAATTCTCCATAAACAAACATCCAGTTCAGCGGGATATTAGCGACGAGACCAATAAAACTGATGACCATCGCAGGTTTGGTCAGTGACATACCATCGGTGTAACTTCTGAAAGCTTGGAATAGCATCACCGCAGGAACGGCGGGCATCACCATCGTCATATAGCCAGTCGAAATTTCTTCCAATTTCGGCTCAACGTTCATCAGCCCCAATATCCATTGCACTTGCAGGAAAACCGCAATAATAGGCACGCTAACAAATAACCCCATCGCAATGGCTTGTTGTACTTCATTGGCAATTTCGTCTTTACGATTCGCGCCATTTAACTGAGCAACAATCGGCACCAACGCCATTAATATACCGATTCCAAATAAAATCGTCGGCAGCCAAATGCTGGTGGCTATTGCCACTCCGGCGAGATCGGTCGCACTCACGCCGCCCGCCATGACGGTATCTACAAATCCAATGCCAGTTTGCGCAATGGATGCGAAAAGAATGGGCGTAGCCAATTTAACTAGGCGTGATATTTCATCTTTATAGGTTTGCACGTGTGCTCCATTGTTTGAGTATGAGACTACTCAATATCGATGAAAAACATAATAAAGAATTGCTCAAGAAGAGCATAGGAATAATCCAAGAAATTTCGTAGCAAAGTTGGGATTAGAGTGAATGACTAATAATAAAGATATTAATAAGTTAGCCGCGATTATGAGGGGGAATCCGAGCGTCTTCTTGCCATGCGTAAAGAGTGACGGCATATGCATAATGTTACAATGGTTCAATATATAAGAAATGGAATCATTAATTGCATACGAATAGTTAAGAGTGTTTCGCAATATAGTATTTCGACGGTTTGCATACCTCATCTTTAATTGGTTAATGCGTGCGAATTGTTAAATGAAAGAGGCAACTATATATGGAAAATGTAAAACTTAAACTGCTCGTTGGCTTGTTGGTTTCATCCTTTGCTTTTCCTTCTGTGGCGATAGATTGGTCATACAAAGGAGAGCATGGTGTTGATGAATGGGCAAAACTTTTTACCATGTGTGGGGAAGGTAAAAATCAGTCACCAGTGAATATCTCTGATGCGCTAAAAGCGAAAAAACAACCCATAACGCTGACTTACCATGGTTCTGCAACCGAAGTTGTGAATAATGGGCACGCGATTCAAGTCAATGTGAGCGGGCATAATACACTTACATTAGAAGGCGGCGAATACGAACTGAAGCAATTCCACTTCCATACACCATCTGAAAACACCATTTTAGGAAGGCAGTTCCCGCTGGAAGTTCACTTTGTGCATGAGAATACCAAGGGGCAACTGGCCGTCGTTGGTATTATGTATGAATTGGAATCTAAGCCGAACCAGTCTCTGAAAGCGTTATTGAGTGACACGCTTGAATCGAAAGAGAGAAAGCCGTTAGAGACAGGTTTCGATTTGGCGCAGTTGCTGCCAGATGAGCAGGACTACTATCGTTTTAATGGCTCACTGACTACGCCGCCATGCAGTGAAGGTGTACGTTGGGTCTTGATGAAAGAGCCTTTGGGTGTGAGCAAAGAGCAAATAGAGACATTTGCTCAGTCGACGGGCATGAATGCACGTCCAATTCAGGCAATTAATGGGCGTATTGTTGTAAAGTAGCCGATACAGAGTAGTGAAAAAGCGCCCAAGTCGTTTGCTTTAAAATAGGCGCTTTCGATTCCATCAAGTGTCGAGTGTCGAGTGTCGAGTGTCGAGTGATGAGTTCCAGGCTTTATACCCAAGTCGTCTAAAGCTTCCCATCGCTTCGGCACATTAAGATCTTTTCTCTGACTAACTTTGCCATGGCTGCTTTTGGCGCTTCGTTGTAAATTCTCGGATCATTGACGTTTGGATCTTCATTGAACGCATTCTTTAAAGAGTTTGCAAAAGCGATTTTTAATTCGGTCGCTACGTTGACTTTAGCAACGCCATGAGAAATGCAACGCTGCACATCCGCAACACTGACACCAGAAGCACCGTGCAAGACTAATGGGATGTCGATGAGTTTGGCGATGCGCTCAAGGCGAGCAAAATCCAATTTTGGTTCGTCTTTGTAGAGTCCATGTGCGGTGCCTATTGCTATGGCAAGCGAGTCGATATTGGTTTGTTCGACGAGTTTTACCGCGTCATCTGGATTGGTATAAGGGTCCGCGACCGATTCGATAATTAAATCATCCTCTTGACCAACAAGCTGACCAATCTCCGCTTCTACACAGCAGCCATAAGCATGACAAAGTTCGACGGTAGCCTTTGTTAGCTTAATGTTTTCCTCTAAGGGCAGGGCACTGCCATCGACCATGGCTGAGCGAACGCCAAGCCTCACTTTTTGTTCAATATCCGCGAGATCATGGTGGTGATCAAGGTGAACGACGACTTGAATATTTCGCTCATACGCAGCGGCATTGACCATATGAATCAGTTCTCTAGCACCACCGTATTGGTAAGTGCCTGGCGTGCCAGCCAAGATAACGGGAGATTCCATTGCTTTGGCGGTATCTAATATGACTTGCACTGTTTCGAGGTTGTGAAAATTAAACGCAGGAACGGCATAGCCTTCATGTCGTGCTTTGTGTAACCAGTAGTTGCTATTTATGATGTTATTCATAAATTTTCCTTTTTAATGAGTGCCTTGCGTTAGTCGTTACCCAAGGTGATTAACAGCGAGAGCAAGCGGTAAATAAAGTGAAAGCGACGACGTGTGCCTACGTATTGGATCGGCACGCTTGGCTATAGGTATGTGTGACTTCCATGATCTTATCCAGCACAATTTCTTTCGGGTGACTTGCAATGTGTCCACCCGCTATTTTCTTGGATTGATTCGGCAAATACTGGCTTAGCAAAGTCATTGGTGGAGGGGACTGAATTAAATTTTCAAACAATATGTCTACAGCCAACTTGACCTTTTTATTTGGCCAGTAGTATCGAATACGATCACTCAGGCTGTAGTGTCGGTCGATATATTGTTGTATGCCCGAGCTTGTGTAGTGGTGTTGCCAGTAAGTGGGCTCGTCCATCATGACCGCTTCGATCACCTGCTTCAGGTTGGACGCCTTGCTTTTGCTTATCCATTCTTGTTCCACGTCTGCCAAGGCAAAAAGTGCCTCGCGCAAAGCAAACGTTAATGCCGGCCCCACTTTTAGAATGGCGAAGTGATCGTCGACGAGTTGTCTGTAAGCGCTTGGGCGCTGATAGTCGGTGGAATGCGCTTCAAACAACAGATGTTGGTGTCCTTCTATCATACGGCTTAAAGGTTTTGCCTTTTCGGTATCGTAGTGTGCAACACTATGGTGATCAAACTCGACGCCGGGCTGTACAACTAACCCAATAACCCTATGCCAAACCTCTTCTAACCCCATATTTCTAAAGGTTAGTTTATGCACCATAATCGTTTTTTCTGCCGCTTTGTCGTGTGTGACTTCCATCGTGAGATCCAATGGCTCCAATGCGCCACCGGGTGTAGGCACTTCGGTTCCAATAACATAGACAGGAGCCGGACCGCCTACCGTTTTCCATGTATCTTCAGCCACTAAGCAAAGGACGGCTGCTCGACGTGCGATAGTTTCGTCACTAAGCGGTAATGGGTCGTCAGCACAAGACATGGAACAGTCGAGGTGAATTTTTCGAAATCCAGCTTCAATGTAACTCCGAATCAAGCTTTTAGACTGACTCATCGCTGCCGCCGCTGATTCAGACCGCCAGCAATTAGGGCCAAGATGATCACCGCCCAAAAGCACCCTGTCTAAGGGAAAGGAAATGGACTCGGCGATGGAAAAAACCAATTGCTTGAATTGCATTGGGGTCATTCCCGTATACCCACCAAATTGGTTGACTTGATTAGAAGTGGACTCGATGAGAACAGCCTGACCATCTTGTAAACTCTGCTTCAAGGCCGCCTCTAACACCAAGGGGTGTGCAGAGCAAACAGAATAGATACCGACTCTTTTTCCCGACTTATGCTGTGCGACCAAATCTAGCAATTCATTCACATTTAAACCTTTCGAAATCTTTTCTTTTGTCGTCGTTGAAATTTAAAAGAAAGATATCATAAAAAACAAAAGGTAGATCACGTAGATTGAAATATCGTCAAAATAGGTTGCCCAACGTGACTTATGTCTCATTTATGCGTTTATTTAAGGGTTCCAACGCGGATAACAGTACCGAACTGATAGATGTATTGATAAAAATTGATCGACATCTAACTTGCGTTAACTTTCTTTTGCTTTTTATATCTTGTTGTATCATTTTTGTATGTGCTGAATTTGGTGGTCAAAAAATGCACAGATCACGAGTTGACCCAAAATGGATACATGAGGATTCAGTTACGTATATGGCAGGTCGCCAAAAGATAAAGGGACGACGCACGTCCTAATTAAACGTGGAATACAAGGAAAGTAAGATGAAAAATATCAAGCACTTATTTACTTCGCTATCAGTGTTGACGGCGTTCTCTATGAATGTTTACGCCGCCAATGAATACACCCTTTGTGTCTCTTTGCTTACTCAATCACACCCATTTTATATTGCCCTAGGTGACGGTTTAAAAGCGGGAGCGAAAGAAAACAAAGCCAATCTAAACGTGTCCATCGCTAACCAAGATCTGGCAAAGCAAATCAGCGATATTGAAGATTGTATTATTAAAAATGTAGACGCAATTATCATTTCCCCCGTCGATTCCAAGGGCATAAGAGGACCGTTGAAAAAGGCAGAGCGCGCTAATATCCCTGTTCTCACCGTTGATATTGGGGCAGAGAACAGCAAAGTCGTTTCCCACATCGCAACCGACAACTACGGCGGTGGGGTCGAAGCCGGAAAGCTGGCTAAAAAGTACCTGAAAGGCACAGGAACCGTGGTGATGCTGTCTTACCCTGGCATTTCTTCAGTGGAAGACCGATTGCGCGGTTTCCGCGACGCGGTAGCCGATACGGAGATTAAGATTGTTGCCGTGCAGCCAGGGAAAACGCGTGAAGAATCCATGACCTCAACGATTAATATGCTCCAAGCCAACCCAGAGACAGACCTCATTTTTGCCTTTGGCGATGACATGATGATAGGTGCTGGTTTGGCTGTGACCAAACAATCTTCAAAAGCGGTTGTGATTGGCTTTGATGGTATGCCCGAAGGCATAAAGGCAGTGGATGACAATGCACATCTGATCGGGGTTGTGAAACAGGATGCTGACACCATGGGGAGAACCGCCGTAAAAGCCGCCGTAGACCACTTAAACGGTAAGCAAGTCGACGCTGAATATCCGATTGTGCCGGTTCTCTACACCGGAATGTAATTAATGGTGAGAATGCAAATGTAATTATGAGAATGAAATAGAGCCGAACCGCTCTATTTCATTCAGGACATCGTTATGGGAAAAATCCTGTTAGAAACAAAAGATCTAAGCAAACATTTTGGTGCGATAAAAGCGGTGGATGGGCTGACGATTCAGCTCTTTGCAGGGCGAGTCCATACGATTTTGGGTGAAAATGGGTGCGGAAAGTCTACAACGCTTAAGATGTTGGCAGGCGTCCACTCTCCAACGAAAGGGCAAATCTTACGTAATGGTCGTGACGTCGTTTTTAAGTCGCCCATGGAGTCAAGAGAAAGCGGAATCGCGATTATTTTTCAGGAGCTTTCTCTATGCAATAACTTGACTGTGGCAGAAAATATTTATGCCAACAATGAACCTCAAAAGCGAGGCATCATTGATGATTCAAAAATGATAGAAGACACCAAAGAACTTCTAGATAAGTACAAAATCCCCATTTCTCCAACGATCAAAGTCAGTGCGTTGTCTATGGCACAAAGGCAATTAGTCGAAATAGCCAAAGGGCTCAGCTATGTTTCCGACGTGGTTATTTTCGACGAGCCCTCTTCTTCGCTCTCAGATTCGGAAGTGGACATTCTCTTTCGCATTATTGCTGAACTGAAATCCGATGGAAAAGCCATCGTTTATGTCAGTCATAAAATGGCTGAAATCATGAGGATTTCTGATGACATTACGGTGATGCGTGATGGGAAATATATCCGTACAGTGGAGAAAGAGAAAACGGATATTGACTCATTGATCACCATGATGGTCGGTCGAGAAATGGACGATATATACCCCGCCAAAATCGATGAATTGCAAACGTTAGGGGCACCTGTACTTAAGGTCAGAACGCTAACGAATCCTGCTTATTTCCAAGCAATCAGTTTTGATCTTCATGCCGGTGAGGTTGTCGGCTTTTTTGGGCTTGTCGGCTCCGGCCGGTCAGACGTCATGAATGCACTTTTTGGTATGTTGCCTTATCAAGGAAGTATCGAAGTGAAAGGCAAGTCGATAAACATATCAAGCCCAAGTGTTGCGATAAGCCATGGAATGGCATTCGTAACGGAAAACAGAAAAGAAGAAGGCTTAGTGCTGGAGCACAGTGTGCATGTGAATTGCAACTTAACCTCTTTTGAAGAGGTGGCAACGGCAGGGATCCTAAGCCCTCAAGAAGAGCGCCGTATTACAACCGGCAGCATCAAAAAAATGAACATAAAAGTGCACGATGAACACCAAGCTGTCGGCTCACTGAGTGGGGGAAACCAACAAAAGGTTGTATTGGCTAAATGGCTAGAAAAAAAACCAGACATTCTCATTTTAGATGAGCCGACAAGAGGGGTAGATGTTGGAGCGAAATTTGAAATCTACAGCATCATTCGAGATTTGACGGCCACAGGGACCGCCGTGATTTTGGTTTCTTCGGAATTACCCGAAGCGTTGAATATGAGCGATCGTTTGTTTGTTATGCGCAATAAACGCATCGTTAAAGAACTGAAAACCGCTGGATTATCTCAAGACAAAGTGATGGTGTACGCGACAGGAGTGGATACAAATGATTAGGATGTTCGTAAAAGAGTATGGTGGAATTTTAGGTGGGCTCATTCTACTTATCGTTGTGTCTTCACTTCTCTCTGAATACTTTTTGTCGATGAATAATTTCACCAACATATTGCTACAAACGTCGATTGTTGCCATCGTTGCATTTGGGATGACCTACGCCATTTTACTGGCCGGAATAGACCTGTCTGTTGGTTCTATTGTGGCCTTGACGGGCTTGGTATTGGTTGTGGGGCTGACGTATGGATTGCCATTTTCACTCTTGTTGCCCGTCGCACTGGGTGTGTCCATATTATGTGGGTTCGCCAATGGTTTTATCACTACATGGTTGGGTGTGCACCCTTTTATCGTCACAATGAGCTTTATGGGCATTTGGCGTGGTGCGGCAATGCTCACAAGCGACGGTAAAGCCATTTCTCTCTATGATAATGCTCCTTTCGAATATGTATTTAATGGCTACTTATTTGGTATTCCGTTTCCCATCATCCTATTAATCACGATGATCGCACTGAATCACTTTCTGTTATCTAAAACCACATTCGGTAGAAAGATATACATTGTGGGCGGGAACCCTGAAGCCGCAGCTTATTCTGGAATAAATGTCACCAAGACAACGATTTACTCTTACATGATCACTGGGCTAATGGCGGGTATAGGCGGAGTCATGTTGGCTTCTCGTATGTTTTCGGCTCAACCAACGTCAGCCAATGGCATGGAATTGGATGCCATTGCCGCCTGTGTTCTTGGCGGAACATCGTTAACGGGGGGCAGAGGCACCATCATCGGTACGCTTATTGGAGCGCTCATCATTGCCGTTTTAAGTAATGTGATGAGTTTAATGAACGTCGATTTTTTTGTCTCTCTCATTGTAAAGGGAATCGTGATTCTTATCGCGGTAGGAATCGACGTGTATAAAAACAAGAAAGGTCAAGGATGAAAATTGTCACCATTGGAGAAATTGTTGTAGAAATCATGGCGATGGAACTCAATCAGTCACTCTCTCAAACGGGCTTTTTTTCAGGGCCTTTTCCGAGTGGTGCGCCTGCAATCTTTATCGATCAGGTGGCGAAACTGGGTGTGGAATGTGCCATTGTGTCCGCCGTAGGAAACGATGGGTTTGGGGAGCTCAACATTAACCGGCTTCGCAGTGATGGCGTCGATGTGAGTGGCATTACGGTGTTAGACAAAGAAACCACCGGAAGTGCGTTTGTGACGTATCATTCGGATGGCAACCGTGATTTCATCTTCAACATAAAAAATGCGGCGTGCGGAAAGTTAAGCTTAGAAAATGCAAACCTAGAGGTGTTTAAAGGTTGTACACATCTTCATGTCATGGGGTCTTCGCTCATCAGTGATGACATAGTGCAGCTGACTCTTGAAGCAATCAATCAAGTTAGGAGCTGTGGGGGGACGATCTCCTTTGACCCGAATATTCGTAAAGAACTGCTGGATGAAAAAATGGCTCGTTCACTCCTGACAATCCTTGAAAATACGGATACCTATTTACCAAGTGAAGCCGAAATTACCACGCTGTCCAAGTTTGAGGATCAGAGCGCGGCAATCAACGAGTACTTTGATCGTTTTAACGTGAAGGAAGTGGTTTTAAAGCGTGGCTCGAAAGGCGCGATGGTTTTTACTCCGACGAAGGAATACATCCAGCCCCCTTTTGCTGTGGATGAGGTGGATCCGACAGGAGCAGGGGACTGCTTTGGCGGTGCGTACATTGCCTGTCGAATAAGGGGGCAAAGTATAGCGGACGCGCTGTGTATCGCAGCAAAATGTGGTTCGCGTTCCGTCACGGTAGCGGGTCCGATGGAAGGCACATCGCGGCTGGAAGAGTTAAACGAATTCTAGAGTGCTAGGGTTACAGGAGAGGCTGAGCGTTATCGTTTGGGGAAGAGTGAATCTGCGTTACTTCTCGGCTTCACAAGGGCTAATTGTTATCAAAATTATCCTCATGTACAATCCTCGCTTTGATTGATAGCGCAAAACTTTACAGCGAAGAGGGTAGCTTCTCAAAATGAGTCAAACGAGTAAAAGACGGGAAAGTATACTAAGTAGGCTGAATTTAAACGGCAGTGTTTCAGTCAATGAGCTATCCGAATTACATGATGTTAGCTTAGTAACAATCAGGAATGACCTAGACTACCTAGACGAAAAAGGTTTGCTCATACGTTCACATGGCGGAGCCATTCGTAACCAATCTTCGTTAGCCGAATCCTCAAACAAAATAAAACTCACACACCACACGCCAGAAAAACTCGCGATAGCAAAAGAAGCGGTCAAACACATTCACCCTAAAGATGCGATCATTCTCGGAGCGGGCACAACGACAGAATACATAGCAAAACTCATTGCAGACAAATCTGATTTAGTCGTGATGACTAATGGGTTGAATATTGTGTCAACTTTGGCTAATTCGTCTGGTTTGGATGTCATGATCACGGGGGGAACGTTACGTTGTGATAGCCAGTCCTTTTACGGGCCGCAGGCGGAGTCAAGCCTAAAAGATTACCACTTTGATAAAATTTTTGTGGGTGTCGACGGTATTCACTTGGACTACGGCATTACGACGCACAGTGAGCATGAGGCGCGTTTGTACCGAGTGATGTGCGAGTCCATAAAGACCACAATAGTGGTGACAGATTCCAGCAAGTTTGGGAAAGTGAGTGTGTACAAAGTCATTCCGTGTAACGCTGTAGATATTTTAATTACCGATAGCGGAATTTCGGAAGAGCACAAGCAAGCGCTCACGGAACAAAACATAACAGTCATTATTGTTTAGAAAATCAGAATAATTAAACCCAATACAATTAAACCCAATACAATCTCTTTTGTTGGGGATCCGTTGCGCTCTAGTGATCGTTGGCTAGAGCCTATTTGTCCCTTTTAATTCTTCCATTATTGATTCTAGTGATTCCTCACATTATTAATAACCCTATTATTTTGTGGCTCATTTTTGATACTTACTTGCAAGTAGGTACTGGTATGGGTCGAATTCGTTCAATAAAAATTGGACACTGGGCGCCTAACCAGAACAAAGCCTGTGCAAACGATACCCTTATATCGGTGCAAACCCTTATGTTGGTGTCATCCTCTATGTTGGTGCAGACACTTTGTCATTGTGAAATCTTTTATTAGTTTGAAGCTAGGTTGGGTCGTTCTGTTACAGATATGGATGTCTGTATACGGAGTCAGTAGTTCCGATTGAGCGAGGTTTGGTACCCTATGAAGTACCTGTCAAATTACCATCGAAATAATTTCATCATTCTCAGTATGATCATCGCTTTGATTGATGTGCTTTTTGTATTCATTAGTATTAATTCATCAAAACAATCCCTTTCTGTTTCAATCAAACAGCAGGCTCAGCAAATTACTCAGAGCTATCAAACCGTGTTGGAACAATCAAAAACCGACATGAGTTTGTTGGCAACCGTCATTGCTAATGATCCCAATGTAAAAAGCTTAATCAGGGAAAGTTTCAATAGTCCGCAGCAGGAAAGCGACATCAACGCAGTACTTAATGATTTGCTTCGGCAAAAACTCACCAACCAACTCAAACCTGCTTGGCAACTGATTCAAGAGCGGTACGACATTAAAACGTTGCAGGTATTTCTAGCGCCAGACGCAAAAGCTTTTTTGAGATTGGACCAACCCAATCTCTATGGCGATTCCGTCGATGGTGTTCGGGATACGGTAACCAATGTGATGGCCAATGGGGAGGTGCAAGCGGGATACGAAGTAGGGCGAACGATTGCAGCGCTTAGAGCGGTGGCTCCGATTTTTGACGATTATAATGGCAAGGGTAGTGCGAACGTTATTGCTGCCGTTGACGTCGGAATCCCTCTGAGTAACATGCTCAAACGGATAGAAAGTCATATAGAGATCGGCGCAGGCGTAACGTTACGCATTTCTTCCATTGCAAAATCCATGTGGTTAGATTTTCAGGAAGACTACCACAGAATGCAGTACATTGAAGGCTGCCTGTGCATTATCAAGCACCAATCTGCTCCTATATTTTCAGGGTTGATTCGACAATTGGCGGACGCGTCGTTGATCAAGCAAGGGATCAGGCAAGACATCATTGAATTTGATGGAAAGCCGCTTAATGTGATTCAGCTTCCTATTATTAGCTATGCCGATGCGTTAAAGGGGAGCAATGAGGAAGCCGGTAAAGTGTTTTTTTGGAAAGACGCATCGCCACTTTACGCACAGTATTCTAAAGCGGTGAAACAAGCCATAATGTGGGGGGCGCTTGGCTACATTCTGGCCGAGATCATCATTTTATGGGTATTCATGGCGAGCATAAAAAGCCTCGAAGCCGTGATTCGCGGACACACCGAAGATTTGGAAGAAAGCCAAAGTAATCTCGTTCAGGCGCAACGCATCGCAAATACGGGGAGTTGGTCGTTAAATTTGGAAACCGATTCTCTTTATTGGTCCGAGCAAATCTACCGTATTTTCGAGCTAGAAGAAGGCGAAAACGAGCCATCCTATCAGCTTTTTCTAGATGTCATTCACCCTGAAGACAGAATAAAAGTGGATAGCGCCTTTCGTGAATCTTTAGAAAATAAAACGCCTTTCTATATAGGTCATAGGCTATTAATGCAAGATGGCCGAATAAAATATGTCATCCAAGAAGGGAAAACGCTGTTCTCATCGAATCATCGCCCAGACATCACCGTGGGTGCCGTGAGGGATATCACCGATACTTATCTTGCGCAGGAAAAAGAAAAGCTGGCAGCAAGTGTATTTAAGCACGCACATGAAGGCATTTTCATCAGCGATGCGAAGTTGGATATCATTGACGTCAATGACGCTTGCCGCCTGTTTTCTGGCGTTACGGCTTACGAGTCAAAAAAGATAAACCTATTGGAATACCAAAATAGGTTTATGCAGCCTAATCAGTTTGTTGAAATGACCCAAGCGTTAGGCAAGGAAGGGCATTGGAATGATGAAATTTGGATTAAGCGATCCAGTGGGGAAGAAGTCGCACTGGATTTGAACATCACTTCGATACGAAATGAATACGGACAAATTACTCATTATGTCGGTATTTTCTCGGATATCACTATCAAAAAGCGGCAGGAAGAGCGTTTAAATTACATTGCACATTTTGATTCGTTAACTGGGTTGCCAAACCGTATTTTACTGATTGATCGACTCAACCAAGCCATGCTTCAAACAGAGCGTTCAAAGCGACACATTGCCATCTTATTTTTGGATTTGGATGGATTCAAAAAGATTAATGACGGTTATGGACATCAAGTGGGTGACATGATGCTAAAGCATGTTTCTGAGCAGTTTCAACACAGTATTCGAGCTGGTGATACCGTCACGCGGTTTGGGGGCGACGAGTTTGTTTTTGTGATTCAAAATGTCTGTAAACCCTGCGCCTATGACATTCCAATTAGCCGAATTTTGGAAGCCGTATCAGTACCTATGGTTTATGAGGGACACACATTACATGTTTCCGCCAGTATCGGGATTACCTTCTACCCTCAACCAGACGGCAGGCCAGAGGCTGAGACACTCATTAAGCAAGCGGATACTGCAATGTATCAAGCCAAGGCGGCAGGTAAAAATGGGTTTAGAATTTTCGATGACGGATGCGTGCAGGAAACCTAATACTCGTTGTACCTTAATGTCTGAAAGATCGGATATTCGTCGTTGTGGACATTCTTAATTCCCTTCATACTTCTATGCGTTAACGAGAAATCGAGCGCATGAGGTATGAACGAAAATAATAGGTATGAACGAGAACAATAGGTATGAACGAGAACAATAGGTATGAACAAGAACAATAGGAGTTGTGCCTACCCTCGTTGCCAACGCCTTGATCTGATTGGGCCGGCAGAGTTATTCTCCTTTGCCAACCAATTCAATAAACCACCTACAGAATTTGAAATTGCACATTCGGGTTGAAGGTATTGCTCATCTTATAGGATTAAGCCGCCGCCCACTCAACCGTATCTTCCAGTCGGATTCAAAATTCAGCCCGTCAGTATGTGATTAAAGATTGCTTAAATTTCGCCTGTGCTCGCCTAAGAAATAGTGATTTAACACTAGCGCAAATCGCTATACTCTCAGGGTTTGCCCGTGGCGATAATTTGCGAAATGTTTTTCAACATCAATACGGCATAAGCCCAATGGCATACCGCCAGCGATTTAAAAGGAAGACAAATGAATAAGAATGTTTGGCTTTTGTCCTTGTGTCAGGCATTGCTCATGACGGGCAACATAGTGCTGATTTCGGTTGTTGGTCTTATTGGGAAAGAGATTTCTCCGAGTCCAAGTTTGATTACGTTACCTGTCGGTCTGCAGTTTTTAGGGCTCATGGCAGCGACGATACCAGCATCTTTGATCATGGGGAAATTGGGGCGAAAAAAAGGGTTCAGTTTAGGGAACCTGTTTGGCATTGCAGGCGCGTTATTGGCAACGTTCGCGTTAAGCCAAGCTCACTTTGGGCTATTTTGTGTTGCGACGGCTTTGCTCGGCGTTGGCATCGGATTCGGGACACTGTATCGATTTGCGGCTATTGAAGTTAGCCATGAAACTGCCCGCCACAGAGCGATATCGATATCGATGGCGGGGGGTGTTTTGGCTGCCGTGCTGGGTCCGAATTTGGCGGTCATGTCTCATACCCTATACCCTGAAGGGTTATACATTGGTGCGTTTGTCGCGGTTTTATTACTCAATATGATGGCACTGATTGTGTTACAGACGATCGCGTTTCCTGCTGTTCAAGACAATAAGAGTAATGAAGTCAGCGATTCTGTTCGAACCATCATTAAGAAACCTAACGTCATGACTGCGGTATTTGCTGCAATGGTGTCTTACGCTGTAATGAACTTATTAATGACGGCCACTCCACTTGCGATGCTTGGCTGTGGCTTTGACTTTATACGCGCGCGGCTGGGGTCATCGAATGGCATGTTTTAGGCATGTTCGTCCCTGCATTTTTTACAGGGCGTCTGATCGAAAAGTTTGGGGCTCGCGCCATGATTGTGACCGGTGGATTTATCTTTATTGGTTGCATAGCTATTAATATTCACGGTCAATCCATTTGGCACTTTACCATGGCGTTAATTTTGCTTGGTGTTGGGTGGAATTTCATGTTCATTTCGGCGACGGGTCTATTTAGCCAGTCCTATGCGACCAAAAATAGAGCCAAAGCTCAGGCATTCAATGAATTCTTTGTATTTGGTTGCGTTGCGATAACGGCAATGTTGTCGGGATGGTTAGAAGCGACGGTTGGTTGGCAGAAACTCAATCTTTATGTGGCACCGCTCGTTATCGCCGTTTTGGTGGTCTTTATATTCAACGCAAGAAAAGCGAATAAATCCGGCAAAGCTGTCATCGGGTAGGGTAGAGTGTAAAGCTGTCATTGGATAGAGCGCAAACCTTTAAGTATTTGGTCTGGCTGGGTATACTGCTCAGCCTACTTAAAGCGAACAAAATGATTAAAGGAATGCTCATCATGGATTTACAGGCACTTCTCACGACGTTATCCGAGTCTCCAGACTCAGTACAATTTTCAGACGTCATTTCAGTGATTGACTCAAATTACGAGTTCACCCCAACAGAGTTTCAAAATGGCGATACGATGAATGAAGCAGGGCAAAACAACGGCTCATGTAAAATTTTTGCGTTCGCGAAGATCCAAGGTTTAGACCCAAAGAGCACGCTTTCGTGCTTTGGCGATTTTTATCGTAAAGATGTGTTAGAGAACCCAGAAGGTGATGATCACCAGAATATTCGTAACTTTATTCAGTTTGGATGGGAAGGTATTCGCTTTCAAGGTCAAGCATTAGCGCAGAAATAAGCTTTTCTTTTTAACGCCTCAAATATAAAAACCGAATAGAAAAGAGTTCTATCCGGATATAAGGTTATGAACCCATGGGTTCGGTTGGTAAGAAAGAAAAATGCCCTACTCGTAAGAGCAGGGCATTCGATTTAATGGCGTTGGTTAGGTTAAGCCAACAACTCGTTTGCTGTCTCGACCACGTTTTCAACCGTGAAACCGAACATCTTGAACAATTCGTCTGCTGGTGCTGATTCACCGAATGTCGTCATACCGATAATGCGGCCATCAAAGCCCACATACTTGTACCAGAAGTCGGCAATACCCGCTTCCACGGCGATACGCGCTGTGATGTCTGAAGGCAGTACCGACTCGCGGTAAGCCGCATCTTGCTTGTCGAACGCATCCGTTGAAGGCATAGAGACCACGCGTACTTTCTTACCAGCTTCCGTCAGTTTGGCGGCGGCTTCTACCGCCAGCTCGACTTCCGAGCCCGTCGCAATCAAGATAAGCTCTGGCTTGCCGTCGCTGTCTTTCAGGATGTAGCCACCTTTTGCGATGTCTGCCACTTGTGCAGCGTCACGAGCTTGCTGCGCGAGGTTTTGACGAGAGAAGATAAGCGATGTAGGGCCATCTCTGCGCTCAATCGCCAGTTTCCACGCTACCGCCGATTCCACTTGGTCACACGGGCGCCATGTGCTCATGT
>NZ_JAAUWT010000007.1 GCF_014694455.1 Vibrio sp. S9_S30 | reverse complement strand
TGTTCGAATAACGTTTGCCATTCTTGGTTGGTTCGTCGTTTGACCATTTCAAGTCTCCTTTGAGTTGGAGACTTGATCTTATTATTCGAGACGGATGATTAGAACGCGGGGTTCATGATGCGCTTACTATCCATTCCCTGATCACATATTGTTGATCCTTTTTGTGTTCTCCCCGAACCTGTTCCAATCGACACAAACTTTAGAGACAATGTCGTTATCATCTTTAATATTCTGCTTGTCTTTCGGTTCTTAGCTTCTCTTTCAGCCCTTTTAATTTCTCCTCAAGAAAGGTTTGAACCCATTTATTAACACTGGCTCTGCTTACTTTGAGAAACTTGGCGATTTAGGTACGAGACTTGTCCTTCTTGAAATGAGCAAGGGCGAGTAATCTCTTTTCATCTGGATGGATTTTTGCTGGCTTACAAGTTTTTAAAATCAATATCGTTGACGCTATCCATTGTAAATGGATACTGGTGATGAATAGCCTCAATTAGATCATATTTTTACTTAGACTACTATTAGACCAACCCCCAAAGTGCTTTGATAAGCGGGTTGCATTTATTCGTGCTGATTCGATGAGTATATCTTTAGGTGGATAAAAGAAAGCCCCACGATTGCAGGGCTTTCTATCTTGTTTTTATAGGATTTGCTTAAGGATTTTGTCTGCTCTTACTCGCGTTATTTTACGAATGAGTTTTTGAACTTCAGATGGATAATTTTCTACCTTATCCAGCTGTTTGTAGGTACAAATAAGTTCGGTGTGCTGCAAGATGTTCTCGACTTCCTTATCAAACTTTTCAGTCAGATGATTGTAGTGATCTTGTATAAGAATGGCATTTTCCAAATCCAGTTTCCAAGCCCTCGGGTTCAGGTTATTGCCCGTTATCAACATATACCTTTTATCGACCCATATGCCTTTGAGGTGGTAGCTGTTCGAATCGTGCTTCCAAACTCTAATATTCAACACACGACTAGCAATATTGGCTTCGTTGACTTTTGCAAAACGCCTTAAGTTCATCTCATATAAGTAAGGCAGTCCGGCGATTGTTTTGAATTCTTCTTCCGGTGGTATATAGAAATCATTGGCGGTTTTATCACCAACAACAATGGTGACTTTTACACCGCGTTTTAAAGCCTTACTAATCTGTTTAGCTAGGCTTTTAGGAAAATTAAAATACGGAGTACAAATAAACACTTCATCTTGTGCAATAGCCACTAAATGATTGATGCTTTGATTAAGCCTATTTCGTCGCTTTCCTACCCCAACAAGGGGGGTAACAGCAACCTGTTCAGAACCGACATTCTGATGATCAAACTGATATTGACTCTGGGCCAAAGATGCTCGAAGTTGGCGAATCGCTGGTTTGATAGATTTTGTATTTGGCTTGTTATTACATGCTAAGTTATTGACCGCAGGGTGCTGTATCATCGATTGTTCGATGTATTCGGTCATACAATTGGCTAAGTATTCATTATGAAACACATGGTAGCGATCAAAACGATATTTATCGTTAAAATTGAGGTAGATGTTGTTTAGACTGGCTCCGCTGTATATCACGGTATCATCAATAACAAAGCCTTTTAGATGAAGAACTCCGAAGACTTCGCGACCTCGAACTGGGACACCATATACAGGAATAGGTTGTTCATATTGCTCCGCAAACTTCTTATACAGGGCTGCATTGCCTTCTGAGGCTTCCGCACCAATCAACCCTCTCTGAGCTCGATGCCAGTCGACGCAAATCTTGATGTCTAAATCGGGTTGTTTTTGCTTTGCCTCATATAGAACAGTTAACACTTCCCTACCAGCGTCATCATCTTCTAGATAAAGTGCAACAATGTAGATTCGATGAGTGGCTTGCTTAATCGCACTAAGCAGGTGTTCACGAAACGATTTTGCAGAATGCAGAACATGATAAGAGTCTGGATCTTGCGCAATGGTTGGAAGTGTCTTAATGAGATTCCTGGTTGCGATCATGTTAGAGGCTTTACCTTCTTTGTATGATTGATGGTTAATCGTTCATTTTACCAAAACTTGGACCAAGTTGACTAGATAACTCAAACATAAGCGGAATAATCTTTTACAAAGTATTTCATCGCGTTGAGTTTCTTCCCACTATGGCGATATCGAGCAAATAAGTTCTTTAATCCGTTGGGCAGCTCTTTCTCTTGAACACATCTAAATCCATGCGCTTGATAAAAATCATGCAAATGTTCATAAGCAAAGCAAAAGTCACCTTCTTGCAATACAAAATCTTCACAGAAAACCAATAACTTGTGACCTAAACCTTGATTTTGGTGCTCGTGTGCAACCAGCATTCCAGTTAATAGCCGACTATTCTCAATCGTCCGGAATCGTACAACAGACATCAATGTTCCATTAAGGTATCCCCCCAAAATTAGCTCATCTGATTTTGGTTTTGCAGACGGGTAATACCGTTTGTAAAAGCGCTTAATTAGAGGCAATAGGATTGGTTCGAGTATTTTGACTTCAAGCTCACTCATTCGTCACTGCGCTCTCTAACTAGTTGAGGTAATATGATCGTTAGAGAAATTCTAACTCCAAAAATTATGCAGATATACAAAAACAATAGTTTGAAGCCATTTCATACCTTCGGTCTTGATGTTCAATGTCGTCATATGGTTGTCATTGAGTCAATAGACGATCTAAAGGAGGCCTATGCCAACCCCGAGTGGGTGGAGTTACCGAAGCTGATACTAGGTAAAGGAAGCAATGTGCTATTTACACAGGATTTCCTCGGTGTAGTGTTGCTTAATAGGTTAAGAGGAAAATCCGTCATTGAGTCAGATACCCATTTCCATCTGCATGCTCAAGGAGGAGAAGATTGGCCTGAGTTTGTTGAGTGGACGCTTGAACATGGCTATTTTGGATTAGAAAATCTTGCCCTTATTCCGGGCTGTATAGGTTCGGCTCCTATTCAAAATATTGGTGCGTATGGTGTTGAACTTAAAGATATATGCGAATACGTTGATATCTATTGTATTGAAAGTCGGAAGATCAGGCGATTGACTAATCATGAGTGCCAATTTGGATACCGAGATTCTATTTTCAAACATGAGTTAAAAGATAAAGCCATTGTGGTTTCTGTTGGCTTAAAAGTCGCCAAAAACTGGACGCCAAAAGCTCAATATGGCGCACTGGCTGAATTGGCAAAAGAAGATCAAACCGCACTTAACATCTATAAGCGAGTATGCGACATTCGTCGATCTAAACTTCCTGACCCTTGTAAACAAGGAAATGCTGGTAGCTTTTTCAAAAACCCAGTGATTTCACAAGATCGGTTCGATTCTCTAGAGAGTATCTATCCAGATATCGTTGGCTACCCAGCAAAGGAAGGCGTCAAGTTAGCTGCCGGATGGCTGATTGATCATGCAAACTTAAAGGGCGAGAAAATCGGGGGGGCGATGGTTCATCCAAAACAGGCGTTAGTGTTAGTCAATGCTGAAAAAGCAACATCAAACGACGTTATCAGTCTTGCAGCCTATGTAAGGCAGGCTGTACTTGACAAGTACCAGGTTGAGCTGGAGCACGAAGTACGTTTTATTGGACGTTTCGGTGAAACGTATCTTGCGGAATGTCTAAAGGAAAAGTAATGAAAGTCGACTCCGTAAAATATGGCATTGTTAAACAACTCGCAGATGGAGAGTTCCATTCTGGTGAAGCTCTCGGTGAGCGATTTGGAATTTCTAGAGCGGCAATAAGCAAACATATTAAAAGTATACAAGCGCTAGGGCTTGATGTGTTTAGTGTTCAAAGAAAAGGTTATCGTTTACCTAGACCGCTTTCTTTGCTCGATGAAGATAAATTGGCTAACAAATCAGAAAGGATGCTAAAAGTATTTCCTGTCATCAATTCAACGAATCAATTCTTGCTGGATTGTGCCGGAGAGCTGAATCGTGGTGACGTGTGTTTGGCGGAATATCAAAGCCAGGGGCGAGGGCGGCGAGGAAGACAATGGGTATCCCCTTTTGGTAGTAACTTATATTTGTCGATGTATTGGCGATTAGAGGCGGGGATAGCAGCAGCAATGGGGCTCAGCTTGGTTGTTGGTGTAGCAGCCGTCGAGGCTTTGGAATCTCTTGGTGTTCAAGGCATAAAGCTCAAATGGCCTAATGATCTGTACTATGAAGACAAAAAACTAGCAGGTATTCTTGTTGAAATGTCGGGACAAGCTGGTGCGGCTGCACATCTAGTGATTGGGATGGGGCTCAATATTGCCATGCCAGAGAAAACAGAGAATATAACTCAGCCTTGGACTTCATTGGAGCAGATAATACCTGGTGAGAACATTGACCGAAATGCATTAGCGTTAGCTATGATTAATGCTTGGGAGCGCTCTCTTGAAAGTTATGAACTCCATGGTATGGAAGGCTTCGTTGAACGATGGAATCGCTTAGATAACTTTCTTGGTCGATCTATCAAATTGATACTGGGTCCAAAAGAGTTGCTTGGCATAGCGAGAGGCATCGATGCCCAAGGTGGTATTCTTATTGAAACAGATAAAGGTATTGAGACCTTTATCGGAGGAGAAATTTCCTTGAGAGGCATTGAGTAGCCAAGCTACTTCCGCAACAGAACTTTCTCGACCATATGGTTTTGCCCTTTTTGCAAAATCAACTGTGCGCGCTCACGAGTCGGTAAAATGTTCTGCTGTAAGTTTTTTCCATTTATGGTTTGCCAGATACTTTTCGCTTTTTCGAGTGCTTCGCTTTGGGTTAGTTTGGTGTAATGACCAAAATAAGATCCAGGCTGCGTAAACGCCCCTTGTCGAAATTTCATAAATCGTTCGACATACCATGTTTGAATCATTTCTGGTTGCGCATCCACAAATAGGGAAAAGTCTAAAAAGTCCGAAATAAACACTCTGTGTGGGTCGTGTGGGTAATCCATCCCACTTTGAAGCACATTCAGACCTTCTATAATTAACACATCAGGTAAATCAACGACTTTTTCATTTGATGTGATGTCGTAGGTAAGATGTGAATAGATGGGAGCCTTCACATTCCGCTTGCATGCCTTGACATCGGAGACAAACTGCACCAGTTTTTTTATGTCGTAGGATTCTGGAAACCCCTTCTTTTGCATCAGCCCGTTTTCGTTTAATACTTTGTTTGGGTATAGAAATCCATCGGTAGTAATGAGTTCCACTTTAGGATGAGTTTCCCACCGAGATAGCAATGCTTTTAGCAATCGTGCTGTAGTACTTTTTCCTACTGCGACACTGCCAGCAATGCCAATAACAAAGGGAGGCGCGTGCTCTTTTTGATTTAAGAAGCGATGCAACACAGAATTTCGACTTTGCCTTGCTTCTACATACAAGTTTAACAATCGAGATAAAGGAAGGTAGATATCGACAGCTTCTTTCATCGTAAGACTTTCATTGATACCTTGGAGCTCTTTCAGATCCTCTTCTGACAACATCATAGGCACAGAGTCACGTAACTCAGACCATTGTTGGCGGTTAAAAGACATGTAAGGGCTCATAAAGTACTCAGATATCCATATCAATCAGGGAGAGTGACAATACACTATGCCACGCCACTTGCAAACGATTTGGACGCCAATTGTTGAGTATGAATCATGAAATCCTGATGGATTTGTGCGCAATTAACCCCAAGTTAAAGGAAATTTGTATTTTTTTTCAATTTTCTATTGCAAGCTACAAAATCATTCAATAGAATTCGCCCCACTCGTGTGCCGACTTAGCTCAGTAGGTAGAGCAACTGACTTGTAATCAGTAGGTCACCAGTTCGATTCCGGTAGTCGGCACCACTTTCTCCCTTCTGCAAAGCAGAGAGTGAGAGAAAGTTTTAAAAATTTGGAGGGGTTCCCGAGTGGCCAAAGGGAGCAGACTGTAAATCTGCCGGCACTGCCTTCGATGGTTCGAATCCGTCCCCCTCCACCATATTCCTAAAGGAAATAGCTCACAGAGTTACGTGTTGCGGGCATCGTATAATGGCTATTACCTCAGCCTTCCAAGCTGATGATGCGGGTTCGATTCCCGCTGCCCGCTCCAACTCATTTAAAGTGCTGATATAGCTCAGTCGGTAGAGCGCACCCTTGGTAAGGGTGAGGTCGGCGGTTCAAATCCGCCTATCAGCACCAGCTCTTAGTGGCCTTCCTTTTGGTAATACAATCACCATTATTTTGGTTGCGTGGTCTCAAAGCCACCTAAATCCGTACCTTGAGGGACACCCCATGTCTAAAGAAAAATTTGAACGTACGAAACCGCACGTAAACGTTGGTACTATCGGCCACGTTGACCACGGTAAAACAACTCTAACTGCTGCAATCTGTACTACTCTAGCTAAAGTGTACGGCGGTGAAGCGAAAGACTTCGCATCAATCGATAACGCTCCAGAAGAGCGTGAGCGCGGTATCACAATCGCAACGTCTCACGTTGAGTACGACACTCCGTCACGTCACTACGCACACGTAGACTGCCCAGGACACGCTGACTATGTTAAAAACATGATCACAGGTGCTGCGCAAATGGACGGTGGTATCCTAGTTGTTGCGGCGACTGATGGTCCAATGCCACAAACTCGTGAGCACATCCTACTAGGTCGTCAGGTTGGTATCCCTTACATCATCGTATTCATGAACAAGTGTGACATGGTTGACGATGAAGAGCTTCTAGAGCTAGTAGAAATGGAAGTACGTGAGCTTCTATCAGAATACGACTTCCCAGGTGATGACCTACCAGTAATCCAAGGTTCAGCTCTTGGCGCTCTAAACGGCGAAAAAGAGTGGGAAGACAAGATCATTGAGCTTGCAGAAGCACTAGATTCTTACATTCCAGAGCCAGAGCGTGCTGTAGACCAGCCGTTCCTACTACCAATCGAAGACGTATTCTCTATCCAGGGTCGTGGTACGGTTGTAACAGGTCGTATCGAGCGCGGTATCCTAAATGTGGGTAACGAAGTCGAAATCATTGGTATCAAAGACACAATTACGACGACATGTACGGGTGTTGAAATGTTCCGTAAGCTGCTTGATGAAGGTCGTGCAGGAGAGAACGTTGGTGCACTTCTACGTGGTACTAAGCGTGAAGAAGTAGAGCGTGGTCAAGTACTAGCGGCTCCAGGTTCAATCAACCCACACACTAAGTTCGAGTCAGAAGTTTACGTCCTGTCTAAAGACGAAGGTGGTCGCCACACTCCATTCTTCAAAGGTTACCGTCCACAGTTTTACTTCCGTACAACGGACGTAACGGGTGATATCACACTTCCAGAAGGTGTTGAAATGGTAATGCCAGGTGACAACGTACAAATGACAGTCACTTTGATTGCTCCAATTGCAATGGACGAAGGTCTACGTTTCGCTATCCGTGAAGGTGGTCGTACTGTAGGTGCTGGTGTTGTTGCGAAAATCTTTGAATAAGATTTGACGAACAGCTAGTAAAAAGGGCATCATTTGATGCCCTTTTTCTGCGCTAAACAAAGAGATGAATGACATGGTTTGTCATTTTCTACTCAAAGCAAAGAATTTTGTGAAAAAGATCTCATTTTTTTCATGGTATGCGTTGGGTTCCAATGCGATGGAATGTGCCCTGCAACAGCGGGGTTGTTGTCGTCTATATTTAAGACTTGTCACAGGTTGGTTTTATGAAAGCAAATGCTGAAACTCCTGATAGCTCAAATGCAGCAGATACATTAAAGTGGATTGTCGCTGTTATTCTGCTTGCCGCTGCTGTTGTTGGAAACGCTCTTCTGGGTGGTGGTGAAGAGTTCACATTGTATGAGCTAAACGTAGTATTTCGTGCAGCAGGTGCAGTAGCACTCGTCGGTGCTGCATTGGCTGTTATCGCTACAACGGGTAAAGGTAAAGCAGCAATCAATTTTGCAAACGAAGCAAAAGTTGAAGTTCGTAAGGTAGTTTGGCCAACTCGCCAAGAAACCATGCAAACAACATTGATTGTATTAGCAGTTAGTATAGTTATGGCTTTAGCGCTTTGGGGAATCGACGGTATTATGGTCCGTTTGGTTGCTCTAGCGACTGGAGTTTGAGGGTTTTAATACATGAGTGAAGCTCCTAAAAAACGCTGGTATGTGGTTCAAGCCTTCTCTGGATATGAAGGTCGTGTTGCACAATCTCTTCGCGAGCATATTAAGATGCACGACATGGAAGAACTTTTTGGTGAAGTTCTTGTACCAACAGAAGAAGTTGTGGAAATGCGTGCAGGTCAACGCCGTAAGAGTGAGCGTAAGTTCTTCCCAGGTTATGTCCTAGTTCAGATGATCATGAATGATGAATCATGGCACTTAGTGCGCAGTGTGCCGCGTGTCATGGGCTTCATTGGTGGTACCTCTGATCGTCCTGCTCCAATTTCTGATAAAGAAGCGGATGCAATTCTTAATCGTCTTGAGAAAGCGAGCGAGGCTCCTCGTCCTAAGACGATGTTTGAGGCGGGTGAAGTGGTTCGTGTTAACGAAGGACCATTTGCTGACTTTAACGGAACAGTTGAAGAAGTGGACTACGAGAAAAGCCGAATTAAAGTGTCGGTATCTATCTTTGGTCGTGCAACACCAGTTGAACTCGAGTTTGGTCAAGTGGATAAAATTGACTAAAAAAACACCTCTTTTAGGGTTGTTAAAGGCGCGAATTATGATTATAATTTCGCGCCTTTTTACTTCAAGGAAGTAGAAAGGTTTGTATCTAACGGGGAGCTTACCAATAGGTTGGCGTCTGAACCCAAAATTTAGGAAATATCATGGCTAAGAAAGTTGAAGCTTATATCAAGCTGCAAGTTGCAGCGGGTATGGCAAACCCAAGTCCACCAGTTGGTCCTGCACTAGGTCAGCATGGTGTGAACATCATGGAATTCTGTAAAGCGTTCAATGCAAAAACAGAATCTGTAGAAAAAGGTCTACCGATCCCAGTTGTTATTGCAGTATACAACGACCGTTCATTCACGTTTGAAACAAAGACTCCGCCAGCAGCTGTTCTTCTTAAAAAGGCAGCAGGTATTAAGTCTGGTTCTAGTCGTCCAAACACTGAAAAAGTGGGTACAGTTACTGACGCTCAACTTCAAGAGATCGCGGAAACCAAAGCTGCAGACATGACTGGTGCTGACATCGAAGCGATGAAGCGTTCTATCGCAGGTACTGCTCGTTCAATAGGCCTAGTGGTAGAGGGTTAATATTATGGCAAAACTTACTAAGCGTATGCGCGTAATCCGCGAAAAAGTTGACGTAACTAAAGAATACGAAATCAATGAAGCTGTTGCTCTTCTTCAAGAACTAGCAACTGCGAAGTTTGTTGAATCTGTAGATGTTGCTGTTAACCTAGGCATCGATGCTCGTAAATCTGACCAGAACGTACGTGGCGCAACTGTACTGCCTCACGGCACAGGTCGTGAAATCCGCGTTGCAGTATTTACTCAAGGTGCAAACGCTGAAGCCGCTAAAGAAGCTGGTGCAGATATCGTCGGTATGGAAGATCTTGCGGAGCAAGTGAAGAAAGGCGAAATGAACTTCGACGTAGTTGTTGCTTCCCCAGATGCAATGCGTGTTGTTGGTCAACTCGGTACTATCCTAGGTCCACGTGGTCTGATGCCAAACCCTAAAGTTGGTACTGTAACTCCTAACGTTGCGGAAGCAGTTAAAAATGCTAAAGCTGGTCAGGTTCGTTACCGTAACGACAAGAACGGTGTTATCCACACTACTATTGGTAAAGCTAACTTCTCAGTAGAGCAAATCAAAGAGAACCTAGAGTCTCTTCTTATTGCTCTTAAGAAAGCGAAACCATCTTCAGCGAAAGGTACTTTCCTGAAGAAAGTCAGCATCTCTACTACGATGGGTGCTGGTGTTTCAGTTGATCAGGCTAGCCTGAACACTCAAGCATAATAATAAATTTGATTAGGCGTGAAATTTATGTATAATTTCGCGCCTAATATTTGTGGTTGGGACTCAGTCTTTTCTTTCGAGAAGAAACTCAGTCTCCGTCCAAGACCGTAGGCGTTTGCATTAGCAAACTTAATCAAACCTACGTAGACGGTGTCCGAACCTAAAGAAAGCTGACTTTTTAATAGATAGCTTTTCTTCTGGAACTGCACCGTATTAACTCTCACCTTATTTCGAGGTGAGTGGTGTAACGACAACCAGGAGTAAATCCAAGATGGCTTTAAACCTTCAAGACAAAAAAGCAATTGTTGCTGAAGTCAACGAAGCTGCCAGTGGTGCACTTTCTGCAGTTGTAGCTGACTCTCGTGGTGTTAATGTTGGCGCAATGACTTCTCTACGTAAGCAAGCTCGTGAAGCGGGTGTTTACATGAAAGTCGTGCGTAACACGCTAGCACGTCGTGCGGTTCAGGGTACTGACTATGAGTGTCTTATAGACACGTTCACTGGTCCTACTCTAATCGCGTTCTCTAACGAGCACCCAGGTGCTGCTGCGCGTCTTTTTAAAGACTTCGCAAAAGAGAATTCTGACTTCGAGATCAAAGCTGCTGCATTTGAAGGCGCAGTAACTGACGCTGAAGTACTAGCAACACTACCAACTTACGACGAAGCAATTGCACGCCTAATGATGTGCATGAAAGAAGCTTCTGCTGGCAAGCTGGTACGTACTATCGCTGCTATCCGCGATCAAAAAGAAGAAGCAGCTTAAGGCTTGCTTTTTACTGGTTGCAAAATAAACTTATTGTTGACTTAAAAGAGAATTGTTATGTCTATTACTAACGAGCAAATCCTAGACGCAGTTGCAGAAATGTCTGTAATGCAAGTTGTTGAGCTTATCGAAGCTATGGAAGAAAAATTCGGCGTTACTGCTGCAGCTGCTGTTGTAGCTGGTGGTGCTGCTGGTGGTGAAGCTGCTGCTGAGCAAACTGAATTTGACGTAATCCTAACGGCTGCTGGCGGTAACAAAGTTGCTGTAATCAAAGCAGTACGTGGCGCTACAGGTCTAGGTCTTAAAGAAGCTAAAGGTCTAGTTGACAGCGCTCCAGCACCTCTGAAAGAAGGTATTGACAAAGCCGAAGCTGATGCTCTTAAAGCACAACTAGAAGAAGCTGGTGCTTCTGTTGAAATTAAGTAATTATTACTTAATTTCTTAGCCGACAGGCTAATGGCTGGTGGTTTATTGACCACCGGCCTTTTTGCGCTGTAGGGTATAGGCGAATTTTCCTGCTGTTTAAGCGCCTTTATCCATGCAAAAAAACGAGTGAGCAACCTTGCTAATTCGTTCTACAGTAAACAGTTGTTTAGTCACTGTCCCTTACCCCTCCTTAAGTAACTAGGAATGGGCGGACAGTTTGGGTCACTTATCAGCGAGCTGAGGAACCCCATGGTTTACTCTTATACCGAGAAAAAGCGCATCCGTAAGGACTTTGGTACTCGTCCTCAAGTTTTGGACATTCCATACCTGCTATCGATCCAGCTCGATTCGTTCGACAAATTTATCGAACAGGATCCTGAAGGACAATACGGTCTTGAAGCTGCTTTTCGTTCTGTATTTCCGATTCAGAGCTACAACGGCAATTCTGAGCTGCAATACGTTAGCTACCGTCTTGGTGAGCCAGTTTTTGATGTTAAAGAATGTCAAATTCGCGGCGTCACTTACTCAAAACCACTCCGCGTAAAACTGCGCTTAGTTGTTTTTGATAAAGATGCGCCAGCAGGTACTGTAAAAGACATTAAAGAACAAGAAGTCTACATGGGGGAAATTCCGCTCATGACAGACAATGGTACCTTCGTAATTAATGGTACCGAGAGGGTTATCGTATCCCAGCTGCACCGAAGCCCAGGCGTGTTCTTCGACAGCGATAAGGGTAAGACCCATTCATCAGGTAAAGTATTATACAACGCACGTGTTATTCCTTACCGTGGTTCATGGTTAGACTTTGAATTCGATCCTAAGGATAACTTGTACGTACGTATCGACCGTCGCCGTAAGTTACCTGCTTCAATTATCCTTCGTGCACTCAGTAAAACGACAGAAGAGATCCTAGATATCTTCTTCGAGACAGTGAACTTCGAAGTGAAAGATCAAACTCTACTTATGGAGTTGGTGCCAGATCGTCTACGTGGTGAAACGGCGTCATTTGATATCGAAGCGAATGGTAAGACTTACGTCGAGACTGGTCGTCGCGTGACTGCGCGTCACATCCGTCAGTTAGAAAAAGACGGTGTTGATTTCATCGAAGTGCCTATCGAATACATCGTAGGAAAAGTGTCTTCGAAAGATTACATCAACGAAGCTACTGGCGAAATTATTGTTGGCGCAAACCAAGAAATTAGCCTAGAGGCTTTAGCGAACTTATCCCAAGCGGGTCATAAGAAGCTTGAAGTGCTGTTTACGAACGACTTAGACCATGGTCCGTTTATGTCAGATACGCTGCGTATCGACAGCACGACTGATCGCATTTCTGCGCTGGTAGAAATTTACCGCATGATGCGCCCAGGTGAGCCACCAACAAAAGAAGCAGCAGAAGCGCTATTCGAAAGCTTATTCTTCGCTGAAGAACGTTACGACTTATCCACTGTTGGTCGTATGAAGTTCAACAGTTCTATTGAGCGTGAAGACGCTCTAGAGCAAGGCACACTTGATGAAGTTGATATCATCGAAGTGATGAAAAAGCTTATCTCGATTCGTAACGGTAAAGGTGAAGTGGATGATATCGACCACCTTGGCAACCGTCGTATTCGTAGCGTAGGTGAAATGGCAGAAAACCAATTCCGTGTTGGTTTAGTACGTGTTGAACGTGCAGTTAAAGAGCGTCTAAGTCTTGGTGACCTTGATGCAATCATGCCTCAAGACCTCATCAACGCGAAGCCAATTTCTGCAGCGGTTAAAGAATTCTTTGGTTCTTCACAGCTCTCACAGTTTATGGATCAGAACAACCCACTTTCAGAAGTGACGCATAAGCGTCGTATTTCTGCATTGGGTCCAGGTGGTTTAACTCGTGAACGTGCTGGTTTCGAAGTACGTGACGTACACGTAACGCACTATGGTCGTCTATGTCCTATCGAAACACCGGAAGGTCCAAACATCGGTCTAATCAACTCCCTATCTGCGTTTGCGCGCTGTAATGAGTATGGTTTCCTAGAAACACCATATCGTCGTGTAGTCGATGGCGTTGTGACTGATGAAGTTGATTACCTGTCTGCGATTCAAGAAGGTCAGTTCATCATCGCTCAGGCTAACTCTGGCTTATCAGAGGAAGGCAGATTCGTAGAAGAACTGGTTACGGCTCGTCAGAAAGGTGAATCTGGTCTGCACCCACGTGATCAAGTTGATTACATGGACGTTGCAACGAACCAGGTTGTATCTGTGGCAGCATCGCTTATCCCATTCCTAGAGCACGATGATGCGAACCGTGCATTGATGGGGGCGAACATGCAACGTCAGGCTGTTCCGACTCTACGAGCTGATAAGCCTCTTGTCGGTACGGGTATCGAGCGTAACGTTGCAGTTGACTCCGGTGTAACAGCGGTTGCTAAACGCGGCGGTGTTATCCAGTCTGTTGACGCATCACGTATCGTTGTAAAAGTCAATGAAGACGAGCTGGTTCCAGGTGAAGCAGGTATCGACATTTACAACCTGACTAAGTACACGCGTTCTAACCAGAACACATGTATTAACCAGCGTCCAACTGTACTCCCTGGTGAGCCAGTAGCACGTGGTGACGTTCTTGCGGATGGTCCTTCAACCGACCTTGGTGAGCTGGCACTTGGTCAGAACATGCGTATCGCGTTCATGCCTTGGAACGGTTACAACTTTGAGGATTCCATCCTTGTTTCTGAGCGTGTTGTTCAGGAAGACCGTTTCACGACTATCCACATCCAAGAGCTTTCTTGTGTGGCGCGTGACACTAAGCTGGGTTCTGAAGAGATCACAGCGGATATTCCAAACGTAGGTGAGTCTGCTCTGTCTAAACTGGACGAGTCAGGTATCGTTTACATTGGTGCCGAAGTGAAGGGTGGTGACATCCTAGTTGGTAAAGTCACGCCTAAAGGCGAAACTCAGCTGACGCCTGAAGAGAAGCTATTGCGCGCCATCTTCGGTGAAAAAGCATCCGATGTTAAAGATACGTCACTACGTGTACCAAATTCTGTTTCCGGTACCATCATCGACGTTCAAGTCTTTACACGCGATGGCGTAGAAAAAGACAAGCGTGCGCTTGAAATCGAACAAATGCAGCTTAAAGAAGCGAAGAAAGATTTGACTGAAGAATTCCAGATTTTGGAAGGCGGTCTTCTTGCTCGTGTTAAAGCGGTATTGATTTCTGGTGGTTACTCTGAAGCGAAGCTAGACACAATCGATCGTAAGAAGTGGTTAGAGCAGTCTCTTGATGATGAAGATCTTCAGGGGCAGCTAGAGCAGCTTGCTGAACAGTGGGACGAACTGAAAGCAGACTTCGATAAGAAGTTTGAAACTAAGCGTCGTAAAATCACTCAAGGTGATGACCTAGCGCCAGGTGTTCTAAAAATTGTTAAGGTTTACCTAGCTGTTAAACGCCGTATCCAGCCTGGTGATAAGATGGCCGGTCGTCACGGTAACAAGGGTGTAATCTCTAAGATCAACCCTGTTGAAGACATGCCTTACGATGAAAAAGGTGAGCCTGTAGACATCGTACTTAACCCACTGGGTGTACCATCACGTATGAACATCGGTCAGATCCTTGAAGTTCATATGGGTCTAGCTGCGAAAGGTATTGGTGACAAGATCAACCAGATGCTGAAAGAACAGCAAGAACTGCATAAGTTCCGTAACTTCTTACAAGAAGTCTACGATCTGGGTGATACGCGCCAGAAAGTGGATATTGCGGCATTGAGCGATGAAGAAGTGCGCACTTTGGTACAGAACCTTCGTAGTGGTCTACCAATTGCAACTCCAATCTTCGATGGTGCGCCAGAAGCATCGATCAAAGAGCTATTGAAGTTGGGTGACTTGCCTGAATCTGGTCAGTTGCGCCTGTTTGATGGTCGTACTGGTGATGCATTTGAGCGTCCTGTAACGGTTGGTTACATGTACATGCTGAAACTGAATCACTTGGTTGATGACAAAATGCACGCACGTTCAACAGGTTCTTACAGCCTAGTAACTCAGCAACCACTTGGTGGTAAAGCTCAGTTCGGTGGTCAGCGTTTCGGTGAGATGGAAGTATGGGCACTAGAAGCATATGGTGCGGCTTACACTCTACAGGAAATGCTAACGGTGAAATCAGATGATGTGAATGGTCGTACGAAGATGTATAAGAACATCGTAGACGGCAACCACAGCATGGAACCTGGCATGCCAGAATCGTTCAACGTATTGTTGAAAGAGATTCGCTCGCTAGGTATCAACATCGAGCTAGAAGACGAAGAGTAATCTCTTTCCCTCTTGATGAATCATTAAGAGGGAAGAAAAGCGATTATTTGGTAGAAGGTGCTCACTTTAGCGGGTGAGCTCCTTTTAACTCCTTACAGGAGCTGATTGTGAAAGACTTATTAAACTTTCTAAAAGCACAGCATAAGACCGAAGAATTTGATGCAATCAAAATCGGTCTATCTTCACCGGACATGATCCGTTCATGGTCTTTCGGTGAAGTGAAAAAACCTGAAACGATCAACTATCGTACGTTCAAGCCTGAACGCGATGGTCTGTTCTGTGCGCGTATTTTTGGTCCAGTTAAAGACTATGAATGTCTTTGTGGAAAGTACAAGCGCCTGAAGCACCGCGGTGTCATCTGTGAGAAGTGTGGCGTTGAAGTTACACAAACAAAAGTTCGCCGTGATCGTATGGGTCACATCGAATTGGCTTCTCCTGTTGCCCATATCTGGTTCCTAAAATCACTGCCGTCTCGTATCGGTTTGTTGATGGATATTCCACTGCGTGATATCGAACGCGTACTTTATTTTGAAATGTACGTCGTAACAGAACCAGGCATGACTGATCTAGAAAAAGGTCAGATGCTAACGGAAGAAGAATACCTAGACCGCTTGGAAGAGTGGGGCGATGAATTCACTGCTAAGATGGGTGCAGAAGCGATCAAAGATCTGCTGAGCACAATGGATCTTCAGCGTGAAGCTGAGCAAATGCGTGAAGAGTTAGAAACCACGAACTCTGAAACTAAGCGTAAGAAGGTCACTAAGCGTCTGAAAATCGTTGAAGCGTTCATTCAATCGGGGAACAACCCAGAATGGATGATCCTAACGGTTCTTCCTGTGCTTCCGCCAGACCTACGTCCACTGGTTCCACTGGATGGCGGTCGTTTTGCGACGTCTGATCTGAACGACCTTTACCGTCGTGTGATTAACCGTAATAACCGCTTGAAGCGTCTTCTAGAGCTAGCGGCTCCGGACATCATCGTACGTAACGAAAAACGTATGTTGCAAGAGTCTGTTGATGCCCTTCTAGATAATGGTCGTCGCGGTCGTGCGATCACAGGTTCGAACAAGCGTCCTCTGAAATCTCTTGCTGACATGATCAAGGGTAAACAAGGTCGTTTCCGTCAGAACCTTCTAGGTAAACGTGTAGACTACTCTGGTCGTTCTGTAATTACAGTGGGTCCATACCTACGTCTACATCAGTGTGGTCTTCCGAAGAAGATGGCACTAGAGCTATTCAAACCATTTATCTACAGCAAGCTAGAAACGCGTGGCATGGCGACGACAATCAAAGCCGCTAAGAAGATGGTAGAGCGTGAAGAAGCGATCGTTTGGGATATCCTAGACGAAGTTATCCGCGAACACCCAGTACTGCTTAACCGTGCGCCAACACTTCACCGTCTTGGTATCCAAGCGTTTGAACCGGTACTTATCGAAGGTAAAGCGATTCAGCTTCATCCTCTTGTGTGTGCAGCATATAACGCCGACTTCGATGGTGACCAGATGGCGGTACACGTACCTCTAACTCTGGAAGCGCAGCTTGAAGCTCGTACATTGATGATGTCGACGAATAACATTTTGTCGCCAGCGTCAGGTGATCCGATCATCGTACCTTCTCAGGACGTTGTATTGGGTCTGTACTACATGACTCGTGAGAAGATCAACGCAAAAGGTGAGGGTATGTACCTTGCTGGTCCTGAGGAAGCTGAAAAAGCCTACCGCACGGATTCTGTTGAGCTTCACACTCGTGTCAAAGTGCGTATTACTGAAACCGTTGTTGATGAAGACGGCAACAGTACAACAAATACCGCTCTTGTTGATACCACTATCGGTCGTGCAATGCTTTGGCAGATCGTACCATCAGGTCTTCCATATAGCCTTGTGAACCAAAAGCTGGGTAAGAAGCAAATTTCTACGCTTCTCAACGAGGCTTACCGTAAGCTTGGTCTGAAAGATACGGTTATCTTTGCTGACCAAATCATGTACACAGGTTTTGCTTACGCGGCACTTTCTGGTGTGTCTGTTGGTATCGACGATATGGTTGTACCTGACGCGAAGTACACTGAAATTTCTGACGCAGAAGAAGAAGTTCGCGAAATTCAGGAGCAATTCCAATCAGGTCTTGTTACGGCGGGTGAGCGATACAACAAAGTTATCGATATTTGGGCATCTACGAATGACCGCGTTGCGAAAGCGATGATGGATAACCTGTCTTCTGAAACGGTTATTAATCGTGACGGCGAAGAAGAACAGCAAGAATCGTTCAACAGCATCTACATGATGGCCGACTCCGGTGCTCGTGGTTCTGCTGCGCAGATTCGTCAGCTTGCTGGTATGCGTGGTCTGATGGCGCGTCCAGATGGCTCGATCATCGAGACGCCAATCACAGCGAACTTTAAAGAAGGCTTGAACGTACTTCAGTACTTTATCTCGACTCACGGTGCTCGTAAGGGTCTTGCGGATACCGCACTTAAGACAGCGAACTCCGGTTACTTGACGCGTCGTCTGGTAGACGTTGCTCAGGATGTCGTGGTTCACGAACACGATTGTGGCACTCACGAAGGTATCGAGATGATGCCTCATATCGAGGGTGGTGACGTTAAAGTGGCACTGACAGAGCTTGCGCTTGGTCGTGTTGTTGCGGAAGACATCGTGAAGCCAGGTACAGAAGATGTACTGATCCCACGTAATACTCTGATTGATGAGAAGTGGTGTCAGATTATCGACGAAAACTCTGTTGATAAGATGAAAGTACGTTCTGTTGTTACCTGTGACTCTGACTTTGGTTGTTGTGCACAGTGTTACGGTCGTGATCTAGCACGTGGTCACCTAGTGAACCAAGGTGAAGCAGTCGGTGTTATCGCTGCTCAGTCTATCGGTGAGCCGGGTACACAGCTGACGATGCGTACGTTCCACATCGGTGGTGCGGCGTCGACAGCTGCAGCTGAGAACAGCATCCAAGCGAAGAACAAAGGTTCTATCAGGCTTCACAATGCGAAGTTTGTAACCAACAAAGACGATAAGTTAGTGATTACTTCTCGTGCTTCTGAACTGACCATCATTGATGAGTTCGGTCGTACAAAAGAGAAGCACAAACTGCCTTACGGTTCTATCCTAAGCAAGAAAGACACCGACTCAGTAGAGGCAGGCGAAACGGTTGCTAACTGGGAAGCGCACACCATGCCAATCATCACTGAAGTGGCAGGTCGTATCCAGTTTGTGGATATGATTGATGGCGTGACGGTTTCTCGTCAAACTGACGATCTAACAGGACTTTCTTCAAGCGAAGTAACGGATGCAGCGGCTCGTCCATCTGCGGGTAAAGACATGCGTCCAGCGGTTAAGCTGATTGACGCTGCTGGTAACGATGTAATGATTCCTGGTACGGATATGCCAGCTCACTACTTCCTACCGGGTAAAGCAATTGTACAGCTAGAAGACGGTGCGGAAGTAGGTGTGGGTGACACAGTTGCACGTATTCCTCAGAAATCAAGTGGTAACCGCGATATCACGGGTGGTCTTCCACGAGTTGCTGACCTGTTTGAAGCACGTAAGCCAAAAGAGCCTGCCATCCTTGCTGAGCACACAGGTACTGTGAGCTTCGGTAAAGAGACTAAAGGTAAGCGTCGTCTAGTGATCACTCGTGAGGGTGGTGAAGCTTATGAAGAAATGATTCCTAAGCATCGTCAGTTGAACGTGTTTGAAGGTGAGAAGATCGAACGTGGTGATGTTATCGCGGATGGTCCAGAAGCACCGCATGATATTCTACGCCTACGTGGCATCCGCGCAGTAACCGAGTACATCGCGAACGAAGTTCAAGAAGTATACCGTCTGCAAGGGGTTAAGATTAACGATAAGCACATTGAGACTATCGTTCGTCAAATGTTACGTAAGTGTACAATTACTTACGCGGGTGATTCTGAGTTCCTACCTGGTGAGCAGGTTGAGTACTCTCAGGTCAAGATTGCTAACCGTCAGCTAGAAGCTGAAGGCAAAGAGCTGGTTCGCTTTGAGCGCGAGCTTCTTGGTATTACCAAAGCTTCTTTGGCAACAGAATCGTTCATTTCTGCGGCTTCGTTCCAAGAGACAACACGCGTACTAACAGAAGCAGCCGTTTCTGGTAAGCGTGACGATCTTCGTGGTCTGAAAGAGAACGTTATTGTTGGTCGTCTAATTCCTGCGGGTACTGGTTTTGCCTACCATCAGGATCGTCAAAAGAAACGTGAAGACCAAGGTCCTTCAGCGGAGCAAGCGACGGACAACCTAGCAGCGCTTCTCAATGCGGGTTTCTCTACTGAAGAGTAATCAATGCTAAGATAAGAAAAAGGCACCGAAAGGTGCCTTTTTTGTACCGAATATCTAGGAAAATGAATTTACTCAGTGAGATAAGAGTACAGCGAATCCAAAACCCAAATGAGACCTAAATGGTCAGAAAACGGTTAAGCGCCGGGAGGAACGGCTAAACTGTCCGCAATCAGCTGAATGAGTTGATCTTCAACTTCAAAGCGTGTTTCTAAAATTTCCCCAATCAACGACAATTCACTTTCTAATTCCTTTAACGGGTCGTCTTCAGTAACCGTTGCGTACTTGTCTGTGAAATTCAGTAAAGGATCGGTAGTGAGAACGATCTTGCCGTACGTATCGTTGATTTCATCAGTGGGTGAGTAGCCAGTCGATTTCCAGCGATCCATCACCATATCGTAGATTTTGAAGTGACCTTCAGAAATGTAGTCAACCAGATGTTGGCAGAAGTGTTGTAAAACGTCAGGAGAAGGCAGACCAGAAACAGCCGTTCCCTTTGCCGTTTGGGGAGTAGCAAGCTTACAATATTCCACCACCAGCGATTGACGTGTATCCAGCCAATGATCGATGACTTCGCTTGAGCCACCCCACTGTTCTTGTACTTGTTTGAATTTATTCAGCATGACCATGTCCTCATGATCTGATTACTAGTCAATCAGCAATCTAAGCCTCTGAAACCAGAGGAGTCAATTTAAAATGCAATCTCTTGCTCTATATAGAATTTATAGATCGGATCTTACTGAGCTACAAACTCTGGTAAGAATTAAGATTGCCAGTAAAATGGTCGAACTTCAAGCAAAGAGGAGTAGGCATGCTCAAAAATGAAGAATCAGTATATTGGTGTGTAGTAGAAGGGAGCGATGTCTGGTTTAAAGATGGGAAATTACCCTTTGGCTGTGCTAGCTCATTGAATTTACAGGCTGAGAATGCTCACCAAATTGGGAGTTATAAAGGAAAAAAACTGGTTTGGTTAAATCATCAAGATGTCGAGCAAACTCTTGATTTAGTCTCCCTACGTTCGCTACTTCATTTACCAGAAGCCCTCTTTTTGCTAATAAGCCGAGCGATTCAATTTGGTCACATGAGCCAAAGTTTGCGGTTTTGCCCTCAATGTGGTGGACGCAATCACCTAAATTGCAATCAGCTGGCGATGCAATGTTTTGATTGCAGGACTCTACATTACCCACGGATTTTTCCTTGTATCATCGTCGCTGTCCGAAAAAACAATCAGCTTTTACTTGCCAAACATAATCGCCATAAAGGCAGCATGTATACGGTGATAGCGGGGTTTGTTGAAGTGGGAGAAACGTTAGAACAGTGTGTAGCACGTGAGGTGGAAGAAGAAACAGGGATTAAGGTATCCAACATCAAATATTTTGGTAGCCAACCATGGGCATTTCCAAGCAGTTTAATGGTGGGTTTTACTGCTGAGTATGCTGGTGGAGAAATCAAAATCGACCGAACTGAGCTGGTGGATGCCCAGTGGTTTGACTTTAATCAACTTCCGGAGGTTGCGCCAGAAGGCACCATCGCGAAAGCACTAATCAATCAAGTGGTTGAAAAGGAATAAGTTTTTGTTGTGAGGCAAAAAAAACCTCCGGCTAGACCGGAGGGGTAAGTAAGATGTCGTTATGAGATGCTGAGTATTCATATACTCAGTTATTATAGTTTTCGCTAGCGATCAAGTTTGTAACATGCGTTCTCTAATGAATCAATTTCGCATTGATTTTTATCGCTAATAACATGATCCAGGTTGCAAAGCCCAGATTTCCATAATGGAGATAAGTGGTAGAATAGCAACTTTCCAACAGATTTAAGAAGCCGGAATGACCGAATTAAAAAACGATCGCTACCTGAGAGCTCTTCTAAAAGAGCCTGTCGATTACACGCCTGTCTGGATGATGCGTCAAGCAGGTCGTTATCTTCCTGAATATAAAGCCACTCGTGCTGAAGCAGGGGATTTCATGTCACTTTGCAAGAATGCCGAGCTGGCTTCAGAAGTGACGCTCCAGCCTTTGCGTCGTTTCCCGCTGGACGCGGCGATTTTGTTTTCTGACATACTGACTATTCCAGACGCGATGGGGCTCGGGCTTTATTTTGAAACGGGTGAAGGTCCTAAATTTAGCCGCCCAATCACATGCAAAGCCGATGTGGAAAAAATCGGTATTCCCGACCCAGAAGGTGAGCTTCAGTATGTCATGAATGCTGTGCGCCAAATTCGTAAGGATCTTCAAGGAGACGTCCCTCTCATTGGCTTTTCTGGCAGTCCTTGGACACTGGCCACGTATATGGTCGAAGGGGGAAGTTCGAAAGCTTTCACCAAAATCAAAAAAATGATGTACGCGGAACCACAAACACTTCACCTGCTGCTTGATAAGTTAGCCGAAAGTGTTACTGAGTATTTGAATGCTCAAATCAAAGCGGGCGCACAGTCTGTAATGGTGTTTGATACGTGGGGTGGAGTATTGACACCACGTGACTACAATGAGTTTTCATTGCAATACATGCACAAAATTGTGGATGGGCTGATTCGCGAGAATGATGGTCGACGTGTGCCTGTTACCTTGTTTACGAAGAACGGCGGTATGTGGTTAGAGTCTATCGCCGCAACGGGCTGTGATGCTGTCGGCTTAGATTGGACCATTGATATTGCCGATGCTAAGAAGCGTGTCGGCGATAAAGTAGCGCTACAGGGCAATATGGATCCTTCAATACTGTATGCTCAGCCAGATCGAATTCGCCAAGAAGTGGCGACCATTTTAGAAGGTTTTGGTGAGGGCAATACAGGTCACGTCTTTAACCTTGGTCATGGTATTCACCTTGATGTGCCGCCAGAAAATGCGGGCGTGTTTGTTGAAGCAGTGCATGAACTTTCTATGCCGTACCACAAGTAACTATTATTAAGTGTATCAAGCGCGCATTGCTTAGCAGGCGCGCTTTTTTTGTACAGGTCAAAAGGCATTTGGATCATAGTAGGCTAAATACTGATTTAGCTGTACAAATAGAAAAATGGCTATGAACTTCATAGTGTTATATTGAGAGTGCCACCTAAGGTAAGTGATATGTACAGCTTTAGGTCTATTAAGATCATGATGATCCCCAAGCTATAATACTTGAGAAACGATCCCGCGAATGTAAGGGACGGTCTTCGACTCAAACCAAGGATTCTTTTTCAGCCAAAGCGTGTTTCTTGGAGAGGGGTGAGGCAACGGGAGAAATTCTGGTGCCCAACGATGCCACTGCTCGACGGTTTGGGTCAGAGTCTTAGGGCAATCTTTCAGATAGTACTGCTGCGCATATTGACCAATCAGCAGCGTCATTTCAATGTGAGGAAGGTTATCCAAAACAGACGCATGCCAACGTGGGGCGCACTCTTTTCTTGGTGGAAGGTCGCCACTCTTTCCTTTTCCTGGGTAGCACAGACCCATCGGCATGATGGCAATCTTAGATGCGTCGTAGAACACATCCTTTTCTATATTCAACCACGCTCTTAACCTATCACCACTGGGATCATTCCAAGGGATGGAAGAGTGATGCACTTTTGTGCCAGGGGCCTGGCCAACAATTAACAAGCGCGCACTTTGTGAAGCTTGAATAATCGGATTGGCTCCAAGAGGAAGTTCAGGCTCACATAACTTACATTGTTTAATATCCCAGAGAAGTGCAGTGAGCTCACTCATCGGTCAATAACCTTTTTTGAAGTCGACCAAGTTTTGTAATTTAAACCCGTCATACCATCTCAAGTAGTTTTCTTTAAACTGGTCGAAAACCTGATGAGGAAAACTGACGGCAGCAATATGAGGCGTTACTGTTATCTTATCGTGCAACCAAAATGGGGACGACTTCGTCAAAGGCTCTTGCTCAAAGACATCGAGGAATGCATGAGCAATGTTGCCATTTTCAATGGCTGGAATTAAATCGTCCGCCACAAGCACATCTCCGCGTCCGACATTAAAGAGTAATGCGTTATCTGCATGCACGAGCCTAGCCGCATTCAGGTAGCCGCGTGTATCTTCTGTGGAAGGAAGCGTGCTGACGATGATATCGGCATCTTTTACCGCGGACTTGAATTCACCAACATGAAAAGTGTATTTAAAAGGAGAGGCTTTTGCTGGGATTCCGGTACGATTGACCCCCCCCGTTTTCATGCCTAAAGCATTACATACTTTAGCAAGATGGCACCCAATATCACCCGTTCCAAGTATCAATATCGATTTGTCGTCCAGAGATTGGTAAGGATGAGGTTGCCATTGCGATTTCAATTGTTGTTGTTGGTAAGTAAATAGGTGGCGGAAATAATTGATCGTGTGCCCGACGACATATTCTGAAATCTGTTGGCCAAAAATACCTTTTACATTAGTCAGATCGTAATCTTGTCTGAGACCGCTTGCCATCAACGCATCCACACCGGCGAAGGTAGATTGCAACCATTCCATTTTGGAAAATTGGTTTAAATCGTGAGCAACCAAAGGGGGATCAGCCAATACAATGTTAGCGAGACTTTTGTCTTGAGTAATGACGAGGTCATCTAGTTGTGCATTGTTGAGCATTGAAGTGTATTCAGCATGATCTTTCGATGCGATGTACAATTTGTTAGTAAAATTATTCATAGGCTTGCTTTTTTCCCTCTGGCGAATCAAGTACACTTCCGCTGTCTTTTCCTACAATCGTTGAGTCACCATGTTACAGAACCCACTCCAGATTCGCCTAGAAAAGTTTGAACCTTGGCAGCAAATTACGTTTATGGCGTCTCTTTGCGAGCGTATGTACCCCAATTATGCGGCTTTTTGCCAGAATACAGAGTTTGCAGAATCACGTGTCTACAAAGATATTTTAGACAGTGTTTGGGAGATGCTCACGGTTAAAAGTGCGAAAGTAAACTTTGAGCGTCAACTTGAAAAACTAGAAGAACTTATCCCATCTACTGATGAGTTTGATTTTTATGGTGTTTATCCAGCGGTTGATGCCTGTGTCGCGTTATCGACGCTTTTGCATGGTTTGTTGGACAGAGATACATTGTTTGAGTCCATGCTTAAAGTCAGCGAGCAGTCTGTTAACACCGTAGCCCATTTAGAAGAAGCACAGACGGGTGAAGAAATAACGAATGAAAACCAGAAAGAAAATGAAGCCGTTTGCGCAGAGTGGGATGTGCAGTGGGCAATATTCCGTCCTCTAAAAGAGTCGGAAGAGCGAGACATCGATCTGATAAAGGATTTACGGCAAGAACTGCGCGATGACCCTGTCAGCAATATTGGGATAGAACTCACTCGCGACTAAAAAATTAGGCTCCAATGGAGCCTTTTTCGTTACGGTTTCTTGTCGATCTTGTCGATCTTGTCGATCTTGTCGATCTTTGATGGTTCCGCTTCTTCGTCATCATCTCGGCTTTCAATAACGCCATGCTTTTCTTTCCACTTTTCCCAGCGTTGGTTGGCTAAGAACTGCATGTCGCTTGTTTTGTCCGCTTCATCGACAATTTTTTCACCGAGTAAGTACTCAAAGATGTCTTCTAGAGTCACGATACCTTGAATGGTGCCGTATTCATCCACAATCAAAGAGAGCTGCACGCGCTGCGCCATCATTTGGTCAAATGCTTTTGGTAGCCCTTTATTGTTTAAGATCACGTGAATAGGACGCATCACCGCCCCCAGCTGTTTCTCACCGCCACCGGATTGTTGCATCCTAAATAACTCCAATCGATGGACAAAACCTAGGATATTATCGGTGTGTTGGCTGTAAACTAATGGGCGAGAAAAAGGCGTATCTTTATGATCTTTTAGGAACTCACCGATGGTCATCTCAGCATTGACGCGGAAAACAACCGGACGCGGAGTCATTACTTGAGTAACAGGCACATCCTGAATGTTCAGTAAATTATGCAGTATCCGAGATTCGCCTTCTGCAAATTCCCCTGATTCTTTTGCCAAGACGGCCATAGCTGACAGTTCGTCACGCATTTTAGGCGCTTGATGCCCATGGGCAAGACGCTTGGTGATTTGTTCTGAAAACCAAACAAAGGGGGTCAACGCCCACACCATCCAGCGCAATGTTGTTGCCACGGTTGGCGCAAGCTGTCGCCAATAAGTGGCGCCGATGGTTTTAGGAACGATTTCAGAG
The DNA here is from genome assembly GCF_014694455.1 of Vibrio sp. S9_S30. GTDB lineage: Bacteria > Pseudomonadota > Gammaproteobacteria > Enterobacterales > Vibrionaceae > Vibrio. The sequence goes on along the minus strand of NZ_JAAUWT010000007.1, from coordinate 219,562 downwards.
AAGACAAGAATACCGAATGTGAGCACCGCAGAAAATGCCCCTAGCCACTGACTACCAAATACAACAGCGGCTTGTGCCCCTGCTGTTGCAGCGCCTATCGTGTGAGCAATGGTATTGAGCGTCAAGATGGAGGCGAGCGGTCTATCTATGTCTTCTTTTAGTTCAAATAATTTTTGGGCAGACGGATGACCTTGCTGGCGAAGTTGGGCGATATAGCTGGGGGTGATACTCAATAACACCGCTTCCAAAACGGAGCAGATAAATGACACTCCAATCGCAATAGAGACATATAAAGCGAGCAGTAACATAGTTTCCTACAATCAATTGTTAGTATCGATATCAATAGAATCCCAATGGAAACGAACTATCGACTAGGCTATAAATCGGTTCTGAACAGAAGAAAAACAAGCTCAGGAGTGAGAAAACTCGTAACAAATTGTGAGGTAAAGCTCATAATCCGGCTAAAAAATCGGCAGAAGAGCGAAAGTGAGGTGACAAACCTTTGCCACAACAGGCATTTATGGATTACAGTGAATTAGATTTCGAAAAACACACAAGAAGGGAAACCTAATGAACAAGACCCAACTCATCGACTTCATCGCAGAAAAAGCTGATCTCTCTAAAGCACAAGCAAAAACAGCTCTTGAAGCGACTCTTGGTGGAGTAACTGAAGCTCTTAAAGAGGGTGACCAGGTTCAACTTATCGGTTTTGGTACATTCAAAGTAAACCATCGTGCAGCTCGTACTGGTCGCAACCCTAAGACTGGCGACGAGATTCAAATTGCAGCAGCGAATGTTCCGGCATTTGTCGCTGGTAAAGCACTGAAAGAGTCAGTGAACTAATTTATACTACGCCGAGTTTTTACTCGGCGTAGTTATTTTATGAAGCGATACTTTTACGCACCTCTGTTATTCGCCACGCTAGTTGGTTGCTCTTCAAGTTCTAACATACCCCAAGCAAACCAGTATGCTTCTTATTCTGGTGGGCAATCTATAGGGGATTCCAAAAGCTTTTATTGGTTTACCAAAAGGCTAGGCAGCGCCTATTCGGCAGCTGATTATGTGACGTCTGGAGATTATGGCTACTACCGTACAGACTACGCTTGGCAAGGGGATGTGCTCCGTGAGTTGATTCGAGAAGGTTATCGAACCAATGACGAGCAAGAGCTCGTGCCTTATCGTGTCCATTTACGATTTAGTGCTTCTGGTGAGGCCGTTTACCAACAGCTTCGGTTGGATGGTAAAGTTTTGCCTATTCCTGAGAAGCAAATCGAACGCTATCAGCAAGAAGCCATTTTGGTTGTGGAAACAACGGAAGCCCAAGACAAAGATAACTTAGAACTTATCCAAGGGTATTGGGATGGGAAAACGTTTGAAGCCTGTGATGGTAGGGAGTACGAGAAATTAGCTTTCAATCAGATACTTCCCAGCTTCGTGGTTAATCGTTTGTCGACCGTCGATAGCTACGTTGCGTTTATTGGTAAAAAAGAGCTTAAGACGCTTTCTGTGAATGATTTGCTGATGTTGTCGGAAGATAACCAGGATTGCATTACACGCCCATCGTTTATCGAGCAGAATTAAGTAATAACTTATTGTGTTTCTTATCCAGCGTTGAGGTTAAGGACACTCAAAACGAACAGACAAAAAAGGCACTCAATGAGTGCCTTTTTTGATTTATACACGCGTGAAGCGTTATTTTTCTTGCTCACGAGCAATCGCTCGATAACCAATGTCGCTGCGGTGGAAGACACCTTCCCAGCGAATCTGTTTTGCCAGTTCGTAAGCACGTTGTTGTGCTTCTGATACGCTATTGCCTAGGGCGGTTGCACAAAGGACGCGACCACCGTTTGTGACGATATCGCCATCTTTGTTCGCCGTACCAGCGTGGAATACTTTCTCGCCTTCAACTTCTTGTTGAGGAAGACCAGAAATTACATCCCCTTTGTTGTATGCAGCTGGGTAACCACCCGCGGCTAGCACAATACCGATGGAGGCACGTGGATCCCATTTCGATTCCACTTGATCCAGTTTCTCATCAATTGCCGCCAAACATAGCTCTACAAGATCCGATTCCATGCGCATCATGATAGGTTGAGTTTCAGGGTCGCCAAAGCGGCAGTTGTACTCAATCACTTTTGGTGTGCCGTCTTTGTCGATCATCAACCCAGCGTATAAGAAGCCAGTGTACGGGTGACCCTCAGAAGCCATGCCATTCACGGTAGGGTAAATCACCTCCTCCATGATACGGTTGTGGATTGCCTGAGTGACAACTGGTGCAGGCGAGTATGCGCCCATACCACCTGTGTTTGGGCCAGTATCTTTATCGCCCACACGTTTATGATCTTGGCTGGTGGCCATGGGCAGAACGTTTTTACCATCGACCATCACAATGAAGCTGGCTTCTTCGCCCTCTAGGAACTCTTCGATCACCACTCGGCTGCCCGCTTCACCGAACGCGTTGTCAGCCAACATATCTTTAATGGCGTCTTCCGCTTCTTGCAATGTCATGGCGACGATAACGCCTTTACCTGCCGCGAGGCCATCGGCTTTAACAACAATCGGTGCGCCTTGTTCACGAACGTAAGCTAATGCCGAATCAATTTCTGTAAAGTTGGCGTAAGCACCGGTCGGAATAGCGTGACGCGCTAAGAAGTCTTTTGTGAACGCTTTAGAACCCTCAAGTTGAGCTGCCGCTTCTGTCGGACCAAAGATCGGTAAGCCAGCGGCTCGGAAGGCATCCACCACACCGATAACCAATGGTGCCTCAGGGCCCACAATGGTCAGTTCAATGGACTTTTCTTTGGCAAACGCGACAAGTGCTTCAATGTCTTCTACACCGATAGCGACGTTTTCGAGTTTAGGTTCAAGCGCTGTCCCTGCATTGCCAGGTGCAACGAAGACAGTCTCTACATTTGGATTCTGTGCTGCTTTCCAGCCTAGTGCATGTTCACGACCGCCAGCACCGATGATCAATACGTTCATGTTGTAATCCTTAAGTAATACATTCACAAAAGCCCCTCATAATAGAGAGGCTTAATCTGGTTTATTCGCTGGGAGAACCCAATCGATTAATGGCGGAAATGGCGCATTCCTGTAAAGATCATTGCCATGCCGTGTTCATCGGCTGCGGCAATCACTTCATCATCACGCATTGAACCGCCCGGTTGAATCACACACTTGATGCCCGCTTCTGCGGCTGCGTCGATACCGTCGCGGAATGGGAAGAACGCATCCGATGCCATAACACAGCCTTCAACTTGTAGACCTTCGTCTGCCGCTTTGATGCCAGCAATTTTCGCAGAGTAAACGCGGCTCATTTGGCCTGCACCAACACCAATAGTCATGTCACCTTTCGAGTATACGATGGCATTAGATTTCACATACTTCGCCACTTTCCAGCAGAACAGTGCGTCTTTTAGCTCTTCCGCTGTTGGCTGACGTTTCGAGACTACTTTTAGGTCATCTTGAGCAACCATGCCTTGGTCACGATCTTGAACCAGAAGACCACCATTAACGCGTTTCACGTCGAAGCCAGATGTTTTCGCTGTCCATTCACCACACTCAAGTAGGCGTACGTTCTTTTTCGTCGCAACCACTTCAACCGCTTCTGCTGATACAGAAGGGGCAATGATAACTTCAACGAATTGACGCTCAACAATCGCGGACGCAGTAGCTGCATCGAGCTCTTGGTTGAACGCAATAATGCCACCAAATGCGGATGTTGGGTCTGTTTGGTAAGCGCGGTTGTACGCTTCTAGGATGTCTTTACCCAGTGCGACACCGCATGGGTTAGCGTGTTTCACGATCACACAAGCAGGCTCGTCGAACTCTTTCACACACTCCAGTGCCGCGTCAGTGTCAGCGATGTTGTTGTAAGACAGTGCTTTACCTTGAATTTGGCGGGCGGTTGAAACCGATGCTTCTTCTGGGTTCGCTTCAACGTAGAATGCGGCGGCTTGGTGGCTGTTCTCACCGTAGCGCATGTCTTGTTTCTTCTCGAACTGCTGATTGAATGTGCGAGGGAACTTACTTTCTTCATCAGCCTTCTTTCCTTCTTCATCAAGTAAAGAGGCACCGTAAGATGGAACCATAGTACCGAAGTAGTTGGCGATCATGCCGTCGTAAGACGCTGTGTGTTCGAACGCTGCGATAGCTAGGTCGAAGCGAGTCTCTAGCGTTAGAGATTTCTCGTTAGCGTCCATTTCAGCGATAACGCGATCGTAGTCGTGTGCGTTCACTACAATCGTTACGTCTTTGTGGTTTTTCGCTGCAGAACGAACCATGGTTGGACCACCGATATCGATGTTCTCAACAGCGTCAGCTAGCGTGCAACCTTCTTTCGCGACAGTTTCTGCGAATGGGTATAGGTTAACCACAACCATATCGATGGGGTTAATACCATGTGTTTCCATGATGGCATCGTCTTGACCACGACGACCCAGTACCCCACCGTGAACTTTAGGGTGAAGTGTTTTAACGCGACCGTCCATCATCTCAGGGAATCCAGTGTAATCGGATACTTCGGTTACAGAGATGCCTTGTTCGGCAAGCAGGCGGGCAGTACCACCAGTAGACAGGATATCAACACCACGGTCGGCAAGAGATTGTGCAAACTCAACGATACCGGTTTTGTCTGATACGCTGATAAGAGCGCGGCGAATAGGGCGAGCGTTATTCATTGCTTCCATCTTCCTCAAATTCACAGAGTAGTTAGATTAAAGATATTTGCCAAAAATGTACTTGCTCTTATGCTCATTAAAGATAAATAGAATTATTATTCATTCAGTCATGCCATGATTAAGAGGCATGAGAGCAAAGATATTGACCAGTTTTGGTAAAGACCTTTGATTGGTCGATGTATTCATTTCAACTCAAAATTTGATGGCGCGTATTCTAACTAAATTATGACAAAAAAGCTCGCGCAATCGTTTGGTGTCACAAAAATAATTAGGAAAATCCGTTTTTGACACCAAAATCGCAACAATAAGGTTAAAAAAGCATGTTTCAGATTGGTGAGCTAGCCAAAAGGTGTGAAGTCAGCACCGACACATTACGTTTCTACGAAAAGAATCAGTTGATATCGCCTGCAGGACGAAGTGAGTCCGGTTATCGACTTTATGATGGAGAAAACCAAAAACAGGTTCAGTTTATCCTTAAATCTAAGGCGCTTGGGTTGAGTTTGGGCGAAATTCGTGAACTTTTAGACATTAAGCTCGAAGCGACCGAGCACAGTTGTGCTGAAGTCAAGTCGATCACGTCGGCGAAATTGACTCTTATCGATGAAAAAATTCACGAGTTAACTCGAATTCGTCGAGCATTAAAGAAAATCAATGATGCGTGCTGTGGTCACGTAGATGACAATGCCAGTCATTGCTCAATACTGGAGGCATTAGCTGGGGAGGAAGTACAGGAATCTAGTGTTTGTTGTGATGATCGATAATAAGTCTCTTTGAGTTAGGTCATGGACTTATTCGGCATAAAAATGGGCAGCTTACGGGCTGCCCATTGTGTGATAGATAACAAAGACGCCACGGATGCGTGGCGCTTTGATGTGTACAATCCATTAAACCTTGAAGTGGCGGATGATGCTTTCGAGCTCTTGACCATTACTCATCAGCACTTTACTCGCTTGCGCGACCTGCGTTGCTTGGGTTGTCGACTGGTCGCTGTTCTCTGAAATGATAATCAAGTTCTTACTGATTTCTTCCGTAGCTAATGTCTGCTGGGCACTGGAGTCTGCTATCTGCTGGTTCAGTTCCAGAATATGGGTGATTTGATGCCCTATTTCTGCCAGTGTCTCTCTTGCTTTTTTCGCTTGCTCATGAGTGGCATTGGATTGAACCTGCGTTTTTTCCATTGCGGAGGTGACCGTTTTCGCTCTGGCTTGCAGATTTCCTACAATTTGCTCTATCTCATCGGTGCTTGCCTGAGTGCGAGTGGCTAAGGTTCGAACTTCATCAGCAACAACAGCAAAGCCCCGTCCTTGTTCTCCTGCACGAGCCGCTTCAATGGCGGCATTGAGTGCCAATAAGTTAGTTTGTTCAGCAATGCCTCGAATCACATCCAGTACGGTACTCACTGTTTCGGAATCCTGAGCGAGTTGAAGGGTACTTTTCTCTGTTTCCGTTAATAGGTCAGACAGTGAGCTCATGTGATTTGTCGCACTGTCGATGACATTCACCCCTTGCTCACCCAGCTGAGCGGCTTGTTGCGCAGCATCGGCGGCAGATGAGGCTGACGTAGCAACTTCTTGGTTACTGGCATGGAGTTCGTTCATTGCTGATGCCACGGTATCGACGGATTGATGTTGCTCTCCTGCCTTAATAGATGCGTTCGACGCAACTTGATTTAGTTGCGTTGCTGCACTGGTGATCCCTTGGCTTACTGGGACCATATCGGTGACAATAGAGCGTATTTTCTTGGTAAATAGATTGAATGCGGTTGCAATATGGCTGAGTTCATCTTTACCTTCAGAAGGCAATTCTTTGGTGAGATCACCATCTCCTTCGGCAATGTCATTAAGTGCCTCTTCGGTTTTAGCACAGGGGGTGGTAATGCTGTAGCCAAACCAAGTTGCAATCAACGCCATAGCAAATAAACAGCCAATAATAATCATAATGATTGACTGTGCACGATCCCAAAATAGTGCGTCCACGTCGTCAATGTATACCCCGCTTCCGACAATCCAACCCCATGGTTTATGGAGTTTTACATAAGACATTTTTTCTATATCGATATCTGACCCAGGTTTAGGCCACATATAATTGACGAACCCACCACCATTGTTTTGTTTTACCTCGTTAACAAACTCAATGAACAGTAATTTGCCGGTGGGATCTTTAACACCGGATAAATCTTTACCGTTGAGCGCAGGTTTAATTGGGTGATTGATCATATAAGGTCGGGTGTCATTAACCCAAAAGTAGTCGTTGTTCTCGTACCTTAATCCGTTAAGAACCGACTTTGCTTGGCTTTGCGCCTCTTCTTTTGAGAGAGTGCCATTTTGTTCAAGCTGGTAGAAATGATTAATGACACTGTATGCGGTTTCAACTAAATGTCGAGTTTTTACCTGCTTAGCGGTAAGCAGATCTGCGTGATAGGCATATTTTATATAAATAAGTGGCGCTAACATCAGTAACGCAATAGTGAGCGTCATGATGTATAGCCGCGATTTGATGGATACGGAGCGCAAGCTAATTCCATTCATAGCGACAATCCTTTGTTAATTGGTTCATTCTTGACGTGTTATTCTTAATTTTTATCAAGTTGTACATTGTTCGTCACACGCAGCTAGCGTGCTCAAAGTTTAAGGTAACCTTTAATTAACCTTAAAAAGGTGAGCTAGATAGATAAATTAAACCAAAGATGCGCAAAACCATTTAATTCAGTGCAATTTCGAATAAAAATTCAGTAATTACTTATAAAGAAAAATTTAGCGTGAGCCGATTTGTGAATTCTTTGAGCTTTATTTGAATTTAAGGTGAGGGTTTGATGAAAGAAAAAGCCCTGACCAATGATCAGGGCTTTAAAGCTCGGTAGAAAACGGATCTGCGATCAGTTCATGCCGTATTTTTTAAGTTTTTTACGAAGCGTGCCGCGGTTGATACCCATCATAGTGGCTGCGCGTGTTTGGTTACCACGAGTGTATTGCATGATGGTGTCTAGTAGTGGCTGCTCTACTTCTGCCAATACTAATTCGTACAGGTCGTTGACTTCCTGGCCATTAAGTTGAGCAAGGTAGTTTTTAAGAGACGCTTTTACTGAGTCACGTAATGGCTTCTGAGTGATCTGGTCTTGTGAGGTCACTGTAGTTACTGTCAATGCTTCGGAAGTCAGATTTTGTTCGAACATATTCGGTCTAGCTCTTTTCTGTAATTATGATGCAACGTTATCAAAATAACCTTCTAGCGCGTCCAGTTGCAGCGGAGCTGCTTCTATGGCGTTGAAGGTACGGCGAAACTCACTTGCTTGCTCATGTTCTTTTAAGTACCAGCCAACGTGCTTACGCACGATTCTAGGACCTAAAAACTCCCCATAAAATTCATGAAGTGCCTTCACATGACCAAGCATAATGTCCTTCACCTCCGATATCGGAAGGGAAGCCATCGTGCTGCCGTTTTCCAAATAGTAGTGGATTTCCTGAAAAATCCATGGACGACCCTGGGCAGGGCGACCTATCATCAAAGCGTCCGCACCAGTGTATTCCAGTACGAATTTGGCTTTTTCCGGGCTATCGATATCACCGTTAGCAATAACCGGTATGGAAACCGCCTCTTTAGCCGCTTTGATGCTTTCATATTCTGCCTCGCCTTTGTACATACAAGCCCGAGTTCGCCCATGTAGAGCAAGAGCTTGTATGCCGCAGTCTTCGGCCATTTTAGCAATTTGAACACAGTTCTTATTGTCTGTGTTCCAGCCTGTGCGGGTTTTCAATGTTACGGGAACATTAACGGCATTCACGACAGCGGTCAGTATCTTTTCGATAATGTCCGGATGCTGAAGTAATGCTGAGCCGGCAAGCTTCTTGTTCACTTTCTTAGCAGGGCAACCCATATTGATATCGATAATTTGTGCGCCATTATCGACATTATATTGGGCGGCTTCTGCCATCTGCTGGGGATCTGCCCCTGCAATTTGTACCGAACGAATGCCCGATTCGCCTTCATGTACCATGCGTTGTTGGGATTTCGCTGTTTTCCATACTTTGGGATTTGACGACATCATTTCACTGATGGCTAGGCCCGCACCGTATCGTAGACATAACTCTCGAAAGGGTCTATCGGTGACCCCTGCCATAGGAGCGACGATAAGATTGTTCTTAAGTTGATAGTTTCCGATCTTCAAAACAGCATTACAGTTCTATACCAGCAAGGGCGCGCATTTTACGCATTTTTTCGCAAAGAGAAAAGCTTAATTTTTGAGCATTTACAATTTGTTTTTAAAATGCCTAAATTTCAGTCAATTAGAATGCGAGCGCTGATTTTCTCTTGCATTTAGGCATTTTTCTTGCCCGAGATTCGACACCATTCTGATTGTTCCACAATCGGATCGATGTTCAGTTCATCACGGTAATAGTTTGCAACGTCTTCGGCTTGAGTATCGAGCACACCAGACATGGCCAGTAAACCCTCTGGTTTTATCAGCCCTTTGATGACGCTTGACAATTCACGCAATGGACCTGCAAGAATATTCGCGACGACCACATCAGCAAGTAAGCCTTCTGGTTGATCCTGAGGCAAGAACAATTCTAGCTGCTGATCAACGCCATTTCGCTGCGCGTTGGCTCGGGATGCCTGAATGGCCTGTGGATCGATGTCAATGCCGATCACTTTGCTTGCCCCCAGCTTTATCGCGGCGATGGCTAGAATGCCAGAACCGCAGCCAAAGTCGATAACCGTTTTCCCTTCGAGATCAATACCTTCAAGCCATTCAAGGCAGAGCGAAGTGGTTGGGTGTGTCCCAGTGCCGAATGCAAGACCTGGATCGAGCATGACATTCACGGCGTTTGGATCGGGAATATCACGCCAACTTGGGCAAATCCACAACCGCTTGCCAAATTGCATGGGGTGGAAATTTTCCATCCATTCTCGTTCCCAATCTTTGTCTTCAAGTTGTTCGACTTTGTGAGCAAATCCGTCTTCTAACAGGCCGCTTGCGGTTATTTGACTCAATACTGTCTTAGTATCGACTTCTGCGTCGTATAGCGCGACAACGTCTGTTTCGCCCCATAAGCGAGTTTCACCAGGAAGAGGTTCAAATACAGGGGTATCTTTGGCATCCAAAAAGGTGACGGATAATGCGCCCGTGTCTTCCATCAGCATATCGCCGATTTGTTCTGCGTTCTTGTCACTCGCATTGAGTTTGATTTGAATCCAGGGCATGGAATGCACCTTTTTTGTCGTGTTGAAATTGGATGTGGAGTCTAGCTGATTTGGATAAAAAAAACACTCCCCGGCATTTTCTCACGCACGGGGAGTGTTGTTTGTTTTTATCTGCGTGAACGCTTACTGAAGCCCGAGTTTCTTCTCAAGGTAGTGGATGTTTGCACCACCGTGTTGGAAATTCTCATCATTCATGATCATTTCTTGCAGAGACACATTGGTTTTGATGCCTTCAACGATCATTTCGCCCAATGCGTTCTTCATTCGAGCAATCGCGACATCACGGTTTTCACCAAAGGTGATCAGTTTACCAATCATGGAATCGTAATGAGGAGGGACTGTGTAACCGGTGTAAATGTGTGACTCCCAACGTACGCCCATACCGCCAGGTGCGTGGAAACGTTCCACTTTACCTGGAGAAGGTAAGAAGCGCTCTGGATCTTCGGCATTGATTCGGCATTCAATCGCATGACCGCTGATCTTGATGTCGTCTTGAGTGTAAGAAAGCGGCTGACCTGCAGCAACGCGAAGTTGCTCTTTGATAAGGTCGACGCCTGTGACCATTTCGGTGACTGGGTGTTCTACCTGAATACGAGTGTTCATTTCGATGAAGTAGAATTCGCCGTTTTCGTATAGGAACTCAAACGTACCCGCACCGCGGTAGCCAATTTCCAAACAAGCACGCGTACAACGCTCACCGATGTACTTACGCATTTCTGCCGTAATACCCGGTGCTGGTGCTTCTTCCACGACTTTTTGGTGACGACGTTGCATAGAACAGTCACGTTCGCCTAGGTGGATAGCGCCACCTTGACCGTCAGCAATCACCTGTACTTCAACGTGACGAGGGTTTTCTAGGAATTTCTCCATGTAAACGATGTCGTTATTGAAGGCGGCTTTTGCTTCCGCACGTGTCATGGCAATGGCTTCGACTAGCTCACTTTCACTGCGAACTACGCGCATACCGCGACCACCACCACCACCAGAGGCTTTGATGATCACTGGGTAACCAATGCGCTTCGCGTGCGCTTTGTTTTTCGATTGATCGTCATCTAAAGGACCATCCGAGCCTGGTACACAAGGTACGCCAGCTTTCTTCATTGCCGTGATAGCGGAAACTTTATCACCCATTATGCGGATGGTTTCGGCTTTAGGGCCCACAAAGATGAAGCCACTGCGCTCGACTTGTTCTGCGAAGTCGGCATTTTCAGACAGGAAACCATAACCAGGGTGGATAGCGACGGCTCCAGTTACTTCCGCTGCTGAGATGATACGCGGAATGTTCAGGTAGCTGTCGATGCCGCGCGCCGGACCGATACAGATGGATTCGTCTGCCAATAATACGTGTTTTAGGTCACGGTCAGCGGTTGAATGAACAGCGACCGTTTTAATTCCTAGTTCTTTACATGCGCGAAGGATGCGAAGTGCAATTTCACCTCGGTTCGCGATGACTAATTTGTCTAGCATATAATCAGCCTCGGTTATTCGATGATAACGAGTGGTTGGTCAAACTCAACAGGTTGACCGTCTTCCACTAGAATGGCTGTCACTACGCCAGATTTATCCGCTTCGATTTGGTTCATCATTTTCATCGCTTCAACGATGCAAAGGGTATCCCCCGCTTTAACGCTCTGACCGATTTCAATAAATGACTTCGAGTCTGGACTTGGAGAGCGGTAGAACGTACCAACCATTGGAGAAAGAACGTGGTGTCCGGCTGGTACGACTTCGGCAGGTGCTTCTACAGGTGCCGCTGGCGCTGCGACTGGAGCGGGTGCTGGAGCATGTGCCATTGGTGCCGCATATTGAATCGGAGCAGCAATAGGAGCAGGACCTGAACGACTGATTCGTACTGACTCTTCACCTTCAGAGATTTCAAGCTCTGCGATGCCAGACTCTTCCACTAACTCAATCAGCTTCTTAATTTTACGAATATCCATCTTATTTTCTCTTTCTCAAATTAGGTGACTCTCAAGTTTCGAGAGTGTTCTGTGTCATGTATTACTTATTTGACTGCCGGTATTACCCATTTGACTGCAGATAGTTGACCGCAGCAGTCAATGCGAATTGGTAACCTTGCGCGCCTAAACCACAAATTATTCCGACGGCTTTATCCGCAAGATAAGAATGATGGCGGAACGGTTCACGTGCGTGAACGTTGGATAGGTGCACTTCAATAAATGGAATGTCGACGCCCAGTAGCGCATCACGTAGAGCAACACTGGTGTGGGTAAACGCCGCTGGATTGATCACAATGAAATCCACATTTCCCATGGCAGCGTGAATGGCTTCAATCAGTTCGTATTCACGATTGGATTGCAGGTGCTGGATCTCAACATTTAGCGAGGTCGCTTGGTGCTCAAGATCATCAATGATCTGAGCGAGTGTTTTAGAGCCATAATGCGCCGGCTCTCGGAGACCCAAAAGATTAATATTAGGACCGTTTAGAACCAGAATGCGTGATTTTGTTGCCATTGTGAGGTTATCTTCCTTTAACTAGAGGTTAAAATTCGACATTCCAAATTTTATGAGCTGGTAATTAAATTTAGAGGTCTAAATTATCGTCTTGCTCAAATTAACTGTCGATTATAGACAATTCAGCGCAATTAGCAGCAAAATACTGGTCAAACCTCGATATCTTTATGTCAAAGAAAAGAAAATCTGTGAGGAAGATAAAGAATCTGGACCCACCGACGGGAGATAGTCGTGGTGAGCCCAGAAAACGGACTTAACCTAAGCTCTGTTATTCCGAGCCTAGGTTACTTGCTTGGGCGAGAAATCAGCCAGATAGGAAGCTGTGGTACTTTGGCAACGACGATGCCAATGAGTAAAGGCAATAGAAGCTGCTGTGATAGCTCAGAGAGGCGGCGGTCATTCACCCAAGCATCAAGCAGTAGCGCTACCACAGGGAACACGAGAAAGCAGAGTGATGCGGTGAAGGGCGCTGTCATCTGATTGAGCGAGAAGTACGCCACAATACCAATGAAGCTCGCGACCAGTCCGAGATAGACCACGGCATACATCGATTCGTCAGTGAATTGATGAATGTCGGGTTGTTCCATAAACAGCCCAGCAACCAATAATAATAACGCTGCGATACCAGAAGGCAGTGCGTTATAGGTCAGTACATGGATCCCCTTGGCGTGTTTCTGAGTGAGCACATACATAACGGCATGAATAAGTACGGCGCTGACCAGTGCAAGGATGCCAGCATTGTTATTACCCGTTCCTATCTCTAGTTCGCCCGATAGAATAAGACACAACGCAATCACGGCCATACCCAATCCAAACAGTTGGTGAACAGCAAGGCGCAGTGACAAGCTGATCATCGAAACGGCTAAGACCGCAATCGGCATATTGGCAAAAATGATAGAAGCGAGCCCAGACGAGATGTATTGCTCGCCGAGTATCATTAAGGTAAAGGGAATAGCGAAGTAAAATACGGCAACAGCCACCATGAACTTTCGTTGGCCTTTTGGGAAAAGCAAGGCTTTTTTCATCACGACTGTCACAGCGATCAATAAAGGAGCTGAGATCAGGAATCGAAGACCAGTCGCGGTAATGGGAGGAATGGTTTCAACCGCGATTTCCATTGCCATCCATGTTGTACCCCATATCAAACAAACGGCTACAAACGTTATGATGCACAGTAATTGTTTAGACATCGCATTAATCAGTTAGTGAGAAAGTACATCTATTCTATGCAAACATTAGGAGCGATAATTTCTCAATGTAGCACGACTTTTGCTGATAAAGAGAAAAGGATTTTCCAGCATTGAGGCTTTACGGAAAATTTTCCTTTTGTATCGATTTGGAGTAAAAAAACCAGGTCAAAAGACCTGGCGAAATAGTATAGGTGGAATGTAAGGTGAACCCGATTAAGACAGGTTCTGATTTTCTTCGATGAGCTTATTCACCACGCTTGGATCGGCAAGTGTCGAAGTATCGCCCAAGTTGCTGGTATCGCCTGTGGCGATTTTACGTAGAATTCGACGCATGATTTTACCCGAACGCGTTTTCGGTAAAGAATCTGTCCAGTGCAATACGTCTGGTGTGGCGATAGGACCAATTTCTTTCCGTACCCAGTCTTTCACTTCTTTATGAAGCTCGGCACTGGGTATTTCACCGTCGTTCAAGGTGATGTAGGCATAAATCGCCTGACCTTTAATGTCGTGCGGAACACCAACAATTGCCGCTTCTGCAATTTTGTCGAAGGCAACCAGTGCCGATTCAATTTCCGCGGTACCCATGCGGTGACCCGATACGTTCAGTACATCATCCACACGACCTGTGATCCAGTAATAGCCATCTTCGTCACGGCGAGCACCGTCACTGGTGAAGTACATGCCTTTAAATGTAGAGAAATAGGTTTGCTCAAAACGCTCATGATCGCCGTAGACAGTGCGCATTTGACCAGGCCAAGAGTCGAGAATCACAAGGTTGCCGTCGGCAGCCCCTTCAATGAGGTTACCTACGTTATCGACAAGCGCCGGTTGTACGCCAAAGAATGGGCGTGTTGCGGAGCCCGGTTTCAATGCCGTTGCACCAGGTAGCGGTGAAATCAAGATACCGCCTGTTTCTGTTTGCCACCACGTATCCACGATAGGGGATTTTTCATCACCGATGGTTTTGTAGTACCACTCCCATGCTTCTGGGTTAATCGGTTCACCAACAGAGCCCATGATGCGCAAGCTGCTGCGGTTTGTGCCTTCAATGGCGTCGTTGCCTTTTGCCATTAACGCACGGATAGCCGTTGGCGCAGTGTAAAGAATATTGACGTTGTGTTTGTCGACCACTTCGCTCATGCGGTTTGTTTTCGGGTAGTTTGGCACACCTTCAAATAAGATGGTTTTCGCACCGTTCGCAAGCGGTCCGTAAATAAGGTAGGTGTGGCCCGTAATCCAGCCTACGTCTGCGGTACACCAGAAGATTTCGCCTGGTTGGTAGTCGAATACGTATTTGAATGTCATTGTGGCGTAAACAAGGTAACCGCCAGTGGTGTGTAATACGCCTTTGGGTTTACCTGTGGAACCCGATGTATAAAGAATGAAAAGTGGGTCTTCGGCGTTCATTTCTTCCGGTGGGCAATCATCCGATACCGCAGCGGTTGCTTCGTGCCACCAAACATCGCGCTCCGCATCCCAAGCAACATCGCCACCTGTGCGTTTTAGAACCAAGACTTTTGAAATGCTGTTAACGTCAGGATTAGCCAATGCATCATCGACATTCTTTTTCAATGGAACCGCGCGGCCACCACGAACCCCTTCGTCTGCCGTTACCACGACTTTTGCGTTGGAATCCACAATGCGACCTGCCAAGGCTTCTGGGGAGAAACCACCAAATACCACCGTGTGAACCGCGCCAATACGGGTACACGCCAGCATGGCAACAGCGGCTTCTGGCACCATTGGCATGTACAAACAAACAACATCACCTTTCTTAACCCCTTGCTCTTTCAAGGCGTTAGAGAAACGGCAAACTTCTTTGTGCAGTTCATTGAAAGTCAGCGTCTTATCATCGGCAGGGTCATCCCCTTCCCAAATGATGGCCACTTCATCGCCACGCTCGGCGAGGTGGCGATCAATACAGTTCGCTGAAACGTTCAGCGTGCCATCTTCAAACCAGCGAATGTCGACGTGTCCGGTATCGAAAGACGTTTGCTTTACATTCGTGTAAGGCTTGATCCAATCGACGATTTTTCCGTGTTCGCCCCAAAAGCCCTCTGGGTCGCTGACAGATTGTTGGTACATCGCCAGATAAGTGTCGTTATCAGCGTGGGTCTTAGCTTTAATATGTTCTTTGACCGGATAAACGTGGGCTTCACTCATTGTTTTCTCCTTGTGAATTCAGCAAGTTCCATTATTTCCTAAATGATATGGAAATCGGTTGGTATTAACTCTCAGCTACCCCCCGTTTTTCTACAATTAGACTTTAGGATGATAAGGGGGCTTTTGCTTTTGTAAGCATCGGCTTACTTAGAAAAGTGAGAGGTGGATCAGAACTTTAATTGCAGAGCAAATTAACGCACATAAGCGGAGGTCAGAGCAGGGAGATCGCCGTATGTGAGCCGAACGTAAACTAATGCCGCTGAAATAGCATCTTGAAGTGCATCGTGTTTATTA
This sequence comes from Vibrio sp. S9_S30, assembly GCF_014694455.1. Taxonomy (GTDB): domain Bacteria; phylum Pseudomonadota; class Gammaproteobacteria; order Enterobacterales; family Vibrionaceae; genus Vibrio. The sequence goes on along the minus strand of NZ_JAAUWT010000007.1, from coordinate 203,559 downwards.
TCTTGTGGAGGGAGCCCCAAGTGCTTACAGATGGCGTCCAAACTGAGATCAAAGTAGGCGTTTGGCAGGTGGCGCTCAAGCTTTTTGTGATAGATCTGGCTGACTTCCAGTAAGGGGTTCGGTAGAGGAAAGCCTAAGTGGCGCTTACAGGCTAAATCAAGAATCGTCTTGTCGTAACGGATGTGATACCCCACCACAGGGCGATTGCCAATGAATGCGATTAACGCCTCTAGGGCTTCTTTTTCGCTCATGCCCCCCACAAGATCGCTATGGCGAATCTTGTGCACACAAACAGAATCCGCATTCAGAGATTGGGGCGCACGCAAACGAACATGGAACGGCTGGCTGGTAATGATGCGATTGCCAATGATTTTTGTGGCAGCAATCGTCACCAGTTCCGCTCGGTTAGGATCGAGGCTGGTGGTTTCACAATCGAGGGAAACAAACTCGGTGTCATGGGGCGCATCAAATAATGACTGATACGGGTTTCCCTTTAACTTTCTACGCCACCACCAGCGAAAGATTCTATTCATACGACCTCTTTGTCCGTTTAGTTACGTATCTGATTGAGTTACGTACGTATTTGATTTAGTCGCGTATTTGATAGTGATACCCCAGCCATTGCTTGAACTTTTTCACGACATGCAAGCTGTGCCGGAGAAGATCCCTTTCTGAGCGATCCAGTAATTTGAGTTCTATGTTGTTACCATTGTGATGTTCTGACAATTGCTGGGTTAAACGCAATTTAAAGAACAATTTTAGTGCTTCCATTAGGTTGTCTGCGGTGTCGGGTTCAAGAATCCGTTTTCTCTGTAGCGCCTCAATGCGATCAAAGGTGTTCTTTTCCATTAACGCGTATTCCAATGACAGTGCACGAATACCGTGCACAATGGGAAAGATGCCACCTTGTTTTATATTGAGCCCATCTTTGCTTTTTTTCACGTTTCCAAACAGGGTGAGGGGCAAAGAAAATTGCAAGGCTGGGCGAGTAAAGTCGAGTAGTACGAGCATGTTGTTCTTCATGCTGTCGGAAATATGCTGTGAAACGGGGGCGAGCAATGCTTCATTTCCTGCTACGGCGTGGGCGTCGGCCAGAATGGCCAGTTTCATGACGCTCTCTGCCGTCCCTTTTGAAATCCAATGAGTCACCGTGCGTTGCCAATCACTCTGGCTATGCACCCAGTCGGGGTTATTCACCATGACGTGACCTGGGCAAAGGGGGTAGCCAAGTTGCTGTAAGGTATGGGTGAATCGCTCCATAACGTTTTGGCATTCAGGCCATTCAACGCCATCTTGTAGGATTAACGCATTGTCTTGGTCGGTTTTGAGTACTTGCTCGCCTCGACCTTCTGAACCTAAAACGATCAAGCAGCATTTGTCTTGCATTGGGAGCGGCACAATAAGATGGAAAGCTTTCTCTATGATTTGTTCGTTGACTGCGGAGATAAGCCCCATGATGAAGCGAGTCCGAATGCCGTTATGGAGCAGGCTTTCGACCAAGCGTCGTTGCCTATTGGCTGCGATGGCGAGCTCTTCAATGGATTGCGCACGGGCGATGCTGAGTGACAAAACGTGCGAGTGTGTAGAGAAGCTAGACAGGATTTGTGTCATGTCTAACATGCCTACGGGCTCACTGCCATTACAGACCATGACACGTTTCATGCGTTGACGAGTCATGGTGATCATGGCGTTAAATAGGAAATCACCATCTTCGATGTAATGCACTGGAAAGGTTGCAATGGCGCCTACGGGGGCGTCCAATGGATGGCTGTCGAGCATGACGGCATGCAACATATTGGTGCGCGTGATAATGCCAAATGGGTAAGGTGTTGAAGAGTCAGTGAGCCTAGGATCACGGTCAGCTAGGCGCACTAATGCACTGTCTATGGCGCGATCTTTCATGAGCTTAGTGACGGCATTGAGTGGTTCGTGGGGATCCAGAATCAGTACCGGATGATAAATGCTGTCATCGACTTTAGTCAGAATGAACTCACCAAGATTTTGCTGCTTTTGTGCGGCGTCAACCAATTCTTGCCGTTTAGACAAGTTGGAATCGAAATAGGCAGAAAAGTGCGGGTTGGTTTGGTACAGATCAAGAAAGACAGCGCTGGGAAGTAGATAACTCAAGGTGTCTTCTAAAGCGACGTACTTGTGCTTAACCGTGCCGTCTAGTTGAGCCCGCACATCAAATAAATCGTCGTTGGCATAATGTGCGAAGATTTCTTGATCGTCCCCTGAGCGTTCTTCCACTCCACCTTTGATGAGGATGTGCAAAGCGGTTCCCGTTTGACCAGGCTTGAGTATGGTTTCCTTTTCTCGGTAATACGCAACATCTAAGGAGGCTCTTAGTTGCTCTTGTTCGTGTGTTGAAAGCCGATCAAAAGGGGCGGCGTTCATATTGAATTTATCCGGCATGGTTGAGCAGCTCTAACACAATGACATTATGAACAGTGTTGGTAAAAAGTCGGATAAGCTCCAGACGACTTTGGTCTAATGGGTGCAGAGAACCGTGGATACAGAGAATGTAAATGGATACAGAGAGCGTAAATGGATACAGATAACGTAAATGGGTACGGTATCGCGCAATGTGCTGGGAGATCCCGTTCAATGGACTGCCAAATCGACGATGTTAATGGGGTTCTTTTGAGGTGCGCTGATATAGGTGACTGATAATAAAGCACTTCATTTTTTGGAAAGAATATCCATTAAACAGGGAAGAAAAATCACTTAAATTTTTCTCTTTTAGTATGATGTGAAGTTGGGATAATGTTGCCCCATTTCCTTATTCAATTAGGTGTTGAATGCTCCGCAGTACCCCGTACGGATGGATATCACAGTATTTTGTCGGGCTCTTTTTCTCTTATGGCGTCCATCTGCCTTTTTGGGCCATTTGGTTTGCCTCACAAGATATTTCGGCGTCTGATATTGGTGTGCTGATTGGGCTAGGGCTGGCTTCTCGATGCTTTTCTAATCTGGTGATTACACCTCGATTGCATAAAGTCGAACACCTGATCCCCGCTCTTCGTTGGCTCACTTTGGCATCCATGTTAGCCATCGTTACGCACTTATTTGTTGGGGGCGATTTTTGGTTGCTGGCTGGAGCAACGATTCTCTTTAATCTCTCTTGTGGTCCGGTGGTGCCATTAACCGATGCAATGGCGAACTATTACGCCCGCCTTAAGCTGCTGGATTATGGTCGAACTAGGCTTTGGGGCTCGATTGCGTTTGTTGCAGGTTCGACAGTGGTGGGCTATTTAGTGGCGATATACGGAGCGAGCGCCATTATTTATACCGCCTTGGCAGGGCTGGCTGTTTCGATGGTATTGGTGATGCGTAATCCCAAGGTTATGCCTGTTTCGGAAACCGAAGAAAGCAAGGTAAGGCCAAAATTGACGGCGATATTGAAAGATTCGTCTGTGGTGCGTTTTCTGGTGTTAGCGTCGCTCATTCAAGGTAGCCACGCGGCCTACTATGCATTTAGTTCACTTCATTGGAAGTCTTCGGGTATTTCTGCGGATATCATTGGCTACCTATGGAGCCTAGGCGTCATTGCCGAAATTTCTGTATTTGCATTCAGTAAACGTATGTTTATGGGGTGGTCGCTGCGAATGCTTTTTTTTGTGGCGTCCATTGGCGTATTGGTTCGATGGGGGCTGACCGCATCCACTACTGATATTTGGGCATTAGTCATGGTTCAGCTACTCCATGGCGTCACGTTTGCCATGGCGCACATCGCCGCGATTCAATTCATTCAAAAGCAAGACCAAAACAAAATGGTGCCTTTACAGGCTTTGTATAATGCGATTCCGCTCGGTGCGTTTATCGCATTAATGACAACATTCAGTGGTTGGGGATATGAGCAGTGGGGCGCGAATGTCTTCTGGGTGATGGCCGTAATGGGTGTCATGGCGATTTTCGTACGGGTCGATTCAAAGAAATCCGTGTCGTAGCACAAATTCAAAGTGAACTGTTTGAGATTAAAAATGGGACAACGTTAAATGAAAACTAGGGCATAGCTCTGTTTTTTTGCGTTACAAGGAAAGTACTTAATGCAAGGTTGGATTGTCATCCCCGTTTCGTTGACCTATCTCGGTCTGTTGTTCTTTATTGCTTGGTATGGCGATCGCCGTGTGAAATGGCTGTCACGCTGGCGTCCTTGGATCTACAGTCTGTCGATTGCGGTGTATTGTACCTCATGGACATTCTACGGAACGGTTGGGCAGGCGAGCAGTAACCCCTGGTCTTTCATTCCTATTTATGTTGCGCCAATTTTGGTTTTCACTATTGGGTGGCGATTGCTCGCTCGGTTAATTCTGGTCGCTAAGCGTGAGCATATTACCTCTATTGCCGATTTTATTGCGGCGCGCTATGGCAAATCGCAAGGCTTGGCGGTCACTATTACCATCATTGCGGTGGTGGGCATTCTGCCATATATCGCCCTTCAGCTTCGTGGTATTACCATGGGGCTCGAGCTCGTAGCCCCAAATTTAACCGAAGATTTAGGTTATCAAGACGCCAATGTTTCTTGGTTTGTGGTGTTTGCCTTAGCCATGTTCACGATGCTTTTTGGAACACGGCACATTGATAATACCGAGCACCACCGAGGCATGATGATGGCAGTCGCGTTTGAATCCATCGTTAAGCTGGTGGCGTTTTTAACGGTGGGGTGCTTTATTGTTTACGTTGCGCTGCATACGCCCGAGCTCGATTTAATGGCGATTGCCAGTAATACCTATGAATCTCCCAACGTTCCTGCATTGGTCATTCACACCATATTGACCATGGCGGCCATTATTTGTTTGCCACGACAGTTTCACACGATGGTCGTGGAAAATGAAAAAGCCAAAGATCTCTATACTGCCCGCTGGCTGTTTCCGCTTTATTTGGCATTAATGGGGCTGTTTGTATTGCCCATTGCGTGGGCGGGGCAAGGTCTACTGACGGGGAGCACCCCCGATTCCTACGTGATCAGCTTGCCTCTTTCTATGGGGGCGGAAAACATCGCATTGCTGGCTTTCTTAGGCGGAACGTCTGCGGCATCTGGTATGGTTATCGTGTCGACCATCGCATTAGCCATCATGGTCTCCAATGATTTGGTTTTGCCGCTCATTTTAAGAAGGATGAAGCTTTCCGAGCGGACTCATACCCATTTCTCTGGCATGTTATTGAATATCCGCCGAGGGTTAATTCTTTTGCTGTTGGCGGGGGCATGGGCCTTTTACCAAGTACTGGGCAACATCAGTTCGCTATCGGTGATTGGGTTGCTTTCATTTGCTGCCATTGCCCAGTTTGCCCCTTCGTTGATCGGTGGTATGTACTGGCGAGAAGGCAATCGGAAAGGGGTTTACGTTGGCTTATTTGCAGGCTTCACCGTGTGGCTTATTACGTTAATGAGTCAGACAGAGATGCTGGCAGGCAACGCAGACAGTAACTTCCTATTGTGGATAGTGACTCCACCGGATGTCTTGTCGAACCTATCGCTGTCTATGTCGGACTGGGGGATGCTGCTCAGTATGTTGCTGAACACGTTCTTCTATATCGCGGTGTCTTTGTTTACACGCTCCAGTCTAAGTGAGCGCTTACAGTCGGCCGCATTTGTTGGTACACCCTTACCAGAAAGTGAAAATGTCAGTTTGTATCAAAGCCGCGTGACGGTAGCAGAATTAGAGATGCTGGCGTCTCGATTCGTAGGGCGAAGCCGCGCCCGCTCAGCGTTTCGTAATTTCTGGAATCAGCAGGGGGGCGACATGCTGCCCAACCAGCAAGCGTCATCGGCTCTGATTCGACATACCGAAAGGGTACTGGCAGGGATATTTGGAGCCTCTTCGGCGAAGTTAGTCCTGACTTCTGCGCTTCAAGGTAGGAACATGCAATTGGAAGAAGTGGCGACCATCGTCGATGAAGCTTCTGAGTTGTATGACTTTAGCCGAGGGTTGCTTCAAGGGGCGATTGAGCATATTAGCCAAGGCATAACCGTGGTGGATAAGCAACTTAGGTTGGTGGCATGGAATCAGCGGTATTTAGAGTTATTTGATTTTCCGTCGGGTCTCATTCAAGTTGGACGTCCTATCGCTGATGTGATTCGCCACAATGCCCAGCAAGGGTTATGTGGCCCCGGTGACCCTGAAGATCATGTCAAACGGCGTGTCGAGCACCTAGTACGAGGAACCAAGCACACTTCTTCTCGTATCCGCCCCGATGGTCGCTTTATTGAAGTGCAAGGAAACCCCATGCCCGGTGGCGGTTTTGTGATGAGTTTTACTGACATTACCGTATTCCATGAAGCAGAAAAGGCACTGAAAGAAGCCAACGAAAATCTGGAATCTCGCGTGCATGAGCGAACCATCGAGCTAGAGCGGTTGAACAAGCGCTTAGTCTTTGCCACGCAAAGCGCGGAATCGGAGTCGCATTCCAAGAGCCGATTCTTAGCGGCGGTGAGCCATGATTTGATGCAGCCTTTAAATGCAGCGCGGCTATTTGCCTCATCCCTTTCCGAAACCGCCAAAGACGACGATACAAAAAAGTTCTCACGCCACATTGAGAGTGCACTTGGGGCAGCGGAAGATTTGATTGGCGACTTGTTGGATATCTCAAGATTGGAATCGGGGAAATTAGAAACCAATGTTCATGCGTTTTCCTTAAATGACGTGCTTGACAATTTGAACGCCGAGTTCAGTGCGTTAGCCAAACAGCAAGGTATCGATTTCAAAATGGTGCCTTCTAATTTGCTGGCGGAGTCCGACCCTAAATTATTACGTCGAGTGCTGCAAAACTTCCTCACAAATGCTTTTCGCTATAATCCGAAAGGCAAGGTATTGCTGGGGGCTAGGCGGGTTGGAAACCAAGTTCGAATAGAGGTTTGGGATAATGGCGTTGGCATTCCTGAAGATAAACAAGCCGCTATTTTTGAAGAGTTTACACGCGTAGAAGTAGGTCACAGCGATCAAGGCTTGGGGTTAGGGCTTGCCATAGCGAAAGGCATCGCCCGTGTGCTCGGACACGAAATTTCCCTGCGATCTTGGTATGGACAAGGCACCGTCTTTTCGGTGGCACTGAACCGAAGTGCTCACATTGAATCTCCAATGGTGGATCCAACACCAGTCATTACCAGTGATGTCGCGGGCATGAAAGTACTTTGTGTCGACAACGAAGCGGATATTTTGGTGGGGATGAAAGAGTTGCTGGAGCGCTGGGGCTGCGATGTAAAAGTCGCTGAAGATCTGGTGCAAAGCTTAAAAGCACTCGAAAACGATTGGGCACCGGAAGTGATTTTTTCCGACTACCGTTTAAATCATGGCAGAACGGGATTAGAGGTATTGCAGCAATGCCGACTCAGATTGGGTGATAGCTTTGAAGGGGTAATCATCAGCGCCGATCGAACCGACGACATGTTGGACGCCATTCAATCCAATGGATTCAGTTTTATCGCCAAGCCAGTAAAACCGTTGAAGTTAAGAGCGGTGTTGAATCGGGTGGTGTGAGGTTGTATGTCCTTGACTGAATGTCATTTCAACTGTGGTGAACATGGGGGCGGTAAATTCTCTTACCATAGCCCCATGTTTTACCAATGTATCCCTTACTTTTCTTTAACTTTTTTATAAAGGCTAAAGTCGTCAGAGCTCCCAAAATGGGTAGAACCCCTCCCGACTATACCCACGTAGACAAAAAATATTGATAACGCCAGTATCATTAAACTAGTGGTCAATTTCTCATATAAGTCTTCTTCTCTTCCCCAAATGCAGTAAATAGCGTAGACACCTAGAGCTGCGGTAGAGAAGCCTGCGACTCTTCTAATTACAATCCAGGTCAATGCTAAAAATCTTTGAAGTTTTGATGGTGTACCTTTCCTATCAGGAGAGATATACCAACAAAAAAGGCAACACAAAGAGAGGATACTGATACACCAAACCCAGAACGACATACTAAACCCGATTAATTGATAAAAAGCATTGTGTGAACTCTAATGAATATGAGGGCAATATCGATGACTTCGAATTCGGATGAAAGTATGGCATCTAAGTTTGGCGAAACTTTGAGAGTAACTTCAATTGCCTTTTAAGAATTGGCTGTAATCTATGGATGTATCAATGATTTTCCTGTAGGGCTTAGTGTGGTTGTACCATTAAGGAGCACTTAGGAAAGCGATGAGAATACTTGTTTTGATGGCTGATGAACGAAAAAGAGCGCCTTTCAGCGCTCTTTTCAACAATTAGAACTTGTAGCCGATACCGGCGTAGAACGAGCTCAAGTCAATGGTTGTTGATTCTAAACGTGAACCGCTGAAGTCAGTGGATGTGGCTTTGTAACCAGCACGAGCAAGAAAGCCATTATTATGCTGGTAGCCTGCTTCAAGACCGTAAACGAAACCAGTACCATCGGCCACCTCACCTAAGCTTATTTTTTTGTAATCGACTTCGTAGCTGTATGAACCTAAACCGAGCGAGCCAGCAACGTAGAAGTTTTCATTTACATAGTATTTAGGTTTCACATTGATTGAGTAGCCTGAGAAATAAGCTTCCAGCCCGCTTTCGTATTGCTCTACTTCTTTAATATTTCCCCAGTTATAGTAATCAACTTCAATTGCTGCTGTGAGGTTATCTTGCACGCTGAATTCATATCCAGCGAAAATACCTGCACCAATATCTAGATCAAATGACGCTTTTTCGGATGAGCCACTGTTAGAGAAGCCCAAATCCACACCTGCATAAAAGCCTTCTGTTTTTACTGACGTTGGCGCGTTGTCTTCTTGAGCTTGTGCTGGAAGTGCAATAGCGAGAGAAAGTGCGCTCAGTAGAATGGTTTTGTTCATTTTTGATCATTTCCTTATTGATTTATCCATATATTCTGTGTGTATTATAATTTGTAATTTATATATCTATCAATGGATAAATTGATATTGTTTATTAAAGTTGTGTAAGTTCACAAATTACGAAGGCGGACAATTGGAATTGAACTGAAATGAAAAAACCGCCAGACTGACGGTTTTTTATGAATCTTGCAGCTTGATCTATTGCGAAAGTCGCTGAAGATCTGGTGCGAAGCTTGAAGGTCATGACCTTAATAACATGAAACGTATTGATTTGTCGGAAATGTTGATAGGCTTTCAGTTATCAGACATGAGTAATTTAAGTAAATATGATGCTTGCGTGTTCTTAAAAGATCCGATTATTGATGGCGCGTATTTAATTGATTGGCAAAATAATTGGGTGATTTTGGATATATCTACGTTCTAGACTGCGAGAAATTTATTTAAAAAGAGCGCCTTTCAGCGCTCTTTTCAACAATTAGAACTTGTAGCCGATACCTACGTAGAACGAGCTCAAGTCAACGGCTATTGATTCGAGACCTGAACCGCTGAAGTCAGTGGATGTGGCTTTGTAACCAGCACGAGCAAGAAAGCCATTATTATGCTGGTAACCCGCTTCAGCACCAAAAATTAAGCCAGAGCTATTAGCTAGTTCTAGAGTTTCATAGCCTGATACGTCGGCATTAAAACTATTTGAGCTGTAACCAATAGATCCACCTACGAAAATATTGTTTGTTAGGTAGTATCTAGGCTTCGCAGAAATAGTATATCCACTAAAAGTTGTGTCAATATTAATGCCAGTAAGCGAACTAAGTAGGTAGGAGAATTCTTGTGGCTCGCCCCAATTGAAGTAGTCTACCTCAACTGCTGTGGTGAAATTGTCAGCTAGGTCGAATTCATATCCTGCAAATAAACCATAACCAGTGGTTAGAGCAGTATCATTAACTTGATTTGAGATACCTAAATTAACTTGATTTGAGATACCTAAATCCAAACCTACGTAAAAGCCTTCTGTTTTTACTGACGATGGCGCGGTGTCTTCTTGAGCTTGTGCTGGAAGAGCGATAGCTAGAGAAAGTGCGCTCAGTAGAATGGTTTTGTTCATTTTTTATCATTTCCTTACTGATGTATCTATATATTCCGTGCGTATTATAATTTATATATATATCAATGAATAAATTAATATTGTTTATTAATGTTTCTTAACTTCACGACTTACGAAGGCGGGCAATCGGAATTGAACTGAAATGAAAAAAACGCCAGATTGACGGTTTTTTATGAATCTTGCTGCTTGATCTATTGCGAAAGTCGCTGAAGATCTGGTGCGAAGCTTAAAAGCACTCGAAAACGATTGGGGACCGGAAGTGATTTTTCCGACTACCGTCTAAATCATGGCTGAACAGGATTAGAGGTATTGCAGCAATGCCGACTGATATTGGGTGATAGCTTTGAAGGGGTGATCATCAGCGCCGATCGAACCGACGACATGTTGGACGCCATTCAATCCAATGGATTCAGTTTTATCGCCAAGCCAGTAAAACCGTTGAAGTTAAGAGCGGTGTTGAATCGGGTGGTGTGAAGCTGAGCCACCTTAATAACATGAAACGTATTGATTTGTCGGAAATGTTGATTGGCTTTCAGTTATCAGGCATGAGTAATTTAAGTAAATATGATGCTTGCGTGTTCTTAAAAGATCCGCTTATTGATGGTGCGTACTTAATTGATTGGCAAAATAATTGGGTAGTTTTGGATATATCCACGTTCTAGACTGCGAGAAATTTATTTAAAAAGAGCGCCTTTCAGCGCTCTTTTCAACAATTAGAATTTGTAGCCAAGACCTATATAAGTAGAGGCTAAATTAAATGCCTTATTTTGATATTTAAAGTTTGCAGCTCTATAGCCCAGGTACACCATTATCCCTTTAGTATGTTGATACCCTGCCTCAATACCGTATGTCAGTCCGTTTTCTTTAAAGGAAAAACTTGTGTCAGAAAAAATACTATAATCATCATAGGTAAATTTATGTTGGCCGTACCCCAGAGAACCGCCAATAAAAAGGTTCTCAGTAAAGTAGTATTTTGGCTTTATGTTTAGAGTTGTGCTCAATACATGCGCTTCTGCAGATAAACGAGAGATGTCTTCGTAATTACCCCAAAAGTACAGGTCAAACTCAGCTGCAACATTGAAATTTTCTAGAATGTTGAATTCATAACCAGCAAACAACCCTGTTGATAAATCAAGCTCAGAGTTGAGCAGCTCGTCTTCCCGTGAGTTATTCCCAGATACTGAACTGCTGCCTGCAAACCCGATGGTTGAGCCAAGATAGAGACCTTCGTGGCTTTTTTCTTGAGCGAAGGATTGAATTGGAAGAGTAAGTGATATAGCAATCGTGCTAACTAAAAGTGTGTCTTTCACTATTAATATTTCCCGTTTTATTGGCTGTCATATTTTCGTGTATGTTTTTAGCTAGAATTGATAATTATGTCAAATAACGCAGTGCAATGAATGCACTTAGTCTCGTTTGTGAGAATTTAATAGTGAGAGAATTGAATTGATATCCAATAAATATAAAGCCTTATATAAATATAAGGCTTTATATCTCAAATGCTTGAGTAAAGGATCACTTTTGAACGGTGAGATAGTGGTGGTTATCTATCTTCAGTAAACAGTGTCTCATACACCACAAACTGAGTGTTGGCTTCGCCGTAGTAAAGCGTGTCGCCGTATTGAAAGACCATCCGTAGCTGACTTTCCTCATTCTGGGGCGCATTCAGGGTTAAGTGCCAGTTTTTCGCATCGATTTTGCGCATTTTAGATGGGATGCGTTTCTCATCCGGGGAGTCGGCTATCGCGATTTTTGCGCCATCTAAAGGAAGCTCCGTTTTTAAAGTGAGTGTGAGTTGAGTGCCTTCAATGCCTTCTGAACGAAATTGAACCTTAAAATCCCCATTTTCCATATTGCATAACCCGCTGGTGTAACGGCAATTGGATTTGCTGACCAACTTGTAAGATTCCCCTTTTTTGGCCGCATGCGGTTGCTCACTAACGGCAGCATCTGTGCCGAAATACGCAATGATGGCAAGAATGGGTGCGATGAGCATAGCAATAATAAGGTGTTTGTTTTTAAACATATTTGGGCTTCTTCCTACTGATTTTTATCTAAAATGCCTCAGATGAGGAGATAAAAAAAGCCCCTGTCGGGGCTTTTGTGGCGTGTGTTTTAATTAGTGTGACTGTGCGTCGCCTGCGCCAGATGGAACACGTACGTGTTCAACCAAGTCTTTCACTTCTTGCGGTGTATCTGCGGTGACTTTAGATACAGCAAATGCGATCGCGAAGTTGAAGGCGGCACCGATGGCGCCAAATGCATTAGGTTCAATGCCTAGGAACCAATTGCTTCCCCAGCTTTCTAGGTATTTCCAATCAGCGATGAACAAAATGCCTTTGTGTTGGAACACGTAGAACAGAGTAATACTGATACCTGCAATCATACCGGCGATAGCGCCTTCCTTGTTGATGTTCTTACTGAAGATACCCATCATCAAGGCGGGGAATATCGACGAAGCGGCCAAGCCAAAGGCGAGGGCGACGGTACCGGCGGCAAATCCGGGTGGGTTCAAGCCTAAATAGCCTGCCACCGCAATTGCCACCGCCATCGATATCCGGCTCGCGAGGAGCTCTTTCTTCTCGGATATGTGCGGATTGATCACCCCTTTTATCAAGTCGTGGGATATGGACGACGATATCGCGAGCAATAAACCAGCAGCAGTAGAGAGTGCGGCCGCCAAGCCACCCGCCGCTACTAATGCGATGACCCAGTTAGGCAGTTTCGCAATTTCAGGGTTGGCCAGAACCATGATGTCACGGTCCACTTTGAGCTCGTTTGTTGCGTTGTCGGAGGTGTACTGAATTTCACCATCGCCATTCTTATCGTCAAACCCTAGCAGACCTGTTTTCTCCCAGTTTTTGAACCAAGCTGGACGCTCGTCGTATTTCAAGTACTCACCTTGAGCAGGGTTTACAGTGTCCATTAAGTTCAGACGAGCCATTGCCGCGACAGCAGGCGCCGTGGTGTAAAGGATCGCAATAAAGAACAGTGCCCAACCTGCCGATGTTCGTGCATCACGTACTTTGGGTACCGTGAAGAAACGGATGATGACGTGAGGCAGACCCGCCGTACCAATCATCAGAGACATGGTATAGACGAACATGTTCAACGTATCACCCCGAACAGCGGTGGTGTATTCCGTGAACCCGAGTTCTGTGACGACCTGATCAAGCCGGTCTAGCAAGTAGACATCGGTACCAACCATGGTCCCGCCTAAACCAATTTGGGGTAGAGGGTTACCAGTCAGTTGAAGAGAAATGAAAATTGCGGGAATAGTATAAGCTAAAATGAGTACGCAATATTGAGCGATCTGGGTGTATGTAATGCCTTTCATGCCGCCCATGACCGCGTAAATGAAGACGATACACATACCAATTAACAGACCAGTTGAGTAGTCCACTTCAAGGAAACGACCAAACGCAACGCCAACCCCTTTCATCTGACCGATAACGTATGTCACCGATGCGATGATCAAACAGGCTACCGCTACCACGCGGGCAGTGTTGGAGTAAAAGCGCTCACCAACGAATTCTGGCACCGTGAACTTACCAAACTTACGAAGGTAAGGGGCAAGAAGCAGAGCCAGTAATACGTAACCGCCAGTCCAACCCATCAGGAATACGGAACCACCGTAGCCCATAAAAGCAATCAGACCCGCCATCGAAATAAACGACGCTGCCGACATCCAGTCTGCCGCCGTTGCCATGCCATTGGCGATAGGGTTGACACCACCACCTGCCACATAGAATTCTTTAGTGGAGCCAGCACGAGCCCAAATGGCGATACCGATGTACAGCACAAAGGTGGCACCGACGACTAAATAGGTAATTGTTTTAAGATCCATCTTAACGACTCCTTACTCTTCCACGCCAAATTCGCGGTCTATCTGACGCATCTTCCACGCGTAGTAGAAAATGATTGCCAGGAAGCTGTATATTGAGCCTTGTTGCGCAAACCAGAAACCAAGCTTGTATCCGCCAAGCTGGATTTGATTTAGTACATCAACAAACAAAATGCCACAACCGAATGACACTACAAACCAGATGACCATTAAGGAAATCATGAGTTTCACGTTTTTGTCCCAGTAGGCTTTTGCCCGTTCTTCGTTCTCGAACGCCATTGCCGTCTCCTTACGATATTGATTGCTCTTCATTACATGAACAGCTCGTTGTTAACGATTTGTATCAGGATTTACAATAGCAAGATGAAATCAAGAACTCTTTTCTACTTTAGTCTGGGCGGGAAAATGGAAAAGCCCCCTAAAAACGGGGGCTTAAAGAGTGTTGTGCCAAAAAGTGAGATGTTAACGCATTGTTAACTTAGCCGAAGGTCTAAGACTCTGGCTCCATTTGTTGGAGAAGAATGACGGCTTGAGTCCGGTTTTTGACCCCAAGCTTACGAAAAATGGCGGTCATGTGCGCTTTGATGGTGGCTTCTGAGACGCTGAGTTCGTAAGCAATTTGTTTGTTCAATAACCCGTCCGACAACATGCCGAGTACCCGGTATTGTTGAGGGGTGAGCGTGGCTATTTTTTCACTGAGCTGGTTGCACGCGGCATTATTGGTGATCATCCCTTCTGGAAAGAAAGGCTCTCCATTCAGTACCTGATTTAAGGCGGCGACCAGCTCTCGCATGTCACTGGATTTAGGGATAAAGCCAAACGCACCATGGCTTTTAACTTGTGTAACCACGCTGGCTTCCTCACTGGCCGAAATGACGACGATGGGAAGATCGGGGTATTCGGCACGAAGTTGGATCAAACCGGACATTCCGTTTGCACCGGGCATCTTCAAATCCAGTAAAAGAAGATCGGGCTCTTGTTCTTTCTCTAAAAGGGAAAGTAACGCATCAAGAGAGTCAGCTTCAAGCAGGTTGGCTCCGCTGATGGCCATGTGTACGGATTGAAACAAAGCGTTGCGAAACAGCGGGTGATCATCCGCAATGAGGATGGTGTAGGTCGAGTCCATGAGGTTAAGCACTCTTTAACAGACAGTTAATTTAATTATTATCACCCTCTCCAGAATACAACAACAACTATGCGCTTATTCTCTGATTTTTCTTCTGAAAATGTGAAAGAGCCAGACTAAGACAGACTGGCTCTTTAGTAATTAATATTAGTGTCAATAACTTAACTTAACGCAACGATTTCATCAGGGTTCAGTTGCAGTAAAATCGGGGATCCATTTCTAATGTGGGTCGAACCTCTCAAGTGAGGATCATCCACCATTAACATTTGACCACCCACATCAATGCCATAACGCACTAAGTGACCCAAAAACTCGCGATGTTTCACTTGTCCTTCCAGTTTGATGGTGTCTGGGCTGGGGGATGTGAGACAAATTTCTAAGCTTTGAGGGCGAAATACTAATGAGATGTCGCCACGCGCTTTGGTTTGATACGGGAAATGAATGCCAGATTCCGACTGGAATACACTGCCACCCCCTGATTCGGTGATTGTCCCATTCAACACGTTGGCGGTGCCTAAGAAATCGGCAACAAACTTATTGGCTGGGTTATCGTACAGCTCGATGGGTTCGCCGATCTGTTGAATCACGCCTTGATCCAATACCGCAATGCGATCAGAAATGGTGTTGGCTTCTTCCTGATCGTGGGTAACAAAGATCGTGGTTAATCCTAATTGACGTTGCAGATCAAGAAGATCGCGTCGCATTTGCTCGCGTAAATTCGCATCTAGGTTCGATAAGGGTTCGTCCAGAAGCAACACGCGTGGCTCAACCACCACCGTTCGAGCAATGGCGACCCTCTGTTGCTGGCCGCCGGAAAGTTGTGAAGGTCGGCGCTCTGCCAAGTGGTAAAGCCCAACAAGGTTAAGTGCTTCGTCCACTCGCTTTTTGATTTCTGGCTTTGGCACTTTACGCTCTTCCAACCCATAGGCCACATTTTGGCGCACCGTCATGTGTGGCCAAAGTGCATAGCTCTGAAATACCATGCCGACATTACGCTTCCATGGTGGCAACTCAATCACGTTTTCATCGCCCAATAAAATCTCACCATTTGGTACTGGACCGAACCCCGCGATGGCTCGCAGTAGTGTGGATTTTCCTGAACCTGAAGGCCCAAGAAAGGCGAAAAACTCTCCGGGTTGAATGTCTAAATTTACCCCTTTCAGTACCTCGGTTTCACCGAATGCTAACGTGAGATCCTTAATGGTTATGCCGACTTGTTGGTTGTTTTCTAAACTCATGGGAAATTCCTTTTCTCTTAATGACTCTTTTCGCCGTGAGCTTGGCGAGTACGTTCAACAATGGTGTGCGACAAGTACGTCGCTAGCCCAACAATCACTACGGCAATCACACCTAAAGCAGCGCCAGGACCTCGCCCCGCAGCACTCTGCATGAAGATGTACAAGCCATAGGCCAATGGGGCATCCGATTCCTGTGCGACGAGCATAATGGTGGCGGACAGTTCAACGGCGGCGGTAGCGAATGCGGTCACAAATCCCGCCAAAATACCGGCTGCCATTAAAGGCACAACGATGCGTCGAATGGTTCTAGAGCGGGTAGCCCCTAGGTTTTCCGATGCCTCTTCAAGGGAAGGGCTAACCTGTTGCAACGCCGCGACACAGGATCGTAAGGCATAAGGCAAGCGGCGCACCGATAAGGCGATGACAATGATGCCCCACCACGTTGCCATTGACGTACCGACAATCGGCAATTCAATGTCATAGAACGTACGTAAATAGCCAATGCCGAGGACCACGCCGGGAACGGCAAGGGCGGCCATGGCACCGAAATCGAGCCACTTCCGTCCCACCATTTTGGTGCGCCAGACAAGGTAAGCGATGGCCGTGCCCAAAATGACATCGATAATGCCCGCCAAGCCAGCGTAAAGCAGGGTATTGGTAATGAAGTCTGAGGCTTGAGTGATCGCAGTGGCGTAGTGATCAAGCGTGAAGCCATCCGGTAATGGGCTAAAGCTCCAAATGGTACCAAACGAAAGCAACAACAACGCGAAGTGCGGAGCCAGAACCAGCAGGAGGATTAAGGCAATCACCGCATAGCAACCCACCATTTCCATTGGGCGAAGCTCGCGTTTGGATAAGCCGCCGCCGCCTTTTTGGGTGGTGGAGTAGTCTTTCCCTTTTAACGCTTGGAACGAAACCCAAAGCGCAAACACGGAAAACGCCACCAGAATAACCGAAATAACGTACCCCATCGGATCCGAGATACCTACCGACGAAATGCGCAAATACGCCTGTGGTGCCAACATGTTGTTCACGTTGAGCAGAAGTGGTGTCCCTAAATCGTCAAACACTTTCACAAACACCAGCGACGCCCCCGCAACATAGCCGGGCATAGCGAGCGGAAACACGATTCTTCTAAACAATTTTAAGCCTGAAGAACCTAAAGACTGCGCCGATTCTTCCATTGAGCGATCAATGTTTTGCAATGCGGCAGACAAATTAATCAGAATGAATGGGAAATAGTGAACACTTTGAACAAAGATAACGCCGTTTAACCCCTCCATCACGGGGATCGTGAAACCGAAATATTCATCCAAAAGCAAATTCATGGTGCCGTTTTCACCAAACAGCAATTGCATCGCAACCGCGCCAATAAAGGGCGGCATGATAAGAGGGACAATGCCTAATGTTTGGATCAGTACTGTGCCTTTAAACTGAAATCGGCTGGTGAAATACGCCAAAGGCATGGCAATAATCGACGCCACTATGACCGACATAAAGGCGACATAGAAAGAATTAAAGAAAGATTCTTGGAACAAAGAAGAACTAAAAAAATCCTGAAAATTAACCAGTGATAAGCTGCCTTCTTGATCTTGGAAAGCAACAAAAATCACCTTAAGTACAGGCACAAAAAGAAAAACGATGATGAATAAGGCGATGATGATGGCGGACAAATACAGCCCCCAATCCTCACGGATTTTTTTCAGCGCACCGCGGTTTGTTTGTCCTGTGTCGTCTTTTGACTGTGGAAGAGAGACACTACCCATAAGAAACTCCATGTTCTTGAGATAAAAATCCCCCCAGCACCACGCAATGACGTGGTGCTGACCTACAAGTGGGGGAATCAGATGTTGTAGAGTGGAAAAGGCTTACAGCATATCCATTGCTTGTTCCGCAAGCGCTTTTGCTTTGTCGTAGTTAGTGACGACTTTTTTATCCCAAGCTTGCTCTATTTCGGCCTGACGAGCGCCGACTTTGTCGGTTTTCTTCTTGCGCTTTTTCGTGAAGATACCGGCAAACTCGGGGTTGCTGGCTTCTTCCGCCGTAATCGGCATTTCATTGATCAGAGCTTTTGCTTGGGCAACCAACTCCAGAGCTTTGGCGTTGCTTTGAGCTTTGGCTTTTGTTTCTGCATCTTGAATTGCTTTTGTTGCTTTGCGCAATTCATCCATGCGGTAGGTGATCATGACATCGAATAAACTGTTGACCACGTTGTAGCGAGATTTGGATAGGTTCAGATCAAAGTCTACCGTTCCAAGCTTTTGACCCGTAAATGGGTTTGGGAACCCTTCAGGCGTTTTGCTGTAGACATTTGGGTTAACGGGTAAGCGCTGAATCCCTTTATCGAGTAAGAGTTCTTGCCCTTCGTCGGACAGGAGGAAATCAATAAAGGCTCCTGCTGCTTCTTGGTTTGGTGCATTTTTGATCTTACCGACGTTGGCAGGGACAAGTGCTGTCACCGTTGGGTAACGGAAGTCGACAGGGAATCCGGTTGCTTTCGATGACAGACCAAAGAAGTCAATCACGATACCCACACCAAACGAGCCGCTGTTTACCCCGTCAGGCACACCGAAGCTGCGTTCGGTCACTACGCGGAAGTTACCTGAAATGGCTTTCATGGTCGCCCAGCCCTCTTCCCAGCCTTTTCCTTGCAGAATGGCTTCTACGGTTAGGTGGGTTGTCCCTGAGCGAGAGGGGGAAGACATGCCCACATGCTTGTGATAAACCGGGTCCGCGAGATCTTCCCACTCTTGAGGAATTGGGAGCTTTTTGGCTTTCATGTAACGTTCATTCCACATCATGCCGTAGCCGGAAAGCGCAAACCCCTTGTAGTAACCGTCGGGATCGTGGATAGGAAAAGACCCTACTTTTTCAGGAATGCCCGTGATCGACGATTGGTATTGTGCGAGTAAGTCATTGTCTTTTAATACTTCGAATGCATCGGGTGCCGATGCCCAAAAAATGTCGGAGCTGTTTCGTGCAGCGGTTTCTTGTAGGTATTTAATACCCGATGTGGTCTTTTTCTTTAAGATTTCGACTTTTACGTTAGGGTATTTTTTTTCAAACGCTTTTTTGTAAACGTCGGTCACATCGTTGGAAAACGAGGTGACGATCACCAAGTTTTTATCTGACATTGCCCAAGCGGATGCACTGCCCATTGCAAATATCATTGCGCTGGTTAGTGTGAGCAGTTTGATTCCATGTTTCATTGTGCACTCCATTTTTATCAACGTAGGGTTATCCATGTGCGGGTTACTTGCGAATGTACGCAATAACCTATCGTTAATAGTACAAATGTTATGCCAATGTTAACTGATGGTTAATTTCATTAATTTCAGCTGGTTATGATTTTTTGGTTTCTGGCGATGTGTCAAATGGAGACGAATGTGATCTGTGAGTAGGTCATCAATGACCTACTCTTCGGGTAAAACATAATCTTCTTTCTTCAGTCCTAACTTCTTCATTCTTAAGTACAGATTTTTGCGTGGAATATCCAAATGTTCCGCTGTCGCTCCAATATGCCCATCAAATTGAATCAACGTATGGTGAAGGACGGAAAATTCAAATTGCGTCATCTGGTGTGCCAAGCTGTGGCACTCTTGATGGTTACTGGTGACGATCAGATCGGATATACCCAAAACAATGCGATCCGTTTCGTTCATTAGCTCTCGCACATTACCTGGCCAATCGTGGGACATTAGGTGCTGAAAGTGCAAAGGGGTCAGAGGGGGGGCTTTCTGCCCTAGGCGTTTTTCTGCATCATGAATGAAATGCCCAAGTAACATTGGAATGTCGGCTTTCCGCTCCCTCAGTGGTGGAATGTCTAAGGTCGCAACGTTAAGGCGGTAATACAAGTCTTGCCGAAAGTCGCCTCGCTGCGATAGGTTGAACAAATCATCTTTTGAGGCGGAGAGAACTTTTAAATCGACCTTAACGATTTGATTACTGCCCACCCGCTCTAATTCGCCTTCTTGAATGACGCGAAGTAAACGGATTTGGGCGGATAGTGGCATACTTTCAATTTCATCCAAAAATAACGTGCCGCCAGAGGCGTACTCAATTTTGCCGATTCGCTTCTTACTGGCTCCCGTAAAGCTGCCCGCTTCATGGCCAAACAACTCGGATTCAATGAGGTTTTCTGGCATGGCACCGCAGTTAATGGCGACAAAAGGTTTGGCACTGCGCCTAGATTGGCTGTGTAAGGTACGGGCGATTTTTTCTTTGCCAGTGCCTGTTTCTCCGTTGATCACAATATTGACGTCGGCATTGGCAAGCGTCATTAAGCGGCTTTTGAGTTTTTGCATAGAATCGGATTCGCCGATGAGCAGTTCGTCCAATGTGATGCTACGAGGGTTTCTTTGTTTCAGCCGTCGGTTTTCTAGTGTGAGGGCGCGATGCTGAATGGCTTTGGTTGTCAGCTCGATAAGGTGCTCTGGCCGGAGAGGTTTTTCGACAAAATCAAAGGCACCTTGTTTAATGCATTGCAAGGCGGTTTCGATGTCCGCATGACCCGAAATCAGAATGACAGGCAATTCTGAATCGAGCTGTTGTAAGTGTTGTAAGAATGTCATGCCATTCATGTTGGGCATTCTGATGTCTGAAACAACAATGCTATTGGCATTATATTGAATACAGGGGAGCGCCTTGTCGGCAGAAGCAAAGGCAGTGACGGTCATGCCGTTCATTTCTAGAATTTCACTCAGGCTTTCTCTGAGTTCTTTATCGTCTTCCACCAGTATTACATGGGTTTGAGACATACCATGACCTCCGTTCCCTTATTTATTTCCGACTGCACAAAGATGGTGCCGCCGAAATCTTGAATGATGTTATGTGTTATCGACATCCCAAGTCCTAAGCCCTTTCCCACTTCTTTTGTGGTGAAGAAAGGTTCAAAGATTTGTTCGATTTGTTCTTGAGTCATACCGCACCCATTATCGGTAATACACAGGTTAACCCAGTCGGTCGAGGGATGGGCTGTAATGGAAAGGGTGGGATGAAATTCATCATCGTTCAGCCGTTGTTGAATGGCATCTAAGCTGTTGCTGATGGCGTTGACCAAAACTTGTTCCAGTCGTATTTCGTTGGCGCGAACGCATAATTCGGTTGAAATGTCGATGGTTATCCAATCCTCTGGCAGGCTGTCTGTGAATAAATCGATGGCGTTGATAACGGCTTTATGTACGTAGGTTCTTTGAGTTACATCATCGGTTTTGCGGGCAAAAGACTTAAGGTGTTGGCAGAGTTTTGTTGTTCTGTCGGTAATTCGATCAATGCGTTCTAGCTTTTCTTGAGCTTGTTCGAATTGCTGTTTGTTGAGGTATTGCGACGCGAGGTAACTATTCGAACGGATGGCCGCTAGAGGCTGACTAAATTCATGCACGATACCGGAGGTCAGTTGCCCGAGTACCGCCAGTTTGGCGGCTTGAACCAGCTCTTCTTGCGTTTCTTTTAAGTTGTTTTCGGCTTGCTGGCGCTGTTCTATCTCATCCAATAGCTGGTGGTTTTTCTCTTCCAGTGCACTGGTGCGTTGCCGGAGCTGTTTCGCGGTTTGGTTGAAGACATTGGTGGCGTGCGCTAATGACGCCACCTCATCTTGTCCGGCGATTTGTAAGGGCGTTTGCAATTCTCCTTGCGCCAAATGCCTCATGCTGCGAAGCACGGTTGCCAACCGATTGAGGAGCTGATTTCTAAGATACAAAGCGACAAATACCGTCAGTATGGCAATGATGCCAATGGTGATATTGAGCTGTGTTCGGCTGGTATTCACAATATGGGTAATACTGTTCGCGGTGTCAGTTGCCTGCACTTCGGCTTCGCGCACGGCTTCAGAGATAAACTGGCGAATGCTTTGAATCAGTGCCTGATTTTGAGCCAGCAGTTCTTGGTTACCTTCATCGAGGGACAAGACTCTCAATGCTCGCTGAATGGGGGTATTGTTCCCCGTCACATGGTCATTGAGCTGCGACGCGATCTGACGAATGGTTACGGTGCTAGGGAGCGGCTTTAGGGCGCGGATCTGTTGATGAATGGTCACCATGGTTTCATCGATCATGCTTTGCGCTGCCAGTATATCGGTTTGGCTTGAAAACAGAGAAACACGTTGCAGCAGATCAAGCACTAAGTTCACATCGGCTTCCAACTTCAAAAGCTGGCTCTGGCTGTTGCTCTCAAAGCGTAGCGACGCAAATTCCGACTGAGATAACACCTGACTTTTCTCTAGCTTGTCCATCAATAGCCCGAGATTGAACTGGCTTTCTTCTGTGAGTGGGATGGCTTCATCGACAAAATCAATTTGTGTCCAGTAGAGCTGTTGCCGCAGTTGTTGCTGGCGTTCTTGAATCAGTAATTTTTGTTCCGTATTGGCGTAGATTTTTTGGATGTTTTCTTTGAGCTCAGCCGCAAGCCGTTGCATTTCTTGATGATGTTTTGGAGACAGCTTTTGCGGGTCTAAACTGTTCAGCTTGGGTAGCGTATTTTGTAAACTCTGATTGGCCTCTTGTAGCGCACTGGTGGATTTTGCCAATGCCAAATTAGTGGCGTCTGTCGTGATCTGCCCCCCCAATTCCGCAAACTTGGCTGCGGCAACCATGATGGGGAGTTGTTTTTGCCCCCACGTTTCTGAGGAGGTGGCGAGGTGTTGAAGTGTGACGACGTTAGAGACGACCATCACAATGGCAAGGCAACCCAGTGCCATAAACAGAGCAAAAATTCTGAGCGCGATACTGTGTCGTTTTTTCATGGTGAAACCTCACGAGAAAGCTGCTCCAATTCGGCGATGGCGGCCTCAAGTTCAGCATTCATTTGTGATTGCCATTGCTCCGTTATTCTCTGATAAAAGTCTTCGTAACGGTGTACGCTACTCAGCTTCTGATTGAGAGTCGGATCAGAGGCGACACCTTCTTCAACCGGAATCTGGCTAATCGATGCCCACGTTTCGTTTAGCGTTTGTTGTTGCGATGAAGTGAGAGGGTATTGCTGGAGGTGATTCCACATCGTCCAAAATCGATGTAACGCATCCAGTCGGCCGGTGATCCATTGGTCGAAAAGGGCGTTTACAGTGTGGTAACGGCGCGCTGAAAGCTCGCTGTTGAAGGCTGAAGTACCACTTTTTTGCGCCATTTCGACCCCGATCTTAAAAGGAATGCGATTGATGTTGGGTTGACTAAGTAAAGCTTGCCCCTCATCAGACAAGATGAAATCGACAAAAATATGGCGTGTTGGGTTAGACGGTGACTGTTTGATGATGCCGATTTGTGCCGGAATCAGTGGTGAGTTGGGGAAGGGATAGAACCCAACAGGTGCTTGGTTGGCCAACGCGCTGCGATAGAAAAAATCGACCACAGGGGCAACAGTAAAGCGTTGCCTTAAAATGCCTTCACGCACGCCAAAACTGCGCGCAGTAATGGTGCTTAGGTTTCCCCCAAGCTTTAGCAGCAGTTTCCACCCTTCTTTCCAGCCGTATTGCTGCAAGATGAGCTCGATAACCAGATGATTCGTGCCGGAACGAGAAGGCGCGCTCATGGCCACCTGATATTGGAAACTGTCAGAGGTGATCACTTCCCAGCTGGTGGGAGTGGGGAGATTGATCTGTTCAAGCCGCTCGGTATTCCAAAAAAAGCCAAACTGCGACCACGCAAAGGTATGGCTTTGCTGGATAAAACCCGCCATGGCCAGCTGAGCCATCGCATCGGGTGAACTGAGCCAAATGAGGTCGGCATTTGGGTTTCGACGCTGTTCTAGGTGCGCCATTAGTGCGGGTGTTTTTTTGTTGATAAAGCGAAGGCGAATGTCGGGGTATTTTGCCTTAAATGCCTCTCGAATCGGAGAGTAAAAGCTTTCCGGGAATGATGTGAGCACCACGATGTCGTTGGAACGAATCTTGTCGGTCGCGGTGATGGTGGTCACAGCTATATTGTCTGCCACAGTTATATTGTCTGTCACAGTTATATTGTCTGCCGCAGCGATGGTGTTGGTCTTGGCTATATTGTTAGCTGCGGCTAAATTGTTGGCCATTGCCCACGGGAAAAACAGCCACCCAACGCTTAAGCACAATGTGCAAATAATCCGCTTCATGATAAAAAACTCAGTTACACCATTGGGATTATTATGTTGAAAATTTGAGCTTTTAACAGAAATGAAACAAAAAAATGTGAGCCCGAAAATAGGGCCCACATTGAAGTGTTCTTTTTATCGCCGTGCTTACAATGCGTTTAGGTGCGCAAGAAATGGCTCGGCAGGCATAAAGCCGGTGAGGCGCGCATTGGGCAAATATTCCCCATTGGCATCCCAAAACTCAATGGTCGGTAAGCCCAATACTTCGAGTTTTTGCAGTAATTGAATGTCTTCGGGTAGGCTTTTCGTCACATCGGCTTGAAGTAATACGTAGCCTTTCAGTTTGGCTTCGACTTCTGGGGTGTGAAAGGTGTATTTTTCAAATTCTTTACACGCGACACACCAGTCGGCGTAGAAATCCAACATCACGGGTTTCCCTGCCTGTTTAGCCGCTTCCAGCTCAGTTTGAAGCTCTGTCAGGTTTTTGATGCGTTTGAACGCTACGGTTGGCTCAGCTTGGGCAACGGAAGATGGGTTCCACCACTGAGCGACAATAGGTTGCGCAGACGCGACAATCCCCAACATGGCAATAATACCGACTGCGCTTTGCTTCCAACCCCCAAAGGGCAAGCTGTTTTTCACGTGGTAAAGCCAGCCAAATGCGGCTAACCCGAGCAGCGACCACATAATCTGAGTCCAGAGCTCTGGCAGAATACGTTCGAGGAGGAAAATGGGCGCGGCAAGCAAAATGAATCCGAACATCACTTTAATGCGATCCATCCACCCTCCCGCTCTTGGCAGAAGCTTGTTACCGAAAACGGCGACCGCAATAAGCGGAATGCCCATTCCTAAGGCTAAGGCATACAAAGCGACGCCACCTGTGAGCATGTCGCCGCTCTGAGCAACATACAAAAGCGCACCAGACAGCGGAGCGGTGGTACAAGGTGAGCACACTAAACCCGAAATTGCCCCCATGGCAAACACGCCGGCGTTGCTGCCACCTTGTTGCTTGTTGCTGAGGTTATTGAGCCAAGTTTGAATGCCGCTTGGTAATTGAAGAGTGTAGGCTCCAAACATGGACGCGGACAGAGCGATAAACAGCACACTCAAACCAATCAGAACATAGGGGTGCTGCATGGCGGCTTGGAATTGAAGCCCAGCAGACGCAACGACCAAGCCCAGAATCGTATAGGTGAGTGCCATCCCTTGAACGTACACAAACGACAAACCAAGCGCACGCTTTTGAGAGATTTGACCGCCACCTAAGACAATACTGGTCAGAATGGGGTACATCGGCAGAACACAGGGTGTAAACGCTAACCCCACACCCAAAGCAAAGAACAGCAATGGTGTCCACCAGCTGTTGGCTAATTTGTCTGCAAAGCCCGATTCTTGTGATTGCGAAATCGTTGGGTTATCGCGAGGTGTTGTTTCTGCGGCAGTCGGGGCCGATCCACCAGTGGAAGTCAACGCTGAAATGGGAACCGTGCGAATCTCAGGTGGGTAACAGAATCCTGCTTTGGCACAACCTTGATAGCGGACTTCCAGTATTGCGTTTTCCGATGCGGATATCAGCGGTACGGTAACGGTGAGCGGAGAGACATAGATGTTGACATCGCCGAAAAATTCATCTTTGTACGGTTGACCGTCTCGCATTTCAATCGAACCTATTTCTGCCCCCTTAGCGGAAACCGAAATACGCTCTTGATATAGGTAGTATTCATCTTTGACCTTCCACTCAAGGCGGATACGATCATTGTCTTGGAAAAAGTTAAATGGGAAGGCTTCGTCTACGGGGACGAATTGATTTGGGGAGCTTTCAAAGCTGGGCGTAAACTTTTGAGCATTGTTCGAAAACAATTCAGCATACGCTGGAGCGGTCAACCACACACTCAATATCAGCCAATATAAAAATGATCGCAGAGTTTTCATTACGTTACTTGTCAAAAAATGAATACCTTATCAGACCTGATAGAGGCACAATAAGTTTCATCATATCAGTGTTTAGCGATAGAAAAAAAGGAGCGCAGTGCGCTCCTTTCCAAATTTAGTTCATGATTAAATAATCATACCCCCCAAGGCAAAGCCTAAAGCAACAGCGGTGGCAATGGTGACTACCCCAGGAATGAAGAAAGGGTGATTGAACACCCATTGCCCAATTCGAGTGGATCCGGTGTCATCCATTTCGACTGCGGCCAATAGCGTTGGGTAGGTTGGCAGTACGAACAAAGCGCTGACCGCAGCAAACGAAGCCACCGCGGTTAATGGTGCAACGCCAATCGCCAATGCGGCGGGCATCAATGCTGTAGTGGTTGCGCCTTGCGAGTACAGCAACATCGATGCAAAGAATAGGGTAATGGCCAGCATCCATGGGTATTGCTCAAGAATGTGAGCCGACAGATCTTTGATTTGGTCGATGTGACTTGAGACGAAGGTATCACCAAGCCAAGCCACACCCAGCACACAAACGCATGCGCTCATGCCGGATTTAAACGTTGCGGCGTTGGCAATGTTTGAAGCATCGATGTTGGTGATCATCACAATGGCTGTGGCCGCGGTCAACATTAACGCCATAATGGCTTGGTTTCGACCAATCGCTGGGTTCTCAATTAAACCGATAGTGTTTGAAATCATGGTGGCGTAGGCGACAACAGCGATGATGGCCACAACGAAGATAGAGACGGAGGTTTTTGCCGTAGGCAAGATTTCACGCTTCTTCGAACCTTGCATTTTGATCAGCCCTTTCGCCAAGCGATCTTGATAAATAGGCTCCTCTTTCAGATCGCAGCCTAAGAAGTTAGACACAAATGCGCCCACCATGCAGGCAACGAACGTCGTTGGGATACACACCGCGAGCAATGTTAGGTAGTCCACGCCCAGTGGTTCTAGAATGCCAGAGAAAAACACCACCGCCGCTGAAATAGGCGAAGCGGTAATGGCGATTTGAGAGGCGACAACAGCGATGGAAAGTGGGCGTGATGGGCGTACACCTTGCTCTTTGGCCACTTCTGCAATCACAGGGAGTGTGGAGAAAGCGGTATGCCCCGTTCCGGCTAACAGGGTCATTAGGTAGGTCACCACTGGGGCATAAAAGGTAATGTGTTTTGGGTTCTTTCTAAGAAACTGCTCTGCCATATCGACCAGCCAGTCCATGCCACCTGCCACTTGCATGGCCGCAATCGCTGTAATGACCGATGCAATAATCAATATAACATCGACAGGAATATTGCCCGCTGGGACACCCAGCCCCATGGTTAACGCAACGACACCCGTACCACCCGCAAAGCCAATGCCGATGCCTCCAATTCTTGCTCCTAAATAAATAAAGAGCAGGACTACTAACAATTCGACCATGATCATACGTCGCACCTTATCTTACATTCCAAATGGAAATCCCCCTTTTGCTGAAAAAGGAAGGCTAAAAACCAGCATGAAAAATTATCTAATGCTGAAAACGGCGCAGACTATAGCAGATGGCTCGATAACTTAGGGCTGATGTGAGACAAACTTTTGCCAGTTGGCGCTGCTGTCAGCAAACTAAATGGGCAGCAAAATAAAATGAGACCATTGGTCCCATTCATTTAGTTAAACATTCAGTTAAATCGTTTGGCTTTGTACTTAGGGTGCATGAGGTTTTCCACTGAGAAGATATCGTCCAATTCTTCTTCTGTTAGCAAGCCTCTTTCTCGCACCACATCTCTGACGCTTTTTCCTGTTTCAGCGCAGATCTTTCCTACGATATCGCCTTCATGGTGACCGATGTATGGGTTGAGGTATGTAACAATCCCAATCGAGTTGTACACATGGCTTTCGCAAACGTCTTTGTTGACAGTAATGCCGTCGATGCACTTGTCGCGCAGGTTAACGCACGCATTGGTGAGGATTTCCAAAGATTCAAACATGCTTTGAGCGATAACCGGTTCCATGACATTCAGCTGTAATTGTCCGCCTTCTGCGGCAAAAGAGATGGTGTTGTCGTTACCGATCACTTTGAAACACACTTGGTTAACGACTTCAGGCACCACTGGATTCACCTTGGCAGGCATAATGGACGAACCTGCTTGCAGTTCGGGTAGGTTCAGTTCGTTGAGGCCCGCTCGTGGACCTGAAGACAACAGTCGTAAGTCATTACATATTTTCGAGAGCTTCACGGCGAGGCGTTTCAACGCACCATGTATCATCACATACGCGCCACAGTCTGAGGTGGCTTCGATTAAATCTTCCGCTGGAACACAGTCGAGCCCCGTTACTTGCGCTAAGTGTTTGATCGCAGATGCTTGATAACCTTCCGCGGCGTTTAACCCAGTGCCGATGGCTGTTGCGCCAATGTTGACTTCTAATAGCAGCTTGGAGGTGTACTCTAGGTTACGAATTTCTTCATTTAAGGTCACCGACCATGCGTGGAACTCTTGACCCACTGTCATTGGTACGGCGTCTTGCAGTTGAGTTCTGCCCATTTTGAGGATGCCATTGAACGCTTGGCTTTTCAGATCAAATGCCCCTTTTAGGTACTCGATGGCGTCTATTAGCCTGCTCACGCTGTTGTACACAGCGATGCGAAACCCCGTTGGGTACGCGCAGTTGGTTGACTGACTTTTGTTGACGTGATCGTTTGGATGAATGAATTCGTACTGCCCTTTTTCTTTGCCCATCAATTCCAGTGCAAGATTGGCGATGACTTCATTAGCGTTCATGTTAACGGAGGTGCCTGCCCCCCCTTGAAATACATCGGAGGGGAACTGATCCATGCACTTGCCCGTTTCTAAAATGACATCGCAAGCTTGAATAATGGGGTTGGCTACCTCAGACGGAATGACACCGAGCTCTTTATTCGCTAATGCGGCGGCTTTTTTCGTCATCACCATGCCGCGTACAAATTCGGGTACATCAGAAATGGTGGCACTGGAAATGTTAAAGTTCTCGATGGCTCTTAGT
This sequence comes from Vibrio sp. S9_S30, assembly GCF_014694455.1. Lineage (GTDB taxonomy): Bacteria > Pseudomonadota > Gammaproteobacteria > Enterobacterales > Vibrionaceae > Vibrio. The sequence goes on along the minus strand of NZ_JAAUWT010000007.1, from coordinate 174,453 downwards.
GTGTGAATGCCGTAGTAAGCGTCGGCGGGAACGTGACGTTGACCGAGGAGATCTTCTTCAATGCGAGTCGCAGTATGAGATGAGGTGTGATTAAGTTCGATCGTCTTAGTCATAACAGGATCCTTAGGCTTTTATTGTAAGTATTGATATTGAATTAGCCACGTCTGTTTTTAAGAATCCATTCATCAGAGTAAACGGCTGTAAATCGGTCCTGATGTTGTGCCCATATTATCGAATTGGCGGCATAAAAACAGCCGCCTGATCACCTTTTGAACCTTTGAGTTGTCAACATTTCTTACAGAAGTTAGCCGGGATCGTTGGATAAGTTTGAGGTAAGCAATTGTTGTTTGTTTGGCAAAGCAATACACTGGTTGTCATTGCTACAGGAGGACTTGTGTTTCCGATACTTTTACTGCTTTTTATCGCCGTGCCAATCATTGAGATAGCCTTGTTTATTCAAGTGGGCGGCTTTTTGGGTTTTTGGACGACCATCGGTTTGGTTTTGCTGACGGCATTTGTCGGCGCGACATTGGTGCGTAGCCAAGGGTTGCAAACATTGATGTCCGTTCAAACTCGGCTTCAGCAAGGTGAATTGCCTGCGCAGCAGATTGTGGAAGGCGTCATGTTGGCGGTCGCAGGGGTACTTCTTCTTACGCCTGGGTTTATGACCGATGCGCTAGGTATGCTGGTGTTGTTACCGGCACCGCGAGCACTTATTGCCAAGCAATTGATGAGTAAAGTAAAGATTCAGAACTTCGGAAATGGTGGGGGGTTTCACGCTCAAGGGGGCTTCCATCAACAGAACCCATTTGGGCAAGATCCTTTCCAGCGTGGTGATTCGTCTCAGGGAAATACGTTTGAAGGTGAATACGAGCGCAAGGATGACGACGATCGAAATCGTTTAAACTAAGCGCAAACTGTCTGGTTGAGAACTCATTGAAGATGAGCAACAAGAAAGATGAAGGTCATCGCCTTCATCTTTTTTTATATTTCAGAGATGGTGCAACTTATAAGGCGCCTTCAAATCCAAGCTGACGCCATGCTTCAAAGGCAATGATGGCTACCGCGTTAGACAAGTTCAGGCTGCGACTGTCTGGCATCATAGGAATTCGGATTCGCTGTTCCATTGGAAGGCTTTCGATGAAGTCTGCTGGGAGCCCACGCGATTCTGGACCAAAGATCAGCACGTCACCCTCTTTGAAGGTTGCGTCTACATGGTGCCCAGTGGTTTTCGTGGTGCACGCAAAGAGTCGGTAGTCTTCACCGCGCGCTTCCATGTATTCGATGAAGGCGTCCATATTCTTATGGCGCTTTACACGGGCGAGATCGTGGTAATCCAAACCAGCACGTCTTACTTTCTTCTCCTCAAAGTCAAACCCTAATGGTTCAATCAGATGAAGGTTTGAGCCACAGTTGGCCGATAAGCGAATGATGTTTCCTGTATTTGGGGCAATTTCAGGCTCAAATAAAACGATATCCAGCATGACAAATCTTTTGAGTGAGTGGAGTGAAGGGCATTATGGAGGAAGAAAAAAGAGCAAGCAAGGCACTTACTCTTTCAATGGTTACTTGGGTACATAAGGCGTTATGTCGCCTTAACTTAAGTTCAGGTTATTTTGCGAGAGCGGCGGCGTAGTTTTGTGCAACGGCATCCCAGCTTACTACGTTCCACCAAGCATCAATGTACTCAGGGCGACGGTTTTGGTAACTGATGTAGTATGCGTGTTCCCATACGTCTAGCGCGAGAATAGGTTCACCGCGGTCTGCTGCAACATCCATTAGTGGGTTGTCTTGGTTGCTGGTTGAGGTGATGACCAACTTGCCATCTTTTACGATCAACCAAGCAAAGCCTGAACCAAAGGTGTTGATTGCGGCTTGAGCGAATTGCTCTTTGAACGCATCAAAGCTGCCGAATGTGTCAGTGATCGCTTTGCCTAGATCGCCTTGTGGTTCGCCTCCCGCGTTAGGCGCCATGCAGTTCCAGTACACAACGTGGTTGTAGAAACCGCCACCGTTATTGCGAACAGCGGGTGCCTGGCTTGAGATAGAATCAAAAATGGTTTCTAGAGATTGGTTCTCTAGATCAGAACCTTTGATTGCTGCCGTGAATTTATCAAAGTACGTACGGTGGTGCTTGCTGTAGTGTACTTCCATTGTTTTTGCATCGATGTACGGTTCCAGTGCGTTGTATGCGTACGGTAGTTCTGGGAAGGTGTGTGACATTATTACTCTCCTTATTGTTACGTAATAATGTAATGATAATTGTTATCGTTATCAACTTGTGAATAGTAGGGGTATATACCGAAAAGGCATATCAAGCCATTTTGGGAGGGCTTAAGCCTGTTCACTGATGGGCAGTGCAATGCGTACTTTCAACCCTCCAAGATGGCTGGGTTGTGCGGTTATGGTTCCATTATGCTGCCGAATCGCACTCTCTGTGATCGCCAAACCTAAACCTGCGCCTCCAGAGTGCCTATCTCTTGCCGTCGACACTCGGTAGAAAGGTCGGAAAATGTCTTCCAGTTCTTCTTGTGGCACACCGTTACCATCATCATCGACATCAATCTGTAGTTCACTGCCATTCAGCACCATCGATACTTGTATGTTCTGGTTGCCATAGTGAATGGCGTTTCGAACGATGTTTTCCACCGCACTCATTAACAAGTTTGGATTACCGTAAATGTAGGTGTTAGGTAAGGAGCTATCGCGCATGGATCCATCATGGAAAGAACCATAACGCAGTACTTTGCCTTTTTGTTCGGCTTCAAATTGCGCGTCTTTTAATATCTCTTCCCACAGATCAACAACAGAAAGGCGCTCTCTATTTTCGTGGCTGTGCACCTGCATACGTGACAGTTCCAAGAGTTCGCTGATCATCTGCTCTAATCGTTCGGCTTCGGTATCAATGCGCTTAAGTTCGTCACTTTCCCCTTGTTTTCGGGTAGCGAGCGCATTGGCCATTCTTAGGCGAGTAAGCGGCGAACGAAGCTCGTGAGAAATGTCCGACAGCAACCGTTGTTGCCCGGTGATCATTTGATCGACAGCCAATACCATTTGGTTGAAACTGGTTCCCGCTTGTTGAAACTCTCGGGTGCCTTTTTCCAAATCGGGATCGGCCACAAATTCTCCTTTTGCGACTCGCTTAGCGGCTTTCTCTAAACGCCGAGCTGGCTGACTCAGTGCCCAAGCTAGCCACAGTAGAAGAGGAGTACTGGCAACCATGACAGCAAAAAGCAGCTGAAAGGGCTTGTCGAACAGTTGGAGTAAGAAGGGGGGCGTTTGATTCCACTTCATGGCATTGAAAAGCAACACATTTTGATTCGCAATTTTGACGGGGAACGGACCTGCCACCATCATACGACCGTATAATTTTTGTTGAGGTCGTATCTGAGTTAAATCCAGTTCAGTGATGTAGTTTTGCATCGCTTTACGAATCGGACCACGTTCTCGGGTAATCAAATTTCCTTCCAAATCGGTCAGGTAAGTTACAGGGCGATTTTCATGATGTTTCCCTCTATCGGCAAGTTTTCTTGCGACTTCCTGAATGTTCGGGTGGTTAGTGTATCTTTCTTCTAGCTTGATGACGGATTGCGTAATGCGGTCAAGATGATCCTTTGGGATATCATGAGGTTGGCGTGGATCAAGAAAAGGTAAGATCAACACCGCGATCAATACCAATAACATGGTCAGCCAGAAAATGGCAAAAATTCGCCCATATAAGCTAGAGAAAAGAGGAAACCGCATTATCCCGCCTCTACCAACATGTACCCACGACCGTGTAAGGTTTTAATGCGAGGTTTGTTGTCACTAAGCAAAGGCATTTTTTTGCGCAGGTTCGATACGTGCATATCCACAGCACGGTCAAACGGTGCTAAGCGCTTCCCTAATACATCTAAACTGAGCATCTCTTTGGTGAGGGTTTCACCTGGGTGGGCAATAAAGTGGCTAAGTAAGGCAAACTCAGTGGTGGTGAGATCGAGCAAAGCCTCTCCACAGTAGGCTTCTTGTTTTCCAGGGAATACTTTTAAGTCTTGGTAAGTCATGCACTCTGGAGCTTTGTTGCTCTTGGCATCAGGTTGTTGAGTTCGCCGTAAAATCGCGCGAATGCGTGCCATCAATTCACGATCTGAGAATGGCTTAGGCAGGTAATCGTCAGCGCCCAGTTCAAGCCCGATGACTCTGTCTATTTCCTCGCCTTTGGCAGTGAGCATCAGCACTGGAGTCTGCCAATTTTCACGTAGCTTCTTGAGCATTTTCATGCCATTGAGCCTAGGCATCATGATATCCAGAAGAATTAAATCGACGCTATCATCCACTAACTCAAGCCCCGCTTGACCATCGCAGGCTTGGCTTATTTGGAAGCCTTCCAAAGTCAGAATATCGCTGAGTAAGCCGGTTAATTCTGTATCGTCATCCACTAATAGTATATGTGCCATTGTCACCTCATTTATGGGTTTTCTATCTTCATGATACTCATGTTTATCGTGTAATCAGAACTCTTTACGTTGATTTACGCTTTCTTCACGTTGCTTTACAACCCCGTTCGTATTCTATCTTTAAGCGCTGCGAATGCAGCACAACACACAAATAAATTCCAATGATGAACGAGGATACAACAATGAAATTCACTAAAAAAATGGTTCTGATGGCTGCGGTACTTCCTTTTGCTTTGAGTGGCGTAAGTGCATGGGCTTTTGGCGGTAAAGACCATCAAAAAGCTGGTCATGCTTACGGCGGCAAGTGTGGTGTGGGGATGGATAAAGGTGTGCTTCGTCAACTCGACTTAACCGATGAGCAGAAGGCGCAGTTCAAGCAATTGCGCGAAGACGCGAAAAAGAATCGAAAAGGCAAGTCAGAAGACATGCACATCAAGATGCAATCGTTTCAACAAGACATCCAACAATTGGTATTAGCCGATACCTTTGATGAACATGCCGCACGAGATCTGGCGACGCAAATGGTGGAAGCTCAAACTGAAAAACGTGTAAATATGTTGAAACAACAGCAGAAAGCCATGGGGATCTTAACGTCAGAACAGAAGGTAAAACTTCAAGAATTGCAGCAAGAGAGCGGCGATAAATGCGCTGAAAAGTTTGCAGAGCGTCACCAAGACGATTAATTACATAAAGCTTACATAGACGACAAAACCACCTTAATGGCTGTTTTCTTTTTGTATATAAAACCACTGTTGACTATGCTCAATGTAGCTCGATAGTTAGAGGGTATATTAGACAATGCGGAAAATAGTCATACCAATAATTGCTTGCTTATATTTCTTGATGTCTCAAGTTGCTGGTGCAGCCGAATCAACGTGTGTATTGAAAATGGGTTACCGCACCAATGAACGTTTACCTAATATTGCAAGAGCGCCCGATAACTCGGGGTTATACATGGATCTATACCAAAAAGCAGCACAGGAAGTGGGCTGTGAGCTCCGTGTTATTCGTTTGCCAAAGAACAAAGTGGTCAGTCTTCTAAAGCGAGGCGACATCGATTTTTATCCCGGTTTCAACTTAACCAAAAAGAGGGCGGCTTTCGTTTACTTCATTGAAAGTGGTTTGCCAGGAGGAGATATTGGTGTTTCTCGTGAAGATATGGCTGAGGTCACTCAGCTCGAACAACTGAAAGGGAAAGTACTGCTTCGCTCTAAAGGAGCGCCTGACATCACCAGAGGCATCACCGACATTTACATTAAACAGCCGCCTGAAATGACCTCCATGCAAGCAATGACGTTTCTTTTGAATAAAAAAGGCGACTTCTATATCTACAACAAATCAACATTGGAGTATTTACTGAAACAGCATCAGTTGAATGGATTGAAATTGCATCCGAACTGCTGTGGTGGTGTGCTTCCACTGTATCTTGGGTTTTCTTTAAAGTCGAAGTGGTTTCAGGGAACAACCAACCCGAAGTATAAGAAAAATCAGCCGATCAGTGTGGATAATTATCCGACTCTGATCTCTTCAGAGAGCAAGGCGCATGAGTTTGCGCAAGCGCTCAAAAGAATGAAGCTCAGCGGGGAAACGCAAGCGTTGTATGATCACTACTATAATTAAAGAGTGGATGCAAAAACGCACTTCCAAACTCATTTCCAGCCAATGGACAAGCGACACAAAGAACCGTTGAAATTCTGCGCAAATGCGCCGTTCTACTTGGTCATATGTTTACTTGGTCGTATGAGAGGTTTGCTAGATATAAGAATTGTACGTGGGTCGTGTATTTTTATTTGGCACTCGTGAGATGGAGTGAACTTTAGTAATCTACTCTTTTTCCTTTATTCCACTTATCTCGATGATGAAATCTGATTATTCCAAACTTGTTTCTACCGCAGCCTGGCTCGCGACAGGGGTTGCTCTCTTACTATTGATTATCAAAGTTGCGGCTTGGTGGGTAACAGGCTCTGTGAGTTTGCTTGCCTCATTAATTGACTCATTATTGGATATCGCGGCTTCTGTCGTGAATCTCATTGTGGTGCGTTACGCTCTTCAACCGGCCGATAAAGAACATTCTTTTGGTCATGGGAAAGCTGAATCATTAGCGGCATTAGCACAGGCGATGTTCATTTCAGGCTCGGCTTGTTTTCTTATATTAAATGGCGTGGATAGGTTTTTTCGTCCCCATGAGCTGCAATCACCTGAGCTCGGTGTGTATGTAAGTATGTTTGCCATACTGATTACGGGCGTGTTGGTGGCATTTCAAAAACACGTCGTCAGAAAAACGGGTAGCCAGGCCATTGCTGCCGACTCTCTTCATTATCAATCCGACTTGTATATGAACGCCGCAATCATCGTGGCGCTTGGGTTAAGTTGGTATGGAATAGGGCAAGCTGATGCCGTATTTGCTATTGGAATCGGTGTTTTCATTCTTTCTAGCGCCATTCGCATGGTGTATAGCGCAGTGCAATCTTTGCTTGATAGGCAGCTTCCAGACGAAGAAATAAAGGATATTCGGTTAATTACCTGTTCAGTGAACGGTGTGCTGGGTGTGCATCAAATTCGGACTCGAATGTCCGGTCCCGTTCGTTTTATCCAGCTGCATTTGGAGTTAGATGATCACATGCCGCTGCTTGAAGCACATCGCATTTCGGATGAGGTTGAACAAAAATTACTCGAAAGATTTCCTGAGGGTGACATCCTAATCCATCAAGATCCAATTTCTGTTGTGCCTTGGGCTAAAACTAAACTAAACGAACAAGAGCAAGGAAATTCTTAGGTTGAAAGCACTAAGAAATGGTGGCTGTGAAGTTAATTATTACGAACCGTGAAAGAAAGAAGACAAATGGAAGATAATTAGCTATCTTTTGTGCAAACCACATAAACCACTATTGAACGTGATGTGAATCAACAAAGTTTAATAGCATAATTGTAATACTCTTTCATAAGTAGAAAAGTTTCAATATTTCGTTATGTATGCCGTACGAATAGAAAGTGTTACATAACGTGAATAAGATAAGATTTCGCCGTGAATGGCATTTAGAATTAGAGATTAGATTCCCAGATATCAGAGGGTGAGCATGATTAAGAAGATCGGTGTTTTGACAAGTGGCGGTGATGCACCAGGCATGAACGCAGCAGTTCGTGGTGTTGTACGTACGGCACTTTCTGAAGGGCTAGAAGTGTACGGTATTTATGACGGCTACTTAGGTCTATACGAAAACCGTATCGAGAAATTGGATCGCTGCAGTGTATCTGATGTGATCAATAAAGGTGGTACTTTCCTAGGTTCAGCTCGTTTCCCAGAATTTAAAGAAGTGGAAGTCCGTGAGAAAGCGATCGAAAACCTGAAAGAGCACGGCATCGATGCGTTGGTTGTTGTGGGTGGTGATGGCTCTTACATGGGGGCGAAAAAGCTGACAGAAATGGGTTACCCATGCATCGGTCTGCCAGGTACGATTGATAACGATATCGCCGGTACCGATTACACCATTGGTTACTTAACCGCGTTAAACACCGTTATTGATGCGATTGACCGCCTACGTGATACTTCATCTTCTCATCAGCGTATTTCGATCGTGGAGATCATGGGTCGCCATTGTGGTGATTTAACCTTGATGTCTGCGATTGCTGGTGGTTGTGAATACATCATCACACCAGAAACAGGCCTGAGCAAAGAAGAGTTGATTGCCAACATTCAAGACGGCATCAAGAAAGGCAAAAAGCACGCTATCATCGCATTGACAGAGCTTATGATGGACGCCAACCAGCTTGCGAAAGAGATTGAATCAGCCACTGGGCGTGAAACTCGTGCGACAGTCTTGGGTCACATCCAACGTGGTGGTCGCCCAACGGCATTTGACCGTGTTCTTGCCTCTCGCATGGGGAACTACGCTGTTCACCTTCTTCAAGAAGGGCATGGTGGTCGTTGTGTTGGTATTCAAAAAGAAGAACTTGTTCACCACGACATCATTGATTGTATCGAGAACATGAAACGCCCAGTACGTAAAGATTTATTCAAAGTTGCGCAAGAGTTGTTCTAATTATGCTCAATTAGGCTGATTTAATCATTAACAGCCGCTTTAGTGAATAGAAACCGCTGACAATGTCAGCGGTTTTTCGTTTGGGTGATGCTCCACTTTGATGTTGGCTTACTTTGATATTGAGCGACTGTGATTATGACGAGTCACGGACTCTATGAGCTATCGTTTTGTCTTAGCACTTGAAGCCCTACCACTTTGTTGCGCATTTTGAGTGCGTATAAATATCCCAATGTTCCGCCGACAATGTTGCCTGCCGCAATGCCCATAAACAGTCCTTCCACTTGATACCACTCGCTACCTAAATAAGCAAAAGGCAACGTGAAGATAAATAAACGCATTGCGCTCCACATGAAGGCATGCATGGGTTTGTGTAGCGCATTAAGCCCACTGACCAGTACCATCAATATGCCTTGAAACCCATAGCTAAACGGTACCACCAGTAAGTAATGCCACAATAAATCTCTAACACTTTGTTCTTGGGTAAAAAGCGCAGAAAGAGGCAGGCTGAGCGGCACCATCATAATGAAGATGAGGAGCTGAAAGAGAATCGAAAATCGCATACAGATGAATAAGGCATTAAAACTGCGTGTCGGGTTTTTTGCCCCTAAATTTTGGGCCATAAAGGGGGTCAAAGCAGAAGTCAGTGCCATTAATACTAAAATCAAAATAGATTCAATACGTTGCGCTGCACCATAAGCGGCAACGGCTTCCGTACCATGGCTCGCTAATATCATCATGAGCACTGCACCTGAAATAGGTGACATCGCATTCGATAGGGCGGCTGGTGTGCCAATTTTTAAGATGGCGCGCCAATCTTGGATAAGCGAAGGAAAGTGCGGAAGTGCCAGCAGCTTTTCTCTTTTTATGAGTACGTATAAGGATCCACATAAAGCGCCCATGTAGCTTAATGCGCTGGCGATGGCGGCGCCCTTTATGCCCAACTCAGGAAACGGACCGTAACCAAAGATAAGCAGTGGATCGAGTACGCCGTTAATGATGCCAGCCAGTATCATGATTTTTGCTGGGGTTTTTGTATCACCTGTTGCGCGAATGGCGCTGTTTCCCGCCATAGGAATCACTAGCATCGGGATCGTTAGATACCAGACCACCATATATTCTTTGATCAGTGGAATCAGATCGGGCGTTGCCCCTAAAAACGAAAACAACGGAGTGATGACCAGCAACCCTATTGCCGAGGCGATGCTGACGAGAATGACAGCCAGGATTAAACCGTGGGAAGAAAACCTTGCCGCATCTTGATTGTGGCCTTGTCCAAGCAGCCGACCGATGTTGGTCGATAGCCCCATACCGATGCCCATCGTGATGCAGTTAACCGCGAAAGTGACAGGAAAAGTAAAGCTGATGGCCGCCAGAGCTTGAGTACCCAGCAAAGAAATAAAGAAAGTATCGACAAGGTTAAACATTAGGATCGAGATCAGACCCGCAATCATCGGAAGGGTCATGTTTCTGAGCACGGCGGGAATGGGTGCAGTGAGTAATCCATGTTTATCTTGCATTGATAGAGACGACTTAATTTATCTTGAAGAACATGTAGGATACAGAAGAATGCAAATTCGAGCTACAATACGACTGGGCGCGCCAGTGACGAGAAAAGCGAGTAACATGAAGAGCTATCGACGTGACGAAACAAGGCAACGGCGGGCTTAAAAATCGAGGTAAAAATAGACACTTCGGGCAATTGACATGAAATTCCTCGAAAAGCTGTTTGATTTTTCAACAGCCGTCACAAAAAAACACATTCCCCCCCTTGGGTTATCTCTATGCACGCCCTATATATGATCCACAAGCCGTTTTAACGGCATTTCTCACATCAAATAAAAACATCTAATCAGGAGAGACGACCGATGAATATTCGTCCTTTACACGACCGAGTTATCGTTGAACGCCAAGAAGTTGAAGCAAAGTCTGCAGGTGGCATCGTTCTAACTGGTTCTGCTGCGGAAAAATCGACACGTGGTACGGTTTTGGCTGTAGGCAAGGGCCGCATTCTAGAAAACGGTACTGTACAACCACTGGACGTAAAAGTTGGTGATAGCGTTATTTTTGCTGAAGGCTACGGCACCAAATCTGAAAAGATTGATGGTAAAGAAGTCCTCATCATGTCTGAAAATGACATCATGGCAATTGTTGAGTAATTTTTACTCTGATTCAAAAACGACAGATTAAAAACGAATTAAGAAAGGGAAATTAAAAATGGCTGCTAAAGACGTTAAATTTGGTAACGACGCACGAATCAAAATGCTAGAAGGTGTTAACGTTCTGGCTGACGCTGTAAAAGTGACGTTAGGTCCTAAAGGTCGTAACGTGGTGCTGGACAAATCGTTCGGTTCTCCAACCATCACAAAAGATGGTGTTTCTGTTGCGCGTGAAATTGAACTGGAAGACAAGTTCCAGAACATGGGCGCACAAATGGTGAAAGAAGTGGCGTCTCAAGCGAACGATGCAGCAGGTGACGGAACCACGACGGCAACGGTACTGGCTCAATCTATCGTTAATGAAGGTTTGAAAGCCGTCGCGGCTGGCATGAACCCAATGGATCTTAAGCGTGGTATCGATAAAGCCGTTGCAGCCGCTGTTATTGAACTGGGCAACATTTCTGTGGAATGTAAAGGCAAGAAAGAGATCGAGCAAGTCGGTACTATTTCTGCTAACTCAGACAAGAGCGTAGGCGAAATCATTGCTGAAGCAATGGAGCGCGTAGGTATTGATGGTGTTATCACTGTTGAAGAAGGTCAGGCCCTGCAAGACGAGCTAGACGTAGTAGAAGGTATGCAGTTTGACCGTGGTTACTTGTCTCCTTACTTCATCAATAATCAAGAAGCTGGTGCGGTTGACCTAGAAAACCCATTCATCCTTCTTGTAGACAAAAAAGTATCCAATATCCGCGAATTGCTTCCTACTTTAGAAGCGGTAGCGAAAGCATCTCGTCCTCTTATCATCATTGCTGAAGATGTAGAAGGCGAAGCGCTAGCAACCCTTGTTGTGAACAACATGCGTGGCATCGTGAAAGTGGCAGCGGTTAAGGCTCCTGGTTTTGGTGACCGCCGTAAAGCCATGCTTCAAGACATTGCTACCCTAACGGGCGGTACTGTGATTTCTGAAGAGATTGGTCTAGAGCTTGAAAAAGTAACACTAGAAGATCTTGGTCAGGCTAAGCGTGTAAGCATTACTAAAGAAAACTCAACCATCATCGATGGCGCGGGTGAAGAGGCTGCGATCCAAGGTCGTGTTGCTCAAATCCGTCAGCAAATTGAAGAAGCGACGTCAGACTACGACAAAGAGAAACTACAAGAGCGTGTTGCTAAGTTAGCAGGCGGTGTTGCGGTCATCAAAGTGGGCGCAGCGACTGAAGTTGAGATGAAAGAGAAGAAAGATCGCGTTGAGGATGCACTGCACGCGACTCGCGCAGCGGTTGAAGAAGGCGTAGTGGCTGGTGGTGGTGTTGCACTGATCCGCGCAGCGTCTAAGCTGACTGAGCTAAAAGGCGACAACGAAGAACAAAACGTGGGTATCCGTGTTGCATTACGTGCAATGGAAGCGCCAATCCGTCAAATCACCAGCAACGCAGGTGATGAAGAGTCTGTCGTTGCAAACAACGTACGTGCTGGTGAAGGTAACTACGGTTACAACGCGGCGACAGGTGAATACGGCGACATGATTGAAATGGGTATTCTGGACCCAACGAAAGTCACGCGCAGCGCTCTACAATTTGCCGCATCGGTAGCGGGTCTGATGATCACAACAGAAGCTATGGTAACGGATGCACCTCAGAAAGATGCACCATCAATGCCTGATATGGGTGGTATGGGTGGCATGGGCGGCATGATGTAAGTCTCCTCCCTTCTGAATGAAAAGAGCCTCGCAATGTGCGAGGCTTTTTTATTGATTCAGTGAACGGATGTTGATTCAGTGAACGGATCACCCAGTATCTTGAAGTCACTTCGCAACACGTTATCGGCTCAAGGGGCAGCAGTGTACTTGATCTTTTGCCAAGCTTTACCTGCAAGTGTCTTTCTTGAGCGCCATAAATAGCTAAGGATCACTCCTACGCATAAGGCGAAAGCGACAGAAGCACCAGGCGGTGGATCATTAAACAATTTTTCAAGTAAGCTTCTCGCTTGGAAGTGGCTCAAATATATGAACAATGAACTCATTGCTATCAGAGTGATCGACTTACTCAGTATTCTTGGCAAGTAAACAGTAGGGAGCCAAATCGTTAGTAACATGGCGAAAAATAAAAATGTCATGTTGTCACCGAAATTTGAGATAAGGTGAGGTACGCAAATGAAAAGAACTATTGCTGAGGAAATTAGCTTCTGAGTTATAGAGTGGCTAAATGCAGTGAGAGCTCCAAGACAGAACAAGTAAAGCATCAGGTGTGGAAGCCGGTGTAACAGGTCTGAAGTATCAAATATCCACATGGATATTGTGCTAACGATGTAAGTGACTATTGTTAAGGCTAGGAACAATATATAGGGGGACGTTTTGATCCATCTTCTAATGGGGGCGATCAACAGGAACAAGCTAAACAATAAATAAATTTGCAGTAATACTTCTATAAACCAAACGGTGACACCATCAGCGTAGTCTGGACCGATATAGTTGCTGATGAGTAAGATGCTATAAGGATGAAAACGCCCAAGTAATATATTAATTAATATTAAGTATAGACATGTTGGCAGAATGATTTTAAGCAGAAATCGATTATAGGTTATAAAGCAATGGCTGATCTCGGCACGTGCAGATTGAAATTCACCTAGCTTGAATTTTGGCACGGTATATTTGACAAAATTGAAACCGGATAGGCAGATCAAATATAAGGCACCTCCAAGTAGGCTGGCAAATTCAAAGTGACCTGCGACGATAGCGAAAATAGAGAAAGCTCTTAGAAGTAAAGCCAAATCATATCGAACTAGCATCGAAAATGTATCCTGTTTTAAAAATTGGGTACATTGTTCTATAAAACAAGACATCTCTATTTATGGTTTTTGACTCATTTTTAAGATGGGAGTTGTCAATCGGTGGTAATGAATTTTGTTTAACTAAGCATTAGTTCTGTAGAGGTGGTCCTAAATTTTGATTGAAATGGTTTCCTGAACTAACGAAAGTAATGCGCAGCGTTTTGCAGTTAGCAGCATTGGGTATTGATCTTATGTTCACAGCAGGAGAAATGGTGGCTGAGTCACCTAAGAAAGCCACACCAGCGGTGTCTAATATGGGCGGTATCATCTCAGCCTCCTCTCTTCTGAATGAAAAGAGCCTCGTCACATGTGCAGCACAAGAAATCGATTCATCCTTCAATAGGTTTGTACCCGAAGAGATGATTCAATTCACAAGCCATTCAAATCACGGCTGTGCTATTTCTTCTTGTGTTTATCCATCGTTCGATGGACGCCTCTGCGTAAGCTTATAAAACTGCTTTCCAGCTTATCGACACCGAGTAAGACGGAAAGCACGAGAATTGTAACTAATATTGCTTGTTGACCAAAGCCCAAGCCTGTCATTAGCCCCAACGCAGCTAACACCCAAATGACGGCGGCAGAGGTAACCCCGTGTATCTTGCCTTCCAACGTCATCATTACGCCTGCCCCAAGAAAGCCAACACCGGTAATGATCTGCCCAAGTACCCGAGCTTGATCCAAGGTGTTAGGGGAAAGATAGATAGCAAGTGACATGAAAAAGTAGGTTCCGGAAATGATCAGGATGGACGTTCTTATTCCAACGGGTTTTCCCCGAGTTTGGCGTTCAATTCCTATCAATGATCCGCAGATAGTACAGCAAAGTAGTCCCCACCATGAGAAAGGACCTAAGTCTAACCATTTAGATAATTCTGTCATGCAATTCGCTCCTCAATAAGGGGCAAATATTAGGTTAAAAAAGAAAGAATGGATCGTTTTCGTAGACGAAATATTTTTGTGGTTTCGACAACAAATATTTGCCAATGTCAGAGGCGTTATTCCAAATGCAGATCCAGCGGTGTTTTGCTTTTACGTCCACCAATTTCGCGCGTCAGTTTTGGAACCAGATACCCAGATACTTCTTCCATCAATTGAGACATCAGCACCTTGGCGTCCTTATCGGGAACCAAGAAATGCGCAGCACCTTGCACTTTATCTAATACATGAAGGTAGTAGGGAAGTACGCCGGAGTTAAACAGGGCTTCACTCAGTTTGATCAGGGCTTCAGCGTTGTCGTTGACCCCTTTAAGCAGGACGCTTTGATTAAGCAGTGTCACACCAGCCTGTCTCAGCTTGGCAAGGTAGGCGGTCAGCTCACCGTCGATTTCATTCGCGTGGTTAATGTGCGTCACCATCACTACATTTAAGCGGCTTCCACGAAGGAGATAACAAAGTTCGTCGGTAATACGGGATGGGATCACCACGGGTAATCGAGAGTGGATCCGCAGCGTTTTAACATGTGGTATTGTTTCAATTCGAGAGATAAGCCATTCCAGTTCGCTGTCTTTTGCCATTAAGGGATCGCCCCCAGACAAGATCACCTCATTGATCTCATCGTGCTCTGCAATGTAAGCCAAATTGTGTTCCCAAACCGACTTGGATCCTTTGTTGGCTTGGTAAGGAAAATGACGTCGAAAACAGTATCGGCAGTTGATCGCACAACCGCCTTTTACAATCATCAGAACGCGGTTTTTATATTTATGCAGCAGACCGGGCTGATCGTTGTCTTGCTCTTCCAGTGGATCCGACGAGTACCCCTTATGAACCTCAAACTCGTCCATCAGGGGAAGCACTTGCCTGAGCAAGGGATCGTTAGGGTTTCCCTTTTCCATTCGATGAACAAAGCTTTGTGGTACACGCATCGCAAACAGTTCGCGTGCGGCTAATCCTTTTTGCCAAGGGGTAGGGTCGATTTCAACCGCTTGCAACAACTGGTGAGGATCGGAGATCGCATTCGCTAATTGTTTGAGCCAGTTTTGCTCAACAGAAACAGCTTTTCGGGTTATGATGTGCGGCATTAAATTGAACTCGAAGATGGTAAGAGGAAAAAATGGCTACTGTTAGCACGAATGAATTTAAAGGCGGTCTTAAAATTATGCTTGATAATGAGCCGTGTGTCATTCTCGAAAACGAGTATGTTAAGCCGGGTAAAGGTCAAGCATTCAACCGCGTAAAAATCCGTAAGTTGCTTTCTGGTAAAGTTTTAGAGAAGACGTTCAAGTCGGGCGACACGGTTGAAGTCGCAGACGTCATGGACATCGATCTGGACTACCTATACAGCGACGGTGAATTCTACCACTTCATGAACAGCGAGTCGTTTGAGCAAATTGCAGCGGACCTGAAAGCCGTTGGTGACAACGCTAAATGGCTGGTAGAAAACGACACCTGCATGATTACGCTTTGGAACGGAAACCCAATTGCCGTCACACCACCAAACTTTGTAGAGCTTGAAGTCACTGAAACAGATCCGGGTCTGAAAGGCGATACTCAAGGTACAGGTGGTAAGCCAGCAACACTGGTCACGGGTGCGGTTGTTCGTGTCCCTCTGTTCATTGCTATCGGCGAAGTCATTAAGGTTGATACGCGTAACGGCGAGTACGTGGGTCGCGTAAAGTAACCGTTACTTAATGGAAGACAAACCATGACAGAGTTGCTCTTTTGTGAGCGGTTTTTAGGTTCTGTATCATCAATATTATTAAATGCGCCTCGGTGGCGCATTTTTTTGTCTCAACTTCTAACGTTGGTTTTAGTTTCATTGTGACAAAAATTGAATAACGCTCTCAGTCTCACTCCCTCACAATCACAAAGCTCGTTTTTGTCTTTTATTTCTCGCTATAGTAACCCGTTAAATAAAAAAGTAAGGAAACAGCATGTCTGAAGAATCTCAATTGCCACTGGACGATTTTATTGAATACTCAGTGGAAGAAATGTCGAAACGCGCCAATCAAAACTACGATCTCATCAAGCGTCGTCACTCTATTCGTCAGTTTTCCGATCGCCCCGTGCCGAAATCCATCATTGAAAGTTGCATTAAAGCAGCAGGAACGGCACCAAGTGGAGCGAATCATCAACCTTGGCACTTTGTGGCCATTAATCGTGCAGACGTAAAAGCTCAAATTCGTCAAGCGGCAGAAGAGTTAGAGCAGTCTTTTTATCAAGGCAGAGCTGGGCAAGAATGGCTTGATGCGCTTAAACCACTAGGAACTAACGCCAGCAAGCCTTACCTTGAAAAAGCACCGTGGCTAATTGCCGTATTTTCTCAGAAGCGTGGTGGAATGGAGAATGACGAAAGCCAAACCAACTACTACGTGCATGAGTCGGTTGGTATTGCGACAGGTTTTTTACTGCAAGCCCTTCACAATGCAGGGTTGGGTACGCTTACCCACACACCAAAACCCATGAGTTTTTTGAGCAAGATATGCGGACGCGACAATAACAACGACCGCCCTTACATGTTGATCGTAACTGGCTATCCTGAGGAAGGTGCTACTATTCCGGAACACGCTACAAACAAGAAATCGTTGTCTGAGATATCGACGTTTATAGAATGAAAAAGGTCAGCGATTTGCTGACCTTTTAGCAATAAATTTAGGGTGTTTTAGATATTTGCTACAACTGCATTGTAGTAAGCTTGCGGTGCGGCATCGATTTGAGTAGCCATCTCAACGCGCACTTTTGAGATTACGCTTGCTTGAGCGTTTTTCTCTACTTCTAGGATATCCAACATTGCACTTAGATGTTCGCCTTCACCTTGGCTGGTTTCTTCTATAATGCGGTCATAGTTGTCTTGAATGAATTTAGCCGCTTCTACTCGTTTTCCTTCGCAGCTTTCTTGTGAAGATATCTTAGATGAAACCGCCGTAGTACCTAGATCCCAAATTACGTTTGAGATCGCGGCTGCTGTGCCATTGTCATTAAAGATCATCGCACCAATACCACAATGTGTCCAAGGGTTGATACTGTCTTCTGCCATTGCGTTGCCAGTGAAAAGTGATGCAATAGTTAATGCTGTTACTGTGATTTTTTTCATGTTGTTACTTATCTACCAATAAAATGAAAGAGACCCTGAGTACTCATATGAGTCTTGATGCTTAACTTGAGCGCGGAAATCAAAGTTCTTGTGACTGAAAAACCTATGTTCCCAATTTAAGTAATTTCCATAAGATTCCATAGAGCTTAGGGATATGTGATGTCCTATTTTTAGAGACATCGCCCAGTTGGGAGTTACATTGAAAATCCCACCGATTTCGGGACCACTTTTTATGTAGCCCCCAAATTTGTCTGTGCTTCTTATCTCTGTCGAAATAGCAGTATAAGCAGCAAAATAATTATTCAGGCTCGTCGCCTTACCTATAAATCCATCTACGTAAAAAGATGAACAGCTCTGGCAAGTTAAGCTATTCGCTTTGTATCCGGAGGAAAGTCTCCATGCGATACCGCTATCGAGCGGTAAACCTGTTTTCGAAGTATTAAGGTTAGTGATGTTAAATAGGATGAGCTCTCTTAAGGACCATGCACTTTCTGAGTGTAAATAACGTACCCGAACATCGAAAACTTCTAATTCAGAGAAAGGGATTCTTGCTGCATTGATGTTCAAAAAGTCGTAGTAGTTAGCTCTGAACCTAAATTCAGATGCAAAACCAAGGGATTGATTGTATACGCTGCTTACTTGGAAAAGTGCAGTATCTTGTGATGCGTGTGGTGGTGGGGGATTTTGTTTTTCCCAATCTGTGTTACCTGGACTCAAAGTAAATCTTTGTCTTAAAAGCTGCTTTCTTGACTCTTCTTGCCGTTGAGTCAAACCAGACTTTTTACTCTCTATAAAAGCATAATAATCAAATAATGTATCAATGATCTGTTTGGCGGCATAATCTTCATATGGCTTTAGATGGTCTGGAATTGCGTTTGGTTGAGCATCGATAATGATTTCAACGGTTTGTTTTTGATTTTGGTTTAGTTGAAAGAATTTATTGTAAAGATCTTGTTGCCTTGAACCATGATAGGTAATGGATGCTATATCATCATCGTTAAGCAAGCTCACCATATCATAAGGCATAACCCATAATTTATTGGTTTTGTGTAAAGGTCTACCCATTAACATTTCAAGCAGCTTTGCCAATTGGTAAGCGCAATTTTCTGTAAAGAAATAATATGTTTTCTTTGTTGTTTCCAGTTCCCAAAAATGTGCGAGTAGAAAGGTAACATCCTGTTTGGGAAGCTTTAGCTCATATTCCCATAGGTCACGAAGCTCAGATTCGTTATAAAGCAAATTCTGATGGTGATACATTTGATTTGCATAGTGACCATCGTATCCACCCGTTATTCCGTTATAGATATACTCAAGTTTATTGTCAGAATCAGGCACTATAGCGCCATAGCTAAACGTATGATCTAAAAGCTTGTTGTTTTTCAGTTTGTTAAATTTGATCATTACGTGACCAAACATGGATGCTGGGTTTCCAAGATAACCAGAGGCGTACACAAGACTGACTGAATCAGCTTTGAATTCATTTAAATAGTTAGAATAATGAATGCATTCTACTTCAGGTAATGATTTCAGTCCTAGGTTAGACATTAAGTACAACTTTCTTGCGGGAAACTTGCATTGAGAAGTCGGATCTGTGTAAAACAACCTAATCGTTGCTTCTAATTCTTCTTGTGGGGAATACTTTCCATTGGGTGCTAGAAAGAATGATTCAGTGTTTATGGCACTACTTTCCCTATTATAATGAAGTAATAAGTGCCACATGTCTGAGTGATGAAGATCTTGAAGTGATGCTTGCTCTATCGCTCTCTGGATAGTATCGGAAGATACAAAGGTGGTTTTTGACCAAGACGAAAATGGAAGTAGTAGAGCTACGAGGAAAATGAACTTTATGTAACTCAAACTAATACCAATATTCACGAAAGGAAATGCTTTACTCTATATATTCACGTATTTAATATCAACTTAATGTTAATGGATAATGAAATAGAAACACATAACTATTTGTAACTATTTATAACTATTTGTGATTGAAAATACCGAATTCTATGCTCGTTATTTATTTGCGAAGAAGTACGTATCCAAATAATCATTCAAGGGTTTAAACGCTGGGTTCGCCCATGTTAAGTACATGTTGGGACCATCCTGTGGGTACAGACCAGACACAATGTCTCCTTTATTGATAAAAGGGGAGCCTTGGCTGCCAATGAGTTCGCCGCCGCCTGCATTTTTGGTGGAGTCTACTTTGTATTCGTATAGCAGTCCGAGTAAAACACCGGCATTTAGGTTGCTGTGTGTCTTTTCATGCAATGTATCTACGATGCCTCCAGAGTGGATGGTTCCCTCTTTCTTGCAAGGGGTTGGTGTCCCGAGTGCTCGGTCGGCATTGAGTTGCCCGTTCCCATAGAGGCATTCATTCAGGTGCAGTGCCTCAAAATTTTGTTGTGCTGCGGTTTGTTGGTAAATGTTCAATTTGATTTTAAAATCGTGGTAGGCATCGTTGAGCTCACTGCCCACCAAAGTATGACCATTCCCATCCACATAATAATCAAATACCTGCATGAGTTTTTGGTATGTCGTGAGTTGCAGTGTTTCGTCTTTGCCACTCTGGGTGTAAAGCCACTCTAATGCTTGTATTTGCTGAGTTGCGGAAGCCAGTGCGATGGCAAACGGATGTTGGTGAGATGCATGGGTCGGTTTGGTGGTCAGAATGCCAATCACAATCGTTTTATTATTGAATGACTGATGAACGTCATGGTTTGCCCAACGGACAAAATTTTCAGCCTGTTTTACGGCTCGTTGATGCTGTTCTTTCGTGACAGTTGGGTCGATGGCTAATACATAAATGCCTTTCTCAAAGTCACAGTTAGGGATATCTGCAGCTGCTTGGCAATGATTGATTTCCGAGTAAACCTGTACGGCAGTATCCGTGACATCTGGCTGAGCCATCTCATGATGAAGGGGATTGGGCTCTATTTGGCAGCCGGAGAGCATCCAAGTACAGATTAGAGTCAGAAAAACAGATGGTTTGAACATTACACTTACTTTTTAAAAGGAAGCAATTTGTGCTTCGGTTCCAATGAGAACCAGAACCTATTTATCCTGAGCGCAGGTTGTTTAGGCTATGGTGAATGTGTCAAAGCTCTGGCAAATAACCAGTCTTTATTTATGCTTTTCCTTGATTCTTTATCCAGCTCAATTTGCTGATGGTGAAAACTGAGTGTGTCTATGTTCAACAAATAAGCAATAGAGGGCTTTAATCGATAAGCGACGAGATTATAGTGAGTAAGTGTTCAGGTTTATAGAGTGAAAATTGTACGTATTTGTAAGTAAGCTTATAGGCTTTTCTTATGGAAGAGGTGAAAGGGAGGGAATCTCCCTTTCTTTTTTGGCTCAAATTATGAGGATAAATACAATGGAAAGTGCCGTTATAAGACCAGAAAATGCATAGCACGCAACTTTCCCAACAACACCAGTATGGAGTTTCAAATCGTGCATTCCATGATGAATTCGGTGCATTGCGTGCCACATCGGTAAGGAAAGGGTGCCAATGATAAAGAGTGCGCCAATGAAGCTAGTGGCGAACTCTGATACACGCTCGTAGTTGAGTGCTTGAGCGTCAATTATGCCGAGTGGCACTAACACACCAAGAATGAAGATGGTCATTGGGGTAATCATCGCAAACCACGTTCCCCCAGCACCAAACAGCCCCCACCAAATTGGTTCGTCGGAGCGTTGAGGCGTTTTGTTAATCGAATAATTGGGTTTCATTTTATGCTCCTTATAGCACGATGAGTGCGATCAGAGAAATCATGGCAACGGCTGCCCATTGACCTACGACGATGAGCTTCTTCTCGACGGGTTTTCCTTTCAAGCGAATGGGCATCACTTGCGGCATCATGCTGAAAAATGTTTGAGCATGCAGCAGGCTGCCCGCCAGTGCAACGATGTTAATGGCAACAACAAGCGGGTTTGCCATGAAGACCAGCCAGCTTTGCCAGGCTTCTGGTCCTTTGACTAAAGCGCCTAATCCAAAAGTGAGGAACACAGTAAAAAGTACCAACGGCAGTACTGTAGCCTCCCGAAGCATATAGAACCGGTAGAAGGGATGGTCTTTCCACCATGTTCGTTTGATTTCACGAACATAAGGTTTGCGGTTACTCATGGTTATGCCTCCTTTTCTACTGGTGTGTCTTGTGGTTTCAGCATCGCGATAACAAAATCCATAGACGACGCCACCTTGCCTTGGTTTACTGCCGCTGCCGGGTCGACGTTTTTAGGGCATACATCAGAGCAGTAGCCCACAAAGGTGCATCCCCAAGCGCCATTCTGACCATTAATGAGCCCCATACGCTCCGCTTTACCGTGATCACGGCTATCAAGGTTGTAACGGTGTGCTAACGTTAATGCCGCTGGTCCTATAAATTCTGGGTTAAGCCCAAATTGCGGGCAGGCTGCGTAACAAAGCCCGCAATTGATGCAGCCAGCAAACTGCTTATACTTTGCCATTTGCTCTGGCGTTTGGATGTTTGTGCCATCTTCGGGTTTACGGTCGTTGCCAATAATGTAGGGCTTGATGGCTTCGAGGCGCTCAATAAATGGAGTCATGTCCACTATCAAATCTTTTTCGATGGGGAAATTCGCCAAAGGCTCGATTTTTATGCCATCGGGGTAATCTCGTAGGAAGCTTTTGCAGGCTAGTTTGGGCACACCATTGACCATGATCCCACATGAACCACAAATCGCCATTCGACACGACCAACGGTAAGACAGCTCTTTGTCCAAATGATCTTTCACGTAGCCTAAAGCATCGAGTACCGACATGGTTTCATCGAATGGGACGTCAAAGGTTTGAAAGTGAGGCTCTGCGTCTTTTTCAGGGTCATAACGCAGAATGTCGACTTTTTGAATGCGAGTGGCGGACATTATGATTGCTCCTCTGTTTCTCTAGCGGCTTCCACTGCCGCGGCTTTTTCTGCGGCTTCTCCGTACAAACGTGCTTTTGGCTGTGACTTGGTGATCGTCACTTCGCTGTACTCGATCGTGGGCGTCGCATTGGGCTGATAAAAGGCAAGTGAGTGCTTTAGGAACCGTTTGTCATCTCTTCCTGTACAACCATCATCTAAACGTTGATGAGCCCCACGAGACTCTTTACGCAGTATGGCGGAATGCACCATGGCTTCGGCGACTTCTAACCCATAGCCGACCTCAATGGCATACAACAAATCGGTATTAAACACTTTACCTTTGTCTTTAATGCTGATGCGCTTGTAACGCGCTTTAAGTTCTGCAATTTTGTCAATGGTGGCTTGCATTAAATCTTCTTGGCGATAAATACCACAGCCAGCTTCCATGGTATGACCCATTTCGGTACGAATATCCGCCCAGTTTTCATCGCCTTCTTGATTCATTAATGCTTGGATTCGTGCTTCTACGTCATTGACCTGTGATGCGATAGACTCTTCATTCCAACCTTTGAATGCCTCGATATGCTTCACGGCGTTTTCGCCAGCGACTCGGCCGAAGACCACAAATTCAGCCAGAGAGTTGGACCCCAGTCGGTTTGCACCATGCAACCCAACCGACGCACATTCCCCGACGGCAAACAAACCCCTAATGCGCGTTTCGCAGCCTTTATTGGTTTCAATCCCCCCCATGGTGTAATGGACGGTCGGTCTGATTGGAATAGGTTCTTTGGCGGGGTCGACGTTTACGTAGGCTTTGGCCAACTCGCAGATGAAAGGTAAGCGCTCTTGCAGGTACGCTTCTCCAAGGTGGCGAAGATCGAGGTGCACCACATCGCCCATAGGGTGCTTAATGGTGTTGCCTTTTTGTTGCTCATGCCAGAACGCTTGGGAGACTTTATCTCTTGGTCCCAATTCCATGTATTTGTTTTTGGGGTGACCAACTGGGGTTTCGGGCCCCATGCCGTAATCTTGCAAATAGCGGTAGCCATTTTTATTGACGATAATACCACCCTCGCCGCGGCAGCCTTCGGTCATTAAAATCCCAGTGCCCGGCAAACCAGTAGGGTGGTATTGCACAAACTCCATATCACGGAGCGGGACACCGTGGCGGTATGCCATCGCCATGCCATCGCCAGTTACAATGCCGCCATTGGTGTTGCAGTGATATACGCGACCAGCCCCACCGGTGGCTAAAACAACGGATTTGGCTCTGATCACGACCAGCTCGCCTTCTGACATATGAATCGCAATTACACCTTGAATGTCACCGTCATTGACCAACAAATCGACCACAAAATACTCATCAAACCGATGGATGTTGGTGTACTTCATCGAGGTTTGGAACAGAGTGTGCAGCATGTGGAAGCCCGTTTTATCGGCAGCAAACCACGTACGCTCGACTTTCATGCCACCAAATCGTCGCACGTTCACTTCACCGTTTTCTTTACGACTCCAAGGGCAACCCCATTGCTCCATTTGGATCATTTCACGCGTGGCATTTTCAACGAAGTATTCCACTACATCTTGTTCACACAACCAGTCACCACCGCCAACGGTATCGTTGAAGTGGTTGTCGAGGCTGTCCTCGTCTTTGATAACGGCTGCGGATCCCCCTTCCGCAGCAACGGTATGAGAACGCATGGGATAGACTTTAGAAATAAGAGCGATGTCTAATTCTGGGTTTGCTTCAGCAGCAGCGATTGCAGTGCGGAGACCAGCGCCGCCAGCGCCGATGACTGCGATATCTGTGGTTATCGTCTGCACAGTTACCTCCGGTTAGTAACAACAAATGCAAAAACGACAGCGCACATCTTGCGGGCCGTCCTTGCTGGATTCTGTTGAATCCATTAATCCTAAAAAACCTTGATTCCTATAGGCATACTAAATGAGCTCAAATACGGGAAAATTGATTCATTTAGGTTTTTGCTTCGCTAATGCAATCAAAGACATATAACATCTAAAAAGTGTGACTTTTATCACTGTTATTCGACGCATCTTAGTGGAGAAAGAAGAAGAATCGACTCTGGAAGAGACAAGAGCACAGGGCTAAAATGGTGCGCTTAACAACTTATAGAGAAACTGTATGCCCACGAAGAATTGGCAACCGACCGCTGACATAGCGCAATTGAAGCAACGCGCAGAATTGATTGGGAAAATACGAGCGTTTTTTCAACGCAGGGATGTGTTGGAAGTCGATACACCTGCGATGAGCCATGCAACGGTGACAGACATTCACTTGCATACCTTTCAAACTCAGTTTGTAGGGCCACACTATGCCGATGGGCGCTCTCTCTATTTAATGACCAGCCCGGAGTTTCATATGAAGCGCCTGCTTGCAGCGGGGAGTGGCTCGATCTATCAGATTTGTAAGTCGTTTCGAAATGAAGAAAATGGGCGACTCCACAACCCCGAGTTCACCATGCTGGAATGGTATCGAATTGACTTTAACCACCACGATCTGATGGACGAAATGGATGAGCTGCTTCAGCTTACCCTTAGGTGTAAAAAAGCGGAGCGCATGACTTATCAGAATGCCTTTTTATCGGTATTAGGCGTGTGTCCACTTGAAGCCTCTATGGATACGTTGAAACAATCTGCGGACGTCTTGGGTTTGAGTGATATCGCACAACCAGAAGAAGACAGAGACACCTTATTGCAGTTGTTGTTCAGTGTTGGCATTGAAAATAAGATAGGGCAGGATGCCCCTGTATTTGTATATGATTTTCCCGCATCTCAGGCAGCTCTCGCCAAGATCAATCAACACGATTCGAGGGTAGCGGATCGATTCGAAGTGTACTTCCAAGGCATTGAACTGGCGAATGGGTTTCATGAATTGGATAACCCCGAAGAGCAGCTATCGCGATTTGAACAAGACAATAAACAGCGAATCGGCATGGGCCTGAATGCTCAACCGATTGATTATCATTTAATTGATGCTTTAAAAGCGGGGTTACCGCAGTGTGCTGGTGTCGCGTTGGGGATCGACCGTTTGGTGATGTTGGCTTTGGGTGAAGACCACATTGATCGAGTGACAGCGTTTTCGTTTCCACGAGCCTAGCTCATGAGCTCCCTATACATCGAGATAAGAACCTAATTGAGTACATAAACAAAAACCACCAAAGCGGTGGTTTTTGTTTATCACAATGTATATTTAGTATCGACAATTCAATAAGTAGCACTTACGTTGAAACAGGTAACTCAACTTGTCGACACAGTAATGTTTTCGAAGTAGGAAGCTTCGATACCTCATTACCCAAGGTATTTAGGATTCAAGGTCGGGATTGAGCTGTACTCTCGTTCCACAGACAAGGTCAATATATCGCTAAAACATTATTAATGCAAATAGTTATCAATAGCATTGGTGCTGTTTTTTAAGAATGAAGAATATGGCTAAGTGACGAGAATGCCAGCCCCTATTACGGCTAAAATTGCGCCTATCCAAGCATAGGGGTTAGGACGCTGTCGTGTATAGACCCACAGTAACGGCAACACCATGATAGGGGTTGTTGAAGAAAGCAGCGCCACCATGCCGACATTGCCGTCTCGCAAGGCATACAGAATCAGTGTCATGCCTACTGCCATCGCCAAAAATCCATTAGTGGCGCATATCCCAAGGATTCGTAAGTTGATGGGCTTAATCGGGCGAGAAAGCTTGGCTCCCGTCATTCTAAATGCGCAGTGCGCAAGAAATGCCGCAATCATACGAATCGCCGACGCCGCAACGGGATCGATGTTTCCCTGCATGACGGGCTTGGCAATGATCCCACCTAAAGCCTGACAAATTGCGGCGAGCAATCCTAACGCGAGTCCGATATAAACACTGCCTTGTATTACTTCCCACTCGTGCTGACCTTGTTTTTTCTTACCAAAGAAAATGGCGGTCATCACGCCAGAAAAAACCAGCACTGATCCGAATAGTTCAGCTCCGCTTAAGGTTTCGCTGAATATCCAGTACCCAAGAATGGCAGAAAACACGGCATGGCAAGAAAAGAGCAAGCCCGCTTGCCTTGGTCCCATTCTGTTCATACACGCAAAAAGAGCGGTATCCCCAATGAATATGCCTATCAGCCCAGACAACGCCATTGGTAAGATGTGCTCGTTGGTTATGGTTGCCCACCCCCCCGTAAAAAGCGCCATAATAATGAGAATGATGGAAGTACATCCCATCCGCCATCGACTATAGGAAAAGGAGCCTAAATGTCTCGCGGGGGTAACCGAGATCACGCTGGAAATTGCCCAGAGAAAGGCGGCGGCTAAGGCAAGCCATTCGTATGACATTGTGTTTAAAGACTTAGGTGGTTATAAAAAATTCACTATGCCTTAATTGCTGGTCAACAACTAGCTTTATTTCCAGTGAAATTTGGGGGGCTGTGGGAAGTGATCTATCGCGTTACGTGGACAGTCACAGAATACGCCATCCACACCGATTTTGTTCAACCACTGCCAATCTTCAAGCTGATTCACCGTGTAAACATAAACCGAAAGACCCCGTTGTTTGGCGTCTTTGACATAATCTTCATCTATTACGTCAAGGCTGATGTTTATGGATGAAGCGTTCAGCGCCTCTGCAAACGCTGCTTTATCAAGGCCTTTTGTGCCGGTCAAAGCACCAATAAGCACGCTTGGCTTCGATCGCTTAATGTTGGCAAGCCACTCATGATTAAAAGAAGAAACAATCAGTTGGTGGTGAGAGAAGTGGAATTGTTCCATCGCCAGATCGAGATGGTCATAGAGTAACGAGAGATCCGACATGCCTTTTAGCTCGATATTCAATGCACATTGACCTTTTACGAGCGCGAGAACTTGTTTTAATGTTGGGATCTTCTCGCCGTTGCCCGCATCGAGCTTACCTAGACTGTCGCGATCAAACCACGTTAGTAACCCTAAACCATTCGTGGTTCGATTAAGCCATTTGTCGTGGATAACCCAAAGTTCGCCATCGTGTTCATGAACATCCAATTCTATTGCAGGCGCACCACTATCCAGCGCGGCTTGAAAAGCGGACAAGGTGTTTTCAGGGTGAGTGGCGCGTGCACCTCGATGGGCAATGATGATCATGTGTGGGCTCCGTCAGATCAGTAAAATATCCACATCGCAGAGTATACGATCCCAAGACCGATTATGCCCATGATAACGCCCGTTTTTGCCATGTCTTTGTTGTCGATTCGTCCTGCTGAGTAAGTAAGAGAGGTGGGGGAGCGAACATTGGCAGAATCAATGAAGATTGTGAGGCTTATTTGGAGCGTGTTGGTGATTTGGAAAGATGTGTGTGACCTATTGAATAGAAGTGTGTTTTTATCAAAAAAGGCAGGCTTTAGCCTGCCTTTAGCGGTACATGTATCGCCATTAATCGTCCAGTTGATGCGCGTAAGGTGTACCCATCATCGTTGGTGCGTTGATCTGCATGCTGTCATCGAACTTGATGCTGTCTTTTGCGAACAGGTTGATAACGGTTGAGCCAAGTTTAAATCGACCCATTTCCTCACCCTTTTTCAGTACAACCGCTTTGTTGCCTTCCGCTGGGTAATCCCAAGTGTAAACCGTGTTACCACGAGGTGGGGTTACCGTACCTGCCCATACGAGTTCGATACTGCCAACAATCGTTGCCCCCACAAGCACTTGTGCCATCGGACCGAATTCTGTATCAAAGATACAAACAACCCGTTCGTTGCGAGCGAATAGGTTGGGCACGTTCTCCGCTGTTAATGGGTTTACAGAAAACAAATCGCCAGGTACATAAATCATTTTACGCAGCGTTCCATCACAAGGCATGTGTACCCTATGGTAGTCACGAGGAGATAGATATAGCGTTGCAAATTCGCCATCAATAAACTCTTCAGCCAATGTTTCACTGCCACCTAACAGCTCTTGCGCCGAATAGTTGTGACCTTTTGCTTGAATGAGCTGCCCATCTTCAATTGGACCGAATTGGCTTACACAGGCATCGGCTGGGTGCGAAATGACGGAACTCCCTTGCGCAATAGGGCGAGCCCCTTCTTTGAGCTCACGTACAAAAAATTCGTTAAACGTTTTGAAGTAAGCGGGATCCGAATGCAATGCTTCATCCATGTTGACGTTGTACTGCTTGATAAACCAACGAATTACGGCGGTGGTTAGGCTGCCTGCTTTTGCACTCGCCAGTTTACCGACAAGACGCGTTAATCCATGTTGTGGGATCCAGTACTGGAGACTCACTTTAATTCTATCTAACACAATTGGTTCCAAATTGTTTTACAAGTCGGCGCGAGATGTTACTGAATCTCACTTCTGTTGTCAGCTTCTTTACATTAAGGGTTTACGATTTACCACAAAATTGTGGCAAATATCGCCAAGAGGGAGCCTTATGATTACAAATCGGCTTTTTTATTGCGTGAGTACTGCCTGTTAGCTTTGTTCTCACCCATGCTATCAATAATGCGGTGGTAGTTTTCAAAACGGATATCGCTGATGTCTCCGCGTTCGACCGCTTCACGTATAATGCAGCCAGGGTCATCATTGTGTTTACAATCGCGAAACTTACAGCCACCTAGAAACGGTCGAAATTCGATAAAAGCTTCCGTCACTTCTTCGGATTCTAAATGCCAAAGACCAAATTCACGCACTCCTGGCGAATCGATAAGGTCGCCACCTTTAGGGAAGTGATACAGTCTTGCGGTGGTCGTTGTGTGTTGCCCTAAGCCCGAGTTTTCAGATACGGCACCTTCTTCGGCATCGACTTCCGGCATTAACGCATTGACTAAGCTGGATTTTCCGACGCCAGATTGCCCTACGAAGATGTTGATTCTATCTTTAAGTTCGGCTTGCAGTTCTTTGATCCCTTCTCCGGATTCCTTACTGACAAACAGGACTTTGTAGCCAATTTTCTCGTATTCAGCTAACCATTCAAGATAGGTTTCGCGTTGCGCCTTATCAAGCAAGTCGATTTTATTCAAAACGATTAAAGGTTCAATATTTAATGTCTCGGAAGCCACAAGGTAGCGATCAATAATATTGAGAGAAAGTTCAGGCAAAACAGAAGTCACGATCACCATTTGATCAATGTTCGCTGCCACAGGTTTTAAGCCGTCGTAGTAGTCTGGACGAGTTAAAATGGAAGTTCTTGGTTCGACAGCTTCAACCACACCCGCAATACCGGCCATAGATTCATGCCCCGATCGCCAGATAACTTTGTCTCCAGAGACTAAACTTTCAATACCTCGTCTGAGATTGCAGCGATGGACGCTTCCAGATTCACTGTCTTCAATGTCGGCGTGTTGACCAAAGCGAGTGATGACCAGCCCCGATTTAGCTGATCCCAACATAGATTCTTCCCATTGGATGGTTTCTTCTTGGGTTAATCGCTTTTTTTGATTATGACGAACGCGTCGTACTTGACCTTTTGTGAGCTTTTTCTTTTTTGCCACGGATTATCAACTTCTTTAGTTGGAATTCCAAAATAGGTGGGTATGATACCTCTTTTATCAACAAAATAGGCAATTCATCTATGTCGTTCAGCGATCAAAACTTAATTTGGATCGATCTCGAGATGACAGGGTTAAACCCTGAAACCCATAAGATCATTGAAATCGCTACTATTGTTACCGATAGTGAGCTCAATATTCTCGCTGAAGGACCCGTTCTCGCAATTCATCAACCTGAAGAAGAGCTGGCGAAAATGGATGAATGGTGCACAACCACTCATACAGGCAGTGGTTTAGTAAAGCGGGTAAAACAGAGTACAGTGACAGAGCAACAAGCCATCGAGCAAACGATAGAATTCTTAAAACACTGGGTGCCCGCTGGTAAATCCCCCATTTGCGGTAATAGTGTCGGTCAGGATCGTCGTTTTCTCTATGAATTTATGCCGGAGCTTGAAGCGTACTTTCATTATCGCTGCATCGATGTCAGCACCATTAAGGAGCTGACACGTCGATGGAAACCTGACGTGCTAAAACAGTTCTCAAAAACAGGAAGCCATCTTGCTTTGGATGATATTCGTGAGTCCATCGCTGAACTTCGGTTTTATCGCAAGCAAGTATTTAGCATCTAGTTTCCCCTCAGTGTTACCCGTGCTGTCTTTCTAAGGTGTCTGAAAGTGCGGGTATCGGTGAATGTTGAGCTTTTTAAAATCAACCTTATATGATTGAATTGCTTAAGGGATGAACGAATACGATGAGTTTTGTTTCTTTTTTCATCGAATCGACATTTTTTTTGATTTTTTTGAATGAAGGGCTTGCATCAAAAGAAAATGCTCTTATAATTCGCAGCCCTAAACGGCGGAAACGTTGTGAATGCGACACTAGCTCAGCTGGTAGAGCGCAACCTTGCCAAGGTTGAGGTCACGAGTTCGAACCTCGTGTGTCGCTCCAGTTTCCACGCAGTTTGGAAGTGACAAGCTTTCATCATGCTTTAAATGATGACGACAATACGGACGCGGGGTGGAGCAGCTTGGTAGCTCGTCGGGCTCATAACCCGAAGGTCGTCGGTTCAAATCCGGCCCCCGCAACCAAATTTAGGTTGATTGCTTTTGCGATGAATCATGCGACACTAGCTCAGCTGGTAGAGCGCAACCTTGCCAAGGTTGAGGTCACGAGTTCGAACCTCGTGTGTCGCTCCAATTTCCACTTAATATGGAAATAATAAGCTTTCATTATGCTTTAAATAATGACTACAATACGGACGCGGGGTGGAGCAGCTTGGTAGCTCGTCGGGCTCATAACCCGAAGGTCGTCGGTTCAAATCCGGCCCCCGCAACCACATTTAGATTGATTGCTTTTGCGATGAATCATGCGACACTAGCTCAGCTGGTAGAGCGCAACCTTGCCAAGGTTGAGGTCACGAGTTCGAACCTCGTGTGTCGCTCCACTTTCTAGCCTGAAAGTAAAAAAGCTCTTATCGTGCTTAACGATGATCTGCGACACTAGCTCAGCTGGTAGAGCGCAACCTTGCCAAGGTTGAGGTCACGAGTTCGAACCTCGTGTGTCGCTCCAGATTCTTTCCCTATTGGGAAATATAAGCGCTCATCATGCTTTGAATGATGACGAAATACGGACGCGGGGTGGAGCAGCTTGGTAGCTCGTCGGGCTCATAACCCGAAGGTCGTCGGTTCAAATCCGGCCCCCGCAACCACATTCAGATTGATTGCGATTGCGATGAATCATGCGACACTAGCTCAGCTGGTAGAGCGCAACCTTGCCAAGGTTGAGGTCACGAGTTCGAACCTCGTGTGTCGCTCCAAATTTCCTTCGTTTAGGAACGAAAAAGCACTTAAACATACAAGCTTGCTAAGGTTGAGGTCACGCCTAGTTCTTTGAAGTTCAGGTACCTCGTGTGTCGATCTGAATTTTTTCACTTAGCAACTGAAAAGTGCTTAGAAAGTAAAATTTCTCACTATAATTATTAGTGGCTATTCTCCTGAAAGGGAATGATGTGAAGACGCATCAACCGCTCTTTATGAATGCTGTGAAGCATTACCCCAGAAAGAAACAAAACAATCACCCAGTCGGGTGTTTTTTTCGTTTTCCATTTAAAGCTAGCCGATGCCATAAACGGTGCTCAGTTTTCCACTGCTTTCAATAAGTATATAGGGGAGCCTGCTGCATGTTTACAATTTAACTAACAGACTTATCCACAAATCATGTTCTGTGGATAACTTGGTTGATAAATTGTTTTATTAAGGGGTTTTGAAAGGATTGGCAAGGATCATTCTTTTGTTTTCGTCATCACGGGTAAAGATGAAACTCATGTAAGTCTATGTATATAAGGCGTCGAGAGATGCTTTTACTTTCCGATGGATGCAAGGGTTAAGATCATTAACTCGTATTTTTTTGATCCTCGTCATTTATTGTATCTGTGTTTAACTTTTCATTATCCAGCTATCTGTGCTACCAAATTCGCTTTTTTCCACATAGAGTACTTTTTGAGAATTAAATCAAATTATAGGTATAAATACCGTCTCAGATTTTGAACTTTTCATTACAGAAAATAAATTCTTGGGCGTTCTATAAGGAGTCAGTTTCCTAAGTCATTAGGCATCTCTTGGTAAACCTTTTTGGATAATTCTGATTAAGCGCTCTTTTTTCCTATCTTTTATCGGTGTTTTTGCCATTTGGCTATCGATTGCCCATTGAATGTGCTCGTCCAAATTGTCATCCATTCCCATTCTCCCTCGAAGAGCATAGACGATGTCCTGAGAAAAGGGCGCATTTCCCATGGCGACAGCGATATTTCTCATCCACTGTATATGACCAATGCGTCGAATTGCGGAACCTTCCATTTTTTTCAGAAACTCTTGTTCGGACCATGAGATCAAAGTGATAAGTTCGGAGGAGCCAAATGCATCACGCCGATGAAAGTCTGTTTGGTCAGTAATGTCAGCTTCGCGGTTCCATGGGCACACTAATTGGCAATCGTCACAGCCGTATATCCTGTTACCCATTTTAGAGCGAAGCTCCACTGGGATTTTTCCACTGAGTTCAATCGTCAGATACGAAATACAAAGACGAGAGTCGATCACCCCTTCACTTACAATAGCCCCTGTTGGACATGAGGTAATGCATGCTTTGCAACTTCCACACTGATCGGAAGACGGTTCATCGACAGGTAAGGGCAAATCAATCAGCAGTTCACCTAGGAAGAACCAAGAGCCAGCGCTTTCATCTAATATCAGAGAATGTTTTCCCGTCCAACCCAGCCCTGCTTTTTGAGCTAAGGGGCGTTCCAAGAGCGGTGCCGAGTCGACAAACGGACGATAGCCAAACTTTCCTACCTCTTGCTCAATTCTTTGCCCTAGCTTTTTAAGTTGATTGCGTACCAATTTGTGGTAATCGCGTCCAAGGGCGTATCGGCTTACGTAACCTTGGTTAGGGTCTTTAAGGTTACTTGCAAATTGAGCATCGGGAGGGAGATAGTTCATACGAGCGCTGATCACCCGAACGGTTCCGGGTAATAATTCGTCTGGTCGCGCGCGCATCATTCCGTGGCGAGCCATCCAGTCCATTTCTCCGTGGTAACCTGAGTCTAGCCAGTCTTGTAGTGGTTTTTCGTGCTCTTTTAAGTCGACATCACAAATGCCTACTTTTTGGAAGCCAAGTTCTATAGCCCACTGTTTAATTTTGACGGCAAGTTCGGAGTAATCCATGATGCAAATAGCGTGAAAAAAGGGCGACGATTCTAACTGATCCTATAAGTAAAAAGAACACCTTTCCAGTAGAGAAAATTGGATACATACGGCTAGCTTGAGCTAAAAGGCTTCATAAATGGGTATTTTTTTATCGTTTCTTAACAGATAAGATCTTGTCTCTCAAAACCAACACGGTTTACTATTCCGTTTCTTTTGAATTTAATATAGTCGTTGATCGATACTGGAACATGCAACAAATGAACATGAAACATTATTCTCTCATTGATGAAAGCGCGACGGTCGAATTTGGACAGCTTGTAGCGAAGGCATGCACCCAGCAAACGACGATTTACTTACATGGTGATTTAGGCGCAGGCAAGACGACGTTCAGCCGTGGCTTTATAAGGTTTCTTGGGCATGTTGGTAATGTAAAAAGCCCAACCTATACATTGGTGGAGCCTTACCAGTTAAAAGAGTGGCAAGTGTATCATTTTGACTTGTATCGGCTGGCAGACCCAGAGGAGTTGGAGTTTATGGGGATTCGTGATTACTTTACTCCGGATGCTATCTGTCTTGTAGAGTGGCCAGAAAAAGGCGAAGGGCTTCTACCTTCTCCTGACTTGGATATTGAAATGAAATATGACCAAACCCAACGTATTGCAACGGTTACCGCGAATACGGATTATGGTTATGCTTTGCTTAAGAATTTGGAGTCGTGTTGATTTATAAGCAATTTCGAGCATTTTTACTGCTTGCTTTCTTTTTTCTGTTCGGGGTTGCTGGCAAAGTATCAGCGAATACGCTTGAAGGTGTAAGAGTTTGGCCTTCGCCGGAAGAAACCCGTATTGTCATTGATTTGAGCAGTGAAGCCAATTACAGCTACTTTACACTAACGAATCCAGCGCGTTTGGTTGTGGATCTTAAACAAACGAATGTGAAAGCTAAACTGCCCAACAACGTGAAAGATTCTGAGGTACTCAAAAAAATTCGGAAAAGCACCCCGCCTGAAAAAGGCACTTATCGCTTGGTCTTCGAATTGAAGAAGCCAACCACCCCAAACTTATTCAAGCTCAGTCCCACACCCGGTGGGCAGTATGGTCATCGTCTCGTGATCGATTTGCCTCACGGCAAAGTCAGTGAACCTGCTAAAGTTCTGCCATCGAAGCCAATTGTTCCATCTACACTTTCACCCGGTAAGGATGCCTCTCAATTTTTAGGGTACGCTGACGTCATTATTGCAATTGATCCTGGGCATGGTGGTGAGGATCCCGGTTCCATCGGACCCACAAAAAAATATGAAAAACACGCGACGCTAGCGATTTCTAAAAAACTGGCACGAGAGCTTAACCAAGTACGTGGTGTTCGTGCTGTGTTGACCCGCACTGGTGATTACTTCGTTAACCTTAATAAACGTTCTGAAATCGCGCGGGAAAACAAAGCACACTTGCTTGTTTCTGTGCATGCCGACAGCTTCCGCTCTCCGCAGCCGCGAGGTGGATCTGTTTTTGTTCTGAATGTCAGAAGGGCAAACAGTGAAATTGCTCGTTGGGTCGAGAAGCATGAAGAGCAATCAGAGTTACTTGGTGGGGCGGGTGAGGTGCTCTCTAAGCACAACAACGATCGCAACCTAAGCCAGACCCTTCTGGATTTGAAATTCAGTTATTCTCAGAAAGAAGGCTATAAAGTCGCAACCAATATTCTGAAAGAAATGGGCAAAGTGACTCGTCTTCATAAGAGCGAACCCGTTCACGCAAGCTTGGCCGTATTAAAGTCGCCAGATATTCCTTCGGTATTGGTTGAAACGGGGTTTATTTCTAATCCAACGGAAGAAAAGTTGTTATTCCAGCCTGCACACCAAGATAAGTTAGCTCGGTCATTATCGAAAGCCATTGTGGATTATTTTGAAGCGAATCCACCAGAAGGTACTTTGTTGGCAAATAAAGGTGCGAGTATTAAGCACAAGGTGGTACGTGGGGAGTCGTTGTCTCGAATTGCACAACAATACGGAACGACAATTCAAGCCATCATTGAAACGAATAAGCTAAAAAGTACCCATATTTCTGTTGGGCAAGTACTGATTATTTCAGGAAACACTCCAACGACGCCATCGACGAAAACTCAGGTTATTACACATGTCGTGAAACCGGGTGAGTATCTTGGGAAGATAGCGAGCAAGTATAATGTGTCCGTCGCGAGTATTAAACAGCAAAATAAGTTGAAGTCGAATACGCTAAAGGTTGGGCAGGAGTTAAACATTCAGGTCAAACTGAAAGATAAACCAGTGGTGAAGCATAAGGTTAGAAAAGGCGAGTACCTTGGAAAAATTGCATCTCAATATGGTGTGTCGACTTCTGCCATCAAGAAAGTGAACAACCTCAAATCTGATACCTTATCGGTAGGACAGGTTTTGATCATTCCGAGCAAATAATGACGATAAAAATACTGCCTGCACGTTTGGCGAATCAAATTGCCGCTGGTGAAGTGGTTGAAAGACCCGCGTCTGTTGTAAAAGAACTGGTTGAGAACAGCTTAGACTCTGGCGCGACTCGCATCGATATTGATATAGATAAAGGTGGCGCTAAACTTATTCGTGTCCGTGACAACGGTAAAGGCATCATTAAAGGCGAACTTGGATTGGCGTTGAGTCGTCATGCCACCTCGAAAATCCACACATTGGATGATCTTGAAGCCATTATGAGTTTAGGGTTTCGAGGCGAAGCGCTCGCCAGTATCAGCTCCGTTTCTCGATTAACCATCACATCCCGACCTGCAACCCAAGATCAGGCATGGTCTGCATACAGTGAAGGTCGAGATATGGAAGTAAAGCTCCAGCCAACGGCTCACCCGATAGGTACGTCCGTCGAAGTCTTGGATTTGTTTTTTAACACGCCCGCCCGTCGAAAGTTTTTACGTACAGAGAAAACGGAATTCTCACACATAGACGAATTGCTAAAGCGCATTGCTTTAAGCCGATTCGATGTGACCATCAATTTGCGCCATAACGGGAAAATGATTCGACAGTATCGCGCAGCGAAAACAGGTCGCCAAGAAGAAGCCCGTATTACTGCTGTGTGTGGCAGTGCCTTTGTCAGACACATGCTGAAAATCAGTGTGGAGCATCAAGGGCTGAAATTGCATGGTTGGGTCACCACACCGGAAGGGGCTCGTCAACAAAGCGACTTGCAGTATTGTTATGTGAATGGTCGAATGATGAGAGATAAACTGATCAATCATGCCATTC
Source organism: Vibrio sp. S9_S30 (assembly GCF_014694455.1). GTDB lineage: Bacteria > Pseudomonadota > Gammaproteobacteria > Enterobacterales > Vibrionaceae > Vibrio. The sequence goes on along the minus strand of NZ_JAAUWT010000007.1, from coordinate 137,704 downwards.
GACAGAGCTATGAAAACGGCTTAAGTCCCGATCAGTTTGCCACATACGTCTTGTTTATTGAGCTTGATCCCCATCAAGTTGATGTGAATGTGCATCCCGCGAAACACGAAGTACGTTTCCATCAAGCGCGGCTAGTACACGACTTTATCTACCAAGCACTGAGTGATGCATTGTCGCAAGCAGAAGTCATTATTCCGATAGAAACGCGTGCTTCAGCTTATTCTCAGTCTGAACCCAATGAATCACAGCATCGTATAATGGAAGCCATTGCAGGTTCGCCAGCGTATCCTGGAAAAGCCGATCAGACTTCCGACAAAGAGCCAATATTTTCTCAGCACTTAACGAATACCGAATCAAGTGGCTCTGTTCAGCGTATTCACACACCATCAACAAGCAATGAATGGCAGCAAGCGAGAGTGTCAAGCCATTCAGGTTCTGGCAGCGGTAAAAATAGGCCTCAATGTAAAGAAGACGCACCAAGCTGGCAGGAAGTTGAAGCATACAAAGAGTTACTTAGCACATCTGAAGATATAAACCCCATAGAGCGCGAAGCGCAAAGTACACCGAAACCTCCACGTACTCTAGAAACGAAGCGTGATGATTTTGTTTTGGGTAAAGCGTTTACAGTCGTTGGTGAACAATATTTGTTGATGGAAGCGAAACCAGAATGTGTGCTAGTCAATTTACCAAGGGCGGAGTGGTATCGAACTCAATGCCAGCTGTCAGTGAGTGGGTCTCCTTTAAAAGCTCAGCCTCTCCTTGTGCCGCTTTCGCTCAAACTGGATAAGAACTTGGTTGAACAGGTTTCACAATTTGATACTTTGCTTCAGCGACTTGGAATTCAGCTGCGTGAAAAAAATACGCGAGGTATCATGGTGATGGCCGTGCCACAGCCCATCAGACAGCAAAATCTGCAATTATTGATACCAGATCTGTTATCGTATCTACAGAACCAAACCCAAGAAATTGAGGCGAAGCAAGTTTCTAATTGGCTGGCAACTAAAGTGACTCAGGTTAAAGCAACCTACTCAACATCAGAGGCCATACAATTAATTTCGGACATTGAAAACCTGAGAAAGGGGCGGCTGCCCGTTGATGACCCAGTGTTTTGTCAGCCGATTGATTTCGCATCCACCATTGCAGCATTGAATTCGTGATGACAGATAAACTTCCATTGGCCCTATTTTTAATGGGACCAACAGCGTCGGGTAAAACCGAAGTAGCAATACGATTAAGACAAAAATACCCAGTGGAGATCATTAGCGTTGATTCGGCGTTGATCTACAAAGGTATGGATATTGGCACAGCAAAACCAGATGAGCGAGAGCTAGAACTTGCTCCGCATCGTTTGATCGATATTCTTGACCCAAGCGAATCGTATTCTGCGGCGGATTTTCGTCGAGACGCACTCGAACAAATGCATGAAATCGTTTCGCAAGGCAAAATTCCCCTCTTAGTTGGCGGAACTATGCTGTATTACAAGGCTCTATTAGAAGGGTTGTCGCCTTTGCCTGCGGCAGATCCCGCAATTCGTCAAGAAATAGAGCAAGATGCGTTGACTTTTGGTTGGTCAGCATTGCACGATAAACTAAAAGAAATTGATCCAGTATCAGCGAAGAGAATTCACCCGAATGATCCACAAAGATTGTCACGGGCATTGGAAGTTTACAAAATTTCAGGTAAAACTCTTACTGAACTGACCAAAAAGCAAGGTAAGCCCTTGCCATTTAAGGTAAAGCAATTTGCGATAGCCCCCAAGGAAAGGGCAGAGCTCCACCGCCGTATCGAGCTCCGATTTGAAAAAATGATCAATGCAGGATTTGAAGAAGAAGTTCAGGCGTTATACGCTAGAAAAGATCTTCATCCGGATCTACCTTCGATTCGATGTGTTGGTTACAGGCAAATGTGGGATTATTTGGATGGGAGTTGCTCGTTGGATGATGCGGTTTTTCGCGGAATCTGTGCAACCCGTCAATTGGCCAAGCGACAAATCACCTGGCTGCGCAGTTGGGATGGTTTAACTTGGTTAGATAGCGAACACATTGAAGATGCACTAGAAAGTATGTCAAATGCCATAGCATCGGATTGATTTCACTGTGTATAATGTGATCGTTTTTGCGCACTTTTTCATTTAGCTCGAATGCAAAAACAGCTCTCGGAATAGCTAAATAAAATTAAAAATACAATCAAATAAGGAAAATAAAATGGCTAAGGGGCAGTCTTTACAAGACCCATTTCTAAATGCGCTACGCCGCGAGCGTGTACCTGTATCTATCTATCTTGTTAACGGTATCAAACTTCAAGGTCAGATCGAGTCTTTCGATCAGTTTGTGATCTTGTTGAAAAATACTGTTAATCAAATGGTTTACAAGCATGCGATCTCTACTGTGGTACCTGCTCGTGCGGTAACGCATCACAGCAACACAGAACGTTCTCCTGAACGTCCACAAGAGAAATCTGAAGATTAATAGTACTTTAGTAAGGAGTTGAGTGCTTGTTTGACCGTTATGAAGCCGGTGAGCAGGCTGTACTTGTTCATATCAACTTCACGCAAGAAGGTGAATGGGACGATCTAGCAGAATGTGAAATGCTAGTGAAGTCCGCAGGGGTTGAAGTTCTGCAAGTTATCACTGGCAGTCGTCAGTCCCCACACCCTAAATACTATGTCGGGGAGGGTAAAGCTCAAGAAATTGCTCAAGCAGTGCAAAGTGCTGGAGCGGAAATCGTGATCTTTAACCACTCCCTTTCTCCTGCCCAAGAACGAAATCTCGAACAACTTTTTAAGTGTCGCGTATTGGATCGAACTGGTCTTATCTTAGATATTTTTGCTCAGCGTGCTCGAACTCATGAAGGTAAATTGCAAGTAGAATTGGCTCAACTGCGCCATCTATCGACGCGCCTCATTCGTGGTTGGACGCACTTAGAGCGACAAAAAGGTGGGATAGGTCTTCGAGGACCAGGTGAAACTCAGTTAGAAACTGACCGGCGTTTGTTGCGTGATCGTATTAAAGCCATCCTTCGACGCCTTGAGAAGGTAGCGAAGCAAAGGGAGCAAGGTCGCCGAGCTCGTCATCGTGCAGAAATTCCAACCTTGTCTTTAGTTGGTTACACCAATGCGGGTAAATCGACATTATTTAATCGGATTACCGAAGCGGGTGTTTACGCAGCAGATCAATTATTTGCTACGTTAGATCCAACGTTACGTAAGATTGAATTAGACGATGTAGGAATGGCTATTTTGGCGGATACCGTTGGATTTATCCGACACCTTCCTCATGACTTAGTTGCTGCATTTAAAGCTACATTGCAAGAAACGCAAGAAGCTGACATTTTGTTACATGTTGTCGATGCCAGTGACGAGCGTTTTCGTGAGAATATCCATGCTGTTCATGAAGTACTTGAAGAGATTGATGCCCATGAAGTGCCAATGCTCGTCGTCATGAACAAGATTGACAATATGGAAGGCCAACAGCCTAGAATAGAATACAATGATGAGGGTATTCCTCAACGTGTTTGGGTTTCGGCGATGGAAGGCGAGGGCTTGAAGCTGTTGTTTGACGCACTCACCAAGCGGTTAGCGAGTCAAATGGTGCAGTATCACCTCCGAATTCCTCCCCTGTATCAGGGAAAATTTCGAAGTACATTCTTCCAATTGAAAAGCATTCAACAAGAAGCGTATGATAAGGAAGGTAATTTACTGATCGACGTCCGAATGCAACAAGTAGATTGGTCTAGACTAGAAAAAAGAGAAGGGGCAGTTTTAGGCGACTTTATAGTTACTTAATGGACTGCTACAGTATAACGTCATATCAAATGATGGAGCTTTCTAATGGCGTGGAATGAGCCTGGAAATAACAACGGCGATAATGGTCGCGATAAAGACCCTTGGGGGAATAAAAATCGTGGTCGTGATCAAGGTCCACCAGATTTAGATGAAGTGTTTAATAAGCTGAGTCAGAAGCTGGGTGGAAAATTTGGTAAGCGCGGAGGCAACGGCGCTTCTATCGGTGGCGGCGGTGCTATCGGTTTAGGTTTGATTGCAGTTGTTGCCATCGTAATTTGGGTTGTGTCTGGTTTCTACACCGTAGGCGAAGCAGAGCGTTCTGTTGTTTTACGCTTAGGTAAAGAAGATCGAATTGAAGGCCCCGGTCTTAAGTGGCACCCTAAATTTATCGATACTTATGAACTGGTTAATGTGCAAGCAATTCGCTCACTGAGAGCGTCTGGCTTGATGCTGACAAAAGATGAAAACGTTGTAACCGTTGAAATGGGTGTTCAGTATCGTGTTTCTGACCCATACAAATATCTATATGTCGTAACCAATGCTGATGACAGCTTGCGTCAGGCTACTGACTCCGCGCTTCGTGCGGTAATTGGTGATTCTCTGATGGATAGCATTCTGACGAGTGGTCGCCAGCAAATCCGTCAAAGCACGCAAGAAACACTCAATCGTATTATTGATGGTTACGATATGGGCATTGTGGTTGTGGATGTGAACTTCCAGTCGGCGCGTCCACCTGAGCAGGTAAAAGATGCGTTTGATGACGCGATTGCAGCTCGAGAAGATGAAGAGCGTTTTGTTCGAGAAGCGGAAGCTTATAAGAATGAAATCTTGCCTAAAGCAACGGGTCGTTCAGAACGTTTGAAGAAAGAAGCGTTGGGTTATTCTGAACGTACAATTAATGAAGCACTTGGTCAGGTTGCTCAATTTGAGAAGCTATTACCTGAATACCAAGCGGCTCCTGATGTAACTCGTGCTCGTTTGTACTTAGACACAATGGAAGAAGTGTACACCAGTACATCGAAGGTTCTCATTGATTCTGAGTCCAGCGGTAACCTATTGTACCTGCCAATCGATAAGATTACGGGTCAGGCAGCCGAAACATCAAATACTAAACGTAAGGCAAAATCGTCATCGGCATATGATCAGATCGAATTGGAATCAGAGCGTACTGATACCTCATCCTCCACGCAGTCTCGCTCTAGCGGCTCACGTCAAGGGAGATACTAATTATGCGTAAATTAATGATCCCTTTACTCGTTGTAGCGCTCGCGCTGTTCCTCATGTCTGTATTTGTGATTCCTGAAGGTGAAAAGGGTATTGTTATCCGCTTTGGTGAAGTTCAAAAAGACACGGAAACAGAAACCATTGTTGAAAACGGCATAGAAACCGTTGTTAACGTTCTAGATGAAAACGGCAAACCTGTCATTATCTCTAAAATTTACAACCCTGGCTTGCACTTCAAATTACCTTTGTTTGATCGTGTGAAACGTCTGGATGCGCGTATTCAAACGATGGACGGACGTGCCGATCGTTTTGTTACGTCTGAGAAAAAAGACGTGATCATCGATTCTTACGTTAAGTGGAGAATTGATGATTTTGGTCAGTACTACTTGGCAACCGGTGGTGGTGACACACTGACTGCTCAAGCACTACTTGAACGTAAAGTAACGGATGTTCTTCGTTCTGAAATTGGTGCTCGTGAGATCAAGCAAATTGTGTCTGGTCCTCGTAATAACGATGTACTTCCAAAAGATCTGAGCGCCGCAGAGTTAGCATCTGAAGCGGCTAAACAAGCTTTAGAGATCGACGGTGAGCGTGACAAGGTCATGGCTGATGTACTGAACGATACTCGCGTCAGTGCAAGTAATGACTTAGGTATTGAAGTGGTTGACTTTCGTATGAAGAAAATCAACTTGCCAGATGAAATCAGTGAATCAATCTATCGCCGTATGCGTGCGGAGCGTGAATCTGTAGCCCGTAAGCACCGTTCTCAAGGTCGCGAGAAAGCCGAGGTTATTCGCGCTCAAGCGGAGCTTGAAGTGGCGACTGTGTTGGCGGAAGCAGACAGAACTGCGCGAGTCACCCGAGGTGAAGCGGATGCAACTGCAGCTAAGATTTACTCTGATTCATACAGTAAAGACCCTGAGTTTTATAGCTTCCTTCGTTCTCTGAGTGCGTATGAGAAATCATTCAGCAGTAAGAGTGATATTCTTGTGCTTGATCCGAACAGTGAGTTCTTCAAGTACATGAATGATGCTATAGGCAGCAAATAGCGCAAGGTAATAAAACACGGTAAAGCCCCGAAAGGGGCTTTTTTGTACCCATTAACCTAATAGGAAAAGACACGTTATGTCAGACTCTTTATGGCTCGCTTTTGGGTTGGTTCTTATCGTTGAAGGTCTTGGCCCCTTATTTGTTCCTAACGGGTGGCGTAATATGATCAAGCAGCTTAGTGAGCAGGAAGACAATCAACTTAGAAGAATAGGTGGTTGCTTGGTAGTCGCGGGAGCGGTCATCGCTTACGTGTTTTCATAGCCCCTCTCTCAGAGCCCATTCCACAACCATTTTATCTACAGGGATAAGGGGTTGCCGCCTTTATTATTCTAGTGCTCAGTTATTATTCCTTCCAAGACATAAGGTTGAGCAAGTGTTTCACTTCTATGCCTAAAAAATGACTGCATCTTTTATTTTAAGGTGCTAGAATCCATTTTTAACTAGCAATCAGACTTGGAAAGATGGGAAATAACGTAGTCGTTCTAGGCACCCAATGGGGTGACGAAGGTAAAGGCAAAATCGTAGACCTTTTAACTGAAGATGCAAAATACGTGGTTCGCTACCAAGGCGGTCACAATGCAGGTCACACTTTAGTCATTGACGGTGAGAAAACCGTTCTTCATTTAATTCCATCAGGTATTCTTCGCGATAACGTAAAATGTGTTATCGGTAATGGTGTAGTTCTATCACCTGAAGCACTTCTAAAAGAAATGAAACCACTTGAAGAGCGCGGCATCCCAGTGAGCGAGCGTCTTTTCATTTCTGAAGCTTGTCCTCTAATTCTTCCTTACCATATTGCTCTTGACCAAGCGCGTGAAATGGCTCTTGGCAAAAAAGCCATTGGTACAACGGGTCGTGGTATCGGTCCTGCCTACGAAGACAAAGTGGCTCGTCGCGGTCTTCGCGTTGGCGATTTGTTCGATAAAGAAGCCTTTGCTGAGAAACTCAAAGAAGTGATGGAATACCATAATTTCCAGTTAGCACACTTCTACAAAGTTGAGCCTGTAAGTTACGAAGAAGTGCTAGAGCAAGCAATGGGCTATGCCGACCTTCTTACCTCTATGGTTATCGACGTAACGGATGAGCTTGATGCTGCACGTAAGCGTGGTGATAAGATCATGTTTGAAGGTGCTCAAGGAACACTGCTTGATATTGACCATGGTACTTACCCATACGTAACCTCATCTAACACGACGGCTGGTGGTGTAGCGGCAGGTTCTGGTTTTGGTCCTCGTCACATCGGTTACATCCTTGGTATTACTAAGGCATACTGCACACGCGTAGGTTCAGGTCCTTTCCCTACGGAATTGTATGATGGTCTGGATAAGCAAGATCCAGTCGGTAAGCACTTAGGTGATGTTGGTCAAGAGTTTGGTGCTACAACGGGTCGTCTGCGTCGTACCGGTTGGTTTGATGCTGTGGCTATGCGCCGTGCAATCCAAATTAACTCTATTTCTGGTTTCTGCCTAACAAAATTGGATGTGCTAGATGGTCTAGAAGAGCTGAAAATTTGTACAGGTTACAAGATGAAAGATGGCTCTATTTTAGAGGTTTCTCCAATGTCTGCAGAATCCTTTGAAGAAGCAACGCCAATTTACGAAACCATGCCAGGTTGGTCTGAAAATACCTTCGGTGCGAAGTCAATCGATGCGCTTCCTAAAGCTGCTCTTGACTACATTAAGCGTATTGAGGAGCTGACTGGTGTGCCAGTAGATATCGTCTCTACAGGTCCTGACCGTAACGAAACCATTATCAAAGTTCACCCTTTCAACGCGTAACCAACTGAACTTAAAATGATTTAAAATGCCAGCTTTTTTAAGCTGGCATTTTTATATCATTTTCGGTTACTTTTTATTCGCTCTCTGGCAAAGTATTGCCAAAGATCGGCAATACTTGTCTAAAGAGTTAGCGGGAATTGCCGATACAAAAGCACGGTATGAATAAAGAGTGCGATTATGAAACTACGAGCTGTAACGGCTTCGTTGTTACTCGCATTGTGCTCCCGAGTTGGTATTGCAAATGCAGATGACCATATTGGGGAGCCTGTGCCAGTTTACACCGAAGCTGAACTGATCAATCTGATTGAAAAGAACAAACATCTAGAACGGGTGAAGGCCGACAACTGCCAGCTTGTAGAGGATATCGTTGCTCGTGCGACTCGAATAAGCCTGCCTGCTTATGAATTTTTATATGGCGATATGCTGGCGTGGGGAGTCTGTGTTGATCAGGATGTGGAGTTAGGTCTCTACTACATGGAAAATGCGGCAAACCAAGGTCTACCTGCGGCTCTAGAGCAAATAGGGCGGTATTATTCTCGAGGGACGTTGGTTCAGCAAGATAAGGAGCGTGCGATTCCTTACCTTCGGGAGGCGGCATCTATGGGTAATATCAACGCTCGAATTCAGTTGGCTGAACTGTTACTTCGAGACTATGGTAGTCCTTTGGATTACGAAGATGCGTATCGCTGGTTATATAATTCGGTGACGCCAGATACACGTCAGCATCGTAGGATCTCTATGCTTCGGCAAGGGTTGGAACAGCGTATGCCAGAAAATATTATCGCGAGAGCTAAGCGGCGTTCTACATTCTGGTAAAATCAACATGCTCAAAGTATTCGAGCATGTTGATTCTCGAAGTGAAATTTACAGTACTTTATGAGGACCAAAGCACTCATAGTGAATGCGTTCTTTTGACACGCCAAGTTCTAACAGCTGATTCGCCGCGAACTGCATAAAGGCCACGGGGCCACAGAAATAAAAGTCAGTTTCTTGCCAGTTAATACGTTCCTTGATCTGTTTCAGCGTCATGAAACCCGACCTCACATTTTCTTCTCCTTTATGTTCTCTATACCAGTTGAACTGGTTGATCAATTCATAAGTTTCTTCCAATTCATTTACCCGTTCGGAGAAAGCATGATGCTCTTGGTTTTCTGTTGCGTGTAGCCAATGGATAGGTGCTTGGTGGGTATTTTTAATGGTTTCTATCATGGAGAGCAGTGGCGTTACCCCTACGCCAGCAGAAATCAGAGCGACAGGTGTAAATTGATCGCTGCTGAAAAAGAAATCGCCACATGGCGGTGCTAGATTAACTGTGTCACCGACTTGCAAGTGATTGTGTAAAAAGTTTGAAACAACACCTTCTGATTCACGTTTTACTGAAATCCTATAGCTGTTGCCATTTGGCGCGTCTGACAGGCTGTATTGTCGAATTTCTTGGTACTCAAATTGCTCAGGTTTGAGGTATATACCTAAGTATTGACCAGGCTTATAATCAACCACGGGTTTCTGATCCTTTGGCTCAAAAACAAAACTGGTAATGACTTCGCTCTCTTTAATCTTCTGTTTAACGACAAATTCACGTGTTCCACGCCATCCGCCTGTTTGAGCTTCTGTCTCAGAGTAAATTGACTCTTCGCGGTCTATAAACACTTTGGCAAGCAAACCATAGGCTTCTCCCCATGCTTCCAAGACTTCCTGACCCGGATTGTATAACTCATCTATTGTTGCAAGAAGGTGACGACCAACGATTTGGTATTGCTCTGAGGTAATGTTGAAACTGGTATGCTTTTGAGCAATTTTTTCCACAACAGGCAGGAGCACTTCAATATTATCGATGTTTGCTGCGTAACCGTGTACGGCATTGAAAAGCGCCTCTCTTTGAGCGCCGTTTTCTTGGTGGGTTAAGTTAAATATATCCTTTAGTTCAGGATTATGAGTGAACATTCTGTTGTAGAAATGTGTTGTTAATGCAGGGCCGGTTTCGGCTAAAAGTGGTGCTGTGGATTTTACGATATTGATGGTTGATTGCTTAAGCATTTTTGCTTCCTATCTAAACATATATTTATAATGCATGTTTTAAGTTGTATCTAAAATATATATTTTAGTCAATAAAAGATTTACAATTTATTCAGACAAGAGGAATTTGATTTGCAACTAACGAACTTTACCGATTTTGGTATTCGCGCCTTGATTTATTTGGCTTCTTTACCTGCGGAAGAATTAACGAGCATTCAAAAAGTCAGTGAGACTTTTGACGTGTCCAAAAATCATATGGTTAAGATTATAAACAAGCTAGGGCAGCTTGGTTACGTAAAAACAGTTCGTGGAAAAAATGGTGGGATATGCTTAGGTCGCCCAGCTGAAACTATTGTCATCGGAAACGTGGTAAGAGACATTGAACCTTTGGATGTGGTGAACTGCGCACTGGATTTTTGCCATATTACACCTGCGTGTAAGTTGAAGGCTCACCTTGCGCGTGCAAAATTGGCTTTTTTAGCCGAGCTTGATCATTGCACTGTTGCCGATATGTTGACGGACAACGCAGAGCTTCTCATTTTACTTAAAAGGTAATCGTACGGTTCCGTATGGTTCCGTACGATTACGTTTAGGTTTCTGTCGTTTTCATATGTGGTTATTTTGCGTATATCGACATTTGTTGAAGCAATTTTGTGAGTTCACTGTTGGGCATAGTGCGCTCAGATTTTTTATTGAGCTCTAAGTCAGTAATTTCCGTATAGCCACCCGGTCGATTGACGATAATTTCATTTCCGCCAACAATGCCATAATCTATATAACTGCCAACAATGACCCAGTTCTCTTGCCTGTCGGTTGTAAACAAGTCTTCACCAACACTGTAATCACGAACATCGTTTGTTACGCTTAATGCTTGCTTCATTAATGTAGGGGCAACATCTAGGTGACTGGTTCTGGTGTGCACGACATCGGCACTTTTTTCAGGGTGATACAGGTAGAATGGTACATGAACCTGAGCGGGGGCGTAGTTGCTGCCGTGTCCCCAATAGTTCTTTTGGTAATCGTTAAATTCTTCACCGTGATCAGACGTAATAACGAGGATGGTATTGTCCAATTCCCCCGATGCTTCCAGTTCATCCAATATTTCACCGACTAATGTATCAATATAGTACAGTGAGTTTCGGTATCGATTACGATACTCCGTTGGGTCGAAATCATTGTTTAACTTAACGTGATCGACGCGATCCCAATAGGGGGTAAACGGTGTCTCCATATCTGAAGGGAATGAGGTTCCGTGCGCGGCATCGTAAAACAAAAAACCAAAGTAAGGTTTGCTCTGATCACGTTTGTCTAAGAACTGCAAAAAGTCGTCGGTAATTTTACGATCCCGCTCTGCTGGAGTATTGCCCAGAGTCGTGATCGCTAAATCTTTAATACCAGCAAATACTGTTCGATCAAATGGTGGGCTATGTAATGGCGCTGAACCGTGAATGGACATGTCATAGTTATTTGAATGTAGGGTTTCCATTAACATGGGCTGCTGTTGGCTAGCTCGAACCGCATCCCAATAGGTGGAAGGTATGCCATAGAATAAGCTAAAGATCCCCATTTGGGTTGAATTTCCCCCACTAAGGTGCTCTTTAAATACCAAGCTGCGCTGACCAAACTTTTCTATATTCGGCGTGACCTGTTCATTGGCATCATCAAAACGCCATGCGTCCAACACGATCATCAAGATATTAGGAGTGTTTGCGTTTTCTGCCTGCTGAATGGGTTTCAAAGGGTAGTTTAAATTGGTTACTCTTTGATTAGCCATTTGAGTATGAGCATCGCGACTTGCTTGCTGCTCTACCCAGCCTTTATCCTCAAGGTAATCATTTGCCGTTAAAGGCAAATAAAGTGGCCAATGATGGCTATAACTTGGGATCACTTGATCGAAATTGGCATACTTCCAGGCGTGAGTAAATTGGCTGAACACAAGGCAGCTAAACCAAACTGTCATTCCGAGTAGCAAGTAGCGTTTTTTTGCTTCTATCCAACGATTCGCTAAGACGATGGTCATAATGATGGCGTTGATAAGACCAAATGCAACCACCCCTCCAGCCAGCAATGTAAACCACGATACATCAATGACTTGTTCTCCACCTTGAAGTAGCAATTCAAAGACAAAGCCATTTAGGTGAAAGCGGTACTGGTTATACACTTGGGTATCGATAGCCACTAAAGCTGCAGTGGCGATGAAAGGCAGTACAGCGATGAATCTAAAGACACGCGTTGGCAGCCAGACCAGCAGCAGAGAAGGCAGGGCGCACAGCAGCGCCATCAGACCAAACAGTCCAATTTGAGTCGAAAAAATGTAAGGGTAGGATAACCAGCTACCTTCTGGAATATCCATCCAGCTGACATAAGGCAGGCCTATCGCTGACAATAAAACAGCGTTCAATATTAAGAGGCAAAAAATCCATCGCGAGTTAAAGCGAAGGTTATCGCGAAGTATAGAAAATGACATAAATATGATTGGACGAACAAAAAAGAGTAAGTATTGTACAAAGGAACCTTGCAAAATTTCAAGCAGGCATTTGTTAGGTTTATATATTGTCTAACTTTTGTTTGGTTGAATATCCGTGACACTGTATGGAGCAATGTGTCCAATATGACGAATAATTGGCTGTCTTGTAGCGTATTCCTTCCATGTGGCGATATATTTCTCGAGAAAGCGGTGTGCGCTGTCGGTCATCGTCAGATTTAGATATACTTAGAGTCTATCCAATCTATAGCAGGCCTGCTTATGTCTCAAAACACTCCCATTGATCCTTTTGCTGAGCGTGAATCCGATAAATATGAAAATCCGATTCCTAGCCGGGAGTTCATTATTGAATTTCTGACTCAGGCAAACGTGCCGATGAATCGAAATGATATGTTTGACGCACTGGAACTCACAGGGGAGGAGCAGTATGAAGGACTTCGTCGACGTTTACGTGCGATGGAGCGTGATGGACAGTTGGTGTTTACTCGTCGTCAATGCTATGTATTGCCAGAGAAACTTGAACTGACTAAAGGGTATGTGATTGGACACAAAGACGGATTTGGATGGGTAAGACCTGAAGGCAGCAAAGGAAGAGATAACGATATTCTACTGCCTCATCACCAGATGAGAACCATCATCCATGGTGATTACGTATTGGTGCAACCCTCTGGGATGGACAAACGTGGTCGTAAGGAAGGGCGCCTTGTTCGGATATTGGAAGAGCGCAAAACTCAAATTGTCGGTCGCTATTTTATGGAGCACGAGTACTCATATGTCGTGCCGGATGATTCTCGCATTAGCCAAGATATCCTCATTCCTAAAGAGCATCGCTGCGGAGCCCGAATGGGCAATGTTGTCGTCATAGAGATTACAAGTCGAGCAAGCCGATCTCGTGGGATGACAGGGCAAATACTCGAGGTGCTAGGGGAAAATATGGCTCCGGGAATGGAAACCCAAATCGCCATCCGTACACATCAAATTCCGGATGTTTGGCCTGAAGAGGTCGATAAACAAATTGCGGACCTAACGGAGCATGTTCCTGAAGAAGCAAAGAAAGGGCGAGTGGACTTGCGTGAATTGCCATTGGTCACAATCGATGGAGAAGATGCTCGAGATTTCGATGATGCTGTCTATTGTGAAGCGAAACGCAGTGGCGGTTGGCGACTCTGGGTGGCCATTGCGGATGTGAGCTATTATGTTCGCCCTAATACGGCTTTGGATAAAGAAGCCATCAATCGAGGAAACTCTGTCTATTTCCCATCGCAGGTGGTTCCAATGTTACCTGAGGTGCTGTCTAACGGGTTGTGCTCCTTAAACCCACAAGTCGATCGTTTGTGCATGGTCTGTGAAATGACGATCTCTGCTTCAGGGAAGTTATCTGGATACCAACATTACGAAGCCGTGATGAACTCCCATGCCCGCTTAACGTACAACAAAGTTGGTGCAATATTGGATGGGGATGAAGCACTTCGTGAACGCTACAAACCACTGGTTTCACATCTCGAAGAACTGCATAAAATGTACGGCGTACTGAAGCAAGCGCGTGATAGCCGTGGAGCCATTGAGTTTGAAACCATTGAAGCTAAATTTATTTTCAATTCGGACCGTAAGATTGACCGAATTGAGCCTGTCATTCGTAATGACGCACATAAGATCATCGAAGAATGCATGATTTTAGCCAATATTGCCTCAGCCTCTTTGGTCGAAAAAGCGAAGGAGCCTTCACTTTACCGTATTCACGAAACACCCGGAGAAGAACGTTTACAAGGGTTTCGCGATTTCCTTGGTGAGCTTGGACTCAACCTAACGGGTGGCTTAGAACCCTCTCCAACAGATTACGCCCACTTGATAAAACAGATTGGTGAGCGTCAGGATAAAGAGCTCATTCAAACCATGCTACTTCGCTCAATGAAGCAGGCGGTTTACAATGCCGATAATGCAGGTCACTTTGGCTTAGCGCTGAAACGATACGCGCACTTTACGTCGCCGATTAGACGCTACCCTGATTTGTTGTTGCATCGTGCCATTAAGTATTTAATTGCCAAAGAAGCAGGTCGTAATACCGATCGCTGGACACCCACAGGTGGATTCCATTACTCCTTTGATGATATGGATGTGTACGGTGAACAGTGTTCCATGACAGAGCGTCGTGCAGATGATGCCACGCGTGAGGTGTCGGATTGGCTGAAATGTGAATACATGCAAGATCATGTCGGTGAGGAGTTGGATGGTGTCATTGCCAATGTCACTGGCTTTGGCTTTTTTGTTCGTTTAACGGAACTTCACATTGATGGGCTCGTGCATATTTCTTCTCTTGCGAATGACTACTATCAATTTGATCCCATTGGCCAAAGGCTTATCGGAGAAAGCTTCGGTAATATTTATCGTTTAGGCGATGCGGTAAAAGTCAAAGTGTTGTCGGTGAATTTGGACGATCGTCAAATTGACTTTGAACTGGTCGAAACAAGCCGTAAGCTACGTGGAAAAGGCAAAACAGCCAAGAAGCGTGCCGCGCAGTCTGATAAAAAAGCGAAAAGTAAAAAGAAGGCAGCAGTAAAATCGAGAAAGCCGGGCGAAAAAGCGAAAGCGATGGTTGAACCCACCAAGCGCCCCGACGGTTCGAAGGAGCCTTCATCAGCGCATAAAAAGAGCCAATCTGAAAAAGTGCGCAAGAAGAAGTCTCGAGCAAAAAATCGCAAGTCTCAGGGTAAACAGAAATAATCTGAACAGGTCAGGTAATGAGTAACGAATATATTTATGGCATTCACGCTGTAAAAGCAGTGCTGGAAAATGATCCGGTGCGTTTTATTGAGGCATACGTTTTAAAAGGTCGCCAAGACGAGCGATTATTGCCGCTACTGAATGAATTGCAAAACGTTGGAGTATCCATTCAGCAAATGGGCAGAAAAGCGTTGGATGACAAAGCCAGTGGTGCCAGTCACCAAGGCATTATTGCACGTGTTAAGCCAGCGAAACCATTGAATGAAAACGACTTAGATGGGATTTTGGCCCAACATGAACAGCCGCTGTTATTAGTATTGGATGGTGTGACCGATCCGCATAACCTTGGTGCCTGTTTAAGGAATGCCGATGCGGCGGGTGTTGCAGCAGTTATTGTTCCTAAGGATCGTTCATCGCCATTAACAGCAACGGTCAGTAAAGTTGCATGCGGTGCCGCAGAAACGGTGCCGTTAGTACGAGTGACCAATCTTGCTCGAACCATGCGAGCGTTGCAAGAACAAGGCGTTTGGTTTGTAGGGACGGCTGGGGAAGCGACTCATGACATCTATCAAGCGAAACTTTCTGGACCATTAGCGATCGTTATGGGGGCAGAAGGTGATGGCATGCGGCGGTTAACGCGTGAGACGTGCGATGATCTGATTAAAATCCCGATGGCTGGCAGTGTGTCCAGCTTGAACGTTTCAGTGGCCTCCGGTATTTGTCTGTTTGAAGCGGTAAGGCAGCGTTCTCTCTAGGGTTATAGATCTCTTTATCATAGGGAATAAAAGAGTTAGAGAGTAAAAACTAGAAAGAGTAAAAAAGCAAAAAACCACCAATGATATTGGTGGTTTTGTTTTTTCCGAAACGTTGATTTTTCATCGAGCTGTAATTCTTTAGAGAAATACAGTGCTTAACGCGTTCCGTACACCACGATAGTTTTACCGTGTGCTGAAATGAGGTTTTGCTCTTCCAGCATTTTCAGAATACGACCAACGGTTTCACGTGAACAGCCGACAATCTGCCCGATTTCTTGGCGTGTAATTTTGATTTGCATGCCATCTGGGTGCGTCATCGCATCGGGTTGCTTCGCTAAGTTCAGAAGCGTTTGAGCGATACGACCAGTCACATCTAGGAAAGCAAGATCGCCTACTTTTTGGCTGGTAGTCTGAAGACGGTTCGCCATTTGAGAAGAAAGACGCATCAGAATATCAGGGTTAACCTGAATCAGCTGACGGAACTTCTTAAATGAAATTTCTGCTACTTCACATGGCGTCTTTGCGCGTACCCAAGCGGTACGTTCTTGGTCTTCTTCAAATAGACCAAGTTCACCAATGAAATCGCCTTGGTTGAGGTAAGACAAGATCATTTCTTTGCCTTCTTCATCCTTGATAAGTACGGCAACAGAACCTTTCACAATGTAGTACAGGGTCTCTGCCTTTTCACCCGCATGAATCAGAGTACTCTTGGAAGGGTACTTATGAATATGACAGTGTGAAAGGAACCACTCTAATGTTGGATCGGTTTGAGGTTTACCTAGAACCATAATATCTTTCTTCCTCTGCAGGGTTTGCTCAGCAGCTTTCCGTATCGACTGAGCCAGATTAAACTGGTCATTTAGAATAGGGTGTTATAGTTGATGCTGCAAGCTATCATGTGTTTCGGTTAGAAATAGTATCCTTTTTCTGAAACGATTTCTTGACTTTGATCGGCGCAGGACGGGGTTTATCTAAGCAAAATTGTGCACATGATCACGCTATAACAACTTTACCTGCTTTTATTCTTATCACTAACCTATTTTGCCCGTTTCGATGAGTTGTTGAAGTATCGGCTGAACGATCAATTCCATGGCAAAACTCATTTTTCCGCCGGGCACGACAAGTGTGTTATGACGCGACATAAATGACCCTTGTATCATAGACAGGAGGTATGGGTAATCGACGTTTTTAATACCACGAAGTCGGATGACCACAAAACTTTCATCTAAACTTGGAATGCCTTTTGCCGCAAGAGGATTAGAAGTATCGACTGTAGGGACTCGTTGAAAGTTAATGTGTGTCCGTGAAAATTGCGGAGTAATGTAGTTCAGGTAGTCGTCCATTGAGCGTACTATTGAGTCCGTTACCGCTTCTTTGGAGTGCCCTCTGTCGCGCGTATCGCGCACAAATTTTTGGATCCATTCGAGATTCACGATAGGTACCATGCCAATCAGAAGGTCAACGTGTTGGGAGACATTGACCTCGCCATCCACTACGCCGCCATGTAATCCCTCATAAAATAGTACATCAGTATTTTCGGGCAGTTGTTGCCATGGGGTAAAAGTGCCAGGCATTTGGTTGTAAGGTACCGCTTCATCAAATGAGTGCAAATAACGTCTAACCTGACCCGAACCTTTCTCGCCGTAGGTACGGAAAAACTGTTCTAATGCAGGGAAATCGTTCGCTTGAGGACCAAAATAGCTGATATGCCGACCTTGCTCTTTTGCTTTGCGAATTTCCACGTCCATTTCAGGTCGGGTAAATCGGTGAAAACTGTCTCCTTCCACAAGCGCTGACTTGACATTCATCATATTGAACATCTTACGAAATGCTTCGGAAGTGGTGGTGGTCCCTGCGCCTGACGAACCGGTAACGGCTATAATTGGATGCTTTGCTGACATGACTGTCCTTGTCTCTAGTTATCGTTATAGGGAATCAGTGTAGGGGAAGCGGTATAAATAATAAACACTGCTTCAATCACGTAATGACATGAAATGCCCTTTAGCGCGAAATTCACTTGAGTTAATTGAACCGAAGATCGTACCAAAAGTCGATATCAGCGGCTGGGATGAACTTGTATATCAACGGTTTCATGAAGTTCAGAAAAAACGACAACCGCTTGACCGCTTTGCAGTTGAGCGCGCACGTGATCCACTTTTTCATCTAGGCTAATTTCATTTGCACCATAATCGGTGCCTTCTCTTAGTACGAATTCTTTAATTAAATTCGTTAGTGTGTCGGTGTCAATTTGCTCCCAAGGAACGATCATAAATACCTCACAATTTTATGTCACCGCAATCTTATCATCAATTGCACTTTGCGCGTTACAAGCTTGCTTGTGCAGGTAAGGAGAAAAATGCTCAGGCAATGCTTCTTCCAACCAAAACTTTGGTCTGAATAGGTGCCCATTAACGAACCCTACATGTCCCCCTTTGCGGAGTAAGTGGTATTTGACATGGGCAGGAAGAGGCGCAGTGGGGATCACCTTTTCCGTCATAAAAGGATCGTCGTGCGCATGAATGATATCCGTTGGAATGCGAATTTTGTTGAGCATCGAAAGCCCAGAACAGGTTTGATAATAATGGTGCGCATCTTCAAAACCATGAAGCCGAGAAGTAATCACATCGTCAAAGTCAAACATGGAATCAATCTCGTGGATTTCTTTCTCTGTCAACGCCATGACTTTTTGAACTAACGGCAGCTTGGCAACAGCATTTTCTTTGAGCGAAGAGAGAAGATAGCGTTGGTATACCTTGGAAAAGCCTCGGTTAATACGCTGAGAACACGCCAATAAATCCAGTGGGGCAGAGACAACTGATGCGGCGTTTAGCAGTGTGTTTTCTGTGTATTTTGCAAGGTAGTTGACCAACATATTTCCTCCTAGCGAAACGCCTACGGCGACTTTAGTTTGACTAGGAAAACGTTCGGTTAGCTGCTTAATAAAAAAACGAGCGTCTTCTGTTTCACCTGAGTGGTAAGCGCGAGGAAGCCGGTTAAGTTCACCACTGCAACCACGAAAATGCATCATCACGGCTAACCACCCTTGTTTTGCAAAGGCGTGCATCAATCCGTTCGCATAGGGGCTCTCAAAACTGCCTTCCAAGCCATGAAATAAAATAAATATCGGTTTGGAAGTATCAGTATTAGGGGGTTCACTCCACGCTAGATCAACAAAATCGCCATCGGGCAGTTCAAGCCTTTCTCTTACTGGTTCAAACAACGGTTTACGCCGAAGAAAGCGCGAGAGTAACGTTTGAATATGCGTATTGCTCAACCCAAATGCAGGTTTAAATGGAATCATAATGAAAAGTCCGACATAGGATTGCTGTGAAGTAATTCTGCCAGGATTTTGAGTCCTTTTTCTAACTGCTGGTGAGTGGCGGGCGAACTGAGTGACAAACGAATGGCTGGAGGAACCGATCCTCCCGGAGGAACAAAAAGCTCTCCCGATTTTATAATGACCTTTCTTAAGGTCGCTTGCTGAACGAAGTCGCTCAATCGCCAATGATCTGGAAGGGTTAACCACAAATGGAAGCAGTCTTTTTTGTAGTGGATATCGAAAGAACCGAGGTATTGCATTGTCAGTGCGAGCCTAACTTCCATCTCTGCTCGAATGGTGTTGATAACATCTTCAGCTTGGTTTGTTTGTATCATTTGGCATGTTAATGCGGTTAAAAGCGGGCTGATCATCCAGCTATGATTTTGCAACGTCACGCTCAATGTCTGATACAAATGATCAGGGGCATGTACGAATCCGACACGTAACCCCGGTGCTAAGCATTTAGAAAAAGCGCCAATGTGAATGACTTGCTCTGGCATAAAATTGACGAGCGGTGGGGGAGCCTGTTTGGGCAATAAACCATTGACATCGTCTTCGATCACAATGAGCTGGTGTTGCTTACAGATGTCGAGAATGGCTTGACGTCTTTCAACACTCATTGTGGCTGTCGTGGGATTCTGTAGTGTGGGTGTGAGGTAGAGGAAACGTGTCGACTGATTTTGTTTGCATGCCGATACTAGAGCAGCAGGGGTAACGCCTTCCCCATCCATATCTACGCCTTTTAAGGACAACTGATTTTGTCGAGCCAAACTCAGCAGCCCTGGGTAGGTGAGTTTTTCACATAGAATGGTGTCTCTTGCGCGTGTAAAAGCACTCAATACCATTTGAATCGCGTGTTGCCCTCCACTACTGAACAACAGCTTCTGAGCCTGTACATGTACCCCTTTGGTTTCCAACCAATTGGTGAGGATGTTGCGATGCGACTCGATGCCCGTTGGCTTTTGATACAGCATAAATTGATTCAATGCTGCATGGTTGCAGGACAGTGCATTCATTGCCTCCGACAAGATTCCAGCTCTATCCAGTCGTGGGGGGATGTTGTAGCCAAAATTGTAGTCATTCGTTTCTTCTTCGCTCTCTTCAAACACCCAATTGGCTTTCGAGTGATCTCGAATATATGTGCCAGCGCCCACTCGGGCTTCAACTAATCCGCGCCTTTCCGCTTCCGCATAGGCACGAGTAATGGTACCTACCGTTACCCCCAATGTATCGGCCAATGCCCGATGAGTCGGCAATTTATCGTTGGCGATTAAGGTGCCTTTTTCAATCTGTTGAGCTATAGCGTCCGCCACTTGATGGTACAGAGGGGAAGACCGCGTTTTATCGATGATGATTGTCTCGATTGTCATGGTGACAATAAACCTTTTGCGCTGAGATTATTCCGTTGTTATGGTCAATATGTGCACACAATTTTCAATATTCAACTTAAATACTAAATTGTATCGATACGATGTGAGGGGGAGCAAATTATGGATTGGTCGTTTTTTACCTCGGTAGCATTATTTGCAGCCGTCATGACGGGAACCCCAGGCCCCAATAACGTTATGTTGACGGCCTCAGGGGCTAACTTTGGATACCGGCTAACCGTACCGCATTTTGTTGGGATTGGTTTTGGGCTTTTGACCCAGATGGTGTTGATTGCGGCTGGGCTTGGCGTCGTATTCGAACGTTACCCGGAAGTACAGCAGGTACTAAGAGTCACATCCAGTGCTTATCTATTGTATTTAGCGTGGCGAATTGGTACGGCAGCCCCACCAACGGGTCGCGATGACGATCATTCACGACCAATGACTCTATTTGAATCGGCATTGTTTCAATACCTTAATCCCAAGGCTTGGATTATGTCACTGACAGCGGTGGGGACCTTTTCATTTTCAGGGGATCAATTTTGGTGGTCGGTTGTTGGTATGGGGATGATTTTTTGGTTTGTACAGCTTCATACCTCATCGGTGTGGGTCGTTTTTGGTACGTTGATTCGGCGCTGGCTGTCGAGTGCCACAGCGTGGAGGTGTTTTAATGTCACTATGGGTTTGCTTACCGCTAGTTGTGTTGGGTTTATTTGGTGATGTCTATGCAATTTGATTTGAATGACATTGCGAAAAACAGTGTGCTTTGTTGGTTATCAACATCTGACTTATCAGGTCAACCCAATGTCTCGCCAAAAGAGCTTTTCCATTTGGTCGATTCAAAGACGTTGTTGATTGCTGACATTGCGTCCCCTCAATCTGTCGCCAATCTTGCAGAAAATGCTAATGTTTGTGTTTGTATGTTGGATATTTTTAGGCAGCGTGGTGTGAAGCTGATTGGAAAGGGGAGGTACGCGCGTTGGCAAGGAGAGTCGGTGTTAGAAAGCGAACGACTGCTCGTTCAAAAGGTCGGTAATTTTCCATTGAAAGGGATCATCACCATTGACATAGCCAGTATTTCTTCAGTGATTGCACCGAGTTATTGGGTAAAACCAGAACAGAGCGTAGAAGAGAAAGTCGCCGATGCGATGGTTACGTATGGGGTTCAGCCCGCGGATGATGAATCTTCAAAAAAGGGAATTAAGTGATCGGCTTGTAAATATTGGCAATACGCACTCACCATGGAGTTCCCCCTGTTTGCTGAAAGCTTTAGGTTATTGAGGCAATCGACCAAATCCGATTGCTGCTGTTTCTCCAGCAGCAATTCAAATTGCAATGTTTCTCGGTAGAGCGTATCCGGTAGGTGAGGTTTGGACTTACGGCGCAGCTCTCGATAGTTAAGCAGTAAGTTTTCTGAGCGAATGAGGCAATCTTGTACAGGGTGCCAATCTTCTTGATCGAAAGCCAGCTTTTGTTCGTCCAACCATTTCAGTAATAAAAGGAGATTTACATTTCCTTGGTGCTGATTTTGGAGAGTAAGACACGCTTCTTTTACCTGACGCACACTGTAGTACTGCAGGCTAAATTGCCACAAACGTTCTAAAGTGAGCGACATTGGTTGCGTGTCTTTGGGCATACTAATTCATCTCCAGTTCCATCTGCTCTAGGGCTTCCTGTTCTGCCATCCATTCCATCTCTATGTTTTCGAGTTCGGATTTCGCAGAGGCTTGTTGAGCCAGTACTTCGTTAAGTTTAGCTTTATTTTCCGTTTGATACAGATCGGTATTGCCAAGCTGTGCTTCGGTATCTGACAAAATTTGACCGAGTTTATCCATCTTTTGTTCCAGTTTTGTCAGGTTTTTGCGAATTGGCGCGGTAAGTTTGCGAAACTCTGCTTCCTTTCGCTTTTGCTCTTTACGTGCAGCGGCATTGTTGTTGTCCGTGCTTTTTTCCGGGGTCGCCGCTTGCAGCTCTTTACGTTCTGCCTTTTGCTGTTCTGTTAGCCATTTGTAATAGTCGTTCAAATCACCGTCAAATGGCGCGACTTGGCGATCGTGTACTAAATACAAATCATCGGTGGTGGCGCGAAGTAAGTACCTGTCGTGGCTCACAATCACCATAGCGCCCTCAAAGGTTTGCAGTGCCATAGTAAGCGCTTGGCGCATGTCCAAATCTAGGTGGTTGGTTGGTTCATCAAGTAACAACAGGTTGGGTTTTTGCCATACAACCAGCGCCAGTACCAAACGGGCTTTTTCGCCGCCTGAGAATGGCGCTACTTTTTCTAGCGCTTTATCCCCTTGGAAACCAAAACTGCCCAGATAATCTCGAAGCTGTTGCTCATTTTTATCCGGCGCGATTTGCATCATGTGTTGAAGTGGGGTTTCTTCAGGATGCAGCGTTTCAAGCTGATGCTGAGCAAAGTACCCAATTTTTACGCCTTGAGAATAGGTAAAATCGCCCGATTGTGATTGCAATTCTCCAGAAAGCAACTTAATCAGAGTTGATTTTCCCGCCCCGTTTCGACCAAGTAAACCAATGCGGCTTCCTGGTACGAGGTTGAGCCGTATCTTTTCGAGGATTAAATGATCATCGTACCCAGCAGAAACGTGATCCATCATTACAATAGGATTAGGTAAAGCCGCAGGCTCTCTAAATTCAAAATTGAACGGGTTATCAAACTGGGCGGGTAAGACCTTTTCCATTTTTTCCAGCGCTTTTATCCGGCTTTGTGCCTGACGCGCTTTAGAAGCTTTGTAGCGGAATCGGTCGATGTAGCTCTGCATATGTGCCATTTGCTTTTGTTGCTTTTGGTACATGGCTTGTTGCAAGATGAGTTTCTGTGCACGTTGGTTCTCAAACGATGAGTAGTTACCTGTATATTCGTTAAGAAGCTGATTTTCTACGTGTATGATTCGACCAACAATGGGGTCAAGAAAATCCCTATCGTGTGAGATCAAAATTAGGGTGCCAGGGTAATTTTGTAGCCAACGCTCAAGCCACATCACGGCATCTAAATCTAAGTGGTTGGTCGGCTCATCGAGTAACAACAAATCCGAGCGGCACAGGAGCGCTTGCGCTAAGTTCAACCGCATTCGCCATCCACCAGAAAACTGCGTAAGGTTCCAGCTCATTTGTTCCTGGCTGAAACCTAAGCCATCCAGTAATTCAGCAGCACGAGCCTTAATGGTGTACCCACCAATGATTTCCACTTTTCCATGGAGTTCAGCGACTAAGTTTCCGTTATCTTGCTGTTCCGCTAATTCCAGTTTTGCTTCGAGTTCTCGAAATTCTCTATCGCCATCAATGACATAATCTAACGCTTTTCTTTCGAGAGCGGGGGTTTCTTGGGCTACCCAAGCGAGCTCCCATTGACTAGGCTTATGAAAGGTACCGGCATCAATAGACAGTTCGTCTTTTAATAATGCAAATAAGGTGGATTTGCCACAGCCATTCTTCCCGACTAAGCCGACTTTGTCTCCGGGGTGAATGGTTGCGCTGGCTTGATCTAGCAGAGGTTTGCCACCTCGAAGGAGTTGGATGTCAGAAAAGGTAATCATAGTGCTCGTGTCGAATAAGAGAATTTAACGGTTCGAATACTATGGGGATTCATGATAAATGTCGATCATTATGCAATTTGCGATATGATGGATCTACGGAAAAACAACAATATGCCGTGAAGGAAGACGTCAGAAAGCATGACCGTTAATCAAGAAAAAGCGTATTCGCTGCCTAAGGTTTTGGTGATTTACGTTCACCCCGATCCCGATAACTCTGTCGCAAACCAAGTGATGATCAAACAAATCCGAGGGTTAGATCACGTGACCATTCATGATCTCTATGCGCATTACCCAGATTTTTTTATCGATGTTGCTCACGAGCATCAATTGCTGCTCGATCATGACGTCATTGTTTTTCAGCACCCTCTTTATATGTACTCCTGCCCAGCCCTGTTAAAAGAATGGATGGACCGAGTGCTCGGCAAAGGGTTTGCCTTTGGTGAAGGCAGCGCATTAGCTGGCAAATACTGGCGAAGTGTGATCACAACAGGGGGGGCTGAGAATGCGTTTGCGGCGGGCGGTTACAACAAGTACCCATTGGAAGAGATCTTGCAGCCGTTCGAGTTAACGGCTTTGTTGTGTCGAATGCATTGGATAGATCCGCTCACACTTTATTGGGCGAGAAACACAACGGATGAAGAGCGTTACCAGCATGCCGAACACTATCGGCATTGGCTGCTCAATCCTTTGGAGAGTGGGAGTAAGAATGGCTGCGACGAATGAGATCCTCACCAGTACCGCTATCTTCCTTTCTGCGGCGGTGGTGGCTGTTCCATTGGCACAACGTATGGGGTTGGGCTCGGTACTGGGTTACTTACTCGCGGGAATTGCGATTGGTCCTTGGGGAATGGGGCTTATCAGTGACGTAGAAGCCATATTGCATTTTGCTGAATTTGGCGTGGTGCTCCTTCTATTTTTAATTGGATTAGAACTTAACCCAAGCAAACTTTGGCAAATGCGACGACCCATTCTTGGATTAGGTGGAGCTCAGGTGCTTATTACAACAGCCGCGATTTCCTCGATAACCTATTACGGTGGCGTGTCTTGGCAGAGTAGTTTGGTGATCGGGATGGGATTGGCGCTGTCCTCAACGGCTATCGCTTTGCGAGTAATAGAGGAGCAGGGCTGGACAGGAACTGAAACGGGGCAGTCTGGTTTTGCTGTATTGCTGTTTCAAGATATTGCCGTCATCCCAATGCTTGCAATCATTCCAATATTAGCGGGGGGATCCGGTGGCGATTGGCTAGATGCGCTGAAAATTTTAGGCGGCATTGTCGGTCTGTTAGTGATAGGTCACTATCTTCTGAGACCCGCTTTTCGATACATCGTATTAACCGGTGTGCGTGAATTGTTTACGGCTACCGCGCTGCTCTTAGTGGTCGGTATTGCGTTAATCATGCAGCAGCTAGGGTTATCGATGGCGTTAGGTACTTTTCTTGCGGGTGTTCTGCTTGCTGAAAGTGAGTATCGCCATGAATTAGAAATCGCCATTGAGCCCTTTAAAGGGTTATTACTGGGGTTGTTTTTTATTGCCGTGGGTATGGCGGTAAACCTTGGGCTGTTAGTGATTGAGCCGATCGAAGTTCTTGTGGCTGTTGTCCTACTGATTTCGATTAAAGCCAGCGTACTGTACATGTTGGGACGGTTGTTTGGTACCAGTGCAAAAGCACGAAGTTCAATGGCAGTCATACTCAGCCAAGGAGGCGAGTTCGCCTTTGTTATTTTTACCGCGGCACAGGCTGAGAACCTTTTGGATCCAGAACTGGGTGCATTCTTGCTGGTGGTGGTGAGTATTTCCATGGTGACGACGCCTTTATTGCTCCTCATTCAAAAAAGCTGGTTTTCCCGAACTATCAATGATGGTGGTGGCATGAAATCGGACGTGATTGATCGTAGACCAAAAGTGATTATTGCTGGGTTTGGGCGATTTGGTCAGGTTGTTGGGCGTTTAATGTATGCAAATAAGATTCGTATTACCGTGTTAGAAAGTGACGCGAGTCAGATTCAACTTCTTAGGAAGTTTGGGTACAAGGTGTTCTATGGCGACGCGACTCAACTCGACTTATTGAGAGCGGCAGGTGCCGCAAAGGCAGAAGCGATAGTGGTCTGTACCGATTCACCGAATGAGGTGATGAAAATAGTGGGTTTATGCCGTCACCACTTTCCACATTTAAAAGTGTTGGCACGAGCTCGAAGCCGAGTAGAGGCATATCAATTAATGAATCATGGTGTTGATGCGTTTTCTCGTGAAACTTTTTTAGGGGCATTGGATTTAGGTCGACAGACATTGACCCAGCTTGGGATGCATCCGTACCAAGCAAAACGCGCAACGTCGCACTTCAAAAAGCTCGATATGAAAATGTTGGAAGAGTTACTTCCAGAGCACAGCGAAGATAAAGAGCTGGCTATGCGGGCGAAGGAAGCGCGCAAGGAATTGGAAGAGATATTTGGTCGTGAAATGGAAAATGATTCCCGCCAAAATTGGGAGTAGAGGTGAACGTGAAACAGAAAAAAAGATTTATCGTTGGCGCCGCATGCCCGCAATGTAAAGAAAAAGATGCCTTACGTTGGTGGGAAGAAAATAACGTGGAAGTGGTTGAATGTGTTGACTGCAACTATGTTGAACAGAGAACAACTCAATCTGTGGAAAAAAGCGAGCATGCCACACAAAACATGATTGGCATCTTTAAGCCGGATTAAGCGTATAAAAATAAAGAAACCTGCGCTTTTATTGTGTTTTGATATTTCGTCCCCATAATAGCGGGGTTATTCATCATTTTCCTGGGGATCCATTTTCTCCCAGGATTTCAAAACCTCCTTGGAGTCATCATGAAAATTGAAAAAAACGTGGTTGTTAGTCTGGCATACCAAGTGAAAACGGAAGACGGTGTGGTTGTTGATCAGTCAACTAGCGACGCGCCATTGGACTACCTTCACGGTCACAACAACCTAATCACAGGTCTTGAGAAAGAGCTGGAGGGTAAAGTGGCAGGCGATAAGTTCACCGCGAATGTTTCTCCAGAAGACGCTTACGGCGAGCACAATGATGCACTGGTACAGCGCGTACCAGCCAATGTATTCCAAGGTGTAGATGAAATTGAAGTGGGTATGCGTTTTCTAGCGGATACGGATCAGGGGCAGATCCCTGTCGAAGTGACAGAAGTGGATGGTGATGACGTTGTTGTTGATGGTAATCACATGCTTGCAGGTCAGTCTCTGACTTTTGATGTAGAAGTCATTGCAACGCGTGAAGCAACAGCCGACGAAATTGAGCACGGACATATCCATCAAGAAGGCGGTTGTTGTGGTGGTGACCACGATCACGACCATGACCACAGCCATGGTAAAGAGAAAGATGGCTGCTGTGGCGGTGGAAGTTGCGGATCTCACTAATTTTTAAGGTCTTATAGTCAAGCGACCTTAAACGGATAACATTGAGAACGCCGACTGATGACTCAGTTGGCGTTTTTTTGTGGGTTGTGAGAAATTATCGAAGCTGTAAATCTGATTTAGGAAAGTATGATGACTAAGCCGTTTTCCATTGCAATACATGGTGGTGCTGGAACCATTTTAAGAGACAAAATGACGACAGAAATGCGTGCTGAATTTCAGCAGGCATTGACCCTCTCTGTGAAGGTGGGTCATAAAGTGTTGTCTGAAGGAGGG
This sequence comes from Vibrio sp. S9_S30, assembly GCF_014694455.1. Classification (GTDB taxonomy): domain Bacteria; phylum Pseudomonadota; class Gammaproteobacteria; order Enterobacterales; family Vibrionaceae; genus Vibrio. Next base: position 109,982 of record NZ_JAAUWT010000007.1, on the reverse strand, counting down.
GATGCGCTTGATGCGGTCGTTGAAGCCGTTAAAGTTATGGAAGATTGCCCACTATTTAATGCGGGAAGAGGCTCTGTACTCACCAATAGTGAAATGGTTGAAATGGATGCATCTCTGATGCATGGGGCGAAAAGTGAAGTGGGTGCTATCGCTGGAGTACGTCATATCAAGAACCCTATTGTCCTTGCTCGTGATGTGATGAAAAACAGCAATCATGTTTTATTGATTGGAGAAGGTGCAGAAGAGTTTGCGTTTGAACAAGGGCATGAATACACCGAGCAGGATTATTTCTATACTGAGCGTCGTTATGACCAGTTGAAAATCATGAAAGAAAAAGGATTGTTTGCCTTATCAGAGTCGAAATATCCTGACGATAAAAAATATGGAACTGTTGGTGCCGTCGCGTTGGATAGACAAGGAAACTTAGCCGCAGCAACCAGTACCGGCGGAGTAACAAATAAGAAATATGGTCGTGTAGGCGATTCGGCGTTGATTGGGTGTGGAACCATCGCTGAAAACGGCAATGTTGCGGTATCTACCACGGGTATAGGTGAATACTTTATTCGAAAAACAGTGGCCGCAGACGTTGCTGCTCGCATGAAGTATTTAAAAGAAGATATTCATGTCGCGTGTGAAACAATCATTCAAGGCGAGCTGAAATCCATGGGGGGAGAAGGTGGTCTGATCGCCATAGACGAGCGGGGCGACATTCATTTCAGTATGAATAGCTCTGGTATGTATCGAGCTAGTATCGATACGGAGGGGAAATTGCTCGTTAAGATTTTTTCTGATGAGTAAAATCGTTTTCGTCCTCAGCCCCCGAAGTGAATTCGATCAATTACGCTAATCCAATCAATAATGTGGCGGAGGCGTTTCCTCAGAGGCGTCCGCCAAGTTTGATGAATCCATATTTTTCATCTTACCGACCACATATTTCATTTGGTCCTGCATCTTCGTAATCAACAATTGCTGTTGGCTTAATGCGTCATTCAACTCGTCAATGGTTTGCTCTTGAAAGGCAAGTTGACATTCCAAATTTTCAATACGCGTTTGCAGCTGTTTATCGCTTTGCATGGTGTTTACTCAGTTTCAATCTGCCACGCTTGAGCAATACCTGCTGACGTACCAGAAATAATTCGTTGTTGTTTATCGAAGGACGCATCATACACGACAGCACGGGGAGGGCGAGCATCTTTTTGCGGTTCGACTTCCCAGTAATCAAGACGTTTTCCACTTTGCACATCCCATAATATGACTCGGCCACCAGGCGTGCCAGTCACAAGTCTCTGACCATCATCAGAAAAGCGTGCCGATGTGAATATCAATTGCCGTTGGAACGTTTTCAACTCAGATACTTTCTCCCCATTTGATAAGTCCCAGATAAATGCACCGTTAGAACCATCAGAGGTAAAAGCAAGCTTGCCATCGCGCTGCAGGGCAACCCGATTGATTCTGGAATCGTGCTCAAATTTATACAGAGCCATCCCTGTTTGGGTGTCCCATAAATACGCGATGTAGTCATTGCCTCCAGACAGAGCAAAACGACCATTTGGGGAGAGGGCCACAGAATTTACTTTTTCTCTGTGAGCAAGGAACTCAAGACGACGTCCGGTGACTAAATCCACGTAAATGGCTTTTCCATTTGATAAGCCCAGCAGAACTTGTTCACCATTGCTGGAAATGTCGATATCGCGGATAATGCCATCAGAGATAGACCAGAGTCCTTGGGCCTGTGTCCAGCCAAGATCCCAGACAGCAAAATTCTGTTGTGTTGCGGTAATGGCAAAGCGTCCGTTGTCGGCAATTCGGATGTGGGATACGGTATTGGATTGAGGATCTTGAGCGCCTAATTGGGCAAGCTCTTCATTGTTTTCAAGATCCCAAAGAAGCAATTGGTGCTCTTGAGAATAAAGTAAAGCGAAGCGTCCGTCTCGGCTCAAACCAAAACTGGTTGCGCCAGAGGGTTCAATAACCCATCGCTGATCATTTTTTTGTGTAAAGAAGCAACCATTTAACAAAAGAATAGCAATGGTTATAACCACGGAGTGAGAAACTGTTCGCATCGCTGTAGAAATCCGGTTTGTGTAAGTGGACATGAAACCAGTATATTGATACCACCACTTTTTTGCACGAAACTGTACAAGATATTTCATTGAAGTCGGAGAGGCTCTCTGACCAAGAATTTATAATTTGGAGAATTAAATGAAGCCTTTGTTTAAAGCGTCACTGCTAGCTGCAACAGTAGCTCTAGCTGTAGGTTGTCAAGAAGAAGTAAAATCAGAACCAAAAGTTGAGGAAATCACGAAAGTAGAACAATCTGCTCCAGCTGTGACCTTCCAGAACGAAGATGAAAAAGCCGCTTACTCCATTGGTGTATCATTTGCTAACTACTTAAATACAAGTATTGAAAAGCCTAAAGAAATCGGTATTGAGTTGAAAAAAGAGCTTGTACTAAAAGGTATTGAAGATGTATTTAGTGAGCAAGCCGCTCTTAATGAAGATGAAATTCGAGCGGCGTTGGAATCGTTAGATCAACGCGTTGCTAAATTAATGGAAGCACAAGCGGCAGAGAAGGCTGCGGCTGCGAAGAAAGCAGGTGATGACTTCCGTGCGGAGTTCTCTAAGCAAGAAGGTGTTTCAGCGACTGAGTCTGGGCTTCTTTACCAAGTATTGAACGCAGCTAAAGGCGATTCGCCAAAAGAAACAGATACAGTTGTTGTGCATTACACTGGTACGCTGATTGATGGTACTAAGTTTGATAGCTCATACGATCGCGATCAACCTGCAACGTTTCCTCTAAATCGAGTGATTCCAGGTTGGACTGAAGGTGTTCAATTAATGCAAGTGGGCTCTAAATACAAATTTGTTATTCCACCTGAGCTAGCATACGGTGAGCAAGACACCCCGACAATCCCAGCAAACTCAACGTTAGTCTTTGAAGTGGAACTACTTGAAATTGACGGTGGTGACGAAGCCGAAACGGCAACTAAGTAATCATTGGTCTACATAGTTAAAGAGAGCTCTTCGGAGCTCTTTTTTTTGTCTGTCTATTGGAAATAAAGGCAATGTTTGCTCTAAGTCACTAGATAGTATGGTTATCCGTGCCCGATTAAAATTTTCTGATAAACTTCTAGCAAATAATTGAAATAAATATGCACTAGGTAAGGTGAACGTGAATACATCAGATGCGATTTATGCAGATTCGCTGCTTGAGATGGAATCCATAGATGTGAAGCCATTTTCTGAGCACGATAAAATTATCCTTCGCTCATACGAAGCGGTGGTCGATGGGCTTGCCAGCTTGATTGGCGCACACTGTGAAATCGTATTGCACTCACTTGAAGATCTCAATACCTCTGCCATTAAAATTGCAAACGGAGAAAATACAGGACGTCAGGTGGGGTCGCCTATTACGGATCTTGCTTTGAAAATGCTGAAGGACATTGAAGGATCAGAACGCAATTTCTCTCGCTCTTATTTTACTCGCGCGAAGGGCGGAGTGTTGATGAAATCAATCACTATTGCTATTCGCAATGGGGACAATCGGGTCATCGGTCTTTTGTGTATCAATATCAATTTAGATGCCCCTTTCTCCCAAGTTCTGCAAGCATTTATGCCGAATGAAGAAGCGAAAGAAGCGGCGTCTTCCGTTAACTTTGCCAGCGATGTGGAAGAGCTGGTGGATCAAACAGTCGAGCGAACTATTGAAGATATTAATGCCGATAAATCTGTCTCCAATAATACGAAAAACCGTCAGATTGTTATGGATCTCTATGATAAGGGTATCTTCGACATAAAAGATGCGATTAATCGTGTTGCAGATAGACTCAATATCTCCAAGCACACGGTCTACTTGTATATTCGCCAGCGCAAGACTGAGGATGGTGAAAAGTGAATGCATCCCTCACTTATACCTTAGTGGTCAACGGTGGCGTCTATGGCACTCAGTCGGCACGACATGCTTACCAATTTGCGTCTGCATTGATTGAAAAAGGGCATACGCTCGTCAGCGTTTTCTTTTATCAAGATGGCGTATATAACGGAACACAGCTATCAGTGCCTGCGAATGATGAATTCAATCTGGCAAAAGCGTGGCAAGAATTAGCCAAGAGACATGGTGTTCGTATGGAAACATGTGTTGCAGCCGCGTTAAGGCGCGGAGTCGTCAGCCAAAATGAGGCTGAACAACACCAATTGATGCAACATAATTTAGCCAATGGCTTTGAACAAGCCGGTTTGGGAAGCTTAGCTGAAGCAATGCTTACCCAAGATAGAGTGATTCAGTTTTGAGCCAGTTAACATTTGTATTTAGAAGTTCCCCTCATGGTCATAATTCTGGGCGAGAGGGGGTCGATGCGCTTTTGGCGGCGTCGGCATATTGCGAAGATATAACGGTGTTATTCATCGGTGATGGTGTTACTCAATTACTGGCTTTGCAAGATACTTCTGACATTCTCAGCAAGGATTACGCTCCAATGTTTAAACTCTTCGATTTGTATGACATTGAAAACGTATTCGTATGCAAAGAGTCTCTTTCTGAGCGCGGTCTAAAAAATGCTGAGTTAGTTATTGATGTTGACCAACTCTCAAGAAAACAAATCACAAGTAAATTGAAGTCAGCGGGAAAAGCGTTGACTTTTTGAGAAAAGAACATGTTACACATCGTCAAGTCCCTTACTGGAATACAAGAAGCCATCCAATATGCAACGTCCCAAGATACGATCTTGCTTGTGGAGGATGCTGTCTATGCCGCAATCACGCATCACCAAGGTTTTGAAAGCCTCCTAAACAGTCAATTAGGTATATACGTGCTGATGCCTGATGTGGTTGCAAGAGGGTTGAGTGGCTGTATTGATACGGCGGTTGCTAAAGCCAGCTTCAACGATTGGGTTACGCTCACAGAAACACATGAATCCAACGTAACATGGGAATAAACCGCATTGGCATTCATTAATCCCTTCTAAAAATGCAGTAAGGCTTTGCGCTTCCCTCGAGCGTTTTTCGCGAGACAAGTTAAGTTATTAAAAAAGATCTGTATATTTCTTGACACTCACACCACTGCTGCATAGAATTTTGCGTCCCCAATTGTACATAGGTGCATTTTGGGGATATAGATTTTTCACAAAGCTTACTTTCAAGTAATTCAGGAGCTAGTTAATGGCAACTATTAACCAGTTGGTACGTAAGCCTCGTGCAAAGCAAGTTGTTAAAAGCAACGTGCCTGCACTAGAAGCGTGCCCACAAAAACGTGGTGTATGTACTCGTGTTTACACTACTACACCTAAAAAACCTAACTCAGCACTTCGTAAAGTATGTCGTGTTCGTCTAACGAACGGCTTCGAAGTGACTTCGTACATCGGTGGTGAAGGTCACAACCTTCAGGAGCACTCAGTTGTTCTAATCCGTGGTGGTCGTGTTAAAGACCTTCCAGGTGTACGTTACCACACTGTTCGCGGTGCACTTGACTGTGCTGGCGTAAACGACCGTAAGCAAGGTCGTTCTAAGTATGGTGTGAAGCGTCCTAAGTCTTAATGCCCCTTTTCTGTAAACAGAAAGGCGTTAAGTAAGGCCAAACACTAAATTTTCATTTTTATTTTTTGAAGAAACTGAAAAGTTTTGGATAACCTGAAGAAGACAACGGAGAATATCCATGCCACGTCGTCGCGTAATTGGTCAGCGTAAGATCCTTCCAGATCCTAAGTTCAAATCTGAATTGCTGGCAAAGTTCGTTAACATCCTTATGGTTGACGGAAAGAAATCTACTGCAGAGAAAATCGTTTATACTGCACTAGAAGTAATGGCTGAGAAATCTGGTAAAGATCACTTAGCTGTATTTGAAGAAGCTCTTGAAAATGTTCGTCCAGCGGTAGAAGTTAAATCTCGCCGTGTGGGTGGTTCAACTTACCAAGTACCTGTAGAAGTTCGTCCGGTTCGCCGTAACGCTCTTGCTATGCGTTGGGTAGTTGAAGCTGCGCGTAAGCGTGGTGAAAAATCTATGGCTCAACGCCTAGCTGCAGAAATGCTAGACGCGTCTGAGAACAAAGGTACTGCGGTTAAGAAACGTGAAGACGTTCACCGCATGGCTGACGCAAACAAAGCGTTCGCTCATTACCGCTGGTAATACCTTCTGTGCTGCGAAGTTCTCTCGCAGCACTTTTCTATTTTCTAAGGTGAACCTTAGTAAGAGGATACAATCGTGGCTCGTAAAACTCCTATTGAGCGCTACCGTAATATCGGTATCTGTGCTCATGTAGATGCAGGAAAAACAACCACAACTGAGCGTATTCTGTTCTACACTGGCCTTTCTCACAAAATCGGCGAAGTTCACGATGGTGCAGCAACCATGGACTGGATGGAACAGGAGCAGGAGCGTGGTATCACCATCACCTCAGCTGCAACTACTACCTTCTGGCGTGGTATGGAAGCACAGTTCCAAGATCATCGCGTAAACATCATTGATACCCCAGGACACGTAGACTTTACTATTGAAGTAGAGCGCTCTCTCCGTGTACTTGACGGTGCAGTGGTTGTGTTCTGTGGCGCATCAGGTGTTGAACCTCAGTCCGAAACTGTATGGCGTCAAGCTGATAAATACCGAGTTCCACGTATGGTATTTGTAAATAAAATGGACCGTACAGGTGCAGACTTCCTACGCGTTGTAAATCAAATTAAAGATCGTCTTGGTGCGAACCCAGTTCCTATCCAATTAAGCATTGGTGCAGAAGATGAGTTCAGAGGTGTCATCGACCTTATCAAGATGAAAGCCATCAACTGGAATGAAGCCGATCAAGGCATGACGTTTTCATACGAAGACATTCCAGCTGACATGCAAGAACTTGCTGAAGAGTGGCATGCAAACCTTGTTGAAGCCGCAGCTGAAGCAAGCGAAGAGTTAATGGATAAATATCTTGAAGACGGCGAATTAACAGAAGTCGAAATCAAGGGCGCGTTACGTGCTCGTACACTAAACAACGAAATCGTACTGGCGACATGCGGCAGTGCGTTCAAAAATAAAGGTGTGCAAGCCGTATTAGATGCAGTCATAGAGTTCCTACCTTCGCCTGTTGACGTACCTGCAATCAAAGGAATTGACGACGATGAAAATGAAGTTGAGCGTCATGCTGACGACAACGAACCATTTTCTGCTCTCGCGTTTAAGATTGCAACAGACCCATTTGTCGGCACATTGACATTCATGCGTGTTTACTCTGGTGTTGTGAACACTGGTGACAGCGTCTATAACTCCGTTAAGCAAAAGCGTGAACGTTTCGGTCGTATTGTACAGATGCACTCAAACAAGCGTGAAGAGATTAAAGAAATTCGCGCAGGTGATATTGCTGCTGCCGTTGGTCTAAAAGATGTAACAACAGGTGACACGCTGTGTAATCAAGATCATAAATTGATTCTTGAGCGCATGGAATTCCCTGAGCCAGTCATTCAGATTGCTGTTGAGCCTCGTTCTCAAGCCGATCAGGAAAAAATGGGTATTGCGTTAGGTAAACTGGCTGCAGAAGATCCCTCTTTCCGTGTTGAAACTGACGACGAAACGGGTCAAGTGCTGATTTCCGGTATGGGTGAACTCCACTTAGAAATCATTGTTGATCGTATGAAGCGCGAATTCAGTGTGGATTGCAATGTGGGTAAACCACAAGTTGCTTACCGTGAAACCATCCGCGGTAGCACAGAAGTTGAAGGCAAATTTGTCCGCCAGTCAGGTGGTAGAGGTCAATACGGTCACGTATGGCTGAAGCTAGAACCTGCAGAAGTTGGGGACGGTTTTGTTTTTGTAGATGAGATCGTTGGTGGTGCTGTTCCTAAGGAATACATCAGCTCCGTATCGAAAGGTATCGAGGAGCAAATGAACAACGGTGTGTTGGCTGGTTATCCGGTTTTGGATGTTAAAGCAACACTTTTCGATGGTTCATACCACGATGTCGACTCAAGTGAGATGGCGTTTAAAATCGCTGGCTCCATGGCCTTTAGGAACGGTGCGCTTGAAGCTCAACCTGTTCTTTTAGAGCCGATGATGAAGGTTGAAGTAACGACTCCAGAAGACTGGATGGGTGATGTGGTAGGCGATCTTAACCGTCGTCGTGGCATCATTGAAGGCATGGACGAGGGGACAGCTGGCCTGAAGATAATTCGTGCACAAGTTCCGTTGTCAGCTATGTTCGGGTACGCAACTGACTTGCGCTCTGCGACACAAGGTCGTGCTTCTTACTCTATGGAGTTTAGTGAGTACGCTGAAGTGCCTAAAAATGTTGCTGAAGCAATTATTTCAGAGCGTGGATAATCGTTATTTGATTAATAACGAATCTATTGCGCTGACGCAAGTTGACGCATAAAATAGCAAATTCTGGCGCACCTTGGAGCAGATTTCAGGGTGAATCATAACTAGGAAGGAACACGATCGTGTCTAAAGAAAAATTTGAACGTACGAAACCGCACGTAAACGTTGGTACTATCGGCCACGTTGACCACGGTAAAACAACTCTAACTGCTGCAATCTGTACTACTCTAGCTAAAGTGTACGGCGGTGAAGCGAAAGACTTCGCATCAATCGATAACGCTCCAGAAGAGCGTGAGCGCGGTATCACAATCGCAACGTCTCACGTTGAGTACGACACTCCGTCACGTCACTACGCACACGTAGACTGCCCAGGACACGCTGACTATGTTAAAAACATGATCACAGGTGCTGCGCAAATGGACGGTGGTATCCTAGTTGTTGCGGCGACTGATGGTCCAATGCCACAAACTCGTGAGCACATCCTACTAGGTCGTCAGGTTGGTATCCCTTACATCATCGTATTCATGAACAAGTGTGACATGGTTGACGATGAAGAGCTTCTAGAGCTAGTAGAAATGGAAGTACGTGAGCTTCTATCAGAATACGACTTCCCAGGTGATGACCTACCAGTAATCCAAGGTTCAGCTCTTGGCGCTCTAAACGGCGAAAAAGAGTGGGAAGACAAGATCATTGAGCTTGCAGAAGCACTAGATTCTTACATTCCAGAGCCAGAGCGTGCTGTAGACCAGCCGTTCCTACTACCAATCGAAGACGTATTCTCTATCCAGGGTCGTGGTACGGTTGTAACAGGTCGTATCGAGCGCGGTATCCTAAATGTGGGTAACGAAGTCGAAATCATTGGTATCAAAGACACAATTACGACGACATGTACGGGTGTTGAAATGTTCCGTAAGCTGCTTGATGAAGGTCGTGCAGGAGAGAACGTTGGTGCACTTCTACGTGGTACTAAGCGTGAAGAAGTAGAGCGTGGTCAAGTACTAGCGGCTCCAGGTTCAATCAACCCGCACACTAAGTTCGAGTCAGAAGTTTACGTCCTGTCTAAAGACGAAGGTGGTCGCCACACTCCATTCTTCAAAGGTTACCGTCCACAGTTTTACTTCCGTACAACGGACGTAACGGGTGATATCACACTTCCAGAAGGTGTTGAAATGGTAATGCCAGGTGACAACGTTCAAATGACAGTCACTTTGATTGCTCCAATTGCAATGGACGAAGGTCTACGTTTCGCTATCCGTGAAGGTGGCCGTACTGTAGGTGCTGGTGTTGTTGCGAAAATCTTTGAATAAGATTTTGCGATAATCGTATCTTAAAAAGGAGCTTTGGCTCCTTTTTTTATTCCCATTTCAAATGCTTCTTTAGCTGCTATGTCCTATATAACCGATCATTCTAAGTAGAATATCAATAAGATTGGCAATGTTAACCATTCTCGTTTATATTTCTAATTGTAAATGGATTGGATGTAGAAAATGTATGTATGTCTTTGCCACGGTGTATCCGATAAAAAAATCAGGAAGCTTGTTCTCGAAGAAGGAGTGACTGACATTAAAGGAATTAGGCACTGTACGCCTCTCGGATCTCAATGTGGAAAGTGCATAAAAAGTGCCAAGGAGATTCTTCACGACACCGTATCAACATTATTCAAGCAAGTCGGTTAGTGCTCAATATTTGAGACTGCCCTAAAACTAAAATAGCTTTGACACCTTCGAGATTACTTCTAAAGTTATAGAAGTCGATCAAGGAGGGTTTTGTCATGAAAGGTGATGCAGAAATTATTCAGCACCTTAATATTGTTTTAGGGAACGAGCTAGTAGCGATTAACCAATACTTTTTACATTCAAGAATGTACAAAGATTGGGGGCTGAAGCATTTAGCAGATAAAGAATACGAAGAATCGATTGATGAGATGAAGCATGCCGATCATCTTATAGAGCGAATCCTGTTTCTAGAAGGCTTACCTAACCTTCAAGATTTGGGGAAGCTTATGGTGGGTGAAGACACAAAAGAAATGCTTGAATGTGATCTTAAAATCGAAATGTCGGCTATTTCGGATTTGAAAGACGCGATTGCGTATGCTGAAAGTGTCCGTGACTTTGTGTCTAGAGATTTGTTCCAAGCTATCTTAGAGGACGAAGAAGAGCATGTTGATTGGTTGGAAACACAGCTAGGGCTCATCGAGAAAGTCGGTATTGAGAATTATCAACAAGCGCAATTTGTTGATGAGAATTAAATAGAATTGAAAGCCGAAGCAGTCTATTTATAATGCTTCGGCTTTTTGTTGCTTAAAAACTTCCCGTTTATTTATCCATCGTCTATTGCATACCAAGGTGTGATCTGTATAATACCGCGCACTGGCTAAGCCAGTTGTGAACCAATGAGCAATGAGGAGTAAGCGTTCCGCTTAGTAATGTAAACTCAGCTTATGTTCGCAGTTAATACAATTGACTCTTCTACTTAGTAGCTAAAGTTAATCGAAAATTAGCTGACAATGTATCCGATTTGGATACTACGGTTTCACATAAATCAATCGACATTCTCTCGCTTTAGTGAGTATGAGTGGCGATATTGTTTGTGTAATTTATTATTATTGGAGCTCTGTCTCATGCAGAACCAACGTATTCGTATCCGCCTCAAAGCTTTCGATTACAAACTGATCGACGCTTCTACTGCGGAAATCGTTGAAACAGCAAAGCGTACTGGCGCACAGGTTCGTGGTCCTATTCCACTGCCTACTCGTAAAGAGCGTTTCACTGTTCTTATCTCTCCACACGTCAACAAAGATGCGCGTGATCAGTACGAAATCCGTACTCACAAGCGTCTAATCGACATCGTTGAGCCAACAGACAAAACTGTTGATGCTCTGATGCGCCTAGATCTAGCTGCTGGCGTTGACGTACAAATCAGCCTAGGTTAAGGGAGATTAGAATAATGATTGGTCTAGTCGGACGTAAAGTGGGTATGACCCGCGTATTTACCGAAGAAGGCGTTTCTATCCCAGTAACCGTTGTTGAGGTTGAAGCGAACCGTATTTCTCAAGTGAAAACTGTTGAGTCTGATGGCTACGCTGCAATTCAGGTAACTACTGGTACAAAGAAAGCTAACCGTGTTGTTAAAGCTGAAGCTGGTCACTTTGCGAAAGCAGGTGTGGAAGCTGGTCGCGGTCTTTGGGAATTCCGTTTAGAAAACGGTGAAGAGTTTGAAGTTGGCTCAGAGCTAAGCGTAGAACTTTTCAACGAAGTTAAAAAAGTAGACGTTACTGGTACATCTAAAGGTAAGGGTTTCCAAGGTGCTATTAAGCGCTGGAACTTCCGCACTCAAGATATGACTCACGGTAACTCATTGTCTCACCGTGCACCGGGTTCAATTGGCCAATGTCAAACTCCAGGTCGTGTGTTTAAAGGCAAGAAAATGGCAGGTCACATGGGTGCTGAGCGTGTAACGACTCAAAACCTAGAGATCGTACGTGTTGACGCTGAGCGCAATCTGCTTCTTATTAAAGGTGCAGTACCAGGCGCAACTGGCGGTAACGTGATCGTAAAACCAGCTGTTAAAGCATAACGTCTAGGAGTAAGTAATGGAATTGATAGTTAAAGGTGCTGATGCACTAACTGTTTCCGAGACTACTTTCGGACGTGACTTCAACGAAGCTCTTGTACACCAAGTAGTTGTTGCGTATGCAGCAGGTGCTCGTCAAGGTACTCGTGCTCAAAAGACTCGTTCTGAAGTATCTGGCGGTGGTGCTAAACCATGGCGCCAAAAAGGTACTGGCCGTGCACGTGCTGGTACAATCCGTAGCCCAATCTGGCGTTCAGGTGGTGTTACTTTTGCTGCGAAACCTCAGGATCACAGCCAAAAAGTAAACAAAAAAATGTACCGTGGTGCTATGAAGAGCATTCTTTCTGAGTTGGTTCGTCAAGAGCGTCTAATCGTTGTTGATAATTTCTCAGTTGAAGCGCCAAAAACTAAAGAGCTAGTAGCTAAGCTGAAAGAGCTTGAGCTTAACGATGTTCTTATCGTCACTGGCGAAGTAGATGAGAATCTATTCTTAGCTGCTCGTAACCTATACAAAGTTGATGCACGTGACGTGGCTGGTATTGATCCAGTAAGTCTAGTTGCTTTCGACAAGGTTCTGATGACTGCAGAAGCAGTTAAGCAAGTTGAGGAGATGCTAGCATGATCACTGAAGAGCGTATCCTAAAAGTTCTACGTGCTCCGCACATCTCTGAAAAAGCAACTATGGCTGCTGAGAAAGCGAACACTATCGTTTTCAAAGTGGCACAAGATGCTACTAAGAAAGAGATCAAAGCTGCTGTAGAAAAGCTTTTTGAAGTTGAAGTTAAGTCTGTAAATACTCTTATTACTAAGGGTAAGACCAAACGTCAAGGTCTACGCCAAGGTCGCCGCAGCGACGTTAAAAAAGCGTACGTTACTTTGAAAGAAGGTCAAGATCTTGACTTTGTTGGCGGCGCGGAATAACAGGAGTAGTTGAAAAATGGCTATTGTTAAATGTAAGCCGACTTCCCCTGGTCGTCGTCATGTTGTTAAAGTTGTTAACGCTGACCTACACAAGGGCAAGCCATACGCACCTCTTCTAGAGAAAAACTCTAAGAATGGCGGTCGTAATAACAACGGTCGTATTACAGTACGTCACATCGGTGGTGGTCATAAGCACCATTACCGTGTCATTGATTTCAAACGTACTAAAGACGGTATCCCAGCGAAAGTTGAACGTCTAGAATACGATCCAAACCGTAGCGCAAACATCGCTCTAGTTCTGTACGCAGATGGTGAGCGTCGTTACATCATTGCACCAAAAGGTGTTCAAGCAGGTGATAAGATCCAATCTGGTGTAGATGCGCCAATCAAGGCAGGTAACACGCTGCCGATGCGCAACATTCCAGTAGGCTCTACTGTACACTGTGTAGAACTTAAGCCTGGTAAAGGTGCTCAGCTAGCTCGTTCGGCTGGTGCTTACGCTCAAATCGTTGCTCGCGACGGTGCGTACGTAACTATCCGTTTACGTTCTGGCGAAATGCGCAAAGTGTTATCTGAAGGCCGTGCAACAATCGGTGAGGTTGGTAACTCTGAGCATATGCTACGTGAACTTGGTAAAGCTGGTGCTTCACGCTGGCGCGGCGTACGTCCAACCGTACGTGGTGTAGTAATGAACCCAGTAGATCACCCACATGGTGGTGGTGAAGGCCGTACTTCTGGTGGTCGTCATCCGGTATCTCCATGGGGTATGCCTACTAAAGGCTTCAAGACTCGTAAGAACAAACGCACTGACAAGTACATTGTACGTCGTCGTAATAAGTAATCTATATAAGAGGATAAGCCATGCCACGTTCTCTCAAGAAAGGTCCATTTATTGACCTACACTTGCTGAAGAAGGTAGAGAAAGCGGTGGAAAGCGGAGACAAAAAGCCTATTAAGACTTGGTCCCGTCGCTCAATGATCATTCCTACAATGATCGGTTTGACCATCGCTGTCCATAATGGTCGTCAGCACGTTCCAGTATTTGTAACTGAAGAAATGATCGGTCACAAACTGGGCGAATTCGCACCTACTCGTACTTACCGTGGCCACGCTGCGGATAAGAAAGCTAAGAAGAAATAAGGAGTAAATGATGGAAGCTATTGCTAAACATAACTTTGCTCGTATTTCTCCTCAGAAAGCACGCTTAGTTGCTGATCAAATCCGCGGTAAATCTGTGGATCAGGCTCTTGAACTACTAACTTTCAGCAACAAAAAAGCTGCAGAGTTAATCAAAAAAGTTCTTGAATCAGCAATCGCGAATGCAGAGCACAACGAAGGTGCAGACATCGACGATCTGAATGTCGCTAAAATCTTCGTAGATGAAGGCCCAACCATGAAGCGTATTATGCCTCGTGCAAAAGGTCGTGCGGATCGTATCTTGAAGCGTTCAAGCCACATCACTGTTGTTGTAGCAGATCGCTAAGAGACTAGGAGAGTAAGCAATGGGTCAGAAAGTACATCCAAATGGTATTCGTCTTGGCATCGTTAAGCCTTGGAATGCTACATGGTTTGCTAATACCAAAGATTTCGCTGACAACCTAGACGGCGACTTCAAGGTACGTCAGTTCCTAATGAAGGAACTTTCGAAAGCGTCTCTATCACGCATCGTTATCGAACGCCCTGCGAAGAGCATCCGTGTGACTATTCACACCGCTCGCCCAGGTGTTGTTATTGGTAAGAAAGGTGAAGACGTAGAGAAACTACGCGCAGCTGTAGCAAAAATTGCAGGTGTACCAGCGCAAATTAATATCGCTGAAGTACGTAAGCCTGAGCTAGACGCTCAACTTGTGGGTGACAGCATCGCGTCTCAACTAGAGCGTCGCGTTATGTTCCGTCGTGCGATGAAGCGCGCGGTACAGAATGCTATGCGTCTAGGCGCTAAAGGTATCAAAGTAGAAGTAAGTGGTCGTCTAGGCGGCGCTGAAATTGCACGTTCAGAGTGGTACCGTGAAGGTCGCGTACCTCTACACACTCTACGTGCTGACATTGATTACGCAACTTCTTCGGCTCACACCCAGTACGGTGTAATCGGCATTAAAGTTTGGATTTTCAAAGGTGAGATCCTAGGCGGTATGCCAGCAGCTAATGCTGTAGAGCCAAAGGCTGATAAGCCTAAGAAGCAGCGTAAAGGCCGTAAGTAAGGAGTCGACTGATGCTACAACCTAAACGTACTAAGTTCCGTAAGGTTCAGACTGGTCGCAACCGTGGTCTAGCTAAAGGTACTGAAGTAAGCTTCGGCGAATTCGGTCTAAAAGCTGTAGGCCGTGGTCGTATCACTGCTCGTCAGATTGAAGCGGCTCGTCGTGCTATGACACGTCACATTAAACGTCAAGGTCAAATCTGGATTCGTATTTTTCCAGATAAACCTATCACAGAAAAACCGCTTGAAGTTCGTCAGGGTAAGGGTAAAGGTAACGTTGAGTACTGGGTAGCCCAAGTCCAACCTGGAAAGGTAATGTACGAAATGAATGGCGTACCTGAAGAGTTGGCACGTGAAGCGTTCCGCCTTGCGGCGCGTAAACTGCCTGTAAAAACTACATTTGTAACTAAGCAGGTGATGTGATGAAAGCACAAGATCTACGCGAGAAAAGCGTCGAGGAGCTTAACGCTGAGCTATTGAATTTGTTACGCGAACAGTTCAACTTGCGCATGCAAGCTGCAACTGGTCAGTTACAGCAAACTCATACTCTGAAAGCTGTGCGCCGTGATATCGCACGCGTGAAAACTGTTTTGACTGAGAAGGCAGGCGCATAATGAGCGACAAAATTCGTACTCAACAGGGTCGTGTAGTACGCGACAAGATGGACAAGTCTATCGTTGTTGTTATCGAGCGTATGGTGAAACACCCAATTTACGGCAAGTTCGTAAAACGCACGACTAAACTGCACGCACACGATGAAAACAACGAGTGTAGCCTAGGCGATACCGTTGAAATTCGTGAGTGTCGCCCACTGTCTAAGAAAAAATCTTGGATTTTGGTGAAAATTGTAGAAAAAGCGAAGTTTTAATTTCGTTTTGATACGATGAAAAGCGGCTCCAATTATTTTTGGAGCCGCTTATTTTTTGGCTACCCAAGTACATAAAAGGGTGGTACAATTCGCAGCCCTTATAAAGAGGCAGCCCGACCCGTGAAGGGTCTAGTTTTAATATTTAGCGGAGCACTAAAATGATCCAAATGCAAAGTACACTCGACGCTGCGGATAACTCCGGCGCTCGTAGAGTAATGTGTATTAAGGTTCTGGGTGGCTCTCACCGCCGTTATGCACATATCGGAGATATCATCAAAGTTACTGTTAAGGAAGCAATTCCTCGCGGTAAAGTTAAAAAAGGTGATGTCCTGAAAGCGGTGGTAGTGCGCACTCGAAAAGGCGTACGTCGCCCAGATGGTTCTGTCATTCGCTTCGACCGTAATGCTTGTGTATTGTTGAATGACACTACTGAGCAACCAGTCGGCACACGTATCTTTGGTCCAGTGACTCGTGAACTTCGTAATGCGAAATTCATGAAGATTGTTTCACTGGCTCCAGAAGTTCTGTAAGGAGCGGCACAAAATGGCAGCTAAAATCCGTCGTAACGACGAAGTAATCGTTCTTGCTGGTAAAGATAAAGGCAAGCGCGGTAAAGTAACTAAGGTTCTTGAAACTGGTAAAGTTATCGTTGAAGGTATCAACCTTGTTAAGAAGCACCAAAAGCCTGTACCGGCTCTTGGTCAACAAGGTGGCATCGTTGAACAAGAAGCAGCAATTGATGCTTCTAACGTTGCAATCTTCAATGCGGCTACTGGTAATGCGGACCGTATCGGTTTCCGTTTTGAAGAAGGTAAAAAAGTGCGTTTCTTCAAATCAAACGGCGAAACTGTTTCTAACTAATAGAAAGTAATTTGGAGTTCTACTATGGCGAAACTGCATGATTACTACAAGTCGTCTGTAGTTGCTGAGCTTACCAAAGAGTTCGGCTACTCAAGCGTCATGCAAGTCCCTAGGATTGAAAAAATCACCCTAAACATGGGCGTTGGTGAAGCAATCAACGATAAGAAACTGCTAGAAAACGCAGCAGCTGATATGGCAACGATCTCTGGTCAAAAGCCACTTATCACTAAAGCGCGTAAGTCTGTTGCAGGTTTCAAAATTCGTGAAGGCTACCCAATTGGTTGTAAAGTAACCTTACGTGGCGAACGTATGTGGGATTTCTTCGAGCGTTTAATCTCGATTGCACTTCCACGTGTACGTGATTTCCGTGGTGTTAGCGCGAAGTCTTTTGACGGTCGTGGTAACTACAGCATGGGCGTTCGCGAGCAAATCATCTTCCCGGAAATCGACTACGATAAAGTCGATCGTGTACGCGGTCTTGATATTACTATCACGACGTCTGCAAGCTCCGATGAGGAAGGCCGTGCTCTGCTGGCTGCCTTTAACTTCCCATTCCGTAAGTAAGGTGAAGGGTTACTGTTATGGCTAAACAATCAATGAAAGCGCGCGAAACTAAACGTGCGAAGCTAGTAGCTAAGTTCGCTGAGAAGCGTTCAGCGCTTAAAGCTATCATTAGCGATGTTAACGCATCTGAAGAAGATCGTTGGAATGCAGTTTTGAAACTGCAATCTCTTCCACGTGATTCAAGTGCATCACGTCAGCGCAACCGTTGCAACCAAACTGGTCGTCCACACGGTTACCTACGTAAATTCGGTCTAAGCCGCATTAAGGTTCGTGAAGCTTGCATGAAAGGCGAGATTCCGGGTCTTCGTAAGGCTAGCTGGTAATTGCCACTTAATCATTTGGAGTAAAATCTATGAGCATGCAAGATCCGATTTCGGATATGCTGACCCGCATTCGTAACGGTCAGGCAGCAAACAAAGTTGCTGTTAAAATGCCTTCTTCAAAGCTTAAAGTTGCAATTGCTGCACTTCTTAAAGCTGAAGGTTACATCGTAGACTTCGCTGTTGACGGCGAAGCAAAACCAGAGCTAGAAGTTACTCTTAAGTACTTCCAAGCTAAACCAGTAATCGAGCAAATCCAACGTGTTTCACGTCCAGGTCTGCGTGTCTATAAAAACAAAGACTCGCTACCTACTGTGATGGGCGGTTTGGGTGTTGCTGTAGTGTCCACTTCCAAGGGTCTGATGTCTGACCGCGCTGCTCGTAAAGCAGGTCTTGGTGGTGAAATCATCTGCTACGTAGCGTAAAGGAGTAGACTATGTCTCGTGTTGCTAAAGCACCTGTCGCTATTCCAGCTGGCGTAGAGGTGAAACTAAACGGCCAAGAACTTAGTGTTAAAGGTCCTAAAGGCGAATTGTCTCGTGTATTCAATGACGCAGTTGTACTTTCTGAAGAAGAAAGCCAGCTCACTTTCGGTCCACGCGAAGGTGCAGCTAATGCATGGGCACAAGCTGGTACAGCTCGTGCACTTGCAAACAACATGGTTGTTGGTGTTACTGAAGGCTTTACCAAGAAGCTAACTCTTAAGGGTGTTGGTTACCGTGCTGCTATCAAAGGCAACTCAGTAAGCCTTACTCTAGGCTTCTCTCACCCAGTTGAGCACGAAGTGCCAGCGGGTATTAAAGCTGAATGTCCAAGCCAAACTGAAATTGTACTAACGGGTGCTGATAAGCAACTTGTTGGTCAGGTTGCGGCTGACATTCGTTCTTACCGTGAGCCTGAGCCTTATAAAGGTAAAGGTGTTCGTTACGCAGATGAAAATGTGCGTACTAAAGAAGCTAAGAAGAAGTAAGGTAACACTATGGATAAGAAAGCATCTCGCATCCGTCGTGCTACACGTGCACGTCGTAAGATTGCAGAACTTCGCGCGACTCGCCTAGTTGTACACCGCACTCCTCGTCACGTGTATGCACAGGTTATTGCATCAAACGGCTCTGAGGTTATCGCTGCCGCTTCTACTGTAGAAAAGGCGATCCGTGAGCAAGTTAAGAATACTGGTAACGTTGACGCTGCTAAAGCTGTAGGTAAAGCTATTGCTGAGCGCGCTATCGAAAAAGGCATCTCCGATGTTGCTTTCGACCGTTCTGGTTTCCAATACCACGGTCGAGTAGCGGCGCTAGCAGATTCTGCTCGCGAAGCTGGTCTGAAATTCTAAGGTAGGGTTGGAAGATGGCTAAAGAACAACAACAAGCTACAGATTTGCACGAAAAGCTAATTGCTGTTAACCGTGTTTCTAAAACGGTTAAAGGTGGTCGAATCTT
This sequence comes from Vibrio sp. S9_S30, assembly GCF_014694455.1. Taxonomy (GTDB): domain Bacteria; phylum Pseudomonadota; class Gammaproteobacteria; order Enterobacterales; family Vibrionaceae; genus Vibrio. The sequence continues at coordinate 90,946 of NZ_JAAUWT010000007.1, read as the reverse complement.
TAGTTTTACTGCACTAACTGTTGTTGGTGACGGTAATGGTCGCGTTGGTTTCGGTTACGGCAAAGCTCGTGAAGTACCAGCCGCGATTCAAAAAGCAATGGAAAAAGCACGCCGTAACATGGTTACTGTCGCGCTTAACGACGGAACTCTTCACCACGCGGTGAAAGGTCGTCACACTGGCTCAAAAGTTTACATGCAGCCAGCTGCAGAAGGTACGGGTATCATCGCCGGTGGTGCGATGCGTGCAGTACTTGAAGTTGTAGGTGTTCATAACGTACTTGCTAAAGCATACGGTTCTACGAACCCTATCAACATCGTTCGCGCGACGATCGATGGTCTGAGTGGCATGAAGTCTCCTGAGATGGTTGCTGCTAAGCGTGGTCTAACTGTTGAATCTATTTCGGAGTAAGAACACCATGGCAACTATTAAAGTAACTCAAACTAAAAGCTCAATCGGCCGCCTACCAAAGCACAAAGCGTCTTTGCGTGGTTTAGGTCTTCGTCGTATCAACCACACTGTAGAACTTGAAGATACTCCGTGCGTACGCGGTATGATCAACAAGGTTTACTACATGGTTAAAGTTGAGGAGTAATCAGAATGCGTTTGAATACTCTATCACCGGCTGCAGGTTCTAAGCCTTCTAAGAAGCGTTTAGGTCGCGGTATCGGTTCAGGCCTTGGTAAAACAGGTGGCCGTGGTCATAAAGGTCAAAAATCACGTTCTGGCGGCAGTGTTCGTCCAGGTTTCGAAGGCGGTCAAATGCCTCTGAAACAACGTCTACCAAAATTTGGTTTCACTTCTCGTAAGAGCTTAGTGACTTCTGAAGTTCGTTTAGGTGAACTAGCGAAGGTAGATGGTGACGTAGTTGATCTAAACAGCTTGAAAGCAGCTAATGTCATCACTAAGAACATCGAATTTGTAAAAGTTGTTCTTTCTGGTGAAATCAGCAAAGCTGTGACTGTTAAAGGTCTACGCGTAACTAAAGGTGCTAAAGCTGCAATCGAAGCTGCAGGCGGTAAAATCGAGGATTAATACTCGAGGGACGAGGTACAGATGGCTAAAAAACCAGGACAAGATTTTCGTAGTGCTCAAAGCGGCTTAGCTGAACTAAAGTCGCGCTTATTATTCGTATTAGGTGCACTTTTAGTATTCAGAGCAGGCTCTTTTGTGCCGATCCCTGGTATTGACGCAGCTGTACTTGCCGATTTGTTCGAACAGCAAAAGGGTACCATCGTAGAAATGTTTAACATGTTCTCCGGTGGTGCACTTGAGCGTGCTTCTATATTAGCGTTGGGCATCATGCCGTATATTTCGGCATCGATTGTTGTCCAATTGCTAACTGTAGTTCATCCTGCGTTAGCTGAACTCAAGAAAGAGGGTGAAGCTGGCCGTCGTAAGATAAGCCAATATACGCGTTACGGCACGCTTGTACTTGCTACATTCCAAGCTATTGGTATTGCAACAGCTTTGCCAAGCATGGTCACAGGTCAATTGGTCGTTATCGATCAAACCATGTTTACTGTTATTGCAACCATCAGTCTAGTAACTGGTACCATGTTCTTAATGTGGTTAGGTGAACAGATTACAGAGCGAGGAATTGGTAACGGTATCTCATTGATTATCTTTGCAGGTATCGTCGCTGGATTGCCATCGGCAATCGGTCAAACAATAGAGCAAGCGCGTCAAGGTGAACTGAACGTACTTCTTCTGTTGCTAATTGCTGTATTAGCGTTTGCAGTGATTTACTTCGTTGTTTTCATGGAGCGTGGTCAACGTCGAATTGTCGTTAACTATGCAAAACGTCAACAAGGGCGTAAAGTTTTTGCAGCGCAAAGTACTCACTTGCCTCTTAAAATCAATATGGCAGGTGTGATACCAGCAATTTTTGCGTCTAGTATTATTTTGTTCCCAGGAACATTAGCACAGTGGTTTGGTAATACAGGTGGTGAGGACAGCGCATTCAGTTGGTTAACTGATGTGTCATTGGCCCTTAGCCCTGGACAACCTCTGTATGTAATGCTTTATGCAGCAGCAATTATTTTCTTCTGTTTCTTTTACACAGCGTTGGTGTTCAACCCTCGCGAAACAGCGGATAATTTGAAGAAGTCTGGAGCGTTCGTACCCGGTATCCGCCCAGGCGAGCAGACAGCTAAGTACATTGATAAAGTAATGACGCGTTTAACCTTAGCGGGTGCGCTTTACATTACCTTTATCTGTCTGATTCCCGAGTTCATGATGATCGCTTGGAACGTACGTTTCTATTTTGGCGGTACATCACTACTTATCGTAGTTGTTGTAATCATGGACTTTATGGCACAGGTACAGACTCATCTGATGTCACAACAGTATGATTCTGTGTTAAAAAAAGCAAATCTGAAAGGCTACGGTCGTTAATTCGACAGTAGAATCAGATTTCATTACGGAGTTTAGCAATGAAAGTTCGTGCTTCCGTTAAAAAAATCTGCCGTAACTGTAAAGTAATCAAGCGTAACGGTGTCGTTCGTGTGATTTGCAGTGAGCCTAAGCACAAGCAGCGCCAAGGCTAATTTAAGCAGAAATTTTTACTTGAAATATAAGGTAGTGTCGAGTATATTCCTCGGCCTACCTTTTGCGTGCAAAAGAAGTAGTATCCCGCAGCGTATCCTCGACGGGCTTTGCTGCGGATAATTTCTTATATAAGTACTAGGAGTGAATAGTGGCCCGTATAGCAGGCATTAACATTCCTGATCAGAAGCATGCTGTGATTGCATTAACTGCAATTTACGGCATCGGTAAAACTCGTGCTCAAGCTATTCTAGCTGACGTGAGTATTGCTGAGAATGTGAAGATCAGTGAACTAACTGAAGAGCAGATTGATCAACTGCGTGATGGTGTAGCTAAGTACACTGTAGAAGGTGATCTACGTCGTGAAGTCTCCATGAACATCAAGCGTCTTATGGACCTTGGTTGTTACCGTGGTCTTCGTCATCGTCGCAGTCTACCACTACGTGGACAGCGTACTAAAACCAACGCTCGCACCCGTAAGGGTCCGCGCAAGCCGATCAAAAAATAATCGGAAGGTAGAGTACAATGGCAAAACAACCAACTCGCGCTCGTAAGCGCGTACGCAAGCAAGTAGCAGATGGCGTAGCGCACATCCATGCTTCTTTCAATAACACAATCGTAACCATCACTGACCGTCAAGGTAATGCTCTTGCTTGGGCAACTGCTGGCGGTTCTGGTTTCCGCGGTTCTCGTAAATCTACACCGTTCGCTGCACAGGTTGCTGCTGAGCGTTGTGGTGAAATGGCCAAAGAATATGGCTTAAAGAACCTAGAAGTTATGGTTAAGGGCCCAGGTCCTGGTCGTGAGTCTACTATCCGCGCTCTAAACGCTGCGGGTTTCCGTATCACAAACATTGTTGATGCGACTCCGATCCCTCATAACGGTTGTCGTCCACCTAAGAAACGTCGCGTATAACGTTTCTAGGAAAGTTGGAGAAGAATCATGGCAAGATATTTGGGTCCTAAGCTGAAGCTTAGCCGTCGCGAAGGCACTGACTTATTCCTTAAGTCTGGTGTTCGTGCGATTGATACCAAGTGTAAAATCGATAACGCACCAGGTGTACACGGCGCTCGTCGCGGTCGTCTATCTGAATATGGCGTTCAGCTTCGTGAGAAGCAAAAAGTTCGTCGTATGTATGGCGTTCTAGAAAAACAATTCCGTAACTACTACAAAGAAGCTGCACGTCTTAAAGGCAACACGGGTGAGAACCTACTTCAGCTTCTTGAAGGTCGTCTTGATAACGTAGTTTACCGCATGGGCTTTGGTGCAACTCGCGCAGAAGCACGTCAGCTGGTTAGCCATAAAGCTATCCTAGTAAACGGTAAAGTTGTAAACGTTCCTTCATTCAAAGTTGCGGCGAACGACGTTGTATCTATTCGTGAGAAAGCTAAACAGCAATCTCGCATTAAAGCAGCTATTGAAGTTGCTGAACAACGCGAAAAACCAACTTGGATTGAAGTAGATGGCGGCAAGATGGAAGGTACGTTCAAGCGTTTGCCTGAGCGTTCAGATCTGTCAGCTGACATCAACGAACACCTGATCGTCGAGCTTTACTCTAAGTAAGGTTTAAAATAAAGAGAGGACACAATGCAGGGTTCTGTAACAGAATTTCTTAAGCCACGTCTTGTTGACATTGAACAAGTTAGCACGACACACGCAAAAGTAACTCTTGAGCCATTAGAGCGTGGCTTTGGTCATACTCTAGGTAATGCGCTTCGTCGCATTCTTCTATCTTCTATGCCAGGTTGCGCAGTAACTGAGGTTGAGATAGAAGGCGTTCTTCACGAGTACAGCACCAAAGAAGGTGTACAAGAAGATATCCTTGAGATCCTTCTTAACCTGAAAGGTCTTGCTGTTAAAGTGGCAGAAGGCAAAGATGAAGTGTTTATTACACTGAACAAATCAGGCTCGGGCCCTGTTGTTGCAGGTGACATCACCCATGATGGTGATGTAGAGATCGCTAACCCAGAGCACGTTATTTGTCATCTAACTGATGATAATGCTGAAATCGCTATGCGTATTAAGGTAGAACGTGGTCGTGGTTATGTTCCAGCATCGTCTCGAATCCATACTGAAGAAGATGAGCGTCCAATCGGTCGTCTGCTTGTTGACGCCACATACAGCCCTGTAGACAAAATTGCCTACACTGTAGAAGCGGCACGTGTTGAGCAGCGTACTGACTTGGATAAGCTTGTTATCGATATGGAAACGAACGGTACTCTTGATCCAGAAGAAGCAATTCGTCGTTCTGCAACAATCCTTGCTGAGCAACTTGATGCCTTCGTAGATCTTCGCGACATTCGTGTTCCTGAAGAGAAGGAAGAGAAGCCGGAGTTCGATCCGATCCTACTGCGTCCTGTAGACGATCTTGAACTAACAGTTCGCTCTGCTAACTGTTTGAAAGCAGAAGCGATTCACTACATCGGTGATCTTGTACAGCGTACTGAGGTTGAGCTACTTAAAACGCCTAACCTTGGTAAGAAGTCTCTTACTGAGATTAAAGACGTGCTTGCTTCACGTGGACTGTCTCTAGGCATGCGCCTAGAAAACTGGCCACCAGCGTCGATCGCTGAAGATTAATCGATAATAGTTAGAAGGATTAGGTCATGCGCCATCGTAAGAGTGGTCGTCAACTCAACCGCAACAGCAGTCATCGCAAGGCGATGTTCAGCAACATGGCTAGCTCTCTAGTACGTCATGAAGTTATCAAGACTACTTTGCCAAAAGCAAAAGAGCTGCGTCGCGTCGTTGAGCCTTTGATTACACTAGCTAAGACTGACAGCGTTGCTAACCGTCGTCTGGCATTTGCTCGCACTCGTGATAACGAAGTTGTGGCAAAACTATTTAACGAACTAGGTCCACGTTTCGCTGCTCGTCAGGGCGGTTACACTCGTATCCTAAAAGCTGGCTTCCGTGCTGGCGACAAAGCTCCAATGGCTTACATTGAGCTTGTTGATCGCCCAGAAGTTGCTGAAGAAGCAGCTGCTGAGTAATCAGTTCGTGTAGAACATAAAAGCCGAGCGAAATGCTCGGCTTTTTTGTACCCCAAAGCGAAGTCTTAGGCTTTTAGCGCTTGTTCTAAATCCGCAATAATATCCTCTATGTGTTCAATGCCCACTGATAACCGAATCATTTCAGGGACAACACCTGCATTGGCTTGCTCCTCAATACTCATTTGTCTATGAGTTGTTGAAGCTGGGTGACAGGCTAGCGATTTAGCATCGCCAATATTGACAAGTCTCTTAAAAAGATTCAGTGCATCGTAGAAACGCACGCCCGCATCGTAGCCATCTTTCAAACCAAACGACAAGATAGCAGAAGGTTTTCCTCCCATGTATTTTTGAGCCAGACCATGGTGAAGGGAACTTTCCAATCCTGCATAGCTAACCCAACTGACTTTCTCGTGCTGTACTAGATACTTGGCTACCTTCAATGCGTTATCACAATGTCTCTCCATTCTAAGGGAAAGGGTTTCCAAGCCTTGCATTAGCATAAATGCGTTCATTGGAGATAAGGCTGCCCCCGTATTACGTAGCGGGACGGTTCTTGCTCTGCCGATGAAAGCGGCCTCACCAAAGGCTTCTGTGTACACGACACCATGGTAAGAAGGCTCGGGTTGGTTAAATACGGGAAATCTGTCTTTGTGTTGCCCCCAGGGGAACTTACCAGAGTCAATGATAACGCCTCCGAGTGTTGTACCATGACCGCCTACGTATTTCGTTAACGAGTGAACAACAATGTCAGCGCCAAATTGAATGGGCTTGCATAGAACGGGTGTCGCGACGGTATTATCAACAATAACGGGTACACCTTTTGCGTGTGCTAAGGTTGAAATACTTTCAATATCGACGATGTTACCTGCTGGGTTCCCTATGGATTCGCAATAAACTGCTTTGGTATTTTCGTCGATCAGTTCAGCTAAGCTTTCAGGTTTATCATCCTTCGCGAATTTCACCTCAATGCCTTGCTGTGGCAGCATGTGAGCAAACAAAGTATAGGTGCCACCATAGAGTTGAGGTGTGGACACTATATTATCTCCACTCTGTGCCAATGTTAGAACGGCGTAATTAATCGCCGCGCTGCCCGCACTGACAACCAACCCCGCAAGTCCACCTTCTAAAGCCGCCATTCTCTGTTCTAATACGTCATTGGTTGGATTCATAATGCGCGTATAGATATTGCCGGGGACTTCTAAATTGAAGAGATCAGCACCATGCTGTGCGTTGTCGAATTCATAAGCAACGGTTTGATATATGGGGGTTGCGACAGCTTTGGTGGTGGGATCCGTTTGATAGCCGTGGTGAATTGACAGGGTTTCGTCTTTCATAATACCTACTCTTCCATGATTAAAAGTTCAGAGTGGCATATTTTTTAGGTTGTTAAAGAGAGGGTGGTCAAAAACCACCCAATTATTGATTTTTGTGTTACCGGTGAGCCGAACAACCCATTATTGCCAAATGCTCTCAAGCGAGTTTAGAAGACCTGTGGAGGCATTCTGTGTGCCTAAGTATTTCAGAATAATCGGTGCAAACTGTGTCACCATTGATGGGTCCAATCCCAGTTTGCTGAAGATATCAGAGACAGCACCAAAGTTACTCGTTAGCCCTGAAAGTCCAGGGATTGATCCTGTTAGTGAACTCAGACCTGGAATAGCAGAAGCGAGTTCCGTTGTTTGTGAGGCTCCTAAAGAATTGGAAGCGAGTGCTAAGAGCGCACCTGCGCCGCCTGTTGCTTGCGTTGGTGATACATCTAGTTGGGAGCTGAGCATCTTGACTAAATCGGAATCTGCTTGTGTGTCTACTTGGCTTGAGAACGCATCACTGGCAAGTGTGCCAAGGTTTATTGCGGGTTTTTCTTCTGAGGAACCAAAGCCGAATAACGCGTAGCTTGGAGAGACAAACAACAGCGCAGATAATGTGAAGATCGTTGTTTTAATTTTCATAATTCATTCCTTTATAGGGGGCACATTTCTAATCCTAGTCGGATTGTCCGTTTCGAGTGGAAAGGCGTGCCGAGAATACAAAACGGGAATCAGCAGTTTACTTTAAGACATGAAAAAAGCGGTGCTAGGCACCGCTTCATTTTTGAGACAATGCAAAATTACAGGATAGCCAGTAGTTCTACTTCGAATACTAGAGCGGCATAAGGAGGGATGGATGCACCAGCACCACGCTCGCCATATGCAAGATCTTGAGGAATGTACAGCTTCCACTTAGAACCGACAGGCATTAATTGAAGCGCTTCAACCCAGCCTTTGATCACGCCAGTTACTGGGAACTCCGCTGGTTGACCTCGTGATACCGAGCTGTCGAATACCGTACCATCAGTCAATTCACCGTGGTAGTGCACACGAACAGACTTGTCTGAACTTGGGACTTCGCCAGTACCTTCCGTGATCACTTCGTATTGAAGACCAGACTCAAGAACGGTTACTTCAGAGCGAAGAGCGTTATCTTTCAAGAAAGCTTCGCCGTCGGCTGCTGCTGCTTTTGCGGCTTCTGCACGAGCAGCTTCTGCGCGTGTGTGAAGCTCTTGAAGGGCGTTGTTGATTTCATCAACTTCAATCTCAGGTACGCCGCTCGTCAATGCAGTTGCGATGCCTTTTGCTATCGCGTCGACATTTAAACCTTCAAGGCCGCTACCCGCCAATTGTTGACCCATTTGCAGACCAATTCCGTAACTCGCTTTTTGCTCTACGGTTTCTAATTTGATTTCAGACATCTTGTCTCTCTATTGTGTGAATTTGTGCAGCAAAAGGATAGCAGTTCTACTGGCGTGAAGAAACGGCAAATGCCAATATACGTCAAGTTACTGTTAACTTATGTAACGGTCCATTTTGTTTAGGAACCGTGTTCGTAGATAATAGAAATTCAGTCCGTTAAGGTATAAGCATTATGAATCGGAGAGTGGCTAGAACTCGCCAGCCAAAATTATTCGATCAACTAAAAAGTAAGTTCGAAGATGTTGATGTACACGCAATAGCTTCAAAGGTAAAGCATTGTTGGGCGCGCTTGCCCAAGCTTCATCAAAGAGGCATTGTTGGATTGTCTGTCGCGGTTATTATTCTTTCTATCTGGCCAGCCCCCAGCGAACCTGTGCAGGATGAGAGAGAACCGGAAAGTGTGCGTAAACCTTTGGCCATCAAGTCGACAGGTTTGAGCGAACAACTTTCATCCAGTGGTCAACAAGCGCCCCATACAGAAGCTTGGAAAGAGTACATTGTTCAGTCTGGAGATACACTTACTCAAGTGTTTCGATCTAACGAGCTACCTATAGCCGATCTCAATGCATTGGTTAAGATTGAGGGTATCGATAAACCATTAAGCAAGATACGCGAAGGGCAGCTAATTCGATTTAAGCTGAATGATGATGGTCAGTTGGACATATTGCAACTTGAGCAGAAATCGGCATCTGTGATGTTTTTTCGGCTTTCCGATGGCGGGTTTGGTCGGAGTAAATAGTGACCCAAAAAGCGACTTCAGCTTAACGGCGGAAGTCACTTTTCTCATCTTAAGTTCAAACGTTTACGAGTGATACTTTAGGTAAGTGTTGGCGTCTTCTTTTCCCATGTATTTCCCTAATGTTCTTTCGGGTACCTTGCGTAAGTCCACCACGATTAACCCGTCCAATGCGTCGTTAAATTCTGGGTCGACATTGAAACAGACCAACTGACCATTTAGACCTAGGTATTGTCGTAAAAGAACAGGTAAACCTTTCCCCTCTTCCATACGAGCAAGCACTTTGGACAATAGCTGCACACTGCCTAATGCACTGAGCATATCGTTCCGCCAAAAGACGGATGAATCCTGTTTAAGTGGTACAGACGGGGAAACCAAGTTGGCTTTATGTTCATCGTAGTGGTGAATGGATAAGCAACGAGCCATCAGTTGACGTGCAATTTGGCTGTAGTCATTGCTAATACTGACTGGACCGTATAAATGCGTGTATTTCGGATGGCGATAAACATAGCTTGCAATGCCTTTCCAAAGCATCAGGAGAGACTGCAGGTTTCGTTGATAAGGCTTATTGACGACAGAGCGACCAAGCTCAATTGAATGGTCGAGACTTTCGATGAACGATTGGCTATAGTGAAACAAACTGCGGGAATACAACCCTTTTAGTCCATGTTGCTGTAGGATTTCATCGACTTTACCCAGCCGATAGCTTCCGACCAACTGTTTGTCCTTACCGTGCCAAATGAAGAGGTGATCGTAATACTCATCATAGTGGTCAAGATCTAACGCCTTCCCAGTACCTTCACCCACCTCACGGAAGTTGGCTTCTCTTACTCTGCCGATTTCTTGAATCAGGTTTGGGATGTGTTTTTTTCTAGTGCAATAAACCGAGAAATCCCCTTGGGAGAGAAGCAAGCATTCACTGGGAAGGGCATTGATTTCTTCTTGTAAGGTCTCACTCTCAATGGCTCCCATGACGGGCGTCGAGAACGAAGTTGGTTGTAAGCTCTTTGATTGTCCTGACTGCTTGCGAAGTAAGTAGGTGTTCAGCCTGAGGTAATGAACCAAGTCTTGCTCTGAACTCAACGATTTCATCTCTGAGTAAAGAATGGGTTCGCCGATGGACAACTGTATTTGCGACGATCGCTTTCCAATCATCTCTCTACCTAACATAGCGGTTCTTAGAAGCGGGTGTATTTTACCAGCGAGATAAAACAGTGCGCTGTTTTTTCCTTCGATGTAAATAGGTACACATGTTGCTTCGCTTTTTTTGATCAGCTTGGCAACGGATCGGCTCCACGTTTTGTCTTGCAGCTGTGCATCTTGATAGGTAGAGACCTCACCCGCGGGGAAGATGATCAGTGCGCCGCCATTAGCTAAATGTTGGTGGGCACTACGCATGGCGGTTAGGTTGGTTTTGATAGCGCTTTTAGATTCAAAAACATCCACACCAATGAACAAATCAGATAATTCAGGAAGCTGCTTGAGTAATTCATTCGCCATCACTTTCACATCGGGTCTTTGGTGGCGGACCAAAGCAGCCAGAATCACACCTTCAATCGCGCCGAGTGGGTGATTGGCCACGATCACAACAGGACCTTGTTCAGGAATGTGACTTAAGGAACCTTGCTGAACGTGATAGTCGATATTAAGAGCTTGAAGTGTGTAATCCATAAACTCAAAACAATCGAGATCCATCGGACGCTTTTGATATAAGGAATCCAAATAACGTAGCCCTGTGACTCGCTCTGCAACCCGTTCTATTATTCGAAAAGGTGTGACCGCAGGAAGCTGGAATGGAGAAGAGGTAACTTGCATAGATTTCTCCTACTTGCTCACTAGCGTTGACCAGTTTTTATCGCCTTCGCGAATAAAACCAGGAATGTCTTTTTCCCAACGAGATTTAATGTCCGCGTCGTAGTTCAAGTACAGCTTCCCATCAACAATAGTCCACTGAAGGGGATCGCTTGGTGCCGTATCGTTTTTAAAGGCGATGGCCCAAGCGCAATACCCACCATATTGAGGCGCGTATTTCTCGGGGTTTTGAATGAATTTTTCTAGGTTTTCTTTGGATGCAAAATACCAATCAGCTCCCTGATATTCGATGATATGGTTGCTGCTGCCTTTTTGGGGCTCGCTGGCTTCGAAATAGCTCACGGCGTCATAACCGGAAATTGCTTTATTGCTAAAAAAGCCAGTATAGATAGGATCTGCCGCATAAGTCATAGCGGAAAACATCCCTAATACCAACGTACAAAGAACGGTGATAATGCGTTTCATAATTAGGTCCTCGTTATGCAATTTTCACATGGGATGCAGGGAGCAAAGAGATTCTATTTTGAGTCAGGTACAACTCCGTAATGCCGCAGCAAGGTGCCCCAGGGTGATAGCTCATGCCTTTTTCTGAATCCGTGACCAAAATATGCGTAAAACTGACGGTATGGGCGTCTTTACGGTGCATACAAGTGGATAAGTGCCCTTTGCTTGGAATGTGGGAAGCGTGAAATTCCAGTAGACCATCGACATTGGCACAGGGGGCTGTGTAGGCTTGGTAACACTCACTTCTCAATTCAAACGCTTTTTGGTAATCGACGGAAGACGAGATCAAGGGAGGGCTTGGGCGTATGTAAACCAACGATTGTCCAGTCCAACAAACGCCTTTGACTGCCGAATGGTGACGCGTTAAGTCGGGTTCAAAAATCAGCAATGAAAATGGTGCAAAAGCGGTCAAATCAATCGATTGTAAGTACTCATCTACTTGTGCGTAATTCCGAAAAGCCGCCAGAGATTTCACCAGCAAACCTCGACTTGTTAATACACCCTTAGGAACGTTACCTTGGTAGTAATTCAGCAAGCAGATCGACTGCCCATATTCATTCGTCACAATCCAACTGCCACCACCGTCTGGATCGACGGGCATAAGGTACTCGACACCTTGGTGGCAAAAAGGCGTGGGCGGGATCGCTTGTGCCCGGCTTTTCTGCTCGTCTCGATTAAAGAAAACTTGATAGCCGTCATCATTTAGCAGCCAAGATACGGTGCACATTAGCTTTGCTCCCTTAAGTACGTTGCGGTCGCTGGTGCAAATCCCAGTTCTTTGTCTGTCTGATAACCTAATTGAATGGCCAGAACTTTCATTAGTGCGTAATGATGCGTTGCATGAGAAGCGGCAAACGCGACTTCTCGTTCTAGTTGAGAAGTGAGTTCTGCACTTAATGTTTCCGACAAGGCGACTTCGGTTTTAACGGATATGACACGTTTCATTTCCTCGGAATTCAGCTGGCTGAGCCACTGTTTAATCACTTGAAATTCAACAATGGCGAGTTCTCGTGTTTTTTCCACATCATGGCCACGTCTTCGGAGGTTGTAATCCACCCCATTTTCGTAGTCAGAAAGAGCATGAAAAATGTCGAGTACGTGACGACAATGTTCGCCTATAGAACTCGTCACGAGAGGTGGCTTTGCCCGTTGATAGTCGTCGGCGCTGATTTGCATCAGAAAATCAATACCCTGATCAATGGTTTCAATGGCTCCCAGTATAGTGGCTGATAAATTTTGCAATGGAGCAGTAAGCGAAATGGGCGCAATTTGCATAAGTTGTCCTTGTTCTAATCGGTTTGCGGATACGCACTAACAAGCTGCTTTTCTTCGCGCCACGCTGCCAGTAACTGGCTTATTGATGGTGGCTTATGTCCAGCTTTTTTCTGCAATGCGCCAATCGCAAACAGCGTGCGATATTGAAATAAAAGGGTGGAAAAAATTTCTCGTAATGGGGTTTTTCTATCCCAAATGTGGGCCGCTTCTGAACTGGCTCCATTAATTTCTAAAATGGTGAAGTTCTTTCCATCCATGAGTTGGTAAATGTCTTGAAACTTAATGTCCAACCGCCCATAACAGAAGCCGTCGACATCATCAAAGATTCGATCTAATTGCTCTGTTAACGCATTTGAAATGAACTGATTCCCGTTTCTGAATATGCAGCCTCGGCTGTGGCTCCCAGCAAATGCCAACTGAAACGATTCGCCTTGATCCAAAATATGATCGAGCTTGTCTTGATGACGCGGGAAATATAAGTGGGTCAGTTGACCCGCTCGAGGATCGGCTTCAATCAGTTCCTTAAGGGTTGATTTTCCATCACCTTCAACAAATGGCGCGTATTTCAATGTTAGGGATATGATTTTCCCCTTCTTTTCGCCAGGGTAGCGTACGTAGAACACCCCCGCTTCGGCTGGGTAAGGGGCTTTCTCTTGCAATAGAAATCGAGAGCCCTTCGGGAAACTTTCGAAATACCGCGTCAGTTGATCCATGTTACGCAACAATTTAACACCAGCACCACGGCAGCCGAGATCCGGCTTCGCGACGATAGGAAAATTCAATCCTTTAGCTTGCATCAATTGATAAGCCCTAGAGGACTGCTCGTCCACGTCTTCCCCTGTTTGAGATACCGTGATAAAGGGGGAAATCCACTGACTGGCATAGCTGCCCGCCAAAGAAAGAATGTCGTGCTTCGATTCCCCCACCATGCCACTGAGTTTAATGCTCGGATTGGCCACCAGTGGTAAGCGAACATCACCATAACGTAAAGCAAGCGCCAAACTTTGCAGTACAACTGGGGTATAGAACACCCAAGCTGGCAAAAATTCGTAAGGTGAAATGCTACCTTGCTGATCCTGTACAAACTTTGGCATCCCTTGATTGATACCAGTTTCAACGTCGATCGCTTCAATCTGGCTATCTAGTGCCAACGGCGAACTTGTCATTACACTCTCCTCGAAAAGCGAGATTTCATTAGTTGATTACCCAAAAACAGAGTGATAAACAGCACTGATATAAGTAACCATTGATGTGAGCTGGCTTGAATCCATGCCTGTTGACCCAGCCAGAAAGTGCAGCCAAATATCAATGCCGTCCACAATGCTGTCGCAAACAGTACGGCAGACATGAAAGACGCGAGAGGCAGTTGAAAAAAGCCACTTAAGGAATAGCCCAATGTCCGAAGACCTGGGATAAAACGAATAATGAAAAGATTAAAAATAGGGCGGCTGTGCAGTTTGTGGCGAACCCAGCGCATCGACTTATGAGAAAGCAGACGATAGCGTAACCAACGAGATTGGTGAGCCCATTTTCCTAAGTAATAAAGCCCCAAATCACCTGTAGCGATACCGACAAAGATGGCAATCAATGCCATGGAGGTTGGCATGACCCCTTGAGTTGCCAGCCCAGCTGCACCCAATATGGCAAGATCTTCAAGCAAATACGAAATCAGAACGATCCCAAGCATCAAGCTCAAGAGTGTTTGTTGCGACGCCCAAAGATTAAACTGTTGCGCATATTCAGCCACGTCTAACTGCACCTTTGTATGAATTTCGTGAAACTATTCTTGGAGTGACCACCTAGGCGTGGAAAACTTCAGGAATAGCGCAATAACTTCAACAAAGACCGGAGAAAAGTGCTGAAGTATTCATCATTTCATAAAAAGTTTAGACGTTATTAAGAAGGTTGATGCTTTTTGATGGCGTTAATAGGCATCATTGGCAAAACAATCAGTAAGATACCGAACACGGTGATCCAATCAGGAATTTCGTTAAACCACAACACGCCAAATAACGTAACGAACAACAAACCAGAATATTCCGCTAGGGCAATTTGCGATGTTTCCGCTTTTTTGTAGGCGGCAACGGCAAAGCCATTGTAAGTAAGAATGCAAAACGCGCTGACAACAATCCACATTACGGGCTCAAATGAAATCGGTTGCCAATTTGCCCATGCTAATGCACCAGAGATGGGTAAGGAAAAGAGGGAGGTCCAAAATAACGTTGCCGCGACAGGCTGATTCCCTGGAAGCTTTCGAACCAGCACATTAAAGAGCGCCACTGCTATTGCTGTGCCCAAAGCAAAAATGGCTGCCCAATGAAATTGCGACGGTCTCAGCACCAGCAGTACGCCAACAAAGCCAACCGTTGTGGCGAGAATTTTGGTTGTTCGAGGCTTTTCTTTAAGTAACCATGCCGAAAGAGGAAGCATTAATAGCGGAGCGGCATAGAAGACTGCATTGGCTGTTGCTAACGGTAAGTGAGTAATTGCTACCACCATACAAGCACTGCCTATAAGCACTAGGTGTGAGCGTAATAGGTTGACAGGTATGCCTTTTAATCTGCGTTCGGTTGGTTGAAGGCGAACCCAAAGTGGCAAAACAACCAGAACGGAAAACAATTGGCGAATGAATATGTATTGGAATACATTCGCGCCGTCTCCTAGAACCTTAACAGCAACATCTGACACCGACGCCATGACGTTGCCAGCAATCAAGAACAAGAGTGCAAGGTTGGTTGGGGTCATAAGCGCTTTTATTTCGCTTCCCTGACCATACCAATATGAGGAATACCATCTTCTAGGTACATTTCTGTGCACTGCACAAAACCATGTTTTCCATAGTACTGGCTAAGGTGTTCTTGAGCACTTATTTTAACGGGAACGTTACCCCACACAGACTCTACGTTCGTAAGGGCTTGCTGCATCAATTCATGCCCAAGCCCAGTGCCTCGTGCACTTTCTTTGGTCGCCACTCGTCCGATGCTTGCCACATCTGAATAACTGATGCCTTTAGCGAGTAACCGAGCGCAAGCGACCAGCTCCTCCCCATCATATCCCAATAGATGGAAAGCCCCTTCTGCATGGTCTTTGTCATCCAATTCGGGGTAAGGGCAGTCTTGCTCCACAACAAATACATCCACCCGTAATTTGATCATTTGGTAGAGCTGCATAGTGGAAAGTTGGGTAAAAGATAGGAGTTGCCAATGGATCATAGTAAACCTCTGTATATCTAGAACCGACCAATGTATGACAAAGGAGGTAAGTACTCATTAACTTTTGTTCCCTTCTTATTTAAGGCGCTTTTTAATGCGGTTCAGGCTGATATGGGGGATGCCTAAGTATGCCGCGATTTGGTAATCCGTGATCCTTGAAACCAAGTCTGGGTAAGCTTCACACAATAGGCTGTATTTTTCTTCAGGCGAGTGAAGCAACATAAAGCGCTCTTTTCCTTCTTTATACATCAACTGGGTTTCCAGCAAACGAATATATAGAGGATGCGATTCAGCCCGCCACTGCTCAATCAATTCGACTGGAAACGACAGCAGTTTGACCGGTGTCAGCGATTCAAGAAGATAAGGAGACGGTTCACTCTTCACTAAGCTTTCAAAGCTGATTAGCCAATCCACTTCCCAGTAGAACTCTTTACTGTATTGCTTTTCATCACTGGTTAGGTAACACGCGTGACACAAGCCTTCTAGCAAAAAGAAGACATGAGAAGGGGATTCCCCCTGATGGGTCAAAATATGCCGAGTAGGGAGTTCAAGTAAGGTGGCGCAAGAAAAAATGGACTCAATTTCATCATTCGAAAGATTGAATTGTTCGAGATTCTGTTTGAATAATTCTTCCATTTAATAATATCTATCCGTATTGGCTGAGACTGACATTGTCTGAAGTGTAACTGATATTCCGGCTGGTTACATGGTTGAGAGAAGTAAGCCGACACAATCAATTTTAAGTTTGACCACAAGAGCGGCAATCTATGTGATCTACAGTGGTGGTAATTGGAAAGGGAGCTTCAAGAGATGAAATATGCCATTTTACTTTTCTTTGCGGTATGTGGTTGTGAGGCACAAGAACTGTCTGTTCAAAGCATTCACGCATTATTGAAAAGTCATGCTGTGGGATATACGCCTTGGCGAGCCGCAGATTTTGTTAGCAGCCAATCGTTACAAAATAATAATGTTCTCAGACCTTTGTTGGTGAAAGATTTGAATTCTGATGGCCGAGAAGACTTAATTTTCGATGGTCTGTTGTACGGTGATAATAAACTCCTTGTGTTGCTTTCCGACTCTGGTAGCTACAAAGTTATTTACTCTGATTCTTGGCATAGAGTTACACAACCAAGCCAGAACAAAGTAATGAAAGAGGGAAATGTACTTCTCGGTTTAAACTACTTGGTATGGGCAAACGAAACCTTCTCTAATGAAGAAGAATCCGTACTGTCTATAGGCTATCCACAGCAAACGAATGCGTCAGGAGATGTTGTGGCTGATGGTGAAATGTTGTCAGTGTATTTAAATGAGAATGGAGAATTGTTTTTTGAGGGCGAAACACTGTGAAGATACTTATAAGAACAATAGTAACCTTATCTATTCTGGCGGTTCCAAACCTTGCCTACACAAGTCAGTGCACTCAGTCACCCTTGACTATTTCTGAAGGTGAAAATGCGGTTTATCAAACTTTTTATGAAGATGAAAAATTGCTGCATTATGTTTTCTATTCCGACGGAGATTTGATTATCTACGAACATCGATTCTGTTTGATGAATGATTACCAAATGGATTACTTTTCGAAAAAACTGAATGAAGAAAAAGTGCAAACTCGCTTAGCAGAATTCATTTCCTCTATTAGTGCAAAACATCACTTAAAAATTAAGAAAGACTTCTTCTCTCCTCTATTCACGACAGGTGGGGCTGATGATCATTTCTATTCGGCAAAAAATGAAAATGTTGAGGTCTCTCGAGCTGTGGAAAAAGCGAATTTTCGAGTTTTGTCTGAAAACTTCAGTTTGTATATTGGCATTGGTGGAATGCATTAAAAAACCGCAGTCTTGGCTGCGGTTTATCTTAATCAGAGTTGCTTTAAATAGGTAGTGGCTATTTTTGCAATTCCAATCGGTATACTCCAAATCCAACATCATCGGTTGCGACGCGCTCCATTGGGTATTGACCTTTCTCTTTAATAAAGGCGGCTGCTTGTTCACTTGGTGAGGTTTCAAAGCGGATATCCAGCTTTGTGTCACTTGTGATTGGGGTGAATGACCAGTTGTTATCGGCACTTGGTGTAAATTGCCCATTTTCTTGGCTCACACGGGAGATGTAGTTGGCCAATACCGTGCGGTTTTCATCGGGTGCATCGAACGCCACAAATTCTGAACCTGTACCCGGGAACTTGTTGCTGTACGCACGGTAGTTATTGGACGCGATAAGGAAATCTTGCTTCATATCGATAGGCTTGCCTTGATAAGTTAACCCCACGATGCGTTCAGATTCTGCATTGATGACCTTACAGTCGCCATCGTATTTCGCTGGTTGAGTAATATCGATTTGGTAGTTCACACCGTCAATCACATCGAAGTTGTACGTACGGAAGTCATCCCAATCAATCAAACTTTGCGGTGCCGATGAAGCAGTATCAATTTGTTTGAATTGTCCGGCAGAACACTCCAGCCACTCTTTCACTTCATTACCCGTGACTTTCAAGGCAACCAAAGTGTTTGGATATAGATAAAGATCTGCGGCGTTACGGAAGGTCAGCTCGCCAGACTCAACTTCCGTGAAGTTAGCTGGGTCATTTTTACGACCGCCAGCTTTAAATGGCGCTGCCGCAGATAGCACAGGTATACCAGCAAGATCAGGGTCACCCTGAATAAAGCGTTCTACGTAGTCTTTTTGCGCTAAGTTGACGATTTGAATCGTTGGGTCATCTTGAACCAATGCCAAGAAGCTGTACATCACGTCGTTGGCTTTACCTATTGGCTGGTTTACAAAATCGCGAGTGCCTTTGTGGTCGGCTTCTAGCGCTTTCACCATGTCTTTGTCTGGTTCGGCGAGCGAGGTTGTCGATTTCATATCGAAAATGGGGCGCGCTTCGGCTTGCCCTTTCGATACCTTCCAACCCTCTCCGTCTTTTTCTAAGACGAGATCCATCACACCAACGTGGCTGCCCCAGCGACCCGGCATAACCGATACCACGCCGTTAATGGTGCCTTTTGTATTGTCGATGCCTTGGAGGTTATCGAACCCTTTACCAGGGAACACAGAGTGAGCATGACCGAATGCAATCGCGTCAATGCCTTCGATTTCTGATAAGTACAGTGTTGAGTTTTCTGCGCCAAGTTTGTATGGATCACTTGAAATACCAGAGTGCGGTATGGCAATGATAACGTCGGCTCCTTCGGCTTTCATTTTTGGAACCAGATCTTCGGCGGTCTCTTTTATGTCTTTGGCAAAAATTTTGCCTTCAAGGTTTTTCTTATCCCATACCATAATTTGGGGTGGAACGAAGCCAATGTAACCCACCTTGACTTCTTGGAGGTTGCCACTGACGTCTTTGAACTGGTGTGTTTTGATGATGTAAGGGGTGAAATAGTGTTCGCCCGTTTTCTTGTCGAATACGTTGGCGCTGATGTAAGGAAAATTGGCATCATCAATGGTTTCCATCAGGAAATCCAAACCGTAGTTGAATTCGTGATTACCAATGTTGCCCACATCGTAATTCAGTTGGTTCATGGCTTTGTAAACGGGGTGCACTTCGCCTTTATCAATTCCTTTGGCTGCCATGTAGTCACCCATAGGGCTACCTTGGATCAGGTCACCATTATCAACCAAAACGCTGTTCGTTACTTCTTGCTGAGCTTGTTTTACTAATGTTGCCGTTCGGGTTAAGCCCATCTTTTGAGATGGCTTATCTTTGTAATAATCGTAATCCATCACATTTGTGTGAATGTCGGTGGTTTCAATGATTCTCAGTTTAATGGTGTCAGCCATTGCTGGACCAGCAATGGTGAATAAGCCACCAAGTACCGCAATAGAAAGAGGATTCACAGCCAGTTTCATGGTTTGCTCCGATGTTATTAAGACGAAAAGAAATAGAATAAAAAGTGATATGCCGAAATGTAACAAACAATCATGAAGCAAAATTGTCTTACCTATAAATAGTGTGAGCTACGGTGAAGGGGAAAATGTCAAACTGTTAGCTATAAACCAAATTTTCTATTGGTTTCGTAACGAATGAATTCCTTAATTCGCATCTTATAAATACAACATGGCACGATTTTGGAGGGCGTTTTTTCACAGGAAGAACAAATTACTCAATATTCATGTCTCATGCTTTTTTGTTCTTATCAGCTTTTCGAATAAAAAATGAAATTTTAGAATTTCAGGTAATAACGGATGCTGGTCATAATGCTACCATCATAGGGAAATAACAATGATGAGTACCATGGCTGGCATAGACACACTGACGCAATTCACAAACAAAAAGCCTCGTTTAGTGGCAGAGCGTTCGAGCTTGGCTCGAAAAAGTAAGCTTCGCCCCGGTGAAGTGGCGTTGGTTGGCGCAGGGCCAGGTGACGCAGAGCTGTTAACATTAAAAGCACTGAGCTACCTTCAGCAAGCCGACGTCGTTCTATACGATTACCTTGTCTCGGATGACATCATGGAGTTGGTTCCTGATGACACGATATTGGTGTGCGTAGGAAAGCGTGCGGGTCACCACAGTGTTCCGCAAGCGAAAACCAACCAGTTGCTGGTGGATTTCGCTCGCCAAGGTCATCGGGTTGTGCGCATTAAAGGCGGCGATCCATTTGTGTTTGGTCGTGGTGGCGAAGAATTGGAAGTTTTATTTGAAGCGGGTGTGCCTTTTCAGGTAATTCCTGGCATTACTGCCGCTGCTGGCGCGACAGCGTACGCAGGGATTCCATTGACGCATCGCGATTATGCGCAATCGGCAATGTTCATTACGGGTCATCTGAAAGCGGAAAGCGATCAGATGGACTGGTCAACGTTAGCTCGTGGTAATCAGACATTGGTTATCTACATGGGTTTAATGAAATCCAGCTACATACAAGACCAATTGATCAAATTTGGTCGTGATGGTGAAACACCTATTGCCATCATCGAACGTGGTACTCAATCCTGTCAGAAAGTATTCAAAGGCCAGTTAAACGAATTGGCAGATCTCGCCGTGCATGCGGAATCGCCTTCTCTCATTGTCGTGGGGGAAGTGGTTAATCTGTCCAGCAAGTTGAGCTGGTTTGGTGAAAACCAACAAGATTTAGAGCCAGCACTGAGTTTTGCCTAACTCTTGTTTGACTCTGAGCATATTTGAAAGCTCGTCGACGAGCCTTAAAGGAAGCAAAAGAAAATGGATCAACAACGATTAACTCACTTACAGCAGCTAGAAGCGGAGAGCATTCATATCATCCGTGAAGTGGCTGCTGAATTTGATAACCCCGTCATGATGTACTCGATCGGTAAAGATTCATCGGTGATGCTGCATTTAGCACGTAAAGCGTTCTACCCAGGAAAAATTCCTTTCCCGCTGCTGCACGTTGATACCGATTGGAAATTTCGCGAAATGATTGAATTTCGTGACCGCACAGCAAAAAAATACGGATTCGATCTTTTGGTTCACAAGAACCCAGAAGGTTTGGCAATGGGTGTTGGTCCGTTTACTCACGGCTCTTCAAAGCACACCGATATCATGAAAACTCAGGGCTTGAAGCAAGCGCTGAACAAATACGGTTTCGATGCGGCGTTTGGCGGCGCTCGTCGTGATGAAGAGAAATCACGTGCGAAAGAGCGTGTGTATTCTTTCCGCGATAAGAACCATACGTGGGATCCAAAAAATCAGCGTCCTGAACTGTGGAAAACCTACAACGGTCAAGTCAATAAAGGGGAAAGCATTCGTGTCTTCCCACTGTCAAACTGGACCGAGCTGGACATCTGGCAATACATCTACCTTGAGAATATTGAAATCGTTCCATTGTACCTAGCAGCCAAGCGTCCTGTTGTAGAGCGCGATGGCATGTTGATCATGGTGGATGATGAGCGTATGGAAATTGCAGAAGGTGAAAAAGTAGAAGAGCGCAACGTTCGCTTCCGTACTTTGGGTTGTTACCCACTGACTGGCGCAATCGAATCTGACGCGACCACGCTTCCAGAAATTATCGAAGAGATGCTAGTGGCGACATCGAGTGAGCGTCAAGGACGTGCGATCGACCACGATCAGTCAGGATCGATGGAACTTAAGAAACGTCAAGGCTACTTCTAAATCTAAGGAAAGAAAACATGAACAGTGCTGTTGAAGCTCAATTAGCAGAGTTGGGGATCGAAGGGTACCTCAATGAACACCAACACAAATCTCTACTTAGATTCCTGACTTGTGGTTCAGTAGATGATGGTAAAAGTACATTAATCGGTCGCTTACTGCATGATTCCAAACAAATTTATGAAGATCAGTTAGCCGCCGTTCACTCAGACAGTCAGCGTGTCGGAACAACAGGTGAAAAACCCGATTTGGCGCTATTGGTTGACGGTTTGCAGGCAGAACGTGAGCAAGGGATCACCATCGACGTCGCGTATCGTTATTTTTCGACTCAGAAGCGCAAGTTCATCATCGCGGATACGCCGGGACATGAGCAATACACGCGTAATATGGCAACAGGAGCATCAACGTGTGATGTGGCTGTTATCCTTGTGGACGCGCGTAAGGGCGTTCTGGATCAAACGCGTCGCCACTCGTTTATCTCCAGTCTTCTTGGTATTCGTCATTTCATCGTTGCGGTGAATAAGATGGATTTGGTTGAATTCTCGCAAGAGCGTTACGAACAAATCAAACAAGAATACTTGGATTTCTCGAAGAAGCTCGAAAGCAATATCGACATCCAGTTGATTCCTATTTCAGCGTTGGAAGGCGACAACGTCGTCGACAAGAGCGAGCCAATGAGCTGGTACACAGGTCCTTCGTTGTTGGAGCTATTGGAAAACGTTGATGTTGACCAAGAAAGAGGCGACGGCGAATTCCGTTTCCCTGTCCAATACGTGAACCGTCCTAATCTTGATTTCCGTGGTTTTGCGGGCACGGTGTCTTCTGGCTCGATTGCCGTGGGCGACGCGATTCGTGCTCTCCCTTCGGGGAAAACCTCGAAGGTGGAAAGCATCGTTACGTTCGATGGAAACTTGGAATCCGCACAAGCGGGTCTGGCTGTCACGCTAACGCTAGAAGATGAAATCGACATTAGCCGTGGTGACTTGATTGTGCTTGAGAAAGCCAACATCGATTCAACAAACCGTATTTTGGCTGATGTGGTATGGATGACGGAAGAGCCACTCAAGCCTGGCAAAGATTACGATATCAAAGTAGCCGGTAAGAAAACAGTGGGTCAGGTTGAAGCGATTCAATACCAATATGACATCAACAACTTATCTAAGCATGACGCGCAAGAAGTGCCACTCAATGGTATTGCTTCATGTGAGTGGTCTCTGAATGAGACGGTTGCTTTGGATGCTTACCAAGACTGCGCCGATACAGGTGGCTTCATTATCATTGACCGCTTAACCAATGTTACCGTGGGTGCGGGTTTGATTCGTGAGCGCTTAAGTGAAACGGAAGTTCAAGCGGGCGATTTCTCTGCTTTTGAACTTGAACTGAATGCTTTGGTTCGTAAGCATTTCCCGCATTGGGGTGCGAAAGACTTGAGCAAATTGCTTAAATAGAAGCTCATGGGTGAAAGCCCTTAAATAAGGGAGCGACAATGCTCCCTTACTTTTCTCAGAGAGTAGGGTATGTGGGTACAAGGATTTGTATTAGCGGTGTTGCTTGGCATCGTGACCTGTTTATTGGTCACGCGCATTAAGCCGAGTATTATTTTTGCTGGTGCGGCATTTCTCGCTTATATGGCTGGACTGAGTGACATCACCGAGATCGCCGCAAACTTTACTAACTCATCATTGCTGACATTGGTGCTATTGATACTGGTGTCTTGTGCGCTTGAAAAATCTCGTTTAATCAGCTGGGTAAGCCGTCATATCTCAGAAGGACGTTTGGGTACGGTGGTGGCTAAGCTTGGGATTTCTACCGCATTGCTTTCTTCGTTTACCAACAACACCGCGGTTGTGGTGTCCTTAATTGGTGCGATAAAGCGTAATCAACAGCATTCTCCGTCGCGATTACTGATCCCCCTCAGTTATGCCGCCATTTTAGGAGGGACGCTGACCCTGATCGGCACATCAACAAACCTGATCATCAACAGTTTTGTGGAAGACGCGGGGCTCCCGAGCTTGAGCTTTTTCACCCCAACGTTGATCGGTTTGGCGGTTTTGGTGGGGGGCATGTTGATCCTAGTTCCGTTGAGCTACCTGTTGCCAAATCATGAAGATCATTCTCAAGATGACCTGCCTTATTTTTTAGAGGCCATTGTCGAGCCAGGCTCTCCACTCGTTGGCCGAACCATTGCAGAAAACAACCTGCGAGCATTAAGAAAGCTGTTTTTAGCTGAAGTGATACGAGAAGGGGAAACCACCGCCTCGGTCGATCCGGATTTTGTACTGCAAGCAAAGGATCGTTTGCTGTTTTGTGGCGACGTAGAAAGCGTTGCAACCTTGCAAGAAATTCAAGGGCTAAAACTATTTGGTCAACACCACCTTAACGGGCAAAGTTTTGTCGAAGTGGTTGTTAGCTCCTCAGCGTCCATCTGCAATAAAACGCTCAAATCTTCACAATTCCGTGATCGTTTTGATGCCGTTGTCGTTGCCATTCGTCGCGGTCATGAACGATTAGAAGGCGGGTTGGGTAATGTACGTCTGACGGCGGGCGATACGCTCGTGCTGGTTCCAGGCAAACGTTTTAAAGCTGAAAGACGCACACACAGTAGAGAATTTGTCCTAGTTAACGATCTTGATTCCACGGCTCGGTTGGATTCGAATAAGTCCACTATCGTGCTGTTGGGTTTTGCGATCGTGATTGGTTTAGCGTTATTGGAAGTGCTTCCCTTACTCAAAGGCCTAGCGGGTTATCTGCTGGTCTTACTTGCCGCTGGCACGGTGACGTTTAACGAGCTCAGAAGACGTTTTCCTACCGATATTGTGGTGATTGTGGGCAGTGCGCTGACGATTGCACAACTCATGATGTCATCTGGCTTGTCGGTGAGGCTGGGGGACATGTTTATCGAAACCTTTAATGGCTGGGGAGTGTTTGGCGCATTGGTCGCAACCTACCTGCTCACATTGGTGCTGACGGAACTTATTACGAACAACGCAGCGGCTGCGCTTGCTTTCCCATTAGGGTACAGCATGGCGATTGGCTATGGGGTTGACCCGATGCCATTTATTATGGCGGTGTTGTTTGGCGCCAGTGCCAGTTTTATTTCGCCATACGGCTATCAAACCAATTTATTGGTGTACAGCGTAGGCAATTATCACATAACGGATTATTTGCGGGTTGGCTTGCCCATTTCATTGGTGTATTCAGCTTTAGTGCTGACGCTGATCCCTTACTTTTTTCCATTTTAAGTCTATGCCTTAAGAACAGGTGTGGCGGTTTATAAAGGACTGAACGACTATGACAACAACAACCGTACAGCGCGATGAAAACGTCGTATGGCATCAGCATTCGGTAAGTAAGACTTCGCGTGCGAAGCAAAAAAATCAGCAGCCAGCCGTACTGTGGTTTACAGGGTTATCGGGCGCAGGCAAATCGACCGTTGCGGGTGCTCTGGAAGTAAAATTAGCGGAGCTGGGGTATCACACGTACTTGCTGGACGGTGACAATGTTCGCCATGGGCTGTGTAGTGACTTAGGTTTTTCTTCGCAAGACCGCCGTGAAAATATTCGTCGAATTGGCGAACTGGCTAAATTAATGGCTGATGCTGGTCTTATCGTGTTGTCAGCGTTTATTTCTCCGCACCGCGCTGAGCGCCGAATGGTTCGTAACATGCTCGAGGAAGGTGAGTTCCTTGAAGTTTTTGTAAACACTTCTCTGGATGTCTGTGAGCAGCGCGATCCGAAAGGGCTCTATAAGAAAGCGCGAGCCGGTGAAATCAAAAACTTCACAGGCATTGATTCTGAATACGAAACACCGGAAAACCCAGAAATTGACTTGCCCGCAGGCGAGAAGCCCATCGATGAATTGGTTGAATTGTGTTTGGTCGATCTAAGAAGTCGCGGCATCATTAAGTAACCCGCATTAGAAATAGACATAGAAATAGACATAGACATAGACATAGACATAGAAAAGGGAATCACTTGGTGATTCCCTTTTTCAGTTTTCATGGTAGGCGGTTAAACACTTTGATTAATATTACTGCCAGCTTCCGTTTGCACGGTGAACTTTTGTGCCAACAGTGCCATGAGTTGGTCGTAATAGTTGTTATTGGGCTTATTACCCAGTAAACGGCATAGCTCATCCCCCGTTGGTGTGAAGCGGTAGTAGAGTAAGCGTATGCCCTTGCTCATGGGTTGAAGTGCGATTTGTTTACCTTGATAACTGATCAGTAGAGCAGGGTCGAAATCCACTTCCCCAGATTCGAGCTCCGTACCTAGCACTAAACCGAGTTCTATCAAATGCAACAAACTGGAGTAGGGGAGCTGATACGTCCCCATGTTGACGACCGTTGTATTCTCTTTGGTATAGAACCCGAGAAACCCTTCCTTAGACTTGAAACCGAGCAGTAATTTCTTGCTGCTATCACTGCCAAAACTGCACGCTAATGAGGCCGCACGTTGTAGGTTTTGAGCTTCTTTGGGCGACATGTCTTTTAGCACTTGAAGGGCTTTCATGGAAGTGGATCCAGGATTGGTGATTTCACGCTTGAGGACTTGGCTCCATAATTTTTGCATTGAGGAGTTATGAATGTCTTGCGCCATATCGAAGAAGCGGTATAGCCAGTCGGCGTCTGGTTCGCCTGCGGTTTCGTTATTGCAGCTGCTGTGTGCGAACTTAAGGATTTGTTCTAAGTTTTTTTGGCGTTGCTCTTGGCGTTTTTTCTGGCGACTGATGGCACGTTCAATAGCAGAGGTTTCAGGCGACTCGTCTTGCAACAGCGCATCTAACTGGTGAACCTGAGCAATTTGAATCACTCGGCTTGCACTGTCACGTATAAACGTTTTCTTTTTATTGGGTGTGATTTTGGTGCTTGCTTGTTCTATGACTACAGGCTTGTTGTCTTCTGCCATCGAGTGAATCCCATATGATTTAGTGCTGCTTTAATATACTAATTGGGCATTCTAGCCCGAGTCCAGCAAACTTATTGGAACTTTATCAAGATTTTGACTATTCGTAATGCTAATGATTTGTTAAAGTTGTTGCGATTGTATTGGAGGTGATATGCAGGAGATGAAAGGAGTAAAACTTCGAAAGCATATATCCATTGCGTTATTGCTTTTGATTTATATTGCAGTGTTAGCCTACCTTTCTAAATTCATTGTTTAGTCGGGCAGACTAACTTTTCGATTTAAGCGTCTTAAGTGTCGTCGTATTCTTCTATTTCAATTCCTTCAATCAAATAACCTGTCTCGGCTAAATCGGAATTGATGGTCTCAGTTTTCAATGTGCCCACCACATAAATAACATCCCATAACTGATGGATAGGTGCGCCTTTTTCAAACTTCACGTAGATAATTTGATTTGGCGGTGGCGGAGGAACATGAACACAAGCGCCAAAGTAGGGCACCAGCAAAAACTCAGTCACCTTTTTGTCATCGCCTTCCAAAGGGATAACAAAGCCAGGAATCTTCACTTTACTGCCATTCAATTCTGGGCGAACACTGCCCACTTTCGATTGGCGAACCTCTGCTGTGTTGTGATCCGCTGCGGGCATCCCCCCTGCGGTAAATTGCTTTCTTTCGCTCTCTGGAATGAGGTCAATCCAGTCCAGAGTTAATGTTTCTACGGTCACTTTATCTGCGTAAGCGGGAGCCATAAAGCTCAATGCGCAGCAAAGGAGGAGCAGAATTTTTTTCATTTGATGTCCTTCTATATCCTTATTGTCATACCGTCCGCCAGAGATTGACGATACGCTCTGAATGCGGGAATAAACCCGATGAGTATACCTGCACTTTGTACTAATCCAAGTAGCATCCACTCGTGAGTACTCAACACGGTCAGTTCTATATTTATGCCATACAATTGCGCAGCAATGGGGCTTATTATTGCAATTAATATGTAAAGAAGTGCAATACCAAATCCGATGCCAGCCAGTGTCAGTGCGCTGGCCTCACTAATCAATAGGAAAAAGATGTGTTTAGGGCGCGCGCCCATCGCTCGCAATATCGCCATCTCTCTTCTTCGCTCTTGCAAGCTGGTTAACAGGCTGCTTAGCATGCCCAGTAATCCGGCCACGACCACAAACCCTGATACCGCCAATAATGCTTGTTCAGCAATCGACATCATCCCCCAAAGCTCATGAAGGGCAATGCCTGGTAAGATCGCACTCATGGGTTCTTTGTTGTAGGTGTTGATTTGGCGCTGTAGTGAAAAAGTATGGATTTTCGATTTCAGCCCTAGCATAAAGGAAGTAATTTGTTTTGGCTGGAAATTCTGCTGTTCTAGTGCGTCTGAGCTGGGCGTATCGCCAATTTTTGCACCGGACTCCCAACCTACATGAATCGCCTCAATGGCTTGCAAGGAAACATGAACCGTTTTATCTACTGGCGTGCCTGTGGGGGCAAAAATGCCCACAATTTTAAAAGGAAGGGTGTCGTGGCGAGTGAATGACTTATCACTGATGCCATGGGCAATGATGATTTCATCCCCCACCTTATAGTTCAGCGCTTTAGCCACATCGGCCCCAATAACGGTCTCGAATAGGCGGCTGAAAGGCTTGCCTTCACGCAATTCTAGAGGTTGTTTTTTGCCGTAACGAAAATGTTCAAAATAGCTTTGGTTGGTGCCAAGTACTCGAAAGCCTTGATGGGAGTCGCCTAAAGACATAGGAATTGCCCATTTTACCGATCGGTGTTGGCTAAACTCTTCAAAGCTTTTCCAGTCGATGTTGTTTGTGGCGTTACCAATTCGGAAAACAGAATAAAGCAGCAAGTTGACTTGACCCGAGCGAGAGCCCACGATCAAATCCGTGCCAGAAACCGTATTAGCAAAGCTGCTTTTGGCTTGTGTCCGTATGCGTTCAACCCCAAGTAGCAGCACCACTGAGATAGCAACGGTGAGAATGGTTAAGAACGCCGTTGCTTTGCGATTGCCGAGACTTTTACGGGCAAGATGAAGAATAGCCATTAGCGGTTGCCTCCTAGAGCCTGGTTGATATTCGGTAGATCGATGGTTCGATCGAAGAAAGACTCCAACGTTGGGTCGTGGCTCACAAAGACTAAGGTGGTATTGGCTTGCGTGGCTTCTTCCATTAGGAGTTCAATAAAAGCGGCACGGTTGTCATGGTCAAGTGCCGATGTGGGTTCGTCCGCAATCAGCAATTCAGGATGACCAATCAGAGCTCGGGCAGCAGCGACGCGCTGTTGCTGACCAATGCTGAGATCAATGACAGGGGTGTGGATCTTATCTTTTGGTAAATGCAGACGTTCCAGTAAATGTTTGGCTTCTTGTTCCAGCGACTGCTTAACATTATGTTTGCGAATGCTGGAAAACTGGCAAGGCAGCAGCACATTATCAATCACTGATAAATACGGCAGTAAATTGAATTGCTGAAAAATGTAGCCAATATGATCGGCTCGAAAGCGATCGCGTTGCCCTTGCGAAAGGCTAGAAACGGTTTCACCTAATAGGGTAATTTTGCCGTGTTGTGGCGTTAAAATACCGGTCAACAAACCCAGTAATGTCGATTTACCGCAGCCACTTGGCCCTTTGATGAAAACTCGCTCTTTTTGTAAAACGGCAAATTCAGAAATGTGCAAGGTATCCGGGGCATCCTGTGTCCAAGCGTAACGGATATCTTGCAGAGAAATAATCGGTGAAGAGTTAGGAGAGGCTGTCATGCTGTGATCCGTTCTATTCAAGAGTCAATCGATTCCGTTTATTCAATACCCAGTTAGGTGCGGTTTATCTTTCGCGGTGTAACCCTTTCGAAAGACAAATCGAACCCAGAAAGCTGGGTATTGTTTTATCTGATGTTATGAATCAATACAGATGGTTAGAACGACACCTTGTCGTTGTTCTTACTCATCTTGGTCGCGATTTGAGCTTTTTCTGTGATCATGTTTACGCTTATTGATTCTGTTGATGGGAAGTGATTGAACCATTGCGTGTCGATCTGGTTTAGCTTCGCGATGCTGCCACAATCGAAGTGGTATTCAACGATGAACTCACCGTGTCCGCCATCTTCTTCGTGTTCTTCATGATCATTTTTATCATGGTTGTGCTTATCATCATCGTCGTGATGCGCATCATGCTTGTCGTGATCGTGCTTGTCATCGTCGTGATGCTCATCATGTTTGTCGTGGTCGTGCTTGTCATCGTCGTGATGCTCATCATGTTTGTCGTGGTCGTGCTTATCATCGTCGTGATGTTCATCATGTTTGTCGTGGTCGTGCTTATCATCGTCGTGATGCTCATCATGCTTGTCATGATCGTGCTTATCATCGTGACCGTCATCTTCTCCCAGTGTGTGACGAACTTCGGTAAAGACCGGTTTACACTGAGCGGCACTGGAAAGTGTCATCACTTTGTCGGCTTGGTTCAATACAGACAACGCGTTCTCTATTTGTTGTTTTTGTTCTGCATTTTTCGGTGCGCTTTCAAAGCCAACGACGTCTGCGCCAGGAGCATGGATTTCCATCAATAGCTCGTTGCCATCTTGCGCGATATTCAGTTCTACTGAACCGTGGACGTGTGCATCATGCTGGCGAAATTCTTCTGCTTGTGCCGATGTTGATACGATAGCTGCTGCCAAGAGTGAAAGTTTAAATACGTGGTTCATGTTTACCTCTGTTTATAAATTTGAATGGAATATAAGTGGCTAAACGTGAACGAAAGGTGGGGAGCGAGCATGATACAAAGGCAGCGGCGCAAAGCTGGGTTTCAGAACATCGTAGATTTGAGTCCAGAAAAAACGCGGTACATATGGGATGGATGGCAGTGACCCTGAGAGTGCATACTTACTGACAGAAAACATCTCACACGTATGTTCTTGATGGTGTGCGGGTTCCCAATCCTGACTGTGTACAACAAACGCTGCACTCAACCACAGCACGCAGCTAATGGCGAGAAAAGCGAAGAATGGTTGAAACGTCCGTAAATGCATTTGAGTCAAATATCAAAAATAAAGGGTAAATGTAATAACATAACAAGAGTGCTGCAAGCGAATTTTCCTCCCTTTCAAACCCGTGTCATTGTTACAACAATAAAGAGCGACCCAAAGGACCGCTCTTTCTGCTGAATACTATAAATAATGATGATGATTAAAGTTCGGTGACAATCTCGCGTGAAAACGCTTTTTCGCAGTACTTACACTTCAAACGCACATCTTCATTTCGTTCAATGAGCGTAAATGAGGTATCGACAGGTTCGAAATTCGAAATGCAGTTGCTGTTCGGGCAGGCGAATACGCCTAAGATTTTTTCAGGCAGCGATAGCGCTAATTTTTTCACCACCTTGTACTCTTCGATTTGATTCACCGTGGCATGTGGCGCATACAACGCCAGTTTTTGTGCTTGATCTTCGTTGATAAAGACATTTTCAATCTTCAGCAGATCTTTCGCGCCTAATGCCGAAGAGGGCAAGTTTAATCCAACGGTGACACGCTGCTCTGAATTGTGCATATCAAATAAGCGTAAAACCTTAATACCGATTTTAGCAGGGATGTGGTCGATAACGGTGCCGTTACGAATCGCTTCTACCTGCAATTGAGTTTCTTTAGCCATGATATTTCTCCTCAGTTACAGAGTGTCGTTAAGTACAAGTGCCAGCAGTGCTTCACGGGCGTAAACGCCATTTTCGGCTTGCTGGAAGAAATAGGCGTAAGGGGTTTTATCGACATCCACTGTGATTTCATCCACACGCGGAAGTGGGTGGAGCACTTTGAGATTGTTTTTGGCGTCGGTCAGCATGGCTGCCGATAGCACATACGCCGATTTGATGTGGGCGTATTCCGATTCATCAAAACGCTCCTTTTGCACTCGCGTCATGTATAAGATATCGAGCTCAGGCACCACGTTTTCCATTTCAGTGTGTAGGCTGTATTCGATGCCCGCATCATCCAGCTCTTCACAAATGTAGTCCGGCATCGCCAGTGCTTCTGGCGCAATGAAGAAGAAGCGGTTATTTCGGAACTTGGCCAAAGCTTGAGTTAGAGAATGTACAGTACGTCCGTACTTCAGATCCCCCACAAAGGCGACATTTAGGTTATCTAAACGGCCCTGAGTTTCGTAGATACTGAACAGATCCAATAGTGTTTGTGTTGGGTGCTGGTTTGCGCCATCGCCAGCATTAATTACTGGAACGTTATTGGAAAATTCAGACGCCAAGCGAGCTG
Source organism: Vibrio sp. S9_S30 (assembly GCF_014694455.1). Taxonomy (GTDB): domain Bacteria; phylum Pseudomonadota; class Gammaproteobacteria; order Enterobacterales; family Vibrionaceae; genus Vibrio. The sequence continues at coordinate 58,911 of NZ_JAAUWT010000007.1, read as the reverse complement.
CGCCTTCTTGTGGGTGGCGCATAACAAACGCATCGACGTAAGAAGAAATGACCTGTACAGAATCCGCCAGTGTCTCACCTTTCTTGGCAAGAGACGTGTTGCCATCGTTATCAAAGCCGATGACATTGCCACCAATGCGCTGCACAGCGGTTTCAAATGACAGACGGGTTCGAGTGGAGGGTTCAAAGAAGCAACTTGCGATGACTTTGTTTTTAATGAGCTCTGGTTGAGGGTCATTTTTCAGCTGACCAGCTGTTTTCACGATCAGCTCCAGCTCGTCACGAGACAGCTCGGAAATGGATATGATGTGTTTTTGATAGAGTGAGTTCGCCATGATCTTCTTCCCTATGGTGATGCCATAAAAAAGCCCCCCTATTGAAGGGAGGCTTTAAAAAATAATACGGGAACAATAAAACAAAACAGGGAAGCCTAGTCGCTTCTTCATCATCACGAAATCAGAGATGAGGGTGTGTTTCATTAATCGTTCCTCAGACAAATTGCGGAGAATTATACGCCTAAGGAACGTGATCGCAAGCGATTACACTCGGTTTTTATCCGAGGGTCGCCACCATCACGGCTTTGATGGTGTGTATGCGGTTTTCGGCTTGATCAAAAACAATGGATTGCTCGGACTCAAACACCTCTTCGGTGACTTCTAGCCCCTTTAAACCGTATTTCTCGGCGATCTCTTTACCGATGGTGGTGTCATCATTATGGAAGGCGGGCAGGCAATGCATAAATTTGGTGTTTGGGTTGCCTGTGGCGCTCATGACCTTAGCGTTAACTTGATAAGGCGTCATTTGTGCAACACGCTCATCCCATGCTTCGGGCGCTTCTCCCATGGATACCCAAACATCGGTATAGAGAAAATCTGCCCCTTGAACGCCAGTGTCGACGTTTTCTGTGAAGTGCAAAGAGGCGCCGGTGGATTGAGCAATGGTTTGGCATTCGTCGATCAATTCTGAGCTTGGCCAATACGCTTTGGGGGCGACCACAGTAAAGTGCATGCCCATTTTTGCCGCACCGACCAAAAGAGAGTTCCCCATGTTGTAGCGAGCATCACCAAGGTAGGCAAATTGAATGTTATTTAGAGCTTTACCATCGCTGTGTTCGAGCATGGTTAAAAAGTCGGCAAGGATCTGAGTGGGGTGGAATTCGTCGGTTAGCCCATTCCATACCGGTACACCAGCGTGTTTACCGAGTGTTTCTACGATGTCTTGCCCATAGCCACGATACTGAATACCATCGTACATTCTGCCCAGTACACGAGCGGTATCTTTCATGGATTCTTTATGGCCGATCTGAGAGCCAGATGGACCAATGTAAGACACTTGTGCTCCTTGATCAAAAGCAGCGACTTCAAATGCACATCGAGTTCGGGTAGAGGCTTTTTCGAATATTAATGCGATATTCTTCCCGATAAGTTTTTTCTGTTCAGTGCCTGAATATTTTGCCGCTTTCAACTGCTGAGACAGCTGAACCAGAAAGTCAATTTCCTTGGGCGTATAGTCAAGAAGCTTTAAGAAGTTGCGATTGCGTAAATTGAAAGCCATAAGTCTTCCTTCGATAAGGCAGTGCGTTAAAAATTATTTATACATATAAATTCACTTTTTGTGAATGTTTATTTTAAATTAAAGTAAAAAAGGTTGATACTGTTAGCATCAACCTTTTGAGTGGTGCAACCCATCATACTAGGATGGGTTAAAGGAGAGCGGGTGGGGCAGTCTTCAAATACCGTCGCGTTCAATAGGGCAGCTCATGCAGCGAGCGCCACCTCGTCCACGCCCCAGTTCGTTACCCGGAATCGTCAGAACTTCAATCCCTGCTTTATCGTATTTTTCGTTGGTGTAAACGTTGCGCTCATACGCGACAACAACACCGGGTTTCACCGTGAGTACGTTGTTGGCATCGTTCCACTGTTCGCGTTCAGCCTCGTAACTGTCGCCACCAGTGGTGATGATCTTAAGGTGATCAATATCCAGTGCTTGTTCAACCGCATGGATGTAATTAGGCACTTGCTCGACGTTCATCGCTTTACCCCCATTGGGTGTTAGACGCCAAGTTTCCAAGTCATTACGCATGATTTCTGGGTAGACCGAGAACGTATCCACATCCATGTGTGTCATGACGGTATCTAAGTGCATACACGAGCGGTGTTTCGGCAGGTTGATCGCAATCACCTGAGAAGCTTGACCCGATTCAAAGAGCCCCGCAGCAAGGTTCTCGACACCTTGAGGTGTGGTTCGCTCTGACATACCAACCAACACGGCACCGTTACCAATGACCAAGACATCACCGCCTTCAATGTTGGCGTTATCGTAATGCAAATCTTCATCACCGAAGTATTTGATAAAATCTTGACCTGCGAATACAGGGTGCCAATGGTAAATGGCACGCAAGTGGTTCGTTTCACGTTGACGTGCTGGCATCATCATGGGGTTCAGCGAGACCCCACCGTATACCCAACATGACGTATCTCGGGTAAAGAGATGGTTTGGTAGAGGTTCAATCACAAAGTCCAAAGGCTGATGCATCTTCGGTAGCATAGAAGCGGAAGCAATAGGCAGCTCTGAGTAGGCTAAGCCACCGAGTAAAACCGTCGCTAGGTGCTCGTTATCCATTTTGCTCAAGTAATGCCGCAGCTCTCGGGCAAAGGTTGGACCGTAGCGAAAATCTGAAATCTGAGTATTGAGTAGCCATGTTCTGGCTTCTGACACGGCTAAGGTTTCAACAAGAAGATCGTGAAGCAGTAATACTTCGACGCCTTGTTTTCTTAGTGTTTGTGCAAAAGTATCGTGTTCTTCACCTGCCGCTTCCACTGCTAAAACATCGTCAAACAACAGTTCCTGACAGTTGGAAGGGGTTAAGTGGGTGAGTGCGCGCTCGGGGCGATTTAACAACACTCTGCGCAATTGACCGACTTCAGAGCCGACATACAGCTTACTCATTGGGTGTCCTTTCTAATGATTCCGTAACTAACCCTATTGCTTTATTTAGGCTCCACTTCCCTTGAAAGAAGCAAGTGGCTTGGATGAAACAAAAGGGTGACCTGCATTGAAATGAGGTCGGAATCACATTTATTGCAAGGATGAAGACAAGATGCAAGTCGGTTATTTAGTGATAAAATTGATGTTTGTAATAATATCTAGATGATTTATCTGGTTTTATTTATATATATGGTTTTTTGTGTTGTTTTTTGGGCGAGAGGAATGCAATGCTAGGGTGCCTGAATATTCATATCGGTTGGTGAGTATGGCGTCATGATACTCGTCACTATGTGAATGAAGATGCACTAATAAGGTGAAATTGTGGTAAATCGTTCAGTTTTATGCAGCTCTATGGATTTCCACTCTATGCAATATTGAGTCATAAATTGGCGTATTTATTAAAAACTGCTGATAAAAGCCTGACCTGACTTTGTTCTGTTTCAAAAAAAAAGAGCACATTTGTTAATATTTTGTTTCTGTGACGCAAGGTCAGTTTTGGTTCGCAGAAAAAATGTGAAAGGATCGAGTTTGCTGGTGGTAATTTTCAGCGAACCGTGCCATATTTCACGCGTTTAATTACCCAGAGAGCGGAGCAATCGAATGTCTCAACAAGATGAATACCTGTCGGTAGAAGCGTTACTTGAAATTCAAAAAGAAGACACTCGCGAAATCATCAGTGCATTACTTGAAGACGGCAGTGAACCTGATGCTCTGTATGAAATTGAACATCATCTGTTTGCGGAAGATTTTAACACGTTAGAAAAAGCGGTAGTCGAAGCATTCAAAATGGGTTTTGAAGTCCTTGAAGCCGAAGAAACAGAAGATGAAGATGGCAACAAACTACTCTGCTGTGATGCCGTGATGGAATCCGCTTTAGATGCTGAACTCATCGACGCTCAAGTGGAAAAATTGGTTAATCTTGCCGAAAAATACGACATCATCTACGACGGGTGGGGTACGTATTATGAAGGGGAAGACGCCGCTTACGATGTGGAAGAAGACGACGAAGAATAATTGTCTCGATACTCAAATTAGTCCTTTTAGGTCGTTTGAGTTTGTCCCCATTTAGAAACGCTGGCTTGATGCCAGCGTTTTTTGTTCCAGCGTCCCGAGCTTGACAGTCGTTTTGGTTATGCGGTGGTCAGACATTTGAAATTTCATTAGAAATTATGTGTCTCATTTCATTATAATGCCTCTCAAATTTGATCTGGCTCAATTTAATATGCAGTTTTCACTTGCAGGTCTTTGGCAGCTTTCGCCTTTAACAGACCTCTCGATTCCCCAAGGTGACATTACCTTTCCAGCCCCCCTTAGTGCGGTGTTGCCAGAGTCTGTTTCTGAATCGGACATTCGTCATCAAGAATGGCATTTAATGCATGACATTGAAGTAGACGACGCCATGTTGGCATTTCCAGCGGTCGATTTGGTGGTGGCGGGCGTGGATTACTATGCCGAGGTTCGGGTTAACGGTGTGGCAGTATTGGATTGCGATGGCACTCAGAATCGTTATAAGAAGGACATTCGCCCGTATTTACAGCCAGGTAGAAATCGCTTTGAAATTTTGTTCTTGGAGCAAGATGAAGACTGGCTACTGGACGAAACACCAGAGATTTGCCAGTTGAACCCAGAGCCTGTGTTAGAAACAGATAAGCGAGTTGGAATATGGCAGGCGCCCTACCTACAATTTATTCGAAATTTGAGGCTTGATCATATTACCACGGAGCAGATCTGGCACCATGGTGGTGGTTGTGAGTTTAAAGTGGACCTCTACTACCAAACCTTCGCAGCGGGGTTGGTGTCGGCCTCGGTAAAATTTGATGGCATGACCTATCATATCCCTATTGATGTCAGAGCCGATCACGCAACCGCGTTGTTCCAAGTCGACGCACCGCGCTACGCCAACCCCATTTTTCCTGATGATCGCGATCTCTACCAGTTAGATGTTGTGTTGGATGGGCAAAGCCAAAACATGCGCATCGGGCTCAGTAAAGATCTCTGCGTGATGCATTTTCCTGTTTAGCAAGGACTAGAGCTTATTTTGTATAGAATCAGGCTTAAAGCGCCTTCGCCATTACCACTTCACAGGCATCGTGACCAGTATCTCCCCACGGGGCATCTAAATGTTCAAACCCGAGGTTTTCATAGAGTTTGATGGCGGTTTTCAAGCATTGGGTAGTTTCAAGGTAACACTGCTTGAAACCTTGATGCTGGGCGTGATCCATGGCCATTTTGGCGATGGTTTTAGCTAAGCCTTTGCCTCTGGCTTCCGGTAAAAAGTACATCTTCTGTAATTCGCACACGTCATCTCGACCACGTAAAGGGGCGTAACCACCGCCTCCCACTATTTTTCCATTGTTCTCGATAATCCAGTATTGGGAGCGGGGCTGCGAGTACACGTCGTATAAAAACTCTAAAGTCGGATCCGCCACGCTATAGCCTTTATCAGAAGAAAGCCCATGTTCTTCTGAGACCGTTCGTATCACCGCGGCCAATGCGGCGTTGTCGCTTTTTCGTATTGGACGCAAAGTCAGTTCGTAGCTCATTTTGGATGAGATCAGTGAACGGATGTAGTGATCCAGAGCGCTCTGTAACCTTGCTTGCTCTTCAAAAGACATTTGGCTTAGTGCGGCTTCGTAGCGCACGTCTTGTTGGTGGTTTAACTGCTGAAGAAGATCGTATCCTTTTGCCGTTAACGTATAGAGAACACTGCGTTTGTCCTGTTGATTCGCTGTGACTTCAATGCACAGCTTGCCGGCGAGGCTTTTAAGTGCTCTGCTGGCGTTGGATTTGTCGATGTTCAGCCTTTGAGCAACCTGATTTACGGTGAGTACCTGCTGTTCTAATTCAATTAAACAGTGTGCTTGAATCGGGGATAAATCGATGTTCCCACATTGCTTATCGAGTAAACCAAGTTCACGAACAAGGTTGCGTGAAAGAGTGCGTAGTGTTGAGGTATCCATACTAATCACTAAATATAGTTGCGACTAACAACTATATTTAGTGTGATTTGGCGACGAGATCAAGAGGCAAGGATCCTAAATGTGCTGATGCTGACAAAAAGGAGCCAAACCGCTGCGTTTTAGCCAAACTCTTTCATGGAAATAATACGCCACCGTATTAAGGCTTGGTTCCAATACCGCCATGATTCCACCGATGAAGGCATCCCCCGTAATTAGATAGGTGACGGTAAAGGCGACGCCGAAGTGCACGCTGGCAAAGCTGGCTGTTTTGACTTGAGTTCGAGACTGATGGCGTCGTAGCCACGACAATTGCGCCCACGCTTTTTCGTGGAAATAGAACGCTACGGTATTGACGGAAGGCTCTAGCATCGCTACTAGGCTGCCAAGTAAAATGTCACCCGTTAGAAGGTATGCGACAGAAAATGCGATGGAAAAATGGAGCAATGCAAAGGTTAGGGTTTTCTTCATCATTCTATCCTACATAGTGAATTTACTTTGGTATGAGCCAGTATCTTCATGATTTTCACTTTGGTAAAATCGATTGTTTCTATTGTTTTGATTGTTTATACCTAACATGGGTAAAGCAAGCGCTTCCTAATTCGCAATATTGCAAATAAAGTTGAAGTGAATGAATTGGTGGGTGGCTGACAGGTTATTAGGCTGGTATTTTAGGTGTCGCGGTTCTTTTAACCGTTGGAAATATTGTAAGTCTTATGGTCATCTCTCTCGCTCTCAGACCATAGACAACGACTTAAATGATAAGGTGTAGAGCGAATACGTCAGAATGAACAATATGGAACAGAACAATAATATGGAACAGAACAGCAGCATCGAACAGAACAACGATATCGAAGAGAACAGCAGTATCGAACCGAACGACAAAAAGTACCCGTTCAAATTTGAAGGGGAAGGGGCAGAGTTTTTTGGGATTTGGATCGTCAACGTTCTGCTGTCGGTAATTACGCTGGGTATTTATTCTGCGTGGGCGAAGGTGAGAACCAATCGGTATTTTTATGGCAACACTCGGCTCGATGGCGATGGTTTTGACTATCACGCCAAACCGATGCAAATTTTAAAAGGGCGCATTATTGCGTTAGTGGTTTTTGTTATTTGGAATGTTGTGAGTCAGTTTTCTCCTGAAATCTCTGGGGCGATGATGCTGATCTTTTTCGCGATTCTCCCTTGGTTGGCATGGAGCAATGCGCGTTTTGATTCGGCGATGACCAGTTATCGCAATGTGCGCTTTTCCTTCGCAGGGACGTTAAAAGACGCATACATTGCTATTTTAGGGAAAGGGATGGTCATCATTGCATTGTTTTTCGCGGGTATGGCGGCAATAAACTTCGAGATCATTCCGGTTGGCGTGCTTTTACTGCTGGCGATTCCTTTTGTGTTCGTCTGGGTTTTGGTGGGGATTTCGAACTACTTTGCTAATGGTTATCGCTATGGTCAACGTACCTTTTCTGCTGAATACACAGTAAAGGCTTACTTAGTGATTTATCTGAAAACCCTATTGTTTGCTATTGGTTTGTCAATAGTCTTCGGGGGTGTGGCATTTTTGTTCGCTGGGTCTTCTTTGCTTTCAATGTCGCCTTCAGATTTTCAGCTTTCAGATGGTGGATTCCCTAATCTCGCTTTTTTCGGTTTGATCATCGCAATCTACATTGGTCTCTTCTTTGTTGGGGTGATTGCCAATGCCTTTAAAACGGCGCAAATGCGTAATTACACGTTTGCTCAATTGAACATTGATGACATTGATCAAGCGACGGCGAATCGCCTTCAAGATGAAGAAGAACAACCGAAAAGCCATGGTTTTACGTTTGAATCGACGTTAGCCACTTGGAGCTTCGTTTGGCTGATTTTGACGAACTTTGTGCTTCAGCTTGTCACCCTTGGTATTGCCAGACCCTGGGTGATGGTAAGAACCAGCCGATACTTAGCCAACCATACCTATGTGATTGGCGATCTGCCTAACCTCGTGGTAGAAGGCGAAGAGCAGAATATGAAGTCAGCGATCTCCGATGAGATGGCTAACGTCTTTGATGTCGACATTGGGATCGGTTAATGCGAGTCACAGGCATTGCGCATCCCCCGAAGAGCTCCGCACGTCAAGAGGCGGAGCTGGATTTGTCTCAGCGTGATTTTATGTCTTTGCATGTAGATGGGCAGATTTTCAGCGCATCCATTCATGATATTGATGTCACGGATTCGCCAGGCAAATTGCCGTCGACAATCCGATTGCCTTCTGGTTGGATGTTCGTACCAAACAGTGCAGAGAAGGTGAACGATTTTCTCGTACAGCATGGTAAAAAGAGCCGCCTGAGTAAGCTGGAGAAAAACGCCAAAACCACCATTATAGGCACGTTGCTGATGGTCGGATTAATCATAGGTGCTTTTACCTATGGCATTTCTTGGTTCAGCAAACAAGTGGTGACTTGGTTGCCCGATGAGGTGCATGAGGTGTTGGCGGATTATGTTCTCACCTCCATTGACGAGGAATGGCTCTCACCTTCTGGATTGCCCATTGAACAGCAAGAGGCGATCAGAGCACGATTTTATCAGCACCTAGACAAGCTCCCGCCCATTCCATTTCCCCCTCAGTTGGAGTTTCGATCGTCCGACAGTTCAGCCAATGCCTTTGCACTGAGCGGAGGCGTGATCATCATGCTGGATGACATGGTCGAGTTGGCTCAGACAAATGAAGAGCTCGATGCCATTTTGCTGCATGAACTTGGTCATATTTACCATCAGCACGTCATGTACAGGCTGGTTTCATCCAGCTTGGTTTCAGCGACGGTAGCAGTCATGACAGGGGAAAGTTCGGGCCTTATCGATACCATGGTGGGGGCGGGTGTGTTTGTGTTGCAAAGTGGGCATTCCCGAGAGTCGGAAATAGAAGCGGACGAATTTGCCAAAATGGCGTTAAAGAAACTATACGGAACGAGTGAGCCGCTGGCCATCATCTTTGAGCGTTTGCAAGAGGAGTCGATGGCGATGCCAGAATGGCTAAGTTCGCACCCTGACATGGAGAAACGCATTCAAGAGGCGAGAGACTAGCGTTCTGCATTGTTCCCTAGGAGATAAAGATGAAAAACGAGTGCCAGCGCACTCGTTTTTTATTCATTTCTAAGCCGTTTCGTATCCATTCAGGTTACTTGCGTACGGCAATCGCTTCAATTTCGATTTTTACATCTTTAGGTAGGCGGGCCACTTCTACGCATGAGCGCGCTGGGTAGTTTGCGACATTGTGTTCATCGAAAAACGCGCCATACACCTCGTTGACAGTACCGAAATCGTTCAGATCTTTTACGAATACGGTGAGCTTTACGATGTCGGCCACAGTCAAACCGGAAGATTCCACCACCGCTTTGACATTCTCAAGAGACTGACGCGCTTGTGCCGCGATGTCTTCGGGGACTTCACCCGTTGCTGGAACCACTGGGATTTGACCGGAAGTCAGTACCATATTGCCAAGATCAACGCCTTGTACATACGGGCCAATAGCCGCAGGGGCAGATTCTGTGTGTAGAACTTTCGTCATTATTTTCGTTTCCACGTTGTTCAAAAGGGGTTTCAGTGTGCCTTTTGAACCCCTATTCGTAAAGAGGTGAGCGTTTTAAAAATGCGTTTCTACTAAATGCGTCACTTGGTAGTCGTTATCACACACACAAATATAGCGCCACTTATCAAAGGTTAAACAAGGGTGAGAGGTTGAAAACACCACAATATCCCCCACCGTCAGATCGCTGTATTCCGGTATGGCTAAGAACGTATGCTGATCCATAATGTCGGTGGCCGTCAGCCCTTCAACACTCACGGCTTCACCATGGCGATAGGCTCGCTCGGGTATGGGTAAACCCGCGTCGAATGCCACATCTCGTTTCCCCATTCCGATGATGGCTTTTCCCGGCTCAGGAATGGAGAGCACATACGCCCAAAGTTCTAGCGACGACATAAGGTCGCCCCCCATCTGACAAGCCACACTGTTGTCTCGCTGGCTGCGTGCCATGACGGTGTGCTGGGCATCTTGGTAAATGCCTTTGTCATGAATGAGGTAACAACCGGGTCGAATGATCGCCGTAAGGTGCGATTGATTGGTAAAGCACTCAGCAACCACGTCATACCATGCCGACCCCGCCCCCGTCAGAATGGGGCATTGGCGTTTGATTAAGCCTTGTTGTTTAAAAGACAGTGTGAGCTCAACCGCGCTGCCAATAAAATATCGGATCCGACGTTCTGAATCCTCACATTTGGGGATCGCCCCTTCATAGAATTCGACACCATGAAGCTCGACTCCGGGCAAACCTCGGATCATCATCGCCATTTTTTGCATCGATTCTGGGTGTCGGACACCACAGCGCCCGCCTGCTATGCCATATTCAATCAGAACGTTGATGACTTGTTGTCGTTCATGGAAAAAACGGTTCAATTGTTCTACGTTTTCTTGCGAATCGACGCAGCAAAAAAACTCGACGTCATTTTGAGACAGCAGTTGTGAAGCGCTGGCCATATTAGCCTTGCCCACCAATTGGTTGGCGAGCAAAATGCGTTTTGCACCGGCTTCGTAGGCGACCCAAGCTTGCTGAATGTTGGCAACCGTGATGCCCCAAGCGCCTGCTTCTAATTGCTGACGGAACAAGTCTGGTGTCATGGTGGTTTTGCCATGAGGTGCCAATTTCACACCATGTTGATCGGCGAAGCTTTGCATCCATTGGAGGTTACTTTGTATCGCTGACTGTTTAATCACGGCGGCTGGCAGCATGATCTCTTCGTTGATCAAACTGTACTGCCCTTTGTGATGGCTTTCGGCCCAAACGCCTTTGGATCCCGCCGTTTCAAAATGTTCTTGGTAATGAGTAACACGCTTCATGGATTTACTTTCCTGCCTGCTGTTTTCTAACAAGGTCAAAACTTCAATCAGTACTTTGCTTTATCTCGATTCTAACTTTAGTTGATGATAGAAACTATCATACAACGTTTTTTAAATTGTGCAGATTCTCACTGTTTGGTCATTTAATTCCACCTACTATCCACTTGGGATTGAGCGAGGGGAAGTATGATTTTTCCTGTTAAACCCCTTCAATTTATTGTTTTTAAATGATTATTGGTTTTGTTTGAACGGATCCCCACTGATGGCGTCACTGTTTTTCTTTACTTTGTACGCTTGGGGAATTCATGTTAGAAAAAAACCTATTCAGAGTGGTAATACCCAAAGAGAGTGGTAATACCCAAAGAGAGTGGCAACGCCCAAATGGAGGTCGATACATGCAATACGATGTGGTGTTCCGAAATGTGCTGGTGGTCGATGGCACAGGCAAGAACACGTACAGTGCAGATGTCGCTGTAAAAGAGGGGAGTATTGCTGAGGTGGGGGATCTCACCAGTGCCGATGCGATCACCTTGATCGACGGTCATGGGTTCGCGCTTTCTCCAGGCTTTATTGATGTGCACACACACGACGATACCAATGTGATTCGCTATCCAGATTGTTTGGCTAAGATAAGCCAAGGCGTGACAACGGTGGTTGTCGGGAATTGTGGTATCAGCGCTTCTCCCGCAGTGCTAGCGGGCGATCCCCCCGATCCAATGAATCTACTCGGTAAACAAGCGGACTTTCAATATCCGACTTTCCAATCGTATGCTCAAGCGGTTGAAACCGCGAAACCCGCCGTCAATGTGGCGGCATTGGTCGGGCATACCACACTTCGCAATAATGTCATGGATGAATTGCACCGAGCGGCATCGGCGCAAGAAATGGCAGCAATGAAAGCCGCGCTGCATCAGGCGATGCAGGAGGGGGCATTGGGGCTAAGCTCCGGTTTGGCTTATGCCAGTGCCAAGCAAGCCCCCACGGAAGAAGTGATGGCATTAGCAGAGGAACTCGCCGAGTTTGGTGGTATTTACACCACGCACATGAGAACCGAGTTCGAACACATTTTAGACGCGATGGATGAAGCGTTCCGTACAGGAAAGCACGCCAAAGTCCCTGTGGTGATTTCGCATTTAAAATGCGCGGGAGCTGGGAATTGGGGGCGTACCGTGGAAGTGTTGGACTTGATGGAGAAAACGGCGAAGCATCAGGACATTGGCTGCGACTGTTACCCCTATTCCGCGAGTTCTTCCACTCTGGATCTTAATCAAGTCACCAGCGACGTCGATATTTTCATTACTTGGTCGGACACCCGACCGGATCTCGCGGGGCGTATGCTTAAAGACATTGCTCGCGAGCTAAACCTATCGCTGATGGACACGGCAAAAGCCCTTCAACCTGCGGGTGCCGTATACCATTGTATGGACGAATCGGACGTCGAGCGGGTCCTGAAATACAAACTTACTATGGTCGGGTCTGACGGGTTACCCAATGATCCTCATCCTCACCCTAGATTGTGGGGCACGTTTCCCAAAGTGCTTGGGCATTACAGCCGAGAGCGAAAGCTCTTCACCTTGCCCGTGGCGGTACACAAAATGACGGGCATGTCGGCTAAGCGTTTTGGGTTGGCTAAAAGAGGGGAAATACAGCCGGGTTATTTTGCCGATCTAGTGCTGTTTGACCCCAATGAGATCAGTGATGAGGCCACATTTGAACACCCCGTTGCCGCCGCAAAGGGCATACACCTTGTGATGGTGAACGGTGAAATCAGTTATCAAAACGGGCGTGTCGCCCAAACGCGACATGGCCGATTCTTGTATCGAAACGAACACAGAAACCAATAAAGACGAAGGGGCATGCCCTCACGTACTGAACTGGAATGTAATACTTGGAGAACATTATGACAATTAAGCGTTATGGCATAGAAGGCGGAACGGGAACGGGCGGGCAGCACTTGCCATTTGCACGAGCAACCGAAGCAGGTGGATTCTTATACGTATCGGGGCAAACACCGATGACCGATGGGGAAGTCGTAGAAGGTGGAATTGTGGATCAGTCTCGTTTGGCGATTCAAAACTGCGTCGATATTATGACAGAAGCTGGCTACGGGCTTGAAGATGTGGTTCACGTGAAAGTGGTTTTGACCGACTCTCGCTACTTTCAGTCGTTTAATAAGGTCTTTAAAGAATTCTTTGGCGAGCACCCACCTGCGCGCATCTGTATGGTGTGTGACTTAGTGGTGGATGTAAAAGTCGAAGTGGACGTGACCTGTTATCGAGAAGATCGCCGATAAAACGAGTCATGTTTAACGAAAAAGAGCGCCGTTTGGCGCTCTTGGTTTATGTGCAAAACGGTTTCTGTAAAAAGGAAGCCGTTATGTTAAGTCAAAATCGTTACAAGCTGGCCTTAACAAGCTTAATCACTTCCGCGATTTCCGCTTCCGTGAGCGGCCCTTCTTTCACAAACAGAACCGTTCCTTCTTTGTTGAGTACGGCAATGGCAGAGCTTTCCTGTTTCAATTCCCAAGCTCCTGCCGTTGTACCGTCTTTATCTAATACGATGGACGACCAAGAGAACTCTTTTTTGCTGTCTTCTGCCGACGATTTTACAAAAGATCCGGTACCCCACATGGCGTCATCTTGGTTGATGATGGTGGTGGTTTGATAGGCTTCTTTAGGGAAGTCGGCGGCGGTAATGGCCGTCATTAAAGGGGCGTTCATTTTTTTAGCGCTAGAGCGACCCGCGATGGCTTGAATGACGCGCACCTTGCCAATCAAATTGGCAGTAGACCATTCGGCGTATTCGATTTTGTCACCTTGCAGTGTCAGTTCACCGTGTTTAACGACCTTCACGGTTGGCAAGCTTTTGCCTATCTCGATAGTGTGTGCCATGCCTATTATTGGTGCAGCGACAAGGATTAGGGTGGAGAGCAATTTCAGTTTCATAATATTATCCGGCTGATTTTATTGATTATGTATACGGCACATTCTATTGGTTCGATGTGTCCGCATTCACAGGTTAGCCTAATTCTGCGTATTAAGGTGAATACTTGACGTTAGTTTTGCTGACTTGGCTCTAATTTTGCACAGTTGAACAGAAAGTCACCGCACAATTCAAAAAGCGTCAAAAAAGGGTGGAAGGAATTATGGAACGGGTCTTTAAACACTATCATCCAAAGCAGATCGCCAAATTCGTCAAGATTCTGTTCAAAGGATCATTTTGTATCGCTGGCATCGGTATGTTCTACTTTGAGGAAGGAAAAGTGATGCTGCCAGACATCAACAATAAGCAGATGCTTGGGGTCATGAAGGAAGTCAATGCGACGATTGACTCCCTCTCAAGGTTTGCGGCATAACCTGATTTTTTCACTGCGGTGGACTTACCTCTCGGGTGGGAAGCAGACTCCTGTCCCTCCAATACCGCAGTATCCTTGGGGATTTTTTGCTAAGTATTGCTGGTGGTAAGTTTCAGCATAAAAGTACGTTGGGGCAGGTAGCACGTCGGTGGTTATTGTGTTTCTTTGTTCAGCGGAAAGGGCTTTTTGGTATTCCTGCTTCGAATCCAACGCCAGCATCATTTGTTCTTCGCTGGACACATATATAGCGGAACGGTATTGCGTGCCTAAATCGTTTCCTTGTCGCATACCTTGGGTCGGGTCATGGCTTTCCCAGAAGGTTTTCAGCAGTGCTTTGAATGAAATTACTTCTGGATCAAACACCACTCGTACTACTTCTGTATGCCCCGTTTGCCCGGTACACACCTCTTCATAAGTTGGATTCTGCGTAAAGCCGCCCGCGTACCCGACCGAGGTGGATACCACGCCATCCAACTTCCAGAACAATCGCTCTGCCCCCCAAAAACAACCTAAGCCAAGTAAGACTTCTTGTTGGGTGCCTTTTGGTGAGTCGAAGAGGTTTGATTGATTCACAAAATGCGTTGCTTTTACGTTAAGCGGTGTGCTTCGACCTGGCAATGCATCATTGGCTGACACCATGGTGAGTTTGTCTGCCATGTTGATTCCTTTCTTTTCTGAGGTTCTTATCTGCATTTAACAATAGTTAAGGTGAAAGAATCAATGGTGGAATGCGTTGTACGTTCAAGAGCCCTGTGTTTGTACTTAGAGCGCAATCGAGTATTTAAGTAGCAGGAGAGCGTTTAGGTAACAGCAGAGCGCTTAGGTAACAGCAGAGCGCGTAGGTCATCGTATGAAAGAAAAATAAGCAGTGAAATAAAAAACATTAACTGATTAAATTAATAATAATACTTTTGTTTATATAATGGATATTGTTAGTTTTTATTTCCAATGAGAAATTGGTTGAGTTTATTAAACTTCTAATTCTTTCTCTATATATGGTTGTTTTCTCACATTAATCTGAGTTATTTAGCATAGCTCACTTCGATTTAATTTACCCGTAATCTCAATTCCCTTGTTTTATCGTGATCTCTTTCATTATCCATGCATCGAATCACTCGTAAAGATCGTAATAAACACCAATATTTTAATAAGTTGCCCAACTAGGATGTGTGTTCGACATAACTTGGCTAGATAAAAGGAATTAATTATGAACACAACATCAAATGCAATAAATGCAGAATCCAATGTTTTTGAACAAGGAAAAGCTCTGAGTAAAATAATTAAAAAAGAACCAATAATAGGTTGCGCATCATCTGTACTAAAAATAAAGCAGCAAATGCATTTTGCTATTGAAGTGAATATGTCGGTTTTTATTACTGGAGAATCCGGTACGGAAAAAAATGAACTCGCCGAGTTTATCCATCAAGAAAGCCGTATGCCAGCCAGTAGATTTATTCGTATTTCTTCCAGCTTTAGTGGGGTTGATGTGTATCAACTTCATTTAGAGCACGCTTTGGAGGAGGCAAGAAATGGGACGCTATATTTAGAAGACATCGATGTGCTATCCCGAGATATACAGGACTTTTTGATTGGTCAATTCACCATGGGCTTATATCACAAACGGTTAATTAAGAATAATGTGAGGCTAATGGTATCTTGTCGTGAATCATTAGAAGAGCTCAAGAAAAAGAATGCTTTTGTTGATGTGCTGTTAGACATTAATTTACCGCACATAGAAATGAATATTCCACCATTAAAAAAAAGAAGTGATGATATCCCTGAATATGTGGCACATATTTTGTGCGAATTTGGTATAGGCAATGATATACACGTTTCACCTAGTGCTCTGTTTCTACTTAAGCAATACGATTGGCCCGGAAATATTACTCAGCTGCGAAGTTTTCTGATATTGATGGCGTCGTGCTGCGACGGTGTTATTTGTGAAGATGATGTGTTGTCTTTAGGGGTTATTTCTAAAAAAGAGTGTACATACGATATACTCGAAACCGTATTGGAGCAACGGTATGAACGGCTTGAAAACTTGCACCCAGCACTGAGAAAAGCACTGATATTTCTTGGTAACAATTATACAGAGTGCATCAAACTCAGCGATATGGCCAGTGCGGCTTACACCAGCCCTTCTCATCTTTCTTATCTTTTTCGCGAGCACCTTAACCTCTCTTTCAAAGCGATACTTGTGCAAATTCGTATTCAAAAAGCCAAACAGCTGTTCGATGTCTCCCCAATGCTTAAAGTCACGGATGTATGTTTGCAATCTGGTTTTGGCGATCTCAGCCATTTCGAGAAGATGTTTAAGCGCTATGCCGATTGCACTCCTCGCCAATATCGAGAACAGAAAAGGCAGCGTACTCAATTTACTTTTGCTGCCTCACCCGTTTGATATGAAGCCCTTATTTGTTCGTTGTTTTCACCAAGTGTGATTCAGCCGCGATACGTAATATGAACCGCTGAACGGACACAAAGAGCATTGTGATGGAAGTCGATATTGAGAAAATGCTGCGTGCGTTTTCCCCTGTTACCTCAAGAAACATGCACCTAGCGATGGTGGCAGATTCTATGGGGAAAACCGCGGAAAATACCACTCACGCACAGCAGCACATTCAAACCATCTTGGTGACGAACACGGCACTGGGATCTCAGACTGCAACCATTCAAGGCGTGAATGCGTGAACAGCCATAGGAACGGCAGCTCTGAGCAGAGCGACAGAAGAAATCGTCGAGAAAGACGGTGAATAAGGCGTAAAGTCGTCTCGTAAGACATGTTAGTTTGGAAAAGCTTCTGAGAAAAACCAATCCATACCCCATTTAGGCCAACCCTTTTTATTGGCCTTTTTTTTTTGGGGGGGGGGGGAGAAAGCACAACCGACAAAGCACAACCGGAAAAGCAAAACAATCCGTTGCTCAACCGACGGCCATTGCCATTCAAGACGCCGCAGATAATCTCCGTAACCTGAATACCGTGAGTACAACAGCCCTTGGTGTGGCGCTTTCAGAGCTGCTGGGCACTGGCGATCCTAAAGACATTCAAGTGATTGAACAGGCTCAGAAAGTGATGGGAAAAGGCACAGAGCACTTTGCCGAACTGGGCAGTAAGGCTGCCGATGTGGCAAAGCAATTTAATTAAGGGGTTTGTAGGAGGAGGAGCAATGCAAATGCGTTATGTCGTTTAAAAACACTCTGTTCTTAATGGGTTTCAGCTCAATGCTGGTTTTAAAGGCATGGTGAGCGCTTGGCTACTGCTCTCGTAAATCCAAGTTGAATGAATTCATTCAACTTGGATGGTTTATCTCGGTCAATAGACCTGAGTAGGGTGTTGAACGTGAACGTCTGCTTCCCGGAAAAGCAGAGGTACTATGCGTTCATCAAGCTACGTTGCAGCAGCTATCGGTAAGGATGGTGAATGTGTCATTGCCATCGATTACTGTTAACGCGGAATAGTCGTCATCGTTGTAGCCAAGCCAATTGAGATAGGCCTCTTGAGCATCACTTAGGTTGCCATGAGTCACAGAATCCACATCCGTTAAAGCAAAGTTGGAACCTGTAACAATCAGACCATAAGGTTCATAGCCGTTGTTTCGCAAGTGTTCAGACGTTAAGTTGAAGTTGGACGTTTGAGACGTACCCACAATCACTTCAAAATTTTTGAAATCAACAGAGTCATCGGATCCAAACACAAACTTATCGAAACCGGATCCCCCGTCAATATCTCGTACAATGCCATCTTTTGCGTTTTTCAGTTTGGATATGTCGACATAGTCATTTCCAGAACCAGCATTGATGGTGACGTCTGTTAAGTGTGAATTTTTACTGTTGACCATTGTGATCACATCACATCCAGCACCCGTGTTAATATCAAAATCGTTTTCCCAAAGGCTGTTGTTGGACTGGACAGATATATGGATCTTATCGTTACCGCAGCCTGTATCAATATCGCCGCGCTTTGAGTTATTGATGAAGACTTTTGAGCCACAGTAATTATTGAGGGTGACGTTTACATCAACAAAGTTATTTAAGTGAACCCAGTTAGAATCCCCCTCTATCTTGGCCTCCTTATAATTACCTTTATCCCACTCCTCTGTTTTGGCGTAAATTTTACCGCCATACCCCCAATCGTAATTGCTCAGGTCAACTCCTTCGTCTAATCCGAAAGACCAACCCGAGCCAATGATCGCTTGAGTAGCATTTTCAACTGTTAAATTTCCGGCTGTTCCCGTGCTATCTAAGTTTGTAGTGCCTACCAACAATACATCTTTCATAACCATAACCTCCATTTAATTGAAACGACATGTTTCGAGTTAGAGTCTATTTGTTAATTTTGCGTTAGGAAATGTGTGAAAGAGAGATTCATCTCAATATAGGGCGCAACGTATGACGAATAGGTTACAGTCAGCCATCATCAATTCATTTGATTGGTGTAGTTGCACTGAGTTTAATTTAATAATCCTCATACTATAAAATTAGTTTTACTGAACTTATCGTATCTAACAGTTTGATATTTAAGTGTTTAATGAATTACTTATATTTCATAGGCCCACTGTTTTTGAGTCATCGTCTCAATTTTATTGGATTCTAAAGAGTAGAGTTGGGCTGCACTCAGTGGAGGGGAATAGATATGCAGGGTGACCAAATCTTGTCCATCGGGTTGCAAATTAGAGATTTGGTGGATTTGGTTATCGTAGCTGGATGTGATCTGATCTCTTTCGAGGTGGGCGGAGCTGATCGCCAATATGTGTCCATTTTCAACACGTTTAAAATGCGTTTCTGTCGCTTCACCTTTCAGTACTTTGACTCCGCAATTAGAACCTTGATGATCGTGAATTCGACTTCTCTGACCGTTTAACCACCCTAGAATGAGAACTTCTACATTTTCGCTTTGGTACAAGTAGTGCCGATGATATTGGTCACGATCAAAGACCGACAGCTCCTCGATTGTTTTATCGTCGACACGAATGTGTTCTAACAAAAAGCGAATGACCGGCAGTGATAGTGGTTGAGAGGACTGATCTAAGTGAGAGATCAGCTCTTTAACACATATAGGTTGCACTGAAGATGAGGGGGCAGATAGCAATTCCGTTAGCATTTTCATATTCGTAAAATCCATTTTGATGAAAGTAGCTTTAGTTTAAAATCAGAACAGGAGAATTAGTTTTCAATTTATTGACGAATTCTTAATCTTTTAGCAATATTTTTCTAACAAATGGATGTATTTGAAAAAGGGTTACTGAGGCTTGCGCTTTTCGCAAACAATCACAATGTGCAATCAATGTGCAGTTAATGTGCAATCAGTATGCAATCAAAGTGTAATTTCAGTGTAAATATTCGTGTGTGACGCTGTATTCCACTGCTTGGTGTGTTGAGTGCCTGTCTTTTCAGTGCCCGTCGATGTCGAACAACGCGCACGAAGAGGCATCAATGCCATATTCCTCAACGCGCCTCATAGGTGTCCCGAGACTCTGGTCTAAACCTTGCGGTTTATTCCATTTGAAATGTCTCTATAATTCCGCCATCTAATCATTATTGAGCGGGTCAAACCCATGCCAATTCTCGCGCCACAATGGCCACAACGAATCATCTGTCTAACAGAAGAAACCACAGAAGCACTGTACTTGATGGGGGAAGAAGACCGAATTGTTGGTGTGTCTGCCTACACCGTTCGTCCTGAAAGAGCGAAGCGTGAAAAGCCCAAAGTGTCGGCGTTTGTGAATGCACGCATCGAGAAAATCATGGATCTCAAACCCGATTTGGTGTTGGCGTTTTCCGATATTCAGGCAGACATTGTTCGCGACTTGGTTAAACAAGGGGTCGATGTGCACTGCTTCAATCACCGCACTTTAAGTGACACGCTGCAAATGATACGTACACTTAGCGCGCTGATCGGTGAGCCACAAAAAGGCGAAAAGCTAGTACAAGAATTCACCCAAGGGCTGGCGGAAATCCAAGCAAGTGCCGATTCACTCACTCACAAACCGAGAGTGTATTTTGAAGAGTGGTTTGATCCGCTGATCACTGGGATTACTTGGGTCAGTGAGCTGGTGGAGCTCGCCGGTGGCATTGACTGCTATCAAGAATTTGCCAAAGAATCATTAGCGAAAAACAGAATCATTGAACACCCTGAACAGGTGATAGAAAAGCAGCCCGACATTATCATCGCCTCTTGGTGTGGTCGTCGTTTTCAAAAAGAGAAACTCACTCAGCGAGAAGGCTGGCAGAACATTCCTGCCATTCAAAATGATGAAGTGTATGAAATCAACTCAAGCGACATTCTACAACCCGGACCCGCTGCGCTGACCGATGGCGTAAAACAACTTCACCAAATCATTAAAGGGTGGAGTGAGAGGCAGTCAAATTAGTTTTTAGAGCCGAAAAGTGAAAGAGAGCTGCACTAACATTTCATGAAAATGCTAGTGCAAAAGAGCGGTCCCCATGGCTCAGAGCGCCACGATTATTCAATATGTTTCGAGATGATGTCATCCACCTTTTGCGGATCAATGGCGAACTCGGGTTCTGAATTTTTCTGCTCTACCAGCCATTGAGGGGCTTTTTTAAACCCAATATGGTAGGCAATCGACTCCAAGACGACCTGATGTTCCCCAATGCGAACGACCGTGAAGCTTCGTTCATTGCCTATGATTCGTCCTTTAGGGAATTCATTTAAGCAGCGATTGACAAACGCCATCTGCTTATTGGTTTCTGATTCGGTCGGGATATTTCCGGGATCGGTTGTTCCCACTACCACTCTTTCAATATGACCGACTTCGGTAATATCAAAAGTATTGACCTGCGACGTACCTTGTCCAAACATAATTTTCTACTTTCTTAACCCAGTGGATTGAAAAGGCTCCGAATACGAAGCCTTGAGGATGGAATTACGCAGGAACCGGCGCAATAGATTGTTGAAGGATATCCAGTACGCGGGACAAACCTTCCGGTGTACCAGATTGGCGAGCTTTCACCGCGACGTCATATTTTGCCGAGTTGTCAGACTTACGCTGCGTTTCTTTGCTAGAAGCAACGGAACCCTGACATTTCACTTTGACGCTCCATGGACCAAATTTACCTTCCGCTTCCGCAGCGAATGAGGCAGCGCGATCGGTTTTGGTTTGTTCACTGAATGACGATTTCACTTCCATCATAAAGTTCACGTCCACTTCAGATACCTGAAGCGTCGGAACCGATACAATGGAGATGAAAGGCACACTCACTTTGTACTTGGTGCTTTCAATAGCGACTGAACCATCAGCTTGTTTGACTTGTTCGGGTTTTTCAAATGAGAAGGGCACCATACGAACGGAAGTGTTTCCGTTGGCATCTTTTTCGAAACCGACATTCTCAATGAAATCCGACGTGGCTTTCGCCAGTGTGACTTGCGCATCACAAGCTGCAGAAAGCGGGCCGCCAATCAGTTGGTCCATAGGGAGTCCGCCAAATTGGTCGGACATTTTTACGAGTTCACTCATAGTGTCTCCTTGTTGTGTGTTATGAGTTGTGTGTTATGAGTTGTGTGTTGCGTGGGTTAGAAAAGTTTTAGTAGCTCGTTTTGTAGCTTTAAGTAGGCTTCAGTGGCTTCGCCTGCTTCGAATTCGATTTCCATTGTCGCTTTGCGATCCCCTTTCTCGCTGCGACCTGAAAACAGGTCTGTCGACAACACCTGCTTTAATCGGCTCTCGGGCTGTTTGTTGTTTTTAGTGGCGGTATCCACGCCATCAACACCGTTCAAGCTAATATCGAATTTGGAAATTAATTTTTTGATCTTTATTGGATTGTTCTGGGTAAGGGTAATAAGGGGAACGTGGATTTCTCGCTCAGCCAACTGACCTCTGGCTCGTTTTTTGTCGGCTTCCGGACCAAAGGCAGGAACTCGAAACGAAATCATTTTCGGGCGACCATCTTCATCAAACCATTCATTGATGTTTTCTAACGTTTGCCGTTCTATTTGGTCTTGCGCTTCGGAAATAGAACCCATGATGGCTTCAACCAAGTTTTGTAATGTCAGTGTCGAATTAGACATGTTGCTTTCCTTTCCATGTATGTAAGGGCGAAGAAGGAGTACGCGCTTCGTTGAAAGAATGAACTCAAAAGTAGTGCTTCCCCCAAATCCCAATAGCAGTGTTTGCTTGATGCCAATGGCGAATAACGCAAATGGCAGAAAATGCAGCGCTTACAGCTTTGTTAACGTCCAATATAGTGATTATGAAAAGTGCTTACTCGGGGAGGGTTATGGTTTAAGCCGGGTAATCGAGGAGATAGAAGAGAGGCAACCCAAAAAAGAATATAAAGGGCTTTCTTGAGGCGCTTGTCCTCTGGAGAGAAACCACTTTTGAACCCTAGGCGACAGCCATAGAGCTAGAAATAGGTAAAGATTGCCGTTGTGGTTTGAGGGGCGACTTGCTGTGATGGATGGGTTTCGTGTTTTCTTACAGCAGTGAGTGTCCCTGTTATTTTCAGTCGCGGTAAACACAACCATATTGATGAAAAAGTGCCACCCATACTTGAAAGACTGAATATCAACGCGTTTGAATGGCTAATGGCTAATGGCTAATGGTTTGTCTATCACTGAAAAAATAACGCGCTGATTTTGTTGGCTAACGCGTTGATATCGGCGAAACCCGCAACGGGACGAAAACGGATTTCCGAGTACACGCTGCCAACGTCAATCAAACTTCAATACAAATAGATGCATCGCCCATGTTGTGCGGTGTGAACGGCGCTGCCCCCAAACTACTCAAACGTCTGCCGTGGGGCTAACAGCTCATACACAAAGAACACCAGCAGGGCGCAGCCAAAGGCGATCAGTACCGTGGTCATCCCTTCTGACCCCATCCAGTCGAGCATAAAACCGATCACCAACAAGCCCGTCATGCCGCCTAAGGAGTCCATAAGGGTGTAGCTCATGTTGGCGCTCATTTGATCTTGCTGGCAGAAGCGCTCGCCTACCGCCGTTAAGCCAATGGCGTAGATGCCTCCCATGGAGCCTCCCCAGAAAAACAGCAGCGTCAGTGCCAGCCAGTATTCGGTGTACACCGCCAGTGAAAGGTACACAGCGCACACCACCGAGGTGAACATGCAGCCCAGCACCACAATGCTGCGGTTGAGAAAAGACGCCCCAGTGCTAACAAAGATGCCAAGGGTGACGCTACCAAACATAAACATGGTCAGCAGAAGTTGAGATTGCGATTCCGTGAGTGCGTTTTCCATGCCATATAAGGTGAGAAAAGAAGGCAAACCAAAGAAGCTGATGCCGCCAACAAACGCTGAGACTAAAATGACTTTGGCGTGGCGCAGCGCGAACCGCACCCGAACGGTGCCCGCATGGTCGGAAGACGACGTTTTTTGCCCAGCAAACAGCAGAAGCACAAAAGGCAAGCTGGTGATGATGGCGCTGGTTTCCAGTTGCCATTCTGGGTCGATATACGGCAGTTGAAGCAGCAAGGGCCCCAGTGCAAGCCCACCAGACAATGCCGCCGAAAATAACCCCATCACCAAACCTTTCAGCTTGCCTTGAATACAGGTATTTAAAGAGGTTTGGATGATCACCAGCATCATCCCCGTCGATGCGCCGTAGCAAAAAATACCCATCAACCATAATGGGTAGTGTTGACTGTGAGAAAGCAACACAAGGCTGGAAGCCCGAAGTGCCGACATCAGAAGAATAGAGGGAGACAGCCCCCATTTTTCCACGCAGTGAGAAAGCGGGCGATAAAGCAAAAGGATACCGATGATCTCAAAACTCATGGCAAACCCGATCAAGGTATTGCCATAACCTTGTTCACTCATGGTGAGCGGGATGGTGACGTAGTTAATGCCAGAGGAAAGCTGAACAAACAAGGTCGCGACGATCAGTAAAAAAGGGGCAATTTTTGTCATTCCGTATTCTCCTTATACACTTTCCAAATCAGTTCGATCCGGTTTTTTTCACCCAAGACTAAGTCGAAGCCCATTTGCCTTAGGCGATTGATGGTGCTCATGATGCCTAGCTCGTTTGGGGCTTGTTGTGCCATATAGGCACTGCCCGTAATGTGTTCAAATTCGTTGTCGATCAACGAGTGAATGGTGCTGAGTTTTGAAGACGCATCCAAATAGAAAAGGGTCGAAAATGCCCAACAATCGAGGTGTTCTTTTAATAGGCGGGTTTCCGCTTTAAGAGGGGCGGATTGCGCTCTTGCCAATTGGGCGTGCAGTTGTGTGAGTTCTTCCGTGATTTTATCGCTGGTGAACACCGCTTCTGTTTGCATTGGAATGTGCCAGTCATGAAACCCTTTGCAACGTTTGTAGGTGTGTTGATCCAATGAGTGGAACCAATCCTGAACCGGTTGCTTGTCTGGTTGAAAGGCTAATGGTCTTAAGCTTTGCGAGTAATGGTAAAGCGCTCGAATGCGTGGCGTATGCTTGACCAGATCCCTTGGGATACGGTGATAGAAATAGGTGAGTAACCCAGAAAGCAATACGTTCAGGTGATGAGCGCGAGACAGCTTTTCTTTGGCGTCGGCTTCTCGATGGCGAATGATATTGAGGTGATTGACTTGTGAACGGCGTATCCACCAGATGATCATCCCCACAATCAGCCCCAAAAACAGAATGATGATCTTGGCTTTATCGAACACACGCTCAATGCTTTCGAGCCTGTCTTGAAAGGCGCTCACTTCCAAATCCATGGCCAATACGCCAGCAAAGTCCCCTTCGTTGCTATAAAACGGCGCATACGCACTGATGAAACTGCCCCATTGGTCACGGTAGGTGCTGATCTCTACACTGTGTCGTTCTAGGGAGCGTTTTAACTCGATCGGGGCATCGTCATACAGGGTCATCAGCGCAGGAGGTGGATCGGGCAAGCCGTCGCCATCGGCGTCGTTCTGCGGGCTTGGGTTCACCATAAAGTAGACGTTATTCTCTTTGAGCACGCTGGTGTATATGTAGCGAACATCGGTGGCAGCGCGGCGGATCTTTTCCATTTGCATGGCCATTATTTGGTAGCTGCTGTCGGACGCTTTGGTGTTGTCATCAAAGGTCAGATGCCGAGCGCCATCGAGCGTCGAAGCGGAGGCTCTTACTGTCGAAATCAGCCCTATTTTTATTTGATCTTCCAACGCATTGAGCGATTTGGAATAGAGCAAGTAAGTGGTGACCCAAAGCAGCAAGATAAAGATGGATGAGCAGAGCACCGCTTCAATGAGGGTCTGTAAAGGTTTGGATGGTTTCATAACTGGCTGTTTACTCCGATCAAGATGGCTATCGCGGCAAGAAAAAAGGTCGGGAATGCGGTTCGGCAATATGGAATCAAAGCGTGGGTGGCTTTGCCTTTTTCTTCGCGGATTTTGACGAACACGATGATCAAAATGGCGGCGAATATACTGACGTACCCCATGATGATCATGCGCTCAATAAAGGTGGTGTAGGGCAAGCGTGGCAGCAGGCTACTGGTGTAGAAGGTGTACGCCACCACGGTCAGCATCATGGTAAACGATGTCATTAGGCGTTCGGAAAACCCTTCAATCCAAAAAACGGCCCAACTTGCGACCAGGATGAGCGACAGCGGCAGAATAAACTGCCAAAGGTAATAGTTCGGTTTTCTATTGGCATCAATGGTCACGGTTAAGCGGGAGTAATAGGTGCTTTCTGTGTTATTCAAATGGTGGTAGCTGTGCTGGCTAACCTCCGCGGTGGGGGTGTTTTCCATGTCCCATTCGCTGATGATCTTGTTGGTGAACTCTTCCACGTACACGCTGGCGTGACCAAACTTTAAGCGTTGTTGGTCGAACGAAAAAGGCTCCATGATGATTTCAAAAGATTGGCGGTCAAACGGGAAACGGCGAAAGTCCATTTCTGTGGTGAAGGTGGCTTGAAACCGTTCGTTATAGGTTATGTCGCCAGTGCTGGATATCACCAAGCGTTTATTGGGCGTGAGGCGCTGTCCTATGATGTTGATGAATTCAAAGGCGGGTACCCAAGAGCCTTCTTCAAGCAGCTTGTCTAAGTGTCGGTTTTCTATTAATCGATCACCCGATTTCGGCTTCAGCGGGTGCTGAATGTCTTGCCAAGTTGCCACGAAATAACCATCGATTTTGTAGGTTTGGTCAATGGTGTTCACGCCGTAAATTTTATTGATCGAAAACGAGGTGTGAATAACGTGCTGCGCCTTTGCTGAAAAAGACAAAAAAAGCCACACACAAAGTAATGGAAATAAAGCTTTCATTGGCTCTCCTTTAGAGTGTTTGGGTGAGCAAGGTTGGATTGAAGGCGAACCGAGCGAGATTGAGGGCGATCAAAGTGAGGCTGGCTGACTAAGGGGTTGAGTGTCGGCAATGCATGGGAGCCAAAGTCCTTGCTGGTGGAAAGTTCAGCCAAAAATTGATCAATCAAGGGGCGCTGAACGTGGCTGAGCAACACCACGTGGCTAAAACGCTGAGGTTTGCCATCGATTACAATGTTCTCCTGTGCCAGTGAATATTTTGTGTTGATTTGGCGAGAGGGGGATGAAAACCGAACAATGTTGGCACCCGGCATGCGGGGCAACACCGTGAACTTTGGTTGGTGTGGTTGATGGGGATGGCGTTTCGAATTGGCGAGTCGTTGCAGCGCCGTATGCAAATATTCGGCATTGCTTTCATTTTGCTGGGCGATCTGTTTTAACCCTTGTGTGCCCAGCGACGTCAGCCGTTCCCATAGGTAAAGAGAGTAAAGCCCTTGCCGAGATCCTGCAATGGTGGAATCGCGTCCAGCAATGTAGGTTGGGCGAGACGATGAGCCGACTTTGTACCTTTTTTGCATAAGGTAAACCCCACAGCTCCAAGGTGCCCCTAACCATTTATAAGGGCTGGTACACATCGACATCACTTCTCGATGGCGAAACTCATAAGGGTCTGAAGAGACGGAAAACGGAGACGATTGCAGAAACGGTGAGAAATTGGCAGAGAGCGCGCCATCCACATGGACCCAGTAACGCCGATTTTGTTCTGTGTTGACACCGAGTAGGGGTTTTAATGTTGTCAGTATTCTAAAAATGGCGTCACTGCCGCCACTGAAGGTGGTGCCGTGATTGAAAAACAAAATGACCGGATGTTGCCGCTTTACAAAAAATTCTGTAAGGCGATATAAGTCTTGCTCGACCACCGATCCGTATTCATCCACTGAGAGGTTTTTCTGCCAATCCCCTTGGTTAATGGGGCAAGCGCCGAGCTTTTCACCCACTTGGTTGAAGGTGGGGATCCCCAATATTTGGCAAGCTTTGTAAGTCGAGTAATGGGTGCAGGAGGAGCTGATTAAGACGGGTGGGTTAGGCACATGTACCGATTTTTCATACCCTTCTACGGCGCTGCCGCTTAAGTAGTCCCTCGCATTCCATAGGGCGTACAAGTTGCCTTCTGTTGAGCCCATTGAGGTGACGTAACCCCAATAATTTCGCTGCGAGTTTGGCATGGTCATGCCCCACAGTCGGGCGTAATAATCGAGAACGGCACGCTCAAATTGCTTGGCGTTGATTTGATAAGAGCCCTCTTCATACCCGTCGCCGAGGTTGAGTAAATTCAGCGACAAAAAGGGGTGCATCTCCGGTGAGAAAATCACCTCTTGGTTCGTTTGATAACCCAAAAAGTGTGATTTCTTCAGGCGCATTTCATCCCAGTAATGGCTTAATATATGGGCCTTTTCGGATGCGGATATTCCATTTTCACAGATGGATAGATAGTGAGGAAAGCTCATAGGTGCCTCAGATTATGTAAATGACTATCTCATTAATTTAGCGAGGCTGCGCCGTTCAAACGTGGGCAATACTGTGTTTAATTCGGGGTTAAAAAAGGAAATGCCTTCCTTTGCATCGCTTGCAGAAGATTGCCTGCCGATACTTTGAGTACCGACAGGTCTGGTCACGGATCTAACCGATTTAAGACGCCATCGCCCATAGAGCGGCGTCTTCCATTTTGTCGATATTGAGAGCGCGTTGGTGAATGGCGTTGGCTAATTCAAAATCGGACATGATCTCGGGGCGAAATGCCAAGCCCAGCATAATGCATTGAACCTGCTGGTTGCATGGGTAGTAGCTGACCTGCTCACTCAAAGAATGGAGGGGATACGATTCCTCTCTATTGACGTTGAGGTGTTCTAACAGTTCTTTCACTGTTGAGTACATGGGTTTGCTTTGTTGTCTGTCCTCGGTCTTTTTTGCAAAGCTTTCGCCCCATTGAAAGGGGGTGCCAAATAAATAGCAGCGAATGGCATGCATCAATAACCAGTAGGTCGATTTGATGTGCCCACCGCTGTGTTTTTGGCGGCTTTTCCAATAGAAATAGAGCGCAGCAATGAATTTGCTTTGTGCTTGGCTATTGGTGTCCATCATCGCCAACATAATGGCTTGGTTGATTTTATGAGGCTCGGGATTGAGGTTTTCCAAACTACGGATGCTGTGTTGTTTGGTCGTGTTTGCTGCCATCGGTGTTTCTGTGTGGCTCGCCGATTTCGCTTTGGTTTGTGATTTCGCTTTGGTTGGTGATTTAGATCTGTCTGATGATTGAGTTCTGTCTGGTGGTTTTGTCGTGAACGAGGAGCGTGTTGTACCGGACGATGCGTTGCGAGCCGAGTTTGCCGAAAGCGGAGATTGCCGACGCAAACCAAGCTGCGTGCCTTTTTCGTTTAGATTGCCTCCACTTAACCCGTCTATGTGGTTGAGCGGGTTGATTGGGTGGGCAAACGCCTTCGACGCACACGGCGTTGGATCAACGAGGGCGTTTGAATGCGTGGCGGGCGATCGTCTTGTCTCGGGGTCTAATGCCGAGGTGGTGGGCTTTGAGCTGACTGAGTGAAGTGCGGAATATTGGCTCGTCAGGTTGATGTAAGACAACTGATAAGCCAACTGCTGCGCAATCCCAGGTTCTGCCCCTGCCATTAATGCGGCGCTGAACGCCGCATAGTACATTTCGTCTGAACGCATAGTCTTACGCCTTGCTGGAGAGTGAGTCCGGCGCATTTAACGCTTTGATGCTGCTGTTAAATTGAGGCAACGTTTCGACAAAGCGATTGATGACTTGCTCAGCCGTGGCTGCATCAATGGGTTTTCCATTGATGTAAGTATCGATCTCTGTGCGGATATGCCCACCAGTCAGGGCATCTTTTTCTCTTTGAATCACAATCGCGTGTACCGCTTGGCAAAACGCAAACGAATCGGTTTTGCAATAAATGCGATGCTGGCTACCTGTGTTGCCACTTTCTGGATACCGAGCGGAAGCATACGACACCATATACGGCTGGGTACTCGGGTCGTTCCCGATAAGCTCTTCGCAAGAAAACAGGACGAAATCCGTAGAACGAAAGCGATCGATCATGTTGTTACAAATGGGTAAGTCGGCTTCTATGGCAAGGTTGTAGTCACAAAAGAACACGTCGACACCCAAAATTAAGCTTGAAATCATGGTATCAAAAGCCGATTGCACCTCTTTTGGCAATTCATCGTTGTTCGGCAGCGGCTCAAACTGCTGCGAACTGACCGAGTAAGAAGCGCGCCATTTGGCGAGTAGTTCTTGCCCGTTGCTATTATCTCTGAACTTGTAGGCAACCTTGTAGCCACTGTCGAACAGGTCTTCGATGCTCGGTTGGTCCGTTAAAAAAGCAAATTGGCGTCCGTCAGACGCTTCACATAAGCGAAAAAGGAGTTGTCTCATGGTGATCTCCGGTTAGATATAACCGTCACAGAGTAATGAAACGCAGAAGTGGGTTCTTGGCGCAATGGATGAAAAGATAAGGGTTACGAGGATTTCTCAGACATTAAGCTTGGCGCGACGTCAGGTCAGGTTCGCAGGTGAGGTCCTGTGTGTTGGCGGCTGTTATCGGATTTTGGGCTGAGCGACGCTGAGGTGTTCGTTGTTATCTCTTCTGGCTCTAATGGTTCTAATGGCGGTGTGACTTGCGCTGTCGAGCATTCTTGCTGATTCTCTGGGCGAGTAAACGCGTCATCAGGCATGCCAGCCAGTGAGAGCGACATGTCTTGCAGGTAATTCTTATATGGATTAAACGCATCATCAAAGGTGGCAACTTGGCTTTCTTCAACGGATTCCGTCATTGCCTACTGTTCTTCCATTGTATTTTTCACGCCGCCACTATGCGGCACTGCCTCCACCGCCGTTTTCTTTGGCGCCTTATGGCGAGGTTGAGAGCGGTGAGATGATGTTTTAAGGGAGGCAACAGGAACACGCTGACGGCAGACCGTTTTTTTCATTGCTCTCTGTCGCTTCAGCCGATAGCCATAGGGAACCCAAATAATGCGTGTTCGTTGCTTCATCATGCCTCTCAGTGATGTTGGGAATGTAAGTTGGTCGCGCTGATTAAAGAATGGTTTGCGCTAGGGCGTGAAAGGTTTTGTTCACCACTTTTTGGACATCGGCTTTTGCGGCGATTTGCCAAGTCAGCATTTCCGCTTCCACAATTTGTTTCTCTCTTTCCAGCTCTATTTGGAATGCTTCGTCACTTATTTGCCCTTCTTTTTTGGCCATCAGCAGCATGTCCAGCTCGTTTGTTTTCTCATCAATGCACGATTTTAGTGCGCTGCTGAGTAAGTCTTTTATTGGAGAATCTTCTAGTTGCGAGGTGACGGTATGGATTACGGAATGAATACTTTCTTGCATGGCATTATCCTTACGTTATTGTTTGGCTAGTTCGCCTTCGTTCAAGGCATCAAAAAGCCTTCGATATTGGCTGGTCCGGCGGCTGATCATAACATCAGAGAGTGTGTTATTTTTCTGATGAGTGGCGTCGTATTGTCTCCAGAAACTTAACAGGGTTTGAGTTTGTTTCAGCGATTCTGTGTTTTTTTCTCTTCGTTTTTGCCTTCTTTCTAAACTTTGAATGTGCAGTAGAACCTCTTGGTAGCGCTTGGCGAATACACGATAGTGCCTTTCTTCCTGTGAGGTAAAGGACAAATCCAGAGCGGGGAAAGTGCTTTTATCTTGGCTCAATAAAGGGGAGGAAGGCTCAGGGAAATGGACGCATATGTTCGTTGTTTTTGCCAAGTGTTCAAAGAGACAGTGAGGTAATGTTTGGGGAGGAGGTCTCGTTATGGAAGACGCACTCAAGTTATGGAAAATACACTCAAAGCGTTAGAGCTGACAATGAAAGCTCTTAAGAAACGCCCTCAACCCCCCAAAATTTACTCCCGAGCAATTCAAGCAATTCAAGCAATTCAAGTAATGGAGCAATTGACTTTCGTCTTCCGTGCTCCAGTATTTGGTGCCTATTTTTTCGTTTACACGAGCAATGCCCACGGCGATATCCGAATCAATAGAAAGGTCCCCGTGCCGTGCCACATAGTGCAGTAAAAGACGTCCGTCACTGGCAAGGCGGTGTAAATCCTTACCCAATTGGGGGGGGTGGCATCGTTGATTAATGTCTTTACTGGTTTATTCGACACGGGGAAAACCTAATTTTTTGTGAAGCCTAAGTGCTAAGGAAAAACGGATGACTAGGGTTAATATTGATAGCTCGCCACTTCGTGATCGAGGTAATCAAACAGCGTGCACACCCCACTTTCGTTGTTCCATATGGCTTTAGCGCTATCAAAACTGAATTCGTTGTCGCCAAGGTTAGCCTTGTTCGTAAACACTTTTATGGATGATTGAGCAGATAAGCGTGAACCTTCCGGGAAAGTAAATACGGTTTGGTTACGAATGGATTCCAGTCGCCAAAGGCTAATGTCTACGGTGCTGTCTGAAATATTGGATATCTCGACATACTCGTCGCCTTCAGTGTGTTTTTCTTCGCCGTCGAAGTGCACATTACTGATCAGTACATCGGCGTAGGCATCGCCACCATAAACCAATTTAGCGACGACTTGCCCGTTTGGATCCAGTAGCGTTGCGGTATCGCCGTGGTTGTTCCAAATCGGCATTTTGGATTGGAAACTGAATTCACCTTCACCCGCTGTGGTGACTTTGAGTTGTCCATGCGGTGCCAAAACCGCGCCTTCAGAAAACGTGAATTCTTGATCGGGGGAGCCGGCCTGAATTGTCCAATGGCTTAAGTCAATGGCGAGTCCGCCGCGGTTATTCAGCGTAATGGATTCATCCAAAGGGTCAGCTACCCCTCTGAAATTCAACTCGCCAATCTCAATTTGGCACAGCCTCTGTAGCTGGTTTAATTTCTCCCAATGGCTGTCGAGATCTTTGAGAGATATCGCTGTAGTGAGCATTTCATCGGTGATGTTTTTGAGTGTATTTTGGGTGCATTGCAGTGTCAGTGCCACGTTATTCTCCTTGATGTGCCAAATGCGGCTGTTGCAGTCTTTTGGGGTTGGTGGTTACGCCATTATCCTGAGTGTTTATGGTAGGCGAGAAGCAGTTTTTCATCGTATCGATTCTCTGCGTAAGCAGGACCATTGTAGTGGCGAGCGAACGTCGCCCAATCCAGTGTCTGAATCGCATGGTGCATTCTAGGATTCGATTGGATGAAGCTGACAAACGCAAACAGATGGAAGCGTTCGGCGAGAAACATGTCGCGAACAAATGTTTCGATGTCGTCATAGCCTGCCGCCGCATGGTTAAAACCCATAATTTGATACCGGCCATAGGACGCCGATTTTAAGGCGGCTTTGCGGTCTAGCGTCATCGCTTCTTGCAAGCGTTCATACTCTTTCTCGCCACCGACGTAGAGCGAGCGATCCCATTTCCGTGAAGAAATCTCAGGATGAGAGTCATCAAATTGTCGGTTGCTGTGTTTGGAGAAAATATGCGCTTCAAACAGAATGCAAGGAGGACCGCTGGCAAAAAATCCGCTGCCTGCCGACTCTACTTCAGACACCGCTTTTACCGCGGCAACGCCACAGCCCAGTGACTCAGCGGCTTTTTCAAAGTCTTCGTCTGACAGCCCCACTTCGGGTTCAATTCGAGGTAAAAACAAGCTTGGTGCGATGACTAATTCATCTGATATCGCTTCTGCCAGCGCTCTGTGGCTTTTTCCGTCGCGGTCGATACGACCATCAGGTTTTTTGAACCCCAATAATGTTGCCTGCATCTTGCGTATGGCTTGGCACGTTTTAGAGTGCTCAACGTCGTCCTCAATAACGCCATCTTCTTTTAATGGCTCATCCAGTCCGATGGTTTTTGCTGCTTCATTTAACGCTTTTTGAATCGCCAATACGTCTTCTTCTTGGTTTTCCGCATGGCTCCCGACAGAGGAAGTGAGTGGGATGTCTTTCATGGTTGGCTCCTGATTGGGTGTGAACGTTTTCCTTAATGTAATGAAGGAGCCGAGTAGGTAATTGGTGATTATCATCAATTAAACTGGGGAAACGACGGAAGATGAGCTTTGTTTCTGTTTTCAGAGAACCGTGAAATAAGGTGGGTGAAGTTATGTTGATGTTTCGCGGTTATTTTTTATTTCCGAATATCAAGCCTACGAATCATTTGTTTGATGAATGTGAAGTGAAGCATGATTGCACTAATAAAATCATCACGAAAATATGATAGATTTCCTTCGAAACTAATGGGTTTAATCCTCATGTTCCATAAATACAATATGTCCCATAAGTACAATATGTCCCATAAGTACAATCAAAGGAAAGATTATGCTTGGTAAACTAAAAGCGTCGTCCGCGCTAGGGATGGCTATCCTACTTTCTGCCTGTGGAGGGGGGGACTCCTCCAGCGATACCGCACCTGTTAACATCAATTCAAATATACTGAAAAATGCAACGCAATATTCAGAATCCGAATTAAAAGAAGCCGCTCTGCGCCTCGTTGAACAAGGTTATTCTGGGGAATCACAAGTAGCATCGCTCGATCCTTCTATCGTAAGGCAGGCTTCGAATTTCGCGTTAGATCTCGATTTTCTTTTTATTTTTGGAGATGAGCAAATTGATAACTTCATCGCCATTGAAAATACATTTGGAAAGTCTTTTGAATGTGGAGAATCTGGCTTTGTTGATATTAACTCAACATTGGACGAACAGGGCTTGGGGACGGTGTCTCTGGATTTTAATAACTGTGTGACACTGGAGCGTAAGACGTCTCTCTCTGGAGTATTGGCCGTATCCTTCAATGATAAGGGTGAAAGAACCTATTATGTTGATAACCTAAATGTTAAAGGTAGGAAGGTTACTGGGTATGTTCGGACGCATTACTCTACGTTTAATGAGAGTGGCTTCGAGTTATATAAAGAAACTCACCTTTTATATAATATCAACAGCAGTGGAAGAAGTATTAAAGTTAGCCTGACCACTTTTTTACATGATCCAGACGACTATGGCTATGAAGACCTAAGTGCAGAGGTGAATGGAACGGTGTGGCTAGGTGAATTTGGGAAAGTGGACGTTTCTTCTCGGGGGTTACAAGGAAGCTACTATCCTAACTTCCATGAAGGCTCATTAAGTTTTAAAGCGAATGATGGAGTCAAACTGACGTTTTCCAATGATTACTTCACCTATCAAGAAGATATAGATCGCGATGGTTCTTTTGATGTAGGCACGCACTTATCTAAAGTGAGCGGTTTTCAGTTTGCGTTGACTCAACCCATTGAGCTTTATCCATTGGACTTGTTGACTCTGCCCCCTGCTTTTACTGATATTTATGCTAGTGCGCCTACACAATTGTCTTACGATTTAAGCACGGCAACCCCCATCGTTGTGGACAGCCCAGAATTTTCAGATCCTGATACACCGCAAGATGAATTACAACTGAGCTACCGATGGTATATCAATGGTGAGGTGGTGGAGGGGGAAACAACCAATGTGCTTCCCGCGTACACGGCGGCTTATGGTGACGATGTTCAAGTTCAAGCGGTTGTTTTTGATGGAACGAGTTCGATAACCAGCAATTGGGCATACATTGTCCTTAATGACACCCAACCAGTAATCACAACAGACAATTTACCCACAGACGTTTTTACAGGGGATGAGCTGCAATTTGGCGTTTCGCTGTTTGATTTAGATACCAATGGTTTTGAAAGCGTCCGTATGGAATCTGCTCCCGATGGTGCCACAATCAGCAGTGATGGTGTTATTTCTTGGACGGCACCTTCCGGTTCCGATTTTTTATTTCCCGTTCAAACTTTTGAATTTACGTTTAAGTCAAATCATGACGAAACCTCTGAGTATGTATTGGGGGTCGAAGTCAATAGTAGTAAAGCGGAACCTCTCGTTCGTTCTGGTGAATACAGCCCATCTAAAGATGACTCTATTATTATCGATGACTTCGATGGCGATGGCTTAAATGAATTCCTGACGACAGACAATGAAAGTGGTCTCTCCCTATATAGTTTTGAAAATGGGCAATACAAGCAAAAATGGATGTATCCCTACCAGTTACCAAGTAATGGCTCGATACAGCAGGTACATTATTTAGATATCGATAATGACCTGAAAAAAGAAATCGTTATTGTTACCTCAAAGAATATCCTCACCTTAGAGGATTTATCTAGCAAGCCTCAAGTGGTGTTTGACGCTGCTCAGTACATATTGGGGGCGGCATTCGCAGACACAGATAATGACGGCGTTCTAGAAGTGGCAATCTTGCACCGTGAATTGTTTGGCTACGACTCTAAACTTTCTGTTTATGGTTGGAACGATTTTTCTTTTCCTGTTGTAAACGAGTTTGATGTTACAGGTTCTTCTCAACTTATCTATTCGAATGTCGATAATGACGAAGCCCTTGAGCTTGTGCTAGATGGTGGTTGGGTTATTGACACCGCAACTTGGGATATACAGTGGAATTACCAGGGGCAATTTTCTGAGGGTGGGGTAGCCGTTGGAGATTACAATCAAGACGGTGTAAATGAGATCGTTGGAAGGCTCTACGGCAACGGCAATCATTACTACATGTACTCTGCTATAACGAACACGACGACCGAATTGTCGTCTACTCAATATTTGCCTAGGTGTGATTTGATAAAAGCTCAACTTACTACTGGGGCGACAAATGTGTTGCTTATGGATTGTTCATACAGTGGAATCAAAGCGTTCAAAGTTGAAGACAATACTCTTAATCAGTTATGGAGTTTATCCTCCTCAGGCAATGGTGCAATTAACTCACTGACTGTTGGAGATATGGATAATGACACGCATATTGAGATGTTATGGGGGAACAGCGGAAGCTATTCGCGCAGTGGCTTTGTCAGTGCCGATATCTCTGCAAATAATGCAACCCTGAAACACACTAATATTGAAGAGTCATCGTCAGCATTTAGGGCGGTAGGGTGGGCAAAGGTTACTCCTACAAAAGGAGATGCCTTGTATTTAGTGGGGCGTTATAATAATACTTCAGTCGGCAATAAATTTGCGATGGTAGGCTCTGAGGGGGGTGTCAAGATCAGTAGTGGTACAGATTATACAAGTTATCCATTATTCAATACCGTATCTATTGATTCCAATGAAGATGGCTATTCTGAAATTGTGCTACCTAAGATAGATTATTACAACTCTCAAATTGAGCTGGTTGAACTTTCTAATGATTCAGTAACGAGTTCACATGAACTGTTGGTAGATAACGACTCAAAAATAGTTAAGTCTGCCGATTTTAATCAAGATGGAAAGCAAGACATTGTGCTTTCTAGTGGCTCTCAAATAACGATGCACGATGTGGTTAACAATGCATCCATTGCAACCTACCAGTTCTCTCCTGATTATACCCAAGTTATTGATTTTGAAATGTATGATGAAACGGCAGGGTTGATTGTGGTTTCTGAAGGGGACAATTTATCGCTTCTTCAAGTGGCAGATAATTCAGTGACCGTCAAATCCACCTACGAAAATTCAGATTTTGGTTGCGAGAAAGTTCTAGTGTTTAACCACGATTCAGACAGCAGTAAGGAAGTTGCGTGCTTTACTGAATACAGTAATCAACTCTTAGTTTTTGAAGTTGCAGAGAATAGCCTCGCACTAAAAGCAAGCTACGATTTGAATTTTGAAACTATCGGGATCGCGGTGAATACTTCACAACTTAATGAGCAAGGCTTCATTGTAACTACTAGGGAAAACACGCACTTTGGTTCCAGCTCATCTTATCAGCTCCACGTAAGAGGACTCGATTACAAAGGTGATTCATTGTGGAAAAGCCCACCATTAATTGGTGAGCCAAGTCAATACGGCATTAAGCTTCGAAACCACCCTGAAAAAGGTCTGCAAGCGCTCGTCTCTACCGATCAAGCTATGTACCAAATCAACCCGTAGCACTTACTTTTCAAAGGCGAACCCAATGGTTCGCCTTTTTACTGCCCATCGTTTACTTATTACTTACATCATACTCACCATACTTTTCTCTGTAATTAGAGCCAATATCAGTTTCCACTGTTTAAGACTATGTGGCGCACGCAATTTCTGATAGCGTTGAGCGATCTTGAGAAAAAGGTTGTACATTGCGCTGTCAGATATGAATAAGAAACAAATTTCTCGCCTGCTCGGGTGGGGTTTACTTGCTATTGGATTCCCCGTATTCGCTTTCGATTTTGAAGTAGAAGGATTAGAAGGAGAGTTGGACGCCAACGTGTCTGCTTACCTGTCTGCTATCGATCCAAGCGAGTATTCCACGTCGCTCCGCTTTCAATCCCGAGTGGAAGATAACATTCAGAAGGCATTGAAGGCATTGGGTTATTACCAGCCAGAGATCGCATTTCAAGTGGGCGAAGAGGCACAATCTCTGACGGTTTTGGTTGATCCCGGTCCAGTCGTAGTGATCCGCACCAGCGATTTGATCATTTCAGGAGAAGCGGCAACGGATCCGGATTTCATTCAGCTTCGCAGCGATGCCAAGCTAGGGGTCGGTGAGCCGTTAAACCACAACGCCTATGAATCTTACAAATCAAACTTACGAAATTTAGCTTTAAGAAAAGGCTATTTTGATGGCGAGTTTGGTCAAACACGCTTAGAAGTGTCTCCCGAACACAAACAAGCTTTTATTACGATAGACTTTACCAGTGGTCAGCGTTATTACTTTGGTGACACTCGGATTGTTGGCAGTCAAATCCGTGAAAGCCGAGTGCGATCTCTGGTGCCTTTTGAAGCAGGAGATCCTTATCTGGCCTCCAATATCGGTGAGCTGAATCAGAGCTTATCTAATACGGAATGGTTTTCTTCTGTGCATGTCGAACCAGACTTGAGCTACATCGGGAAACAGCGTGAATTGCCCATGAACATCAACCTTACTCCACAGTCTGAAAACCAGATAGAAACGGGGTTAGGGTACTCGACGGACATTGGTGTTCGAGGCAAGCTCAGTTGGAAAAAGCCGTGGCTGAATGATCGAGGGCACAGTTTAGACAGCAGTATGTCTCTTTCTTTGCCAGAACAAGCGATCACAGCAAGCTATAAAATTCCTTTAGAAGACGTATTGCGCGAATATTACGAAATTCAGTATGGAATGAAACGTACCGATAAAGATGAGACCAAAAGCCTAGAGCATAACTTAGCTGTAAAGCGGCATTGGAAATTGGATTCAGGGTGGCAAAGAACGGTATCTATACGACTTTTATATGACGACTCGGAAGAGCGTGATCAATCCCGTTTTTCCAAATTCATCTTACCGGGATTCAGTTTTAGCCGTGTGCGTGCGCGTGGTGGTGTAATGCCCATGTGGGGAGACAAAAACCTGCTCACGGTGGAAGCTGGAAATGAAAGCTTACTTTCTGATACCGATATTTTAAGGGTGCGAGGTCGTACCGCCATTGTGCGTAGCGTAGGTGAAAATCACCGCGGATTAGCGCGTTTTAATGCCGGTGGCGTGTTCGCAGGCGAATTTGACAAAGTGCCTCGCTCTCTGCGTTTTTTTGCGGGTGGAGACAACAGTATTCGTGGCTATGGGTATGAAGATATCCCTACCACTCAGCCAGAAGATAAGTTCAGTGGTGGTAAATATCTAGCCGTGAGTAGCTTAGAGTATCAATACCGAGTTTATGGCAATTGGTGGGCGGCAACATTCGTTGATTACGGTGATGCATGGACGGAGACGCCTGAATGGAAGAAAGGCGTGGGTGTGGGTATTCGATGGGCTTCGCCTGTTGGTCCCATCCGGCTAGATTTTGCTTGGGGATTGGATAAAAAACCTGACGAAAGATTTGCCATTCACTTTACGTTGGGGCCCGAGCTATGACCCGTACTGTTGCTAAGTGGCTAGTGCGCTTTGCCCTTTTTATTCCGTGCTTTGTGCTGGTTTTATTGCTTTTATTAGGCGGTTTGCTGTTTACACAAACGGGTTTGAACCTTGCCATGTGGGGCGCACAGAAAGCATTGCCTCAGCTGACGGTGGAAGAGGCTGAAGGGGCGATTCTTACGGGCATAACGCTTCGCCAAGTTAATTTCAAAGATCCTGAATTGTTTATCGATCTTCAGGCGAAGGCAGTGCAACTCGAACTGAATGCAGAATGCTTATTTGAACCACGAGTGTGCGTCGATAACCTTACTCTCGAATCGTTATCTTTTGCTCTTTCAGGGGAGGCGTCGCCGGCTCAAGAAGAGCCAACCCCTTCAGAGCCACTCACCGAGATCACATTGCCTATTCCTGTCTCCATCAACCGCGTTCAGTTGAACGACATTGCGCTTGATGTGTTAGGCACAGAGATCCAATGGAAATCGTTTTCGACCGCCGTAACAATGGAAGGTCGAGTACTGACGTTGCACTCAACAATGTTGAATGACATGGATATGACGCTGGCACCTACCGATGCCAACAAGAAAACCGAAACGGCAATAGCTGAAGCGGCGGAGGGCAACACCGCAGACATCGAACTGCCGGAGGTATGGATTCCGCTAGACGTAGTTGTGGAAGGGGTGGAAGTTCGTAATTTTACCTTGCAAGGCGAATCGCCAGTTAAAGTGCGCCATTTCGGGCTAAAAGCAAAAGCGAGCGATCATTGGGTCAGCATTGAAAAGCTGGTATTGGATATGCCAGAAGTGACCGTGGACGCCAGCACCGAAATCGAGCTCAAAGGCGATTATCGCCTTCCCAAGTTAGCGCTTGATGCCAAACTCAACCAGACAGAGCTAAAAGGGCAAACTCTGTCGCTTAAGGCGAATGGCAGTGTGGCTGATCTAAACCTCAATGCCGATTTAGGCGGTGTTATAAAGGCGCATCTTGAGGGTAGCCTGAAGCCATTGCAGGCCGTGCTTCCTTTCGATTTGTCTTTATCTCAGGGGGAAGTGCAATGGCCTCTGACAGGAGAAGCGGATTATCGTTCAGACATTGATAGCATCGATATAAAAGGTAACCTTGATGCTTATCAGTTGTTCGTCGCGTTGAAAGCGCAAGGTAAAGACCTTCCGGACATGGAGTTAGTCACTTCTGCCAAAGGCACATTAGAGCGCGTGAATGTAAACAGCTTGGTGCTAAAGACCTTAGGGGGTCAAGTCTCGGGGCAGGTTACAGCCGATTGGTCCAAATTGGTCACATGGAATGCCACACTAGGGCTCGACAGCCTACAGCCTGGGCTGCAATGGCCAGACACTGAGGGTAACATCAGTGGCAGCATTACAACCAATGGCTCCTTAACCGAGAAGGGGGGCTGGAAAGTGAGTGTCCCACTCCTCGCTATCCAAGGCTTAATTCGTGATTACCCGCTGTCCATCAATGGTCAATTGGATGCGGAAGACATCAATAAAAGTGGTGAACCCAGCATATATACGAAAGGGGTAGAGTTATCTCATGGCCCGAACAATTTGTTTGTCTCGGGTTCGTTGGATAAACAATGGGGGATGGATGTTGAGCTTAACTTCCCTGAATTTGTTAAGTCCATTCCTGAACTTCGTGGTCACATGTACGGCAAGGTCAACTTGCGTGGCGAATTTAAAGAACCGCAAATCAAAGTGGATGTGAGCGTTAACGAGGTGGATTGGAAGCAAGAGGTCACGGTGGAATCCGTCACTTTATCGGGTGATATCTCCCCTCTACCTGCCCCGAAAGGCGATGTGTCATTGATCGTTAAGAACGTGAAAGCGCAAGATCGGTACATCGAGAACGTGGATTTGCAATTCTCTGGCACTCAAGAAGCGCATCAGCTTACGTTAGACGTGCTGTCCGATTGGGTTTCTACCAGCTTGAAGGTGGTCGGGGGGCTGACCGAGAAACCAGAAATGGTTTGGAAAGGCGAGTTGCAGCGTGCAGACATTACCTCCGAGCAAGGCACGTGGACATTGGAAGAGGCGGCAGCACTTGGCTTTAACATGGCAACCAATTTGGCCAGTGTTCAAGCGCATTGTTGGAATCAGAAGGGCGCGTCACTGTGCTTAACCAAGGATCTATCTGCGGGAGAAAGTGGTGAAGCGAACATCGCCATCAAGCAGT
Organism: Vibrio sp. S9_S30; assembly: GCF_014694455.1. Classification (GTDB taxonomy): domain Bacteria; phylum Pseudomonadota; class Gammaproteobacteria; order Enterobacterales; family Vibrionaceae; genus Vibrio. The sequence continues at coordinate 17,479 of NZ_JAAUWT010000007.1, read as the reverse complement.
TTAATTTCGACCAGATCAAGCGCTTCGTACCTCCGGAAACGGATCTTAAAGGTGAAGTGAATGCGTCAGCATGGGCACGTTGGGCACCAAACGCCAAGCCAGAGTTAACGGTGTCCATTTCTTTGCCGGAAGGGCAGGTTACGCAATCATTGGACGCGCCCATCACGGTCGGATGGAATGGCATCACGTTGGATGCCGAGTTGGAGAACGATACGCTAAGAAGCCGATGGTCGTTGGATCTCACTGATAACGGTGTGATAGATGGGCAGGCAAACATAAACAACGTGCAATCCAATAACCAGACCATCAATGGCAAGCTGGGCATTCGCGATATCCACCTTGGTATGTTGAAACCGTTGCTGGGGGAATTCAGCGAAGCGGATGCCAATATCTACTCGGATTTAACCTTTAGCGGCCCACTGCTTCACCCTAAATTGAAGGGGGACTTTGTCGTTGAGAAGCTCATAGCCAAAGGGGAGATTACCCCTGTTGATGTCGATGAAGGGCGGATCTCTGTTGCCTTCAATGGGTACGATGCGGTAGTGAGTGCGAAAATCAATACACCTGATGGCACATTGAATGTGAATGGCGATGGTCATTGGGCGGACTTAAAAGCGTGGCGTGGCAACTTGGCGGTTTTTGCAGAAGAGTTGAATGTGAAGCTGCCACCCATGGTGCACATTAAAGTGAAGCCGGATCTTAATATTTCAGTAACGCCCGATCTGGCTAAAATTGAGGGTGATATCCATTTGCCATGGGGACGCATTGAAGTGGAAGAGCTTCCGCCAAGTGCGGTGGCCGTGTCCAGTGATGAAGTTTTGCTGGACGAAAACTTCAACCCAGTGGAAGAAAAGCAGCCATTGCCAATGAACATTCAAACCAACGTGAATGTGAAAATTGGTGACGACTTCCGCTTAAGTGCCTTTGGGTTGTTGGGGAACCTGAAGGGCGACTTGAAAGTCTCTCAACGTGATAAAGGTCCGTTCGTTGTCGGAGAGGTTAACATTTTAAACGGTTCGTATCGTTCATTTGGACAAGATCTGCTTATCCAAAAAGGGAAAATTTTAATGAATGGTCCCGTTGATCAGCCGTATGTGGCGATCACTGCCATCCGAAATCCAGACAATATCCAAGATGATGTGACGGCTGGTATTCGTGTGGATGGTCCTGCCGATACCCCTCAAGTGTCGATATTTTCAGATCCAGCCATGCCCCAAGCCAATGCGCTGTCTTACTTACTACGAGGCAGAAATATCGATGCAGAAGCGGGTGGAAACTTAATGGCTACCACATTGATTGGATTGAGTTTAGCGAAAAGTGGAAAAGTGGTCGGAGAAATTGGACAGGCATTTGGCGTACAAGATTTGCAATTGGATACGGCAGGTTCCGGTGATGATTCTCAAGTCACTGTGAGCGGGTACATACTCCCCGGCTTGAAAGTCACTTACGGAGTGGGTATTTTTAACTCACTTGGCGAATTCACCGTGCGTTATCGCTTGATGCAAGATTTGTATGTTGAAGCAGTCTCTGGGCTTGGTAGTGCGGTGGATTTGATTTACCAGTTCGAATTTGATTAAGGCATTCGCCTGTGGAGAGAGCGATGGAACAGCTGGTGTTTGTGTATGGAACGTTGCGGCAAGGCGAAGAAAGCCATCACTTTTTAGAAGGGTGTGAGTTGGTCGCACAATATCGGACCGGACCGGCTTTTGCCTTGTACGATTTAGGGCACTACCCGGGGATGGTTCAAGGTCAGCAAGAAATCTGTGGTGAAATCTACCGGATCAATGCGCAAATTTTGGCAAAGTTAGATCACCTCGAAGATGTACCTTACGAGTACCGCCGCGAGAAAATGTCGACCCCGTTTGGTGAGGCATGGGTCTATCTCTATCAAGATAGCAGCCAGTTATCGGAGCGAATAGATTCTGGCGATTGGTGTCAGCGTTTTTAGCTTTTTGTTTAGCTTTTTGTTTAGCTTTTTGCTTAGCTAGGGCGGCGATCTCGTGCATTTCAAGTAAAACAGCCCAGTCGATACTGGGCTGTTTTGATCCGTGGGGTGCTCTGCTATCCACGCAGAGGTTATTGATTTTGCGCTCGGTCATAAGAGGTTTGGATTTCTTCTCGAGCTGCCGCGGCGTCTGCCCACCCATCGACTTTCACCCATTTACCCGGCTCAAGCTCTTTGTAGCGCTCGAAAAAGTGGGTAATCTGCGCTTTCAGCAGTTCAGGAATGTCATTCACATCATGGATATGGTCGTATTCTTTTGAGAGTTTGCTGTGTGGTACCGCGACAATCTTGGCGTCTTCACCCGACTCGTCGGTCATTTTTAAAACCCCCACTGGACGGCAGCGGATGACAGAGCCTGGCATAAGAGGGTGCGGCGTCGGCACAAGAACGTCCACGGGATCGCCATCTAAGGATAAAGTGTGGTTTATGTACCCATAGTTACATGGGTAGAACATAGGTGCAGACATAAAACGGTCTACAAAAACCGCGCCAGAATCTTTATCGACTTCATATTTAATTGGGTCTGCGTTGGCTGGAATTTCGATCACGACATAAATGTCATCAGGCAATGACTTACCTGCGGGTACCTTGTTTAAACTCATTGGTGTTTTCCTTTTCTCATGAATTTCACTGTACATAGCTTAAGCGAATTTGTCGTATCCTGCTATTCCACTTTAGGCCATAAGTTCATCCACTTTGGGTTATAAGTTCATCCACTTTAGGTTATAAGTTCATCCACTTTAGAGCATAAGCACATCCACTTCAGATCGTAATTTAATTGGCTTTTGGGCGTTATCTGGGTGACGAAAAAGAAAACCCCCGCTGAAGCTAAATAAGAAGCTGGCGGGGATTGTTCGTATTTATGTTCGCTAGACTCAGTCTTGGTTCTGCTCAAGAAACGCTTCTACTTTGCGAACCATATTCTTAGAACCGACAAAGAAAGGCACGCGTTGGTGCAATTCTGTGGGTTTGATGTCCATGATGCGGTTAACGCCATCGGAAGCTAAACCGCCCGCTTGTTCTATCAAAAACGCCATTGGGTTGCATTCGTACAACAAACGTAATTTACCACTCGGGTGACTTTGGGTGCTTGGGTAAAGGTAGATGCCCCCTTTAAGTAAGTTGCGGTGGAAATCGGCGACCAATGAACCAATGTAACGGGACGTATAAGGGCGACCTTCTTCCGGCGAGTTTTCCTGGCAGTACTTGATGTATTTTTTCACACCCGTTGGGAAGCGGATGTAGTTCCCTTCGTTAATGGAATAAATGAAACCATCTTCAGGAATCATCATGTTTTCATGAGAAAGGCAAAAAACGCCTAGGGAAGGGTCGTAAGTAAAGCCATGAACACCGTTACCTGTGGTGTAAACCAGCATAGTGGAAGAGCCGTAAATAATGTACCCTGCCGCAACTTGCTTGTCTCCCGGTTGGAAAAAATCTTCTTCTGTTGCGGGTGATCCAATGGGTGAAACGCGTTTATAAATAGAGAAGATGGTGCCGACGGAAACGTTTACGTCAATGTTTGAAGAACCATCCAATGGATCCATCAAAACCACGTACTTCGCATTTTGATTAAGCTCTTTATTGAATGCGACTGCTTCGTCTTCTTCTTCACTGGCAACGCCACACACTTGATCGCGGGCTTCAAGTGCAGCTTTGAATTTTTCGTTCGCATAAACATCAAGTTTTTGCTGAGCTTCGCCCTGTACGTTTTCCGTGCCAACGGCACCCGTTATATCGACAAGACCCGCTTTGTTGATTTCTCGGTTCACAATTTTGGCTGCAAGCTTAATTGAACCAAGAAGAGAGGATAGATCGCCACTGGCGTGAGCGAAGTCATGTTGCTTTTCAACAATAAACTCGCCTAGAGTGCGTATCTCAGACATGTGTGTTCCTTTGTTCAGTTTTCTGGGCTGAGATCCAAGCTGCCAGCGACGTTGACAGGGGAAGGTCAAAGTTTCTCAAGGGTGTATGGATAAGAAACTAGGTCGCATGGTCGAGCTCAGATACAATAAAATCCCAATCTAAGTTGGGTTGCCTACCCGATCATTGTAGGGGTATCTGGGTTTCGCTTATCATTGTATAAGTGGAATCTTTTTAATGGTAATGAAGTAACTGGCTGATCCTTGAATAAATATGGTTGGACATCATACTTCTATACCTAAGTTTTGCTGATATCAATCGGGCAGGATAAAAAGCAACTAAAGACGTCAAAACAGACGAGGAATCGTAATTTATGCATATTCATATTTTGGGGATTTGCGGAACGTTTATGGGCGGAGCCGCGGTCTTGGCTCGCCAAATGGGGCATAAAGTCACGGGTTCGGATGCCAATGTTTACCCCCCAATGAGCACACTATTGGAATCTCAGGGTATCGAAATAATTGAAGGCTTTGATCCCTCACAATTGGAGCCGAAGCCAGACTTGGTGGTCATTGGCAACGCAATGAGTCGCGGAAACCCATGTGTAGAATATGTCCTGAATCGCAACTTGAAATACACATCAGGACCTCAGTGGTTACAAGAATTCCTACTGCATGAACGATGGGTGTTAGCCGTATCCGGTACACATGGCAAAACGACCACATCAAGCATGCTGACTTGGATCCTTGAGCACTGTGGGTATCAGCCCGGATTTCTCGTGGGGGGCGTTCTAGGTAATTTTGGCGTCTCGTCTCGCCTCGGAGAAAGTATGTTTTTCGTCGTCGAAGCGGATGAATACGACAGTGCTTTTTTTGATAAACGTTCTAAGTTTGTTCACTATCACCCACGGACTCTGGTGATGAATAATCTTGAGTTTGATCATGCAGATATCTTCGATGACTTAGAAGCCATCAAACGTCAATTTCATCATTTGATTCGTACCGTGCCAGAAAATGGTCGCATCATTTCTCCAAGTAATGATGTTGCACTTGAAAATGTGCTTGATCGGGGCTGTTGGAGCGAGCAAGAGAAAACGGGCCTCCATGGCGATTGGAGCGCCAACAAAATCCAACAAGATGGCAGCGAATTTAACGTTATCTTTCAAGGCGAGCATGTGGGCACCGTTTCTTGGAATCTTATTGGCGACCACAATGTGGATAATGCGTTGATGGCGATAGCGGCGGCTAGGCATGTTGGTGTGGCACCATATCTGGCCTGTGAAGCTCTGGCATTGTTTGTGAACACCAAAAGACGTTTAGAGCTGAAGGGCGAAGTGAATGGTATTACGGTTTATGATGATTTTGCCCACCATCCAACCGCCATTGAACTAACCTTACAAGGATTACGTAATAAGGTCGGTCAGGATAAAATCATCGCTGTGCTAGAACCTCGATCCAGCACGATGAAAATGGGCGTGCACAAAGAAACGCTCGCGAATGCATTGAGTGTGGCTGATTCCGTCTATTTGTATCAGCCAGATAACATTCAATGGTCGGTGGAGGATGTGGCGAGCCAATGCCATCAACCTGCACAGACAAGCGATGATATTGGTGTGCTGGTTGCACGTATCGCTGAAGAAGCCAAATCTGGCGATCAGATATTGGTGATGAGTAACGGGGGATTTGGTGGGATTCATGATAAATTACTCACTGCACTATCCTAAGAACAAATTGATTTTTCAACTCAAGAAGTAAGAATGACTCTGAACAATAAAGCCATTACGTTGGCATTTACTGGGGCATCCGGAGCGCCCTATGGGCTTCGGTTATTAGAATGTTTGCTCGCCGCAGATTACACCGTCTATTTGTTGATCTCTCCCGCTGCGCGAGTGGTGATGGCGACTGAACATGGGTTGAAATTATCGGGCTCTCCTGAAAGGGCAAAAGAAAAATTGGTTGAACATTTTCAATGCGATGCGGATAAGTTAATCGTTTGTGGCAAAGAAGATTGGTTTTCACCTGTGGCATCAGGATCGGCGTCACCTAAACAAATGGTGGTTTGCCCTTGCAGTGCGGGCAGTTTGGCGGCGATTGCACACGGCATGTCAGATAACCTTATCGAGCGTGCTGCAGATGTGGTTATGAAAGAGCGGGGGCAGTTGGTCTTGGTTATCCGCGAAACCCCGTTTTCTACTTTGCACCTAGAAAATATGCTTAAACTTTCGCAAATGGGCGTCACGATTATGCCTGCTGCACCGGGATTCTATCATCAGCCAACCAATATCGATGATTTGGTCGATTTTATGGTGGCACGCATTCTGGATCATTTAGGTATTGAGCAAAGTTTGACCCCACGCTGGGGGTATGATCAGCGCAATTAATTGCCATCGAGAAGCGGTTGAAGTAATTGCATATGGCTAAGTTGATAGAAGTCGATAAAATAGAATCACTCTCATCGGGGTGCTAAATGAATGGGCGGTGTTTGCATTGCTTATTTTATGGCTGAGATAAACCTTTGGTTTGAACCCGTACACCTGAACCAGATAATACTGGCGTAGGAATTGAGCGCGGAAATATGCCTCTCTCAACACCTGTGCCGCTCAACAATGGATAGGAGCGACCAGTGAAATACGCACTGACTACTCATGTATTGACTACGGTAGCACTTGCTACACTTGCTGCCACACCGGCTTTCGCCGAACAAAACACACTAACGGTTTATACATACGATTCTTTTGCGGCAGATTGGGGCCCAGGACCAACGGTCGAGAAAGCCTTTGAAGCGCAATGTGGCTGTAACCTAGAATGGGTTGCACTTGACGATGGCGTGACCATTTTAAATCGCTTGCGCTTGGAAGGAAAAAACAGCAAAGCGGATATCGTGCTTGGCCTTGATAACAATTTGATGGCTGAAGCAAAGAACAGTGGCTTGCTCACCGAACACAACGTCGACACGACTAACGTGACGCTCCCTGGTGGTTGGAAAGACAGCACGTTTGTTCCTTACGATTACGGCTACTTTGCGTTTGTTTACAACAAAGAAAAACTCACCAACCCACCAAAGAGCCTAAAAGAATTGGTTGAGAAGCGTGATGATCTTAAAGTGATTTACCAAGACCCACGAACCTCAACTCCGGGTCAAGGTTTAATGCTGTGGATGAAGTCGGTGTATGGCGACAATACGACGGACGCATGGAAACAACTGGCTAAAAAAACCGTCACCGTGACGAAAGGCTGGTCTGAAGCGTATTCAATGTTCTTGGAAGGCGAGTCTGACCTTGTGCTTTCATACACAACGTCTCCGGCGTATCACTTAATCGCTGAACAAGACGCGAAATACGCCGCTGCCAATTTCGCTGAAGGTCATTACACTCAGATTGAAGTTGCGGCTAAGGTGAAGGGGAGTGAGAACTCAAAACTAGCCGATGAATTTATGGCATTCATTCTCAGTGATGCGTTCCAATCTGCGATGCCAACAGGCAACTGGATGTACCCAGTCACTCGTGTTGAACTTCCTGAAGGGTACAACACGTTAACGGTTCCAGCGAAAGCGTTGTCCTTCACTTCCGATGAAGTCGCGAAGAGCAGAAAAGCTTGGATTAAAGAATGGCAAAACGCCCTGACTTTCTAAGTTTTATATTACTCGACAAGCCATGCATAATGCATGGCTTGCTTGTCTATGCATAGGCTCATTCTGTTGTGATTCGAAATGTCCCTAAAGTCGGGATAGCCGTTGCGTCGGTTATCTTACTTTTTGTTGTTTCTGCTTTGTGGGCATTATTGACCAATGCGCCTTCATTGAACCCTCTTCAAATATGGTCTGATCCCTATTATCGCCATGTTACCCAGTTCAGTTTTTATCAAGCTTTTCTGTCCACCTTACTTAGTGTCGGATTTGCCGTACCTGTTGCGCACGCATTGTCTTACCGATATTTTCCCGGCAGAGGTTTGTTGCTGAAGCTGTTTGCGAGCACATTGGTGTTGCCCGTCTTAGTGGGGGTATTTGGGATATTAGCCATTTATGGCAACAGTGGTCTTATAGCCGATTGGCTGAAAAACTATGGGGTATCTCTGCCTTTTTCGATTTACGGTCTCAGTGGCATTTTGCTTGCCCATATGTTTTTTAACTTGCCATATGCGACGCGGTTGCTGCTTCAAGCGTTAGAAAGTATTCCGCCAGAGCAACACAAATTGTGCGCCCATTTAGGGATGTCTCGCTGGAATAAATTTCGCTGGGTAGAGTGGCCTCGCTTGGTGGCGCAGCTTCCGCAAGTGAGTGGTTTGGTCTTCATGTTGTGTTTTACCAGCTTTGCCACCGTGATGGCATTGGGCGGGGGACCGAAGTCAACGACGATAGAATTAGCCATTTACCAAGCGATTAAATTTGATTTTGATATTCAAACGGGTGCATTACTGGCCATGTGGCAAATGTTATTGTGTGGTGTACTCGCCATCAGTGTTCAAAAGCTGTCCAAGCCTGTGGCTGTCTCTTCTGGCAGCTTGAAGTCGCCACCCATGTATTCCGATCGCCGCAGGGCAAAAATATGGGACACCTTTTGGATCGGTTTTGTTATGGCACTGGTTCTGCCGCCGCTGTTAATGGTTGTTTTAAGTGGCCTAAATAGCAAAGTACTCATCGTGTTGTCCGATGGGCGTTTTTGGAACGCAGTGAGTTCCTCGATCCAGGTCGCTTTGCTCGCCAGTGTTTCTGCGCTGCTACTGGGGACGGCGATTTTATCGACCAGCCGTGTTTGGCGACTCCAAAAACAACACTTTCGTGCGGATAAAATTGAACTGGCAGGCACCATTATTCTCGTGACACCAGGCTTGGTGATCAGTACCGGGTTGTTCTTATTGATCAGAGAGGTAGCCGATGTATTCAGTGTGGCGTTTTGGATTGTGGTCGCCGTAAACTGTTTAATGGCACTGCCCTACGTTATCAAAACATTGTCGTTGCCTATGTTTCAATTGGTTCAACAGTATCAATATTTAACGGCGAGTTTAGGCATTCGAGGATGGCATCATTTTCGTTTAATGGAGTGGCGGGCATTAAGAAAACCGTTCGCCCATGCGTTCGCGATCAGTTTTATGTTGTCGATGGGCGATCTCAGTGCCATTGCTCTGTTTGGTAGTCAAGAATTCAGAACGTTACCCCTGTATTTATTCCAATTGCTTGGAAGCTATCAAATGGAAGCGGCAGCGGTGGTTTCTTTATGCCTTTTACTGCTGAGTGTATTGAGCTTTTCACTTGTTGAAGCCTTATTTAAACAGAGAGAACATCATGACCATTCTTAGTTTACGAGATGTGAATTACCGCTATAACGATGAACTGTTTCGTTTTAACTTGGATGTGAATGAAGGCGATATCGTTTCATTGATGGGGCCAAGTGGTGCAGGGAAATCGACTTTGCTATCGCTGGTGGCCGGTTTTATACAGCCTGAGTCGGGTCAGATTCTTGTGGCTGGGCAATCTGTTTTAGGGCTACCTCCGCATCAGATCCCTGTGTCGATGTTATTCCAAGAAAACAACCTATTTGCTCATTTATCGGTTCGTGAAAACATAGGGTTGGGTATAGATCCTAGCCTAAGGCTTTCTTCGATGCAGAAAAAGCAAATAGAGGAGGCAGCGGCGATGGTGGGAATCAGTGAGTTTTTGGATAGACTCCCAGAGCAGCTTTCAGGCGGACAGAAACAACGAGTGGCATTAGCGCGATGCTTTGTTCAGCCTCACTCCATTTGGCTTTTGGATGAACCTTTTTCGGCGCTTGACCCAGTCATTCGAGAAGACATGCTCTCTTTAGTGCAAGCGTTAGCCCAAGAACGAAACATTGCCGTGGTGATGGTGACGCACCACATCAGCGATGCGAAATCCATTGCGACTCAATGCGCTTACCTGTCTCAAGGTGAAGTTCGGGCCGTTTTGCCTATTGAAGAGCTCGTTGCCACACACTCCAATCAAGAAATAGCGGCGTTTGTTAAAGCGGGTGAGTAGCTCAATACACCAGATGGTGATTGTACATGTCGATAAAGGCTTCGGCATTTGTGAATAGTGTGGCCACTTCAATGAGCACACTTTCTTCCTTAGCCTGAGAAGACACCGAACCAAATGTCGTGTAATAGCTCACTTCGTCTACGTGGTTTATGCCTATATTAGTCAAAGGAACCAGCTTGTGAGTTTGTAGGATTTCCTTATTGAGGGCGTGAACATCTTTTACGTTCCGCTCAGGAAACAAAATGCTTTCTATGACGATCTGGTGCTCAGACATGCTTAAGTAAGCAATTAAGCTATCCTCTTTGTTGTTGATGATGAGCGTTCTTGAATCAATGGAATCCACTTCCCATCCTCTTCTCGTGTCTATCAGCTTCTGTAGACCATCTAATGTCCATAACACAATGATAATCCTTTTAAATCAGTCATTAAGGCTAAGGAGTATAGTAAATAAGTTGGGCATGGCAACACACAGTCATGGTACCTCGTCGCGATTGACACCGCTTTTGTTGCGAATAGTGTCAATGTATCTTCTTGTTATAGTAAGTGTATTTTTAGGCTATGTAACAAATATTGTCTGCTTATTTAAATTCGAAACTTCTTAGTGGTTATAATTATTGGGATGAGTGTCACTTTTTATAATTCCATCTGAATGTAATAGATAGGAGGCGTTATTTAAAACTCTCTTATTGGATTGGTTAGATGAATAAATAATAGTTGTTTCATTGTTATTATTTGGTTATTTATTGGTTTTTATTTCTTATTTAAGCTGATTGTTTAAATGTAAGAATCAAGCGTGTGAGAATTTTTCCTTACCCCATATTATTAAATTGAGATATTCTTCACGCAAAGTGCAACTGGTTATTCTTTTTTATTAACCCAGTTTTTGATAGAGTTTCTTTCGTCCATTAATCATTCAGATGGAATGAGTGATGACATTCAAAAAGAGGGTGTTTGTCTCCTCAATCCTCCAGCCCGAGTCCAGCCAGAGAAAATAAAAATTTACGGATCAGTATGGTATTAACCTTGCTGCCATGCCCTCTCATATCTACAGAATGATGACAGGTGATGAGGTTTTAAAATAAGCACTCTCACTTAGTAAGTAACACTCAATTAATTTTAGTCTTATATGACCTGATTATATTCATCGGGAAGGGGTTTTTATATTCGAAATATGAGTTTAATTACGAAAATACATGACGTAATAATGAAATTTGTAGAACAATATATTGCGTCCTTAGCTGAAAAAGTTGGCAAAAAGGTAAGAAAGGATCATGGCTAGAAAGGCTCTAAAACTTGCGATTATTGGTGGGGGAAGCAGTTATACCCCAGAATTGATTGAAGGCGTACTCATTCGCATTGATCGTTTGCCTGTAAGGGAAATTCATTTGGTTGATGTTGAAGAAGGGCAAGAGAAACTGGAAATCATTGCGGCACTTTCAAAGCGTATGGTTAAGAAAGCCGGTGCTGACATTGAAATAAAAGCGTCGTTCGATCGAAGAAGTGCCATTAAAGGCGCCGATTTTGTTATGACCCAATTTCGAGTTGGCGGCCTTCAAGCTCGGGCTAATGACGAAAGAATTCCCCTGAAATACGATGTGATTGGGCAAGAAACTACGGGACCGGGAGGGTTTGCTAAAGCGTTAAGAACCATTCCTGTGATCTTAGAGATATGTCGAGACATTGAAGAGTTGGCACCACATGCCTGGATGTTGAACTTTACGAACCCTGCAGGGTTGGTTACGGAAGCCGTACAACGACATACCAAAGTAAAAAGTATTGGGCTGTGTAATGTGCCAATCACTATGAAAATGAGGGTCGTAGAAATTATGGATTGTCAGCCAGAAGACCTTCAACTGGAATTTGCAGGATTAAATCACCTTGTTTGGGTTCATAAAGTCTGGCTGCATGGGGAAGACATGACCCAAGTGGTATTGGAGAAAGTGGGGGAGGGCGCCAACTTCAGTGTGAAAAACATTTTTGAAGAACCGTGGGATCCCGATTTCTTATATGCCCTAGGGGTTATCCCTTGCCCATATCATCGTTACTTTTACCAAACAGAAGCCATGCTGGAAGAAGAAAAGCAATCGGCGCAAGAGATCGGCACTCGTGCTGAACAAGTCATGCAAACAGAAAAAGAACTGTTCGATCTCTATCGTGATGTCCATCTCGCTCACAAACCAGAACAATTGGAACAAAGAGGGGGAGCGTACTATTCGGATGCTTCCCTGAATCTTGTTGACGCGATTTACAACAACTTGAATACAGTGCATGTCGTGAATGTTCGCAACAATGGGACGATTCACACATTACCAGATGATGCGGTGATCGAATGCAGTGCGGTGGTGGGGAGTTTGGGCGCTAAGCCCCTTACTGTCGGCCCGTTTCCCGCTGAAATTCGCGGCTTGATACACCAAGTTAAAGCGTACGAAGAACTCACCGTTGAAGCCGCGGTTTCAGGCAGCTATGCAAAAAGTCTAATGGCACTGGCAAATAACCCGCTGGTTCGGGATATTACGAAAGCAAAAGTGATATTGGATGAAATATTACAAACCAACAAACCGTATCTGCCTCAATTTAAGGGGGCGATTTAGTCTGTATGATGGCAAAAGTAGGAGGACAGCGTGCAAGTCATATTCAATGCTGATGATTTCGGTTTAACCCATGGAGTGAATCAAGGGATTAAAGATGCTCATGTAAACGGTGTCGTGAACTCGACAACACTTATGGTCGGAATGAGTGCCGATGAAGACGCGGCAGAAATGGCCAAAGCGTTACCGAATTTAAAGGTAGGTATTCATCTGCGTTTTACTGCGGGTAAACCGCTAACGAATTTGCCAAATTTGCAAGGTGGAGATGGGTACTTTCCTACCCAACCCGACTTTTGGCAGCGTAGGGATTTTTGTGCTATTGCTGTCGAAGCAGAAGTACAGGCTCAGCTTCAATACTTTGATAGCATGGGTCTAGCGCTCAGCCATATTGACAGTCATCATCATGCACACCGGCATCCACAGATACTCCCTATTGTTAAGCGGATCGCAGCCGAGCGGGGTGTTCCTTTGAGAGAGCAGTCTGTCGACGGGTGCCGATATCAATTTACCGCTAAATTTTTTGATGAAACCGTCTCAATGGGTTCATTACTTTCATTGATTAGCACCTTTAAAGAGCGTTGTGATGTACTTGAGGTGATGTGTCACCCAGCGAGAATAGATGAGCACCTAGAACAGATATCCAGCTATGTGATTCCACGAGAAAAAGAACGAGTGATTCTGACCGATCCTCAACTCACAACTGCACTTAACGATATGGGTGTGGCGATTGCTGATTACTCTGCTATTGCAGTGTAGATGGAATAGCGAGCTATCCTTTGGAGCAATAGCTCGATAGCAGAAGTGGATTACGGGCGTGACAATGGTTACTGGGCAGTGAGTGCTTTTACCCAAACGCTTCGTCAGTGCCATTCCTTATCAGTAAAATGGTGTGTTCCGCTGTGGAAATTCTAATCGCTAAAATAAAGAGTTAAGAAATCAGCATTGCACAAGAGTTTGAGCCTAAATTGAACCGAAGAAAGAGTGTTCTTGCCTTCTCATTGTGAAGGGAGTCAATAGACCTCTTGAGCTCAAAAGACCCCTTAAAGATAGGTAAGACAATAACATCCAATTCTTAGACTATAGTTAAACTGCACATTCATTAGTTTAGGGAGAATTCAATGGATCAAGCGAACTTATTATCAAGAATAAATGAATTGCCTAAAATTCGAAAAGTCTTGCAGGAGCTTGTCGAGATGGTGAATCGAGACGAAGTGGATCTGATGGAGCTGTCAAAAAAAATTGCCATGGAGCAGGTTGTCTCCGCGCGGATTTTAAGGTTAGCCAACTCGGTTCACTTTGGACGAAGCAGAACGGTCGCATCAATCGATGAAGCTGTCATCCGTTTGGGGACAGAACCGATTAGAACGTTGGTCGTCGTGTCAGTATTGACGAGTGCATTCCCTAAATTTGAAACGATGGATGTCACCGAGTATTGGAACAACACATTTGAGGTTGCCACGATTGCGAGCAATATCGCGAAAGAAATCGGTCTAGAGCCTAATCAAGTATTCACAGCCGGTATCCTTCACAATATTGGTGAACTCATGATTCATGCATTAGTACCAGAAGAAGCGAAAATCATCCAAGAGCGAGTGAATAGAGGCGAAGATATGGAAACCGCACAACGTGATGTACTGGGAACATCAGCCAGTGATCTGGGGGCAAAACTCGCTACGGCATGGAAGTTTGCCCCTCAATTGGTTGATTCCATCGCGCATTGTCTCAATCCAGAAAACGCCGAAGAAGAGCCTAAAATTGCATGGTCTTTACACTTGGCAAGGCAAATCAATTCTGACTGGGATGATATTGAAGAGGAAGATGATAAGCTTAAATATATTGAATCAAACCAAGATGCAAAAGTACTGGGTCTATCAACCGCTTTTTTACCCACATTAGAAAATGTGAGAGGTCAAGGAAGGGACCTAGCCGCTCAAATGGTGTAACGAAATGTTATAAAGGGGTTTGGATACCCCTTTTTTTATTTATAATGCCAACGCTCAATTGGGGAAGGTTCGTCAACTCCCTCGCCAATTTAAGAGTGTTGAATGAATGGTAACGTACTGAATCTTAATCATAAGGTTACCAAAACCAAACGAAGTGAACTTAATGTAAACGCCATTAGAGCGTTGGTTCCTAATAATGTTGGATTTATCATTCTGCTCAATTTGCCGTGAAAATACGTAATTTAGGAATAGATTAATTCAGTGTGGCTAGTATAAAAATTACGGTCGATCGAATTCAACCAGGTCTTCATGTCAGATTGCCTGTGAGTTGGAAAGACCATCCATTTCTTCTAAATAGCTTTAAGATTAAATCTCAAGACCAAGTGAACATAATTCGTCACTTGGGGATCAAGCACGTCTATATCAACCCTCTTCAAAGTGACTCTGAACCGTTACCCGTAAATGAAAGTTCAGATAAATTAGAACAAGAAAGTGAACTCGAGCTAACTAAGAAAAAAATGTGGGAAGAGAAGCAAGCCCGGATTGAAAAGCTCAATGCTTACCGCAGACGTGTCAGTCAATGCGAGAAAGAATTTGAACGTTCTCTATCACAGCTTCGCTCGGTGATGAGTAAAATCCGTAATCGACCAGGAGATGCCGTTAATGAAGCCACTATTATGGTTGATGAAATTGTCGACAAACTACTGACGGATAACAACGTGACACTACATCTTATGAATGGGAAAAGTAAGTTCCAGGACATCTACTTTCATTCATTGAACGTTGCAGTGATTGCGATGATGATCAGCAAAAGCAAAGGGTTCAAAGCCGAACAAATCAAAGAGATTGCATTTGGCGCTTTGTTCCATGATATGGGGAAAGTACGGGTTCCGTCCGCAATAATTAATAAAAAAACCGAATTGTCGGCACCAGAAGTGAATTATTTAAAGCTACACACTAAGTATGGCTTAGAAATAGCAGACAAAATTGAAGATTTTCCTTCTAGCGCTAAACGCATCATCACTCAACACCATGAATGGGTGGACGGCAGTGGGTATCCAGAGGGATTAAAAGGCGATCAGATCGATGCTTATGCGCAGATAGTGGCTCTCGCTAATGCCTATGATAATTTATGTCATCCAAGAATAGAGGCAGAGCAGAAGATTCCATTTAGTGCGCTATCTCATCTCTATAAGAAATGTAAACATCTATACAATAATGAAAACCTGAACATTCTCATCAAGTTTATGGGAGTGTATCCACCAGGAACCGTCGTCCAGTTGTCTAATGACATGGTTGGGTTGGTTATTTCTGTTAACGCCCAAAATATTCTTTATCCTAACGTATTACTTTATGATTCAAATGTGCCCCGTAATCAGGCGCCTATCCTTGAACTTGCCGATAGCGATCTGAAGATCGTATCGCCTATCTTGCCGCACAAGCTTCCAGACAAGGTTAGGGAATACTTAAATCCAAGGGCTCGGATATCTTATTATTTTGAGAGTGAAGCGTGATGTCTTCTCAAAATGGCTACAAAAAAATAGAGATATTTTAGTCACTAGTTTGTCACGTGTTTGATTTCAACCTTAATTTTAAATACAGACACTTGGCAAACTTAAGATGCTCTGATTTTATAACCATCTATATAGATGGTTGGATTCATAGTGATGAGACGTTGTAGAATCCTTTGTACATTGGAGTGTAATTATGCAGTCAACGACACAAACAGCAAAGTCAGAGTATTTGCTCATGGCCTTGCGACAAACAATAAAAGATGAAGGCATTACCTACAATACTTTGGCACAACAACTTGGTGTGCCCCTCTCTTCTTTAAAAAGACACCTTCACAATCCTTCTATCCCTCTAGAGAAGTTACTGACCTATTGTGTGGGAGCTGGAATCAACCTTTCGGAACTTCACCAAGTCGCACTCAAACTGCAATTTAAAAACGAGAACTTCTTCAATGAGATTCAAGATGATGTGTTTTTTGAATTCCCTCAGCTATACGACTTCTATCGCGAACTTCGCCATAGAGAAAATGAGCTGCATATCATGCAGGAAGAATACGGACTCGATGACGCGTGCATCTATCTCTATTTAAGGGCGTTAGAAATCCTAGGGCTGATTCAACTAGGGGAAAGCAATCGCTTCTCCTTTATTGGTCCATATCATTATCAAATGTCCAGCACCTCAAAGTTGAGTAGGCAATATCTAAAAAACTTAAAACAGCAGGCGTTAGAAGCCAAAGACGCAGCGAAAGTCATCTGTGGGCGAATGTATTTATCGGATGAACAGCTTGAAGCCATCGAGACTAAGTTAAATGAAGAAATTCTACGAACACATAATGAAAATATGGAGCATGGAAGAACCGAACCCCAACATTTACGCAATATGATGTTCTTCGAAACGAAATATAAGAAGATACTTTTCTCTGATGGCATTGGTCCTTTGCCTAATGATGTGCTCAATCGGGTCAAAAACATGATCAGTGAAGATGGAAATCTTTAACTTATCCACAGTTCAATGTGAGTAAATTGTGTGAAGAAAGGGGGTAAAATTGGATTCGTACAAAAGTTGCTCGCATGGTTCTTTTTTTCCAAAAAAATGCCTTTTTAGTATTGCCAACTTCGAATTACTCCCTATAATGCCGCCTCACTGACACGGCAGACGCCACAAGGCTTCAGCAATAAATGTCAGTAAGGTATCTGGCTAAAAAATAGATGATTTGTTTCTCCTTTGAAAAAAGGGAAATTAAAAAGAAAAAGTGTTTGACACTGATAATTATCTCGCTAGAATGACCGCCTCTTCATAGGGAAGCCTAGCAACTTACGAAGAAAGCTCTTTAACAATATAGACCTATCAATCTGTGTGGGCACTCGTTGATGATAATCCAAAATGTTTCTTAGGAAACACTTTAGGTTTCAATGAACTGAGTGACCAACCAAGACTTCTTTTGGAAACCTAAGAAGACTTAGCACAGTCAATTCAACATTTACTTGTAAATGTAATCAGTATTCATTGAGCCGAACAAAATCTTAAATTGAAGAGTTTGATCATGGCTCAGATTGAACGCTGGCGGCAGGCCTAAC